>NZ_JBFOKN010000007.1:0-5539 GCF_047246565.1 Microbacterium pasadenense | reverse complement strand
GAGAAGTTGCCCCACAGTGAAGCCCGGGAGGGTGGAGGTGGGAGCATCCGATCCTTGAGAACTCAACAGCGTGCACTTGTCAAATGCCAAATAACCTCGACTTCAGCTTCGGCTGAGGTGAGATTCCTTTGGATCAAGTCCAATCCTCTTTTTTGAGGGTTGGCGTTATGGATAGTCAGCAATGATTTATCTTTTTGGTCAGTTCAAACTCGCTGCTTTCGCCTTTTTCCGGTGATTGTATGCATTTTTCTTTTACGGAGAGTTTGATCCTGGCTCAGGATGAACGCTGGCGGCGTGCTTAACACATGCAAGTCGAACGGTGAAGCAGAGCTTGCTCTGTGGATCAGTGGCGAACGGGTGAGTAACACGTGAGCAACCTGCCCCGGACTCTGGGATAAGCGCTGGAAACGGCGTCTAATACTGGATATGAGCTGCGACCGCATGGTCAGCAGTTGGAAAGATTTTTCGGTCTGGGATGGGCTCACGGCCTATCAGCTTGTTGGTGAGGTAATGGCTCACCAAGGCGTCGACGGGTAGCCGGCCTGAGAGGGTGACCGGCCACACTGGGACTGAGACACGGCCCAGACTCCTACGGGAGGCAGCAGTGGGGAATATTGCACAATGGGCGAAAGCCTGATGCAGCAACGCCGCGTGAGGGATGACGGCCTTCGGGTTGTAAACCTCTTTTAGCAGGGAAGAAGCGAAAGTGACGGTACCTGCAGAAAAAGCGCCGGCTAACTACGTGCCAGCAGCCGCGGTAATACGTAGGGCGCAAGCGTTATCCGGAATTATTGGGCGTAAAGAGCTCGTAGGCGGTTTGTCGCGTCTGCTGTGAAATCCCGAGGCTCAACCTCGGGCCTGCAGTGGGTACGGGCAGACTAGAGTGCGGTAGGGGAGATTGGAATTCCTGGTGTAGCGGTGGAATGCGCAGATATCAGGAGGAACACCGATGGCGAAGGCAGATCTCTGGGCCGTAACTGACGCTGAGGAGCGAAAGGGTGGGGAGCAAACAGGCTTAGATACCCTGGTAGTCCACCCCGTAAACGTTGGGAACTAGTTGTGGGGTCCATTCCACGGATTCCGTGACGCAGCTAACGCATTAAGTTCCCCGCCTGGGGAGTACGGCCGCAAGGCTAAAACTCAAAGGAATTGACGGGGACCCGCACAAGCGGCGGAGCATGCGGATTAATTCGATGCAACGCGAAGAACCTTACCAAGGCTTGACATATACGAGAACGGGCCAGAAATGGTCAACTCTTTGGACACTCGTAAACAGGTGGTGCATGGTTGTCGTCAGCTCGTGTCGTGAGATGTTGGGTTAAGTCCCGCAACGAGCGCAACCCTCGTTCTATGTTGCCAGCACGTAATGGTGGGAACTCATGGGATACTGCCGGGGTCAACTCGGAGGAAGGTGGGGATGACGTCAAATCATCATGCCCCTTATGTCTTGGGCTTCACGCATGCTACAATGGCCGGTACAAAGGGCTGCAATACCGCGAGGTGGAGCGAATCCCAAAAAGCCGGTCCCAGTTCGGATTGAGGTCTGCAACTCGACCTCATGAAGTCGGAGTCGCTAGTAATCGCAGATCAGCAACGCTGCGGTGAATACGTTCCCGGGTCTTGTACACACCGCCCGTCAAGTCATGAAAGTCGGTAACACCTGAAGCCGGTGGCCCAACCCTTGTGGAGGGAGCCGTCGAAGGTGGGATCGGTAATTAGGACTAAGTCGTAACAAGGTAGCCGTACCGGAAGGTGCGGCTGGATCACCTCCTTTCTAAGGAGCATCTGGCAGTCTTTGACTGTCCAGGCCCCCGATCAGAGCGAATGTCTCTGCGGGGAGCTCATGGGTGGAACATTTGATGAGGTGTCGGAGGGTTGATCTTCGAGCTCAGTACGGCCTTCGGGTCTGGAACGGTTCGGGGTGAGGCTGCCGGCACATGCACGCTGTTGGGTCCTGAGGGACCGGGTGTGGCCTTCGGGTCGCAGTCAACCTCAGGGCCTTTCCTGGCTGCCCGGATGGGTGAGCGGGGGAGGTACCGCCCGTACTTTGAGAACTACACAGTGGACGCGAGCATCTTTGTTCTGACGCAAGTCAGTTCAGAAAGATGATCTTAAAGATCATTAGTCAATTTCGATTGACGATTCAAACTCATGATGATTTCAAGTCTTTAAGAGCAAACGGTGGATGCCTTGGCATCTGGAGCCGAAGAAGGACGTAGCAATCTGCGATAAGCCTCGGGGAGTGGATAAGCACACTGTGATCCGAGGATGTCCGAATGGGGAAACCCCGCTGGGCGGCGTGCCGACCTAGTGACTCCCGCCTGAATATATAGGGCGGGTAGAGGGAACGTGGGGAAGTGAAACATCTCAGTACCCACAGGAAGAGAAAGCAACCGCGATTCCGTTAGTAGTGGCGAGCGAAACCGGAACAGGCTAAACCGAGTACGTGTGATATCCGGCAGGAGTTGCGTATTCGGGGTTGTGGGACTTTTCAGACAGGTCTGCCGATCTGTCGGCGTTACAAGAAGGTATAGACGAACCGCATTGAAAGGCGGGTCATAGAGGGTGCCAACCCCGTAGTCGAAATGCTTCTCTTGACGCGAAGAGTATCCCAAGTAGCACGGGGCCCGAGAAATCCCGTGTGAATCTGTCAGGACCACCTGATAAGCCTAAATACTCCCAGATGACCGATAGCGGACAAGTACCGTGAGGGAAAGGTGAAAAGTACCCCGGGAGGGGAGTGAAATAGTACCTGAAACCGTTTGCTTACAAACCGTTGGAGCCTCCTTAGTAGGGGTGACAGCGTGCCTTTTGAAGAATGAGCCTGCGAGTTAGCGATATGTGGCGAGGTTAACCCGAGAGGGGTAGCCGTAGCGAAAGCGAGTCTGAATAGGGCGATTCAGTCGCATGTCCTAGACCCGAAGCGAAGTGATCTATCCATGGCCAGGTTGAAGCGACGGTAAGACGTCGTGGAGGACCGAACCCACTTAGGTTGAAAACTGAGGGGATGAGCTGTGGATAGGGGTGAAAGGCCAATCAAACTTCGTGATAGCTGGTTCTCTCCGAAATGCATTTAGGTGCAGCGTTGCGTGTTTCTTGCCGGAGGTAGAGCTACTGGATGGCCGATGGGCCCTACAAGGTTACTGACGTCAGCCAAACTCCGAATGCCGGTAAGTGAGAGCGCAGCAGTGAGACTGTGGGGGATAAGCTTCATAGTCGAGAGGGAAACAACCCAGACCACCAACTAAGGTCCCAAAGCGCGTGCTAAGTGGGAAAGGATGTGGAGTTGCTTTGACAACCAGGAGGTTGGCTTAGAAGCAGCCACCCTTGAAAGAGTGCGTAATAGCTCACTGGTCAAGTGATTCCGCGCCGACAATGTAACGGGGCTCAAGCACGCCACCGAAGTTGTGGCATTGACATTTTTGGTAGGCCTTCGTGGTCCAGCCGTGTTGATGGGTAGGAGAGCGTCGTGTGGCCAGCGAAGCGGCGGTGTGAACCAGCCGTGGAGGCTACACGAGTGAGAATGCAGGCATGAGTAGCGAAAGACGTGTGAGAAACACGTCCTCCGAAAGACCAAGGGTTCCAGGGTCAAGCTAATCTTCCCTGGGTAAGTCGGGACCTAAGGCGAGGCCGACAGGCGTAGTCGATGGACAACGGGTTGATATTCCCGTACCGGCGAAGAACCGCCCAAGCTAATCCAGTGGTGCTAAGAGTCCTAACTCGGAATGTTCGGATCCCTTCGGGGTGATGACGTCTGAGCGAACGCTCGACCCCATGCTGGTGCGGCTAGCGTATTAACAGGTGTGACGCAGGAAGGTAGCCCAACCCGGGCGATGGTTGTCCCGGGGCAAGTGCGTAGGCCGAGGAATAGGCAAATCCGTTCCTCATACAGGCTGAGACACGATGCGGATAAAAAGTGGGTGATCCTATGCTGCCAAGAAAAGCATCGACGCGAGGTTCTAGCTGCCCGTACCCCAAACCGACTCAGGTGGTCAGGTAGAGAATACCAAGGAGATCGAGAGAATCGTGGTTAAGGAACTCGGCAAAATGCCCCCGTAACTTCGGGAGAAGGGGGGCCTTCGACGTATTAGGACTTGCTCCGAAAGCGTTTGGAGGCCGCAGAGACTAGTGGGTAGCGACTGTTTACTAAAAACACAGGTCCGTGCCAAGTCGCAAGACGATGTATACGGACTGACGCCTGCCCGGTGCTGGAAGGTTAAGAGGACCGGTTAGCCGCAAGGCGAAGCTGAGAATTTAAGCCCCAGTAAACGGCGGTGGTAACTATAACCATCCTAAGGTAGCGAAATTCCTTGTCGGGTAAGTTCCGACCTGCACGAATGGCGTAACGACTTCCCAACTGTCTCAACCGCGAACTCGGCGAAATTGCATTACGAGTAAAGATGCTCGTTACGCGCAGCAGGACGGAAAGACCCCGTGACCTTTACTACAGCTTGGTATTGGTGTTCGGTGTGGCTTGTGTAGGATAGGTGGGAGACTTTGAAGCGGTGACGCCAGTTACCGTGGAGTCATTGTTGAAATACCACTCTGGTCACTCTGGATATCTAACTTCGAACCGTGATCCGGTTCAGGGACAGTGCCTGGTGGGTAGTTTAACTGGGGCGGTTGCCTCCCAAAAAGTAACGGAGGCGCCCAAAGGTTCCCTCAACCTGGTTGGCAATCAGGTGGCGAGTGTAAGTGCACAAGGGAGCTTGACTGTGAGACTGACAGGTCGAGCAGGGACGAAAGTCGGGACTAGTGATCCGGCAGTGGCTTGTGGAAGCGCTGTCGCTCAACGGATAAAAGGTACCTCGGGGATAACAGGCTGATCTTGCCCAAGAGTCCATATCGACGGCATGGTTTGGCACCTCGATGTCGGCTCGTCGCATCCTGGGGCTGGAGTAGGTCCCAAGGGTTGGGCTGTTCGCCCATTAAAGCGGTACGCGAGCTGGGTTTAGAACGTCGTGAGACAGTTCGGTCCCTATCCGCTGCGCGCGTAGGAAATTTGAGAGGATCTGACCCTAGTACGAGAGGACCGGGTTGGACGAACCTCTGGTGTGCCAGTTGTTCTGCCAAGAGCACCGCTGGTTAGCTACGTTCGGGATGGATAACCGCTGAAAGCATCTAAGCGGGAAGCCGGCCTCAAGATGAGATTTCCATACCTTCGGGTGAGAGGCTCCCAGCCAGACTACTGGGTTGATAGGCCGGATGTGGAAGCGTGGCAACACGTGAAGCTGACCGGTACTAATAAGCCGATGACTTGATAACATCACCGTTTTTGGTGCTTGCGTCCACTGAGTGGTTCTCGATGTACGGTCGAGAACCGCATGACAATGACTTTGTTATGCTTGATTGAAACATCAATAGTGTTTCGGCGGCCATAGCGTGAGGGAAACGCCCGGTTACATTCCGAACCCGGAAGCTAAGCCTCACAGCGCCGATGGTACTGCAGGGGGGACCCTGTGGGAGAGTAGGACACCGCCGGACTTCTTTTCGTGAAATGGCCACCCATCGCTGGGTGGCCATTTCTCGTTAACAACAC
>NZ_JBFOKN010000006.1:0-30072 GCF_047246565.1 Microbacterium pasadenense | reverse complement strand
CGTTCGAGTCCGCCACGGGCCCGATGCCCATCGGCCTCTACCTCGTGCGCGAGACGGCGGCACCGGCGTCCGTCACCGACCGCACCGCACCGTTCCTGGTCACGCTGCCCTTCCCGACCGGGTCGCTCGGCAGCCCCGCCAACGAGTGGATCTACGACGTCCACCTGTACCCGAAGAACTCGGTCACCGAGCTCGTGAAGAGCCGCGTCGTCCCCGCCCCGGGATCGGTCGAGGCCCGGAACCCCGACCTCGTCCGCTGGGCGATCCGCGCCGGCATCCCCACCCTCGCGGGCGGCGGCTCGATCTCGGAGTTCGCCGTGACCGACCAGCTGCCGACCGGCATGCAGTTCGTTCCGACGCCGCCGTCCGGCGTCGCCGGGACGTCGGTGATCGTGCGCAACGCGTCGGGCGTCGTGCAGAACTTCGCCGCGCCCGCGGACTACACCCTGACCACCACGGGCAACACGACGACGGCGACCTTCACCCCTGCCGGACGCACCCGGCTGGCCTCGGCGGCGCTCGCCGACGGACAGGTGGAGCTCAACGTGCTCACACGGGCGACCACGACCCCCGCGGACGGCCAGCTCGTCAACACCGCCTCGGCGACCGTCAACGGATCGACCGAGACCGTGTCGGCGGTCACCCCCATCGGTGAGTTCACGCTGCTGGCGTACGCTCCGACGGGCAGCGGCGGCAAGACCCCGCTCGCCGGGGCGGTCTACCAGCTGTTCCTGTCGGAGTCCGACGCGAACGCCGGGACGAACCCGATCTCCGTCGGCGGCGTCGACCGCTGGACCACGAACGCCGAGGGCATCGCGTACGTGACCGGCCTCACCCCCGCGACGTACTGGGGTCGCGAGATCGAGCCGCCCGCCGGCTTCCAGCCGCCGCGCCTGACCACGCCCGCCCAGGTCGTGGCCGGGACGACGTCGACGACGGCCCCGATCCGCAACTACCTCGAGGTGCCGCACACGCAGCTGCCGCCGTGGGCGCTTCCGCTCACCGGTGGTGACGGCGCGCTGTGGTTCGGCGTCGGTGGTGGCGCCCTGGTCATGATCGCCGTCGGCGCAGCGATCGTCGTGGCGCGGCGTCGCCGCGTCGAGGCCGTCCCGGCCGTCTGAACGACGGACGAGAGATGAGAGCGAAGGCGGGACGTCCCGGTGGCGTCCCGCCTTCGCCCTTCGCACCGGACAATGGGAGCGTGACTCCTGCGCCGCCGTCGGATGCTGCGGCGGGCGCCGCGTCGTCCCGTCGGCAGCGCCGGCGCGCCCGGCGGTGGCGGGCCCCGGTGGTGCCGCTCATCATCGCCGTGGTGTGCCTGCTGGGCGCCGCCCTGCTGCTGTACCCGTCGGCGGCGAGCTGGTTCAGCCAGGTCGAGCAGTCCTCCCGCATCGACGACCTCACCTACGAGATCACCGATCTCGGCGCCGAGACGCTCGCCGAACTCCTCGCCGAGGCCCGCGCGTACAACGACGAGCTGACCGGCGGCGGGGCCGCCCTCGCGGCCAACGAGCGACTGCCGCTCGCCGTGGACCCCGACCCCGATGCCGGGCTCGAGTACGAGAAGACGCTGCGCGCCGACGCCGAGGGGCTGATGGCGCGGATCAAGATCCCGGCGATCGACGTGGACCTGCCGGTGTACCACGGCACCGGCGAGGACGTCCTCGAGCACGGCGTGGGGCACCTGAAGGGCACGGCCCTGCCCGTCGGCGGCGCGTCGACGCACGCGGTCCTCACGGCGCATCGCGGACTCGCGACGTCCGAGCTGTTCACGCACCTCGACCAGGTGGCCGAAGACGACACGTTCACCATCGAGGTCTTCGGCGAGGTGCTCACCTACCGGGTCGTCGGCACGAAGGTCGTGGAGCCCGACGAGACGGAGAGCCTGCTGCCCCAGGTCGACCGGGACCTCGTGACGCTCGTGACGTGCACACCGCTCGGAGTCAACAGCCACCGCATCCTCGTCACCGGCGAGCGGGTCATCCCCACGCCCAGCGAGGACCTGGACAACGCCGGCAAGACGCCCGACGTCCCCGGCTTCGCCTGGTGGATCGTGATCGGAAGTGCCGTCATCGCGATCCTCGTCCTGTACGTGTGGCTGTCCGGCCGGCCGCCGCGGCCCCCGCGCACCCGCGGGCTGTGAGACTGGTCCGATGCGCACCCATGTGATCACCGGAGCCAGCGACGGCATCGGCGCCGCGGCATCCCGCCGACTCGTCGCCCGCGGCGACCGCGTCGTGCTCGTCGGACGTTCGCCCGAGAAGACGTCGGCCCTCGCCGCGGAGCTCGGGATGCCGTACCACCTGGCCGACTTCGCCGACCTCGCGCAGGTCCGGCGCCTCGCCGACGAGCTGCTCGCGGACCACCCCCGCATCGACGTGCTCGCCAACAACGCGGGCGGCATCTTCGGCAGGCGGATGCTGACCGCGGACGGCTTCGAGCAGACGTTCCAGGTGAATCACCTCGGCCCGTTCCTGCTGACCAACCTGCTGCGGGAGCGGCTGGTCGAGAGCTCCGCATCCGTGATCCAGACCTCGAGCGCGGCGGCGCGCACCTTCTCGCGGTTCGACGTCACCGACCTGAACGCCGCGCGCCGGTACTCGGGCCGTGTCGCCTACGGCAATGCGAAGCTCGCGAACGTCCTGTTCACGCGCGAGCTGCAGCGGCGGTGGGGAGCGGACGGCGTGTCGGCCGTCGCGTTCCATCCGGGCGTCGTCGCGACGCAGTTCGCGGCGAACGTGCCCGGACCGTTCCGGTTCATGTACCACAACCGCTTCACGAGGCGACTGCTGACGACGACCGACGAGGGCGGTGCGCGGCTCGTGTTCCTGGCCGAGGGGGAGTCGGGGACGCAGTGGCTCCCCGGCGGGTACTACGAGCGGGACGTCCTGACGAAGACCCACAGACTCGCCGACGATGGGGAGGTCGCCGGCGAGCTGTGGGAGCGCAGTGCGGAGATGGTCGCGCTCACCTGAGGATCAGGCGGAGTCGCTCCGGTCCGGATAGACGGGATCCGCGATCACGTCGGGTTCGTCCTCCGGCCGGTCCGACGGCTGATCCGACGCGCCGCCCGACGCCTCGTCGGTCACGGGCTCCTGCGGCTGCCCGGTATCGGGGTCGAGCGGGACATCGGGCATCGAGTCGTCGTGGTGTGTCATGGTCGTCTCCTTCGAGAGGGGGTCAGGCGGCCTCGGGACGCAGCGGCGCGATGTCGGCTCCGTGCACACGGTCGACGACCTGCGGCTCGCCCACCATGCGCGCGCAGTTCGCGCAGCAGAACATGCCGCCTGTCGTCTCCACCCCGTGGCCGATGATGCGGCATCCGCAGTGCGCGCACGCCGGGGCCATCGCGTGGATGGCGCATTCGAAGCTGTCGAACGTCCCGGTATCGTCTCCCCGCGTCAGCGTGAAGGCCTTGTCGTCGTCGTTTCCGCAGGTGTCGCACACAGCCATGTCGAATCTCCTCGCGTCGTCGGGGTCGTTGCGCCGACCGTAGGAATCCGCATCCTGCGCATGCAGGGGATTGATGCGAGCGCTCCGCAGTGGTAGCCGTGGGTCGCGATCGCGTCAGAGGCCGCGCGTGGCGAGGTAGCTGCCGCCGAGGATCAGGACGGCGACCGCCGCGACCGCCGACCATGCCGCCAGACGCGGCCCGTCGACAGGGCGACGCGGACGGACGCCGGGACCGAAACCGCTGGCCTCCGTCCACGCGACGAACTCGTCGAAGTCGAGTGGCGTGCGCGACGGCTCGAACCGGCGCGACGTCGCCTGCGCGGCGGTGTCGTGCGGCCCGCTGGTGGCCGTGTGGAGCAGCAGGTCCCGTGCGCGACGGGCGCGGTCGAAATCGCGAGCGAGTTGCGCGTGCTGCGCCGCCGTGACGTGCGGATAGGGGATCGCGTGGTGACCGCGAAGGATCCGAGGCGCGGACTCAGCTCGCTCTGACCGGCTGCCGCAGGATCGTCTTCAGGTCCTCGGGCGGCGTCCGCCGCGGGTCGCTGAGGTAGATCTCGTGGTGCGGTCCGTTCCACGTCAGGCGGCGCTCCGGCATCACCTCGGCGTGCAGCCGAGCGAGCGTCGGCGCCTCGTCGTCGTACGAGCCCACGTGGAGGATCTGCAGGCACGGGCCCTCGGTGAGCGTGAGCAGCCGCGCGGCCGGCAGGTCGGGCTTCTTGGCCGTCGCGGTGTCGAGGCCGATCTCGGCATCCGTCCCGGAGACCTCGGCGGGGAGCGGGACCAGCATCGTCCAGTCCCACTTCGCCTTCGTGCCGGTGACGAAGTCCGCCGGGTCCTCGCTCGACCAGAGCCCTTCCAGCGGGCCCACCGCGAAGGCGTCGCCGCTGCGCTTCTTGAGCGCCGCGCGGACGGCGTACGCCGACGTGTACAGCGCCTCCACCGCCCGGGCGTACCCGGGAGCGGTGTTCGGATCGCCGGAACCGTCGATCGCGAGGTAGGTCCGTTCGGGGACCTCCATCTCGACGAACCGGTCGGTCGGTGCCGCGTAGAGCTCGCGGAACCGCTTCCTCACATCGATCGTCATCGCGGTCGCCTCCTCCTGAGCGACGGTACCGCCGGATGCCGGCTCTCGCGACGGCTGCCGTGTCGCGGACCCAGGTGTGCGAGGCGGGCGGGGCTCCTACACTGACGCTGTGGACTCGCACCGCGGCGATGTCATTCAGGACATCCGATTCGCGCGCTCGGCCGACGGGGTCGGCATCGCGTACGCCGTGCACGGGTCCGGCCCGCCCCTCGTGATCGACGCGTGCTGGCTCAGCCACCTGCAGTTCGACTGGGAGAGCCCGGTCTGGCGCCACTACCTCGTCGAGCTCGGCAAGGTCGCGACGGTCATCCGCTACGACGAGCGCGGGCACGGGCTGTCGGATCGCGGCGTCACCGATCACAGCCTCGAGGCTCGGCTCGGCGACCTCGAGGCCGTCGTGGCGGATGCCGGCCTGGACCGCTTCGCGCTGATGGCGATGGCCCAGGGCGGCCCCGTCGCCATCGAGTACGCGGCGCGGCACCCGGAGCGGCTCACCCGGCTCGTCTTCTACAGCAGCTACGCCGGCGCGACCGTCGGCATGACGGACGAGGAACGCGACGTGTTCGCCGCCTTCGAGACCCTCATCCGGGTCGGCTGGGCGCGACCGACCTCGGAGTTCCGGCGGGTGTTCAGCAGCATGATGATCCCCGGGGGCACGGAAGAGCAGATGCGGTGGATCGATGACCTGCAGGCGCGGGCGTGCGACGCGGAGACCGCGGTCATCTCACGGGCGCAGCGGGAGAAGGCGGACTCCACGTGGCGGTTGCGGGCGCTGGAGCTTCCGACCCTCGTCCTGCACAGCCGCGGGGACCAGATGAACGACCTGCACTACGCCCGGGACCTCGCGTCCGGCATCCGCGGTGCGCGACTCGTCGTCCTCGAGAGCGACAACCACGTGATCCTCGCCGATGAACCCGCCTGGCCCGTCCTGCTGCGCGAGCTCACCGGCTTCCTCGAGCCCGATCGCGTCGCCGACGACGAGGATTCCCACGACATCGCCGCGCTCGTCTCGCCGCGGGAGCTCGAGATCCTCCGGCTCGCGGCCGCCGGGCACGACAACGACACGATCGCCGCGCGGCTGTTCCTCTCGGTGCGGACCGTCGAGCGGCACCTTCACAACGCGTACGCGAAGCTCGGGCTCAGCGGCCGCAGCGCCCGCACCGCGGCGGTCGCGCGCCTGCTGTCGCACGCATAGCGACTACGCGTCAGCCGCCAGGGCGCCGCGCGGCGACACCGACGGAATGCGCGCCAGCGCCGATGAGGCGACCGGTCCCGCGGCCATACCGTGATGCCATCAGCCGATCCGTCGAAGGAGACGAGATGTCATCATTCACCACCCACACGCGCACCGTGACGGCGACGGAGGAGGACCGCGCCCTCAAGGCGAAACACGCCGCGATGTGGGCGAGCGGGGACTATCCCGCGGTGGCCGACCAGGTCGTCGGAGACCTCGGCAGGATCCTCGTCGAGGCGCTCGACATCCAGCCCGGCCAGCGCGTCCTCGACGTCGCGGCCGGAACCGGGACCTCTGCCATCCCCGCGGCCCGCCGCGGCGCAGACGTCGTCGCGACCGACCTGACCCCGGAGCTCCTCGAGGTCGGGCGCCGGACGGCGGATGCCGCGGGCGTCGAGCTGGAATGGCAGACGGCGGATGCCGAGGCGCTGCCGTTCGCCGACGCCACCTTCGACGTCGTCATGTCGAGCATCGGCGTCATGTTCGCGCCGCATCATCAGCTCGCCGCGGACGAGCTCACCCGCGTGGTCCGCACCGGCGGCGTCATCGGGGTGCTGAGCTGGACGCCGGCCGGCGCCATCGGCCAGCTGTTCGCGACGATGAAGCCGTACGCGCCGCCGCCTCCTCCCGGAGCGTCGCCCGCGCCGCTGTGGGGGAGCGTCGACCACGTGCGCGACCTGTTCGGCGACCGTGTCGAGGACATGGCCGCACACCAGCAGACGCTTCGCGTGGACGCCTTCTCGACCGGCGCCGAGCTGCGGGACTTCTTCAAGGCGAACTACGGACCGACGATCGCGGTCTTCCGGTTCCTCGGGGAGGACGCCGAGAAGGTCGCCGCCTTGGACGCCGACCTCGCCGCCCTCGGTGACCGTCTCCTCGAGGACGGCGTCATGCAGTGGGAGTTCCTGCTGGTCACCGCCACCCGTCGGTAGGTCCGTCGGCGCGGCGAGGTCAGCCCTCCGCGGGGGCAGGGATGTCGGCCTCGGCGACCGGGGCGCCGTCGGCGCCGACCGGGTCGAGGTCGGCATGGGCCTGCTCGAACTGCGAGCGGTACAGCCGGTAGTACGCGCCCTCCTGCGCGATGAGCTCCTCGTGCGTGCCCTTCTCGACGATGTCGCCGTGCTCCATCACGAGGATGAGGTCGGCATCGCGGATCGTCGACAGGCGGTGGGCGATGACGAACGACGTCCGGCCCTCGCGGAGCGCGGCCATCGCGTGCTGCAGCAGCAGCTCGGTGCGCGTGTCCACCGACGAGGTGGCCTCGTCGAGGATGAGCACCGCCGGCTGCGCCACGAACGCGCGGGCGATCGTGATCAGCTGCTTCTCGCCGGCCGACACGTTGGACGCGTCCTCGTCGAGCATCGTGTCGTAGCCCTCGGGCAGCGACCGCACGAACCGGTCGACGCGCGTCGCGACGGCCGCGGCCTCGATCTCCTCATCCGTGGCGGACTGGCGACCGTACCGGATGTTCTCGCGGATCGTCCCCGCGAACAGCCACGGGTCCTGCAGCACCATGCCGGTGCGCGATCGGACGTCGTCGCGCGTGAGCGCGGCGATGTCCTGCCCGTCGAGCAGGATCCGGCCGCCGTCGAGCTCGTAGAACCGCATGAGCAGGTTCACGAGCGTCGTCTTGCCGGCGCCCGTCGGTCCCACGATCGCCACCGTCTGCCCGGGCTCCACGCGGAAGGACAGATCGCTGATCAGCGGGTGGTCCGGCGAGTAGGAGAACTTCACGTTCTCGAACTCGATGACGCCCTGGCCGCCGTTCAGCGCCGGGGCGTCCTCCAGGTCGGCCTCCTGCTCGTCGGCGTCGAGCAGGTCGAACACACGCTCGGCCGACGCCGTGCCCGACTGGACGACGGCCGCCATGCCGCCGAGCTCCGACAGCGGCTGGGTGAACTGCTGCGAGTACTGGATGAACGCCTGCACGTCCCCCAGTCGCAGCTGGCCGCTCGCGACCATGAGTCCGCCGAGCACGGCGATGCCGACGTACGTGAGGCTGCCGATGAAGGTCATGCCGGGCATGATCATGCCCGACAGGAACTGCGCTTTGAACGCGGCCTGGTAGAGCTCCTCGTTCTCGACCTGGAACTTGTCGCGCGCGTCGGCCTCGCGACCGAACACCCGCACCAGCGAATGACCCGAGAACGACTCCTCGACGCGGGCGTTGAGGCGCCCGACCTTGCGCCACTGCACGCCGAACGCCTTCTGCGACTTCGGTCCGATGATGCCGAAGATGACCGCCATGAGGGGCAGGGCGATGAGGGCGACGATCGCCAGCTGCCAGGAGATCGAGAACATCATGATCAGCACGCCCACCACGGTGAGCACGGCCGTCAGCGCGCCTGACAGCGACTGCTGCATCGTCTGCGTGATGTTGTCGATGTCGTTCGTGACGCGCGAGATCAGCTCGCCGCGCTGCACCCGGTCGAAGTGCGAGAGGGGAAGCCGGTTCAGCTTCGCCTCGACGTCCTCGCGGAGCCGCCACATCGTCCGCACCATGATCACGTTGATGACGTAGCCCTGCAGCCACGTCAGCAGGGCGGATGCCACGTAGATGACGAGCACCCAGGTGATGACGGTCCGCAGCGCGTCGAAGTCGACGCCGGCGCCCGGCGCGTAGTTTTCCATCGCGCCGACGATGTTCGCCTGCTCGGCCTGACCGGCTGCGCGGAGGGCCTCGACGGCCTGATCCTGCGTGAGCCCGGCGAAGCCCGGCTGCGCACCGAGCACGTTCGAGATGACGCCCTCGAAGATGATGTTCGTCGCCTCGCCGAGGATCTTCGGCGCCGCGACCGCGAGCACCACGCCGATCGCGCCGGCGAGCGTCACGAGGGCGAAGACCCACTTGTACGGCGAGAGGAGCGCGATCATCCGGAGGAAGCTCGGCCCGAAGTTCGACGCCTTGCCCGGGGCGACCGAATCCCAGTCGCCGCTGTTCAGGCGGGCCTGCTCCGCCAGCTCGAGCTCGAGCTTCTCCTCCTCGGTCAGCACGGGCTCGGATGCCGGTGCGGTCCCTCGCGCGCCGCGCTTGCGGGATCCCTGCTCGCTCATGCGTCCACCCCCAGCTGCGATTCGACGATCTCCCGGTACGTCTCGTTCGAGGCGAGGAGCTCGTCGTGCGTTCCGACACCGACCATGCGACCGGCGTCGAGGACGACGATCCGGTCGGCGTCGGTGATCGTCGACACGCGCTGCGCGACGACGATCTTCGTGACGTGCGGCAGCTCTCGCCAGAGCGCCTGCCGGAGTCGGGCATCCGTCGTCAGGTCGAGCGCCGAGAACGAGTCGTCGAACACGAGGATGTCGGGCTGGTGCACGATCGCGCGGGCGATCGACAGGCGCTGGCGCTGCCCGCCCGAGACGTTCGTGCCGCCCTGCGCGATCCGGGCGCCGAGCTGCCCGTCCATCTCCTCGACGAAGTCGCGGCCCTGGGCGATCTCGAGGGCGTGCCACAGATCGTCGTCCGTCGCCTCCTCGCGCCCGAACCGCAGGTTCGAGGCGACGGTCCCGGTGAACAGGAACGGCCGCTGCGGGACGAGGCCGATGCCCTGCCAGAGCCGGTCGAGGTCCGCTTCGCGCACGTCGACCCCGGCGATCCGCACGGAACCGCTCGTCACGTCGAACAGCCGGGGGATGAGGGAGACGAGCGTCGTCTTGCCCGACCCGGTCGAGCCGACGATCGCGACCGTCTCGCCGGGCTCCGCACGGAACGAGATGCCCTCGAGGACGGGGGAGTCGGCGCCCGGGTAGGTGAACGCGACGTCGTCGAAGGCGACGGATCCGGGCGCCGGGAACTCGCTGACCGGATTCACCGGCTTCGCGAGGCCGCCGGCGACCGCCAGCACCTCGCCGATGCGGTCCGCCGACACCGCGGCGCGGGGGATCATGATCGTCATGAAGGTGGCCATGAGGACGCCCATGAGGATCTGGCCGATGTACTGCATGAAGGCGAACAGCGTGCCGATGTCGACGTTGCCGGCATCCACCTCGATGCCGCCGAACCAGATGACGCCGACGACCGTGACGTTGAGGACGAGCATCGCGAGCGGGAACATGAGCACGAACAGCGACCCGACCTTGCGGCCGACCACCATGATGTCGGTGTTGGCGCCGCGGAAGCGCTCCTCCTCGATGCGCTCGCGCACGAACGCGCGCACGACGCGCACCCCGGTGAGCTGTTCGCGCATGATGCGGTTCACGTTGTCGAGCTTCACCTGGTAGCTGCGGAACAGCGGGACCATGCGGCTGATGATGAGGACGCCGATGATCAGCAGCGTCGGCACCGAGACCCCGATCAGCCAGCTGAGGCCGACATCCTGCTGGAGCGCCATGATGATGCCGCCGATCGCGAGCAGCGGAGCGGTGACGAGCATCGTCGCGCCCATCATCGCCAGCATCTGCACCTGCTGCACGTCGTTGGTGTTGCGGGTGATGAGCGAGCCGGCGCCGAACTGCGTGACCTCGCGCTCGGAGAAGCCGCTCACCTTCTCGAACACGTCGCGGCGGATGTCGCGGCCGACGGCCATGGCGGCGCGCGCGGCGAAGTAGGTGGCGATGACGGATGCCACGATCTGCCCGAGCGCGATCGCCAGCATGAGCACGCCGTGGGACCAGATGTAGGGGATGTCACCCTGGGTGACGCCGTTGTCGATGATGTCGGCGTTGAGGCGGGGCAGATACAGCGCCGCCATGGCCGAGGCGAACTGGAAGACCAGCACCCCCAGCAGCAGCCAGCGATAGGTCCGCAGGTAGCGGACCAGCAGGGTTCCGAGCATGGGACTCAGCGTGCCACCAGGTTCGGACATCCGCCTCCCCCCGGAGACGGATGTCCGCTGAGGGCGTAGCGAACCGGCGCGCCATAGGATGTGGCCGTGACCGCGCCTCCGCCCGCAGCGCCCGACCCGGGGCAGGACGACACGGCATCCGCTCGGGCGACGGCCGAGGCCGCGTCGCCCGGGGCCGCGTCGGCTCGGCCGCGTCCCCGGCGGGCGGCCCGTCTTGTCCACGCGGTGTCGGATCGCGTGCCCACGGGATGGCTCACCGGCATCCTGACGATCCCGTTCCTCGCCGTCACGGCGGCCTTCGGCGGCCTGAACGCCGTCGCCGCGCCGCCGCCCGCCCGGCTCGAGGCGGGTGAGACCCATCGGAACGCTCAGCTCGCGCTCACGGTCGAGCGGGCGGTCCTGATCGACGAGCTGCCCGAGGCGGGCATCTTCGTCGAGGACGGCGAGAGGGTGCTCGCGCTGGTCGTGACGGCGGAGAACCGCTGGGACCGGGCGGTCGCCGCCCACTCCGAGACCGGCGTGACCGGCTCGCTGCTCGTCGAGGAGGTCGAGCGGGCCGCCCCGGAATCCGTCGCGCGATTCGACGACGTAACCACCGATCCGTACCTGCAGCCCGGGCTCCCGGTCCCGCTCGTGCTCACCTGGGCGGTCCCCGGCGACGCGTTCGCCGACGGCGACGAGGTGCACGTCGACGTCCGGGACTTCTCGCTGCGGACCGGCCGGCTCATCACCTACGGCGAGAGCTGGGACGACCCGGTCACGGCGGCCGTCCTCACCGTGCCGATCACCGATGTCGGCTCCGGCGTCGACGGGACGGATGCCGGATGAACCGCCGGCTCGCCTGGGGCGTCGGCGTCGGCCTCCTGCTCGCCGCGTGGGGAGTCGTCCAGGTCACGCCCACCGACGACGACGCCAACGGCCCGTTCGTCGTGTCGGCCGAGATCGGCGAGAGCGCCGTCGCCCGCACCTTCGAGGTGACCGTGACGGACGTCCACCTCGCTTCGCGGGTGGCCGACGCGCGCGGCTGGTCCGCCGAGGGCACCTGGCTCGTCGTCGACCTCCAGGCGGAAGCCGTCCGCACCGAGAAGTCCACGAACCTCGGGAACGCCGTGCTGGTGGTGGACGGCGTGACGTACCGCGCCAGTGAACGGCCGGCGTCGTTCGTCGACACCTCGCTCGAGACCGGCATCCCGCAGCGGGGGAGTCTCGCCTTCGAGCTGCCGACCGCCGCCCGGGAGCGCTCCGCCGCCCTGCAGCTGAGCGGCAGCGAGGCGGAGACCCGTCTCGACTCCCTCGTCGAGCTGCGCATCGACCTCGCCGACCTGGAGCCTCAGGATGAGGTCGAGATGGAGCCGACGGGATGGGCGGCGCCGTGACGCGCCGATGGGGGCGCCGGAACGCCGCAGCCCTGGTCGCCCTGCTGATCCTGCTGCCGGCGACCGGGGGCATCCTGGTCGGCGGCGAGTGGTGGTACGCGAACCAGGGCAAGCCGGTCTTCGCGCGGAACGTCGACCCCGGCGACACCGTCGAGTTCGGCGGCGTCACGTGGGGCCCCGCCGCCGCTGCCGCCGTCACGCCCGATCCCGGCGTCGAGCTCCCGCCGGACACGAGGGTGGTCGCGGTGTCCGTTCCGGTGGACCGACACGGCGCAGCGACGTCGTGCCGGGTCGCTGCGCTCGTCGAGCTCGACGGTGCCGGCCGCGAGTGGGAGGGCGACGCCGTCGCGCTGGACTGGGACTACGAGAAGGTCACCTTCTGCCCGACCGACCCGGCGGCGGACTCATACCCGGTCGGGCCGTTCACGATGGAGATCCCGTTCCTCGTCCCCGACGACGTCACCGGTCGTCTGGGCCTGGACCTCGAGGTCGTCGACCAGTTCCCGGACTTCCTCCGACTCGAGGTCGTCCTTCCCTGACCCGGCCACGGGTGCGCCGATGAGCGCGCCCAGCGTCGCGTCGTACGCGCTCGCGATGAGCGCCACGCGGACCGGTTCGACGACGAGCGGGACGAGCAGGAGCAGCGGGCCGCCGACGACCCGCCAGAACTCGAAGAACTCGTGCGGTCCGACCAGGCGGATGAGCCCCATCCGCAGCAGCTGCTCGGCGAGCAGCACCACGACGTACAGCAGGACGTACCCGCCGATCAGGATCGGACCGCCGCGCCACATGAGCACGAGCGCGCGCCACATCGGGCGGAACCGCGAACCCACGCTCGAGCCGATGTCGTTCAGGCGGCGGCGCAGCCGCTGCGGCACGGAGCCGTACCGCTCGCGGGCGCGCATCGCGACTCCGCCCCGCCACTGGACGCCCTGCGGGTTCACCGCCTGTCCGTAGACCACGCCGGCGATCGTGAGCCACGCCAGCGGCACGAGCAGCAGGTCCCCGGCCTCGCCGGCGACCACGCCGACGGCATCCCACAGCCACCCCAGCGGGGCGAACCACGCCCCGATCCCCTCTCGCAGATCGCCGAGCCATGCCATCGCCTGGCGGGAATCGACCCAGCTCGTGACCTGGCCGACGGCCTCCCCGATGACGTAGGCCGCCAGGAACACCCACAGTCCCTCGAGGTAGGTGGCGATGACGGCGCTCCACCGGGGGAGCCGCCCGTTCCAGCGGGTCCATGCCCAGCGGCCGGCAAACGCGAGTGCGACGACCGCGAGCGTCCACGGCTCCCATGACAGCTGGTCGACGGCGCCGGAGGTGTCGACCGCCACGCCGCCCGAGAGCCCGACGGCGCGACGCTCGCTCGCCTTCTGCAGGGCGGCGTCGAGATAGGCGGCGACGTCCTCGCGCAGGAAGCCGAGCACCGCGTACACCGCGATGAACGGCAGGACCGAGGAGAGCAGGGCGTCACGGAAGGCGATCGCCCGTCGGCGCCGCTCCGTCGGCGGGGGCGCGATCACGCCGAGGCGCACCATGCCGTCGCGGAGCACGAGGAGCATCGCCACGAGGCTGACGAGCTTCGCGAGGATCGCCAGCGGAAGGAGGAGGATGCCGCCGAGCGCGCTGTACCCGCCGACGAAGCCGGCGAGCTCGATGCCGAGGTACCGGCCCAGTGTGCCGGCGAGCCACCAGGCGGCGAGGGCGGGCCAGTGCCCGGCGAGAAGCCGCCCGGTCGTCCGTATCACCTCGCGCACGCTCTCACCGTAGCGGTGCGCCGGGCATCCGCCCGGCGGTCGCGGGCGGCTCAGTCGTCGTCGAGGTCGATCTCCCCGTCCGCGATCGCGTCGGCGTAGGTGCGCAGGTCGGGGCCGGGCTCCCAGTCGATGAACCGGTCCTTGAGCCGGGACGTCAGCTGGGCGAACGCCTCGTCCGAGGTGATCGTCTCGCTCGACCGGGCGATGTCGAGGACGGCCTCGCGGAGGACGTTGTTCGCGTCGTCGACGATCTTCTGTCGCGCCTCTTTGTTCCACTTCACGTCGGTGATCTTCATGGCGACGACGGTAGGCGCCCGGCATCCGATGTCGGTAAGGGGTTGCGCTCGGCGGTTCGGGGTGTCGGGGTTCTACGGCATCGCGCGCGCAGGGGCAAGCGCTTCCGGCCGACGAGCCGCACCGCTGAGGATGGACCGCACGCGCCGCACGGGCGCTCGCGAGAGGAGTTCTTCATGGTTGATTCGGCATCGCGCGGCGTCGCCGTCGTGACGGGTGGCAGTGCGGGCCTCGGCCGGGCGATCGTGCGCGAGCTCGCCGACCGCGGCTGGGACGTCGCGGTCCTCGCGCGCGGGAAGGACGGCGTGGACGCCGCCGTCGCCGACGTGCAGGCGCGCGGGCGCCGATCGCACGGCGTGCTGGTCGACGTGTCCGACAACGCGGCCGTCGATCGCGCGGCCGACGAGGTCGAGAGTCACCTCGGGCCGATCGCCCTGTGGGTCAACGACGTCATGTCCGGTTCGATCGCCCCCTTCCTGGAGACGGCTCCCGAGGACTACGACCGGGCCACGGCGGTCACCTACCTCGGCGCCGTCAACGGAACCCGCGCCGCGCTGAAGCGGATGCAGCCCCGTGACGCCGGCCACATCATCCAGATCGGATCGGCGCTCGCGCACCGCGGCATCCCGCTGCAGGCGGCGTACTGCGGCGCGAAGCACGCGATCGACGGCTTCACCGACTCCGTCGTGTCGGAGCTCACCCACGAAGGCAGCCGGGTCGCGGTGTCGATCGTCGACATGCCGGCGCTCAACACGCCCCAGTTCGGCTGGGTGAAGTCCCCGTTCCGGCAGCACCCCCAGCCGGTGCCCCCGATCTATCAGCCCGAGGTGGGAGCGAAGGCCGTCGCCGACGTGGCCGACCGTCCCCGCCGCCGGACGTGGGTGGGGGAGTCGACCGTCTTCCTCGTCCTCGGCACGCGCTTCGCGGGCCGCTTCCTCGACTGGTACCTCGCCCGCAACGCCTGGGAGGGGCAGTTCGCCCCCGACAAGGGCGAGTCGACGAGCCCGCCCAACCTGTACGAGCCGGTCCCCGGCGATCACGGCGCCCACGGCGCGTTCGACGACCGCGCCCGCACCGGAAGCCCGCAGACCTGGGCGATCGGCCACCGCCGCGCGCTGGCGGCGGCGGGGTCGGCAGCCGCGACCGCGGCCGCCGCGGCGGTGGCCGTCGGCGCGGCGGCCCTGCTGCGGCGTCGCTGACCGTCAGGCGGCGTACATCGTCGGCACACCGCCCGGGATCGATCCGAGAAGCTCGCGCGTGTAGGCCTCGCGGGGCGCATCGAAGATCTGCTGCGGCGTCCCCGATTCGACGATGCGGCCGCGCTGCATGACGTGCACGTGGTGGGACACCATCCGCACCACGGCGAGATCGTGGCTGATGAACAGGTAGCTGAGACCCAGCTCGTCCTGCAGCCGCACGAGCAGGGCGAGGATCTGAGCCTGCACGATGACGTCGAGCGCCGACACGGCCTCGTCGAGCACGATCAGCTCGGGATCGAGTGCCAGCGCACGGGCGATCGCGACGCGCTGTCGCTGTCCGCCGGACAGCTCCGACGGATACCGCTCGGCGAGCTCGGTCGGCAGGGCCACCAGCTCGAGCAGCTCATCGACGCGGGCGCGGCGCGACCCGGGGTCGCCGATCCGGTGGATCTGCATCGGCTCCGCGATGCTCTCGCGGATCGTCATGCGGCCATCCAGCGACCCGTACGGGTTCTGGAACACCGGCTGCACGCGCCGCCGGAAGGCGAACAGCTCCTTTCTGCCCATCCCCGACAGCGGCTGCCCGTCGAAGATGACGTCGCCGGCCGTCGGCTTCTCGAGCGCGAGCGCCATGCGGGCGGTCGTGGATTTCCCCGATCCGGACTCCCCGACGATGGACACGGTCTGCCCCCGGGGGATCACGAAGCTCGACCCCTCGACGGCGACGAAGTCCGGCGTTCGGCGCCCGCGCGTCGGGTAGGTCATGCCGACCTGGTCCAGCCGCATCAGCGGTTCGGCGTCACCACCGGGCGACACGAGCGGTGCCGAGTCGATGGCCGGCGATGCCGCCAGGAGGCGCTGGGTGTACTCGGCCTTCGGCGCGCGGAGGAGGGTTGCGGCGGGACCGGACTCCACCATGTCGCCGCGGTACATCACGACGACGTGGTCGGCGCGCTCGGCGGCGAGCTCGAGGTCGTGGGTGATCATGAGCACCGACGTGCCGAGCTCCGCGGTCAGCTCGGCGAGCCGGTCGAGAATCGTCCTCTGCACGGTGACGTCCAGCGCGCTCGTCGGCTCATCGGCGATCAGCAGCTTCGGCCGGCACGCGAGTCCCATCGCGATCAGCACCCGCTGGCGCATGCCACCGGAGAGCTGGTGGGGGAACTGCGCGGCACGGCGCGCGGCATCCGGGATGCCCACCATGTCGAGCAGCTCGATCGCGCGCCGCCACGCCGACGCGCCGAACGCCTGCCGGTGGATGTGCAGGACCTCGGCGATCTGGTCGCCCACGCGCTGGATCGGGTTGAGGTTCGACATCGGGTCCTGCGGGACGAGCCCGATACCGGCGCCGCGGATCGCGCCCATCTCCTTCTCGCCGGCCGCGGCGAGGTCGCGGCCGGCGAACATGATCGAACCCGACGCGATGCGGCCGTTCGCGGCCAGGAGGCGGTTGACGGATGCCGCGGTCGTCGACTTGCCCGAGCCGGACTCGCCGACGACCGCGAGGGTCTCGCCGGGGCCGATGTCGAACGAGATGTCGCGGATCGCCGAGAACACGCCGCGCGAGGTCGTGAACTCCACGGCGAGGTCTCGCACGGACAGGACGGGAGGCGGAGAGGAGGTCATCGGGAGGCCCTTTCGATGTCGGCCGGGGAGGGGAGCGGGTGCGGAGGGCGCCGCTGCCACGGCAGCATCGCCGCGGCGGCGACGAGGCCGCAGGCGGCGCCGATGCCGAACAGGAGGTCGAAGGTGGAGCGCGAGTACGCTCCCTGGTCGGCGGTGACCGCCAGGATGATCGCTCCGATCACGCCGGCGATCGCGGAGCCGACCTGGCGCATCATGATGTTCAGGCCGTTGACGGCGCCGGTCGCGTGCAGCGGGGCGACGTCCATGAGGATGAGCGGCATCGCGGCGAAGGTGAACGAGGCGCTGCCCGAGACCAGGAGCGTGCAGACCGAGACGAGCACGACGTCGTCGAGCACCAGCATCCGTGAGGCGCTCGCCGCGGCGACGCCGAGGGCACCGGCGGCGACCGTGTTGCGGGCACCCCACCGCGTGGCGATGAAGGTGGCGAGCGGGGCGGCCGCGATGGAGGCGAGACTCGCCGGTGTCTGGACGAGGCCCGTCAGCAGGACGCCGCCGCCGAGGCCGACGCCGTCGGCGGTCGGCATCTGGGTCAGATAGACGGTGCCGGTGAAGCTGAGGAAGAACGCGATCCCGACGAACAGGGCCGTCACATGCGACGACGCGATGGGCGCGAGGCGCGCCAGCCGGACGTCGACGAACGGCGAACGCGTGCGCAGCTCGTGACGGACCCACCAGGCCGCGGCGATGGCGGCGGCGAGCCACGAGACCACGCTCGCGGCGGTCACGCCGTGCCGTCCGATCATGCTGAGCGGGACGAGGACGAGGAGGAGGATGCCGCTGAAGACGGCGGCGCCGGTGAAGTCGAACGTCCCGCTCGCCCGTGCCCGGCGATGCGGCACCAGCAGGGCGACGAGGCCGGCCGACGCGAGACCCGCGGCGGCGGCGATCCAGAACACCCCCTGCCACGGCAGCACCTCCAGCACGAGTCCGGCGAGGGGGACGCCGAGGCCCGTGCCGATCCCGAGGGTGCCGCTGACGATGCCGACCGCCCACGGCAGGGACGCGGGGGCGAGCATCGTGCGAGCGACGGCGAGGGCGAGGCCCATGACGCCGCTCGAGAACCCCTGCAGCGTCCGGCCGAGGAGCAGCATGCCGAGCGAGTCGGACAGGGCCGAGACGGCTGACCCGATCGACAGCAGCACGAGGGCCGCGACGATCATCCGCGCCAGTCCGTACCGGTCGCCGAGCCATCCGAACAGCGGCGCGCCGATCGCGCCGGCGAGCATGGTCGACGTCGCGATCCACTGCGCGTCCGCGCTCGTGACGTCCAACCATCCGGGGAACAGCGGCAGCAGCGGCAGCACGAGCGTCTGCATGAGGGCCGCGACGACGCCGGCCAGGGCGAGCGATGCCAGCATCACGCGGGCGCGCCATCCCCCGATCGGCGTCGTCACGGACATCTCCACAGCTCCCGATGCCGCCGGTCAGGCGACCGCGTACGCGATGGACTCGATGGATTCGGCTGCCTCGACGTCCCAGGACTCCTCGACCTCGGCGAGGGTGACCGTCTGGCCGAAGCTCCAGTCGATGGCGAACAGCGCGTGGTGGTTGCGCTCGGCGGTGAACTCGGCGACCGCATCGCGGACGACGTACGTGCCGTAATCGCGCTGACCGGCGTCGCGTGCCGTCGTCTCGACGCAGATGTTGGTCGTGACGCCGCACAGGACGACGTTGCGGATGCCGAGGCCGGTGAGCACCGGCTCGAGCCGCGTGCCGTAGAACGCGCTCGGACGGGACTTGTCGATGACGATCTCGCCGGGGAGCGGCGCCAGCTCGTTGATGATCTCGATCTCCGGCTCGCCGGCCCCGAGGGAGTTCGACGAGATCCGGTCCTGCGCCTTGATGCCGCGGATGGGCCCGAAGTCGATCATCCCCTCGTGATAGACGTACCGGGTGAAGATGACCGGCACGCCGGCGGCGCGGGCGTCGGCGATCAGTCGCTTCGTGCCGGGGATGGCGGCGCGGAGAGGGGTGACGTCGACGCCGGAGCGGCCGAGCGAGTCGCCGTTGTCGAAGAACGCGCGCTGCATGTCGATGACCAGGACAGCGGTGTTCTCGCGGGGGATGGTGGTCATGGGGTGTCCTTTCGGGAACGGTGGTGGTGGTGGCGATCGGTCAGTCAGTTGAAGACGAAGAAGCCGTCGGGACGCGGAGTCCACTCGAGCCCGGCCGTGTAGCCGTACGTGTAGGTGTCGATGAACAGCGGCGCGTAGTAGGTGTTCTCCGCGACGATCTCGGAGATCTGCCCGAGCAGGTCGGCGCGGGTCGCCTCGTCCGGCTCGGCGATCTCGGCGACCAGCAGATCGTCGATCTCGGGGTCCGAGAAGTAGCCCTGCCCGCCGGAGCGCGTCAGCATCCCGAGGGGGAGATCGGCGTCCATCACGGACGGCGCGAACGCGAAGATGAAGGCGCCGGGAAGCTGGTTCGAGAACCAGTTCGAGCTGAACGTGCCCGCCTCCTGGCCGTCGAGGGTCACCGTGAAGCCGGCCGTCTCCAGGTAGCCGGCGACGGCCTGCGCGAGCTGGTCGATCTGCGGCAGTCCGGTCGTCGGGTACGACAGCACGATCGGACTGCCGTCGTAGTCGGACTCCTCGAGCATCGCTGCGGCGGCATCCGGGTCGTACTCGGTGGCCGTGACGTCCTCGGTGTAGCCGAAGGTCACCTTTGCGACGAGCTGACCGGTCGGTTCCACCGCGCCGTTCATGAGGTCATCGCTGATCGCGGTGCGATCGACCGCCAGGTCGGCGGCCTTCCGCACGGCGGGGTCCGCGAGTGGGCCCTCGCTCCCGTTGAAGCCGAGGTAGAGCACGCGATTGCTCTGCTGGTCGACGACGTCGACCGAGTCGGATGCCTCGACCGTGTTCACCTGCGACGTGCCCAGGAGGGCGATGTCGAGGTCGCCGGACTGCAGGGAGTTCGCTCGTGTCGTCTCGTCGAGCACGAAGCGGAACTCGATCCGCTCATACGCTCCGGCCTCGCCGAAGTACTCCTCGTTGCGGGTCAGCACGATGGAGTCGCCCTTCTGCCACCGCTCCACCTGGTACGGCCCCGACCCGACGGGCGCGGCGGCGAAGGCATCCGGGTCCTTCTCATAGGCAGCCTGCGGCAGGATCGGCACGAGAGTGACCTGGCGGTCGAACGGCGCGTACGGCGTGTTGAGATGGAACACCACCTCGGTGTCGGAGGCGGCCTCGACGGATTCGATCGTGGTCATGTAGCCGGCGAGGTTCGCCTCGGGGTCGGCCATGGTCGTCTCATAGGTGAAGACGACGTCCGAGGCGGTGACCGGCGATCCGTCCGAGAAGACGGCGTCATCGCGAAGGGTGAACGTCCAGGTCGTGAGCGACGCGTCGGCCGACCATTCGGTGGCCAGTGACGGGACGACATCGCCCTTCTCATCGATCGTCGTCAGCTGGGTGAAGACGTCGTAGAAGATGTTCAGCGCATTGAGGTTCGTGTCGTAGAGCGGGTTCAGCGACGACGGCTCGCCGGTCAGGGCGACCACGATCGAGTCGTCCTCGGATGCCGCGGCATCGTCGAAGCCGCCGGTGCAGCCGGCGAGGCTGATTGCGCCGACGGTCAGCAGGGCGGGGGCGGCGATCCAGCGGGGGAGGTGGTGCGGAGTGGACACGATGTCTCCTTGGTGTGGTCGGGTGGAGCGGGCTGTGGCGGGAGCGGTGGCAGGGGAGCGGTTCAGGAGGAGCGGGTGCGCTCGAACGCCTGCGACAGGAACTGTGCGCCGGCGATGAGGAGGAAGACGGCGGCCGCGGGGACGATCGTCATCCACGGGTCGGACTGGAGGTATCGCTGGCCCTCGTTGATCATCAGTCCGAGGCTCGGCGTCGGCGGCTGGATGCCCAGCCCGATGAAGCTGAGTGAGGACTCGATCGTGATGACGACACCGATCTGGAACGCCGAGAGGATGAGGACCTGGGGGAGGACGTTGCGCAGCAGGTGCCGACGGATCACCCAGCCCGCCGAGGCGCCCGCCGACACGGCCGCCGTGACGAACTCCTGCTCACGCAGGGAGAACACGACCGCGCGGACCACGCGGCCGTACGTCACCCAGTTGGTCAATCCGAGCAGGATCACCAGGAGGGCCGGACTGGAGCCGAGCGTCGCGACCAGCACGATCAGGAGGAGGACCACCGGGATCGCGAGCTGGACGTCGCCGATGCCCATCAGCACGGTGTCGATCCGGCCGCCGCGATAGCCCGCAACGAGCCCGACGACAAGGCCGAGGATCGCGCTGATCAGCACCGCTCCGACCGCGATGAGCAGGGACATCTGCGTCGCGAGGGCGAGTCGACTGAGGACGTCGCGACCCAGCTGATCGGTCCCGAGCAGGTGTGCGGAGTCCGTGAGCGGCTCGATGAGGCTCTCGCCCAGGCTCTGCGAGTACGGGTCGGCACCCGGCAGCAGCGGGACGACGAAGGACAGGATCAGCACCGCACCGATGAACACGAGCGCGACGACGGTGGACGGCGAGCTGCGACGGACGGAACCGACGACGGCGGCGGTGGCGCTGCGCAGGCGCACCCCGCCGGGAATCTGCGTGACGGCGGTCATCGGGCGAGCCTCACTCTCGGGTCCAGGGTGGCGTAGAGCATGTCCACGATCAGGTTGATGAGGACGAAGACGATCGCGATGACGACGACGCCGGCCTGCACGATGGGGTAGTCCCGCTGCTCGACGCCCTGGACGATCAGACGGCCGAGCCCCGGCCAGTTGAAGACGGTCTCGATGACGACGAGCCCACCCACCAGGACGCCCAGATTGATGCCGGCGACGGTGATGAGCGGCAGCAGTGCGTTGGGCAGCTGGTGCCGCAGGACGACGCGGGTACGGGATGCGCCCTTCGCGAGGGCGGTGCGCACGAAGTCCTTCTGACGGCTCTCGGCGAATGACTGGTTCAGGAGGCGCAGGTACAGGGCCACTTCGAACGAGGCGATCGTCAGGATCGGCAGCACGTAGCTGGCGTACGACGTGCGTCCCATCGCCGGCAGCGCGCCGAGCCAGACCGAGAACACCAGGATCATCAGGATGCCGAAGAGGTACGGCGGGATGGCCTGCCGGGTCGTGGCGATCCACAGCATGGTGCCCCGGACGCGTTCGCTGCGGGACAGCTCCCCGAGCACGGCGACGATGATCGCCACGAGCAGCCCGATCGCGAAGGACGCCAAAGCCAGCTCGAGGGTAGCCGGGAGGCGCTCGATGACGAGGCCGACGGCCGACACGCCCTGGCGGATCGAGTCGCCGAGGTCGCCCTGAGCGGCGGCGACCAGGAAGGAGACGTACTGCTCCCACAGTGGCCGATCGAGCCCGAGTGTCGCGCGCATCGCGTCGACGTCCGCCTGCGTCGCTTCCTGGGGGAGCATCAGCCGCACCGGATCCCCGGTGAGACGGGCCAGGACGAAAGCGAGACTGAGGACGACGAACACGGTCAGGGCGGTACGCACGACGCGCGAAGTGATGAAGCGGGTCACATCTCTTCCGATCCCTAAATGTCCAATGTTTACGAAGTCGACACTAGGGATGCTTCGTTCGGGGGAGGTATCACGCGTGTAACAGCCATATTTCGCGGTTGCCGAGAGAAGAAGTCGTGTCGGAGACGCTGCTGGACGTTTCTGAGATACGGTGTCTGAAGCCCGTCACAGGGGTGTGAAGGAGGGGCGCATGGCCCAGTCATCGACGGCGAACCGCCTCACGGTCCAGCGCATCGAACCGGCGTACCGCCAGGTCGCGAGCCAGCTGCGCCGGATGGTGATCGACGGGACGCTCGAACCCGGTGCACAGCTGCCGTCCGAGGAGAAGCTCGGTGTGCAGTTCGGCGTCAGCCGTAACACGATCCGCGAGGCGCTCCGGATGCTGTCGTCTCAGAACCTCACGGTCACCAAGCGCGGTGTCGCCGGGGGCACGTTCATCGCCCGGCCCGACCCCGAGGCGCTGCAGGAGAGCATCGTGACGAGCCTGCAGCTGCTCAACGGCTACAACGTCATCGACGTCGAGGAGCTGTTCGAGACGCGTCTCATCCTCGAAGTGCCCTCGGCGCGCGGTGCTGCGCTGCGCCGCACCGACGAGGACCTCGAGCGACTGCGGCTGGCCGCCACCCGCGTGGAGCACGGCCGGACCGTGCTCGATCGCACCGTGTCGAGCCAGGACTTCCACCAGGCCGTCATCGATGCCGCCGGCAACCGGCTGATCTCACTCCTCGCACCTCCGGTGTGGGACGTCTTCCAGCAGGACTCGCTGTCCACGCCGCGGTCGGCGGAGCGCTGGGAGGACATCGACCGCGAGCATCTGGACGTCCTGCGCCACATCGAGGCGCAGCGGCCCGACGAGGCGGCGGAGGCGATGCGCGTCCACCTCGAGCGGCTGCACGCCTCCCGGTAGGTCGGTGCGGGGCGTCGGCGCACCGCCGGCGCGCCACGCGGGCTCGGCGGCGTCAAGGGCGCGGCGGTCCGCGGTCTCCCGCGATAGCGTGGGATCGCGTCCCACGACCGTGGGGAGACGGCGCGTCGCACCCGGCGGGCCGCATCCTCCTCGCGGCCCGCAGGATCCGCTCGCCCCCAGGACGGACTGCCGAAAGGAACTCGATGAGTACGAGCAGCGAACCGCTCCGCGCCCGCGCGCACGTCACCGGTGTCAGTGCCCGGTACACCTCCGCCGACGGGCGCACCTCGGACGTCGCGGCGGACGACGCCGACGGCATCCGGGACCTGCTCATCCAGCATGCGCGAACGGATGCCGTGGCCTCGGGCGCGCCGCTCGCGCTGCACACGAGCGGCGATCACGGCGAGCACGAGCTGCTCGTGGACCCCGACGGACGCGTCACCGTGACCTACGACGACCGGACGCTCACCCGCGCCGAGCTGCGGCAGCACCTCTGGTGGACGACGGCGCGCCAGGACGCTCCCGACGACGCGGAGGGGTCCGGCCCCGTCGAGGCCGCCGGCGATGATCCGGATACGGAGCGCGCGGACGCGCCCGACGAGGGCGCACCGGAGGACGACGTGGAGGACGACGCATCCGACGACGAGGACCTCGAGGCGACGCACGCGGCGGCGGCGCACGCCCCGGTCCCCGCTGCCGATCCTCCCGGTGAGGATGCCGAGGACGACCCGTCGCCGGAGGACGAGGCGCCCGCATTCGCCCCGGTCAGCGCGGGCGACCCCGGCGATGACGACGACCTGGAGGACGGCGTGTTCGCGGCACGGACGGTCATCACCGACGGCGTGCCGCCTGCCGTGCCGCAGTTCTTCCTGCCCGGCGCCGACGGGGACGCCTCCGCCGCGGGCCCTCGCGCCTCGACGGGGTCGACGGAGCACGAGCCGCTGCCGTGGACGCCGGGCGAGGTCACCGAGATCTCGGCGGATGCGCCGAGCCCTGTCGACGTCGCGCGCGCCTCGCGGGACGCCGAGGAGCAGGCCGAGGCGGGCTCCCTCACGGCGACCGGTGCGTTCCCCGTCGCCGCCGGCGCGATGGCCTCCGGCCTGGACGACTCCGTCGCCGCCGGAGTCGATGCGCCCGCCGCCGGAAGCCGGCCCACGTTCATCGAGCCCGCGACGGATCACCCCGCCCAGCTGACCGGATGGCGTGCCTTCCTCGCGAGCCTCGGCCTCCCGGTCGGCCCGTCCCGCGCTGAGATCGAGCGCGCAGAGCGCGAGAAGCTCGTCTCACGGCAGTGGGCGGGGTGCCGCGCCATTGCCGTCGCGAACGGCAAGGGCGGCGTCGGCAAGACGATGACCACCGCCGTGCTGTCGGCGGTGTTCGCTCGGCACGGCGGCGGGAACGTGCTCGCGTGGGACAACAACGACACCAGGGGGACGCTCGGCTGGCGCACCGAGCAGGGCGAGTACGACACGACGATCCGAGACCTGCTGCCCGAAGCGCGGCGGCTGCTCGAGCCGACGGCATCCGTCTCCGACATCGCCCGCTTCGTGCACCACCAGAGCATCGATCGCTACGACGTGCTGCGCTCCAACCCCGAGCTGCTCGCGGCGGACCAGCGCATCACGACGGCCGATTTCGACCTGCTCGCGCGCGTGGCGGCGCGGTACTACCGCATGGTGATCTTCGACTCCGGCAACGACGAGTCCGCCGACCGCTGGCTCCGGATGATCGACTCGGCGCACCAGCTCGTCGTGCCGACCCTCGCGGCGCCGGAGTCCGCGGAGTCCGCGGCGCTCCTGCTCGACGCGCTGCGCCACCGGGACGAGCACTCGCAGCGGCTGGCCGACAGTGCCATCGTCATCGTCGGACAGTCCGAGAAGTCGAGCGCGGCGGCCGTCGAGGACATCGCTGCGAAGTTCATCGGACATGTCCGCGCCGTGCAGATCATCCCGTTCGACCACGCGCTGAAGGCGGGCCGGATCCGCTACGACGCGCTGCAGCCTCGCACGCGCGACGCCTGGATGCGTGCCGCCGCCGCCGTCGCCGAGGGCCTCTGACGGCTGCGTCGGGCACAATGAGCGGGTGACCGATACGGATGCCGAGCTGGCGCGGATCGCCGCCGCGCTGAGCATCCTGCCGCCCGACGAGTTCGTCGCCGCGCGCGGGGCGGCGGCCAAGGCGACCGACGACACGTCCCTCGCCGCGGCGGTGAAGAAGCTCCGTAAGCCGGTCCTGGCGGCGTGGGTCGTGAACCTCTTCGCGGCCGAGGCATCCGACACGCTCACGCCTGCCCTCCGGCTCGCCGACGAGCTGCGCGACGCGGTGGACGCGGGCGACAGCGCGGCCCTCACCGCGCTCACCCGCGAGCGCCGGCGGACGCTCCGGGAACTCACCCGCGCGGCGCTGGATCTGGCGGGCTCCCGCGGCGTCGACGTCAGCGCCGCCGCGCGAGACGCCGTCGAACGCACCCTCGATGCGGCCCTCCGCGATCCGGATGCCGCGGCCGCGGTCGCCTCGGCGCGTCTGCTCCGCCCCATCGAAGCCACCGGCATGGAGTCGCCCGACCTGACGGACGCCGTGTCCGGGCCGTACGAGCCCGAGCTCGCCGCGCCGGCGCCGCCGTCGGACGAACTCGCCGAGCGCCGGGAGCGGCGCGCGGCCGAACGTGCGGCCCGAGATGCCGAGCGACACGCGCAGGTCGCCGAGAAGGAGCTCGACCGCATCGAGCAGCGCTGGGAGGAGGCGCAGGACCGCGTCACCGCGCTGGACGACCGGATCACGGAGCTCGACGCGGAACGCGACCGTCTGGTCGCCGACCTCGACGCGGCCCGCGATGCCGTCGACCAGCTGAGCGCCGCCCGGAAGGACGCGCGCGACGAGGCGCGCGCCGCGCGGAAGGCGTCAGAGCGCCTCCACCGGTCGGATTGACGAGCGGGTCAGCGGCCGCGCGACTGATCGAGCGCGGTGGTGGCCGTCGACCACACCAGCGTCTGCGCGATCTCGACGGCCCGGCTGTACCGGCTCCCCGCGAGCACCACGTACACCGCACCGACGACGTCGATGAAGCCGGCGGTCTCGCCGCCGATCCGCACCTCGTAGCGGTCCGGCGCGATCAGGTCCCACTGGATCCGTGACGCGCGAGCAGACGGTTCGGCCGGGCGGCGCGGGGGAAGCGCGCGGAGCGCCTCACCATCGACGAGCACCGGCGCGGCGTGCTCGGCCTCGACGATGTCTGAGTCCGTATACATGTCCCGCACCTCATCCCACTTCACCCAGCCCAGCTCCCAGGAAGCCCACCATCCCGCGTCCGCGCGCGCGGCGAGAGGGGATTGACGGCGCTCGTGCAGTGGGCTACGCCTGGGGAATGACCACCTACCTCATCTCCTTCCCCGCAGCCGCGATGGTCATCCCGGAAGGGGAATTGGACACGGTGGTCGAGGAGTCGCACGCCGTCATCCGCGAGATGAAGGAGGCCGGCGTCTACGTCTTCGGAGGCGGGTTGGACACCGGGGTGCCCGTCGTCCGCGTCACCGCAGACGGCATCGTGACCCCGGGGGCATATTCGCAGACGGCGGAGTTCGACGGGGGCCTCACCGTCATCAGGGTCGGCAGCCGCGCCGAGGCGGAGCGGTGGGCGGCGAAGGTCGCCGCGTCCTGCCGCTGCGCTCAGGAGCTGCGGGAGTTCGGCGACGACCCCGAGTCCTGAGCGGCCCGCATCAGACGAGGGCGGGGGAGGACTCCGCGGCCACGCGGACGGCATCGGTCACCGTGTCGAGCAGCGGGGAGGAGAGGTTCCAGCGCTGCCAGTACAGCGGCACATCGACCACGTCGTCCCCGAGCTGCACGAGCGAGCCGTCCCGGAGGCCGCTCTCATACTGACCGGGCAGCAGCATGCCCCAGCCGAGACCCGACACCACCGCCTGCGCGAACTCGGCGGACGCGCTGATCACATGGCGCGGCGCCTCGCTCCGCGCACCATGCCGCCGGGCGAATGTCGTCTGCAGGGTGTCGTGCCGGTCGAAGTCCACGATCGGCGCCGCCTCGAGTGCGGCGCGCCCGATGCCGGCCGGAAACCAGCGCTCGGCGAACGAGCGCTTCGCGATGGCGGTGTACCGCATGCGGCCGAGGGGCGAGGCCAGGCATCCGCTCACCGGCTCGCGCTGCGATGTGACGGCGCCCATGACGCTCCCCGCCGCGAGCAGCTGCGCCGTCCGCTCCTGGTCCTCGCGGTGGATCTCGAACGTGACGGCGTGCGCGGCGGTCACCGCGGTCAGCGCGGGCAGGAACCAGGTGATGAGGGAGTCGGCGTTCACGGCGAGGTGTACGTGCGGCGCGGCGACCTCATCGCCCAGCGCGACCCGCGCATCGTGCTCGAGCAGGGCGAGCTGACGGGCCAGTCGCACCAGCGGCTCGCCGGCCTCCGTCGCCGACACCGGCTTGGTGCGGCGGAGCACGACGCGCCCCACCCGCTGCTCGATCGCCCGGATGCGCTGGCTCACCGCACTGGGACTGATCCCGAGGTCTGCGGCGGCGCGTTCGAGCGTCCCGGCGTCGACGACGGCGGTGAGCGTGCGCAGCTGCTCGAGCGGAAGGTCCATGGCGCCACTCTAAATGAAGGTGTGCTTCACATCGTGAAGAATACTGCGCTGGACTGCATATTGCACCCGGCCTAGCCTGAACGCATGACCCCCCAGATCATCGCGCTCCTGTCCGGACTCGGGCTGTGCCTCGGGCTCATCGTCTCCATCGGAGCGCAGAACGCCGTCGTCCTGCGGCAGGGCCTCCGGCGCGAGCACGTCGGTCTCGTCGTCGCCGTCTGCGTCGTCAGCGACGCCGTCCTGCAGACGCTCGGCGTCGCCGGGGTCGCGACCCTCGTGACGTCGCATCCCTGGCTCGAGGTCGTCGCGCGATGGGCCGGCGCCGCCTTCATCCTCGGCTTCGCGTTCGTGAGCGCCCGGCGGGCCTGGCGCGGCGGCGGGTCGCTCGAGGCCGCCACCGATGCGCCTGCGGCGGAGACCGCGGCCCCGGCATCCGGCGGGGTCCTCACAGCCACGGCCACGACGCCGAAGACCCGGCTGCGGAGCGGACGCATGGCGACGCTGCTGACGATCCTGGCGGTGACCTGGCTGAACCCGCATGCGCTCGTCGAGACGACGTTCGTGCTCGGCTCCGTCGCGGGCACGCACGGCGACGAACGGTGGTGGTTCCTCGCCGGCGGCATCGCCGCGAGCACCCTCTGGTTCGTCGGGTTCGGCTACGGTGCGCGCTACCTGGCGCCGCTGCTGCGCACCGAGCGCGCATGGCGGATCCTCGATGGCGGCATCGCCGCCGTCATGGTCGTCATCGCGATCAGCCTGATCCTCGGCTGACCGCGCTGCCGTCAGTTCGCGGCGTCGTACGCGTCGAGCACGGCGGCGGGGACGCGACCGCGCTCCGACAGCTCGTAGCCGTTCTTCGACGCCCATTCGCGGATGGGGCCGTAGTCGCGCTGACCGTTGCGGCGCTGCTTGCGGTTCGAGCCGCCGTTTCCGCCGGTCGACCGCGCCGGACGCGAGGCGTTCGACCGCGACGAGACCGAGCGGGCCGCGTCGATGTACGGAGCCAGGGCCTCGCGCATCGCGGTCGCGTTGCGATCGCTGAGGTCGATCTCGTACGCGGTGCCATCGAGGGAAAAGAGGACGGTCTCGCCGTCGCCGACCTCGAGGACGGTGCCGTCCAGATCGTCGACGAGCTGATGCACAATTCTGCGGGCCATGGCCAGAGCCTAGTGGGGGAGCGGTGTCCTACGGGAGAAGCCCGGCCCGGCGCGCCTTCGTGACGGCGGCGTGGCGGGTCGACGCGTCGAGTTTCGCCATCGCGGCCTGCAGGTACGACTTGACCGTGCCCTCCTTGAGCGACAGCGAGGTAGCGATTTCCGCGTTCGTCGCTCCGAGCGCGCAGCACGCCAGCACATCCAGCTCCCGCGGCGACAGCGAGACCTCGAGGGTCAGGGCCGGTTCGCTGCTCTCGCGCGAGATCGCGGCGAGGCGACGCTCGACGGCGGCGATCCTGTCGCGGAGACCCGCATCGGAGACGGATGCCGCGATGCTGCGCAGCTCGGCGTAGCTCTCGCGCAGATCCTCCTGAGCGGCGGCGGGGAGCCCGGCTCCACTGGGGGCGAACGCCGACACGCGTCGCTCGACCTCCTCGCGCACGCGCAGCTCGGTCGCCACCATGTCGGCTGCTCGGAATGCGGGCCGGCTGACGAGGTCGCCCACCGGGCCGGGCGTCCACGACCCGCAGTACACGATGCCCCGGGAGCGACCGTTCACGATGATCGGCACCGCGAGCAGCGTCGAGATCCCCTCGCCGAGGATGGCGCGGTCGTAGTCGTGGGTGATGCCGCGGGCGGTCCGGTACTCGAGCGCCAGGCGAGGGCGCTTCTCGATCATCGCCGCCCCGCCGAGGCCTCGGCCCGCGTGCACGACGAGGCCTTCGATCGAGTGGGTGCGCGCGCCCGAGATGGCGGAGACGTGGACGGCGCCGTCGTCGCGCTCCAGTCCACCGAAGACGACCGGGAAGCGGGTCTGCCGCGACAGGTCCGCCACGGCTCGTGAGACGAGCTGTGTATCGGTGTAGGTTTCCACCGGCAACCTTTACCTACTTCCGGGGGTGACGGCGCCCACGCCGCCTTCGTACCTTCGAATCTACCACGCGGCCTTTTCTCCGAGACGGCCGCGTCAGAGCAGAGTCGCTCACCCCATGAGGCAAGGAGGCCACATGTCGCAATCACCCCGTGAGACCGCGGGAGGGACAGCCATCGACTATGTCGCGGTGGAGTCGTCCCCGCGGTTCGTCGAGCTGAA
>NZ_JBFOKN010000005.1:0-69464 GCF_047246565.1 Microbacterium pasadenense | reverse complement strand
GTCGCGCAGGGCCGGCCGGGCGCGCAGGGCCGGCCGACCGGGCAGGGCAGGGCCGGCCGCGCATTGGCGCCCCCGGACAATGCACCGGCGGCGCCGCCGGACAATGCGACGGCGCCGCATCCGAGTCGGGATGCAGCGCCGTCGGTCTCGGACCGCCCGTGCGTCAGCGCACGAAACGGACTTCGGTGAGCGTCTCGCCGAGGAAAGGCTCGGTGTGCGCCGCTCCGTCGAGGGTGAACCCGTTGCGCGTGTAGAAGCGGTGGGCGCGGGGGTTGTCCTCCGCCACCCACAGGTACAGCTCCTGGCCGTCCGGGACGACCGCGTCGAACAGCCGCTGGCCGGTGCCGGTGCCGTGCCAGGCGTCGAGCAGGTAGATGAAGTACAGCTCGCGCATCCGCGGGGCGTCGCGGTCGCGGGCGGGACCGGAGCCGGCGAAGCCGATGATCTCGCCGCCGGCCATCGCGGCGACCATGGTGAACTCGGGACCCTGCTGCGCCCAGTGGGTCCACAGCTCGGCGAGACGCCGGGCCGACACCCGCTCGAGCGCGGCCTTGCTGATCAGGTGATCGTAGGTCTCGTGCCAGCACGTGGCGTGGACACGACCGAGCGCTTCGGCGTCCACATCGCGAACCGGACGGACGACGATGTCGGTCTGGAGTTCGGGTTCCATGGCCAGACTCTAAGCCCGCCTCCGCGGATCGTGAAATCGGTACGGATGCCGCGGCACCTGCCGCCGGAGAACTGTGGCGACCCCACAACGGATTGTCCGCCATGGTGGGGCGCGGCACTAGGCTCGCCCCTCGTGAACGTGTGGTGGCGGACCCTGCTGACCCTGATGCGCGCCCGCGTGATGCTGCGTCGCCGCGGCCCGGTCGCCCCCGACGCGGTGGGCCGGATCCGGCTGCGCACCCTGCCGACGGACATCGATCTGCTCGGCCATATGAACAACGGCCGGTACGCCTCGCTGTTCGATCTCGGCCGGTTCGACCTGCTCACCCGCACGGGCCTGTGGCAGGCGATGAACGAGCGCGGCTGGTACGGCGTGGTCGCGAGCGAGACCGTGACGTTCCGCAAGTCGCTGCAGCTGTGGCAGCGCTTCGTGGTCGAGACGCGCATCATCGGCCATGACGACAAGGCGGTCTACCAGATGCACCGCGCGGTCGTAGACGGCGAGGTCTACGCCGAGATGATCCTGCGGGTCCGTTTCCTGCGCCGCGGCGGTGGCATCGTGCCGATGGAGGAGCTGTTCGAGGCCCTCCACCGACCCGACACCCTGGCGCCGCTGCCGCAGTGGATCACGGACTGGGCGGCATCCTCCGCCCTGCCGTCGACGCGCGCCGAAGCTCCCAGCATCTGGCCCTGAGCGTGTCCGACCCGGGAGCGGCGACGCGCGCTTAGGCTGTGGCTCATGTCGGACCGCATCGCTGCGCCACAAGCGCCCTCCACCGACCTCGCCGAGCGGGCCATCGCCCTCGCGGAGCGCTGGGTCGCCGAATCCGCCGAGGTCACCGTCGACCCTGCGGCCGAGCGTCTCGCGGGGGTGCTGAAGGACCCGAACGGCCTGCCGTTCACCCTCGGCTTCGTGGACGGCGTCATGCGGCCCGAGTCCCTCACCGCGGCGGCCGCCAACCTGCAGCGCGTGGCACCGCTCGCGCCCGCGTTCCTGCCCTGGTACCTGCGCGCCGCCGTCCGTGCCGGCGGCGCCGTCGCCCCGGTGCTGCCGACTCCCGTCGTGCCGATCGCCCGCCGGGTGCTCCGTGAGATGGTCGGCCACCTCATCGTCGACGCGCGGCCCGACAAGCTCGGTCCGGCGCTGCAGGCGCTCCGGGAATCGGGTGCCCGCCTGAACCTCAACCTGCTGGGCGAGGCGGTGCTCGGCGAGTCCGAGGCCCTGCGGCGGCTGGACGGCATCCACGAGCTCGTCCGCCGTGACGACGTCGACTACGTGTCGGTGAAGGTCTCCGCCATCGCGAGTCACCTGTCGATGTGGGCGTTCGACGAGATCGTCGACCGTGTCGTCGAGCGGCTGCGGCCCCTGTACCTGTCGGCGGCCGAGGACGGCACGTTCCTCAACCTCGACATGGAGGAGTACCGCGACCTCGATCTGACGATGGCGGTCTTCATGCGGGTGCTCGACGACCCCCGGCTGCGGGACCTCGAAGCCGGCATCGTGCTGCAGGCGTACCTGCCGGACGCCCTGCCGTCGCTGCGGACCCTCACCGCCTGGGCGCGGGACCGCGTCGCCGCGGGCGGTGCGCGCATCAAGGTGCGCCTGGTCAAGGGTGCGAACCTCGCGATGGAGCACGTCGACGCCGCCATGCACGACTGGACCCCGGCGCCGTACACGTCGAAGCTCGACACCGATGCCAACTACCTCCGCTGCCTCGACGAGGCGCTGCGGCCCGAGAACACCGCCGCGGTCCGCATCGGCGTCGCGGGCCACAACCTGTTCTCGATCGCCTACGCCTGGCTGCTCGCGGGGGAGCGGGGCGTGCAGGCCGACGTCGAGGTGGAGATGCTCCTCGGCATGGCGCAGGGACAGATGCAGGCGGTCGCCCGCGAGGTCGGGCACGTCCTGCTCTACGTGCCCGTCGTGCGCCCCGACGAGTTCGACGTCGCCATCAGCTACCTCGTGCGGCGGCTCGAAGAGAACGCGTCCAACGAGAACTTCCTCTCCGCGGCGTTCGACCTGGCCTTCGACCGGGCCGTGTTCGTCCGGGAGCGCGACCGGTTCACCGCGTCGGTCCGCCGCGCCGCCGACCGGGCGCTGCCCGTCGGGCCGCGCCGCCGCCAGGACCGCACGGCCGACGTCGCCGACGCTGGCCGCCTCACCCGCGCCGGGGCGGCCCCGGAACCGGAGGGCGGGCTCACCGAGGCGGTCCTCGGCATCGCGCGCGCCGCCGACGACCGCGCCCGCGGGGACGATCCGTTCGACGGTGATGAGACCCAGCCCGCGCTCACCGAGGGGCGACCCGAGCTGTTCGGCGGCGAGGCCTTCATCGAGACCGCGGTCTTCTCGTCGCGGGAGACCGTGACCGCGGCCGGAGCGCCCGGCTTCCGCAACACCGCCGACACCGACCCGGCGCTGCCGGTCAACCGGGCCTGGGCCCGTGACATCCTCGCCCGAGTGCCGGCATCGACCGCGGGCGACGCGACCCTCGCCGCCGCCCGGGTCTCGGAGGAGGCGCAGCTCGAGTCCGTCGTGACGCGCGTCCGGACCGCGTCGGATGCCTGGGGGTCGCTGCCCGCGGCCGACCGTGCCGCCGTCCTCCTGAACGCCGCCCGCGCCCTGGAGCAGCGCCGTGGCGCGCTGATCGAGGTGGCGGCCTCCGAGACGGGCAAGGCGCTGGCGGAGGCGGACGTCGAGGTCAGTGAGGCCGTCGACTTCGCGCGCTACTACGCGGCGACGGCGCGGGAGCTCGACAGCGTCAGCGGCGCCGTCTTCGTCCCGTCGAAGGTCACCGTCGTGACGCCGCCGTGGAACTTCCCCGTCGCGATCCCGGCAGGCGGTGCGCTCGCCGCCCTCGCCGCGGGGTCGGGTGTCGTCTTCAAGCCCGCGCCGCAGGCACGTCGCTGCGCGGCCGTCGTCACGGAGGCGATCTGGGAGGCGCTCGACCAGTCCGGCATCGACCGGGACGTCCTCGCCCTGGTCGACATCGACGAGGGCGGCCTCGGGCGCCAGCTGATCACGCACCCCGACGTGGACCGGGTGATCCTCACCGGCTCCTTCGAGACGGCGGCGCTGTTCCGGTCGTGGCGGCCGGACCTGCCGATGCAGGCCGAGACCAGCGGCAAGAACGCGATGATCGTGATGCCCTCGGCCGACCTCGATCTCGCCGCATCCGACGTCGTGCGCTCCGCATTCGGACATGCCGGCCAGAAGTGCTCGGCGGCGTCGCTCGTCATCCTCGTCGGTCCCGTCGCGCGGTCGCAGCGCTTCTCGCGTCAGCTGGTGGATGCCGCGACCTCGCTGCGGGTGGGGCGGCCGGACGACCCGCTCACCGAGGTCGGTCCGCTCGTCGAGCCGCCCGCCGGCAAGCTCGAGTGGGCGCTGACGACGCTCGAAGGCGACGAGCGGTGGCTGGTCGAGCCGCGCGAGCTGGACGATCCCGCGTACCCGGGTCGCATGTGGACGCCCGGCATCCGGACCGGCGTCCGTCCCGGCTCGCGGACGCACCTCGAGGAGTTCTTCGGTCCCGTGCTCGGCGTCATGCACGCTCGATCCCTGAGCCACGCCATCGAGCTGCAGAATGCCGTCGCCTACGGACTGACGGCGGGCCTGTACACGCAGGATCCCGGCGATCTCGCACAGTGGCTCGACGGCGTCGACGCGGGCAACCTCTACGTCAACCGGGGCATCACCGGCGCGGTCGTCCAGCGCCAGCCCTTCGGCGGGTGGAAGCGTTCGTCCGTCGGCGGCGGCGCGAAGGCGGGCGGACCGAACCACCTCATCGGGCTCGGCTCGTGGCGCCCGACGGCGGGCGCCGGCCAGTCGTCGACCCTGCACCTGCGCGGACTCGACTCGTCCATCACGGACATCATCGAGGCCGCGCAGCCGGCGCTGGGATTCGACGCGTTCGAGTGGCTGCGCCGCGCGGCGCTGTCGGATGCCGTCGCGTGGGACCGCACCTTCGGCAAGGTCGCGGACGTGTCCAAGCTCGGCGTGGAACGGAACCTGTTCCGGTACCGCCCGGCATCCGTCGAGATCCGTGCGACGACGGATGCCGAGCGCCAGGCGCTGGTGCGGGTCGTCATCGCCGCCGTGCGCGCCAAGGGCGCGTTCACGGTGAGCGCGCCGGACGGGCTGCCGGCGACCCTCCGGCAGGCGCTCGGCGACCTCGAGGTGCCGGTGTTCGTCGAGACCGACGAGGAGTGGATCTCGCGCATGGGCGCCGCGCCGTCCACCGACGGTCCGGTGCGCGGCGACCGCGCGCGCCTGGTGGGCCCCCCGGCGTCCACGGCGGCGCTCCGGACGTCGCTCGGGCGCGCGATCGAGGGCGACCCGGACCTCGCCGTCTACGCCGACGAGGTGACGCAATCCGGACGGATCGAGCTGCTGCCGTTCCTGCGGGAGCAGGCGATCAGCATCACCGCGCACCGGTTCGGCAACCCCGACGCGTGGAGCGAGGCCGTGATCTGAGCCGATCCCGGCACCGCATATCCCGATCGCGCACGACGGGGCGGCCCCCGGAGCTGCGGTGACCGAGAAAGGTAAACAAATTATCTATCTGGTGCCGCCCGCGGGAATTGAGGACCATGAGATGTGCGCTTCTGGGGAGCGCACCCGCGGGCGTCTCGTTCCAGCTCGGCTGAGCCGACGATCTCGCAAGAAGACACTCTGGGGGGAGTGGCGCCCCGGATCCGAGGATGCCTCGGCTCCGGGGCATCTTCATGTGAGCCCGGGCTCCGGAGCGTCCGCCGCACGCGGCGATGGGTCACGCTGAGGGGTCGTCGCCCTCGCGGGGCAGCGTGAAACCGCCGGCCAGCGCGCGGATCGCCAGTCCCAGCAGGGTCCACTCGCCCTCCGGCATCCCGTCCTCGCCGCCGGACAGCTCGTACGTCGGGTGCTCGAGATTCGTCCGCGCACGGATGACGAATCCCTCGGCGAGGGCCGTCAGCGCCTCGGAGAAATCGCGGACCGTGAGCCCGTCCCGCATCCGGATGCCGTAGGCGTCGATCAGCCGCTCGCACAGGGCCGCGAAGGCGTCGACCGACTCCCGGTGCCGGTCCGCGCTCGCGTCGATCAGCTCCGGCCACGTGTCCGCCGTGGTTCGCAGCGCCAGCGCGATGACCGACGACTGGGCGTCCAGCAGGTCGGTCGGATCGGTCATGTCCAGGGCGGTCGTCCGCACGTGCGCGAGGGCCGCGGCCTGGATCACGTCGTCCGCCGACGCGCCGGATTCGACGAGGTCGCCGATCATCGACTCGATGGTGTCCGTCGGTCCGATGACGCGCATCCGCATCATCGCGACGGCCAGATCGCGGTGGTACGCGGACTGGTCCGGCCACAGCCGGTAGGCGGCGCCGCTGGTGAGCCCCGTGCGGCGCAGCACGTCCTGCAGGCGCACGTGCTGCACGCCCGCGCTGACCCCGCGCTCGAGCAGCATCTGCATCCCTGCCCGCAGCAGGAGCGTCCGCGTCTGATCCCCCGTGCGACGACCCATGTCCGGCATCCTTGCACCGGTTCTCCGGTTTCTGTCGCATTGGGGATCCCTCTGGCAAGATGGGTCCCGGCGTGCCCGGGTCGTCGGTTCCCCACCCCGCCGGGCCTCTGGACAGCGTCCGCCGCCCCTTGGAACGAGGAGCGAATCTGATGTCCACGCAGAACGAGACCATCGATCAGACGGCCGCAGCCGCGGTGCCCGAGCGCATCGCCCAGCATCGCCGGTACCTCATGTGCCGTCCCGAGCACTTCACGGTCAGCTACCGCATCAACCCGTGGATGGAGCCGACCACGCCGACCGACACCGCCAAGGCCGTCGCGCAGTGGCAGGAGCTGTACGACACGTACGTCTCCCTCGGCCACGAGGTGGAGCTGATCGATCCCGTGCCCGGCCTTCCCGACATGGTGTACACGGCGAACGGCGGCTTCATCATCGACGGCCGGGCTCTCGGCGTCCGCTTCCGCATGCCCGAGCGCAGCGGCGAGGAGCGGCCGTTCATGGACTGGTTCGCCGCGAACGGCTTCGAGGTCATCGAGCCCGTCGAGGTGCAGGAGGGCGAGGGGGACTTCCTCCTGGTCGGGGACACGATCCTCGCCGGGACGGGCTTCCGCTCCGTCGGCGACAGCCACCGCGAACTCGCCGACGTCTTCGAGCGCGAGGTCATCTCGCTGCGCCTGGTCGACCCGCGGTTCTACCACCTCGACACCGCCATCACGGTGCTCGACCCGGTGGAGGGCGCCGGCGCCGCGCCGCGGGCAGGCATCGCCTACCTCCCGTCCGCCTTCGACGCGGAGTCGCAGCGGGTCCTCGCCGAGCGATATCCCGACGCGATCCACGTCTCCGATGAGGACGGCGCCGTCTTCGGCCTGAACGCGGCGAGCGACGGCAGGCACGTCTTCATGACGCCCCGCGCGACCGGGTTCGCCGCGCAGCTGCGCGAGCGCGGTTACGTCCCCGTGCCGGTCGACCTGTCCGAGCTGCTGCTCGGCGGCGGCGGCATCAAGTGCTGCACCCTGGAACTGCGAGGCGGACGATGACCGACATCCGGACGGACGCGGCGGCCGTCACGACCCCCGACCTCATCGCGGCCGAGGGCGCCCACGTCGCCCGCAACTACTCGCCGCTTCCGGTCGTCGTCTCCGAAGGCGAGGGGTCCTGGGTGACCGACGTCGAGGGGCGGCGGTACCTCGACCTGCTGTCGGCGTACTCGGCGCTGAACTTCGGGCACCGGCATCCCGCCCTGGTGGCCGCCGCGACCGCGCAGCTCGGCCGGCTCACCCTCACCAGCCGCGCGTTCCACAACGACAAGCTCGCCGCGTTCGCCGCAGCGCTCGCCGAGCTCGCGGGCAAGGACCTCGTCCTGCCGATGAACACGGGCGCCGAGGCCGTGGAGACCGGCATCAAGGTCGCCCGCGCGTGGGCGTACCGGGTGAAGGGCGTGCCGACGGATGCCGCCAACATCATCGTCGCCGCCGGCAACTTCCACGGCCGCACCACGACGATCGTCGGGTTCAGCGACGACCCGCAGGCCCGCGACGGCTTCGGTCCCTTCGCACCCGGCTTCACCCTGGTGCCCTACGGGGATGCCGCCGCGATCGAGGCGGCGATCGACGAGAACACCGCCGCGGTCCTCATCGAGCCGATCCAGGGGGAGGCGGGCGTCGTGATCCCGCCGGACGGCTACCTGCGCGCCGTCCGGGACGCGTGCACCGCCGCCGACGTGCTCCTCATCGCCGACGAGATCCAGTCCGGTCTCGGCCGCGTCGGCACCACCTTCGCGTGCGACCGCGAGGACGTCGTGCCCGACCTGTACCTGCTCGGGAAGGCGCTCGGCGGCGGCATCGTCCCGCTGTCGGCCGTCGTGGGCGACGCCGAGGTGCTCGGCGTCATCGCCCCGGGCGAGCACGGCTCCACCTTCGGCGGCAATCCGCTCGCCGCGGCCGTCGGCCTCGCCGTCGTCGAGCTGCTCGCCACAGGCGAGTTCCAGCAGCGCGCCACCGCACTCGGTGCGCACCTGCGCGAGCAGCTCGACGCGCTCGTCGGGTCCGGCGTCACCGCGATCCGCGTCGCCGGACTGTGGGCCGGCGTCGACATCGACCCGGCCGTCGGCACCGGCCGCGAGGTCGCCGAGAAGCTGCTGCGCCGCGGTGTCCTCGTCAAGGACACGCACGGGCAGACCATCCGCATGGCGCCTCCGCTCGTGATCCGGGGCACCGAGATCGACTGGGCGGTGGAGCAGCTCCGGGCCGTCCTCGCACGCTGACCGCGGCATCCGTCCGCACGCCCGACGGTGGGGGGATCTCCGAAACACCGCGGCAATATCGCCCCGGCTAGGCTCATCGCATGGGCGATCTCTTCGACGGATACGGCTCGATCCTGGCGCCGCGGAAGACCCCGTCGGGGATCCCCGCGTTCGACGAGATGTTCGGCGACCCGGCGCACGCCGGAGCCGCCGCCGAGTCGCGGTCGTCGTACCGCGAGCTGTACCAGACGCTCGCCCGGATGACGCAGGAGGAGCTGCGCGGGCGCACCGAGTCGCTCGCCAGCTCGTACCTCGCCCAGGGCGTCACTTTCGATTTCGCGGGTGAGGAGCGGCCGTTCCCGCTCGACGCCGTCCCGCGGGTCATCGCGTACGACGAGTGGTCGCGCATCGAGAAGGGCGTGCAGCAGCGGGTGCGCGCGCTCGAGGCGTTCCTCGACGACGCGTACGGGCACCAGCACTGCGTGCGCGACGGCGTCCTCCCGGCGAAGCTCATCGCGTCGTCGCAGTACTTCTACCGCCAGGCCGCCGGCATCCGTCCCGCCAACGGCGTGCGCATCCAGGTCGCCGGGATCGACCTGATCCGCGACGAGCACGGCGAGATGCGGGTCCTCGAGGACAACGTGCGGGTGCCCTCGGGTGTCAGCTACGTCATCTCCAACCGCCGCGTGATGGCGCAGACGCTGCCCGAGCTCTTCGTCTCGATGCGCGTGCGGCCCGTCGGCGACTACCCGCACAAGCTGCTGCAGGCGCTGCGCGCGTCGGCCCCGCCCGGCGTGGACGACCCCAACGTCGTCGTGCTCACCCCCGGCGTGTACAACTCGGCGTACTTCGAGCACACCCTGCTCGCGCGGCTCATGGGCGTGGAGCTCGTCGAGGGACGCGACCTCGTGTGTCAGGGCGGTCGCGTCTTCATGCGGACGACGCGCGGTCCGCGCCGCGTCGACGTCATCTACCGCCGTGTCGACGACGACTTCCTCGACCCGCTGCAGTTCCGGGCCGACTCCATGCTCGGCGCTCCCGGCCTCATGCTCGCGGCCCGGCTGGGCAACGTGACGATCGCGAACGCGGTGGGCAACGGCGTCGCCGACGACAAGCTGCTCTACACCTACGTGCCCGACCTCATCCGCTACTACCTCGCCGAGGAGCCGATCCTCAAGAACGTCGACACCTGGCGGCTCGAGGACCCGGGTGCGCTCGAAGAGGTGCTCGACCGCCTCGACGAGCTGGTCGTGAAACCCGTCGACGGCTCCGGCGGCAAGGGGCTCGTCGTCGGGCCGGATGCCAGTCCCGCCGAACTCGACGCGCTCCGCGCCAAGCTGCTCGCCGACCCGCGCGGCTGGATCGCGCAGCCCGTCGTCATGCTCTCCACCATCCCGACCCTCGTGGAGGACGGGATGCGCCCCCGTCACGCGGACCTGCGTCCGTTCGCCGTGAACAACGGCGACGAGGTGTGGGTGCTCCCCGGCGGACTGACCCGCGTCGCCCTTCCGGAAGGGCAGCTCGTCGTGAACTCCAGTCAGGGCGGCGGGTCGAAGGACACCTGGATCGTCGGCGGCGACGCCCCCGGCACCGGCGAATACGGGCAGAGCCGCGACGGCAGCCTGGCCGGCCTCGTCGCGGAGCAGGCCACCGTCACGACGTCCATCCCGGTCATCTACGACCCGCAGGAGGAGCCGCCGCACTCCCCGCAGGACGCCGGCGGCTCGACCCAGGAGCAGCAGGAGCAGCAGCAGCAGATCCGAGGCTCGGCATCCGTCTCCCCCGATGAGGAGTCCGCATGCTGAGCCGCATCGCCGAGAGCCTGTTCTGGATCGGCCGTTACATCGAGCGCTCCGACGGCACCGCGCGCATCCTCGACGTCCACCTGCAGCTGCTGCTGGAGGACCCGTGGATCGACGAGGACACCGCCTGCCGCTCGCTCATGGGCGTCATGGGCAGCGCGCCGCAGGACGGCGGCGCCCCCGTCAGCCGCGCCGAGGTGCTCCGCCACCTCGCCGTCGACCGCACCAACCCGTCGTCCATCGCGTACTCCCTGCACTCCGCACGCGAGAACGCCCGTCGTGCCCGCGAGATCGTGTCGACGGAGCTGTGGGAGACCCTGAACACGACCTCCTCGCGGATGCCGCGGCGTCTCAACGACGAGAAGGTCCACGAGTTCTTCCAGTGGGTGCGCGAGCGCGCCGCGCTCGCCGTCGGCGTCACGGACAACTCCACCAGCCACGACGAGTCGTGGCAGTTCTTCACGCTGGGCCGTGCGATCGAACGCACCGACATGACGGCGCGGATGCTGGCGACGCGCTCGCTCACCGAGGCGTCCGGACCGTCGTGGACGACCATCCTGCGCTCCTGCGGCGCCTACGAGGCCTACCTGCGCACCTACCGGGGGATGCCGAGCTCCCAGAACGCCGCGGAGTTCCTGCTGCTGGACCGGCTCTTCCCGCGGTCGATCATCCACTCGATCACGACCGCGGAGCGGTGCATGAGCGCGGTCGACCCCGTCGCCGACCGGGTCGGCCACTCCAACACCGTGCTGCGCGCGCTGGGCCGCATCCGCGCCGACCTCGAGTACCGCCCGATCGAGGAGGTCCTCGCGGAGCTGCCCGAGCACATGCAGAGCGTGCAGTCGGTGACACGGGAGGCATCCGAGGCGATCCGCGGACGGTTCTTCCCGACCCAGACCGAACCGAGCTGGATCGGAGAGACCTCATGAAACGGCTTCGCATCGAGCACACGACCGGCTTCGACTACCCCGGCAAGGTGGGCGCGTCGTACAACGAGGCGCGGATGCTGCCCTCGACCAGCGACAGCCAGTTCGTGCTCAGCTCGCAGCTCGACATCGAGCCGTCGACCGGCGTCAACTACTACGTCGACTACTTCGGCACCCGCGTCGCGGCGTTCGACGTGCTCGCCGCCCACTCCGCGCTGGAGATCACGGCGCGCTCGCTCGTCGAGGTGCGGGCGCGGCCGCTCATGCATCCCGACACCACGTGGGACGCGCTCGCCCGCGACGCGCAGCGCTCGATCGGCACGGTGGAGATGCTCGGTCAGACGGCGCGGACGCAGCCGCATCCCGAGGTCGCCGCCATGGCCGCGGCGATCGCGGCGCAGCACGCGAACCCGTCGCACGCGGCGCTCGCCATCACGACGGCGATCGGACAGGCCGTGGAGTACGTGCCGGGCTCGACCGAGGTCCACTCGACGGCGGCCGAGGCGTGGGGCTCGCGCAAGGGCGTCTGCCAGGACATGGCGCACATCGCGCTGGGTGCGCTGCGCTCGGTCGGTATCCCGGCCCGGTACGTTTCGGGATACCTGCACCCGCAGCCCAACCCCGAGGTCGGGGTCCCCGTCGCCGGCGAATCGCACGCCTGGGTGGAGTGGTACGCCGGCACGTGGCACGGCTTCGATCCGACGAACGATGTGGAGATCGGGGACCGGCACGTGACCGTCGGCCGCGGTCGCGACTACAACGACGTCCCGCCGCTGCGCGGCGTCTACGCCGGCCCGTTCAAGAGCCGACTCGCCGTGCAGGTCCTGATCACCCGCGAGGCCTGACCCCGGAGTGCCGAGCGCCCGATCAGACCGGGGTGTCGTCGGGGTCGAGGGTCTTGATCATGTCCTCCTCGACCGCGTTGTCGGCGTCGAGCTGCTCCTCGGTCGTGTCGTCACCGCCGACCGGGTTGTCCTGCTCATCGAGCGGGTTGTCCGCGTTGGTGTCGTCGGTCGGGGTGTCCTCGTGTCGATCGGTCATGCCGTCACGCTACGCGCGCGGCATCCGTTCCGCAGGGCCTTGACGACGCTCGCGTCGTCGGCACGGCGGGTGCCGGCCCGCAGCGACGCCGGCGCGGGACGCGCACCCGGAGGCGGGCGCGTCAGCGCGTCGAGCGGTCTGGCGCCGCCCGGTCACCGGGCTGGGGGTCGGCGGGGGCGACCGGCAGCCTGTCGCCGGGAAGGCGGATCGGCGTCGTGCTGGCGACCTCGTCGCTGAACTCCTCGGGGGCGACGACCGAGATCGGGCGGGTCTCGTCGATCGTGAGCGAGAAGCGCCGCGAGGCGGTCCGGTGCAGACGCCCCGACGCGAGCAGCCAGGTGAAGCCGATTCCGAAGGCGACGAGCGCCGCGACGGAGCCGAACAGGATCGCGGCGCGCGGACCGAAGGCATCCGCCGCCCAGCCCACGATCGGTGCGCCGACGGGCGTCCCTCCCATGAGGATCGCCATGTACAGCGCCAGCACCCGGCCGCGGAGCGCCGGGTCGGTCGTGGTCTGGACGTAGCCGTTGGCCGTCGTGAGGGTGGTGACGGTGGCGAATCCGACGAAGACGAGCGCGACGGCGTACAGCGCGTACACCGGCATGAAGGCCGAGACGGCGGATGCCACCGCGAACAGCCCGATGCCGCCGATGACCATGCGCATCTGCGCACGATCCCGGCGCGCGGCGAGCAGCGCGCCGGCGAGGGAGCCGATCGCGAGGATGGAGCTGAGGACGCCGTAGCCGTCGGCCTCCTGCCCGAACTCGATCGCCATGGTGGACGCGAGGATCGGGAAGTTCATGCCGAAGGCGCCGAGCAGGAACACCATGACGAACGTGACGAGCAGGTCGGGGCGGCGTCCCACGTAGCGGAGACCGTCGCTCATCCGTGCGGCGCTGCGCATCTTGGGACGCGGGGCGAGCTCGCCGGCGCGGATGAGCGTCAGCGAGACGAGCATCGCGAGGAAGGTGACGGCGTTGAGCAGGAAGACCCAGCCCGTCCCAACCGCCACGATGACGAAGCCGGCGACGGCGGGCCCGATCATCCGGGCGGTGTTGAACGATGCCGCGTTCAGCGCGACCGCGTTCGAGGCGTTCTCGCGCGACACGAGGTCGGACACGAACGCCTGCCGCGCCGGGTTGTCGAAGGCGGCCACCATGCCCAGGCCGAACGCGAAGGCGTACATCACGGGGAGCGTCATGACGCCCTGCAGCAGCAGGATGCCGACGATGAGCCCCAGCACCATGAGGAGGCCCTGCGTGACGAACAGCAGCTTGCGCCGGTCGAAGCGGTCGGCGACCCAGCCCGTGACGCCCACGAGGAGGAGGGGCGGCGCGAACTGCAGCGCCATCGTGATGCCCATCGCCGTGGCGTCGTTGTCGGTGAGCTGGGTCAGCACGACCCAGCTGAGCGCGGTCGCCTGCATCCATGCGCCGACGTTGGAGACGAGGGCGCCGATGAACCAGACGCGGTAGTTGAAGACGGAGAAGGAGCGGAACATCGTCGGGCGGCCGCGGCGGGACGCCCGGCGCGGCGCGTCCGCGGCGGACGAAGGCGTGCGGGTCACCGGCCGGCCACCTCTCGCATGATGTCGGCGGCCTGCGCGAGCGAGCGGCGCTGCGCGGCGGGGAGGTCCGCCAGGACGCCCTCGAGCCACGAGTCGCGTCGCCGGACGGTCTCGGCGACGACGCCGCGGCCCGCGTCGGTCAGGTCGATGTTGACCTTCCGCCGATCGGTCTCGTCGGGCGTGCGGGTGATGTAGCCGGACTCCTCGAGGCAGTTCACGGTCCGGTTCATCGAGGGCGACGAGACGCGCTCGCGGTCGGCGAGCTCGCCGAGCGTGTGCGGCCCATGGGTGCGCAGCGCCGCGAGGACGGCGAACTGGCCGTCGCTCATGGAGTCGACCGCGCGCTCCGAGCGGAGCCGGCGGGCGAGGCGGAAGGTCGCCATGCGGAAATCGGATGCCGCGCGGGCGAGGTCGTCGGAGTCGGTGTCAGCAGTCATCGGTTTCGTTAGCATAGCTCATTAGTCTGGCTAAACGCCGAGGGCCGGTGCGTCGTGCCGGTCCCCGGTCGCGGACCGCCCCGCGTCGACCCGTACACTTCGGGGATGCCCGAGTTCATCGATGCACACGGCATCGCGATCGTCTACGACGTCCACCCGGCGGAGGGCACTCCGCGCGGCGTCGTCCAGCTGCTCCACGGCGTCGGCGAGCACGCCGGCCGCTATCCCGCCCTGATCGCCGCGCTCACCGGCGCCGGATTCGTCGTCTACGCCGACGACCATCGCGGTCACGGACGCACCGGCATCCGTCAGCACGGCGGCCCGGCGAGGCTCGGCCGACTCGGCCGCGGCGGTCTGCCCGCCACGATCGCCGCGTGCCGCCGGCTCACCCGCCTCATCCGCGACGAGAACCCCGGACTCCCGCTCGTCCTCCTCGGCCACTCATGGGGCTCGTTCCTGGCGCAGAAGATGGTCGCCGCAGAGCCCGGAGCCTACGACGCGCTGGTCCTGTCGGGCTCGTCCCTCCTCTGGCCGGGCGCGCTCAACGCCGCACCGCTCAATCGGCGCTGGGCGGGGGCGGGAGCGACCGGAGTGGAGTGGCTGTCGGCGGATGCCACGGTGGGCCAGGCCTTCCTCGACGACCCGCTCACCACGACCGTCCCCCTGGTGCGGCTGTTCGGCCCCGTCGACACGATCCGGCTGCTCGGCCTCCCGCCGCGGGGCCTCGGCGTCGCGCTTCCCGTCCTGCTCCTCGTCGGGCGCGACGATCCGGTCGGCGGCCCGCGGAGCGTGCATCGGCTGGCCGACGCGTACCGCAACCGCTCGGGACTGACCGACGTGACGACCCTCGTCTACCCCGACGCCCGCCACGAGATCTTCAACGAGAGCGCCCAGGCGGAGGTACGCGCCGACCTCCTCGCCTGGCTCGACGTCCGCGTCCCGCGGCGCGACTGAGCGGATGCCGGGGCCCCGGCATCCGTCCCACCCGAACGAGCGGGAGAATGGAACCATGCACGGCGAATACAAGGTCCCTGGCGGCAAGCTGGTCGTCGTCGATCTCGAGGTCGCGGACGGCCGCATCGCGGACTTCCACCTCGCGGGCGACTTCTTCCTCGAACCCGACGACGCGCTCGCCGACATCGACGCGGCGGTGACCGGCCTGCCGGTCGAGGCGGACGTCGCGACGATCGCCGCCGCGGTCCGGGCGGCCCTGCCCCCCGGTGCGCAGCTGCTCGGCTTCACCCCGGAATCGGTCGGCACGGCGATCCGCCGCGCGCTGATCGTGGCGCCGGGATGGACCGAGTTCGAGTGGGAGATCATCCACGAGAAGGCCGTCTCGCCGGCGATGAACCTCGCCCTCGACGAGGTGCTGACGAGCCGCGTCGGCGACGGTCGCCGCAGGCCGACGCTGCGCATCTGGGAGTGGGACGAGTCCGCCGTCGTGATCGGCTCGTTCCAGTCGCTGCGCAACGAGGTCGACCCCGAGGGCGCGGCCAGGCACGGCTTCCAGGTCGTCCGCCGCATCTCCGGCGGCGGTGCGATGCTGATGGCCGCCGGCTCGATCGTGACCTACTCGCTGTACGTCCCCGCGGAGCTGGTCGCCGGCATGACGTTCGCCGACTCGTACGCGTTCCTCGACGACTGGGTGCTGCACGCGCTGCGCTCGCTCGGCGTCGACGCGACCTACCAGCCGCTCAACGACATCTCCTCCCCGAAGGGCAAGATCGGCGGCGCCGCGCAGAAGCGGCTCGCCAACGGGGGAGTGCTGCACCACGCGACGCTCAGCTACGACATGGACGGTCAGGTGCTGACCGAGGTGCTGCGGATCGGGCGCGAGAAGCTCTCCGACAAGGGGACGACGTCGGCCGCCAAGCGCGTCGATCCGCTCCGCAGCCAGACCGGGCTGCCGCGTGCGGAGATCATCGAGCGGCTGAAGGAGACGTTCGCGTCGCTGTACGGCGCCCGGAGCGGGTCCATCTCGCCGGAGGAGTACGCCGAGGCGGAGGCGCTCGTCGAGAGCAAGTTCGCCACGGACGCCTGGCTGCAGCGCGTCCCGTGACCGTCGAGATCCATCTCGGCGACAACCTCGACGTCGCGCGGCGACTGCCGGACGGCGCGTTCACCCTCGTCTATCTGGATCCGCCGTTCAACACGGGCCGGACGCAGGAACGGGCGATCGAGTCCGCGACCCGGGCCCGCCCGGCACGCGCGACGGACTTTCCGGCCCCGGCCTCGGGCGCGCCCGCGGAATCCCGGGCTTCGGCGGCATCCGGTCCGTCGGATCTCCGTCACGGTGGCCGGCTGCCGGACCTGATCCCCGACCCCGCGGCCGCCGCTCCGGCCGGAGCACCGGCGGCTGTCCCGGTCGGCGCACCGGTGAAGGGCGGTTTCCGCGGCACCTCGTACGCCCGCACCCGCGGCGCGCTGCGCCTCTACGACGACCGGTTCGACGACTACTGGGGCTTCCTCGAGCCGCGCCTGCGCGAAGCGTGGCGTCTGCTGGCCGACGACGGCACCCTGTACCTGCACCTCGACTACCGCGAGGCGCACTACGCGAAGGTCATGCTGGACGCCGTGTTCGGCCGCGACTGCTTCCTCAACGAGCTGATCTGGGCGTACGACTACGGCGCGAAGTCGCGCAGGCGGTGGCCGAGCAAGCACGACACGATCCTCGTGTACGTCAAGAATCCGTCGGGCTACTTCTTCGACTCGGATGCCGTCGACCGCGAGCCCTACATGGCGCCCGGTCTGGTGACGCCCGAGAAGGCGGCGCGGGGCAAGCTGCCCACCGATGTCTGGTGGCACACGATCGTGCCCACCTCGGGCAGGGAGAAGACGGGCTACCCGACGCAGAAGCCCGAGGGGATCCTCCGCCGGATCGTGCAGGCGTCCAGCCGCCCGGGGGACCGGGTCCTCGATCTGTTCGCCGGCTCCGGGACCACCGGCGCGGTCGCGGCCGCCCTCGGCCGGGACGCCGTCCTGGTCGACCACAGCGCCGACGCGGTCACCGTCATGCGCGCCCGCATCCCGGACGCCGCCGTCGTCGGCTGACGGCCTCGCGAGGCAACCGCCTGCCTGCCGCCGGGCGAAACGCCGGCAGTCTCAGCGCGAGGAGCGGCCGCGGCGCAGCACGGCGATGTCCTCATCGGTGAGGAGGGCGCGCGGGATGACGGCAGCCGACGCGCCGGGCATGCGCGCGAGGCGCAGGACGGCCGCCTCGCCCGACACGGTCACCTTCCGGATCGCGGCCGCCCGCACGTCGCTGCGGCCCGTCGCCGTCGTCATGCCGATGCCGTCGGGTGAGACGGTGAGCGTGATCTCCTCGCCGACAGGGTAGGCGGCGGCTGTCGCGCGCCGCAGCTGCCCGGCGGCATACCGGCGCAGGAGGACGTACACCGCGACCAGGACGACCGCCGGCACGGCCGTGGCCGTCAACGATCGCGGATTGCCCGTCAGGGCGAACATCCCGGCGGCGATGAACACGCACACGGCCACGATCACCCAGACGGAACCCCGTGCCGTCCGCATGTAGCCGTCGACGAGCCGTTGCGACAGGCCCGCATCGGCGACCATCGACCGCGTCGTGCCGGCCGTCGCCTCGGCCGTGTTGCCGGTGGCATCCGTCATCGCATCCCCCTCGCGTCCCGCCCCATCGTGGCAGAGCGGGGGCGTCCGTGAGAAGGCACGATCACGGAGCGGAACGGATGCCGCCGGCCGAGCCGCCGGGCCGAGCCGCCGCGGCATCCGTTCCGAGCTTCCGAGCAGCACGGGCCGCGGGGGAGATCACGCGGGCCCGCGATGCGAGCCCGCGCTTCGCGCAGCCTCGTGCGGCCGACCGCGCGGCCCTCACGACTGCGGGTCGTCGCCCCCCGCCAGGAACCGCAGCAGCACCTCGTTCACCTCGGCGCCGTGGGTCCAGAGCAGGCCGTGCGGCGCCCCCTCGATCTCGACGTACTCGGCATCCGGCAGGAGGGTCCGGAACTTCCGCGCCGTGGCGTCGATCGGCAGAATGTTGTCCGCCGTGCCGTGCACGATGAGCGCCGGCACCGTCACCTCGGCGATGTCCGCGCGGAAGTCCGTCGGCCACGCCAGCGGCGCCGCAGCGATGGCGGCGTTGCCTGCCAGGTTGGCGACGGCGATCGAGGCGTCGACGGCCTCCTGCGAGATGCGCTCGCCGAGGGTGTCGTCGAGGTTGTAGAAGTCGCGGAAGAACGCGGTGAGGAAGGCGTACCGGTCGTCCCGCACCGCGGCGGCGGTCCCGTCGAAGAACGCCTGGTCGCCGGCCCCGTCGGGGTTGTCGTCGGTGATCAGGAGGAACGGCTCGAGCGAGCCGAGGAACGCGACCCGCGCGATCCGGCTCGTGCCGTACCGCGACAGGTACCGGGCGACCTCGCCGGTCCCCATCGAGAACCCGACGAGGACGGCGTCCTCGAGGTCGAGGTCCTCGATCAGCGCGTGCAGGTCCGCCGCGAACGTGTCGTAGTCGGAGCCGGTCGCCGTCTTGGTCGATGCCCCGAATCCGCGCCGGTCGTAGGCGATGACCCGGTACCCGGCCTCGAGGAGGGCGGCCTGCTGCTTGCCCCACGATTCGCCGTTGAGGGGGAACCCGTGGATGAGGACGACGGGCTGGCCGCTGCCCTGGTCGGTGTAGAAGAGCTCGACATCGACCGAGTTCTCCGTCGCGACGGTGATGAACGCCATGAGAGGTCCTTCCGGCCGGAGCCCGTCCCCGGCATCGGTGCCGACACTACGGCCCGGGACGCCGCCGCTCCACCGTCTTGCGGACGGGCCTTGCGTCTTGCGGACGGGACCGCGGCCGCTGCACCGCCTCGTGCAGGGTGGCGGTTCGGTGCGGCGTCCGGAGACCTGGCCGGCGCTCGCCGTCATCCGGCGGCGCGAACCTTCCGGCGGCGGCTCCGGGCGCGGCGGTACCGTGGGCGCATGGCGACGATCGACCTCAACGCGGACCTCGGCGAGACCGTCGACGGCATCCCGACGGCCGACGACGAGGCCATGTTCGCCGTGATCTCCAGCGCCTCCGTCGCGTGCGGTGGACATGCCGGTGACACGGCGTCCATGACGGATGCCGTCGCCCGCGCAGCCCGCGCCGACGTCGCGATCGGCGCGCACCCGTCGTTCGAGGACCGGGCCGGCTTCGGGCGGACCGCCCTCGACGTCGCCCCCGATCTGCTGCGCCGTCAGGTGCGGGGGCAGATCGCGGCGCTCGCGACCGCGGGTGCCGCCGTCCGGTACGTCAAGCCGCACGGCGCGCTCTACCACGTCGTCACGCGGAGCGCGGATGCGGCGGCCGCCGTCGCCGCCGCGGTCGCCGACGTGTCGAGCGACCTCGGACGGGTGCTGCCGGTGCTGGGGCTCGACGGCGAGATCGTCCGGGCGGCGGAGTCCGCCGGGCTGCCGTTCGTCCGCGAGGCCTTCCTCGACCGCGCGTATCTCCCGACCGGCGCCCTCGTGCCGCGCACCTCGCCGAACGCCCTGCTCGGCGATCCGGCGGTCGTCGCCGCCCGGGCGGTGCGCCTGGCGCGCGAGGGCGTGGTCGACGCCGTCGACGGGTCGACCGTGCGTGCGGATGCCGCGTCGCTCTGCGTGCACGGCGACTCGCCCGGGGCCGTCGCGATGGCCCGGGCGGTCCGCGCCGCGCTCGATGAGGCCGGCATCGCGGTGCGCGCGCCATGGTGATCCTGCCGTTCGGCGAGCGCGCGCTCCTCGTCGAGGTCGACTCGCTCGCGGACGTGCTCGCGTTGTACGCCCGTCTCGCGGCGACGCGGCCGCCCGGCGTGGTCGACCTCGTCCCGGCCGCCCGCACGATCCTCGTGCGCGTCGACCCGGCTCTGCTGCCGTCGGCGACGCGCGCGTGGCTGGCGGATGCCGAGCGGTCCGGCGGGCGACGCGAGGACACGTCGGCGGGCCCGGTGACTCCGGCCGAGGCCGAGGTAGAGGCCGAGGTAGAGGCCGAGGTAGAGGTAGAGGTGCCGATCGTCTACGACGGCGCCGACCTGGCGGAGACGGCAGCCGTCCTCGGGGTCGGGGTCCCGGACCTGATCGACCGACATCGAGCGGCGCGGTGGACGGTGGCCTTCACCGGATTCGCACCGGGCTTCGCGTACCTCGTCAGCGACGACTGGCCGTTCGACGTGCCGCGCCTGGAGACCCCGCGCACCCGGGTCCCGGCGGGATCCGTCGGGCTGGCCGGCTCGTTCAGCGGCGCGTACCCGCGGGAGACGCCGGGAGGCTGGCGGCTCATCGGGACGACTCCCGCGCCGCTGTTCGACACGTCGGCCGAGCGCCCGGCCCTCCTCTTGCCCGGGGCGCGGGTGCGTTTCGTCGAGCGCCCTCCCGCCGCCGGACCCGCGACGAAGCTCGGCTCTCCGCCTCCCGCCGCCGGACCCGCGACGCGGCTCGGGTCTCCGCCTCCGAGCGCCGCGCCGGCCCCGGCGCCGCAGCCCGCCCTGACCGTCACCGCTCCGGGGCTCCTGGCGACCGTGCAGGACCAGGGCCGCCCGGGCCACCTCGCCGAGGGCGTCGCCCTCTCGGGCGCGGCGGACCGCGCGGCCCTCCGCACCGCCAACCGGCTCATCGGGAACCGCGAGGACGCCGCCGGGCTGGAGATCACCCTCGGCGGGTTCCGCGCCGTCGCGCACGCCGACCTCTGGATCGCGGTGACCGGCGCGTGGGGCGGCATCCGCCTGGACGGTCGCGGCGTCGACCCGTACACCGCCCTGCCGTGGCCGGCGGGCAGCGAACTCCAGCTCGACGCCTTCGCGGCGGGCGTCCGCGCCTACCTCGCCGTCCGCGGCGGCATCGCCGCCGACGCCGTCCTCGGGTCACGGGCGACCGACACGCTCGCCCGGCTGGGTCCGCCGCCGCTGCGCGCCGGCGACGCCCTCGGCATCGAGCACGACGCAGCGGGCCCGATCCCGCCGGAGGACCTCCACCCGTGGGGACCGCCGCCTGATGTGCTCGACCTGCCGGTGGCGCCCGGCCCGCGCGCCGACTGGTTCGAGCCGGCGGCCGTCGACCTGCTCCACACCGCGGAATGGACGGTCACGGCGGCAGCCGACCGGGTCGGCATCCGCCTGGACGGCCCCGTCCTCGAGCGCCGCCGAGGCGGCGAGCTGCCGAGCGAGGGCATGCTGCCCGGCGCGCTGCAGGTCCCGCCGAGCGGCCGCCCCGTGATCCTCGGACCCGACGGTCCGGTGACGGGCGGCTACCCCGTGATCGCCGTCGTGACGGATGCCGCGCGGGACCTGCTCGCCCAGGCGCGACCGGGTACACGGCTGCGGCTGCGGTCCGCAAGGCCCCTCGCGGGTTTCTGACCCCGCGTAGGGTTCGAAGCATGCCCCGCATCGCACCGTCCATCGCATCCGCCGCCGCCGGCCTCGTCCTCGCCTCCGCGATCGCCCTCGCGGGATGCTCGACGGCGGCGCCCGAGGTCGAGGAGTCGCAGGCGCCCACGGCCAGTGCGCCCGCCGTCGCGCCGGCCGCGGGAGGCACCGTCGAGGGCGACGCGTACGTCTTCTCCACGCCCGAGGGGTGGGGCTTCCCGGAGGAGGCGCCCGAGGGGTACGACGAGACGATGTTCTCGGCGGACCTCACCGACACCGACGACTTCACAGACAACCTGAACGTCATCACCTCGCCGGCGGGCGAGATCACGCCCGAGCAGGTCGAGTCCGACGGGGTCGCGGAGCTCGAGAACGTCGGCGCGACCGACGTGACCGTGCTCGACCGCGTCACCGCCGGAGGCGTCGAGTCGGCGCACCTCACCGCCGGCTTCGCCTCGCCCGAGGGCGTCGAGTACACGATCGACCAGTACTACCTGACGGATGCCGGACAGACCCACATCGTCACGTTCTCCTTCAGCCCCGACGTGCCCCAGGAGGACCGGGACGCCCTCGCGCAGTCCGTGCTGGCCACCTGGCAGTGGAAGTGACCCGGCCCGAGACCCATGGATGAGAGAGATCTCATCGACATGATCGGGCCGCGGAGCTCATCGACGATCCCGGCCGCCCTAGGCTCGAACCGATCCCGCTGAGCCTCCTTCCAGCGGCATCGATCAGGGCACGGCGCCCACGCGTTTCGGGAGCGGAGCGGCGCCGGATCCGCCGGTCCGGGTCCTCCATCCCGGGCCGGCGGCAGCCGGACACCCCGCCGCCGACGGCTACCAGCGCGCCATCGCCTCGCGTGCCGCCGGCAGGGCCGCGTCGGGGAGCGCCCGGGCCACCGCCTCCGCCAGCGTGAGCTCGGTCCCGGCCGCCTCACCGGCCGCGACGCCGTCCGGATCGGCGGCGCGCGCGGCATCGAGCGACAGCGCGTGCACCGTGAAGGCCTCGACGTCGAACACGCCCACGCGATGCCGGATCGCGCTCGCCACCGCCGAGAGCTCGCCGGCCCGCCGGGCCTCGCCGCGGGCGGCGGCGATCGCGCACAGCCCCTCGAGCCCGTACGCGATGCCCTCCTCGTGATGGAGGCGCAGCGAGTCGAGCAGGGTGCGCACGAAGACGCGCTCCGCCTCCTCGGTGTCGCCCCGGACGATGAGCAGCCGGCCGCGCTGGTTCCCGGCGATCGACCGCGTGAACAGGTCGCCCCCGCCCGCCGCGATGCGCGTCGCGCGCTCCAGGTGCGACAGCGCGTCGTCGATCGACCCCCGCAGCCAGGCGACGCGGGCGAGCGACACCCGCGAGATCGCCTCGCCCCACCCGTTGCCGACCGCGTGCAGCCGGTCCACCGCCGCCGTCAGCTCGCGCTCCGCCAGGTCGATGTCGGGGTCGGCCAGTTGCACGCGCGCCGTGGCGCGTGCGGCGAAGGCCATCGCCGCGGCATCCTCGTCGCCGCTCTCGGTGAACAGGCGCACCACTTCGCCCAGCCCGGCGACGACCTCCTGCGCCGGTCGCTGCCAGAGCTCGCCCCACAGGGCGAAGAACCAGGCGACCGCGCGGGTGTGCTGCCGGATGGGCTTGTCCTTGCCGAGCAGCTCGAGCATCCAGACCCGCACGGCCGCGAACAGGCCCATGATCCACCAGTAGATGAGGAGCGACCAGGTCAGGCTCGCCGCGTCGTCGAGGCGGTCGACGTAGACGAGGTGGCGGACGGCGGCCCGGAGGTTCGCGTGCTGCACGCCGAGCTCGGCGATCGTCTCCTCCTGACCGTCGCCGCGCAGCCGAGGCGCGAGGGTCGACACGAGGGACAGGTAGTAGTCGGCGTGGGCGCCGCGCATCAGATCGGCCTCACCGTGCTCCTTGAGTCGGCCGATGGCGTACTCCCGGACGATGGCGAGCAGGGAGAGGACGCCGCGCCCCGCCATATCGGTCTGCGTGACGAGTGAGCTGTCGATGAGCGAGGCGAGGGCGTCCACCGCCTGTCCGTCCCAGGAGCGGCCCTGCCCGAGCGCCTCGACGGCCTCGAGGGTGAACCGCTCCGCGAACACGCCGAGGTCCTCGAGCAGCGCCCGGTGGTCGTGCGGCAGCAGGCTCACGCTCCACTCGAGCGTCGCCCGCATCGTCCGGTGCCGGTCCGGCAGGTCGCGCACCGCCGCGGTGAGCAGGGGGAGCGCCTGCCCCAGCCGGTCCGCGATCGCCTTCGGCGACAGCATCCGCACCTTCGCCGCCGCCAGTTCGACCGCCAGCGGCAGCCCTTCGAGGCGGCGGCAGATGTCCATCACCGCGCCCACGTTGTCGTCGGTGAGGGCGAAACCCGGCTTGGTGGCGGTCGCCCGGTCGACGAACAGCGCGCACGCGGTGGACGCGGCCGCACGGTCGAGCGTGGCGGGGGCGTTCGGTTCGGGGACCGTGAGCGCCTGCACGTCGTAGACGCGCTCGCCCCGCACCCGCAGCACGATGCGGCTCGTGACGAGGAAGGTCGCGTCGGGCGCGACGGTGAACAGGCGCATGAGGACCGGCGCCGCCTCGACGATCTGCTCGAAGTTGTCGAGCACGAGGAGCACCCGCCTGCCTTCCAGCGCGCGCGAGAGGCGTTCCTCGAGGGAGGCTTCGCCGTTGTCGCGGATGCCGAGGCAGTACGCGATCGTCGGCAGGAGCAGCCCGGACTCGAGCACGTTCTCGAGCGGGATGAAGTAGACGCCGTCGGGGAAGGCCCCGCTCAGCGACCGGCTCACCTCGATCGCCAGCCGGCTCTTGCCGATGCCGCCGGGGCCGATGAGGCTGACGAGCCGGTCGTCGCCGGTCAGCAGGGCCGACACGGCGGCGATGTCGGCGGAGCGCCCGATCGTCGCGGTGTAGGGCGTCGGCACCCTCGCGGCGAGGACGGTGTCGGCGTCGCCGTCGCCGGGAAGGGCGCCGCGACGCGACTCGTCGAACCGCTCCGCGAGGAGGACCGCGAGATCGGTGGCGATCCGCCCCTCCAGCTCGGCGGGATCGTCGAAGGGCAGATAGGCGGCGGTGTCGTCGTCGCGGATGCGTCCGATCAGGGCATCGAGACGCTCCTCGCGGCGCGCGACGCGCTTCACGTAGATCAGCTTCGGCATGTCCCGCGGGGCGAGACGGTACTCGTCCTCGAGCCCCGAGATCTCCTCGCCCGGCGCCACCCAGCCGTAGCTCTCGGCGTACACCCCCACGAACACGTCGCTCTGCTGCAGGTAGGAGCGGTACAGCGCGCGCGGCGGATGCGGACGCGCGCCCAGCTCGAACATCACCGGCGCCAGACCGAGCCGCTCGACGGCTGCGCGTGCCGCGATCCGCTCGGGTGCCGATTCGCGCAGGGTGGAGCTGATGAAGACCCGGATCCGCTGATCAGGTGTGCGGATCACGGGGTGAGGTTCCCCAACCATGAGCACATCATGGTGGTGCGCGCCGGATCGCGCCAGAGGCATCCGGGGTTATACCGCAGCATTCCGAACTCGTCAACGATCCGGCTGGACACGGCGCGTCGTTCGTCCTATAGTAGGTAGTTGCGCTCCCCTCTACATGCCCTCATATGGTGGTCGGCTTGTGCCTGTGCCCCCGGCGGATATCCGTCGGCGCGTGCCGCAGGTGAACAGATGTGGGAGTACTCCACCTGACGACAAGGAAACCAGCCCTCCCCGGGCTCACGGAGGTAATCCCCTTGGCTGCTGCGCGCAACGCAACTTCCACCACCACCTACAAGAACGGCCGCAACGCTTCGCGTCTGTCGTTCGCCAAGATCTCCGACACGCTGACGGTCCCTGACCTTCTCGCGCTGCAGACCGAGTCGTTCGACTGGCTCGTCGGCAACGAGCAGTGGAAGTCGCGCGTCGCCGAGGCGCAGGCCGCCGGTCGCACCGACGTCCCCGAGATCAGCGGCCTCGAGGAGATCTTCGAGGAGATCTCGCCGATCGAGGATCTGGGCGAGACGATGCAGCTCTCGTTCACGAACCCGTACCTCGAGCCCGAGAAGTACTCGATCGAGGAGTGCAAGGAGCGCGGCAAGACGTACGCCGCCCCGCTGTACGTCGAGGCCGAGTTCATGAACCACCTCACCGGTGAGATCAAGACGCAGACGGTCTTCATGGGCGACTTCCCGCTCCAGACCGCGCGCGGCACCTTCATCATCAACGGCACCGAGCGCGTCGTCGTCTCGCAGCTGGTCCGCTCGCCCGGTGTCTACTTCGACAAGACGCCCGACAAGACGAGCGACAAGGATATCGTCTCGGCGCGCGTCATCCCCAGCCGCGGCGCCTGGCTCGAGTTCGAGATCGACAAGCGCGACCAGGTCGGCGTGCGCATCGACCGCAAGCGCAAGCAGTCGGTCACCGTCTTCCTCAAGGCCCTCGGCCTCACCACCGAAGACATCATGAGCGAGTTCGCGGGCTTCAGCTCGATCGAGGAGACCCTCGAGAAGGACACGATCCTCACCAAGGAGGACGCGCTCCGCGACATCTACCGCAAGCTCCGTCCGGGCGAGCAGGTCGCCGCCGAGGCTGCCCGCGCTCTGCTGGACAACTTCTACTTCAACGCGAAGCGCTACGACCTCGCCAAGGTCGGTCGCTACAAGATCAACCAGAAGCTCGGTCTCGACAAGCCGCTGTCCGACTCGGTCCTGACCGTCGACGACATCGTCGCGACGATCAAGTACCTGGTCCGCCTGCACCGCGGCGACGTCAGCTACGACGGCGTCCGCAGCGGCAAGCCCGCCGAGATCCGCCTGGACGTCGACGACATCGACAACTTCGGCAACCGTCGCATCCGCGCCGTCGGCGAGCTCATCCAGAACCAGGTCCGCACCGGTCTGTCGCGCATGGAGCGCGTCGTCCGCGAGCGCATGACCACGCAGGACATCGAGGCGATCACGCCGCAGACCCTGATCAACGTCCGCCCCGTCGTGGCGGCGATCAAGGAGTTCTTCGGCACGTCGCAGCTGTCGCAGTTCATGGACCAGAACAACCCGCTCGCGGGTCTGACCCACAAGCGTCGTCTGTCGGCGCTCGGCCCCGGCGGCCTCTCGCGCGAGCGGGCCGGCGTCGAGGTCCGTGACGTCCACCCCTCGCACTACGGCCGCATGTGCCCGATCGAGACGCCGGAAGGCCCGAACATCGGCCTCATCGGCTCGCTCGCATCCTTCGCGCGGATCAACGCGTTCGGCTTCATCGAGACGCCGTACCGCAAGGTCGTCTCCGGCAAGGTCACCGAGCAGATCGACTACCTCACCGCCGCCGAAGAGAGCGACTTCATCGTCGCTCAGGCCGGCGCCGAGCTGACCGCCGACGGCACGTTCGCCAACGACCGCGTCCTGGCCCGCCGTGGCCAGGGTGGCGAGGTCGACCTGTTCCCGGTCGACGAGATCGGCTACATGGACGTCTCGCCCCGCCAGATGGTGTCGGTCGCGACCTCGCTCATCCCGTTCCTCGAGCACGACGACGCGAACCGCGCCCTCATGGGTGCGAACATGCAGCGTCAGGCCGTCCCGCTGCTGCGCAGCGAGTCGCCGATCGTCGGAACCGGTATGGAGGGCTACGCCGCCATCGACGCCGGTGACGTCGTCACCGCCGACAAGGCCGGTGTCGTCACCGAGGTCTCCGCAGACGTGGTCACCGTCCAGCTCGACGAGGGCGGCACGAAGGACTACTTCCTCCGCAAGTTCGACCGCTCCAACCAGGGCACGTCGTACAACCAGCGCGTGGTCGTCTCCGCGGGTGAGCGCATCGAGGCCGGCGAGGTCATCGCCGACGGTCCTGCGACCGAAGAGGGCGAGCTCGCCCTCGGCAAGAACCTCCTCGTCGCCTTCATGACGTGGGAGGGTCACAACTTCGAGGACGCGATCATCCTCAGCCAGGAGCTCGTGAAGAACGACACCCTCTCCTCGATCCACATCGAGGAGTACGAGGTCGACGCCCGCGACACCAAGCTCGGCAAGGAGGAGATCACCCGTGACCTCCCCAACGTCAGCCCGGACCTGCTGAAGGACCTGGACGACCGCGGCATCATCCGCATCGGCGCCGAGGTCCGCCCCGGCGACATCCTCGTCGGCAAGGTCACGCCCAAGGGCGAGACCGAGCTGTCCGCCGAGGAGCGCCTGCTGCGCGCGATCTTCAACGAGAAGAGCCGTGAAGTCCGTGACACCTCGCTGAAGGTGCCCCACGGCGAGCAGGGCACGATCATCGCCGTCAAGGAGTTCAACGCCGAAGACGGCGACGACGAGCTCGGCTCGGGCGTCAACCGCCGCGTCGTGGTCTACATCGCCCAGAAGCGCAAGATCACCGCGGGCGACAAGCTCGCCGGCCGTCACGGCAACAAGGGCGTCATCGCGAAGATCCTCCCCGTCGAGGACATGCCGTTCCTCGCCGACGGCACGCCCGTCGACGTGGTCCTGAACCCGCTCGGCATCCCCGGACGAATGAACTTCGGCCAGGTCCTCGAGACCCACCTCGGGTGGGTCGCCAAGCAGGGCTGGAAGGTCGACGGCTCTCCGGAGTGGGCAGCGAAGCTGCCCGAGCAGGCCCGTGAGGCTGCGCCCGGCACGAAGGTCGCCACCCCCGTGTTCGACGGTGCCTTCGAGCAGGAGATCGCGGGTCTCCTCGACTCGACGAACCTCAACCGCGACGGCGAGCGCCTCATCGACAGCTCCGGCAAGGCCGCGCTGTTCGACGGTCGCTCGGGCGAGCCGTTCCCGGCTCCCATCTCGGTCGGCTACATGTACATCCTGAAGCTGCACCACCTCGTGGACGACAAGATCCACGCCCGCTCGACCGGTCCGTACTCGATGATCACCCAGCAGCCGCTCGGTGGTAAGGCGCAGTTCGGCGGCCAGCGCTTCGGTGAGATGGAGGTGTGGGCCCTCGAGGCCTACGGCGCCGCATACGCGCTCCAGGAGCTCCTCACGATCAAGTCGGACGACATCGTCGGCCGCGTCAAGGTCTACGAGGCGATCGTCAAGGGCGAGAACATCCAGGAGCCCGGCATCCCGGAGTCGTTCAAGGTCCTCATGAAGGAGATGCAGTCCCTCTGCCTGAACGTCGAGGTCCTCTCGGCCGACGGCACCGAGGTGAACCTGCGTGACAGTGACGACGAGGCCTTCCGCGCGGCGGAAGAGCTCGGCATCAACATCTCCACCCGGTTCGAGTCGACGTCGATCGACGAGATCTGACCCGGCCCGGTAACGAACAGAATTCCGACACAGGAGAATCAGTGCTCGAGTCACACACCTTCGATCAGCTTCGCATCGGTCTCGCCACCGCCGACGACATCCGTCGTTGGTCCTTCGGTGAGGTCAAGAAGCCCGAGACCATCAACTACCGCACCCTGAAGCCCGAGAAGGACGGTCTGTTCGGCGAGCAGATCTTCGGCCCCTCGCGCGACTGGGAGTGCGCCTGCGGCAAGTACAAGCGCGTCCGCTTCAAGGGCATCGTCTGCGAGCGCTGCGGCGTGGAGGTCACCAAGTCCTCCGTCCGCCGTGAGCGCATGGGCCACATCGAGCTCGCCGCTCCCGTCACCCACATCTGGTACTTCAAGGGCGTCCCGTCGCGCCTGGGCTACCTGCTGGACATGGCGCCGAAGGACCTCGAGAAGGTCATCTACTTCGCCGCGTACATGGTCATCTCGGTCGACGAGGACGCGCGTCACCGCGACCTGCCGACCCACGAGTCGAACCTCCGCCTCGAGATGAAGAACCTCGCCGACCGCCGCGACGCGCGTATCGCCGCTCGCCTCCAGACGCTGGAGGAGGAGCTCGCCGCGCTCGAGGAGGAAGGTGCCAAGGCCGACCAGAAGAAGAAGGTCAAGGACGCCGCCGAGAAGGAGATGGCGACGATCCGCAAGCGCGGTGACGAGCAGGTCGCCAAGCTCGAGCGCATGTGGGACGAGTTCCGCAACCTCGAGGTCGGCCAGCTCAAGCAGGAAGACGACATCTTCCAGGAGCTGCAGGACCGCTTCGGGCAGTACTTCGAGGCCTACATGGGCGCCGAGTCGATCAAGCGTCGTCTCGAGGCGTTCGACCTGGCCGCCGAGGCCGAGTCGCTGCACCTGCAGATCTCCGAGGGCAAGGGTCAGCGCAAGATCCGCGCGATCAAGCGCCTGAAGGTCGTCAACTCGTTCCTGTCGACCGGCATGAGCCCGGCTTCGATGGTCCTCGACGTCGTCCCGGTGATCCCGCCGGAGCTGCGCCCGATGGTCCAGCTCGACGGTGGCCGCTTCGCCACCAGCGACCTGAACGACCTGTACCGTCGCGTGATCAACCGCAACAACCGTCTTCGTCGTCTGATCGACCTCGGTGCCCCCGAGATCATCGTCAACAACGAGAAGCGGATGCTGCAGGAGGCCGTCGACGCCCTGTTCGACAACGGTCGCCGCGGTCGTCCCGTCACCGGTACCGGCAACCGCGCCCTCAAGTCCCTCAGCGACATGCTGAAGGGCAAGCAGGGCCGCTTCCGCCAGAACCTGCTCGGCAAGCGCGTCGACTACTCGGGACGTTCGGTCATCATCGTCGGCCCGCAGCTCAAGCTGCACCAGTGCGGTCTGCCGAAGCAGATGGCGCTGGAGCTCTTCAAGCCGTTCGTGATCAAGCGCCTGATCGACCTCGGTCACTCGCAGAACATCAAGGCGGCCAAGCGCGCCGTCGAGCGCACCCGTCCCGAGGTCTGGGACGTGCTCGAGGAGATCATCCGCGAGCGTCCCGTGCTGCTCAACCGTGCACCCACCCTGCACCGCCTGGGCATCCAGGCCTTCGAGCCGCAGCTCGTCGAGGGCAAGGCCATCCAGCTGCACCCGCTCGTCTGCGCCGCCTTCAACGCGGACTTCGACGGTGACCAGATGGCCGTGCACCTGCCGCTGTCGGTCGAGGCCCAGGCCGAGGCCCGCGTGCTGATGCTCGCGTCGAACAACATCCTGAAGCCGTCGGACGGCCGCCCGGTGACCCTGCCCTCGCAGGACATGATCATCGGTCTGCACCACCTGACGACCCTCAAGGAGGGCGCAGCCGGTGAGGGCCGCGTGTTCGGCTCGGTCGGCGAGGCGATCCTGGCGAAGGACGAGGGCACCCTCGACCTGCAGGCCAAGGTCCGCATCCGCGTCCCCGGCCTGACGTTCCTCGAGGGCGAAGCGCCCGAGGGCTACGAGCGTCACGGTCTGGTCGACGCGTCGCTCGGTCAGGCGATCTTCAACGACACGCTCCCCAAGGGCTACCCGTTCGTTCGCGAGCAGGCCGACAAGGGCAAGCTGTCGCAGATCGTCAACAAGCTGGCCGAGGAGTACCCGAAGACCGAGGTCGCGGCATCCCTCGACCGGATCAAGGACGCCGGCTTCTACTGGGCCACTCGTTCGGGTGTGACCGTCGCGCTGAGCGACGTCCTCACGCCGCCGAACAAGAAGGAGATCGTCGGGGCCTACGAGAAGCAGGCCGCGAAGGTCCAGGGCCAGTTCGAGAAGGGTCTCACGACCGACGCCGAGCGTCGCCAGGAGCTCATCAAGATCTGGACCGAGGCGACCGACGAGGTCCAGAAGGCGATGCGGGACAACTTCCCGGCCGACAACACCATCAACCGCATGGTGAGCTCGGGCGCCCGTGGTAACTGGCTGCAGATCCGCAACATCGCGGGTATGCGAGGCCTGGTGAACAACCCCAAGGGTGAGATCATCCCCCGTCCGATCATCTCCTCGTACCGCGAGGGTCTGTCGGTGGCGGAGTACTTCATCGCGACGCACGGTGCCCGTAAGGGTCTGGCCGACACGGCCCTCCGTACCGCCGACTCGGGCTACCTCACCCGTCGTCTCGTGGACGTCTCGCAGGATGTCATCATCCGCGAGGAGGACTGCGGCACGTCGAAGGGCCTGGAGTTCACCATCGCCGCTCCCGGCGCGGACGGCACGCTCGTCCGCGACGCGAACGTCGAGAACTCGGTGTTCGCCCGTACCCTCGCCGCCGACGTCGTCGACGCGCAGGGAATCGTCCTGGCCGAGGCCGGCGACGATGTGGGCGACGTGCTCATCGACAAGCTGGTCGCCGGCGGCATCGAGACCATCAAGGTCCGTTCGGTGCTCACCTGCGACTCCGCCGTCGGCGTCTGCGCGAAGTGCTACGGCCGTTCGCTGGCCAGCGGCAAGCTCGTCGACATCGGCGAGGCCGTCGGCATCATCGCGGCCCAGTCGATCGGCGAGCCCGGCACCCAGCTGACGATGCGCACGTTCCACACCGGTGGTTCCGCGTCGGCAGACGACATCACGCAGGGTCTTCCCCGTGTGCAGGAGCTGTTCGAGGCTCGTACCCCCAAGGGTGCGTCCCCGATCGCCGAGGCTGACGGCGTCATCAAGATCGACGAGACCGACAAGGCCAAGAAGGTCATCCTGACGCCCGACAACGGCGACGAGCCGCACGTCTACCCGGTCCTCAAGCGCGCCACCCTCCTCGTCGAGGACGGCCAGCGCGTCACGGTCGGTCAGCCGCTGCAGGTCGGCACGCTGGACCCCAAGGAGGTCATGCGCGTCATGGGTGCCCGCGAGGTGCAGAAGTACCTCGTCGGCGGCGTCCAGGGCGTCTACCGCTCGCAGGGTGTCCCGATCCACGACAAGCACATCGAGGTCATCGTCCGCCAGATGCTGCGGAAGGTCACCGTCGTCGACCACGGCGAGACCACCCTGCTGCCCGGTGAGCTGGTCGACTTCAAGCGCTACCAGCAGATGAACCGCGAGGCTGTCGCCGAGGGCAAGCGTCCCGCGTCCGGCCGCCCCGAGCTGATGGGTATCACGAAGGCGTCGCTCGCGACCGAATCGTGGCTGTCCGCAGCGTCGTTCCAGGAGACCACCCGCGTCCTGACGCAGGCGGCCATGGAGGGCAAGAGCGACCCGCTCGTCGGCCTCAAGGAGAACGTCATCATCGGAAAGCTCATCCCCGCCGGAACCGGTCTTGCGAAGTATCGCAACGTCGCGGTCGAGGCGACGGAGGAGGCGAAGAGCGAGCGGTACCCCAACCGCATCTTCGCCTCGGACGGCGCCTACAGCGACGCCGACCTGAGCTACGTCGACTTCGACAGCTTCTCGACGGACGACTTCACGCCGGGCACCTACAACTGACCCGACGCGTGAGCGACTGACACAGGACCCCCGAGGATCTCGATCCGCGGGGGTCCTGTGCTGTTCGCGGCGGCCGCCGGAGCGGCGCGCGCCGCCCCGGCACGGTCGGCCCTACGGTGGAGGGCATGGCTCGGGTGGGGGGACGCAACACGGTCTTCGCGTGGTTCGTGGGCATCGTCTGCACGGCGGTGGTGGTCGCGCTCGCGGTGCTCGCTGCGCCGGTGTTCCCCGCCGCGACCGGCTGGGTGGCCGGCGCGGTCGGTCAGGTGCAGCGCGCCATCGACCCGGATGCCGCCGCCCCGGTCGATGCGGCCGAGCCGGCCGACGCGCCCGCCGACTCCGGCGACACCGGACTCCCCACGCAGTGCCGGGACCTGTACGACAACGCGATGTGGGCGACACTCCGCTTCACGGAAGGGGCTGAGCTGACGGCGTCCGTCGACGCCCCCGGGTTCGACGCCCCGGCGCTCGTCGAGGCGCTGTCTCCGCAGGTCATGATGACCTGCCGCTGGACCTCCGACGCCGGCACCGTCTCCACCACGATCGCGACGGTGCCGACGGACGCCGGTGCCATCGCGGCGGCGTCGCTGCCGTCCTCGGGGTTCGAGTGCGCGGCGCACGCCGGGCGGATGCTGTGCACACGCACCGACGGGGAGCTGCTCGAGACGCTCGAGGCCGCCGCGGGGATCTGGGTGTCGACGTCGCAGGACGCCTGGCATCCCACCGCGTACGCCGCGCGCGTCGCGGACGGCGTCTGGGCGTCGGCGGACTGACCCGTGGTCAGCCCTCCGGCCACAGCGCCTGCACGATGGCGGTCGTGTAGCCCTGCGGGGTGAGGTTGGAGTACTGCGTGTCGACGGCGACCCCGTCGCGGTAGTAGATGGTGCGTCCCTGCGGCAGGCCGAGGGTGTCGTCCTCCCACGTCTTCTCGCAGCGCACTCCCTCGTCGGGGGCGTAGCAGACGAAGCCCTCGTCGTCGGCAAGCTCGTTCATCGCATCGATCGCGGGGTTCTTCGGCGCATAGCCGACGACCGTGACGAGACGGGTCATGCTGGCGCCCGGGTCGGCCCAGACGCATACGCGGCTGCTGTCGGGGCGGATGCCGCCGCCCATGCCGGGCGCGTTCAGCGGGATGCCGTCGAGCGAGGCGAGGATCTCGTCGGTGAGGATGGTCTCGCAGTCCTGCGGCAGAGCTGTCGTCGACGTCGACGGGCCGTACGGGAAGTCGGCGACCGGGGCGGGCGTGGGTGTCGGGGAGGGGGTCGCCGTCGCCGTCGGCGTCGGCTCGCCGGAGGCATCCGCGCCCGGCTCCGGCGCGCATCCGCCCATTGCGAGCGCGACGGCGACCAGGGCGGTCGCGGTCAGTCGGCGCGCGCGGATCATCATGGTCCCCACGATACGTCGGGGCGGCGCGGGCGCCCGGCTGCGCCACCCGCCGTTGATCCCGCGTCGAGACACGACGGCACGCCTGCGCGGCCGCCGGGACCCGCGACGATACGCTTCCTGGTGCGGTGGCGCGCGCTGCCGCGTGAGGAGTACACGGCACATGAGCGACCCCCAGTCCGGCGAGCGCGACGACACGACCCGCGAAACCGCCTACGGAGAGCCGGTCGATGAGACCACGTCGAGCGAGGCGCCCGCCGTCGACGACGTCGTCGGCAGCGCCAACGACAGCCTCGCCGAGGCCGAGGCGGCCTCTCGCGCCGCCGACCGCGAGCGCGGCGACCGGTCGTTCTCCGTGGCCGATCGCGGCTCCGACCTCAGCATCGACTACGGCAAGTACGCCGACGACGACGCGGTGACCGCCTCCGCCGTGAGCAGCGAGCCGCTGTACCGCCCGCAGCCCGACACGTCCGAGACCGTGGCCGAGGGCTCGGCGAGCGCCGCGCCCGCAGCCGTCCCCGCGCCGACGACCTCGACGGCCGACGCGGACGCCGCCGAGCCCGCGACGACCGCGTACGCGCACGCCGACCAGACGCCCACCACGGTCACGCCGACGGAGCCCGCCGAGCGGCCCCGTGGGGACCGTGACACCGACGCCGGCACGGACGCCGACACGCGTCAGGCGGATGCCGCGGCTCCGGCACCCACCGCCGTCTACTCGCAGCAGCCGATCTTCGTGCAGGCACCCGAGGCGCCCCGCCCCCGCGGGAACCGCGCCGCGGCCGGCGCGATCGGCCTGCTCGCCGCCCTGCTGTTCGCCCTCCTGTACCTCGCCGCGAGCCTGGGCTTCGCCGCCCTCGACGGCGGCATGGACGTCGCCGACCTTCCGGGTGAAGCGCTCGCGACGCTCGGGACCTGGGCGTTCTGGGTCCCCGTGGCCGTCTTCTTCCTCGGCTTCTGGCTGCTGGGCGCCTTCATCAACCGCGGCCGCTGGGGCCTCTGGGTGATCCTCGGCCTGCTGGTCGGTGCGGTCTCGTACGGCGGGTACCTGCTGGGTCAGCTGTTCGAGGCGCCGTTCTGGGCGGTCGCGCCCTCCGAGGCCGCGGCGCTGGTCGGCGAGCAGCTGCTCGCGCCGCTGGCGATCGTCGCGTTCATCCTCGGCCGCGAGATCACCATCTGGTTCGGCGCCTGGGTCGCCGCCCGCGGCCGCCGCGTCACCGAGCTCAACGCCGAGGCGCAGCGCGAGTACGAGCGCACGCTCGAAGCGGGACCGCAGCTGCACCAGTACTGATGGACGAGCCCGGCCGTGGAGTGACGCCGCCGGTGGCGGCGTTCTTCGCCACGGTCGGGTTCGCGTCGCTCGCGATCTGCGGGTTCGGATTCACGAGCCTGTTCGCCGGCCGCGACGTCATCGCGACCCCCGACCTCGGCCACGCACCGGGCATCGTCGCGATGGTCCTGGCGGGCGTCGCGTTCGCCGCGACGGTGTGGGGCGCCACCCGTCGCGGCCGCTACCCCGCGGCGCTGTGGGTCGGCGTCGCCACGTTCGCGGCCTACCTCGCCGGTATCGTCGTGGGCGGGTTCTTCGCGGGCATCGATCCGGCGCGCGCGATCGGCGCCGCGGGGGAGTTCGCCCTCTCGATCTTCGCCGTCGTCCTGCTCCTGGCCGCGTTCGTGGCCGCGTGGTGCGGGGTGGCGCTGGTCCGCACCCGATCGGGCCGGCCGCGGTGGCCGTGGGAGGACGACGCCGACGAGTGACGGCGGCACCGGCATCCGCCCGCCGTCGCTGCACCACTTTTCCGCTGATGTCCGCGACAATGGTGGCGTGGAGCGTTCGCTCGAGACGCAGGTCAGCCAGGCGGTGGACGCCTGGCTGCGCTGGCTGCCCCGATGGGAGCCGGCGACCCATCGCGGACGAGTCGCCCCGTGTCGACGCTGCCTCGGCTCGCCGGTCCTGTCGGCGGCGGGGCTCGGCTCCGACGTGCCGCACGGCGTGCAGCACGGACTGTCGACCCGGGTGAAGACGATCGTCGACCACGCTGTCGCCCAGTACACCTCGCGCAACCTGCCGATGCTGCAGGCGGAGCTCGACCAGCAGGCGAACCGCAACCGCTCGCGCAGCTACCGCCCGGCGGAGGGCCTCGAGCCGGAGTTCGAGGGTCTGCCGCTCGATCCCGACCCCGTTCCCGGCGCCCCCTTCCTCTTCACGATCGGCGGCCTCGCGGAGGAGGCGGATGCCGTCGTCCCCGCCCTTCCGCCGCTGAGCGAGGAGGCGAAGGCCGCGCTCCGGCAGGAGGTCCGGCTCGCCGACGAGTACGCGAGCATGGTCGGGCGCGAGGTGTGCACGATCCTGCTGCGCCACCGGCTGCGGATCCAGGCGGCGGTGGGGCAGTACGTCGAGCCGCAGATCGCCGCGATGCTCGACGAGCTCACGCGGTCGCTCGACGCGCCGTTCGACGGCACCGACGGACTCCCCGGGCTCTGACGGGGTGACCGCGCTCACTAGTGTGGGGACCATGAACTCGGGTGTCGACGGCGCCGCGACAGGAGTGCTGGGTCTGCTCGGCATCGTCCTCGTCGTCGGGCTGTACGTGTGGGTGGCGCTGGCGTTGTCGGCGATGTTCCGGAAGATGGGCGAGGAGCAGTGGCGCGCGTGGGTGCCGTTCGTCAACGCCGCGACGCTGCTGAAGTGGGGCGGATTCAGTCCCTGGCTCGTGCTCTTCATGCTCGTCCCCGGACTCGGCACGACCGCCGTCGGCGTCCTGGTCCTCATCTCGGTGCACCGCCTGAACCCGGGCTTCGGCTACGGGGGAGGGCTGACCGTCCTCGCGGTCTTCCTCTTCCCGGTGTGGGCGACGATCCTCGGGTTCGGTCCGGCGCAGTGGCGCGGCGCGCGGCTCGGCGGCGCGCCGATCCCGCCGCCGCGGCATCCGTTCGGTGGGTCGCTCCCGGCCACGGGTGCGTCGCCACCCTACGCGCCGTTCACCGCGGCGCCGCCTCGCCCTCCCGCCGGCGGGGATGCCGCGGGCTTCGGCGCCCCGCTGCCGCCCCCGCCTTATCCCGGTCCGGGACGCTCCCTCGCCTCGCCGCCTGCAGGACCGGTGCCCTCGGGAGCTGCGCCCGACCGGGCCGGTTCGGGCGCACCCGCCGGATCCGTCGCGCCCCAGCCGTGGGCGCCGCCACCGCCGGCGATGCCGCCGTCCGCTCGGCGCAACGCCCCGGCCGCTGAAGCACCCCTGCCCGCGCACGGCCCGGTCGCCGAGACCCCGGGCCGGAGCGCCGCGCCAGCCGGCGTCGTCCGCGCCGACGGGACGTCCGAGGCGGGTGCGTCCCCGTCGTGGCCGGCAGCGCCCACCGTCGCCCGGTCGACGTCGCCCGTCCCGCCGCCCACGCCGGCCGCGCCCGACGCAGCGGTCGTGGACGCAGCGGACGCCGCGCCCGCGGCATCCTCTCCGAGCGGCGCTCCGATCGCCGCCGTGCCCGGTGCGGCGGACGACGTCCCGGCGCATCGGTCGGACGCCGTCGGCGCCGCCGTGGCCGCGCCGACGGCCGACGCGGCCCCGCCCACGCCCACGCTCCGCGAGAAGTTCGATGAATCCGACATGGACGAGGTCTCCGCGATCTCGCCCGCGCCGTTCCCGCCGAGCTCGGCGAGCGCGTCCCGGCCGTTCGTGAATCCGCCCGTCGGTCCCGCCGAGGACGGGATCATCTCGTCGGTGCCCGGCCGGAGTGCCGACCGGCCCGTTTCGCGGCTGCGGCCGCCGGCTCTCGGCGGCGACGACCACGATCCGTTCCCCGAGCTGACGGGGGAGGTGTCCGCCGTTGTCGGCTCGCCCGCCGCCGGCGCTCCGATGTCGGCGAGCAGCTCCGTCTCGGCTCAGCAGCGCGAGGGGGGCGCATCGCCCGCGTCCGCGACGCCCGAGCCCGCTGCACCGCTCGACGACCTCGAGGACGACCTCGATCAGACGGTCATGGTGCGGCGCAAGCGAGGGCTGTGGGAGCTGGTCCCGCCGTCGGGGGCACCGATCCCGCTCCACGCCGACACCGTGATCCTCGGCCGCCATCCGGCGCCCGACCCCGCGCATCCCCGGGCGCAGCTCGTGACGGTCGTCGACCCGACCCGCACCGTCTCGAAGACGCATGCGCGCCTGGAGCGTCGCGGCGACGTCTGGCACATCGTCGACCTCGGCTCCACGAACGGCGTGCTGCTGCCGAGTCTGCTCGGCACCGACATCGAGCTCGAGGCGGGAACGGATGCCGAGGTGGCCGAGCGCTTCCTGCTGGGCGACGCCGCGCTGCGCCTGCAGCGGATCGAGCTGCCGGGCTGAGAACGCCTGTTTCGCCCGCGTTTGACCCACCTCCTCATCCCCGCGTATCATTGATCGGGTGTGCGTGCTTACGCGCCCTGCGATGTGCCTCGGCACCGGCGGGCCGAAGGCCGCACTCTCAACGGGAAAGGACCTGCGAACAGGTCACCCCCACGGCATATCCACCATTCAAAGTTCGTCGCGATCGCGGCGCGCCGGTGGATCTGTGGTGAAACCACGAACGCTGTCACCGTGCAGCACCTGTGCGCTCCCGCGAGGAAGCGCACAGCTCAACAAGGAGAGAACGTGCCAACCATTCAGCAGTTGGTTCGCAAGGGTCGCACGCCGAAGGTCACCAAGACCAAGGCGCCTGCCCTGAAGGCGAACCCGCAGCAGGCGGGTGTCTGCACCCGCGTGTACACGACCACGCCCAAGAAGCCGAACTCGGCCATGCGCAAGGTCGCTCGTGTCAAGCTCCGCAACGGCACCGAGGTCACCGCCTACATCCCCGGCGAGGGCCACAACCTGCAGGAGCACTCGCTCGTGCTGGTGCGCGGCGGTCGAGTGAAGGACCTCCCCGGTGTGCGCTACAAGATCGTCCGCGGCGCTCTGGACACCCAGGCTGTCAAGAACCGTAAGCAGGCTCGCAGCCGCTACGGCGCGAAGAAGGGTTGAGTTAGATGCCTCGTAAGGGACCCGCACCCCGCCGCGTCGTCGTCAACGACCCGGTCTACGGTGCTCCGATCGTCACCCAGCTGGTGAACAAGATCCTCGTCGACGGCAAGAAGTCGATCGCCGAGGCGATCGTCTACACCGCCCTCCGCGGCGTGGAGGCCAAGAACGGCCAGGACGCCGTCGCGACGCTCAAGAAGGCGCTCGACAACGTGCGCCCCACCCTCGAGGTCAAGAGCCGCCGCGTCGGTGGCTCGACCTACCAGGTGCCCGTCGAGGTCAAGCCGCACCGCGCGAACACGCTTGCGCTGCGCTGGCTCGTCTCGTACGCCAAGGGCCGTCGTGAGAAGACCATGACCGAGCGTCTCCAGAACGAGATCCTCGACGCCTCGAACGGCCTCGGTGCCGCGGTCAAGCGCCGCGAGGACACCCACAAGATGGCCGAGTCGAACCGCGCCTTCGCGCACTACCGCTGGTAATCCGACAGCACCCGGTGACCGGCCGGCGCACCCCGCCGGCCGGTCGCCCCGCGACTTTTCGTCACAACAGATAAGGACACCCCGTGGCACAGGAAGTGCTCACCGACCTCAACAAGGTCCGCAACATCGGCATCATGGCCCACATCGATGCCGGCAAGACGACGACGACCGAGCGCATCCTCTTCTACACGGGTGTCAACCACAAGCTGGGCGAGACCCACGACGGCGCGTCGACCACCGACTGGATGGAGCAGGAGAAGGAGCGCGGCATCACGATCACGTCTGCCGCCGTGACCTGCTTCTGGAACAAGAACCAGATCAACATCATCGACACCCCCGGGCACGTGGACTTCACGGTCGAGGTGGAGCGCTCGCTCCGCGTCCTCGACGGCGCGGTCGCCGTCTTCGACGGCAAGGAGGGCGTCGAGCCCCAGTCCGAGACCGTCTGGCGTCAGGCCGACAAGTACGACGTCCCCCGCATCTGCTTCGTCAACAAGATGGACAAGCTGGGCGCCGACTTCTACTTCACCGTCGACACCATCGTGAAGCGCCTCGGCGCCAAGCCGCTCGTGCTGCAGCTGCCCATCGGCGCGGAGAACGACTTCGTCGGCGTCATCGACCTCGTCGAGATGCGCGCACTGGTCTGGGAGGGCGACGCCAAGGGTGATGTCACCATGGGCGCCAAGTACGACGTCCGCGAGATCCCCGCAGACCTGCAGGAGCGTGCCGACGAGTACCGCCAGCAGCTGCTGGAGACGGTCGCCGAGAGCGACGACGCCCTGCTGGAGAAGTTCTTCGGCGGCGAGGAGCTCACCACGGCCGAGATCAAGGGCGCCATCCGCAAGATGACCGTCGGCGGCGAGCTCTACCCCGTGCTCTGCGGCTCGGCGTTCAAGAACCGCGGCGTGCAGCCCATGCTCGACGCGGTCGTGGACTACCTGCCCTCGCCCCTCGACGTGCCCGCCATCGAGGCGCACGACCCGAAGGACGAGGAGAAGGTCATCGAGCGTCACCCCGACGCGAACGACCCCTTCGCCGCGCTGGCCTTCAAGGTCGCCGTGCACCCGTTCTTCGGTCGTCTGACCTACATCCGCGTCTACTCGGGTCACCTCGACTCGGGTGCGCAGGTCATCAACTCGACCAAGGGCAAGAAGGAGCGCATCGGGAAGATCTTCCAGATGCACGCCAACAAGGAGAACCCGGTCGACGCGGTCACCGCGGGCAACATCTACGCCGTGATCGGCCTGAAGGACACCACCACCGGTGACACCCTCGCCGACCCCAGCGAGCCCGTCGTGCTCGAGTCGATGACGTTCCCCGAGCCGGTCATCGAGGTCGCCATCGAGCCGAAGACCAAGGCCGACCAGGAGAAGCTGGGCATCGCGATCCAGAAGCTCGCCGAAGAGGACCCCACGTTCCGCACCGAGCTCAACCCCGAGACGGGTCAGACCGTCATCAAGGGCATGGGCGAGCTGCACCTGGACATCCTCGTCGACCGCATGAAGCGCGAGTTCCGCGTCGAGGCGAACGTCGGCAAGCCCCAGGTCGCGTACCGCGAGACGATCAAGAAGACCGTCGAGCGTCACGACTACACGCACAAGAAGCAGACCGGTGGTTCGGGTCAGTTCGCGAAGATCCAGTTCGCGATCGAGCCCCTCGAGGTCACGCCCGACAAGACGTACGAGTTCGAGAACAAGGTCACCGGTGGCCGCATCCCGCGCGAGTACATCGAGCCGACCAACCAGGGCTTCCAGGACGCCATGCAGGTCGGCGTGCTCGCCGGCTTCCCCATGGTGGGCGTGAAGGCGAGCCTGCTGGACGGTGCCTCGCACGATGTCGACTCGTCCGAGATGGCGTTCAAGATCGCCGGCTCGATGGGCTTCAAGGAGGCCATCCGCAAGGCGAACCCCGTTCTCCTCGAGCCCCTGATGGGCGTCGAGGTCCGTACTCCCGAGGAGTACATGGGCGACGTCATCGGCGACCTGAACTCGCGTCGTGGCCAGATCCAGTCGATGGAGGACGGCGCGGGCATCAAGATCGTCCGGGCACTCGTTCCCCTGTCGGAGATGTTCGGCTACATCGGCGACCTGCGCTCGAAGACCTCGGGCCGTGCGGTCTACTCGATGGAGTTCGACAGCTACTCCGAGGTCCCGCGTGCGGTGGCCGACGAGATCGTCCAGAAGACCAAGGGCGAGTAACACTCGCCTTTACGGATGCCGGGGGCCCGGCTCCCGGCATCCGCCCAAACTGAATATCGAACGTCAACTACACTGACACCATCCCCGTAGACGACCGGTCGCAATCCAGCGCCCGGAAAGATCTACACGACAGTCCTGAGGAGGACCCAGTGGCTAAGGCCAAGTTCGAGCGGACCAAGCCGCACGTGAACATCGGAACGATCGGTCACGTGGACCACGGCAAGACGACGCTCACCGCAGCGATCTCGAAGGTTCTCGCTGACAAGTTCCCGTCCGCGACCAACGTGCAGCGCGACTTCGCGACCATCGACTCCGCTCCCGAGGAGCGCCAGCGTGGTATCACGATCAACATCTCGCACGTCGAGTACGAGACCCCGAAGCGTCACTACGCACACGTCGACGCCCCGGGTCACGCTGACTACATCAAGAACATGATCACCGGTGCCGCTCAGATGGACGGCGCGATCCTCGTGGTCGCCGCCACCGACGGCCCGATGGCTCAGACGCGTGAGCACGTCCTGCTCGCCAAGCAGGTCGGCGTGCCGTACCTGATGGTCGCGCTGAACAAGTCCGACATGGTCGACGACGAGGAGATCCTGGAGCTCGTCGAGCTCGAGGTCCGCGAGCTGCTGTCCAGCCAGGGCTTCCCCGGCGACGACGCTCCCGTTGTCCGCGTCTCGGGCCTGCAGGCTCTCGAGGGCGACGAGAAGTGGACCCAGGCGATCCTCGACCTCATGGAGGCCGCGGACGAGAACATCCCCGACCCCGTGCGTGACAAGGACAAGCCGTTCCTCATGCCGATCGAGGACGTCTTCACGATCACCGGTCGTGGCACGGTCGTCACCGGCCGCGCCGAGCGTGGCACCCTCGCCATCAACTCCGAGGTCGAGATCGTCGGCATCCGCCCGACGCAGAAGACCACGGTCACGGGTATCGAGATGTTCCACAAGCAGCTCGACGAGGCCTGGGCCGGCGAGAACTGTGGTCTGCTCCTCCGTGGCCTCAAGCGCGACGACGTCGAGCGTGGCCAGGTCGTCGTGAAGCCGGGTTCGGTTACGCCGCACACCAACTTCGAGGGCACTGCCTACATCCTCTCGAAGGAAGAGGGCGGCCGTCACAACCCCTTCTACACGAACTACCGTCCGCAGTTCTACTTCCGCACCACGGACGTCACCGGCGTCATCTCGCTGCCCGAGGGCACCGAGATGGTCATGCCCGGCGACACCACGGACATGACGGTCGAGCTGATCCAGCCGATCGCCATGGAAGAGGGCCTCGGCTTCGCTATCCGTGAGGGTGGCCGCACCGTCGGCGCCGGCACGGTCACGAAGATCATCAAGTAAGTCCTTTCGGACTCACCGACAAAGGGTCGGGCCTTCGGGCCCGGCCCTTTCGTCGTCCCCGGGCTCCTGCGCAAGGGGTGCCGTGCGGGCGGGACACGGTCCTAGGCTGTCGACGAGCGGCATCCGCCGACCGACTCCGACGTGAGGAACGCGCATGGGCATCGATGACCTGGTCAACAAGGGCAAGGACTTCCTCGAGCAGAACAGGGATCAGATCTCGAACACGCTGTCCTCCGAGAAGGCCGAGGGGCCGAGCGACAAGACCCTCGATGCCGCCGCCGAGTTCGTGAAGAAGGTCGCCCCCGACTCGGTCGACGCGAAGGTCGACGAGGTCCGGAACGCTGCCGATCGGCGCGTCGGGAACGAGTGATCGTCACCTTCTGAGGGGCCGGATGCCGAGCATCCGGCCCCTTCTCTCTGCCTGCATTCGACGGGCGGCACTCCCCACCTCGGCCGACATCCAGCGCCTTCGCCGCGATGCCCCCAAGGGCGGCGCAAGATTTCCGCAAGATTGACCCAACTGCCGCAAGACCGCTCCTTCCGATGAGAGGTTTCTCATGTCCGCGGGGCGCAAGACGGATCACCCGAAGAATCCGCGCGTCCCGCATCACCGGTCCCGAAGCCGGTGGGGCGTACCCGAAGGCAGTCATGCGTTTGTCCTCCAGCTTCCGCGCGCCGTCGCGCCGCGGCGGGCGTGCCGCCGCGATGACGGTCGTCGTCGCGCTGGTGGCCGGACTGGCAGCGGGCTTCACCTCCTTCGGTGTGGCGGCCCCGGCAGCCGCCGCGGACTCCGCCGCGGCAGCAGAGGCCGAGGTCGCGGGTGCCACGGTGGCGGACGGTACCGCGCCTGCGGTCGAGACGCCCGCGCCGTCTCCGACCGCGTCGCCGTCGCCGACCGCGACGCCGTCGCCGGCCGCATCGCCGACCCCCGCGCCCACCGCCTCCGCGGCTCCGTCCCCGTCGGTTCCCGTCGCGCCGAAGCCGTCGGCGTCGGCGTCGCCCGAACCGACCGCCTCTCCCGAGGCGCCCGGCGCACCGTCACCCGTGCCGACGCCGTCGGCCACGACCGCGCCGACGAACACCGCGAGCCCGTCCCCGCGCTCGTCCAGTCGCATGACCACGATGGCGCTCAGCGCGGCCGCGGCGGCCTCCGCCGCGGCGCCGACCGAGGTGTGGAACGAGGACTTCGGCGACGGCGGCAGCGAGACGCGCACCATCGAATTCGTGACGGGGAGCAGCACGACCGGCTACACCGGTGACGCGTACTGGCGCGACTACAGCGAGTGCAACGGCCTGACCGTCACCTACAACACCACGAACTTCAGCACGACGGAGATGCGGTGGGGGTGGTGGCCGGTCGAGACCCCGAACTGCGATTCCGGCGACGCCGGCAACGCGCGCGTCAACGTCCGACGGCTCGCCGACGTCCTCGGTCAGGTCAGTGCGAAGGAACTCGACCCCGGCGCATCCGGGTCCAAGCAGGCCACCCGCTCGAACCGCGCACTCGTGGAGTGGACGTCATCGGGTTCGGGCACCAGCTCCGGCACGCTCGTCGCGCGGCGCGACACGGGCATCACGCTCAGCCCCTCACCCACGGGCGCTCGCTACTACGTCGCGTCGGTGGACGTCGCCGAGGCATCCTGCGGGATGAGTGACGCGCGGATCCGGCTCAGCCTGACGGAAGCCGGCGCACAGGGGTCGCCGGTCAGCCCGTGCGCTTCGTCGGCTCCCGCACACACCTCGCCGGCCCTGAACAACAACGCCAACCCCTGGCAGAACGGCGGGGCGTGGGTCCGCGCGGGCCGGTTCTACTCCGACGTCTCCCAGCTGGCGACCCCGGCTCAGGCCGCGGCCTTCCGCCCGACGATCCGCAACACGAACACCGGGTCGGGAGGCAACGACTTCGCCGTCGACAACCTCCGCGTCGTCGACGCGACGCCGAAGCTCGACATGGAGTTCGCCGAGAGCTCGGCCACGGTGTTCCACTCGACGCCGCTGACCTTCACCGTCACCAACACGGCGGAGTTCGCGGCGAAGGCGGACTGGTCGTTCGAGAACGCCCTCCCCGCCGGGATGACCTACGTCGACACCGAGTCCTCGACGTGCGGCGACGGACGCATCACGTCGCCCGCCGGCGCAGACACCATCAGCTACGACGGCGGCGACCTCGGCGCCGGTTCGGCGAACGGCACCTGCACGGTCACGGTCAACGTGATGGCCGATCGAAGCGGCACCCACACCAACCGTGCGAGCGCCGTGTCGACCACCGGACTGGACGCTCCCGCGAACACCTCCATCGCGGTCGAAGACGGGACCACGCTGACCCTCGCCACCCAGTTCGCAACCCCCCGCACCGCCGGCGGCGATCAGTTCGTCCTCTCCCTGCGGCAGGGATCGACGGTGATCGCGTCGACCACCACCGCCGGATCCGGCACGCAGGTCACCACGTCGCCCGCCGATGCCTTCCCCCGGTCGGTGCAGCCCGGGGCGACCTACACGATCCACCAGGCGCCCGTGTCGGGCACAGGGGCCGGATACGCCACCTCGTACTCCTGCGTGCGCGGGGGCACCGTCATCGCCTCCGGGGCGTCCGGGTCCGCGTCGCTGACGATCCCGACCGATCAGGTGGGGGCGGAGATCGTGTGCACCTTCACGAACGCTGCACAGACGGCCCGCTTCGCCTGCGACGTCAACCACTTCTACACGGTCTCGTCGACCGGCGCGATCCGGCAGGGTGACATCGTCACGGGGAACACTCAGGCGGTCGGCACGCTCGCGAGCTCCGGCAGCGAGCAGGTCAACGGCCTCGCCATCCGGCAGCTCGACGGCGTCAACGAGGCGTATGCCCTGGTCCGTGCGGATGCGGCGGCGTCGAACACGACGGTGAGCCGAATCGTGAAGGTCACCACCGGCGGGGCGGCCACGACCATGTACTCCACCCCGTTCTCCACCGGCGCCACGGCGATCGCCGGTGGCAGCGACGCCGACGGCCGCTATTACTTCGGCGGCTTCCAGTCGGGGACCACGAGCACCCAGGGGCGCTTCGTGCTCTGGACGTACCAGGAGGGCGGTGCGCCGACGCAGCTCGGCTACATCGAGACCGGGCTGAACGCCCCCTACGGGAACGGCGACCTCGCTTTCGACGCCCGCGGCAACCTCTACATCCTCGGCGCTGTCAGCTCTGGCGATGCCCAGGCGGCGATCTTCACGGTCACCCGCGAGGCGCTCACGGCAGCGCGCACCGCGCCGTCCGCCACCCAGAACATCACGTACCAGTCGACCTTCCGCAAGACGATCACGGGCACCGACACCGGCAACGCCCTGTCGAGCGTGAACGGCATCGCGTTCTCCCCGCGCGGCACCGCGTACCTCTCCGACTCCTCGAACATCTACGAGTTCGACCCGACGACGTGGACCCGCGTCGGTGGCACAGCGCGCGTCCCGCACGCGTCCAGCGACCTCGCATCGTGCTCGTCGCCGGCCACCATCACCGTTCAGAAGAACGTGGTGGGCCGGGCGGCCGCCGCCGACCAGTTCGCGCTGACTCTCGCACAGGGCTCGGAGACGATCGCCACCGCGACGACCTCGGGAAACGCCACCGGCGTGCAGGGCCGGCCGACGACGCCGAGCGGGATGCCTTCCGCGCAGCAGATCGGTCCGCTTCCCGCGCCCATCGGCACGACCTTCCGGGTCTCCGAAGCGATGGCGAGCGGCTCGAGCAGCCCGATCGGGGCATACGGGACGCGGTTCGAATGCTGGGCGGGCGGGGTCCTCATCGCCTCGGGCGCCACGGCCGTCAACGATGTGACGATGCCGGACACGCTCAGCATCAACGTCAGCTGCACCTACTTCAACACGCCGAGCCCGGTATCCCGCGTCACCGTCACCAAGCGGATCCTCAATCCGGCGACCGGCGCCACAGATGCGGCCGCGGGATGGACCGTGGGCGTCACCGCGACACCGACGACGGGGAACGCGACGGCGCTGCCGAGCCAGTCCACGCAGCAGGAGACCGGAGCCGACGGAAGCGCGTCCTGGACGGTCCTCTACGGGAGCGCCGCCTCCCGCGCGACGGTGGTCGTCTCGGAAGTCCAGAAGGCCGGGCACCAGTTCGTGTCCGGCAGCTGCACCGTCAACGGCACGGCGCGCGCGGTGACCTTCACCACGAGCGGCAGCACCGTCTCGGGCACCATCACCGACGCTGCGCCCAACCAGCCGATCGCGTGCACCTTCGTCAACCGGCCGGTGGCGACCCTCACCCTCGTCAAGAGCGTCGCGTTCGGCTCCGCGCCCGCGACGTCGTGGACGCTGTCGGCGACCCGGTCCGAGACGGCGACCGCCGCTCTCGCCGGGTTCTCGGGCGACACCGGCACGACCCGGACCGTCACCGCGGGAACGCCCTATCGGCTCTCCGAGGCGAGCAAGGCATCGGCCGCGGCTCTCACCGCCCCCTACGTCCAGGCGGGGGACTGGGCCTGCCGGACGGCCGGCGGTCAGACCGTCCCGGTCAGCTCGCAGGGGGATGTGACGCTGTCGGCGGGTGCCGCCGTGACCTGCACGGTGACGAACACGACCGCCACGATCAGTCTCGTCAAGAGCCTGCGGCCTGGATTCGCGGCGGGAGTCACCCCCGCGACGTGGAACCTGACCGCCACGCCGTCGGCCGGGTCCGGGCTCTCGACCGTGACCGTGGCGGGAGCGGCGAGCGAAGCCGCAGCCAACACCATCAACGTCCGGCCGGGCACGACCTACACGCTCTCCGAGGCTCTCGCGTCGGCGACGAGCACCCTGCCGTTCCGACTCGTGTCCCTCGAGCGCTTCGACGCCGCGACCTCCACCTGGGTGGACGTCACGAGCGCCACCGTCACTGCCCCCGCCGCAGGTCGCACTGCGGTGTACCGGTTCGTGAACGCTCCGATCGTCCCACCCACACTCCCGCTCACCGGCGGCCTCGGCAGCGACACCTTCCTGGTCGTCGGTGCGGGGATCCTCGCCCTGACCCTCGCCCTCGTCCTGTGGCAACAGCGATGGCGCTTCCGAAAGACGCTCGTCATGACCCGACTCCGTTCCAGCTCCACACCTTCCACACCACACCGCACCATCAAGGGGAAAAACACCATGTCCAAGTCCATCACCACGCGGGTGACCGCGACCGTGGGGGCGATCGCGATCGCGCTCCTCGGGTCCATCGCCGTGGCCGCTCCGGCCAGCGCGGCGAACGTCAGCACGACGCAGCCCGTCACCCTGACGATCCACAAGCACGCCAAGACGACCGGCAACGGCACCACCGCCGGCACCGGTGCCGAGCTGACCTCGCCCGCTCCGGGCGGAGTGGGCATCAACGGCGTCCAGTTCTCGGTTCAGCGCGTCGGCTCGATCGACCTGACCACGGATGCCGGCTGGAACACCGTCGAGGCGATCCAGACCCGCATCGCGGGCGGCTCGACCATCGCGGCGGCACTCACCGCCGAGAACCAGTCGCTCGGCACCGCTCAGACGGTCACCACCGCGACCCAGAACGGCGCCGCCGGCGTCGCGAGCGTCCCGGGCGTCGTGAAGTCGCTGTATCTCGTGACCGAGGGCACCGCTCCCTCGACCGTCGTCGAGAAGGCCGCTCCCTTCCTCGTCACCCTCCCGCAAGCGAACAACGCGAACAGCACCTGGAACTACGACGTCCACGTGTACCCGAAGAACGGCTACTCCACCGTGACCAAGTCCGAGGTCGCTCCGACGGCGGCGGAGATCGCCGCCGGCCGTGACCTCGTGCGCTGGAACATCGTCGCCGACGTCCCGGTCCTGCCGGTCTCGACGCCGCAGAAGGCGCTCACCGAGTTCGTCATCTCCGACACGGTCACCCCCGCTCAGCTCGCCTTCGTGACCACCGCTCCCGCGGGCGTCGCCGCGGCGACCACCGTCACGGCGACGAACGCCGCCGGCACCGCTGTGACCCTCGCGGCAGGCGACTACGCGCTCACGGCATCGCCGACGAGCGAGCTCGCCGTGACGTTCACGTCCACCGGCCTGGCGAAGCTGAACGCGTCGACCGGCGCGAACGCGCTTGCAGGCGGCAAGGTCACCCTGTCGGTCCTCACTCGCGTCCTCGATGTCCCCACTGCCGGCGTGATCACGAACCACGGTGGTACCCGCATCAACGGTGTCGTCAACGGCAAGGTGAACGGCGTCGACAACGGTGCCGCGGTCACCGCAGCCACGCGCTTCGCCGACGTCCAGGTCTTCTCGCACGTCGCCGGTGCCAACACGCCGCTCGCCGGGGCGAAGTACGCCCTGCTCGACAACAACGACCAGCCCGTCGTCATCAACGGCGTGCCCGTGACCGCCACGGCGAACGCGCAGGGCGTCGTCCTCTTCGAGAACGTGCCGGTGGCCGCTGCAGGGACGACCTACAAGGTCCGTCTGACCGAGGCGCCCGCGGGCTACCTCGACCCGAGCGCCACGGTGATCTCGGTCGACGTGAAGCCGGGTACCCCCGACCTCACCGGTGACGTGAAGGTGGCGGCGAAGAACTACCAGCCGTTCGCCTTCTCGCAGACCCCGGCGTGGGTGCTGCCCCTGACCGGTGGTGACGCCGGTGCGATTTTCATGATCGGCGGCAGCGCGATCCTCGCGACCGCTCTCGGTCTGGCCCTCATCGCGGCCCGCCGCAAGAACAAGGTTCAGCCCGCCTGACCTTGAATCGATCGGCGGGGGAGGCGTCTGCGGATGCCTCCCCCGCCTCTTGCCCCTGGAGGCGCCATGACCAGCTCGGAAGCGGCTCCGCCTCGGCGGAGACGGCACCGCGCGCCTCGTCGCTGGCGGGTGTCCGGCCTGGCCGTCGTGATCGTGGTCCTCAGCCTCGTGGGCACCGGAGTGCTCCTCTATCCCACCGCCGCCGCGTGGACCCAGCAGTATTACCAGTCGCAGGACATCCGGGACTACACCGCGGACATGGGCGCCACGGGGGCTGAGCAGCTGGCCGCCGAGGTCCGACAGGCACGCGAGTACAACGCGACGCTCACGGGCGGCGCGACCCTGCCGGCCAACCAGCGCAAGCCGCGCGCCGACGGCGAGCAGGCGGCCCCCGGCTACGACGACCTGCTCGACGCGGACGGCAACGGGCTGATCGGTCGCATCCAGATCCCGCGCATCGACGCGGACCTGGCGATCTACCACGGAACGACCGACGACGTCCTCGAAGAGGGAGTCGGGCACCTCGAAGGCACCGCGCTGCCCGTCGGCGGGGTGGGCACGCACTCGGTCCTCACCGCGCATCGCGGCCTCGCGACCGCAGAGCTCTTCACCCGGCTCGACGAGGTGCGCGTCGACGACACGTTCACCGTCTCCGCCTTCGGCGAGGTCCACACCTACCGGGTCCGCGCCACGCAGGTCGTCCTGCCCGAGGACACCCAGCTCCTCAATCCGGTCGCGGGGGAGGACCTCATCACGCTGGTCACCTGCACGCCGCTCGGCGTGAACAGCCACCGCATCCTCGTCACGGGGGAGCGGGTGATCCCGACTCCGATCGAGCAGCTCGAGGCTGCCGAGCGCGGCCCCGACATCCCGCGGTTCCCGTGGTGGGCGCTGGCCTTCGCCGGCGTGCTGCTGGGCGGGGCCCTCTACCTCTGGCTCTCGGGACTGCAGCCCCGCGTCCTGCCCGCCCTCGCGGGAGCGCGGCATCCGCTGCGACCCATGGTCCCCGTCCACGCCGCCGTCCTCGGCTGGCAGCCCGTGCGCCGGGCGCCGCTCGTCGATATCGTCGAGAAGGACACCGCGGGGCACCTCGGCCCGAGTCACCTCGACGTGACGCCCGCGGTCCGCGTTCCGGACCGCAGCGACGTGCGAACGACGCCCGACTCGGTCTAGCCGAAAGTGCGACACGCCCGGGTTTGCGACACGCCCGAACGGCACGTAGACTGTACAGGTTCCACATTCCTGCGCTTCGCGCGGGATCACTGCCAGGGCAGTGCATAGGCGGCGCCTCGTCCATCAGGATGCGGGTGCGCAGACCTAGGCCGCGGGCAGCAGAACACCACATCCCCCCTCACTTCCGGAAACGGATCCGCACGCGTGCGTACGAGGGAGCGGATACCGCGGGTCCTCCCGCGGATTGACATCAGAACAGCGGTGCAGCATCCCGAGCGCAAGCGCGGGGGACCTGCCCCCGGCGCATCAGCGCCCCGTGCGTCCAATGCCCCCGAGGTACGACGCGAGAAAGAGAGTGAGCAGACAATGGCGGGACAGAAGATCCGCATTCGCCTGAAGTCGTATGACCACGAGGTCATCGACTCGTCGGCACGGAAGATCGTCGACACCGTGACCCGTGCGGGCGCGACGGTCGTGGGCCCCGTGCCCCTTCCGACGGAGAAGAACGTGATCGCCGTGATCCGTTCGCCCCACAAGTACAAGGACAGCCGCGAGCACTTCGAGATGCGCACCCACAAGCGCCTCATCGACATCATCGACCCGACGCCCAAGGCCGTCGACTCGCTGATGCGTCTCGACCTCCCGGCCGACGTCAACATCGAGATCAAGCTCTGAGGTCGATCATGGCTGACATCAACTCCAAGGTTTCCAAGGGTCTGCTGGGCACGAAGCTCGGCATGACCCAGGTCTGGGACGAGAACGGCAAGGTCGTTCCCGTCACCGTCATCGAAGTCGCCCCCAACGTGGTGACCCAGGTGCGCACCCCCGAGCGCGACGGCTACAACGCCGTGCAGATCGCCTACGGGCAGATCGACCCGCGCAAGGTCAACAAGCCGCAGACGGCCCACTTCGAGGCCGCCGGCGTGACCCCTCGCCGCCACCTCACCGAGGTGCGCACGGCGGATGCCGCTGACTACTCACTCGGTCAGGAGCTCACCGTCGACGCCACCTTCGAGGCCGGCCAGCTGGTCGACGTCGTCGGCACCAGCAAGGGCAAGGGCACCGCGGGTGTCATGAAGCGTCACAACTTCAAGGGCGTCTCCGCTTCGCACGGTTCGCACCGCAACCACCGCAAGCCCGGCTCGATCGGCGCATCGTCGACCCCGAGCCGCGTCTTCAAGGGCATGCGCATGGCCGGCCGTATGGGTGGCGAGCGCGTGACCGTCCTCAACCTCACGGTGCACGCCGTCGACGCCGAGAAGGGTCTGCTGCTCGTCAAGGGCGCCGTCCCCGGTGCTCGTGGCCGCATCGTCTACGTCCGCAACGCAGTGAAGGGTGCCTGATCATGGCTGACTCGACTCTCGCGCTCGACGTCCACAGCCCCAGCGGCAAGAAGGCCGGCTCGGTCGACCTTCCCGCGGAGCTGTTCGACGTCAAGACGAACATCCCCCTCATCCACCAGGTCGTCGTCGCGCAGCTCGCGGCGGCTCGCCAGGGCACCCACTCGACCAAGCGTCGCGGTGAGGTCTCGGGCGCCGGCCGCAAGCCCTTCAAGCAGAAGGGCACCGGTAACGCCCGTCAGGGCTCGATCCGCGCGCCGCACATGACCGGTGGTGGCATCGTGCACGGCCCCAAGCCGCGCAACTACTCGCAGCGCACCCCCAAGAAGATGATCGCCGCCGCCCTGCTGGGCGCGCTCAGCGACCGTGCTCGCGGTGGCCGTCTGCACATCGTCGACTCCTTCGGCATCGAGGGCGCGCCCTCGACCAAGACCGCTGTGGCGGTCCTGAACGAGCTCGCCCCCACGAAGAACGTCATGGTCGTCATCACCCGTGATGACGAGCTGAGCATCAAGAGCGTCCGCAACCTCGCGTACGTCCACGTGCTCACGTTCGACCAGCTCAACGCCTACGACGTGCTCGTCTCCGACGACATCGTCTTCACCAAGGCCGCCTACGACGCGTTCGTCGCTGCGAAGGCCGGCGTGACCGAGGAGGTCTCGGCATGACCACCGCGAACATCTCTGGAAACAAGGACCCGCGCGACATCATCCTCAAGCCGGTCGTCTCGGAGAAGAGCTACGGGCTCATCGACGAGGGCAAGTACACGTTCCTCGTGGACCCCCGCGCCACCAAGACGGAGATCAAGCTCGCCATCGAGAAGATCTTCGGCGTCAAGGTCGCGTCGGTGAACACGCTCAACCGCCCGGGCAAGGCCCGCCGCACCCGCTTCGGCACCGGTAAGCGCAAGGACACCAAGCGCGCCATCGTGACCCTGAAGTCGGGCACCATCGACATCTTCACGGCCGTCGGCTGACAGCTGGGATAGAGGACTAGAGACACATGGCTATTCGCAAGTACAAGCCCACGACCCCGGGTCGCCGCGGTTCGTCGGTCGCCGACTTCGCCGAGATCACCCGATCGACGCCCGAGAAGTCGCTTCTTCGCCCGCTGGCGAAGACCGGTGGCCGCAACAACCAGGGCCGCATCACGACGCGTCACATCGGTGGTGGCCACAAGCGCCAGTACCGCCTGATCGACTTCCGTCGCAACGACAAGGACGGCATCAACGCCAAGGTCGCTCACATCGAGTACGACCCCAACCGCACCGCGCGCATCGCGCTGCTGCACTACGCGGACGGCGAGAAGCGCTACATCCTGGCGCCGAACAAGCTGTCGCAGGGCGACGTCGTCGAGTCGGGTGCCGGCGCTGACATCAAGCCCGGCAACAACCTGCCGCTGCGCAACATCCCGACCGGTACCGTCATCCACGCCATCGAGCTCCGTCCCGGTGGCGGCGCGAAGATGGCCCGCTCGGCCGGTACGTCGGTTCGCCTCGTGGCGAAGGACGGCCCCTACGCCCAGCTGCGTCTGCCCTCCGGCGAGATCCGCAACGTCGACGCGCGCTGCCGCGCGACCGTCGGCGAGGTCGGCAACGCCGAGCAGTCCAACATCAACTGGGGCAAGGCCGGCCGTAACCGCTGGAAGGGCATCCGCCCGACCGTCCGCGGTGTCGCCATGAACCCGGTGGACCACCCGCACGGTGGTGGTGAGGGTAAGACCTCCGGTGGACGTCACCCGGTCACTCCTTGGGGTCAGGCTGAGGGTCGTACCCGCCACCCCAACAAGGAAAGCGACAAGTTGATCGTTCGCCGTCGCAACGCCGGCAAGAAGCGGAAGTAGGAGTAGAGGAAGATGCCTCGCAGCCTTAAGAAGGGCCCCTTCGTCGACGAGCACCTGCTTCGCAAGGTCGTCTCGCAGAACGAAGCCGGTACCAAGAACGTCATCAAGACCTGGTCGCGCCGTTCGATGATCATCCCGGCCATGCTGGGTCACACCATCGCGGTCCACGACGGACGCAAGCACATCCCCGTGTTCGTGTCCGAGACCATGGTCGGTCACAAGCTGGGCGAATTCGCGCCCACCCGCACCTTCCGCGGCCACGAGAAGGACGACAAGAAGGGGCGTCGCCGCTAACGCGGTGACTTCCCAGAGAGAGGAAGAGGAGGAGAACTCATGGTGGAATCCATCGCACGCGTCAAGCACATCCGCGTGACCCCTCAGAAGGCTCGTCGTGTCGTCGCGCTCATCAAGGGCAAGCAGGCTCAGGAGGCTCTCGCCATCCTGAAGTTCGCGCCCCAGGGTGCCAGCGAGCCGATCTACAAGCTCGTTGCTTCGGCGGTCGCCAACGCCCGCGTGAAGGCCGACAAGGACAACGAGTTCCTGGACGAGCAGGACCTGTACGTGGCCAACGCGTACGTCGACGAGGGCGCGACGCTCAAGCGTTTCCGCCCCCGCGCCCAGGGTCGCGCGTTCCAGATCAAGAAGCGCACCAGCCACATCACGGTTGTGCTCTCGACCCCCGCGGTCGCTGAGACGGCCCCGGCTGCCACGACCAAGAAGGCGAGCAAGTAATGGGACAGAAAGTCAACCCGTACGGCTTCCGCCTCGGCATCACCACCGACCACGTGTCGCGTTGGTTCTCGGACTCCACGAAGCCCGGCCAGCGTTACGCGGACTACGTGGCCGAGGACGTCAAGATCCGTCGCCTGCTCACGACGTCGCTTGACCGCGCCGGCGTCAGCAACATCGAGATCGAGCGCACGCGTGACCGCGTCCGCGTCGACATCCACACCGCCCGCCCGGGCATCGTGATCGGCCGCCGCGGCGCCGAGGCCGAGCGCATCCGCGCCGACCTCGAGAAGCTCACCGGCAAGCAGATCCAGCTGAACATCCTCGAGGTCAAGAACCCCGAGGCCGACGCTCAGCTCGTCGCACAGGGCATCGCCGAGCAGCTCTCCGCACGTGTGGCGTTCCGCCGCGCGATGCGCAAGGGCCTGCAGGGCGCCCAGCGTGCCGGTGCCAAGGGCATCCGCATCCAGGTCTCCGGCCGCCTCGGCGGCGCCGAGATGAGCCGCTCGGAGTTCTACCGCGAAGGCCGTGTGCCCCTGCACACCCTGCGCGCGAACATCGACTACGGCTTCTACGAGGCGAAGACCACCTTCGGCCGCATCGGCGTGAAGGTCTGGATCTACAAGGGCGACCTCACCAACAAGGAGCTCGCTCGCGAGCAGGCCAACCAGAAGCCGTCGCGCGACCGTGGCGGCGACCGCCGCCGTGGCCCGCGCAACGAGGCCCCCGTCGCAGAAGGAGCGTCTGCCTGATGCTTATTCCCCGCAAGGTCAAGTTCCGCAAGCAGCACCACCCCGGTCGGGATGGCGCCGCCACCGGTGGCACGAAGGTGTCCTTCGGCGAGTTCGGTATCCAGGCCCTCACCCCCGCCTACGTGACCAACCGTCAGATCGAGTCCGCTCGTATCGCCATGACGCGTCACATCAAGCGTGGTGGAAAGGTGTGGATCAACATCTACCCCGACCGTCCGCTCACCAAGAAGCCGGCCGAAACCCGCATGGGTTCCGGTAAGGGTTCGCCCGAGTGGTGGGTCGCGAACGTCAAGCCGGGTCGCGTCCTCTTCGAGGTCGCCGGCGTCAGCGAAGAACTCGCTCGCGAGGCACTGACCCGTGCAATTCACAAGCTGCCGCTCAAGGCACGCATCATCAAGCGCGAGGAGGGCGACGCGTAATGGCTGTCGGCACCAAGACGCTCGCCCCGAGCGAGCTGGACACGTTCGAAGACCAGCGCCTCGTGGAGGAGCTGCGCAAGGCCAAGGAAGAGCTGTTCAACCTGCGCTTCCAGTCGGCCACCGGCCAGCTCGAGAGCCACGGCCGCATCCGTGCGGTCAAGCGCGACATCGCGCGGCTCTACACCGTCATCCGTGAGCGCGAGCTCGGCATCCGTGCCACGCCCGCTCCGGCTGAGACGGCCACCAAGGCGAAGAAGAGCAAGGCCAAGAAGGCGGACGAGTCCGCTGAGGCCGCGAAGGAAGAGGCCGAGTGATGGCTGAGAAGAAGGCTGCTGCAGCCACCGAGACCAAGGGCCACGAGTCGTCCGAGCGCGACGTCCGCGACGTCAACGCCCGCGGCTACCGCAAGACCCGTCGTGGCTACGTCACGAGCGACAAGATGGACAAGACCATCGTCGTCGAGGTCGAGGACCGCGTTAAGCACCCGCTCTACGGCAAGGTCATCCGCCGCACGTCGAAGGTCAAGGCTCACGACGAGCTGAACACCGCCGGCATCGGCGACCTCGTCCTCATCAGCGAGACCCGTCCGCTCAGCGCCTCGAAGCGCTGGCGTCTGGTCGAGATTCTCGAGAAGGCGAAGTAAGAAATGATCCAGAACGAGTCTCGCCTCAAGGTCGCCGACAACACCGGCGCCAAGGAGCTGCTCACGATCCGTGTGCTCGGTGGGTCCAACCGCCGCTACGCCGGCGTGGGCGACATCATCGTGGCGACCGTCAAGGACGCGATCCCGGGCGGCAACGTCAAGAAGGGCGATGTGGTCAAGGCCGTCATCGTCCGCACCGTCAAGTCGACCCGTCGTCCCGACGGTTCGTACATCAAGTTCGACGAGAACGCCGCCGTCATCCTGAAGAACGACGGGGAGCCCCGCGGCACCCGCATCTTCGGTCCGGTCGGTCGTGAGCTTCGCGACAAGAAGTTCATGAAGATCGTCTCGCTCGCCCCGGAGGTCATTTGATCATGGCGAACATCAAGAAGGGTGACCTGGTTCAGGTCATCAACGGCCGCAAGCAGGACAAGGGCGGCGACCGCGGCAAGCAGGGCAAGGTCCTCGAGGTCCTCGTCGAGCAGAACCGCGTCGTCGTCGAGGGCGTGAACTACGTCACGAAGCACACCCGTGTCGGACAGTCGCAGCGCGGCACCAAGACCGGTGGCATCGAGACGATGGAAGCCCCGATCCACATCTCCAACGTGGCGGTCGTCGACCCGTCGACCAAGAAGCCGACCCGCGTCGGCCACCGGGTCGAGGAGCAGACGAAGGACGGCGTCAAGCGCACCGTCCGTGTCCGCTACGCCAAGAAGTCAGGCAAGGACCTCTGAACATGAGCAACGCAACTGCTGTGGGAGCTGGCAAGATCCAGCCCCGCCTGAAGCAGAAGTACCAGGCCGAGATCAAGAAGGCGATGCAGGACGAGTTCGGTTACCCGAACGTCATGCAGATCCCCGGTCTCGTCAAGGTCGTCGTCAACACCGGTGTCGGTGAGGCTGCGCGCGACAGCAAGGTGATCGACGGTGCGGTCGCAGACCTCACCAAGATCACCGGCCAGAAGCCGGTCGTCACCAAGGCCCGGAAGTCCATCGCGCAGTTCAAGCTGCGCGAGGGCCAGGCCATCGGCGCGCACGTCACCCTCCGTGGCGACCGCGCGTGGGAGTTCGTCGACCGCCTCGTCAACCTGGCGCTTCCGCGCATCCGTGACTTCCGCGGCCTGTCGGACAAGCAGTTCGACGGCAACGGGAACTACACGTTCGGTCTCCAGGAGCAGGCTGTGTTCCACGAGATCGACCAGGACAAGATCGACCGCGTTCGCGGCTTCGACATCACGATCGTTACCACGGCGAAGACGGATGCCGAGGGTCGGGCGCTGCTCAAGCACCTGGGCTTCCCTTTCAAGGCGGCAGACGCTCAGGCGTGATCCGCTAGAATCGATCGTTCGGCCTCGGGGCGTGCTCCGGGGCCGAACGACCGCACAACTGAATATCGAACATTCATCGAAGGTCGCCTGTCGTGTAACGGCAGTCGAAACCTCATGACTAAAGGACATCACTTATGACGATGACAGACCCGGTCGCAGATATGCTGACCCGTCTGCGCAACGCGAACTCGGCACACCACGACTCCGTGTCCATGCCGAGCTCGAAGCTCAAGACTCACATCGCCGAGATCCTCCAGCGCGAAGGCTACATCGCCGGGTGGGAGGTCTCGGACGCCCGCGTGGGTCAGAGCCTCACCCTGACGCTGAAGTACGGCCCGAACCGCGAGCGGTCGATCGCCGGCATCAAGCGCGTCTCGAAGCCCGGTCTGCGCGTGTACGCACGCTCCACCGAGCTGCCCACGGTCCTCGGTGGCCTGGGCGTCGCGATCCTGTCCACCTCCTCTGGCCTCCTCACGGACCGCCAGGCTGAGCAGAAGGGCGTCGGCGGGGAAGTCCTCGCCTACGTGTGGTGATCTGACATGTCGCGTATTGGACGACTTCCCATCGACATCCCCGCCGGCGTGACCGTTTCGGTCTCCGGCCAGGACGTCGCTGTCAAGGGCCCCAAGGGTGAGCTGACGCTCACCGTTGCCAAGCCCATCGAGGTTGCGGTCGAGGAGAACCAGGTTCTGGTCTCCCGTCCCGACGACGAGCGCGAGTCGCGTTCGCTGCACGGACTGACCCGCACCCTGATCAACAACAACATCATCGGCGTGACGCAGGGCTACACCAAGGGCCTCGAGGTCGTCGGCACCGGTTACCGAGTGGCCCAGAAGGGCGCAGCCGTCGAGTTCGCGCTCGGCTTCTCGCACCCGGTCCTCGTTGAGGCTCCGGCGGGCATCACGCTCACCGTCGAGGGCAACAACAAGGTCACCGTCGCCGGCATCGACAAGCAGGCCGTCGGCGAGGCCGCCGCCAACATTCGCAAGATCCGCAAGCCCGAGCCGTACAAGGGCAAGGGTGTGCGCTACGCCGGCGAGGTCGTGCGTCGCAAGGCCGGAAAGGCTGGTAAGTAACCATGGCTGTGAAGTCGAAGTCCGACGCCCGTTCGCGTCGACACGCCCGTCTTCGCAAGAAGATCGTGGGCACCGAGGCGCGTCCGCGCCTCGTCGTGACCCGTTCGGCCCGCCACGTCTTCGTGCAGCTGGTCGACGACAGCAAGGGCCAGACCGTGGCATCCGCATCGACCCTCGAGGTCGATCTGCGCACGTTCGACGGTGACAAGACCGCCAAGGCCCGCAAGGTCGGCGAGCTCGTCGCTGAGCGTGCGAAGGCTGCCGGCGTCGAGTCGGCCGTGTTCGACCGTGGTGGCAACCGCTACGCCGGCCGCGTCGCAGCGATCGCCGACGGCGCTCGCGAAGGAGGTCTGAACCTGTGAGCGATAACAAGGAGAACGAAGTGACTGCGACCGAGCAGCCCGCCACGGCTGCCGCCGAGGCGCCCGCCGAGCGTGAGCGTGAGCCGCGTCGCGGTGGCCGCGAGCGCAGCCAGACCCGTGACCGCAACTCGCGTGACCGGGGCGACAACCAGTTCCTGGAGCGCGTCGTCACGATCAACCGCGTGTCGAAGGTCGTCAAGGGTGGCCGCCGCTTCAGCTTCACGGCGCTCGTCGTCGTGGGTGATGGCAACGGTCTCGTCGGCGTCGGCTACGGCAAGGCGCGCGAAGTCCCCCTCGCCATCTCGAAGGGTGTCGAAGAGGCCAAGCGCAACTTCTTCCGGGTCCCGCGCGTCGGCTCCACCATCCCGCACCCCGTGCAGGGTGAGGCCGCTGCCGGTGTCGTGCTGCTGCGTCCGGCTGCCGCCGGTACCGGTGTCATCGCCGGTGGTCCGGTCCGCGCCGTCCTCGAGTGCGCCGGCATCCACGATGTCCTCTCGAAGTCGCTCGGCTCGTCGAACACGATCAACATCGTGCACGCGACCGTCGCGGCTCTGAAGAGCCTCGAGGAGCCCCGTGCCGTCGCCGCCCGTCGTGGTCTCGACTACGACGCCGTCGTGCCCGGCATCATCATCCGCAACGAGGCCAAGGCCGCAGCGGCGCAGAAGGCAGGTGCGTGATGGCGAGCCGTCTGAAGGTTACGCAAGTCAAGTCCAAGGTGAGCGAGAAGCAGAACCAGCGCGACACGCTGCGTTCGCTCGGTCTGAAGCGGATCGGCGACTCCGTCGTCCGTCCCGACGACGCGCAGACGCGCGGCTACGTCAAGACCGTCGCGCACCTCGTCAAGGTTGAGGAGATCGACTGATGGCTGAGAAGAAGGCGGAGACGCCGAAGAAGGATGCCACTGCAGGACGCCCCGGCGTTCTGAAGGTCCACCACCTGCGTCCGGTCCCCGGCGCCAACACCGCGAAGACCCGTGTCGGTCGCGGTGAGGGCTCGAAGGGCAAGACCGCTGGTCGTGGCACCAAGGGCACCAAGGCCCGCAACACCGTCCGGGTGGGCTTCGAGGGTGGCCAGATGCCGCTCCACATGCGTACGCCGAAGCTGCGCGGGTTCAAGAACCCGTTCCGCGTCGAGTACCAGGTTGTGAACCTCGAGAAGCTCGCCGAGCTGTACCCGACCGGTGGCGACGTCACCGTCGCCGACCTCGTCGCCAAGGGTGCCGTCCGCAAGAACGAGAAGGTCAAGGTGCTCGGCACCGGCGACATCTCGGTCGCGCTGACGGTGGCCGTCGACAAGGTCTCGGGTTCGGCCGAGCAGAAGATCGTCGCCGCAGGCGGTTCGATCAAGTAATCGCGTCACAGGGGCCGGAGGATAACCTCCGGCCCCTGTTGCCGTATGTTGGAATGCGGCGCGCCCCGACGCGCCCGGCATCCCACTGGAGGAAATCCCTTTGTTCAGCGCCATTGCGCGGGTCTTCCGCACTCCGGATCTGCGTCGGAAGATCGGTTTCACGCTGGCGATCATCGCCATCTACCGGTTCGGCGCGCACATCCCGACTCCGTTCGTCGACTTCCCGAACGTGCAGTCCTGCCTGAGCCAGTCCGGCTCGACCGAGGGTCTGCTGTCGCTGGTCAACCTCTTCTCGGGTGGCGCGCTGCTGCAGCTGTCGATCTTCGCCCTCGGCGTCATGCCGTACATCACGGCGACGATCATCGTGCAGCTGCTGCGCGTGGTCATCCCGCACTTCGAGACGCTGTACAAGGAAGGCCAGGCCGGTCAGGCCAAGCTGACCCAGTACACGCGCTACCTCACGATCGCGCTTGCACTGCTGCAGTCGACGACCCTCGTGACGGTGGCCCGCTCGGGCCAGCTGTTCGGCATCACCGGCATCGCCGAGTGCGAGCAGCTGCTCACCGATGAGGCATGGTGGGCACAGCTGCTCATGATCCTCACGATGACCGCCGGCACCGGACTCATCATGTGGATGGCCGAGCTCGTCACCGAGCGCGGCATCGGCAACGGCATGTCGCTGCTGATCTTCACCTCCATCGCCGCCTCCTTCCCGTCGGCGCTGTGGGGCATCGCGCAGGCGCGCGGCTTCGAGGTCTTCCTCCTCGTCCTCGCCGTCGGCATCGCGACGATCGCGCTGGTCGTGTTCGTCGAGCAGTCGCAGCGCCGCATCCCGGTGCAGTACGCCAAGCGCATGGTCGGGCGTCGCACGCTCGGCGGCACGAACACGTACATCCCGATCAAGGTGAACATGGCCGGCGTCGTGCCCGTCATCTTCGCGTCGTCGCTGCTCTACATCCCTGCGCTGATCGCGCAGTTCAACGCGAACCCGGATGCCGACGGCTCCGTCCCCGGATGGGTGTCGTGGATCCAGACGAACTTCACCACCGGTGACCACCCGCTGTACATGGCGGTCTACTTCCTGCTCATCATCGGCTTCACGTACTTCTACGTCGCGATCACGTTCAACCCGGTCGAGGTCGCCGACAACATGAAGAAGTACGGCGGCTTCATCCCCGGCATCCGTGCCGGTCGTCCCACGGCCGAGTACCTGGACTACGTCCTCACGCGCATCACGCTGCCGGGGTCGATCTACCTGGGCCTCATCGCGCTGCTGCCGCTGATCGCGCTGGCGACGGTCGGTGCCAACCAGAACTTCCCGTTCGGCGGCGCATCGATCCTCATCATCGTCGGTGTCGGTCTCGAGACCGTGAAGCAGATCGACGCTCAGCTCCAGCAACGACACTACGAAGGACTTCTGCGATGACGTCGACTCCCGCACGCCTGCTGATCATCGGGCCCCAGGGCTCCGGCAAGGGCACCCAGGGTGCTCGCATCGCACAGGCGCTCGGGATCCCGGCCGTATCGACCGGCGACGTCTTCCGCGCCAACGTGAGCGAGGGCACCGAGCTCGGCCTGAAGGTGAAGGCGATCATCGACGCCGGCGACCTCGTGCCCGACGAGCTGACCAGCGAGATCGTCCGCGACCGTCTCACGCAGACGGATGCCGCGGCGGGATTCCTGCTCGACGGCTATCCCCGGAACCTCGGCCAGGTCCGCGACCTCGACGCGTTCCTCGAGTCGCGCGGTGAGCCTCTCACCGCCGTCATCGAGCTGACGGTGCCGCGGGAGGAGTCGATCTCGCGACTGTCGGTGCGCGCCGCCGAGCAGGGACGCGCCGACGACAACGCGGAGTCCATCGCGAAGCGCCTCTCGATCTACGAGTCCGAGACCGCGCCGATCCTCGACGTCTACCGAGACCGCGGCATCGTCGACGGCGTCGACGGCGTCGGCTCGTTCGACGAGATCACCGAGCGCATCGCGGCGGCCCTCGAGGCCCGCGGCATCACGGCGTGATGGGTCTTCGCCGCTCCCTGTACAAGACGCCCGCCCAGCTGCGGGCGATGGTGGAACCCGGTCTCATCACGGCCGCCGCGCTTCAGGCGCTGCGACCGGCGGTCGTGGCCGGCGCGACCACCGCCGAGATCGACGCCATCGCGTACGAGACCATCGTCGGCCGCGGCGCCGAGTCGAACTTCCAGCTCGTGCGCGGCTACCGTCACACCACCTGCATCTCGGTGAACGAGCAGGTCGTGCACGGCATCCCGGGGGAGCGCGTCCTCCAGCCGGGTGACATCGTCTCGATCGACTGCGGCGCCCAGTTCAAGGGGTGGAACGGCGACTCGGCGATCACGATCGTCGTGCCCGACCCGTCCCGGCCCGAGCTCGTCGCCGCCCGGCAGCGTCTGTCGGAGGTCACCGAGGATTCGCTGTGGGCGGGGATCGCCGCCCTGGCATCCGCTCACCGCGTCGGTGAGATCGGCGACGCCGTGCAGACGCACATCGAGTCGTCGGGGGAGGGCTACGGCATCCTCCGCGACTATGTCGGCCACGGCATCGGTCGCAAGATGCACGAGGGCCCCACCGTCTTCAACTACCGCGTGGCCGATCTCGGACCCGAGGTGCGCCCCGGCCTGTGCCTGGCCATCGAGCCGATGGTCGTGGCGGGCGATGAGGCGACCCTCGTCGAGGACGACGACTGGACGGTCTCGACCGTCGACGGCCGCGACGGCTCGCACTGGGAGCACAGCGTGGCCGTGCACGACGGCGGCATCTGGGTGCTGACGGAGCCGGACGGGGGAGCCGCGAAGCTCGCCGAGTTCGGCGTCGTCCCCGTCGAGATCGCCTGAGCCGCTCCCTCTCGCCCGCGCGCGCGAGCCGGACACTTCGCCGCGAGACGGACGGCTCGCCGCGAGACGGACGGCGCGACCGTGCGTCTGGCGCCGGATGGTCCGTCTCGTGGCATCGGGCTGTCATCGGGGGAGCGAGCGCGTCGAGGACTGCAGCGTCGCGAGCATGGCGAGATTCGCGGGGCGGACGCGGTGCACGCCCGCCGCGCTCAGGGCCTGCTGCAGCGGAACGACCCGGAAGGCGTCGCGCAGGTCCCACCTCGCGAACGGATGCCCGTGGCGGCGGAGCCTGTCCTCGCGCGTCTTCTCCGTGCGCAGGAGTTCCGCCGCTCGTTCGGGACGCTCGAGTTCGTACTTCCCCCACCCATCTGATTCGCCGATCGCGTGGGATGCCGGGAAGAAGAAGTCGACGCGGGCTTCCCGCCCCTCGTAGGTGAAGCTCTGCTGCAGGATCGGAGTCTCGAATCCGCACCAGGCGATCACCGCACGGCTCACGCTCTCGCCGGGGGACTCCGACATCCCGTCGGTCTGGCACAGCACCTGGCGGGCGCGCCGGTGGCCGCGTGATGTCGACCCCGCGGCGAGCCGCTGCTGGAGCGCGCCGACCGTCAGCGTCCCGCCCTGCACGCTCGACACCGCGGCATCCGTCACGGCCAGCGCGTGGGCCGGCGGCAGCACCCTGGCCAGCGCGACCACGGTGTCGAGCAGCGACGTGACGAGGATCCCGCCCACCCGGCACACCTCCGTCGGTGCCGTCGTCGTGTGCACCTGCACGTCGCCGCGTGTCCGGCTCCACTGGGGCGCCGGCTCGATCACGTGGATGCGGCTCGCCTCGCCGAACAGCGGCAGGCCGTGCAGGACGGCCGCGGACTCGTCCGCGAGGACCCCGTCAGGGTGAGTGCGGGCGAAAGCGTGCACCCTCACCGCGTACCGCTGCCAGGGACGGAGCGCGCGGAACGCGGCACGATCGACCCACGCGCCCGGTCGGACCCGGTGGTGCGTGTCGTGGGAGAGACGGATGCCGCGCAGTCGCGCCTCGGCGCGGTTCAGGATCTCGAGCGGCGGAAAGATCATCGCGCGCCCGGCAAGAGTCAAGGCCATGGGGCATCCTGCCCGGGCCGGCACCGGGTGCCGCCGCTCGCCCCCCTCACGTGTGGAGGGCATCCGCCCCCGCCTCGCCGGGGGAGAAGCCCCGGTGCCCCTGCCCGCGCCGCGCGGCCGCCGCTGGCCGCGACGAGACCGACGATCCGCGGCGAGACGGACGATCCGCGCCGAGACGGACGGGGAGAACATCCGTCTCGCGCCGAACCGTACGTCTCGCAGCAACCCGGACCGCCGCCCCGTGGAGTGAAGGCACAGGGGAGGGGTGGGAGGATGGAGCAAACGGATGCCGGGCGCCCGGCATCCGGCATCGAGAAGTGATCGAAGGGTGTGGCGTTGGCACAGGCGGCTGCAGGGAAGACGAACTGGTTCGCGATCTGGATCAGCGTGGCGGTCGTCGCCGTGCTGGCCCTCGTGATCGGCATCGTCGTGGTGATGAACAACGCCGCGACCGCGCCTGCCGCGCGCCCCGACAGCGCGGGCATCGACGAGTCGACCGGTGCCGTCGTCGTCGGCACGGGCGCGAACGAGATCGACGTCTGGGTCGACTTCTACTGCCCTCACTGCCAGGACTTCGAGGATGTCTACGGCCCGACGCTCGAGGAGCAGCTCGGCGACGAGTCGGTCACCCTCAACATCCACCCCGTCGCGCTGAACTCCCTCAATGCGGCATCCGGGACGGACTTCTCGAAGCGGTCCGCGAACGCGCTGTTCTGCGTCGCCGCCGATGAGCCGGTCGCGGCCTTCCCGTTCTACACGTCGGTCTTCGCCGAGAAGCCGAGCGGCGCGGGCCTCACCGACGAGCAGCTCGTCGAGCACGCGGAGGCCGCCGGCTCCATGGGCGCCGCCGAGTGCATCGCCGACCGGACGTGGGACGACCTCGTCGCCGAGCAGACCGAGACCATCCCGGCCGACCCCGAGACGGGCGGTGCAGGCACGCCGACGGTCTTCGTCAACGGCGAGCGGATCACCCTCACCGGCGACGCCGAGGCCGACATCGTCGCCCGCCTGAACTGACCTCCGCCCGGCTGCGCCGAGTGGCGGGTCGGGAAAATATCACGTACACTGAATCTTTGGTGCCTTGCGCCTTTCTCGGCGTGTCACCACCACCCCATTCACCGCAGACCGACCGGTCTGCACAACTGTAAGCGAGCGTATGGCCAAGAAAGACGGTGTCATCGAGATCGAGGGCGTGATCTCCGAGGCTCTGCCGAACGCGATGTTCCGCGTCGAGCTGAGCAACGGACACAAGGTCCTGGCCACGATCTCCGGCAAGATGCGGCAGAACTACATCCGCATCATCCCCGAGGACCGCGTGGTCGTGGAGCTCTCGCCCTACGACCTGACCCGCGGGCGCATCGTTTACCGCTACCGCTAGACCGGTCGAGAAGTAACGCCCCGCGCCGTCAGGCGCGTCGGCGAAGACAGCGAAACAGGAACATCATGAAGGTCAACCCCTCCGTCAAGCCCATCTGCGACCACTGCAAGGTCATCCGTCGCCACGGTCGCGTCATGGTCATCTGCAAGTCCAACCCGCGTCACAAGCAGCGCCAGGGCTGAACGGATGCCGCGTCCGCGCGGCCCGCAGACTCACAACTGAACACATCTCGGCAGGATCAGAACCCGTTCGGCGGGGGACACCTCGGGTCGGAGGCCCGGGCACCGATCCTGCTCCACACCTCCACTTACTCCTAGGAGACATCGCATGGCACGTCTTGCCGGCGTCGACATCCCGCGTGACAAGCGCGTGGTGATCGCCCTCACCTACATCTACGGCATCGGCCGTACCCGCTCGGTCGAGATCCTCACCGCCACCGAGATCGACGAGTCGATCCGCGTCAAGGACCTCTCCGACGACCAGCTCGTCGCACTCCGCGACTACATCGAAGGCACCTACAAGGTGGAGGGTGACCTGCGCCGCGAGGTCGCCGCAGACATCCGCCGCAAGGTCGAGATCGGCTCGTACGAGGGCATCCGCCACCGTCGTGGCCTCCCGGTGCGCGGTCAGCGCACGAAGACCAACGCGCGTACCCGCAAGGGACCCAAGCGCACCGTCGCCGGCAAGAAGAAGGCGCGCTAAAGCGCGGCCGCCACAGGTTTAGGAGAACACGCACATGGCACAGGCCAAGTCCGCAGCGCGCAAGCCGCGCCGCAAGGAGAAGAAGAACATCGCGCTGGGCCACGCCCACATCAAGTCGACGTTCAACAACACGATCGTCTCGATCACCGACCCGTCCGGCGCCGTCATCGCCTGGGCGTCCTCGGGTGGCGTGGGCTTCAAGGGCTCCCGCAAGTCGACCCCGTACGCGGCCGGCATGGCCGCCGAGTCGGCTGCCCGTCAGGCCGCCGAGCACGGCGTCAAGAAGGTCGACGTCTTCGTGAAGGGTCCGGGTTCGGGCCGCGAGACCGCGATCCGCTCGCTGACGGCCGCCGGCCTCGAGGTCGGCTCGATCCAGGACGTCACGCCCCAGGCTCACAACGGCTGCCGCCCCCCGAAGCGCCGCCGCGTCTGATCTTTCCGCGACGGATGCCGGGTGGCGCGCGCTCCGGCGCGGCCCCCGGCATCCTCGGACACAACTCAACACCTCTTGAAACTGCACGTGTCATATAGCGGTCACGTGACTGAAAGGAACACATAGTGCTCATTGCACAGCGTCCCACTCTGACCGAGGAGAAGATCGGCGAGTACCGCAGCCGCTTCGTCGTCGAGCCTCTCGAGCCGGGCTTCGGCTACACGATCGGCAACGCGCTGCGCCGCAGCCTGCTGTCCTCGATTCCGGGTGCGGCTGTCACCAGCATCCGCATCGACGGCGTCCTGCACGAGTTCAGCACGGTCCCCGGTGTCAAGGAGGATGTCACCGAGATCATCCTCAACATCAAGCAGCTGGTGGTCTCGAGCGAGCGCGACGAGCCGATCACCGCGTACCTGCGCAAGACCGGTGCGGGCGAGGTCACGGCCGCCGACATCTCGGCTCCCGCCGGCGTCGAGGTGCACAACCCCGAGCTCGTCATCGCGACGCTCAACGACTCGGCGAAGTTCGAGCTCGAGCTGACGATCGAGCGTGGCCGCGGCTACGTCTCGGCCACGCAGAACCGCAACGAGTACGCCGAGGCCGGTCAGATCCCGATCGACTCGATCTACTCGCCCGTCCTCAAGGTCAGCTACCGCGTCGACGCGACCCGTGCCGGGGAGCGCACCGACTTCGACAAGCTCGTCCTGGATGTCGAGACCAAGCCGTCGATCACCGCCCGCGACGCTGTCGCTTCGGCTGGTCGCACGCTGGTCGAGCTCTTCGGCCTGGCCCGTGAGCTGAACGTCGAGGCCGAGGGCATCGAGATCGGCCCCGCGCCGGTCGCCGAGGTCCTGACCAACGAGCTGTCCATGCCGATCGAGGACCTCGATCTGTCGGTCCGCTCGTACAACTGCCTCAAGCGCGAGGGCATCAACACGGTGTCTGAGCTCGTCGCCCTGTCGGAGACGCAGCTCATGAACATCCGCAACTTCGGTCAGAAGTCGGTCGACGAGGTGCGCGACAAGCTCGTGTCGCTCGGCCTGTCGCTGAAGGACTCGGTCCCCGGGTTCGACGGCGCGCACTTCTACGGCGGCTACGAAGACGAGACCCTCTGAGCGGACACCGGTTCGCCCGGGTCTCTCGCTGACTTTTTTCAACTGGAGTAATTGATATGCCTAAGCCCACGAAGGGCGCCCGCCTCGGAGGCGGCCCCGCCCACGAGCGCCTGCTGCTTGCGAACCTCGCCGCTGCGCTGTTCACCCACAAGTCGATCACCACGACCGAGACCAAGGCCAAGCGCCTGCGTCCGTTCGCGGAGCGTCTCGTGACGTTCGCCAAGCGCGGCGACCTGCACGCCCGCCGTCGCGTGCTGTCGGTCATCGGCGACAAGTCGGTCGTCCACGAACTGTTCGCCGAGATCGCCCCGCTGGTCGCCGAGCGTGAGGGTGGCTACACCCGCATCACGAAGGTCGGCAACCGCAAGGGTGACAACGCCCCCATGGCCGTGATCGAGCTCGTCCTCGAGCCCGTTACCCCGAAGGTGAAGTCCACCAAGAAGGCGGACGCTCCGGCTGCCGCTGCTCCCGCCGAGGAGCCGGCCGTCGAGGACACCGCTCCCGAGGCCGACGCTGCCGAGTCCGAGGCTCCTGCAGCCGAGGCCGGCGCCGAGTCGCCCGAGGAGGGCGCTGCTGCTGAGGCTGCGGCCGAGGACGCCGTCGCGGACGACGCGAAGTAAGACTCCCTCGTCGAGGGACCTCAGGGCCCGCCCCCGTTTCGGGGCGGGCCCTTTCGCGTACCCGGCGCCGGTCGCGCGACGCGCCCGGGGTGCACGCGGCCGTCGACGGCGAACTCCCTGCTCACCGGGACTTGTCGTGTTCCGACACGCCCGGTGTCCGAAAATCCGGGCTCCGGATTTGCCCGATCCCCGAAGCGCGCGTATATTTTTACTTGTTCGCCCCACAGGGAAGAGCGAGAGGCCGGAAGGCCCGCCTCCCTCACGTCGGTGAACATCTCCACCCGATAAGAAACAGCCGCTCGATGGTTGGGTCTGATCATCACGATCTAGGTCGGAGCCAGGATGCCTGCTCGCACAGGTCGTCCGGCACCGTGATTCACTGAGAATCACACGGCGTGTCGGATTTGACGGGTTCGAAACGGCGTCCTAAGATAGAGAAGTTGCCCCACAGTGAAGCCCGGGAGGGTGGAGGTGGGAGCATCCGATCCTTGAGAACTCAACAGCGTGCACT
>NZ_JBFOKN010000004.1:0-139240 GCF_047246565.1 Microbacterium pasadenense | reverse complement strand
GGAGAGTAGGACACCGCCGGACTTCTTTTCGTGAAATGGCCACCCATCGCTGGGTGGCCATTTCTCGTTAACAACACTCACGAGACGACACAGCCTCGACCGTTCCGGTCGGGGCTTTCGTCGTTTCAGAGACGGCGGATCATCACCTGGTCTCGTTCGGTGAACGTGAAGCCGAGGCCTTCGTAGAGCGTGTTCGCGCCGGTGGGGGAGTCGGTGTCGACGTCGAGCACGGCCTTCTCCAGGCCGGACTCGGCGATGGCGCGCAGCGTCCGCGAGACGATGAGGGGCGCGAGCCCGCGACGGCGGTGCGACCGCACGACGCCGATGAGGTCGATGTAGGCGTGCGAGGCGCCGAGAGCGGCGAAGTCGTCCTCGTTGACGGATGCCAGGCAGAAGGCGACGATCGTGCCGTCGGCATCCACCGCGATGCGGGACAGGTCCGCACGGAAGAACGGTCCTTCGACGAACTGGGTCCATCGCTCGGTGTTCGACGGCGAGCTGCCCCAGTGGTCGCGGAAGGCGTCGTTGCGCGCCGCCAGGGCGTCGAGGGCGCGGTCGGGGGTGTACGCCACGACCGTGATGCCGTCGGGCGCGTCCAGCTGCGGGACAGGCGAGCCGAGGTCGCGGACCATCGACGAGAACCAGCGCTCCGCCGTGAACCCCTCGCGCTCGGCGATCGCGACGTGATCGTCGTTGCCCTCTTGCGCGTACAGCTTCAGGACGCCCTCGGTGCCGCCGCCCTCGAGGGCGGTCGCCGCGGCAGCGACCTGCTGCGTACCGCGAGCGTTCTGCCAGGCTATGAGGGCCGTGCCGATTCCTCGCCGGCGCCAGCCCGGGTGGACGGTGGCGCCCAGATCGACGTTCAGCTTCCCGTCGACGCGGGACGGATGCAGCATGGCCGAGCCGACCGCGACGATCGTCCCGTCGGGCGACACGGCCACGAGGGTGTCGCGCGCGATGTCGACGTGGCTGAGCTCGAAGATGTCGGCGATGTCCTGCCGTGGGGTGATCCAGGTCGGGTGATCGACGGCATCCGCCGCGACGAAGACGGCGTGGATGCCGTCGATGTCGTCCGGCGTCGCAGGGCGCCAGGTGACGCCGGCCGGCTGCGTCGGCAGCTGCGGCTCCACCGGTCGTCCGACACGGTCCACGAGTCGCGCAGTGCTCACGGTGTCAGTGTACGGGCGGCGCGGCCGATGGCGGCCGCTGTGCACGAGGCCCGCACCGCGCCAATGCACTGGCGGCAGAGAGGACGCCCGACTTCCGGCAGGAGCGGTGAAACGCCGGGCGCGGTAGCGTGGGGGCACCGAGACCCGACGCCCGTGGTGACGTCACGTACCCGGAAGGCCGCGTCTCCCAACGAAGGGTGGACAACCATGGCTGGCCAGATTATCGTCGGACTCACCGGGGCGCCTGTCTCGCGCAGGGTCGTGGACTGGGCGATCGCCCGGGCCGCCGAGCGCAAGCAGGCCATCCAGCTGATCTCCGTCGTCGGCGGCGCGATCGGCACGGTCGGGGAGGCCGAGGTCCTCGGCGCGGCGCAGACCGCGACGCAGCAGCTGCTCGAGTCCGAGGCCGACCGCATCCGCCAGGCCGGCGTCGCCGTCACCACGCGTGTCGACTCGGGGAACCCGGTGACCAAGCTCATCGAGGCCTCCGCCGATGCGGGTCTGCTGGTCATCGGCAGCGACTACCGTGGGGCCGGCACCGGCCCCGCCCGCGGGGTCCACGGCATCCGTATCGCGGCGGGATCGAAGTCGCCCGTCGTCGTCGTCCCCGACCGCGACCTCGGCGAGGGGGACGGCGTGGTCGTCGGCATCGACGGCTCCACCGTCTCGGAGCACGCGATCGAGTTCGCCGCCGCCGAAGCCGACCGGCTCCGCGAGCCGCTCATCGCGGTCAGCGTGTGGACGCCGCTGCACACGCCCCGCAACGCCATGGAGGTGTATCCCGACCTCTACCTCGCCAACATGCAGTCGATGGCCGAGGAGGTCCTCGCGATGTCGCTCGCCGGCCTCGCGTCGCGATACCCCGACCTGAAGATCATCCGCCGTGCCGAGCGTGGGCATCCGTCCCAGGTGATCGGCGACATCGCCCAGGACGCGCGGCTCGTCGTCGTCGGCACGCACGGCCGCGGCGCCGTCGCGAGGTTCCTGCTCGGGTCGACGAGCCAAGAGGTGCTGTCGTACCTCCCGACCGTCACCGCCGTCGTCCGCTGACGTGGCGCACGACGCCGACGCATCCGTTCGGCCGGGGACGGATGCCGCGCCGCCGCACTCCGCGCCCCGCGCTGCCGTCCTCGTGATCGGCGAGGCGCTCATCGACATCGTCGATCGCGGTGGCGATGCCGTGGAGTTCGTCGGCGGCAGTCCCGCGAACGTCGCGATCGGCGTCGCTCGGCAGGGCATCGCGACCGCCCTCCTGACCAGTATCGGGCGCGACGATCGCGGACGCCGCATCGCCGACCAGGTGGAGGCGTCGGGCGCGGCGGTGGCGGACGCGTCGTGGACGGATGCCGCGACCTTCACCGCCCGCGCCCGCATCCAGCCGGACGGGTCGGCGGAGTACGACTTCGACATCTCCTGGACCCTCGATCCCGGTGCCGTCGCGGCGGCGGCGGACGCGGCATCCGTCGTGCACTCCGGCTCGATCGCGCTGTTCCTGCAGCCCGGCGGCGAGGTCGCGCTTGCCGGCCTCGAGCGCGCCGCCCGTGCCGGGGCGATCGTCACCGTGGACCCGAACATCCGGCCCGCTCTCGTCGGCGCCGACGCCCGGTCGGTCGCCGAGCGCGCGTTCGCCGCCGCGGACCTCGTGAAGCTGAGCGATGAGGATGCCGCGGCTCTCTACCCCGACGTCTCGCCGGGGCGGGTGCTCCGCACCATCGCCGCGCTCGGGCCTCGCGTGGTCGTGATGACACGGGGGAGCGCCGGCGCCCTCGCGCTCGGTCCGGACGGCGTGACGACAGCGGATCCGCTGCGCGTCGAGGTCGCCGACACGATCGGGGCGGGGGATGCCTTCATGGCGAGCCTGATCACCAGTGCGGTCGACGAGCCGCAGCTGCTGACCGGTGACGGCGGCGCGCTCGAGCGGGCGCTGCGCCGGGCTGCCGTGATGGCGGGCGTGACGGTCTCACGGCCGGGCGCGGACCCGCCCACGCGCGCCGAGGTCGACCGGCTGCGCTAGCCCGGTCTCGAGCAGAGGCAGCCCCGCCGCCGCGCCGCGCGCGGGTAGTCTGGACCGCGTGCGCCTCCGGATCGATCTCGCCTATGACGGCACCGACTTCCGGGGCTGGGCGCGGCAGCCGAACCTCCGTACCGTGCAGGGGACGCTCGAGGCCGCCATCGCGCGGATCCTCGGCGGCGATCCGCGTCTGGTCGTGGCGGGCCGAACGGATGCCGGCGTTCACGCATCCGGTCAAGTCGCACACCTCGACCTGACCGAGGCGCAGGAGGCCCGCCTCCGCGCCGGCCGCAATCCCGAGCCGACGGCGCTCGCTGCCCGGCTCAACGGCGTGCTCGGCGCGTACCCCGACGTCGCCGTCCGGCACGTCGACGTCGCGCCGGAGGGTTTCGACGCCCGCTTCTCCGCCGTGTGGCGCCGCTACTCGTACCGGCTCGCCGACCGGGTCACCGGCTACGACCCGCTCGACCGCTCCCGCACGACGTACGTCAACGCCACCCTCGATGTCGAGGCGATGGATGCCGCAGCCCGTGGCCTGCGGGGACTCCACGACTTCGCGGCGTACTGCAAGCCGCGCGAGGAGGCGACGACGATCCGGACGCTGCTCGAGTACGACTGGCACCGCGACGCGACCGGCATCCTGATCGCCAACGTCCGCGCGGATGCGTTCTGCCACAGCATGGTGCGCGCTCTGGTCGGCGCGTGCGTCGCGGTGGGGGAGGGCAAGCTGAATCCTGCGCACCTCGTCGACATCCGCGATGCGCTCGAGCGGGTCAACGACTTCAAGGTGCTCGCCGCCCGCGGGCTCACACTGGCGGAGGTCGGCTATCCGACCGACGATCTGCTCGCCGCCCGCGCCGAGCAGACCCGCGCCCGCCGCGAGCTGGGCGCTTCGGGCGCCGCCGAGCTCGACGACGAGTAGGTCGCCCTCCGGCTGAGGCAGGTGCACCGGCATCCGTGTCGAGACGCACCGTGCGCGGCGCGGCGAGACGGACGAAGCGGGGCGAGACGGACGGACGGCGGCGAGACGCCGCGTGCCGACGTCCGTCTCGACACGAACCGTCCGTCTCACCACCGAGCGCCCGTCTCGCCACAGAGAGTCGGTGGTGAACGCCGCAGCGGGATGCCTCGACGCACACCCCGACACGCGAAAGGACCCCCGGGCCGAAGCCCGGGGGTCCTTTCGTTGCGATTGGTTCGCGAGTGCTTACGCAGTCTGGCGAGCGCGGCGCACCGAGGTGGCAACCGCGATGCTCGCACCGGCGAGGACGAGCACGCCGCCGCCGACCCAGAGGCCGAGGAGCGCGTCACCGTCGAAGCCGGAGCCCGGGAGGACACCGCTGCCATCACCGGTCGCAGCGACCGAGATGGTGACGTCGGCGGACTCGCCGCTGACCTCGCCGTCGGCGCTCAGGGTGTAGTCGCCCTGCGCGTTGTCCGGGAGGGTGACCTCAACGGCAGCCTCGCCATCGGCGTTGGCTTCCTTCTCGATTGAGATCGACTCGTCAGCCGCAGCGTTCACGGCGGCGAGCGAGCCGGCCGACGCGTTGAAGCCCGTGAGGGTGAAGACGACGTTCTCGTTGGCGACGAAGTTGTTGAAGACGACGGTCGCGTTCTCGCCGGCGACGATCGTCACGGAGGTTCCGTTGGCGGGCGCGGGCGTGTACCGCTCTGCAGTCTGGGCGCTCGCGACGGCCGGAGCCGCGAAGACCGTCGCTGCGGCGATCGCGAGAGCCGCGGCTGCCTTGCTGATCTTGTTCTTCATGGTTTCTGCTTTCGGTCGTCGGAAAACAGGGGTGAAGAAAGCGACAAGGAACTGCCTCAACCCAACGCCCCCGATGGTTTGACTTTGCCAGTATTCAGGAATCACTCAGGTGATGCAAGTTACGAGAGTTTCCGGGAGGTAAACATTCGCAACGCTTGAGGGCTGCTCGTCGAATCGGTTCGGCATGATTCCGCCTCCGACCTGGCCTCCAGCCCGCAGACGGTGCTGAAACGGGCTCAAGAAAAAACTCCTACCCATCTCAGGAGGGGCCGCGAGTCGCCACCGCCGGCGTCGGCGACGGGCCACGTCCGAGCCACGAACGGGCGACGATGGGGCAACCTCAAGATCTCCCCAAGACCAGCTTGAGGGTCTGCGAAGTTCGGGAAATCGCACGATCGCGCTCCCTACTGTGGGGATGTACCACCGGCGGCGGTGACCCGAACACCGTCGCCGGTTCTTCCGTCCTCTCGCCCGAATCTGAGGTTCCGCATGTCCTGCACCAAGGACCCGACGTGACGGCGCCCGCGCAGCCGCAGCGGCGGCACCCAGCTGACCGGGCGCCGCGCCCGCAGGCCCCCGACGAGTTCGCCGACGACTTCGCGTCCGTCCTCGAGGCCACAACGGCGGACCGCTCGACGATCGGCTGCGTCATCGCCGCGTGCAACGAGGCGGATTCGATCGGCGGCGCCGTCCGATCGCTGCTCGAGCAGAGCCGGGTTCCCGACGTCATCCATGTCGTCGTGAACAACACGTCGGATGCCACGGTGGCGATCGCCTCGCAGTTCGCGGGGCCGCACGAGGTGGCGACAGAGCTCGGCGCCCAGTTCACCGAGGTGTTCGTCCACGACATCGGCGACAACCCCGACCGGAAGGTCGGCGCCCTCAACTACGGCTACTCCCTCGTCGAAGGCTACGACTACCTGCTCGGCGTCGACGCCGACACGCGCGCCGACCGTCGCGCCGTGGAGTTCCTCGAGGGCGAGGCCGTGTCGGATTCCCGCATCGGCGGCATCTCGGCGATCTGCGCGGTCGACGACCACCCCACCGCGGGTGCCGTCGCGAAGTGGCTCGTCGCCGGTCAGCGCAGCCAGGTCGCGGCGTCCACGATGCAGCACCTTCTCCGTGGCCGGAACGCGGCCGTCGTCGGCGGTCAGTTCTCGATCTTCTCGACCACCGCGCTCCGGGACGCCATGACGGCGAACCACCAGAGCGTCCCGTGGGTGAAGGACTGCGACGTCGAGAACGCCGTGCTGTCGCTGCAGATCAAGTCCGCCGGCTACCTCACCAAGATCAGTCCATTCGCTCGCGCTGCCGTGCGGGGGAGGACCACCCTGGCGGGCTACGACGCCCAGCAGACCACGTGGACCTACAGTGCGATCGAGCTCATGTGGCCGGGCGAACGCGGCGACACGAGGGGGCAGCCGCTGCACCCGAACCTGCGCGTCCGGTGGTTCGAGCAGCTGTCGATGCTGACGCATCTGTTCGTGCGCCTCGCGTTCGTCGCCCTCGTCATCGCCTCCCTCTCGGTCGATGCGTTCGAGTTCTCGCCGTGGTGGCTGATCCCGCTGGCGGTCACCACCCTGGTGAACCTCCGGGTGGTGAGGTCGATGGCCACGGCTCGGGCGCGCGACTACGCCTTCGCACTGCTGGTCCTCCCGGCGGAGGCCTTCATGTGGATCCGCATCCGGGACTTCGTCCGGTCCTGGGCGCGGTTCTTCTCGAAAGCGAAGGTCGACGCCTGGGCGCGCCAGGTCGGCGTGGGCGGGGCGGATCGCGGGTCCGGCCGCGTCACGGCGCTGCTGCTGTTCTCGGCCGCCGTCGCCGGCACCGTCGTCGTCTGGGGCCGGCTCGATCCGGCCACGCAGTCCACCGTGCTCGCAGCGTGCTGGCCCATCGTCGCCGGGGTCATCGGTCTGCAGACCGTCGTGATGGCGTGTGCGCTGTTCCGGCGGCACCACGGCTACCGGGTCTGATCCGCCAACTTGCTCAGCAGCATCCGCCCTCGTCGCGAACGGATGCCGCAGGGCCGGTGCAGCGGTCAGGAAGCGCCCCACCCCCGTGAACGGGTGCGCGGGTCAGGCCGTTGCGGCGACCTCAGCGGTCATGCGGTAGCCGACGCCGCGGACGGTCTCGATGTAGCGCGGCTGGTTCGCGTTGTCGCCGAGCTTGCGGCGGAGGTTCGTCATGTGCGCCTCGATGGCCCGCTTGTCGGACTCGCCGACGAAGTAGCTCGTGACGTACGACTCGCCTCGCAGGACGAGGGTGAGGTCGGCCTTGCTGCGGACGCGGCGCTTCGACTCGATGAGGGTCGCGAGCAGGTCGAACTCGGTGCGCGTCAGCGTGAGCTCGCGGCCGTCGATGAGAGCCGTCCGGTACTCGACGTTGACGGCGAGGTCGCGGTGCACGACCCAGCCGGGAGCGCCGACAGGCGGCGTCTGTCCCGACGGGGTGGGGTCCGTGCCGACGGCCGAGTCCGTGGCCGGCTGTCCGGACTGATCCGCCAGCCCCGGCGTCGGCTGGCCCTGGGCGGGAAGGCCGGGCAGCGCCGGCGCAGGATAGGCCGGCGTCATGATGCGCTCGTCGATCCCTGCACCCATCGAGTCGCCCATGCCCGACGGGGAGCCGGCGGCATCCTGCCGCGGGGCTGCACCCTGCGAGACGGTGCCGCTACGGGGCCGGCGCAGCAGCGACTCCACGCGCGCGCGAAGCTCCCGCGGGCGGAACGGCTTGACCACGTACTCGTCGGCGCCGGCGCCGAGTCCCAGCACGACGTCGGCCTCCTCCTCGAGGCCGGTGATCATGATGATGTAGGTGTCGCTCTGCGCGCGGATGCGGCGGGCCGCTTCGAAGCCGTCGATGCCCGGCATGTTGACGTCGAGCGTCGTGATGAGCGGCTGGTACGACAGCACGGCGCGGACGCCGTCGACGCCGTTGCCGACGGAAACGGTCGAGAATCCCGCGGCTTCGAGCACCTCGACGATGAGGTGACGGATGTCGGGGTCGTCTTCGACGATCACCGCTGTCTTGTGCAACGACATCGGATCACTCATCGAGCGGGGCCCCCCAGGACATGAAGCAAGTCGTCCCATGCTACACAGCGCCCGTATCGCCATTCCTGTGGGCGCGCTTTCCGGCTGGTTCCGGTCCTCCTCCGGCGCTCTCGTCATAGGCTGATGCGTGATGATCACTGTCGTCTCGTACAACCTCCGCAAGCATGCTGCGGCGGGAGAGCTCGTCGAGTTGGTGCACCGACACGACGTCGATGTGCTCTGCCTGCAAGAGGTGGACACGACCGACATGCCCGACCGCATCGGCGACCTGCGACTGGCCCATGCCACCCAGGGGAACCGCCTGGGGCTGGCGATCTATTACCGCGAGAACGGGTTCCGTGCCGGCGAGAGCCGGAGCTTCTCGCTGAAGAAGTCTCTGCACGATCGGGTCCTCAAGCCCGCCGACGAGCGGATGCTCGGGCTGCGGCTGCAGGACATCGACAACGGGACGACGTTCATCGTGGCGTCCTTCCACGCGGCGCCGCTGACGGCGCTGAACTCGCTGCGCCGGCACCAGATCAAAGCCGCGTTGAACGAGCTCGCCACGCTGGGGCAGGGCGACCCGATCCTCATGGTGGGGGACTTCAACTACCCGGTGTTCAAGGAGAACCTCGGCCAGGTCATGCGCGAGAGCGGATACGAGCTCGCGATGAGCGACGCGCGGACGTACACGCGCTACCGGGTGTTCCGCGGGCACTACGACTTCGCGACCTCGAGCGGCTTCGACATCGGCCAGGTCACGACGCTTCCGCAGGGCGCCAGCGACCACCTGCCGATCCTGGTGACGGCGAGGCCGGTCGCTCGCCGGCAGAGCGGCGCCGCCTGACCGGACGGATGCCGCCGGTCGCGTGGCCGTGTCGGCGGGCGGCGCCGGCACGGGGGACGGAGAAATTGTCGCCGCACGGCGGCAACGGCCGGCTGCACCACCCGACGGCGAAAATCTCCGTCGCGGTTGCCGCGTGCGGGCGCCAACCGTCGCGGCTGCCGCGCGCTATCCCGTCGCGGTCGCCGGGCCGGCGGGCGCCGTCGGTCGCGTGCCGGGAGGCTCAGCCGTCGGTGTTGTCGCGGTGACGGCGCAGGGCCGCCGCGCCGATGATGACGCCACCGGCGAGCAGCAGTGCGCCGCCGCCGATCCACAGGCCCATCAGCTGGTTGCTGTCGAAGCCGCTGATGGGGAGCATGCCGCCCTCGGCGGAGGTGTCGATCACGGCGCTCGCCGTGCCGCCGGCAGACGTGGCCGAGACGGCGGCGATGTTGTAGACCCCGCGGGCATCCGGGGGGAGGGTGATGTCCACCGGGGCGAGCGCGCCCTCGGCGTCGGACTCGCGGACCGTGCTCGCCGTCGTGATGGCGCTCCGCACCATGCCGAAGGTCGCGCCGGCGCCGTTCTCACCCGTGACGGTGATCGTCACGCGCTCGTTCGCGCCGAACGTCGTCGCGTCGCACGAGAACGTGATCGTGTCGCCGGGACCGGCGTCGGCGGCATCCGACTGGCAGGCGTCCACCGGCGGGTAGATGGTCGAGGAGCCTGCCGAAGCAGCTGCCGGCGCAGCGAACACCATCGCGGTGGCGAGGGCTGCGGGCACGGCGAGTCGGGTGAGACGACGCATGGAACTGCTTTCGGCCGAAGGGTCCCGAGAAGTGTACCTGGCGGTGTCTACCCCTTCGTGCACGACGCCGAAACAGACGTCGCGAGATCGGCGTCGGCGGTCGGGGTGACCCACGCCTCGGCCTCCGTGATCGCGGTGTCGGCGCGCACCGCGATCGTGACGGTCTCGCTTTCGCCGGGCTCGAGGTCGAGAGTGTAGGTGAGCACCTGGCGGCCGTCGATCATGCCGCCGCCGAAGCTCTGCCCGCCCGTCGTCGTGGACGTGATGACCTCGAAGCCGGCGGGCAGGTACACCTCGCCGACGGTCCGCGCGGTGCCTGCCGGCACGCCGTACTCGCCGCCGCCGGTTATGTACCGGGGGAGGCTCGTGGCGGCATCCGCGGGTGCGTCGTTCGTCAGCGTCACGTCCAGCGTCAGCGTGCGCCGCGTGATCCCGGGGGCGCAGCCGCTCCAGGCGAGCGCGACCTCGGGGGTGAGGTAGTAGTCCATCTTCGAACCCGTGCCGTCGTTGAAGTACACCCCGAGCCGCGCGGTGCCGTCGTCGGTGGCCGGCAGCGCGCCGGCCAGCGTCGTCTGGGCGAGCAGCTCCTGCTCGGCGTCGTCGGCGCTCCACAGCAGCAGGCGGCGTTCACTGCCGGCGCGGCCGAGCGCACTGACCAGGGTGGCCGGATCGACCTCACCGGCGGTCATCGCCTCGAACACCGCTGCCGCCGCCGCGGCGAAGAACGCGTCCTGCACGGCCGGCTCCTCGTAGCGCAGGTAGACCTCGTTCAACAGGAGCGGGACGGCGTTCTCGCTGGTGAGCTCGTCGCCCGTCGGCAGCCGCACCGGGCCTGTCGCCTCGAGGAGGTAGGCAAGGGCGACCGGGTCGAGCGAGAGCACACTGCCGACGTCGGCGCCCTGCTGCGTCGCGAACTCCTGGCCGAGGCGGCCGGTGAGGGCGAAGTCGGGCACCTGCGTGATGTTCTGAATGAACCGGCCAGGCTTCTCCTGGTAGATGGTCTCGTACTCGCCGATGTCGACGACCGGCTCGTCGGTGCGTTCGAAGTCGCCGGAGGCGAGCTGACCCGACAGCTCGATGCGCCCGTCGTCGGTGCGGATCAACGATGCCGCGCCGACGATGCCGCCCTGGGTCCGCCACTCCGCGTTGTTCTGCACGATCAGCAGGTGGTCGCGGGCGCCGTCGGCGCCCAGCATCGACGGCAGCAGACTGCTGGCGCGGGCCAGCGCGTCGGTGGCGGTCGCCGCCTGCTGCAGCAGCCCGTCGACCTGGTCGACCGCGTCGGCGACGACGCCGAACAGCGGACGGCGGTCGATCGCCTCGATGTCGTCTCGAGCGGATGCCGCAGCCTCGGCCGCCTGCCATGCCGGCGCCTCGAGCTCGGTGAACACGGCGGTGTCGATCCGGCCGTCGACGGGGCGGAACGCCTCGGTACCGAAGTCGCCGGCGACGGCGGCGATGGGAGCCGCGGCATCCGTCACGGTGCGATCGATCGCCTCCGCCACGTCGGCGACGGCGCTGAGCTGCGGACCGACCCACGGCGCACCCTCGGCGGCGGCCCAGATCGGGTCGGACGTGAGGTCGCGCGCGGCAGAGGTGTCCGCAGCCAGGTCGTCGATCGCGCCGGCGGCCGCGCCGAGGTCGTCGAGGCGGCCGGCGATGTCGGCGGCACCGTCCTGTGCGGCGCGGAGGTGGCCGTACGCGAGTGCGCCGCGGATGCCGATCCACGCCGTGGCGACGATCAGCACGATCAGCAGCGCGCCGAGCACCCAGGCGAGAATGCGTCCGGCGGTGCGGAGAGGCGGTGTCAGGAACGGCTCATGCATCGCGTCGATCCTACGGGGCGCGGTGAGGGCCGCCCGCTCAGCCGGCGAAGACCGCGCGCTCCCAGCGGTCGCCGCCCTCGAGCTGTGCGTGGGCGGCGGCATCCGCGGCCGCCGCGCACAGCCGGTCGAGTCGGTAGTCGGCGATCGTCGCCGTCGCGACGCCGATGCTCGCGGACAGGCGCACCGGGACCGCCTGAGTGTCGGTGACCGTGGCGATCCGTTCGAGCAGACGTGACAGCAGGACACGGACGGCCGTGTCGGGCCGGGGGAGCAGCACGACGTACTGCGTCCGGGAGAGCGCGTGGATGTCGGCCTCGGGCGGCATGATCGAGCGGATGTCGTCGGCGAACCTGGCCGTGACGCGATCGAATGCCCGCCCGCTCGAGGCTTCGAGCAGCTCGTCGGGGTCATCGAGCCGCACGTCGACGACGGACCACCAGCGGTCGCCGGCCGCCTTCGCGCGGTCGAGGCGCTCCTGTGCCACGAGGTGGAAGTCGGCGGTCTCGCGGGTCTTGCTCTGCACGTCGCCGCCGCGGACGATCGCGAGCAGCGAGACGATCGCGCAGACGAGGTAGATGCTGGCGACGAGCGCGCTGAGGGAGAGCACGTCGGTCATGTCCTGCTCGTTCTGGCGCCATTCGCCCTGGAAGACCCGGACGAGCCCGTCCAATGTGAGCAGCGCCGAGACGACGGCGAGACCGAGGTTCGCGACGAGAAGCGGAAAGCCCAGGTCGCGAAGCGGCTTTCGTTCGCCGAAGAGGACCTTGGCCGAGAGGCCGGCGTAAATGCCGCCGGCAGCGAAGGCGCCACGGTACAAGAGGCCGTACCACTCCGTCTCGGCGGCAAGGATGAGCGCCACCTCGAAGGCGCAGAAGAGCAGCACCGTCGGAAGGATGAGGATCGGCTCCACGCCGCGACGCGCGCGAAGGCCGACCCACAGCAGCCCGACCGCAGCGAGGATCGGAGCGACCGAGGCCGCGCGCAGCTGCGGCGAACCGATCTCGTTGGCCGCGACGAGCACATAGGAGCTGACCATCGCGGTGGCGAACGCCGCCGACCAGATGGCGGCGGCTCGTGCCGGGAAGGGCAGGAAGCCCAGGCCGATGATGATGATGGTCGTCGTGGTCGCGAGGGCGACGAGCACGATGGTGACGTCGACGCTGATCACTCCGCTCCTCCTTCGGGGGTGTGCGCGACAGGGAGCGCGATGGTCACGGTCGTCCCGTTGCCGAGGGTGCTGTCGATGGTGAGCGTACCGCCGTGGCTGTCGACGATGTCTCGGGTGATCCCCATGCCGAGGCCGGTTCCCGCGATGCCGCCCTCTTGCACGCTCTGCGCGCGGAAGTAGGGCGTGAAGATCCGCTCGAGGTCTTCGGGCGACATCCCCATGCCGTCGTCGGCGACGACGACCTCGATGACGTCATCGACGCGGTCGGCGGACACCCGGACCGAGCCCCGGTCGGTGTACTTGACGGCGTTGCTCAGCACGTTGTCCACGACCTGGCGCAGCCGGAAGGCGTCGCCTTCGACCGGAAGCGGATGTCCGGCGATGCAGAGGATGGTGACCTCCGCCGCCGAGGCGGCCGGAGTGAACGCCTCGACCGAGGCGTGGACGAGCGCGGCCATGTCGAAGACCGTGCCGGCGGTGTCGGCCTCGGATGCCGGCGCAAGCAGGCCCTGGATGAGGGTCAGCATCCGCTCGCTCGCCGATTCGATCACCGCGAGGTGCTCGCGCTGAGCGGGGGAGAGACCGTCGCTCTCGAGCAGCAGGTCGGCATGGCCGAGGATCGCGGTGAGCGGGTTCCGCAGCTCATGAGAGACCACGCGGGCGGCCGTCGGCTGCTCGCGCTGCGCCTCGGCGATGGCGGTGAGGTCCTCCAGTTCGATGAGCGCCGTCGGCTCCCCGAGCGAATTGGGCTCGGCGGGCCGGATCGTGAGCCCGAACGACCGCCATGTGCCGCTGCGGTCGAACAGCCACAGCCGCTCCCGGTCGACGGAGTCGCCGCGCGCCGCCCGTGCGATCGAGGTGTGTGACGCGGGCAGCGCGGTGCCGCGGTAGTCGTCGTATTCGACGGCGCCGCCGGTGGCGAAGCGGAAGTCAGTGGGGTCGAGGTCGTACACCGCGCGGTAGGACGCGTTGGCGGCGACGAGCTCGCCGGACGGATTCACCCGGGCGAGGGCGACGGTGATCGAGTCGAACAGGGCGTTCACACGCTGTTCCGCGGACTGCACGCGCTGCAGCGTGAGGTCGAGCCGATCGGCCTGGCGGTGGGTGAGGTGGCGGAACGCCTTGGAGCGGCGCGCGCCGATGATCATCGTGATGCCGAGGAAGGCGAGGGCGAGGATGACGATGAGCAGTTCGAGCGCGACCGCGACGGTCAGCCCCTCGTTCCATCGGTCGGCCAGGCTCACGAGGGCCGTCAGGGTGAGCGCGACGATGAGCTCGCGCATGGCGTAGTAGGTGGCGACCCAGGCGATGGGGAACACCCACAGGTAGCCGAGGTTCGCATCCGCGATCGAGAGCAGGCCGATGGCGATGATGTCGAGGTACGGCATGACGAGCGCGGTGCGCTTCGAGTACCGGGCCCACGGGATGACGAGGGATGCCGTCGAGGCGGCGACGATGAGGATGATCCCCAGCAGGAACGCCCCGTGGGTGAGGAGATCGACGTCGAGGACTGCGACGACGAGGCCGATCGCGACGACGCTGAACGTGAAGATCAGCTGCCACTGCCACACCGATCGCACACGCGTGCCGATGAGCTGACTGTCAGCCCAGCGGCTCTCGTACGTCTTCATACTCCAGCCCACCCCCGCGGCAAGCATAGCCAGCCCGTGATGACGGACGTCAGAACGCAGTGTCTCCCGGCGCGAGTGCCGCGCGGGCGGTCTTGACGAGGATGACGAAGTCGTTGGCGAGGCTCCAGTTCTCGACGTACGAGAGGTCGAGCCGCACGGACTCCTCCCACGACAGCGAGGAGCGCCCGCTGACCTGCCAGAGGCCGGTGATCCCGGGCTTGACGAGGAAGCGCCGGTGAACGTGGTCCGCGTACTGCTCGACCTCGCTGGGCAGCGGCGGTCGGGGCCCGACCAGCGACATCGAGCCGCCGATGACGTTGAACAGCTGGGGCAGCTCATCGAGGCTGAACTTGCGCATGATGCGACCGACCGGCGTGACCCGCGGGTCGTTCTTCATCTTGAAGAGCACCGCGTTGCCGGCATCGCGCTCGCCGCCGGCGAGGTCGGCGAGCAGCTCCTCGGCGTCGACGACCATCGAGCGGAACTTCAACATCGTGAACTCCTCGCCCTGGTAGCCGACGCGCGTCTGCCGGAAGAGGACGGGGCCCGGGCTGGAGAAGCGGATCCACAGCGCCAGTGCGATGAGCAGAGGGCTGATCACCACGACGCCGACCGACGCGGTCCCCACGTCCATGACGCGCTTGAGGACCCGTTGGCCACCGGTGAAGCGCGGGGTCTCGACGTGGATGAGGGGAAGGCCGGCCACCGGGCGGGTGGTGATGCGGGGGCCGGCGACGTCGGCGATGCCCGGTGCGAGCACGAGGTGCTGACGCCCGGCCTCGAGCCCCCAGGAGATCTCTTTGACCTTGTCGGCGGGAAGCTCATCTGTGCTCGTGATGACGACGGTGTCGGCGCCGGATGCGGCCATCGCCGTCGGCACGGCAGCGATCGATCCCATGACCGGGATGTCGGTGCCGTCGATCGTGTCGGCCATCGCGCCGCTCGGAACGCAGGCGCCGACGACGTGGTAGCCGGCGCTCGGGGTGCGCAGCAGCTCGGTGGCGATGTCGACGACCGACCTTCGTGAGCCGACGAGGAGGACGCGTGCAGAGTACGCGCCGCGGCGGCGCTGCGCGATGAGCCACTGTCGCCACAGCCAGCGCTCGAACAGCAGGACGAGCACGCCCAGCGGCAGGCTGATGAGGAGGAAGCCGCGAGCGACCTCGATCTGTGTGAGGAACGCGACGATCGCGATCAGGCCGAACAGGGTCACGCTCGATCGCGCGATGCGGACGTACTCCACGTTGCCGGCGCCGGTGATCCGCGAGCTCCGGGTGTCGGCGAGAGTGAGCGTGACCATCCAGACGACGATCAGCACCGTCGAGAACGTCCAGTAGGAGATGTCGCCTTGGACCGCGCCGCGCGCGATGGCGAGCTCGGCGGCGCCCAGGCCGAACCAGGCGATCTGGGTGCCGAAGACGACCCACACCAGGACCAGCAGGTCGCTGACCCACAGCCGGCGCGCGTACTCCCGGCGCCAGTGGTGCAGCGGGTTCTCGGGCTCAGGTGCAGCTTCATCGCGTGCGTCCGTCAGCGGATGCAGATCGATCGCCGCGCCTCCGTCCCGTATGTGCCCAGATGTGTGATGCCCCCGTGAAAGATATCAGCCGGTGGGGAGCGCTGAGGCCACAGGTCAGGGTGCGACAGCATCCTCTCGATGCGCTGCAGGGAGGATCAGCGAGGCCCGCACCCCGCGTCCGGGCGCGGACTCGAGACGTACGTCGCCGCGGTTGCGCTGAGCGAGCTCGCGGGCGTTCGCGAGGCCGAGCCCCATCCCGGCGGAAGATCTGGCCTCAGCCTCGGCGCCGCGGTAGAAGCGCTCGAAGGCGTTGGCGAGGGTCTCGGCCGTCATCCCCGGTCCGTCGTCGTCGACGGAGATCACGATGCAGTCGCCCTGGCGCGATGCCGAAATGGTGACGGTCCCTCGAGCGCTGAACTTGACCGCGTTCGACACCAGGCTGCCGAGGGCTCGCCGAGCATCGGCCGAGTTCGCGTCCGCGACGAGCTGGGTGGGCGGCGGCGTCGCGATGGTGGTGCCCGCTGAGTCGGCATCCGGCAGGTGCGTCGACCGCACCTCCGCGATCAGATCGTCGACCGACAGCGCCTGAGCGGGTGCGTCGGTCGTCGCCACGGAATGATGCAGGTCGTCGAGCAGCGACTTCAAGCGGGTGGCGCTGCGGTGGACGGCGCGCGCCCAGTCCGCTTCGTCGTCGGGCAGGTCTGCACCCACGAGCAGTTCGCTGTAGCCGAGGATGTTCGTCGCCGGGGTGCGGAGCTCGTGGCTCGTCGCCGTGACGAAGTCCTCGCGCTGACGCTCCAGGTCGAGTTGCATGCTGAGGGTGGCGGCTCGCTCACGTTCTGCGTTGGCACGGTCCTGGGCGGCCTGCACGGCGAGGCTCGCATCGACCCGACCCTCGTAGCGTGAGGCGACGACGAGCACCGTGAAGATCCCGACGGCGCCCATGAAGGTGACGAGGACGATGGCCGTCTCGATCGCGTCGAATCCCGTGCCGCCGCTGCGGCCCTCGGTTGCGAGGATCAGTCCCAGCACGGCGACCGCGACGACCAGCGACTCGGTGAGGGCGATCTCGATCGGAAAGCGAAGCGCCCCCCAGGCGAGCGCGGCGAAGACCAGGAAGGCGAGGGGCGTGTTCGCTCCGGGCCCGAACGCGAGCAGGATCGTCATCGCCGTGCTGACGGTTTGCAGGATGAGCTCGGGCAGGGCGACGCGCTCGGCTCGGTGCGGCGGCAGAACCGCGAAAGGCGCGATGAGGGTCATCGCCGACGCGTGCGAGGCGAAGGCCACGACCGCCGGGCCGAAGAACGGCGTGCCGAGCACGATCACGCCGGTCAGGCTGATGGTCACGCCGGTCACCATCGCGCCGAAGAGCACTGCGACGACCAGATGGAACGCCCGCGCCACCGAGTCGAGTCGGAACGGTGCGCGCCACGCGCGGAGGATCGAGAGGACGACGGCGATCTCGAGGGTGTTCAGCGCGCCGTAGGTGAGGCACAGCAGCACGCTCCGACCGCCGACCGCGTTCGCCGCCGCCGTCGCGACGAAGGTGAGCACCAGTACCCAGGGCCGATGCTCCGACCGGGCGCGCAGGATGAACCACAGCGAAACGCCGGTGGCGGGCCACCATGCGGCGATCTCGAGCCCGGGGGCCTGCAACAGGGTGCCGAAGACGCCGAGCGCCATGATGACGACGGGCGTCGCGATCCAGAACCACAGGGGCCGCCCGCGTGACGAAGTACCGGAATCGGCATCCGTCTCGCGCGTGGTCACGGATAAACCGTACCGTCGCGGACGATGCGCGAGTGTATCGTGAGTGCACGCCGCCATCGCGGTCGGATGATCAGCAAGGTAGGGCTCGTGGCACACGTACTGGTGGTGGAAGACGACGCGGATGTCGCTTCGTTGCTGCGACAGGTTCTCGCCGCCGTCGGCCACGACGTCGATGTCGCTCCGGACGGGGGAGCCGGTCTCGAGGCCGCGTACGCCCACCATCCCGACATGGTGATCCTCGACTGGATGATGCCGATCAAGACGGGTATCGAGGTCTGCACCGCGCTGCGGTCGGACCCGGAGTTCGCGTCGACGCGGATCATGATGGTCACGGCACGTTCGTCGCCGCAGGATGTGTCACGTGCCAAGGCCGCCGGTGTCGACGACTACTTCGTGAAGCCGTTCACGCCGCGAGAGCTGCGCGCACGCGTCGCGACGCTGCTCGAGCGGAACTGAGCCTCAGCGTTCGATCGACGCGATCTCGTCGCCGTTCCAGACCCAGACCGCATCGGCCGTGACGTCGAGTGCGGTCGGCGCTGTGGGCTCGGCCTCCGACAGGCACTCGAGGGGCTCGGCGTCATCGTCGAGACGCGCGACCTGAAGGCCGTCGCATCCCTCGTCGACGATCGCCGCGAAGATCTCCCCATCACTCACACTGACGGCAGCGACGCCGCTCGCCAGGTCTTCCCACGTGCCGTCCCGATACTGGTGTGCCGTGCCGTCGCAGATGACGACGGTGATGTCGCGTGCGGCGCGCAAACCCCACGGCTCGTCGCACGGGGCATCGAATTGCTCGCCGTCGTCGACGACCGTTCTGTCGATGAGGTAGGTGGAGCCGGCGAGCAGGTCATCGTAGGGCGACCAGAACGTGCCCTGCGTGAACGTGCGGAGCGCTTGCGTCTCGCACTCGTCGCCCACGTCGGCGACCAGGTCGGCTTCGGTCTCGGCGAAGGAGGTGAGGTCGCGCACCTGCGCGATGTCACGGTAGGACGGGGTGACGTCCTCCCAGGTGTCGCCGGCATCGTCGGACCGCTCGACGACGGGTGCTGCGGATCTGCATTCGCCGGCCGTTGCGCGCCACACGACGCCGTCGCCGGCCGCGAGGAATCGCTCGCCGCTGCCCGGCGCCTCGATCGCGGGCGCAGGCGCCGCGGTGGGCGTCGGGGTGTCCGACTCGCCGGAGGAGAACGACGGCACCGGTGATCTGCCGGCGGTGGGCGGCATTCCCCGTCCACGATCGATCGCGAGCGCGACGAGAACGGCGACGACCACCACGAGGACGACGACGAGCGCGCCGATGACGACGGACGGCAGGCCGCCACGGCCCACGGGACGAGGCGTCACGAGTCAGTTGGAGGGGTCGGCCGCGCTGCGTGCATCCCGACGCGAGTCGAAACCGAGCTCGTCGAGGCCGGCCGGCGCGGCGGGAACGGTCGCCAGCGGAGCCTTCCGCTTGCGGCCCCGAGCGGCCTTCGGCTGCTCCTGCACGTAGCCGTATCCGCCGTAGCCGTAGCCGTACGCGTTGTAGTACGAGTCCGGGCCCCGCGTCGGGACCATCGACATGACGAAGCCCGCGAGCTTCGCGCCGACCGTGTGCAGCGCCTCGACGGCGCCCTCGAGCTGGTGGCGCGTGACCTTGCCCGCCGAGGCGATGAGGATCGCACCGCTCGTCGCGCGGCCGAGCACGGCGGCGTCGGTGACGGGAAGGAGGGGTGGAGCATCGCAGAGCACGACGTCGAAGTCGCGTTCGAGCACTTCGAGCAGGGTCTTCATCTGCTTCGACCCGAGCAGCTCGCTCGGGTTCGGCGGGATCTTGCCGGCAGGGAGGACGAAGAGGCTGCGGCCGCCCCAGGGAAGCATGACGTCGCCGACGCGTACGCGGCCGATGAGGACGTCGGTGAGCCCGACGCCACCCTCGATGCCGAGATACTCGGCGACCTTCGGCTTGCGGAGGTCGCAGTCGATCAGAGCGACCTTCTTGCCCGCGTCCGCCAGGGCGATCGCGAGGTTGATGGTCGTGCTCGACTTGCCCTCACTGGGAATGGAGCTGGTGATGACGAAGCTGGCGCGCCCGCCCATGTCGAGGAACTGCAGGTTGGTCCGCAGCGCGCGGAACGACTCGGCGCGCGGACTGAGCGGATCGGCGTGCACGATGAGCGGCCGTTCCTTCGCCTTCGCGTCGTACGCGATGGCGCCGAGCGATGGTGCAGAGGTGATCTGCTCTGCATCGCGCGGAGTGCGGACGCGGTTGTCGAGCACGGTGCGAAGGACCGCGATGCCGATGCCGATGGCCAGGCCGACCAGCACGCCGAGGGCGAGGTTGAGCGGGACGTTCGGGCTTGCCGGCGCCAGCGCTGGTTGTGCGTCCTTAACCCTAGTGAGGCGGACCGGGCTCGTCCCATCTGCGGATTCAGGCTCGATCTGTGGGACGGCGGTGGCGAGGCTCGCCGCTATCGCGTTTGAGATCGCCGCGGCCTGCACGGGATCGGAATGCTCGACCGTTAGATCGATGAGGGTCGAGCTGAGTGGTGCGACGACCGTGATGCTGCGGGCTAGTTCCGTAGCGGTTACGCCTAGATCGAGCTCCGCGATGACAGGATTGAGGACAATCGGGGTAGTGGCAACTCCGACGTAGGTGTTGATGCGGGCCTGCGTGAAGGTCGATCCCTGTTGCAGTTCTGCAGCTGTGCCAGCTGTCTGTGTGGAGACGAAGACCGTGCTCGAGGATTCGTACATTGGAGTCCGTGTGAGCGAATACCCGGCCGCCGCGCCCAGCCCCACCAGGGTGAGGACGACGATGGCCAGCCAATTCTTTCGAAGAACGCGGATGTAATCGCGGAGTTCCATACTGCCTTTCGTGCCTACGCCTCGCTGAGCGCCCGGTCTTTGCGGTTCAGTCTGCCACAGGGGAGGGGAGCTGCTGCATGCCGCTTCGGCCCTCGCTCACCAGTCCGAGGGCGGCGTCCATGGCGCGCTTTGCGACCGCCCTACACCGCACATCAAGACAGAGGGGAGTGACCGCCGCGATGTGTAACTCCCTCATCCGTGTGAGCCGAATTTATTTCCGAGCGGGAGCAGATCCTCAGCCAGTGGTTCCCATGGAGCGAAAGGCGAGACGGGATGATCCCTTCACTGACGCTCGCGGAGATTGACTTCGCTCGGCCGAATGCGTTCTATCCGTCCGAAGTTGTTGGGCAACGGTCTGGGCCAATGAGCCCGGTAAGCGAAGAAGGCCGCCAAGATGAAGAAGGTGCCGAAGTGGTTGTAGTTGATGAAGAGGAACATACCCATACCGGCGAGGATGAGCATGCACAGCGCGACGAAACCTGGCAGGGCCATGCGGTTGGATTCACGCAGCGCAGCGATCAGGCTTCGACGGAAAACGCTCACCAGCACAAGCAAGAGCGCTAGGAGGCCAAGTGCGCCGAGGTCGACCCCGGTCTGAATGAAGGACTGATGAAAGTGGGGAATCTCCCAGTTCCTGAAAGAGGGAACAGCCCAGTAGATCGCATTCGCATGCTCGCTTGTCAGGTAGGCGTTGAAGCCCCAACCGAAGATCGGGCGTTCGAGGAACGCGCGAATGCCCCATTCCCAAAGGACGGTCCGGCCAGTCAGCGTTCCGTCTCGTCCGAGTGCTTCGAGGATCGGATTCCAGAGGGCGATCAGGCCAGCGATCGCGACGAGCGACGCGAGGATGATGCGACGAATGAACGATGCTGGCGATATGTCCTGCCTGCGTGCCATAGAGGTGATCCAATAGATCGTGAGGCCCGCGAAGAGGACAACGAGGGCGCTGGCCGACCCAGTGAGTAAGATCCCCGCGCACAGCAACGGGATGATGAACGCTAATGCGCGCTTTCGGTAAGCACCCAGGGCGATGATCAGCCCGAGCGCCATATAAAGCCCTGCGAGGATCTTGTGGGGAAACAAGCCCCGCATCGGGATTGTGCCGAGAAAGTTGATTCGATCATGCGCGTCGAAGTAAATAACTTGACTCGCGCCGGCCACATATAATGCCAGGCTCAGCGCAGCCATGAAAATGATCACACGAACACACAACCGCAATATCTGATCAAAACCGAGGTCCGTAGATATCAAGTACGCGGCGATCACGTTGCCGACGATCATCGGCACATAAGTCATTGAGGAATCGGGGTTGACGGACCAAACGATCGACGCCACGAGGTATGCGCAAAACGCCATCGTGATCATGGCGTTGCGGTAATTTGCGCTGAACCTAAGAGCGAATGTCATCAGGCCCAAGGCCTGAAGCGCCAACCAACTCACGATGAAGGGCGTGCTGCTGCCGGATGCCGCCCCGTTCGGCAAGAGTAGGACTGTGTTGGCTCCCAGCAGGCACGCTATGTACAGGTGGTAGTACAGGACGCGAAGGTGCCGTAAGACGAGGTGGCCGCCCCGATTCGCGTCCCCCATGTGGGCGCGGACAGTTCGTGGAGAGTCGAGTGCTGCGCGGGGGGGATTAGGGTCGTCGATCATTTTCGTGCGTGCCTTGCTTTTCTCGCTACCCATTTTCCAGGGCGCGGCGGTCATGTGTTCGGGCCGCAACGAACGCGGCGTAGAGCAGCGGTACATAGGCCGCAGTCCACACGGCGGAGGTGACGATGCTTACGACAACCGTGTCGCTCCAGATTATCGACGAAATCAGGATCGCCGTGACAATAGCTCCGAGGCGGCATAACTGGATAGCGAACAGTTGCCGCTCGCGGCCAAGGGGGATCATGAGCGAAGTGGCAGGCAGGGCTACAAGAGTGAGGCTGAGCGGTACGGCGAAGATGGCCGTCAGGTCGCCTGCGGCGCGGTAATCTTCGCCCAGTACAGGAACCGCCAGCAGCGGCCCGAGCGTCATCAACACAACTGCGGCACCGGCCGAAAGGATCGCAACCCGGACGGTCTGTCGACGGAGTAGTCGCTCCAAACCTGTTTCTCCGTAGCGGATGAGTGGTGACGCGGCCCCAAGCATCACTTGAGTGAACGCTTGTCCGACCAAGCTCGCCGGCGCACCAGCGATGCGCTGCCCGACGGCGATCTGCGCCGACGCCACAGGGCCGAGGGTCGTCGCCGAAACAACGACAAGAGCCTGGCTGGATGCACTTGCAATCATGGCTGAGAGGATCGCGCTGAGGCCTCGTTGCGACTGGCGTTCGCCTGCACCGGCGGGTCCCCCATCCACCGCCTCGCTTGTCAGCGTGACAGCTGTCGCCACAACCCTTCCGACGAGCAACGCCACGGCGACAGCGATGGCGGTGGGCCAAACGAAAGCGAAGAGGATCTGCAACACGGCTGCACCGAGGCCGCCTCCGAGGTTCCGGATTGCTAGCCTCCCCTGCTGCTGCCGCCTAATGAGGACTGCGTTTTCAATGTAAATGAGGGCGAAAGAGCACAAGATTATGGACGCGGCAATCATCGTCTCGCCCGCAATCCTCATCTCAAGACATACGAAGAGGACGCCGACGATCGCAATGAGCAGAGCGAAACCGCTAGCGGTCCACATACCGACCCGCCGGTGTCGCCGGACGTCCGCGTCGCTACAAAAAGGGATCAAGAGTTCGCGACGCAAGGTCGCCAGCGGCTGAAGGATAGTCGCGATAGAGAAAGCCGCTTGATAGACGCCCATCTCGGCGACAGGTAGGAGTCGCGTGAGCGCGGGAATCGCAAGTAGGAGGGAGATCTGGCCGATCGCTTGTCCAAGTACAAGCGCGCGGCTTCCTCCCCTCACTTGCAAGCACCGCCGCTGGTAGCAATGCCCTTCTCCAACAGTGGACGCATATCGGCGATAAATACACCGCGAACGCCGTGCGCCAGCCCGTTGAATGCGAACTGATCACACTCGCGGTTCCAAGCGGGATGGGGGTCGACCCGCCACTCTCGCCTCGGTCCCATGTATTGAGGTGTTGTTGGGACGTCCATCAGGGTCTTCGCTTCACCTGTCTGTGCGCTAATGAATCTGATAGGCGAGGTCCCGTCACCATTGGAGACGTCCTCCCAGGGGTAGGCGTCCGTCAGAACCGATCCGGTTGGCTCGTGCCATGTGGGATGTCCAGAACCTTTGTTGGCAGTCGCCACCGGTGCGATATTCGTGCCATCGAATCGGAAGCGAGCGAGGCGCAACGTGTACGCCGCTCGATATACCGGCAGATGCGTGCGACGTGCGACGCGATCTAGCAGGTGTGAGACGCGAGGGGATGCGAGCCTTCTGTTGGGAAACGCCAAGTTCATCACGATGTGTTCACTGTCTGGACACCAATTGGGGTGGTGCCCGCCCGCCCACCGCTCAGGAGTTAAGGCGACCCGCAGGTTCTCAAAGTTTGCGTCCATGGTGAGCAGCCAGTTCTTGCTGTGCCCTCGTCGTGCGAGATGCTCCTGCCAGCGGGCGATGAACATGATGCGTCGTCCGTCTGGTGACCATTTCACATGAAACCCGAAGAACCCGCCGCGCCTCACGTCGATCTTGGCGAATGACTCGCCGAGCTTCTCGTAGATCTCGGCGAACGAAATCGCCAGACGCGAACGCCCCGTTGCCACGTCGGTTGCGAACAAGCCGTCATCTTCCTGAGCGCCTTGAGGTGCTGAGCGTTCGCTCGCGGGCACCACTACCCCATATCCGGGTTGAACGAGCCATATGCGCTTGAGGTCCGGCGAAAGAAGCGTCTTCCCGTCGGGAGAGGCCATGTACGCAGGCCCCGCGAGCTCGCTCTCCCGGCCAGAGGACGGATCCACGACTGAAGCTCGAGGTTTCCACTCGCCCGGATCGATGCGATTGAAGAACAACTGACTGTCCGAGGCCCCCCATTGAACTTGTGCGCCGAGTTGGGTATCCCATGCGGCGGTTCGTGTTCGATATACCTCGTCGCCGGATTCAAGCGAGATGACGATGACCGAGGCGCTGTCACCGGGCTCAGGCAGCCTGTCCTCGTAGTCAAACTCGGTGAGAGCAACGAAGCTGCCCGACGGACTAATTGGCGACGTGTCATAGAAGCGATGAATCGAAGGAACGCCCGGTCTAGATACCTGGCGTATGGGGACGATAGAGCTGAATGGGGGCGGGGTGGCCATCAGGTTTCAGTGCTCGAATCAGGTGGGATAGGTCCGGTCGGTCGGGCAATGATCGCGGCGACTTCGTCGAGGTCTGACGCGGCGATAGTGACAGCCTTCGCGTATTCCGCTTCTCGCGTCAGCACCGCGTTCACGCTCAGGGCGGACAGGGGCGACTGACCGTCGACGATTTCCAGTTGAAACACGTGGTCGAATGTATTGCGTAGCTTTGCCGGACGCCCCGTGTCGATTCCGATCGGGACGCAGCCCTCCGTGAGCGCGATGATCAGAACGTGAATCCTGTCGCTGAGAACAACCCGAGATGATTGGTACAGGCTCCGCAGCGCCCGCTCGTGTTCTGCGTGGGTCCGGTGGGCTGGCCAATCGAAGAGTTTTCCGCCTAGTTGATCAGCCAACTGAGCGGCACGCGCGGAATCATGCCTTACCTGGACCACAGCGCAGACCTCAAGTGAGTGATCGGTAGCGTAACGCCTGAGCGAGCTGATGAACTCGTGGGAGAGCGGTTCACGGTCCGCGCGCACTGAAACCAAGAGTCGGTTCCGGTTGTCGGCGCGCTCATTCGAAGTGATTCCGAATGCCCAATCCGGCTGAACGATCCCTCTGCCGCACGTCTCGCGACTGGCTCGGTCGCGCCAAGTCAGTACACTCGCAACGCGAGCAAGCTGGCCTAGGGGCGTCTTGGACAGGGAACTTCCTGGACGCACGCTCACGCCGGCGACGATGACCTCGCCGCCCGTTATACGCGCGAGCGTAGCGATCCCAATCTGCCAAGACGCCTTTATCTGCTCAGCTCGCGTTCCTACGAACTCGCCTGCGTTCGCCGCAAAGGTCAAGCGCCCTCGAATCGCGAACGAGCAAGCGCGGATCAGCCATCGGAGCCTAGAGGTGTACGTGACATCGGCAGGTTGCAATCCGAGTCCGGACGCGTAGTCTGCGTCTCTGCCAACGAGGACGTGGAGCTCGCCGCGCGCACGCAAAGCATCAAGATACGCTCGCCGCAGGACCGAGTCCCCGAGGTTATCGCGTTGGCCAGCGGGGTTGACGAAGATCATGTTCATAGCCAGTCCAAGAGTCATACGGAGCTTGACGCTTTCCCCGCGCTCCGGATAGAACGGCGTCGGGATACGAGCGCCGGAATCGACGAAAGCCCAACGAGCACGGCGGCGGGATGAGGTCCATAACGAAGCCCTCGGCGCAGCAACCGAGTAGCGTTCTTCAGGTCACCCGCGGCCAGTGCCGAACGAACAGCCACAGAGCATAGGAAATCGCCTGCCGAACGTCGTGAGATCGGGACTTCGAGGTGATCAAGCCACTCCTCACTCGCGCTCCAATTCGTGGACCGAGAGATAGAGCCGTTCGATCCCTGGTGAACATAGACGAGTGGATCCCGCATTGTAACGATCTCGTGGCCCGCCCTCGCCAGGTCGATCAGTAGCGTCCAATCCTGATGTCGGGAAAGGTCCGCGCGCCAGGGCACTTTGATGGCCGTTGATCTCGTCATCATCAGCGATGAGCTTTGTATGAAGTTGCGGCGAAGCCGCATCGTCGAGCGGTCGAGAAGATAATCAACGATAGAGGCCGAGTTGTCGAAGGGGCGCTCGGGAACCAGCCGGGCCGACGCCTCGGATTGAAGCCATGCCCTAGTCGCGATAACGCTGTCGGGTTTGGCCGTCAGCTGCTCGAGTTGCGCCTCCGTCTTGGTCGGTGCCCACACGTCGTCATCATCGAGGAACGCAACGACTTCAGTCGCAGAGCGCGCGACGCCTAGATTTCGCGCGGCACCGCCACCAATGTTGCCGGACGTGAGCACGAGGCGGTGGGGATAATCGTGGAGCATCGCTCTCACTTCCGCCCCTTTTTCTGGCCGGTCAAGGGTCACAAGCACATCGACCTGGACGCTTTGCTGAGTCACCGACTCGACCGCTCGACGGAGCTCGGGTCGACCGATCGTGGGGATGATTGCGGTGGCCCTCATCGGGTGCTCGTCTTCTTGCGCAGGATGGAAAGGAGGATGAACGGCTCCACGAGATAACGGTGTGCCAATCTCCGCGGATGAGACGCGAGACGCCAGGTCCACTCGAGGCCGATCTTTCCGAGCCACCTGGGGGCGTGGACTTGATGACCGGATAATTGGTCGATCGCTCCGCCTACCGTCGCGATCACCCCTCCGACGTTGGCTTCACGCAGCAGAAGTGCGACTGATTCCTGCAAGGGCATTCCGAGAGCGACGAGGGTGATGTCCGGTTGGAACTGCCGAACTTGCTCGACCGTCTGCTTTGCCTTATCCGGTTCCCACGGGTCTGCGGGGATTCCCAGAAACTTCTTGCAACCCGCACCTTCATAGCGGTTCAGAAAGTCAGCATTGGCCGATTCCGAAGCTCCCAGCACACATATCCGGCGAATTCCCACCAGGCTGATCGCGTCGTCGATCCAGTCGGTGGATCCAATGCGGTATGCGGAGGATAAAGCAACCTCTTTGCGACGCCGACGAACCTTGTTCAAGTAAGTAAGCAGTGGGCGGCCGTCGATAAGCACGAGATCCGCTACTTCGTAGAAAGCTCGAAATCGAGAATTCGTATGAAAGAGGTAAACGCTGTGCAGGTTATGCGCGGCTAGGATCGATGACCCGCGCCGATCGAGTGCCCCCTCGAGGTGGCGTGCCACGTCGAGGGTGGTGCGGGGTGTGACCGAAACCCCGAAAAACTCCAGGACCACGGAATCCAGTGCTGTTGATGCAGAGGCCTCGCGGGGTCTGATGGTTTTCTCTTCGGGCATGTTCGTAGTCTCGTTCACAATCGAGAGGCGGAGTTGGTTTGCAGTCCGCGACGGTTTCGTGGCAAGGGCGCACGCTCGACACTGGGCGAAGCTCCGGCGCCCCAATGAGGGGCACCGTCAGGAGAACCTACCAGGGCGATGTGTCCGCAACGTGTACGCCCTCATCCGTCCTTCCGACACGAATCGTCTCGGTGTCCGCCTCTTGACATGCGGGAACAACACTCAGCCACCGCAAGGTCGGTAGCCGCAGGCACCGATGACGGTGAAGGCGGCGTGCCCTTAGCGGAGTGCGGTAGCGGCCGCATCAGCGATCGCAGTGAGGCCGGGGGCTGAGCTATTCGCACTCTGGGCACCTAGCTCGTCGCGAGTCCGCTGACCGAGCGAATTAGGCGGGTGGCTGATCGTGGCGTAAGCTAGAGCTTTGGTGCTCGGCTCAGCTGACCCGACACCACGAACGTGAGCCCTCCACTGGCGTGTTCTGGCGGCATCCGCGAAGAACCACCCCGGAGCGGGATTCACGAACTCCTCCGTTCGAATCTATGAAAGCAGCACTACTGTGACGCGCACATACACCCCCAAGGCTGGTGAGATCAGCCGCCAGTGGCTGGTCATCGACGCAACCGACGTCGTCCTCGGCCGCCTCGCCTCGCACGCAGCAACCATCCTGCGCGGCAAGCACAAGCCCACCTTCGCCAACCACGTCGACACCGGCGACTTCGTCGTCATCATCAACGCCGACAAGGTGGCCCTCACCGGCCAGAAGCTCGAGCAGAAGAAGGCCTACCGCCACTCCGGCTACCCGGGCGGCCTCAAGTCGGTCACCTACGCCGAGCTCCTCGAGAAGAACCCGGTCCGCGCGGTCGAGAAGGCCGTCCGCGGCATGCTCCCCAAGAACAGCCTGGGACGCCAGCAGCTGTCGAAGCTGAAGGTCTACGCCGGTGCCGAGCACCCGCACGCGGCCCAGCAGCCCACCACGTACACCTTCGACCAGGTCGCCCAGTAAGCGCCGCAGAGAAGAACAAGGATTATCTGATGGCGAAGATCGCTGACTCCCTCGACCAGACCCCCGAGAGCTACTCCACCGAAAGCCCGGCTGCCGCCGAGACCGCACCCGCGCGTCCCGTCCTGTCGGTTCCCGGTGCGGCTGTCGGCCGCCGCAAGCAGGCCATCGCCCGCGTGCGCCTCGTTCCCGGCTCGGGCACCATCACGGTGAACGGCCGCACCATCGAGGACTACTTCCCGAACAAGCTGCACCAGCAGCTGATCAACGACCCGTTCACGGTCCTCAACCTCGCCGGTGGCTACGACGTCATCGCCCGCATCTCGGGTGGTGGCCCCTCGGGCCAGGCCGGTGCGCTGCGCCTGGGCATCGCCCGCGCGCTGAACGAGATCGACGTCGAGAACAACCGCCCGACCCTCAAGAAGGCCGGCTTCCTGTCGCGTGACGCTCGCGTCAAGGAGCGCAAGAAGGCTGGTCTCAAGAAGGCGCGTAAGGCTCCTCAGTACTCGAAGCGTTAATCCTTCGATGGCACTGTTCGGGACGGACGGTGTGCGGGGCCTCGCGAACGGCCCCCTCACCGCCGATCTCGCGCTCACCCTGGCCCAGGCGACCGCTGTCGTCCTGGGCCAGGGCCGTATCGCGAACGCGCGCAAAGCCGCCGGCAAGCGGCTGACCGCGGTCGTCGCCCGTGACCCCCGCGTCTCGGGTGAGTTCCTCTCGGCAGCGGTCTCCGCCGGACTCGCCTCGTCCGGCGTGGATGTGCTCGACGCCGGCGTGCTGCCGACGCCCGCCGCCGCCTTCCTCGTCGGCGACGTCGACGCCGATTTCGGTGTCATGATCTCGGCGTCCCACAACCCGGCCCCCGACAACGGCATCAAGATCTTCGCCCGCGGCGGCGTCAAGCTGCCCGACGAGGTCGAGAAGCGCATCGAAGAGGCACTGGACGCCCCGAAGCTGCTTCCCACCGGCGGCGGCGTCGGCCGCATCCGCCGCTTCGCCGACGCGGAGGACCGCTACGTCGTCCACCTGCTCGGCTCACTCGATCAGTCCCTGCGCGGCGTGCACGTCGTGCTCGACTGCGCGCACGGCGCCGCGTCCGGCGTCTCGCCCGAGACGTTCCGGGATGCCGGCGCGAAGGTCACCGTCATCGGCGCCGATCCCGACGGCGTCAACATCAACGAGGGTGTCGGGTCGACGCACCTCGACCACCTCGTCGGCGAGGTCATTCGCACCGGCGCCGACCTCGGCATCGCCCACGACGGTGACGCCGACCGCTGCCTCGCCGTCGACGCCGACGGCCGCATCATCGACGGCGACCAGATCATGGCGATCCTCGCAGTGTCGATGAAGGAGCGCGGTCTGCTGCGCGAGGACACCCTGGTCGCCACGGTCATGAGCAATCTCGGGCTGCACCGGGCGATGGAAGCCCACGGTATCCACGTAGAGACGACGGCGGTGGGGGACCGGTACGTGCTCGAGCGGATGGCGAACGGTCGTTACTCGCTCGGTGGCGAGCAGAGTGGGCACGTGATCATGAGCGACTACGCCACCACCGGCGACGGCGTGCTCACCGGACTTCACCTGGCGGCCGAGATCGTGCGGCGCCGCAAGCCGCTGTCAGAGCTCGCGAAGGTCATGACGGTGTTCCCGCAGGTGCTGCTCAACGTGAAGGGCGTCGAGCGATCGCGCGCGACCGATCCGGACGTCCTCAACGCCGTTGCAGCGGCGGAAGCCGACCTGGGCGACGAGGGACGTGTGCTGCTGCGCCCGTCCGGCACCGAGCCGCTCGTGCGGGTCATGGTCGAGGCCGCGTCCGAGGAGGACGCGCAGCGGATCGCGGACCAGCTCGCCGAGGTCGTGCGGGGCTGATCCACCTCGGCGCAAGGGGCAGGTCCTACTCAGGCCGTCGCGATAGCGTCGAAACCGTGAGACCCCCGCAGCGCCTGGCTTCCCTCGACGGGCTCCGCGGTGTCGCGGCCGTCGTCGTGCTCGCGCACCACGCGCTACTGACCGTTCCGGCGCTCGCGGCCGGGTACTACGACCGGGTGACGCGCGACCCGCTCGCGTGGATGCTCTCGTACACGCCGCTGCACACGTTCTGGGCGGGGCGCGAGGCCGTCTACCTCTTCTTCGTCCTCAGCGGCATGGTGCTCGTGCTGCCGGTGCTGCGGAAGGGCCGGGAGTTCTTGTGGCTCTCCTACTACCCGAGGCGGGTGCTGCGCCTCTACCTGCCGGTCGCCGCGGCCGTGCTGTTCGGATTCGCCCTGTCGGTGCTCGTCACCCGGTACCAGGCCGAGGGACTCGGCGCCTGGATGAACAACCGCAACGTCGAGTACACCCTCGAAGGGCTGTTCCGCGACGTGCTGCTCGTGTTCGGGCCGTCATGGGTGATCACCCCGCTCTGGTCGCTCCGGTGGGAGGTCTTCTTCTCACTCCTGCTGCCGGTGTTCGTCCTCCTCGCCGCCACGCTGCGGCGGATGTGGTGGGCGAAGATGGCGGCGGTCTTCGCCCTCCTCATCGTCGGCTCGCTGACCGGCTCCTCCTATCTCTTCCTGCTGCCCATCTTCGCCATCGGGGCGCTGCTGATCGCGGAGTGGGAGCGGATCGGAGAGGCGGCATCCCGGCTCGACGCCCGCCCGTGGCGGTGGCCCGCGTTCATCGGGGTGGCATCAGTGCTGACGACGAGCACGTGGCTCCTCGCCGGCGCCGGCGACGCGGCGTTCGCGCGCGCCATCGGGTGGGTGCCGATCCTCGGGGTGACGCTCTTCGTCATCGTCGCGGGGTATCACGCTCCCTCGGTGCGCCTGCTCGAGAGCCGGCTCGCCCAGTGGCTCGGCATGATCTCCTTCGCCCTCTATCTGGTGCACGAGCCGCTGATCATCGCCGCCCGCTTCCTCACCTTTCCCCTCTCGCCGCTCGTCGGCATCGCGGTGTCGGTGCCGCTCGCGTTCCTCATCGCCTGGGTGTTCGCGCACTTCGTCGAGCAGCCCGCGCACCGGCTCGCGAAGGCCGCCGGCATGGGATTCGCGAACCTGTTCACGCGCTCGGCAGCGCGAGGACCGCACTGACCTTTCGTCCCTGATCGAGGCGGTGGGCTTCCGGATGCCGGCGCGTACCTCATCCGGCGGCAAAATGCGACCACTTGGCTCGATCCGGTCCGGCTCCGTAACGTGGGGCATCCGAGGCTGACCGTCTCGGACCGATCGACGGAAGGACCGCTTATGGGACTCGACGACAAGATCAAGAACGCCGCTGAAGACGTCACCGGACAGGCCAAGGAGGGCGCCGGCAAGGCGACCGACAACGAGCGCCTCGAGAATGAGGGCAAGGGCGACCAGATGGGCGCCAACCTCAAGCAGGCCGGCGAGAACGTCAAGGACGCGTTCAAGTAAACACTCATCATCAGCGGCGCCCCGGGTCTTCGGATCCGGGGCGCTTTGCTGTGTCCGGGCTCAGCGGATGCCGACGTAGAACCGCGAGTCCTCGCTGCGGTGCAGCGCGTGGTACAGCTCGAAGGGTGAACCGTCGGCATCCCACGCCACCGACTCGATCGCGAGAACCGGTCGGCCAGGATCGAGCTGGAGGAGGTCAGCGTCTGCGGAGTCCGGGATCACCGCGCTGATCCATCGGTCGGCGCCGCTCGGCTCAACCCCGAACCGGCGCCGCAGCAGTGCGTAGAGCGAGGTGTTCTCGAGTTGACCCGGTGCGAGGGTGGGGAAGCGGTCGAGGGGCAGGACGGTGTCGACCAGCAGCCAGGGCGTGTCGTCGACACTGCGCAACCGGCGCAACCTGACCACCGGAGCGCCCTCGGCGATTTTCAGCTGCACAGCCTCGTCGGGTGTGGCGGTCCGCGTCTCGAACTCGAGGACGCGTGTCGATATGTGGCGGCCGGTCGGGGCGAGGTCATCGGACGAACCGGTGACCGACCCGACGAACTTGAGCTCCGGTCGCTGCGGCGCGACGAATGAGCCGCGGGCACGCACTTTGTAGATCAAGCCCCCGCGTACGAGATCAGCCAGCGCCTCCCGCACCACCGTGCGTGACACCCCGTAGCGATCGATCAGTTCCGACTCCGACGGCAATGCCTGGTCGGGGCGCAGCATGCCCTGAGCGATCTCATCGCGCAGCAACTTCGCCAGCTGCTGCCAGAGAGGCAGATCGGACTCGCGGTCCAGGGCGCTGTTCGTCGCGCGTGTCGGCATGCCGTCTCCTTCGTGGCCGCAGGGGCTCGGCGTTGAGCGTACCAATGGCTCAGTTGACACAACGCCGCCGCATCCCTACCTTAGTCATCACCAACTTGTTATGACGAGTTAGTTGTGACAGGTTCCCTCGCACTCACCACCGAGTGCTCGTCTCGCGACGAAGCGAACACAGGAGGCAAACAATGAAGTTCCCAACGATCCGCCGAACCCTGACGGCGATCACGGCGGTCGCTGCGGCGGCTCTCGTGCTGGCGGGATGTTCGAGCAGTCCCGGCACGCAGACGGCCGGTGCCGGTGAAGACGACCCCAAGGGCCTGAAGATCGCCCTGTCGAACGGCTTCGTCAACGGCTGGCGGCTCACGCTGATCGACAAGTTCGAGACCGAGGCCGAAAAGCTCAAGAGCGACGGCACCGTCTCGGAGTTCTCCGTCGTGAACGCCCCGGGCGAGAACAGCGCGACCGAGCAGGCATCCCAGATCCGCAGCCTCATGCTGAAGAACCCCGACGTCCTGATGGTCATCCCGGCATCGTCGAGCGCGCTGAAGCCGGTCATCGAGGAAGCCTGCACCGCCGGCATCAACGTCATCATCCTCGACGCGGACATGGACACGAGCTGCGGGACGGTCGTGCGGAACGAGTACGGCCAGTGGGGCGCCGATTCGCTGGAGCCGGCGCTCGAAGCCATCAGCGGCAAGGGCAACGTCGTGATCAACCGCGGCGTCGTCGGCTCGCAGCCCGAAGAGGCCTTCCATGCTCGTCAGCAGGAGATCCTCGCCGAGCACCCGGACGTGAAGGTCGTCGCGGAGATCAACGGCTTCTGCGACTCGGCCACGGCGCAGAAGGAGATCGTAGGAATCCTCGGTTCGCTTCCCGAGGTGGATGCCGTGCCCGGCTGCATCGGCGGCATGGGTGTCGTGCAGGCCTTCGAGTCCGCCGGACGCGAGGCGCCGGTGGTCGTCTTCGACACCGACGGCAAGTCGCTCAAGTTCTGGAAGGACAGCGGCATCGACAACGGGTCGTTCGCCGCCCTGACCGACCCCGGCCAGGTCGTGGCCGCGCTCTACGTCGCGCTGGCGAAGGAGCGGGGTGAGGATGTGCCCACCGAGGTGGTGCTGCCCCTCGTCCAGGTTGCTCAGGCGGACCTCGACTACTGGGTCGACGCGCTCGGCACCGACGAGTACGCGGCGATCGCGTGGGATGAGTCCTCCATCGAAGCCGCGCTGTCGGCGATCGCAGCGGGGGAGCCCGTCGAGGCCCCCGCGCTGAAGAAGTAACCCGTACGGCCGACCGGTTCGAAGGAATCTCCATGACCACTGTGATGCGGAGTACCGCACATCCCCGGGCGACAGAGGTCGTCCTGACCGCAACGGACGTGTCCAAGCGGTACGGCAGCACCAGAGCGCTCGCCGGGATCGACCTCACCGTGTCCGCGGGCGAGATCCTCGGACTGGTCGGCCATAACGGTGCGGGCAAGAGCACTCTCATGCGCGTCCTCGCGGGCCGCGAGGCGTCCGACACCGGCCGCGTCAGCTGGCGGGGCGGCCATGAATGGAATCAGTCCGTCGCCGCGCGAGCGGGCGTCCGGATGATCTATCAGGAGCTCGCGCTCTGCCCGGATCTCACGGTTGCCGAGAACATCGCTCTGAGTGACCCGGCGGCGCGGGGATGGGCCTGGCGTCGCACCGCCGAGACCAGAGTCGCGCGGAAGCTGGACAACGTCTTCCCCGGACATGGCATCGACATCGTGCGCCGCACGAGCGACCTGAGCATGGCTCAACGGCAGATGCTCGAGATCGCTCGTGCCCTGTGCACCGATGATCTCTCGATGCTGATCCTCGACGAGCCCACCGAATCGCTCAGTGTGGACGCGACCCGCCAGCTCTACGACCACCTGCGCGATCTCGCCGCAGACGGCGTGAGCATGGTGCTGATCTCCCACCGTATGCAGGAGGTGCTCGCGAACGCGCACCGGATCGCGGTCATGAAGGACGGCCGCATCGTCGACGCCGTGGACACCGAGACGGCGAGCGAGGACGCGCTGCTGACGACGATGGGCGGTGAGGTGCGCGCCGACACCGCCACCATCAAGCGCGTCACGAGCGCAGCCCGCGACGACCTGCAGACGGACGGAACCGTCGCCCGTCTCGCCGACAGCGCGGTGCCCTTCGCCGTCCGACCCGGTGAGATCATCGGGCTCGCCGGACTCGCCGGGCACGGTCAGGACGCGGTGCTCCGTCGACTGTGGGCGGGTGGTCGCGGTGTCAGCGTGACCAGACGGCGTGCGTATGTGCCCGGCGACCGCCAGACCAGCGGCATCTTCCCCCTGTGGAGCGTGGCCGAGAATCTCACGGTGTCCTCGGGACGGGAGCTCTCCGCGGTCGGGGTCATCCGAACACGCCGCAAGACCGATCTCGCCGGCGAATGGGTGCAGCGCCTGAATATCAAGGGCGGGGCGCGCGCGGCCATCACATCGCTGTCGGGCGGCAATCAGCAGAAGGTTCTGGTCGCACGAGCGTTCGCGACGGATGCCGCGCTGGTCCTGCTCGACGATCCGTTCCGCGGTGTGGACGTCGCGACCAAGAACGAGCTCTACGCGCTCATGCGGGTGGAGGCCGCTCGCGGCCGCTCGATCGTCTGGTACTCCACCGAGAACAGCGAGATGGCCCACTGCGATCGCGTGTATGTCTTCCGCTCGGGCCGCATCGTGAGCGAGCTCGCGCACGACGAGATCACTGAGGACCGCATCATCGCCGATTCGTTCGGTGCCCACGACCGCACCCAGGAGGACGTCCGATGAGCACGACCGCGCTCCGATCAGCCCCGCCGCTCGACGCCTTCCCGACTCCCGCAGGTCGCTTCCGCGCGAGCGCCGCCAATGGCTCGCCCGCACTGCTCGCGCTTGCGACCCTCATCGCCATCTTCATCGTCACGGCATTCCTGCAGCCCGGCATCCTGAGCGTGCCCGGGCTCACGCTGATGCTGATGTCATCTGTGCCCCTGGTGCTCGCGGCGCAGGCCCAGATGATCATCATGAGCGTTGGTGACATCGACCTGAGCGTGGGGTACCTCGTCGGTCTGGTGACCGTCATCGCCGCCACTCTCTTCATCGATGCGCCGGTCCTCGCTCTGCTGTCGATCGTCGGGATCGTCCTCGCCTACGCGGTCCTGGCGCTCGTCGTCCAGCGTCGTGGCGTGCCCTCCATCATCGTCACCCTCGGGATGTCGTTCGTGTGGCTCGGCATCGGCCTCCAGATCCGGCCCACGCCGGGCGGGGCGACCCCGGACTGGCTGTCGATGATCTCCACCTGGCGTCCCACATGGTTCCCGGCCCCGGTGATCTTCATCATCGTCGCCACGGCGATCGGCTGGTTCGTGACGCGTCGCGCGCGCATCGGCACGCAGATGCGCGCGCTCGGGTCGCACGCAGCCACCCTCGAGAAAGCGGGGGTCTCGCTGACTCGCACGCGGATCGTCGCCTACGCGCTGGCCGCGATCCTCATGATCCTGGCGGGACTGATGCTCGCGTCGCAGACCTGGTCGGGCGACATCAACGCCGCCAGCGAGTACACGCTGATGACGATCGCGGCGGTCATTCTCGGAGGCGGCACGTTCTCGGGCGGACGAGCGCTGCCGATTGGCACGACTCTGGGCGCCGTCACGCTCGGCCTCATCACGGTCCTGTTGAGCCTCATCAACCTCCCATCCAGCCTGCAGTCGGCCGCGCAAGGACTCATCGTCATCGCCGTGCTCGCCGGTCGCATCATCACCGAGAGGTTCGTCCGATGACCGCTGTCGACACCGCCACGCTCGAGACCGCGTCGAGCAGCCGGCGGCCGATCTGGCCCGCCTGGGGATGGTCCCTCGTCGGGGTGATCGCCGTCTGGGCCGTCATCATCGCGGTACGGCCCGGCTCACCGCTCGATCCGGTGACCCAGTCGCTCTCGCTCGCACCTTTCCTGGTCCTGGTGGCGCTTGGCCAGATGCTGGTCATCACACTCGGCCCGGGCAACATCGACGTCTCGGTCGGGACGGTCATCTCGATGTCCTCGTACGTCTCTGTCGCCGTCGCCGCATCGTTCGGCCCGGTGGTGGGACTGCTCGCAGCCGCCGCGGCGGGCGTCGCTGCCGGTCTCATCTCCGTGGCAGCGATCCTGCTGCTCCGGGTCCCGCCCATCATCGCGACGCTCGCCACGAGCCTCGTGGTCACGAGCGCCACGCTGCTACTGGCTGATGCCGCCCGAGGCGGTGCGGACCCCGCGCTGCGCGGCTTCGTCAACGCGAAGATCCTCGGCATCCCGGTCATCGCGGTCCTCGTCGCCGTCGTGACCGTCGCGGTCTGGTTCCTCCTGCGGCACACCCGGCTGGGGCTGTCGATCATCGCGGTCGGACAGAGCGCGCGGGCCGCCGAACGCGCCGGGATCAAGGTCGCTGGTGTCACGGCGATCGCGTACTTGTTGAGCGCCGGTTTCGCGGGTCTCGTCGGCGGATTGCTGGCTGCGTTCATCTCTCCCAGCACCGTCCTCGGCACGAGCTACATGCTCGATTCGATCGCGGTCGTCGTCATCGGCGGAACGCTGATCTCCGGTGGCCGCCCGGTGCCCGTCGGTGCATGGACGGGGTCCATGTTCTTCGTGCTGCTCTCGGGACTCCTCAACCTCGTCGGCTGGTCGGTCGGCGCGCAGAACGTCCTGAAGGGCGTGCTCGTCGTGCTGGTCGTGGTCGTCGCGTCCGCGGCGACCGGCACCGGCCGCTCCAGTCTCCGACGCCTGCGTGCTTCGCTGCGATCCCCCCGGCCGTCCTCTCACACCACCCCCTCACAGAAGGAGACCAGCAATGGCTGACCTCGACGACCTCCGCGACGGAACCGACTTCTCCGGCGCGACCGCCGCTTCCCGCGGCTTCCACCTCAAGGGCCAGGCGGGCCAGGACTGGGGGATGCGTGCTCGCTTGTCACGCGTCTTCGATCCCGCCGACGGCAAGACGGTGATGCTCGCCTTCGACCACGGCTACTTCCAGGGGCCGACCTCCGGCCTGGAGCGCCTGGACCGTTCGATCCTGCCGCTCGTGCCGCAGGCGGACGCGCTGATGTGCACGCGCGGCGCCCTGCGGACGACCATTCCCGCCGACACCGGGAAGGGCATCGTGCTCCGCGCGTCCGGCGGCCCGAGCGTGCTCAAGGAGCTTTCTGACGAGGAACTCGCGGTGTCCATCGACGATGCCGTACGGCTGGATGCCGCAGCTCTCGCCGTCCAGGTCTTCGTCGGCGGTGAGAACGAGACGAAGTCGATCAAGAACCTCACAACGCTCGTCGATCAGGGGCAGCGCACCGGCATCCCCGTCCTCGCGGTGACGGCGGTCGGCCGCGACATGGTGCGCGATGCTCGCTACTTCCGCCTTGCGACCCGGATCAGCGCCGAGCTCGGTGCCGCATTCGTGAAGACCTACTACGTCGAGGACGGCTTCGAAACCATCACCAGCTCGTGCCCGGTGCCGATCGTGATCGCCGGTGGCAAGAAGGTCGAAGAGCGCGAAGCGCTGCGGGTCGCCTATCAGGCGATTCAAGAGGGCGCGGCGGGCGTCGACATGGGCCGCAACGTGTTCCAGTCGGAGCATCCCGCCGCCATGCTCGCCGCGGTGCGCGGCGTGGTGCACGACGGCCTGGAGCCGGACGAGGCGTTCGACCTCTTCCAGTCTCTGTCTCACTGACCGCCCCGCTGTGGGCGCCGGCGTCCCGCCGCCGCCCACAGCGTCTCCCGGGCGCCCATCTGCCCTGTAAGGACTGCTCTCATGCCCCTTCTCAACACCTACAGCGCTCCGCGCGCCGCCGACGTCGTCGTCATCGGTGCCGGAATCAACGGACTGGCCATCGCGCGCGAAGCAGCTGCGCGCGGTCTGGACGTCGTGATGATCGACCGCGACGACATCGCCGCGCGGACCTCTGCCATCTCGACGCGCCTGATTCACGGTGGACTGAAGTACCTGCCGCGCTTCGAGATCCCGTTGGTGTTCGAGTCGATCCGCGAGCGCGACATCCTGCTGCAGACGGCGCCCCACCTGGTGCGGCCGTATCCGATGCTGATCCCGTTCGCGAAATGGAACAAGACGCCCGGATGGCTGATGTCGTGCGGTCTGATCCTCCACGACGTCCTCGCGCTGGGCAAGAAGCTGCCGCTGAACCGGATCGTCTTCTCCCGTCGCATGAAGAAGGAGTGGCCCTCGGTCGCGCAGGCCGGTGTGAAGTGGGGAGGGCTGTTCCAGGACGCCCATGTCCCCGTGACGGAGCGATTCGCCATGGAGATCGCCATCGACGCCAGTCGTCACGGCGCGACCGTCCTGACCCACACGCCGGTCACAGGCCTGATTCGCGAGGACGGCCGCGTGACGGGGGTCCGCTACCACGACCGGGAGACGGGCGTCGAGCATGAGCTGCGGGCGCCGGTCATCGTCAACTCCGCCGGTCCGTGGGTCGACGCGATCCTCGACCTCGCCGGATCGCACCCACGGAAGATCGGCCCGACGAAAGGCAGCCACCTCGTCGTGGACGCCTTCCCGGGAGCGCCCGACACGTGCATCTTCTTCGACTCCCCGGAAGACGGGCGTCCGATGTTCATCCTCCCGTGGCACGACGGTCGGTTCATGATCGGCACCACCGACCTCCCTTACGACGGGTCGATCGACGAGGTCGTGATCGACGACCAGGAGGTGGACTATCTGCTGCGCTCCGCGAACACCATCGTCCCGGGCGCCCACCTAGTCCCGGACGACGTCCTGTGGTCCTACTCGGGAGTGCGCCCCCTGCCTTACGTCGCTGATCTGACGGACCCGTCCTCGGTATCTCGCGACAGCGACATCATCGTGCACACCGGCGACACCGCGGGGCTGATGACCGTGATCGGCGGAAAATACACGACGCATCGCGCTCTCGGCGAGCAGGCGCTTCGCAAGATCGAGCAGGCGCTCGGACTGCGCCATGAGGCCTCGCCGACTCGCACCGCTCGGTTCCCCGGCGCACCCGCCGACAGTGTGGCCGCTTTCCGGGCGACGTTCGTCGAGCGGAGCAGTCTCGAAGCGCGCACCGCGGGCCGCCTCGCCGACATCTATGGTGCGCTGGCGCGGCCCATCGAGGCGCTCGCGACGACCGACCCGGCGCTCGCCGAAGTCATCGACGACGAGACCGGCGCAATCGCCGCAGAGGTCGTCCACGCCGTGCGCGAGGAAGGTGCAGTGAGTCTCGAGGACATCCTGGTGCGACGCACCGTCATGGCGTTCGCCTCGGACGTCGGTCTGGCTGCGGCGCCGCGTGCCGCAGCGGTGCTCGTCGCCTATGCCGGATGGACGGAGCAGCACGCCGAGGCCGAGGTCGCACGCTACCGTGAAGCAGCTCGGCGTTTCCTGCCGCGGGCGCTTCGAAACGACCTCGTCGAAGACCAGGTCCGCGCCGGAACGCTCTGAACCCGGGAGAACGAGCATCATGAACCCCTGCGTGATCGGCATCGACGTCGGTCTCACATCCGCCAAGGCCGCAGCTTTCGATGCCTCCGGCAACGAGATCCGGACCGTGTCCGCCCCGAATCCTCGGGTCGCCGTCTCGCGCGAGCGACAGGAGATCGACATGCTCGCGCTCTGGAGCGTCGTCGCCGACGTCCTCCGGGACCTCACCGCCGACCTCGCCCGCGAGGGGTGGGCCGTCGCCGCTGTCGGCGCGACGGGGCACGGCAACGGGCTCTACCTCGTCGACGAGGATCTGACACCGGTCCGTGCGGCGATCGCCTCGACGGACAGTCGGGCGGAGAGCATCGTCGCGGGCCTCGATCCGGAACAGGTCGAGCAGGTCCGACTCCTCACCGGCTCCATTCCCTGGGCGGCGCAGCCGGGGGTGCTGCTTCGATGGCTCAGCGAGCACGAGCCCGACTCTCTCCACCGTGCTCGGTGGGCGCTCACCTGCAAGGACTGGCTCACCCTGTGCTTGACCGGGGCGCCCAGCGCCGACCTGTCGGACTCATCGGGTTGCGGCCTCGTCAACCTCCGGACCCGCGACTACGAGCCCGCTGCGCTCGACTTGCTCGGGCTGCCAGCGAGTGTCCGCGCGCTTCTGCCCGAGCTCCACGCGTCCGATGCCGTCGTCGGCGCGATCACGGCGGAGGCCGCGGCGAGCACGGGTCTGCCCGCGGGCATCCCCGTCGTCGCAGGCTGCATGGACTGCGTGGCCAGCCCGCTCGGCGCCGGATCCGCGGGCCGCGGCGACGTCACGGTCATCGTCGGGACCTGGGCGATCAACAGCGTCGTCGTGCCTGCGGACGATGCGCCACCACGCGTGACCATCAACGCGCTTCTCCCCGACCCCGATCTGATGCTGGCCATGGAAGTCGCCCCGACCTCTGCGGCCAGCGTGGAATGGGCCGCCAGCATCCTCGGCGCGCGGGCGACGTCGCCGGTGACGCCACGCGACCTGCTGGACTCCTGCCGGGACGCGCCGCCCCTGGCGGACGGTCTCGTCTTCCTGCCGTTCATCCACGGCGCCCCCGAGCACTTCGGTGCCTCCGGGACTCTGCTCGGCATCAAGGGGAGTCACACCTTCGCTCACGTCGCGCGCGCGGTCGCCGAGGGGATCACGCAGTATCACCGCGTACAGATCGACAAGGTCCGCGCATCAGGCGCCGACGTGGTGTCGGCGCCGTGGACCCTTGCCGGCGGGGGAGCGAAGAACGCCCAGTGGGCGCAGATGTTCGCGGACATCGTCGGGCACCCGATGCGCCGCCAGCTCGGCACCGAGCTGGGCGCCCGTGGCGTGGCGCTGCTGGCGGCCCGAGGCATCGGCGTGGACATGGGTCCGTGGCGGGTCGACCCGGACCCGGCACTCGTCGTGTCACCGGGAGAATGCCGCGACGCGTACCGCGATCAGGCCCGGCGGTTCGATCGCATCCTCGCCGCCATGGGTCACGTCTGGGAGGTCTCGGCATGAGCCGACACGGCAGAGCGTACGAGGCGGACCTCGCCGCGATCGTCCGCGTCAGTCGAGCGCTGGGCGAGGATCCGGCGTTCGTCCTGCACGGCGGCGGGAACACGTCGATCAAGACCTCCGGTGTCGACCTCACGGGCGAGCCCATCGACCTCGTGCTCGTCAAGGGCAGTGGCTGGAACCTGGGCACCATCGAGGCCGCGGGGTTCGCGCCGCTTCGTCGTCGCCGGCTGCAGGACCTGCTCACCCTGGATTCGCTCGACGATGTCGCCATGGTGAACGAGCTTCGGCTGGCGTCGCTGGATTCCGCTGCGCCTACGGCATCCATCGAAGCGCTCCTCCATGCGTACCTGCCGGGCAAGGTGGTGCTGCACTCGCATGCCGATGCCATCGTCTCGCTCACGAACCGGGACGTCGACGCGGCGGAGATCGCGGACGTTCTGGGAGCGCGGGTCCTCGTCCTTCCGTACGTCATGCCGGGCTTCCCGCTTGCGCGCCTGATCGCGTCGACCGACGTGGCGGCGGTCGACGCGGTGGTGCTGCGCAACCATGGCCTCTTCACTTTCGGCGACGATCCCGATGGCACCCTCGATCGGCACCGCGCACTCGTCGCCCGCGCCGCGGAGGCCGCCGGCGTGGAGTCCTGGGGTGATCCCGGCGCGGCACGCCCCCGCACGGGCGACCTGGTCGAGATCGCCGAACTTCGCCGAGAGATCTCGGAGGCTGCTTCGCGTCCGATGCTGCTGAGGCAGTCGGCCTCATCGCGCGCCGCAGAGGTCGCACGACGGCCGGACCTGGTCGCCTGGTCGAGCCGGGGAACCGCGACGCCCGAACACGTGCTGTACACGAAGCGGTCCGCCCTCGTCGGCCGCGACGTGGGTCAGTACGCGGCTCGATACCGGGCGTACGTCCAGCGCAATCGTCACAGAGCGGGTGAGATCGTCGAGCTCGATCCGGCCCCGCGCGTGGTGCTCGATCCTGACCTGGGCCTGCTCATCGCGGGTGACACCGCTCTCGACCTCGGGGTCGCACACGATGTGACACTCCACACCTACGACGTCATCGATGCCGCTGATCGGCTGGGCGGATATCGGTCGCTCGATGAGCCGCTGACGTTCGACATCGAGTACTGGTCCCTCGAGCAGGCCAAGCTCGCCGGTCGAGCCAGGAAGCCACTCACCGGCGAGGTGGCCGTTGTCACCGGCGCGGCATCCGGAATCGGCCGCGCGACGGCGGAGCGGCTCCTCGCGAGCCGCGCGTCGGTGCTCGGGATGGATCTCAACCCGGAGGTTCTCAGCGCCTTCCCGGACGACGGCTGGCGGGGTGTCGTCGGGGACGTCACTGATCCCGCCGCCATCGGTGAGGCCCTCGATACCGCCGTCCGGGACTTCGGTGGTGTCGATGTCGTCGTGGTGGCCGCCGGTATCTTCCCGCCGACTCAGCCGATCGCCGTCCTCGACGATGCCGTGTGGGAACGAGCATTCAGCGTCAACGTGACCGCTGCAGCCCGACTCCTTCGAGCTGCACACCCCTTCCTGGCGAGATCACCCCGTGGAGGGCGGGTGGTCTTGGTGTCGACGAAGAACGTGATCGCGCCCGGCCCCGGCGTCGCGGCCTACTCCGCGAGCAAGGCGGCCGCGGCGCAGCTTGCGCGGGTGGCTGCACTGGAATGGGCGGAGGACGGCATCCGAGTCAATCAGGTCGAACCGGACGCCGTGTTCGATACGGCAATCTGGACGGAGGAGCTGCTGGAGGAGCGCGCGGCCCAATACGGCATGACCGTCGCCGACTACCGGACGCGGAACCTGCTCGGCACCGAGGTCACGAGCGCCGCTGTCGCAGATGCGGTCGCGATGTTCTGCGAAGGACTTCCCGCAACGACGGGCGCCCACCTGAGCGTCGACGGTGGTAACGACCGCGTCATCTGATCCCGCCGCCGTCCGGTGCATGCACGAGAATGATGAGATCCTTCTCATTTTGGTAGTGCCCGGGTCTAGACTGTCCGGACGAGTCGACCCGAAACCGGCTCTTCTGGGGAGTACGTGATGTCCCAGCGAGGATCAGCTCTCGCGAGGCAGCGCATCCTGCTCGGCGCCCGCGTGTGGTGGGACGCCGTCACCGGCGGTGCGTTCTTCACGCGCGCCTCGGCGCTCTTCGCTCTGCTGCTGTCGATGACGATCCTCGCGCCGAACCAGCACTTCGAAACGGGCAGCGGCTACGTCGACGTCGGCGTGGTGGGCTTCGTGAGCGGGACCCTGCTCGTCATCGCCCTCGTGCCTGTCGCGTTCGCGGAACGAGCCGTGCAGGACCGCCGGTCGCGGGCCGTGATGGTTCTGGGGGCCGTCCTGCTGGCATCCGTCGCCCGTCCGTACGTGAACGAAGGGCTGTTCGTCGTCCTCTACGACGTGGCGCCCGCGGGCGACATCTGGCCGGATCGGGCGTTGTCGAACATCCTCATCTGGATGGCGAGCCTGTCGATCATCGCGATGACGATCCGGTCGGCGGAACTCACCCGCGGCACGCGCGGCAGGCTCACCCACGCCGTCGCGACGCTCGAACACGGCCGCCGCCGGCTGGCGCGCTTCGACCAGGACAATCGGGCGATGCTCGCCGAGCTGACGGCCGACCTGAGGGCGCAGCGAGACCGGATGCTCACCGGCACCATCGACTTCGCCGCCGTCCGGGACTATTCGAACACGGTGCGCGCTGCCAGCCACCGACTCGAGGAGCGGGCGCAGCTGAGCCTGCGGCTCGTCGAGGTCGCGGGCGAGGAGTCCGCGCCGGTCGAATCGCCGCGGCCGTCGGCGCTCGCGCTGCTGCAGCCGCCGCCGTTCCTGCTGGTCGGCGTGGTGTTCTTCGTCGGCGCGCTGCCGTACGCGTACGGTGTGGGCGGCATGCCGTCCGCACTCGCCGCGGTCGCGGCCGGCGTGCCCATCACCGTGCTCGCCGACTGCGTCAGCCGGGTGTTCAGCGAGGGGCTGTCCGAACGCGATCGTGGAATCGTGATCGTCGCGACCTGGCTCGGCGCCGGCATCCTGATGACGATGCTCGCCCACCAGCTGGTCGACACCTCCGACCCGTCACGGTTCGTGCCCCTGCTGTCGTTGCCGCTCGTCGCCATCGCGCTCGCCGCCTGCGCCGACGCCATCAACCGCGCCGCCGTCAGCGCTCGGCGCCTCGAGGCGGTGCTCGGGATGGTCGCGCGAACCGTGACGCGCCGCACCGCGCAAGCGCGCCGTCCGCTGCGTCACGCGGCGCACGTGCTGCACGGGCGAGTGCAGGGACGCTGCGTGATCCTCGCCGCCCACGCCGACGAGTGGGAGGTCACGGACGCCGAGATCGAGACCTTCCGGCGCGAGACGGATGCGGCCTTCGACTCGGTGCACGAGGTCACGCCAGAGGCAGACGCGGACGGCCGCGAGGCGGTGCAGTCGGCGCACGAGGAGCTGTCCGAGCTGCTCGCGACCTGGAGCAGCGTCCTCGACGTGACCAGCACCATCACCGATGCCGCCGCCGAGGTGCTCGACGACGAGGAGATCTCGCGCCGCGTCGCCACCGTCGTGAACGAAGGCTTTGTCAACGCGGTGAAGCACTCGGACGCGAAGTCGGTGTGGCTCTCGATCGACGTGGTCGGGGCGACGCTCGCAGTGCGGACCTGGTCGATCGGCGAGTTGGACCATGCTCCAGGGGCGGCCGTCACGAGTCGGCGCGTCACCGGGCTCGGAGACGGTGCCCGGGTGTTCCAGCGCGGTGAGCACGTGGTGCTGGAAGTCTCGCTTCCGGTGCTTCCGGCGGGTGCGCCGGGTGAGCCGGACACGGATGCCGCGGGTGCGGCCGGCAGGCTCGGGCGGAAGGCCTTCGGGACCCGGATTCGGTGAGACGCCCTGATCTCGCCGAGCCGGACGGACCTGGGCGTCCTCGCCGAGACGGACGGTTCGCGGCGAGACGGACGTCGTGACGGTGCGTCTCGCGCTGGATCGTCCGTCTCGCGCTGGATCGTCCGTCTCACCGGCGATCGTCCGTCTCACCGGCGATCGGGTGTCTCGGTGCGGCCGGGCGGGGCGGCATCCGTCCCTCAGGTGCCGGGCGCGCTCCAGCTGAGCGACTCGATGTAGCGCAGCAGCACGCCCTCGCGCAGCGCCCATGGCGAGACCTCGAGCTCGTCGACGTCGAGCAGCGTCATGGCGGTGTGCAGGACGACGGCGCCCGCGACGATCTGGAAGGTGCGATCCGCGGTGATGCCGGGCAGCTCCTGGCGAGCGGATGCCGGGATGCGCGCCAGCCGGGGGATCCACGCTCCGAGTGCCGAGCGCGGCAGCATCCAGCGTTCCGCTCCGATGCCCGGTGCGGTGTATCCGGCGAGCTTCGCCAGCGAGCGGATCGCCTTCGACGACCCGACGATGCGGTCGGGTCGCGGCTGGGTGCGGAGCGCCTCGGCGACCGGCGTCAGCACGGCGGTCGCGTGCTCGCGCAGGCGGTCGACCGCATCGAGCCCGGGCGGATCGTCGGGCAGGAACTCGATCGTCATGCGGCCCGCGCCGAGCGGGACGGATGCCGCCAGGTCGGGCAGCTCGTCCTGGCCGGCCGCCACCTCGAGCGAGCCGCCGCCGATGTCGAAGAGGAGCACCTGGCCGGCCGACCAGCCGAGCCACCGGCGCACCGCGAGGAAGGTGAAGCGCGCCTCGGTCTCGCCACCGAGGACTTGGAGCTCCTGGCCGAGCGCATCCTCGATGCGCTCGATCACCGCGGGTCCGTTCGCCGCTTCGCGGACCGCACTCGTGGCGGTGGCGAGCAGCTCGACGACGTTCTCCTTCTTCGCGACCTCGCGCGCCTGGGCGACCGCGGCCACCAGCGCCTCGACGCCGGTCTCGGTGATCGTGCCGTCGGCATCCAGGTACCGCATCAGCCGAAGGACGGTGCGCTGGCTCGTCGTCGCGAGGGGCCGGCCGCCCGGCCGCACGTCTGCGACCAGCAGGTGGACGGTGTTCGAACCGATGTCGAGGACTCCGAGGCGCACGGTCCGACAGTAGCGCGTGGCTTGCGCGGGCACGCGGACGGAGGCACGCCGGCGGGGAGATAGAGTTGCGGCGATGTCCCCGGACGAGACGCTGATGACCGTCGATTCGCTCTACCGCGAGATCGGCCGCGCGGAGTGGGCGCGCATGGCCGCCGGCATGCAGAGCCCGCTGACCGAGACCGAGGTCGTGCAGCTGCGCGGCATCGGCGATCGCCTCGACATCCGCGAGGTGCAGGAGGTCTACCTCCCCCTCAGCCGGATGCTGTCGCTCTACGCCAGTGCGACCAAGCGGCTCGGCGCCGACACCGCCGGGTTCCTCGGCGAGGCCGACTCGACCACGCCGTTCATCGTCGCCGTCGCCGGCTCGGTCGCCGTCGGCAAGTCGACCGTGGCGCGCCTGCTGCGGGAGCTCATGAGCCGCTGGCCGGGGACGCCCCGGGTCGAGCTCGTCACGACGGACGGGTTCCTCTACCCCAACGCCGAGCTCGAGCGTCGCGGAATCATGGACCGCAAGGGCTTCCCGGAGTCGTACGACCGCCGCGCCCTCGTCGAGTTCCTCGTAGCCGTGAAGTCGGGCGCCGCCGAGGTGCGCGCTCCTTATTACTCGCACATGCGGTACGACATCATCCCCGACGCGCACGTGACGGTGCGGCGCCCCGACGTCATCATCGTGGAGGGGCTGAACGTCCTGGCATCCGCCCCGAACCCGCACGACATCGCGGTCAGCGAGCTCTTCGACTTCTCGGTCTACGTCGACGCCGAGATCGCGCACATCACACAGTGGTACGTCGACCGGTTCCTCGCGCTGCGCGCCGCCGCGTTCTCCAACCCGAACTCGTTCTTCCGGGTGTTCGCCGACATCTCCGACGACGAGGCCGTCGAGCGCGCGCTCGGGTTCTGGAACGACATCAACCTGCCGAACCTGCGCGAGAACGTCGAGCCCACGAAGCACCGCGCGAAGCTCGTGCTGCAGAAGGGGGCGAACCACACCGTCGAGACGGTGCGGCTGCGCAAGCTGTAGATCGGATGCCGCGACATCGGCGCGCCTCGGGACCCTCGGTAGGATCGCTTCTGGTCTCATGGCCAACTTCACGGTCGATCGACCAGACGGGGGAACGATGAAGGGCATCATCCTGGCGGGCGGTTCGGGCACGCGCCTGCACCCGATCACCCTGGGCACGTCGAAGCAGCTGATCCCGGTGTACGACAAGCCGATGGTCTACTACCCGCTGACCACGCTCATGCTCGCCGGCATCCGCGACATCCTCATCATCACGACGCCGCACGACGCCGAGCACTTCGAGCGGCTGCTCGGCGACGGCTCGCAGTTCGGCGTGACCCTCACGTTCGCGCAGCAGCCCTCGCCCGATGGGCTCGCGCAGGCCTTCACGATCGGCGCCGACCACATCGGCGACGACAGCGTCGCGCTGGTCCTCGGCGACAACCTGCTGTACGGGCCGGGTCTCGGCTCGCAGCTGCAGCGGTACCGCGACGTCGACGGCGGCGCGGTGTTCGCCTACTACGTGGCCGAGCCGAGCGCCTACGGCGTGGTCGAGTTCGACGAGAGCGGCCGCGCCGTCTCGCTCGAGGAGAAGCCGGCGCAGCCGAAGAGCAACTACGCGGTGCCCGGTCTCTACTTCTACGACAACGACGTCGTCGAGATCGCCCGCAACCTCGAGCCCTCGCCGCGTGGCGAGTACGAGATCACCGACATCAACCGGGCCTACCTCGAGCGCGGCAAGCTCGCGGTCGAGGTGCTGCCGCGCGGCACCGCCTGGCTCGACACCGGCACGTTCGACCAGATGCTCGACGCCGGGGAGTACGTCCGCACCATCGAGCGCCGCACCGGACTGCGCATCGGTGTCCCCGAGGAGGTCGCCTGGCGGCAGGGCTTCCTCACCGACGAGGAGCTCCGCGATCGCGGCGAGAAGCTCGTCAAGTCCGGCTACGGAAAGTACCTGCTCGACATCCTGAATCGGGGCGCATGACCATGGCTCACCTTCTCGTCACCGGCGGCGCCGGCTTCATCGGCTCGAACTTCGTGCACCACGTCGTCGCGCACACCGACCACACCGTCACGGTGCTCGACAAGATGACCTACGCGGGCAACCGCGCCTCACTGGCGGGGCTGCCCGACGACCGGGTCGACGTCGTCGTGGGCGACATCGCCGACGCGGAGCTCGTCGACGGGCTCTTCGCGAAGGCGGATGCCGTGGTCCACTACGCCGCCGAGTCGCACAACGACAACTCTCTGCACGACCCGCGGCCGTTCCTCGACACGAACATCATCGGCACGTACACGCTCCTGGAGGCCGCCCGTCGCCACGACACCCGGCTGCACCACATCTCCACCGACGAGGTGTACGGCGACCTCGAGCTCGACGACCCGGCGCGCTTCACCGAGCAGACCCCCTACAACCCGTCGTCGCCGTACTCGTCGACGAAGGCCGGGTCGGACCTGCTCGTCCGCGCCTGGGTGCGCTCGTTCGGCGTGCGCGCGACGATCAGCAACTGCTCGAACAACTACGGCCCGTACCAGCACGTCGAGAAGTTCATCCCCCGTCAGATCACGAACGTGATCCGCGGCATCCGTCCCAAGCTCTACGGCAAGGGCGAGAACGTGCGCGACTGGATCCACGCCGACGACCACTCGTCCGCCGTGCTGACCATCCTCGACCGGGGCGAGATCGGCGAGACGTACCTCATCGGCGCTGACGGCGAGAAGGACAACAAGACCGTCGTCGAGCTGATCCTCGAGATGATGGGCCAGCCCCGCGACGCGTACGACCACGTCACCGACCGGGCCGGGCACGACCTCCGCTACGCGATCGACTCGACGAAGCTCCGCACCGAGCTGGGCTGGACCCCGGCGTACTCCGACTTCGAGGCCGGCCTCGCGGCGACCATCGACTGGTACCGCGCCCACGAGGACTGGTGGGCGCCGGCCAAGGACGGCGTCGAGGCCTTCTACGCGACCAAGGGCCAGTGACCGTGGCGGAGACCGAGTTCGGCAAGCAGCTGCAGGCCATCGAGACGACGATCCCCGGGCTGACCCTCTGGGAGCTGCCTGTCCACGGCGACAGCCGAGGCTGGTTCAAGGAGAACTGGCAGCGCGAGAAGATGACCGCCCTCGGCCTCGCCGACTTCGGCCCGGTGCAGAACAACGTGTCGTTCAACGACGCCGTCGGGACGACGCGCGGCATCCATGCCGAGCCGTGGGACAAATGGGTGTCCGTCGCGACCGGCCGGATCTTCGGCGCGTGGGTCGACCTGCGCGAGGGCCCCACCTTCGGCGCCGTGTTCACGGCCGAGATCGACCCGTCGCGCGCGATCTTCGTGCCTCGCGGCGTCGGCAACTCGTACCAGACGCTCGAGCCCGACACCGCGTACACGTACCTCGTGAACGACCACTGGTCGCCGGATGCCTCGTACTCGTTCCTGAACCTGGCCGACGAGACCGCCGCGGTCGACTGGCCCATCCCGCTCACCGACGTCGAGATCTCGGCGAAGGACCTGGCGCACCCGCGGCTGGCGGACGTCGTGCCGATCCCGGCGAAGAAGACGCTCGTCGTCGGTGCCGGCGGCCAGCTGGGGCTCGCGCTGCGCGCCGCGTACGCGGGCGACGCGACCGTCGAGTTCGCGACGCGTGCGGACCTCGACCTGACGGCGGACCTGTCCGGCGCTCGCCGCTGGCGCGACTACGGAACGATCGTCAACGCTGCCGCCTACACCGCGGTCGACGCCGCCGAAACCGACCGCGCCGGGGCGTGGGCGGGCAACGTCTCGGCGGTCGCGCAACTCGCGCGCATCGCGACCGAGCACGGCATCACGCTCGTGCACGTCTCGAGCGACTACGTCTTCGACGGGTCGGCGACGTCGGCCTACCGGGAGGACGAGCCGTTCGCCCCGCTCGGCGTGTACGGGCAGACGAAGGCGGCAGCGGATGCCACGGTGTCGACCGTGCCACGGCATTACATCGTCCGCACGTCGTGGGTCATCGGCGAAGGGAAGAATTTCGTCCGGACCATGGCGTCGCTCGCCGCGCGGGGCGTCGACCCGTCCGTGGTGGACGACCAGGTCGGGCGGCTGACGTTCACGGACGACATCGCCCGCGGCATCCGTCACCTGACCTCGTCGGGTGCGCCGTACGGCACCTACAACCTGACCGGCGCGGGGGAGCCCGCCTCGTGGGCGGACATCGCGGCGGAGGTCTTCGAGCTGACCGGCTCCGACCGCGCCCGGGTGACGGGCGTCTCGACCGAGGCGTACTTCGCGTCGGCGGCCGCGCCGGTGTCGCCGCGGCCACGTTGGTCGGTCCTCGACCTGGCCAAGATCGAGGCGACCGGGTTCACGCCGCGCGACTGGCGCGAGTCGCTGCGGGAGTACCTCGCCGAGTAGGCACCGGAGGTTCCGGTGCGGGCGGGACATCGCCCGCGCAGCACGAAGGGCCCGTCGCGATGCGACGGGCCCTTCGTGGTCCGGTCAGGCGGTGCGGCGGCGCAGCAGCGCCATCGCACCGGCGGCCATCAGCAGGAGTCCTGCCAGCAGCGTCATGACGAGCGCCGTGCTGTCACCACCGGTACCGGGCAGCGAGCCGCCGGCGCCCGTTCCGTCACCGGTGTCGCTCCCGGCTCCGACTCCGTCACCGGTGCCGTCGCCGGCACCCGTCCCATCGCCGGCGCCGCTCCCGTCACCGGGGCCGCTGCCGTCGGCCGCGGGGAGGTAGGTGAAGGTGCCGGGGTCGCTCGGACCATCGGGCGAGGCCACCACCACGTCGACGGCACCCGGCGAGCCGGCCGGCGTCGTCACGCGGATCTCGGTGTCGGAGATCACCTCGAGCGCGGTTCCCGGAACGCCGCCGAAGAAGACGCTCGTCGTGTCGCCGAGGTTCTGACCGGTGATGGTGACCACGGTGCCGCCCGTCTCGGGACCCTCCGCCGGGGTGATCGTGCCGATCACCGGGGCATCGGTGTACTCGAATCCGTCCGGCAGCGTCTCGGTGCCGCAGGCATCCGACCCGACCACCGTGACGTCCACCGTGCCGACGCCGGCCGGCGCCACCGCGACGATCCGCGAGTCGCTGATCACCTCGAAGCTGGTGGCGGGAGTCGTGCCGAAGAGCACCGCCGTGGCATCCGTGAAGCAGTCGCCGATGATCGTGACCTCGGTGCCGCCCTCCTCGGGGCCGCCCGGAGGCGTGACCTCGTCGATCTCGGTGCCGGCGATGTAGGTGAAGTCCACCGGCGCGCTGTCCCCGTTGGGGTGCAGCACGACCACGTCGACCGTGCCGGGAGCGTGCGCCGGCGAGGTCACCGTGATCTCGGTGTCGCTGTCGACCGTGAATGCCGTTCCGGCGATGCCGTCGAAGCTGACGCCGGTGGCCCCGGTGAAGCCCTCACCCGAGATCGTCACCACAGTGCCGCCGTCCTCAGGACCCCGGTCGGGGTCGAGGCCGGTGACGCTGGGGACGTCGAGGTAGGTGAAGTCGCCGGCCGTCACGTCGCCGCCGGGGTGCTGCACCACGATGGGAACCGTGCCGGGCGTTCCGGGCGGGGTCACCACGGTGATCGTGCCGTCGTCGACCACCTCGAAGCCCGTGCCGGGCTCGCCGTCGAACGTGACACCGGTGGCGTCGGTGAACCCGTCGCCCTCGATCGTCACGACCGTGCCGCCCGTCTCGGGACCCTCGGTCGGGTCCGCCGCGGTCACGACCGGGGCGGGCAGGTACTCGTACCCGTCCTCCTCGGTCACGTCGCCGCACGTCCCCGAGGTCACCACGGTGACATCGACCACGCCGGTGCCGGCCGGGACGACGGCGGTGATCTCGGTGTCGCTCACGACCGTGAAGCTGGTCGCGGCCGTGTCGCCGAACAGCACGGCGGTGGCATCCGTGAAGCAGTCGCCGGTGATCGTCACCGTGTTGCCGCCGTCCTCGGGACCGACGCCCGGGTCGACCTCGTCGATCTCGGCCACGTCCAGGTACTCGAAGTCGAAACCGGCCGAGTCGCCCGTGCCGTTGGTCACGACGACGTCCACGATCCCGGGAGCACCCGGCGGGGTGATCGCCTCGATCTCCGTGTCGCTCACGACCGTGAACTCCGCTGCGTCCACCCCGTCGAAGGTCACGGACTCGGTGCCCGTGAAGTCGGTGCCGGTGATGGTCACCGCGGTGCCGCCCGTCTCGGGTCCCTCACCCGGGTCGATGTCCGACAGCGTCGGCGACCCCGGGATGACGTACGTGAAGCCGTGGTCCACGGTCACGTCACCGCAGTCGGGGTCGCTCGTCTCGATCGTCACGTCGACCGCGCCGGCGGTGCCCGCCGGGGTGGTCACGGTGAGCTCGGTGTCGCTGATGACATCGAGGTCGGTTCCGGCAACGCCGTCGAACAGGACCGCGGTGGCATCCGTCAGGCACTCGCCGACGATCGTCACCGTGTCACCGCCGTCGGTCGATCCGGAATCAGGCGTGATCGAGTCGACGGACGCGACGTTGTAGTACTCGAACTCGAGCGAGTCGTCGGTTCCGTCCGGGTTCGTCACCGAGACGGCGACCGTGCCCGGCTCCGCCTGGGCGGGAGCCGTCGTCGTGATCGATCCGTCGGAGTTCACGGTGAAGTCCTCGACGGGGACGGTGCCGAAGAGGATCTCCGTCACATCGGCGAGGTTGTCACCGGTGATGGTCACCTCGGTGCCGCCCGTGACCGGTCCGCGCGTGGGGTCGATGGCGAGATCGGCGGGCAGCGCCAGCGCCTCGGCGCGCACGGTGGCGGATGCCAGGTTCAGAACCAGCAGGCCGGCACCCAGCTCGTCGGCCACCGCGATCCGCAGCGCCTGACGAGTGTAGCCGTCGCCGTCCAGACCGTTCGGGTCCCGGAAGTCGCTGCCGGTGGTGACACCGCCGACCTGGACGCTCAGCACCGTCGCGACGAGGTCGAAGACCGGCGCGAGAGCATCGATCGCCGTCGTCAGCGTGGTGTCGAGGGCGTCCGTCAGGGCCGGAAGGTCCAGCGCGGACTCGAGGACGTCGTCGACCGCCGGAAGGAGCGTCGCGGTGACGAAGTCCGTGACCGGCGTGAGCACGTCGCCCACCGGAAGGTCGAGCACGTCGACATCGACGTCGACGTCGGGCGTCGGCTGGCCCTCGTTGCCGAGGAAGCCGCCCAGGGTGCCGGTGACGGCGACGTCGACGGAGCCCAGTCCGTCGAGCAGCGTCGTCGTGACGCCGAGGTCGAGCTCGGTGGTGTTCAGGACCGTCGCGATCGCGGCCGGCAGCGCGGTGTCGATGACGTCGACGATCGCATCGGACACGATGGTCGAGAGGCCGGTCGCGCTGATCAGCTCCGTCGTGGCGCCGCTCGTGTTGCCGTTCAGGCCGTCCGCGACGAGCGAGTCGAGGTCGACCGTGACGGTACCCGCGCCGAGGTCGACGGTGACAGCGCCGGAGGTGGCCGGCGCGGCGGTCAGCGCGGTGACGACTGCGCCGAGGTCCAGGTCCAGGTCCACGGTGGTGTCGCTGTCGCCCACCGTGAGCAGCGGGAGGGCGTCGATGACGTCGACGACGTCGGTGAGCGCTTCTTCCAATTCGCCGACGGTGCCGTTCACGTCCGCGCTGGTGTCGTCGAGCGTGGCTTCGAGCGCCGTGACGATCTCGCCGATGGCGGGAGCGTCGATGGTGATCGTTCCGCCGGCGATCTCGTAGTCGCTCGTGATGTCGGCGCCGCCTGCGGTGCGGTCGGCCTGCGCCTGCGCCGCGACCGCGCCGATGTCCAGGGCGACGTCGTCCACGACATCGTCGACGCCGAGGGCTGCGAGAAGGGGGGCGAGTGTGACCGTCGTGGACGCCGCAGGGCCCGCGCCGGCGACGGCGATCGCGCCGTCGCCGGCGATCGCACCCGACGAGGCGAACGCGCCGCCGGCATCCGTTCGGGCGTACTGCTCGGAGACGCCGAGGTCGACGAGCTGGTTGAGCGGGATCGCGTTCGCGCCGACCTGCACGTTCAGTGCGCCGAGCGCGGTGAGGTCGATCGGCTCCGCGACCTCGCCGCCGGGAAGGTAGTCGCTGTACGCGCCGTCGATGTTGGCGACGGTGTCGAGGTCGATGATGCCCGAGCCGGAGAGCAGGACGCCCTCGGCTTCGGCTCGGTCCTCAGCTGCGGCGAGCGCCGCACCTCCGCCGAGGGAGGCGAGGGCGAGGCCGAGAGTGACCCCTCCCGCCGTGAGGGAGCGCCACCGGCTCCCGGTGCGAAGAACGGGCCCGGTCGTTGGCCGGCCGCCCTCGCGTGATCGCTGAGATCTCAGCACTATGCATCCCTTTCGTCAGTGAACGGAACGCACGAGGCATGCATCTTCCCCCCGTGCTTCGGTGCCGCTGGGGGCGGACACCGACTCTTACGAGGGTTATGGGAGTGCCCAGCGGGCTCACAGCCCCTTGACAGGAAAGGTGCGAATAGGTGACGATGCGTCAACTTCGGCCGACGGCCCGCGACCAGTCGAAGAGCGCCCCGGGGTGCTCGCAACCAGGGCTCGTTGGGGCTCGGGGGATCGAGACCCGGTTCCCGGCCGCCATCCGCGGCCCGGGACCGTCGGTCAGTACTTGCCGAACACCTGCGTGTAGTACGGCTGCCCGCTCTTGGAGCAGGCGACCGCGACGCCCATCCGGTTGTAGCCGCCCAGGATGTTCTTGCGGTGGCCGGCCGACTTCAGCCACGCGGGCGTCACCTTCGTCGGGGAGTAGCCGTACGCGACGTTCTCCGCTGCGGCGGTCCAGCCCTTCGGGATCTGCGACGCGTACTTCGGGTTGTGCTTCATCGTCTTGCTGGCGGCCTGCTTCTCGGACCACCGAAGCGCGACCTTCGCCATGCTGCTGCTGGCCGTGAGGGCCTTCTTGCCGGCCTTCTTGCGTGCCGCGTTGACGTCGCTGAGCACCTTCTTCTGGACCGACGTCTGCGACATCGAGACGCAGCTGGTGGATGCCGCGGTGGCCGCGGATGCCGGGAGGACGGCGAGCGTCAGGGCAGCGGTCGCGGCCATCGCCAGGCGCGAACGGGTGAGGAAACTGGGCATGGGTGCCTCCGGCTGGGGGATCGGCGGACTTTTCCAGCGTCAAGGAAACCACGTTCCGGCTGGACACCGCATGAACGGGGTCGTTCCGGTGCGGCGGCGGGCGGCGGGGAGCAGCTCGACGCGCCCGGGAGGACTGCGAGGCAGCGACACAGCCGTGCGCCCCTAGCATTGACCACATGTGCGGAATCGTCGGATACGTGGGCCCTCGCGACAGCCAGGCCATCCTCCTCTCGGGCCTCGCCCGCCTCGAGTACCGCGGGTACGACTCCGCCGGGATCGCGGTCATCGACGGCGGCGGCGACCTGGGGATGCGCAAGCGCGCCGGAAAGCTCCAGGTGCTGCGCGACGACCTCGGCGAGACGCCGATGGCCGACGGCACGACGGGGATCGGCCACACCCGCTGGGCGACCCACGGCGGACCGACCGACGAGAACGCGCACCCGCACCTCGCCGACGACGACAGGCTCGCCGTCATCCACAACGGCATCATCGAGAACTTCGCCGAGCTCAAGGACGAGCTGCTCGCGCAGGGGTTCTCGTTCCGGAGCGAGACCGACACCGAGGTCGCCGCGGTCCTGCTGGGGCGCGAGTACGCGGCATCCGGCGATCTCGTCGACGCCTTCCGCCGCGTCGCCGCGCGTCTCGAAGGCGCGTTCACGCTGCTCGCGATGCACCAGGACCAGCCCGGCCTCGTCGTCGGCGCCCGCCGCAACTCACCGCTCGTCATCGGGCTGGGCGAGGGTGAGAACTTCCTCGGCTCCGACGTCGCCGCGTTCATCGAGCACACGCGCAACGCCCTCGCGATCGGCCAGGACCAGATCGTCGCGATCACGCCCGCCGGCGTCGAGGTGACCGACTTCTTCGGCAACACCGTCGAGGTCGAGCCGTTCGAGGTCGTGTGGGACGCGTCGGCCGCAGAGAAGGGCGGCTGGTCGTCGTTCATGGCGAAGGAGGTCTCGGAGGAGCCCGAGGCCGTCGCCAACACGCTGCGCGGACGGCTGCACGACGGCGCCGTCACGATCCCCGAGCTGGACGGCCTCGACGACCTGTTCGCCGGCATCGACCGCATCGTGGTCATCGCGTGCGGCACCGCCGCGTACGCCGGCATGGTCGGCAAGTATGCGCTCGAGCAGTGGACCCGGGTCCCCGTCGACGTGGAACTCGCCCATGAGTTCCGGTACCGCGACCCGGTGATCGGCGAGAACACCCTCGTCGTGTCGATCTCGCAGTCGGGCGAGACCATGGACACCCTGATGGCCGTCAAGTACGCCCGCGAGAAGGGCGCGAAGACGCTGTCGATCTGCAACACCCAGGGCGCGACGATCCCTCGCGAATCGGATGCCATCGTCTACACGCACGCCGGACCCGAGGTCGCGGTGGCCTCGACGAAGGCGTTCGTCGCCCAGATCACGGCGCTCTACCTGCTGGCCCTGCACGTCGGCCGCGTCCGCGGCACGCTCTCGGCCGAGGTGTCGCAGGACGCCGTCGAGCAGCTCGAGGCGATCCCCGAGAAGATCGCCCGCGTGCTCGAGACCGAGCAGCCCCACATCGAGCAGTTCGCACGCTGGATGGGCGACACGCAGTCCGTGCTGTTCCTCGGCCGTCACGTCGGCTACCCGATCGCCCTCGAGGGGGCGCTCAAGCTCAAGGAGATCTCCTACATCCACGCGGAGGGATTCGCCGCGGGCGAGCTCAAGCACGGGCCGATCGCGCTCGTCGAGCCCGGTCAGGCCGTCTTCGTCATCGTCCCGTCGCCGCGCGGGTCGGGTGAGCTGCACAAGAAGGTCGTGTCGAACATCCAGGAGATCCGCGCCCGCGGCGCCCGCGTCATCGCGGTCGCCGAAGAGGGCGACGCCGCGGTGCTGCCGTTCGCCGACGAGGTGCTACGCATCCCGCTGGCCGGACCCCTGTTCGAGCCGCTGCTGGCCGTCGTGCCGCTGCACATCTTCGCCATGGGGCTCGCGACCGCGAAGGGCCTGGACGTCGACCAGCCTCGCAACCTCGCGAAGTCCGTCACCGTCGAGTAGGACCCGGCCACGGGCCGGTACCGGTCGAGCGCGGGATCGTGTCACCGCGAAACCCGCCGAATACGAGCCGGTGACATCCGTCTGGTAGACACGTCCGGGGGCGTGGCATACCGCGTCCGGAATCTAGGAGCTGTGCATGCGTCTGTCGGTCATCGGTTGCGGATACCTCGGAGCCGTTCACGCGGCGGCGATGGCGTCCATCGGGCACGAGGTCGTCGGCATCGACGTCGACGCGCAGAAGATCGAGTCGCTGTCTCGGGGTGAGGCTCCGTTCTTCGAGCCCGGGCTCTCGGAGATCCTCACCGAGGGCATCGCCTCGGGGCGCCTGAGCTTCACGACCGATTTCGCCGCCGCACAGGGAGCCGCCGTGCACTTCGTCGGCGTCGGAACCCCGCAGGTCAAGGGCGGCTACGCCGCCGACCTCACCTACGTCAACGCCGCGATCGACGCACTGCTGCCGTACCTGAGCGCAGGCGACCTCGTCGCCGGCAAGTCCACGGTTCCGGTCGGCACGGCCGCGACCCTCGCCGAGCGGGTCGCTCCGACCGGCGCGACGCTCGTGTGGAACCCCGAGTTCCTGCGCGAAGGATTCGCGGTCAAGGACACGATCGACCCCGACCGGCTCGTCGCCGGTGTTCCGGCGGGGGACGAGGGCGAGCGCGCGGCGGGCATCCTCCGCGAGGTCTACCACCCGTCGGTCGCCAAGGGCACGCCCTTCATCGTCACCGACTACGCGACCGCCGAGCTCGTGAAGGTCTCCGCGAACGCGTTCCTTGCGACGAAGATCAGCTTCATCAACGCGATGGCGGAGATCGCCGAGGTCACCGGTGCCGACGTCACGACCCTCGCGGACGCCATCGGTCACGACGCCCGCATCGGCCGCCGCTTCCTCGGCGCGGGGATCGGCTTCGGCGGCGGATGCCTGCCGAAGGACATCCGCGCGTTCTCGGCTCGGGCCGAGGAGCTCGGCCGGGGCGAGTCCGTCGCGTTCCTGCGCGAGGTCGACGAGATCAACCTCCGCCGCCGCGAGCGGGCCGTGCAGCTGGTCGTCGAGGGTCTCGGCGGGGCTGTCTATGACAAGAAGGTGACCGTGCTCGGGGCGGCGTTCAAGCCGCACTCCGACGACATCCGCGATTCGCCCGGACTCGACGTCGCGGTGCGCCTGCACGGCCTCGGCGCGCATGTGACCGTCACCGACCCCGAGGCGATTCCCAACGCGCGGCGCGTGCACCCGCAGCTGACCTACGTCGCGGACCGCGACGAGGCGCTCACCGGTGCGGACGCCGTCGTCGTGGTCACGGAGTGGGACGAGTACCGCCGCGAGCTCGACCCGGCCCACGCCGGTTCGCTCGCGGCAGGACGCGTCGTCGTCGACGGCCGCAACTGCCTCGACCCGGCCGCCTGGCGTGCCGCCGGCTGGCAGTACCTCGGCATGGGCCGGCCGTAAGGGTCGGGGGAGGTCGGCGCGCCCGGCATCCGTCGTCGGCTCGCTGAAGCGTTCCTCCTGAGCAGAGGCGACGACCGGCGCGTCGTCGGCTTCGACGCACCCGGGCGGATCAGCGGAGGATGGTCCCGGCGGCGACGATCACGAGCATCGTCGTGTTGTACACGATGTGCACGATCACGGCGCTCCAGATGCGACCGGTCAGCATGACGAGCAGCGCGCACGTCAGGCCGAGGGCGCCGAGGGGAAGCGCCTCCGCGAGCGGGAGGGATCCGTCGACGGCGTGCATCAGGATGAACGTCGCCGTCGAGACGAGCACGGCGGCCAGCGCGGCGGCGAAGCGTCCGGCGGGCCGGCGCAGCAGCGTGTACACGACCACCAGCAGGACGGTGCGGAAGAAGAACTCCTCCACGACGGGCGCGATCAGACCGCCGGGCAGCGCCTCGGTCAGGAACCACGTCGGGGGGATCGAACCGTCGAGCGTCGCGATCGACGGGAGCGGCTGGTGTCCGGCATCCGTCACCCAGCCCTGCAGCAGGCGGAGCAGCAGGCCAAGCATGACGCCGAACAGCAGGTCGACGGGGCGGAGCTTCAGCAGGCCGGCCGGCCGGCCGCGGGAGAAGGCGTAGACGACGGCGAAGAGCATGCCGACCCAGAGCGCGGTCGTCGAGACGAGGCCCGACCAGGGCGAAGTCCAGATGCTGCTGATCAGCGCGCTGCCGAAGGCGCCGATCCCGAGGCTGATGAGGGCGATCGCAAGGACGATCGCGTCCCACCGGCGGACCGCCGTGCCGCCCAGGCGCCAGTCGGTGCGCTGGACGCGGCGGCGCCGGCGTGGGGCGGGATCGTCGTCGAAGCCGAGGTCGCGCAGAACGTCGGTCGATGCGGCGGCGGATGCCGAGGCTCCCGCCGCGCCGCCCGTCGGGGCGGGCGCGGTGCTCGGGTCGTGCGCCGCGCCGGAAACAGCGATATCGCCGGTCGCAAGGGCGTCGCCGGTCGCGTTCTCGGGGGTCACCGCCTCGGGATCGGGGGCACCCGGACCGTCGCTAAGCTGTTCCTGCACGGGGCCTACGGTACCCGGTGCCCGCCCGCAGCTCGTCGAGCCGCCGCCCGAGGCGCCGCGGCATCCGACATCGGAAGGACCCCCGTGATCCAGATCCTGACCGTCTGCACCGGCAACATCTGCCGGTCCCCGCTCGCCGCACAGCTGCTCGCGCACCGGATGGCCGACATCGGCGTGGAGGCGACGAGCGCCGGCATCCGTGCCCGCAACGGCGATCGGATGCCGATCGAAGCCGTCGAGCTGGCGATGGGCGCCGGGATCCTGGGCGACACGTCGAACGCGCACCGCGCGCGATTCCTGACAGAGGCGCTGCTGCAGGACCCCGAGCTGGTCCTCGCGATGGACCGCGGTCACCGCCGCGAGGTCGTCGAGCTGGCACCGGGCAAGCTGCGGGCGACGTTCACGATCCGCGAGTTCGAGCGGCTCGCCGCGGTGACCTCGGACGACACGATCCGCGCGGGCGCCGTCGGCGCCGATCCGCGGGAGCGGCTGCGCGGCGCGCTCGCCGTCCTGGCCGGTCAGCGCGGCCTCGCCCTCCCTCCCGCCGACCCGGCCGACGACGACGTCGTTGACCCGTACGGTCGCTCGCGCGAGACGTACGCCCGGTCGGGTGCGCAGCTGATGCCCGGCATCGACGCCGTCGAGCGCGTCATCCGCCTCGCGGTCGGCTGAGCGCAGCGGCGTGCGTCGGGGGCTGGCCCTCGAGCGTTGCCGGCACTCGTGACGGAGATTCTGTCGGTGGGTGCGGGTCGGACCGCGGAATGGCGCGACGGTGCCGGTCGCGGATGCCGGAATCTCCGTCGCGAGTGCAGGGGCTGTGCGGTGACCCGGCCTCGCAGGGGTCTCGCGGCCGGGTGTCCGCCGCTTGCGGCCCGGGGTGCATGGGGTTCCATCGCCGTCGGGGCCCGAGCGTTGCCGGCACTCGTGACGGAGATTCCGTCGGTGGGGGCCGGCCGAACACGGAATGGCGCGGGTGTGCCGGTCGCGGATGCCGGAATCTCCGTCGCGAGTGCAGGGGCTGTGCGGGGGACCGGCCTCGCGGGGGTCTCGCGGCCGGGCGGGCACCGGCGTTCGGGGGCGCCGCGGCCGGGTGGGACCGGGCTTCGGGCGGGTCGCGCGAACCGGCATCCGTCGCCCGGCGGCAGCCACCCGGCCGTCGCGCGCCGCAGGCCGGCGACCGACGGGCGGCGATAGGCTGAACGGATGCCGCAGCGCGCGGCCGGAGGAGGCGACGTGATCATCGGAATCGGTGTCGACCTGGTCGACATCCCGCGATTCGAGCGGTCGATGGAACGCACGCCGAAGCTGCTCGACCGCCTCTTCACCTCTTCCGAGCAGCAGCTGAAGCCGCACTCGCTCGCCGCCCGGTACGCCGCCAAGGAGGCGCTGATCAAAGCGCTCGGCGGCTCGGACGGCGTCCACTGGACCGACATCGAGGTCGCGGCGGAGCCCTCAGGTCGGCCGGTCTTCGCTCTGTCGGGCGAGACGGCAGCGACCGTCGAAGCCCGCGGCATCACCGCCCTCCACCTCTCGCTGTCGCACGACGCCGGCCTCGCCGCCGCATACGTCGTCGCCGAAGCCAACCGGCAGGCGGGCGCGGACGGGGTCCCGCAGCAGGTCGAAGCAGACGCGCAGCCAGTCGCCGAAGCGCACCCGCAGGCCGACTCCGACGCGCACCCGCAGGCCGTCTCCGACGCGGAGGCCGGCAGATGACCCGCATGCCCGACGGCGTGGCGCGCGAGGCCGTCATCGACGTCTCGGCGATCGAGCACAACGTCCGTCACCTGGCCGCGCTGACCGACGCCGAGGTCATCGCGGTCGTCAAGGCCGACGGCTACGGTCACGGCGCCGTCCGTTCCGCCCGCGCCGCGCTCGCCGGTGGCGCCGCCCGCCTGGCGGTCGTCGACGTCCGAGAGGCACTCGAACTGCGGGATGCCGGCATCGACGCCCCCGTCCTCGCCTGGCTCCACGCCCCGAACTCCTCCTTCGTCGACGCCGCCGCCGCGCGGATCGAGCTGGGGATCTCGAGCTTCGACCAGCTCACGGCAGCCGCAGCGGCAGCATCCGTCGACACGCCCGTCGACATCCACCTCAAGGTCGAGACGGGGCTCGGCCGCAACGGGATCGCCCCGTCGGACTACCAGACGGTGTTCGCCGAGGCCGCGCGCCTCGAGCGCGCCGGCCTCATCCGCGTCGTGGGCATCTTCAGCCACCTGTCCAACACGTCGCTCGATGACGACCGCGCCGCGCTCTCGCGCTTCACCGTCGCGCAGGCCGGCGCCGAGGCGGCGGGGCTCCGACCCCGGCTGCGGCACATCGCGGCGTCGCATGCCGCCATAAGCATGCCCGAGGCGCGGCTCGGCTGCGTGCGACTCGGCATCTCCATCTACGGCCTCTCGCCGTTCGAGGACCGCACCTCGGCAGACCTCGGGCTGCGGCCCGCGATGACCCTGCGGGGATCGGTCGCGGCCGTGCGACGGGTGCCCGCAGGCCACGGCGTCTCGTACGGGTACCTGCACCGCACGGCATCCGAGTCCACGCTCGCCCTCATCTCGCTCGGCTACGCCGACGGCGTGCCGCGAGCGGCCTCCGGCGCCGGCCCGGTCGCGATCGGCGGTCACCACTACCGCGTCGCCGGCCGGATCGCGATGGACCAGTTCGTCGTCGACGTCGGCGATGCACCCGTGACGGTCGGCGACGAGGCCGTCCTGTTCGGCGATCCCGAAGCCGGAGCGCCGTCCGTGACCGAGTGGGCGGATGCCGCGGGGACCATCAACTACGAAGTCGTCACGCGCATCGGCAGTCGCGTGCCCCGACGGGAGGTGCGCTCATGAGCGGCATCGAACGGTTCGCCGGTGAGCGCGAGGTCGCCTCGCCCGCCGACATGGAGGAGCTCGGCCGGCAGCTCGGCGCGACGCTGCGACCGGGGGACCTGATCGTCCTGACGGGGCCGCTCGGTGCCGGCAAGACGACGCTCACGCGCGGGATCGGCGCCGGTCTCGGCGTCCGCGGACCGGTGCAGAGCCCGACGTTCGTGATCGCGCGGACGCATCCCTCCGAGGTCGACGGTCCACCGCTCGTGCACGTCGACGCCTACCGGCTGGGGTCTCCCGCGGAGCTCGACGACCTCGGCCTCGACGTCGACCGCTCGGTGACGATCGTCGAATGGGGCCGCGGCATGGTCGACGGGCTCGCCGACGCCTGGTGGGAGATCGAGATCGCGCGCGGCTGGAGCGGCACGGGTGTCGACAACGCGTGCGGCACGAGCAACTCCTACGTCCAGGACCTCGAGGACACGGCGCCCCGCACCGTCACGGTGACGCGACGTCCCTGACCGCGGCCACACCGACGGCGGCGACGCTGACCGCGGCCACACCGGCCGCGGCGACGCCGATGACTCCGCCCGGCGCGCTCGTCGCGCCGAGGGCGGCAGCCGATCGTCGACGCATCCCGATACCCTTGACCTCGTGATTCTCGGCATCGACACGTCCCTCGGCACCGCCGTCGCGGTCGCCGACACCGACGGCGCGGTGCACGCCGAGGCGTCGAGCCCCGATCCGCTCGGTCACGCCGAGATCATCGGCACCCTGCTCCAGAACGTGATGACGGATTCCGCGCGCGGCCCGATCGGCGCGACGGGCGTCCCGCAGGCGGTCGCCCTCACCGCCGTCGCCGCGGGCATGGGCCCCGGGCCGTTCACCGGCCTGCGTGTGGGGATCGCCGCGGCGCGGGCGTTCGCCCTCGGGCGCGGCATCCCGGTCGTCCCCGTCGCGAGCCACGACGCCGCGGCGCTCGCGATCCTGCTCGCCGACCCCTTCGCCGACGTGCCGCGCTTCGCCGTCGTCACCGACGCGCGCCGCCGCGAGTTCGCGTACACGGTCTACGAGGGCGTCGACGACGACGGGCTGCCGGTGCGTGCCGACCGTCCCGCGCTCTCCACGCGCGACGACATCGACGCCGTCCTCGCCGCCGCGGGCGCGGAGCGACGGGACGTCACGGCGATCCCGGGCGCCATGGTCGCCCTGGTCGCCGCGCGCGCCCTCGCGGCCGACCGCGTCGAGCACCTCGACGAGCCGCTGTACCTGCGCGCACCCGATGTGACCCCGCCCGCCGCCCGGAAGAAGGTCGGCTCGTGACCCTCCGCACTGCCCAGCCCGACGATCTCGCCACGATCATGCGCCTCGAGCGCGAGACGTTCCCCACCGACGCGTGGAGCGAGCCCATGATCCGCGACGAGCTCGTCTCGCCGCACGGCCGGTACGTCGTCGACGTCGAGGCCGGGCAGATCCTGGGATACGGCGGCGTGCGTGCGGTGCAGGGCGCTCCGGATGCCGACATCCAGACCATCGCGATCGCCGAGGCCGCCCGCGGTCACGGCCGCGGCCGGGCGCTGCTGCGCGAGCTGATCGCGACGGCGCACGCGCGCGGGGCGCGCTCGGTGTTCCTCGAGGTGCGCGACGACAACCCGAACGCGACCGCGCTGTACGCCTCGGAGGGCTTCCTGCAGATCGGCCGCCGGCCGCGGTACTACCAGCCCGACGACGTCGACGCGATCGTGATGAAGCTCGACCTGTCCGGCTGGACCGCCGCTCATCGTGGCGACACGGATGCCGCGGCGCCCGCCGCCGACGACGGTGCCGGTCCCCGCCGCAGCGGCGGGGATCAGACTCCGGGGTGGCGCTGACATGGCCGGGATGAGCCGCGAGCCGCTCGTGCTCGGGATCGAGACCAGCTGCGATGAGACCGGCATCGGCATCGTCCGCGGCCGCTCCCTGCTGAGCAACACGATCGCGAGCTCCATGGACGAGCACGCCCGCTACGGCGGGGTGGTGCCCGAGGTCGCCGCGCGTGCCCACCTGGAGGCGCTGCAGCCGACGATCGAAGCGGCCCTCGCCGAGGCGGAGGTCGAGCTCGCCGACATCGACGCGGTCGCCGTCACGAGCGGCCCCGGCCTCGCGGGTGCGCTCATGGTCGGGGTCGGTGCGGCGAAGGCGCTCGCCGTCAGCCTCGGCACACCGCTCTATGCGGTCAACCACCTCGTCGGCCACATCGCCGCGGACGTCCTCACCGGCGACGAGGTGGAGTACCCGACCGTCGCGCTGCTCGTCAGCGGCGGCCACACGTCGCTGCTGCTGGTCCGCGATCTCGTGTCGGACGTCGAGCTGCTCGGCGAGACCATGGACGACGCCGCCGGCGAGGCCTTCGACAAGATCGCCCGCATCCTCGGACTGCCGTATCCCGGCGGCCCCGAGATCGACCGGGCCGCCGCGTCCGGCGACCCGAACGCGATCCGCTTCCCGCGCGGCATGTCCCGGGCGTCCGACATGGCCGAGCACCGCTACGACTTCTCGTTCTCGGGGCTCAAGACGGCCGTCGCCCGCTGGGTCGAGCAGCGGGAGGCGGCGGGCGAGGACGTCTCGGTGCCCGATGTCGCGGCATCCTTCCGCGAAGCGGTCGTGGACGTCCTCGTCACGAAGGCGCTCGACGCGTGCGCACGTCACGACGTGCCCCGCCTGCTCCTCGGCGGCGGCGTCATCGCGAACCGTCGACTGCGGGAGGTCGCCCTCGAGCGCGCCGCGGCGGCCGGCGTCTCGGTCCGGATCCCGCCGCTGTCGCTCTGCACCGACAACGGCGCCATGATCGCCGCGCTCGCGTCGGAGCTCATCATGAGCGGACGCCCCGCCTCGACGCTCGAGTTCGGCGCCGACTCGACTCTCCCGGTCACCGAGATCCAGGTCGCGGCAGCGGTATGACCGAGCCGAGCGAGGAACGGATGCCGTCGCCCGCGGCGCCGGCCGATCCGTCTGAGCCGGCCACCTCCGCGGAGCCGACCACCCCCGCGGCGCCGGCCGGTCCGTCTCCGCGGCCCGGCGCCGCAGCCGACGACGCCGTGCCGGCCACCTCGATCGAACCGCCGTCACCCGACGTCGCCCGCGTGCCGTCGACCCCGGTCCTGCCGGGGGAGCACCGCGGCGGGTTCCGGCGCGAGCTCACCCAGCCGCTCCCGATCGCGCCGCCGCTGGAGGTCCATCCCGAGCCGGGCCTGGTGACCGGGGAGCTCCTGAACCCCGACCCGCAGGTCCACTGGATCCACCCGCCGCCCACCCTGCCGCACAGCGCCGGCTGGTCGCTGCTGGCCGGCGTCCTCGGTCTGATCCTCTCGTTCTTCGTGGGCTGGGGCTTCCCGATCGGCCTGCTCGGCGCCGTGCTGGCGATCCTCGCGATCCGCCGGCCCTGGGAGAACCGCGAGATGGCGGTCTGGGCGCTCACGCTGAACCTGGCGTCGCTTGTCTACAGCGCCGGCTGGCTCTGGTGGGCCTCGACGCAGGGGCCGCTGTTCGGCTGAGGCGACGCGGGGTCGGTCAGACGCGGTCGGCGAGGAGCGCGAGGCGCTTCGCCTTCGGGCCTTCGCCGACCTTGGTGAGGATCAGTGTCGCCGAGTCGTCTCCGCGCAGCACGAGCTTGCGGCGGAACTGCGCGGGGTCGACGTCCACGCCGCGCTTCTTGATCTCGATCGTGCCGATCCCGTGCGTCCGCAGAGCGGCGTTGATCGTCGGCACCTTCATCGGCATGACCTCGCGCACCCGGAACGACTGCACGAACGGGCTCGTCAGGGCGGCATCCGACGTCAGATAGGCGATGCCGTCCGAGATCATCCCGGCCTGCAGCTCGCGTGCGACGTCCCCGATCAGACGGGCACGGATGACGGCGCCCGCGGGCTCGTGCACGAACGCGCCGAGCTCGCGCACCGGCTCGTCCGAGACGTCGGCCCCCGCGGTGATCTCGTGCGCTGCGCCGCCCCGGATCACGAGCGCGGAGCGCGTCACCCCGGGGCGCGCGAGGACGCCCGACCACAGCACGAGCTCGATCGTCGAGCCGTCGACGCTGATCCACTGCGCCTCGACGTCGTCGGGGATGAGGGCCCGGTCAAGGCCCGGTCCGAGCTTGATGCCCACCGGCAGCCGGGATGCCAGGGCGAACGCCCAGTCCAGGGACGGCGACCAGTCCTCGGGTCGCGTGCGGGCCGTCTCGGAATGGCCGGCGGTACGCCGTGCCGGGTCGAGCCAGACGGCTTCCACCTCGCCCAGGTCGACGTCCTCCGCCCGGGCGTGCCGGACGGACACCTCGTCGCCGAAGGGTGCGAGGTTGTACGCCGCGAGTGCGGCGGTGGTCTCGTCGGCGTCGACGGCGAGCACCGTCAGGCCGATGCCGGCGAAGGCGAGTGCGTCGCCTCCGATGCCGCAGCCGAGGTCGGCGACGCTCGCCAGGCCGGCGTCACGGAACCGGCCCGCATGGCGCGACCCCACCTCCAGCCGTGTCGCCTGCTCGAGGCCCGCCCGCGTGAACAGCATTCGCTCCGCGAACGGACCGAACTTGGCCGCCGCGCGCACCCGCAGATGCGCCTGACCGACGACGGCGGAGACCAGATCGGGCGGGTGGCCGGCGGCGCGGAGCTTCGAGACGGCGGCGGCGACCTCCGCGGTGGAGGCCAGCGGTCCGACCTCGTCGATCATCCGCAGTCCCGCAGCGGTCAGGAGGGCGGTCAGCTCGGCCTGTTCCATCCGGCCAGCCTAGGCGCTTCCCCCGCGGCCCCCCGGGGTGGGGGAGGGGCGATCCCCCTCTCCCGGTAGGGGAACCCCCGCAGCCCCCGCAACGCGCCCCGCGCGAGCGGGGGATTGTCCCCGATGACGGGATCCCGGCACGGCAGCAGACTCGTCGCAACGAGCGCCGCCGGCGCCTAACGAGAGGACCCATCGTGGCCGACAACAACTTCCTCAGCGACGTGGACGAGACGGTGGACTCGTACAACGACAACTCCACGGACACCGACAACTCGGACAACAGCGACAACAGCGACAACTCCGACAACTCGATGAACGACAACTCGGACAACTCCGACAACTCGGACAACAGCGACAACTCGGACAACTCCGACAACTCGGACAACTCCGACAACTCGGACAACAGCGACAACTCGGACAACAGCGACAACTCCGACAACTCGATGACCGACAACAGCGACAACTCCGACAACAGCGACAACTCCGACAACAGCGACAACTCGGACAACTCCGACAACTCGACCAACGGCTGGGGCGTCGGCAACAACTCGGACAACTCGATCAACGACTCGGGCAACGACAGCTCGGACAACTCCGACAACTCGGACAACTCCGACAACTCGGACAACTCCGACAACTCCGACAACTCCGACAACTCGGACAACAGCGACAACTCGGACAACTCCGACAACTCCGACAACTCGACGAACGACTCGTACAACGACAACTCGGACAACTCCGACAACTCGACCGACGATCACTCCGACAACAGCGACAACAGCGTCGACTTCACGGACTCGTTCAACGACAACAGCGACAACTCGACGAACGACTCCGGCAACTGGGGCTCCTACAACCAGGACCAGGACAACTCGATCCACGACTCCGCGAACGACAACTCGGTGCACGTGGGCGTCCGTGACTACACGACGAGCTTCGGCGGTGCCGGTGCGGCTCCGCTGGCCGGGCTGGGCACCGTGTCGGGGAACGTGTCGCTCAACGCGACGAACCTCGACCAGTCCGTCAACGCCAACGTCTCCGCTGGCGGCGATGTGGCGATCGGATCCGGGTCGACGGCGACCGTCGCGAGCGGCACCGGCGCGAACGCAGCCGGCAACGACCTGTCGATCGACAACTCGATCGACAACTCGGTCGACTACGCCATCGGCGGAGATGCGGTGATCGGCAGCACGATCACGACCAACACGTCGATCAACTCGGGCAACACGTGGACGGACGAGTCGACCACGGACAACTCGATCACGACGACGGTCAACACCTCGATCGCCGACTCCTTCGACCACGAGCTCGCGTTCGACTCGTTCAACGACAACTCGGACAACAGCTCGATCTCCGACTCGCTGAACGAATCGATCTCCGACTCCCTCAACGAATCGTTCAACTCGGAGTTCAACCCGACCAACACGAACACGCAGTCGTGGAACGAGGAGTCGAACAGCATCTGGTCGGGCGGTCTCGGCAACAGCAACGACCTCGTCGACGACGGGGCCACGAACACCGAGACGCCGGACGTCGAGGACGCGTTCTGATCTGAGACCTACGGGGCCCTGAACCGTCCACCGGTGACGGGCCCCGGAGGGTCACGTCGTTGCGGATGCTGACAGCGCCGCCGACCCGACCTCCCTTGTCTGGGACAGACCGAGTCGATACGGTGCCGCTGGGGGAGCATCCGCAACGACGTGGATAGCGAGGAACGCCTATGCCGAATCCGCCGGGGGAGCACACCGCGCCGGGGCACGCCCCCGGCGCGCTCGTGCGCGTGGCCGACGACGTGACCCGCACCAGCCGGGAGTGGGGTCGCGACGATCTCGCCGAACGGCTCGCATCCACACGTGCTCGGCTGGCGGACCCGTACGTGCGGGTCCTGGTCGTCGGCGAGTACAAGCAGGGCAAGAGCAAGCTCATCAACGCCATCGTCGGCGCCCCGGTATGCCCCGTGGACGACGACATCGCCACGCGCATCCCCACGGTCGTCGGCTACGGCCCGGCGCCGACGGCGGCGGTCCTCGTCCGGCACGCACCGGATGCCGACCCGGTGCGCCACGAGATCCCGATCGACCAGGTCTCGGGGTTCGTGTCCGCGGAGCACCCGAAGCATGCCGGCGGCGATGTCGTCGCGGCGGAGGTGCTCGTCCCGCGGGAGATCCTCCGCGGCGGCCTGCGCCTCGTTGACTCACCGGGTGTCGCCGACGTGCAGGCGTTCCGCGCGCTCTCCGCGCTGACCGCGCTGTCGGGCGCACACGCCATGCTTATGGTCTCAGACGCCTCGCAGGAGTACACCGCCCCCGAGCTGCGGCTGCTGTCGCAGGCGCTGCGGGTGTCGCCCCACGTGTCCGCCGTCGTCACCAAGACGGACGCCTACCCGCAGTGGCGCCAGATCACCGGCATCGACGCGGGGCACCTCGCCACCGTCGGCGAGGTGCCCGTCTTCCCCGTCTCGAGTGATCTGCGGCTGGCCGCCGCCGCGCGGCAGGATCGCGAGCTCAACGAGGAGTCGGGATTCCCCGAGCTCATCCAGCACCTGCACCGCGACGTGCTGCAGCGCGCCGGCGACCTGGAGCGGCGCGCGGCCGCCGCCGACCTCCACGATGTGCTCGAGCAGCTCGGCATCGCCGTCCGCACTGAGCTGCTGGCGCTGCAGCATCCCGAGAAGGCTCCCGAGCTCATCGAGCGTCTGGAGATCGCCCGGCGCCAGGCGGAGGAGTTCCGCAGCCGGTCGTCGCGCTGGCAGACCACTCTCACCGACGGGGTCGCCGATCTCATCGCCGACACCGAGCACGACCTGCGCGACCGTCTCCGCCGGGTGCAGCGGCAGGCCGAGGAGGCGATCGAGGCGGGCGATCCCGGGCCGGTCTGGGGCGAGTTCGCGCAGTGGCTCGACGAGCGCGTGGGCGAGGCGGTGGCCGACACCTTCGTGTGGACCAACGACCGGCAGCGCTGGCTCGCGCAGGAGGTCGCCGGACAGTTCCTCGAGGGCGAGGAGGACATTCCGCAGCTCGACGTGGGTGACATCACGGGTGTCCTCGACCCCGTCGACGAGATCGCCGACCTCATAGCTCCCACGCTCTCGGCGGGCGAGAAGATCTACATCGGCGTGCGCGGCTCGTACGGCGGCGTGCTCATGGTCGGCCTGGCGACGAGCGTGCTGGGCCTCGCGGTCCTCAACCCGCTGTCGCTCCTGGCGGGTGTCCTCGTCGGCCGTCGCGCCTACCGGGAGGACACGCAGGCCCGGCTGTCGCGGCGCCAGACCGAGGCGAAGAACCTGGTCCGCCGGTACATCGACGAGATCGCCTTCCAGGTGGGGAAGCAGCTGCGCGATCGACTGCGCGCCATCCAGCGGGCCACCCGCGACCACTTCGGCACCCGCGCCGACGAGATCTACCGTTCGCTGACCGCCGCCGCCGACGCGGCCCGGAGGCCGGCCGCCGTGTACACGCAGGACCGGGACGCCCGCATCGCCGTGCTGAAGCAGCGCCTGGAGTATCTGACGCGCGTCAGCCGGGCCCTGCCGGTGCGTCCCGCTGAGCTGCCGGACCCGAGCGCGCTGCCCGAGCCCGTCGCGGCGCCGCCGAGGGCGGCCGAGCTGCCCACCGGCTCGACGGCACGGGAGTCGGCGTGAGTGCGGCGGTCCTCACGTCCGCCGTCGCCCTGATCGATGCGGCCCTGGCGGTCTACGGCGATGACGACGACATCGCCGCCGAGCTCGAGGCGTGGCGGGTGCGGATGCGCGAGCCGCTGCGACTGGGGATCGCCGGCATGGTCAAGGCGGGCAAGTCCACCCTGCTGAACGCGCTGATCGGCGAACGGATCGCGCCGACGGATGCCGGTGAGTGCACGCGGATCGTCACCTGGTACCGCTACGGCGCGACGCCGTCCGTGCGCGCGGTCCATGCCGACGGGAGTGAGACCTCGCTCGCCCTCCGCCGGGGCGACGGCAGGCTGCAGCTGGACCTGCGGGGCCTCGATCCGGACGGCATCGCGCACATCGACATCCGCTGGCCCGCCCTCAGCCTCCGTTCGCTCGTCCTGGTGGACACGCCGGGCATCGAGTCGATCTCCGAGCGCGTCTCCGGACGCAGCCTCACCTTCCTCACCCCGGCGCGCGGCGGACCCTCCGAGGCCGACGCCATCGTGTACCTGCTGCGCCACCTGCATCCGTCCGACCTGTCCTTCCTCGCGGCCTTCCGCGACGCCGACAGCGGGGCCGGCAACAGCGTCAACGCGCTCGCAGTCCTCTCGCGCGCGGACGAGGTGGGCGGCGGACGGCTCGACGCGCTCCTGTCGGCCCGCGGCATCGCCGCGCGATACCGCGAGATGCCGGCGCTGCGTCCGCTCGCCGTGACCGTCGTTCCCGTCGCCGGCCTCATCGCCGAAAGCGCGCGCAGCATGCAGGAGCGCGACTTCGCCGCCCTCCGCGAGATCGCCGGCTGGGATCGGGATCAGCGCGACCGGCTGCTGCTGTCCGCGGACCGGTTCATCCGGGACGGCGCATCCGTGCTCGACGCCCGGACGCGGGCGGGGCTCCTCGACCGCTTCGGGATCGCCGGCATCCGCCTCGGCGTGGCTCTCGTCCGCGGCGGCGCCGCGACGTCGCAGCGCCTCGCGGAGCAGCTCGTGATCCAGAGCGGGCTGGAAGAGCTGCGGTCGGTGATCCGACGGCAGTTCCGCAGCCGGGCGGCGGCGCTCAAGACGCGAGCGCTGCTGGCCTACATGAACGATCTCGTCCGGTCCCGGCCGCTGGCCGGCGCCGATTCCCTCCGGGAGGGGATCGAGGGGCTCGCCGACGCCTCGCACGAGCTGCGCGAACTGGACGTGCTGGCCCGCAGCCGCGTCGACGGTCTCGGGCTGACGGGCGGGGTCGTCGACGAGGCGGAGCGCATCCTCGGAGCGGACGGGACGGATGCCGCGGCTCGGGTGGACGCGGCTCCCGACGCCACGCGGCGGCAGCTCGCCGAACGCGCCGACGAGCTGCTGACACGGTGGCGGGCGCTCGCCGAATCGCCGAGCACCTCGCGGGCCGCACAGCGGGTCTGCGCGGTGGTCGTGCGGACCCTGGACGGGATCCTGTCAGAGGTCGGACCCGCCGGCGGTGGCGGGTCCATGGCGGACGTCGAAGCGGCGACGGGTCCAGGCGCGGGACGCCGGGAGCAGCGACGCCAGCAGAGCGAGGGTCAGGAGCCCGGCGTACGCGAGCGCGAACATCCGGAGCGGCATCCCGGCTTCGCCGGGACGGGTGAACTCCAGCGCGACGACGCACAGCCCCCCGAAGGCGGCCAGCGTTCCGCATAGCCAGGCGCGTGCGCCCGGCCGCCGGTTGGCGAAGGCCACCGCCGCCCACAGCTGGACCAGCAGGAGTGCGACGAGCGCTCCGAACAGGGACCAGAAGACGATGTCCGCCGTCGAGTCGACCGTCTCGGCCGCCCGTTCGGGATCGACGAGCTCGACGCGCTCCCGGATCCGGACGAGTTCGTCGCTGCGCGTGATGAAGAAGTACCCCGCCGCCACGGCGCCCGCCGCGAGCCCGAAGATCCACAGCGCCTCGGCCAGTCGGGACGAGAGCGGAGGTGGGATGTTCGCCACCACCGGGGCGGAGTTGGGCGTCGCGAGGGTCGGGCGCTCGGGCTGCGCCCGTCCGGTCCGCAGCGGACCGGACGGGCCCGAGGACGGCGTCGTCATCGTGCTCTCAGTACTCCGACTCGGCGGTGGTCTCGGCCAGCGGCTCCGGCTCCGAGAGCGCCGTGCTCTCGTCCGCAGCGTAGGGGTCCGACTCGTACGAGACCGTCGCCGGCTCGGCCGCCGCGGGCTCGGGCTCCGGCTCCGGCTCCGGCTCGGGCTCGGGCTCGGGCTCGGGCTCGGGTTCCGCGACCGCGGCCGCGGGCTGTCCGGCGGGCTCGGCCTCGGCCTCGGCGGCGGGCGCAGGAGCGGATGCCGGGGCGTCCGCCGCTGCGGGCGGTGTCACCGTGGTGGTGGCCGACCCGTCCGTCACCGTCGTCGTGATGGAGCCGTCCGTGACCGGCGCGGTGACGACGTCGTTGTGGGATCCGACCGCGGTGTCCACGTCGACGGTGCTGTCGATCACCGCGTCGCCGCCGACCGTGACGGTCGTGGAGGAGTCGGTGCTGTCGTCGTCGACGATGTCACGACCTGCCGCCGATGCTCCCGCACCGCTCGCGATGATCGCCTCGTTGTCGAAGAGCTGGAGGATGTCGCCCTCGGCCCACAGGTTCTGATTCACCGACTGGTCGAGGATCGTCGAGTTGTTCGTCACGTAGGCGTTGTTCGTGATGAGATCCTGCAGCTGCCGGATGACCTCGCTGGGCCCGGCTCCGCCGGGATCCGGGTTCCCGACCGGCCCGGCCGGGGCGTTCGGGAGGAACGGGCCCGGGTCGTTGCGGAGGATCACATGGGGGTTGTCGTAGACCATCGGCAGGACCGAGCAGAGGTCGTTGTAGTTGACGTTCTCGAGCCCTCGAGAGGCGAGCGTCCCCTCCGGATCGGCCTCGAACTCCGCCGCGACATCGGGGTCGCCGAGCAGGCTCAAGATGAACTCGATCAGCGCGTTCGCCATGGTCGCGATCACGTTACTCATGTGTCCTCCTGGGTGTGACTGGTCGTGATTCCGTCCTCGCCGCCGAGCATGGCCCGGAGCTTCGTGAGGAGGTCGGAACGGGAAGTGGCGTCGACGCGACGGCGGATCCGCGCGATGTGGTGCTCCGCCGTGCGGGGCGAGATGAACAGGGACTGGCCGATCTCGATGTAGGTCTTCCCCTGCAGCACGAGGCGGGCGACCTCGGTCTCGCGGTCGCTGAGGGCCGTACCCTGCAGCTCGAGCATCGTGGGCTCCTCGTGGCCGGACGCGGAGCGTGGCGCCTGCGTCGGGTGCAGCTCGCGAGCGCAGGCGAGCAGCTGCGCGTAGACCTGCCGGTCGGTCGTCCGCGCCGCGCCGTGGGCTGCGAGCCGCGCGCCGTCCCAGGCGAGACCCTGAGCCCGCAGGTCCCGAGCGGAGTCCTGCACGGCCACGGGGTCCACCCGGCCGGCGAGCACGTCCGTCCACACCCGTCCGGCCGTGGCGAGCCGGGCAGCGAACGGGCTGTGCGCGGCGGCGGCGAGCAGGACATGCGCGTGGGGCACCAGGAGCTCGGGTCTGCCGAGAAGGATGCCGCGCTGGATGCCGTTCCAGTGCAGGAGCGGGCTCCACAGCGGCGGCTCCCCGGCGGCGGCGAGCGTCGACAGCGCGGCATCCACCTGACGCTGCGTCGTGTCGGGCGTGTCCGTGCGGGCGGCCGCGAGGGACAGCTCGCCGAGGAAGGGGAAGAGGAAGACGTCGAACCGCTGCTGGTGGATCTCGCGGGCGGCGCCGTGGAACACCGTGATGAGCTCCGCCGTGGTGGCGTAGCGGCGAGCGAGCGCCGTCTCGCACGCGGCGAGGATCAGCCGGTCGCGCGGCACCAGCTCACCGTCCAGCTCCGCGACCTCCGTCAGGAGCGTCGTGGCCGCGAGCGGCTCGGCGGCGAGGATCGCGATCCATGCGCGCCAGAGCAGGATCCTCGCGCGGGCCCAGTGCCCGCACTGCCGACGAGCCTGCGCCGATTCGAGGACGGATGCCGCCAGCGCCAGCCGGCCCGTGGACAGCGCGGCGGCGGCCGCGACGACGGCGGGCGGCTCGACCAGCGGGAAATCGGAGTGCGTCGAGCTGTACAGCTCGGAGGCGACGACGAGGTCGTCCACGGCCGCGCCGACGTCGTCGCCGACCGAGTCGGTGAGCGCCGCCGTGAGCGCATCGGACGCGACGCTCAGGGTGTCCGGCGAGCCGGGGAGCGGCGGGACGCCACCGCCGCCGAGCCGCGCGTCCCGTCCGAGGGTGATCAGGGCGGCGCGTGCCCGCGACGCCGCGGTCCCGGCCGTGTCGGCGTGCAGGGCGGCGCCGACTTCGAGCACCCCGCGGGAGGCCCAGACGGCTGCGGCGGCATCGGCGGCGAGGGCGCGGTGCGGGTGGTCCGCGAGGGGCAGGAGACGGTCGAATGCCGCCCCGGCGGCATCCGGGTCGCCCGCGTTGAACGCGGCGATCCCGATCGCGAGCGCGACGTCGGTGGGGTCGTCCGATGCGGCGGCCGCCTGCCGGTAGAGCGCCCACGCCTGCGCCGGAGCGGTCGTGCGCAGCCCGTCGGCGCGTGCGATCAGCTGGGACGGCGTGGATGCCGCGGTGTCGCGCCAGGCCTCGGACACCCGCTCCGCCGAGGCGACATCGGCGGATCCCTCCGGCATCCGATGCGCCGGCACCAGCGCCCGCACGGCCGTCCGCACCACCGGCGGCGGCGCCCCGTTGGGCGCGAGCAGGCCGGCCGTGCACCCGTCGGCGACCATGGCATCCCACGTCATCCCCGGGGTCGCCCGCAGCGCGAGTTCGCTCGGGCGGAGCGTGCAGAGCGCCTCGAGCGAGTGACGGTGCGCGTCGTCGAGGGAGTCGAGACGGTGGGCGATGACGGTTCGGAGCGTGCGGGAGAGGTCGCGGTGGGTCGGGTCGACGCCGCAGACCCCCGGGTCATGGGCGTCCACGGCCGCGAGCGTCAGCCAGGTCAAGCCGCCGGTCTGCTCGACGATCGCCTGCGCGCAGTGTGCCGGGATCCGGGTGACCTCGACGATCTGCTCCGGCGTGATCTCACCGAGCAGCGCCGGCGGGCAGGTCTTCTGCAGCCGGGCGCTGACCGCGCGGAGCTCGCCGGTCGGCCGGGGAAGATGCGCGACCACGACGCTCGCGTCGGATTCGGCGACCAGCGCCTGAAGGGCGTCCATCTCGCCCGGCGCGAGGGACTCGGCGTCATCGATGACGACGACGTCCACGGCGGCGGCACCCGACGGCGTCGCACCGATCCGCAGTCCCCGCTCGGACAGCTCCGCCCGCAGCGCGGCGAGGGCGGCCGACTTCCCGGCGCCGACGGGACCCGACACGACGCCGCGGATCGGCAGTTCCACCGCGAGGAGCGGCGTCACGGCCGACTCGGCGAGGAAGGCCGACAGCGACTCGGAGGGGCTCCGGCGGGTGTGAGGTGCCGACGCGCGCGCGGCATCCCGAGACGGTGCGGGGGTGCGGGGCGACGCGTCGGAGAACACCTCTCACACCCCCGCCCGGCTGTGCTTCCGTGAGCGCGCCGGAATGGTCACGATCGGGGAAGAGGGCGGCGGAGACGTCTGCGGTGTATCGGACGTCCCAGACGGGATCGCCGACATCCGTGGTGCAAGGGCGGGAGTCGGGGGCAACTCCTCGCGTGCACCGTCCGGCGTCTCCGCCGCGGTTCGGGGGTCGCGGCCCGGCTCGGGTTCGCGAGGAGGAAGCGGGGTGGGGGTCAGGGCCTGCATCACGGCGCCGAGGACGGCCCAGCCGGCGCGTCGCACGGCTCTCGTGGGCCCGGTGGCGAAGGGGGGATCCGGCGCCTCGGCCGTCACGTCGCCGGTCGCGGCCGCCGGAACCGGCTCGCGCCTGGCGTCCGGCACAGGGCTCGCGGCGGCACCGCGCACGAGCACGCTCTGCGGGTCGGGATCCGTCGCCACGGGGATCGCGAGATGCTCGGACAGCAGCTGCAGCACGCGGGGGATACGGCTGGATCCGCCGAACGCGAGCACGCAGGAGAGGTCGGCGACGGCCACGCCGGCATCCGTGCAGAGGGCGGACACGGCGGCGATGGTCGCCCGCACGTCGTCCTCGATGAGCGCCTCGAACTCGTCGCGCACCAGGCGGACGACATGCTCGCCGCCCGCGAAGACCACCGGGATGACCGTCTCGGTGTCGAACGAGAGCGCCTCCTTCGCCGCCACGCATTCGCGGCGCAGAGCGGCGAGGGCCAGCGGGCCGGTATCCCGCGCGGCGGGAACGAACGCGAGGACATGTGCGAGGACCGCGTCGTCGAAGTCCGCGCCGCCGATGTCGGTGAGCGACGCCGCCGCGAGGACGTGGGCCTCGCCCGCGCGGATGCGCACGAGCGCCACGTCGCAGGAGTCCGCGCCCAGGTCGTAGACGGCGAAGACCTCGTCGGCGCCGCCCGTCGCGTTCATGCGGAACGAGGCGGCGGCGTCGGGCGCCGACAGGAGCGACGACGGCATCCCGCTCGCATCCAGCGCGGCGGCGAGGCGAGTGCGACGATGCGGTCCCCACGCGGCCGGGACGACGGTCGTGACGGCGGCCGGCTCGTGCCCGAAGGTGTCGACCGCCGCGCCCAGGGCCCACTCGACGACGCCGGCGTAGGCGTCCTCCGCTCGCACCGCTCGACCCGCGATCGTCATCGGGACGTCGTCGCCGATGCGTCGGGTGTAGTCGCGCAGGACTCCGCGGGGGCTGCCGACGGAGCGTCGCGCCGCTGCGTCGCCGTGCAGGAACCCGTCCGCGACGACGAAGACCGCGGCCGACGCCGCGTCGGTGTGATGTCCGAGCCGGAGCGCACGAGCAGGCTCGTTCCGACCCGGTCGGCCCCCCGCGGCCGTGACCCGGTCGCTGCCGATGTCGACAGCGATGTGCAGTGCTCGATTCGACACGCCCACTCCGTGATTCCCCGTGCCGGTGCAGCAGTGCACCAGCAAGTCCCCACACGTCTTCCTACTCCTCGCGCAGGGCAAGGGAAAGATCCGGGCAGGGGGGAGGGGCTACCCCATTCGAGCGGTGGGGGATCCGGGGAGAAGCGGCCTTAGGGGGTAGGGGGACGGCAGCTGCCGGACCTCCGCCGAAACGAGTTGGCACTCGCGTTGCATGAGTGCCAGCCGCGCCCTAGACTTGCGTTAGCACTCTCGGTAAGCGAGTGCTGATGAGTCTTGAAGCAGGACCCCACCAGCAAGAAAGAGGTAGACCGTGTCGGTTTCCATCAAGCCGCTCGAGGACCGCATCGTCATCAAGCAGGTCGAGGCCGAGCAGACCACCGCGAGTGGCCTGGTCATCCCTGACACTGCCAAGGAGAAGCCCCAGGAGGGCGAGGTCGTGGCCGTGGGCCCCGGCCGCATCGACGACAACGGCAACCGCGTTCCGCTCGACGTCGCCGTCGGCGACCGCGTCCTGTACAGCAAGTACGGCGGCACCGAGGTCAAGTTCGGCGCGGACGAGTTCCTCGTCCTGTCGGCACGCGACGTCCTGGCGGTCGTCGTCCGCTGACGCGCAGCACTTCCAGAAGGGCCCGGATGCTTCGGCATCCGGGCCCTTCGCCTTTCCGGCGGCGACACGCCGACGGGATCCGAACGGTGGACGGCAGGATGCCACCGGGCCCGCGGCATCCGCTCCTGTCATGACCGTCGTAGGCTTGTACCCATGACACCGGAACAGGCCGCCCGCGAGAAGACCCTCGGTGGCATCTACGTCTTCGCGGCCTACCTGCTCTGGGGGTTCCTGCCCCTCTACTTCGTGAACCTCGCCCCCACCGGACCGTGGGAGGTCGTGGGCTGGCGGGTGCTGCTGTCGCTCGTCTTCTGCGTCGTACTGCTTGCGCTGACCCGCGGCTGGCAGCGGCTTCTCGCCCTGCTGCGCAACCGGCGGCTCGTCCTCTGGACCGTCCTCGCCGGCCTCCTCATCTACGTCAACTGGCAGGCGTTCCTCATAGGGACCCTGTCGGGTCACGTCGTCGAGACGAGCCTCGGCTACTTCATCAACCCCATCGCGACGGTGCTGCTGGGCGTGATCGTCCTGCACGAGCGCCTGCGGATCGCCCAGTGGATCGCCGTCGGCATCGCCGCGGCCGCCGTCGTGGTGATCATCGTCGCCGTGGGCACGGTGCCGTGGATCGCGCTCACGCTCGCCGCGAGCTTCGCGACCTACGGGCTCGTCAAGAAGAAGATCGGACCGGCCGTCGACGCGGTCAGCGGGCTGACCCTCGAGTCGCTGTGGCTCGTTCCGATCGCCATCCTGCAGCTGGTCCTCGTGGGTGCCAGCACCGGCCTCACCATGGGTCAGGCCGGCGCCGGCCACACCACCCTCCTCCTCCTGGCGGGGGCGGTGACGGCCGTGCCGCTGCTGTTCTTCGCCGCCGGCGCCCGCCGCTCGACGCTCACCGTCGTCGGCATCCTGCAGTTCATCGCCCCGATCATGCAGTTCCTCACCGGCGTCCTCATCCTCGGCGAGCCCATGCCGCCCGAGCGCTGGGCCGGCTTCATCCTGGTGTGGATCGCGGTCGCGATCTTCACGGTCGACTCCCTCCTCCATTCGCGCCGCTCGCGCGCGGCGGTCGACGACGGCGCCCCCGGTCCCGTCTGACATCGACGACGGATGCCGGTTCCGGCATCCGCTCGGCGGCGACCGATCTGGGAGCGCGCCCACGCCGTTACACATCGTTAACGAACGGCAACATTCGCGAGACGAGGCGGCCGCTAGGTTGATCACACCGGTACGGTCCCGATCCGCTCCGGTGTCATCGATCAAGGAGCACTATGAGCGTTCTCACCCGTTCTCGCGCCGCGAAGGTCATGGGCGGCATCGCCCTGGTCGGCGCGAGCGCCCTCGTCCTCGCCGGATGTACGACCTCGAGCAGCCCGGAGGGCCAGGAGACCGAGGAGCCGGCAGGCTTCGACTTCCCGGTCAACTGCGACGAAGCAGAACCGGCGTCGTACACCCCCGAGTACAACTCGACCAGCGAAGGCCCCGCCGAGGACCTCGAATTCACGATCGGCACGGCGCTGCCCGTGACCGGCAACCTGGCCTTCCTCGGCCCGCCTGAGATCGCCGGCACCGAGTTCGCCGCCGCCGAGGTCAACGAGGCCGACAAGGGCGTCTCGATCAACCTCGTCCAGGGCGACTCGGGCGACACCGACAACAAGGCGTACGAGACCGAGATCCCCCGCCTGCTGAACGAGGACGCGACGGCCATCGTCGGCGCCGCGTCGTCGGGTGTCTCGCTGCAGTTCATCGACCAGGTCATCGCGGCCGGGGCGATCCAGTTCTCGCCGGCCAACACGTCGGCGGCCTTCACCGGCTACGAGGACGACGGCCTGTTCTGGCGCACGGCGCCCTCGGACGTGCTCCAGGGACAGGTGCTCGGCAACCTCATCGCCGGCGACGGCAACGAGACGCTCGGCATGATCGTCCTCAACGACTCGTACGGCACCGGTCTCGCGTGCTTCACGAAGACCGCGTTCGAAGAGGCCGGCGGCGAGGTCGTCTCCGCAGCCCTCTACAACACGGGTGACACGAACTTCTCGGCTCAGGTCGCGGACGTTCTGGCCGCGGACCCCGACGCGATCGCCCTGATCACGTTCGAAGAGGTCAAGACCATCATCCCCGAGCTCGTCGGCGCCGACTTCCCGTCGGACAAGATGTACCTCGTGGACGGCAACCTCTCGAACTTCGGCGAGGAGTTCGAGCCGGGCACGCTGACGGGCGCCAAGGGCACCTACCCGGCCGTGGACCCCGAGAGCATCGCCACGTTCCGCGACGACCTGCAGTCGTTCTGGACCGGCGAGGGCAACGCGGAGCTGAACGACTTCACGTACGCGCCTGAGTCGTACGACGCGGTCATCCTCCTCGCGCTCGCTGCACTCGAGGCCGGCTCGGCCGAGGGCGCGGACGTCTCGGCACACCTGCAGAGCGTCTCCGGCGGTGTCGAGGGCGGCACGAAGTGCACGACCTACGCCGAGTGCGCCGACATCATCGTCGCCGGTGACGTCGCGGACTACGACGGCATCTCGGGCGCCATCACGTTCAACGACGTGGGCGACCCGACCGAGGCCACGATCGGCATCTTCGAGTTCGGCGAGGACAACAACAACACCTTCGTCAGCCTCGGCTGATCAGCTCTCACTGAGCGGAACGGCCCCGGTCCTCTCGGACCGGGGCCGTTCCGTGTGCGCGCCCTCTGCTGCGCATGGACGTCACGGTGCTCCCGGCTGAACCTCTGGTCGGTGTGGGCCCACCAGCCCTCGCTGCCGACCGCAACGGGCTGCGCCGCGGCCGGGCTGCGCGGGATGGTTGACTGGCGGGATGGATCCTGTGCGGTGCCGGCCGGCCGACGTCGAGGCGCTGACCGCGTTCCTGAGCGGCGTCGATCTCACCGTGAGCGGTCTCGACGCGCCGAGCGTGCGGCTGTGGATCGAGCGGGACGGGAGCGGCGCGATCATCGGCAGCACCGGGTACGAGATCAGCGCCGACGGTCGCCACGTGCTGATCCGCAGCGTCGCGGTCAGCCCGATGCGGCGCTCCCGTGGCCGCGGAGCCGCCCTCGCGACGTTCGCCCTCGAGCGGGCGGCCGAGGACGGGGCGAGGACGGCGTGGCTGTTCAGCCGCCGCTCGGGCCCGTTCTGGCAGGGCCTGGGATTCGAGTCCGCGGACCGGGACGCGCTGGCGGCGGCGCTGGCTGACACGCATCAGGTTCGCCTGTTCCAGCGGACCGGGCAGCTGAGCCGCGAGATCGCCTGGTCGCGTGCGCTCGGCGCGGCTCGAGAAGTCCTGGGCGCGAGCGTGCGCGGGGTCGGCTGACCGCGATGCCCCGGCTGGTCAGCCGGGGCATCGCCGGTTCTCAGGTGCCGAGCGTGCCCAGGTAGAGCCCGATGACCTTCGGGTCGTTCAGCAGGTCACGGCCCGAGCCCGTGTAGGCGTCGCGGCCCTGGTCGAGGACGTAGCCGCGGTCGCAGATCTGCAGACAGCGGCGTGCGTTCTGCTCGACCATGATCGTCGTCACGCCGGCCTTGTTGATCTCCGAGACGCGCAGGAAGGCCTCGTCCTGACGGGACGGCGACAGACCGGCCGACGGCTCGTCGAGCAGCAGCACGTGCGGGTCCATCATGAGCGCGCGACCCATGGCGACCATCTGGCGCTCACCGCCCGACAGCGAGCCGGCGCGCTGCTGGAGCCGCTTGGCGAGGTCGGGGAAGATCGACGTCACGAACTCCACGCGCTCGGCGACGAGCTTCGGGCGCTGGTAGGCGCCCATCTGCAGGTTCTCCGCGATCGACAGGCTGGGGAACACGTTGTTCGTCTGCGGGACGAATCCGACGCCCTTCTGCACCAGCTTGTTGGCGCGGAGGCCCGTGATCTCCTCGCCGTTGAGCATGACCGCGCCCGAGCGGACCTTCACCTGCCCGAAGATCGCCTTCAGCATGGTCGACTTGCCGGCGCCATTCGGGCCGATGATGCCGATGAGCTCGCCCTTGGCGGCCGTCAGGTTGGCGCCGTTGAGGATGTTCACGCCCGGCAGGTACCCGGCGTGCACCTCCTTCAGCTCGACGACGTTCTCGGCAGACGCCGGGGCGGCGGCTCCGGCCGGGGCGGTGGCGATGTCGCTCACTTGTTCTCCTCCGTGGTCCCGGGTGCCGGGTCCGATGTCGCCGGTGCTGTGGCAGCGGGCGCAGACGACTCCTGGTCGGCCGACGTGGTGGCATCCGCCTCGACGGCATCCTCCAGATCGTGCGCCTGCGCGACCAGCTCATCCGCCTCGGCGGACAGCACGCCCTCGTAGCGACCCGTCACGACGCCGAGGTCGACGTCCTGGTGGGCGCCGAGGTAGGCGTCGATGACGGCCTGCTCCTTCATCACGGTGTCGGGCGGGCCCTCGGCGACGACCTTCCCCTCGGCCATGACGACCACCCAGTCCGCGATGTGACGGACCATGTGCATGTCATGCTCGACGAACAGGACCGTCATGCCGAGGTCCTTGAGGTCGAGGATGTGGTCGAGGAGCGACTGCGTCAGCGCGGGGTTGACGCCGGCCATCGGCTCGTCGAGCATCACGAGGGTCGGGTCGCTCATCAGCGCACGCGCCATCTCGAGCAGCTTCCGCTGACCGCCCGACAGCGATGCGGCGAAGTCCTTCTCCTTCGCGTCGAGCTTGAAGCGGGCGAGCAGGCCCCGCGCCTTCTCCTCGATCTCGGCTTCCTGCTTCTTCCACAGGAAGGGGAGGATGCCCCGCCAGATCTTCTCGCCGCCCTGACCGGGTGCGCCGAGCTTCATGTTCTCGAGCACGGTCAGCAGTCCGAGGGACTTGGTGAGCTGGAAGGTGCGCACCTGGCCCATCCGCGCCGTCTTGAACGCGGGGATGCCGGCGAGGTTCGTGCCGTCGAACGACCAGGTCCCCTCGTTCGGCTTGTCGAAGCCGGTGAGCAGGTTGAACAGCGTGGTCTTGCCCGCGCCGTTCGGGCCGATGAGGGCGGTGATCGCGTTTCGCGGGATCTCGAGGTGGTCGACGTCGACGGCGGTGAGGCCGCCGAAGACGCGCTTCACCCCATCGGCGACGATGATCGGGTCGACCTTCTCCACGCCGGGCCGCACCTCGCCCTTGTGGAGTCCGGTCGCCTTCGCCCGGGGCGTCGGGGCTTCGATGTCAGCGGACAAAGGTCAGCTCCTTCTTGTTGCCGAGGATGCCCTGCGGGCGGAAGATCACCAGCAGCATCAGCGCCACACCCACGAGGACGAAGACGAGCATCTGACTCTGCTCCGGCGTGAGGAACGGCAGCCAGCCGATGTTCACGAGTGCGGGCAGCAGGTTGGACAGGAACGCGCGCACCACCCAGAACAGCACGGCGCCCAGCACCGGGCCGAAGATGGTCGCCGCGCCGCCGAGCAGCAGGGCCGTCCACACGTAGAACGTCTGCGAGGTGACGTAGACGTTCGGGTTCACGTTGGTGCCGAGGGCGGTCACGATGCCGCCGGCGGCGATGATGACGCCACCGACGATGAGCGCCTGCATCTTGAACGCGAACACGTTCTTGCCGAGCGAGCGGACCGCATCCTCGTCCTCACGGATGCCGCGGATGACGCGGCCCCACGGGCTGCTCATCAGCAGCCAGACGAACAGCACGACGATCGCGATCGTGATGATGCCGATGATGATGACCCACCACTGGTCGGACTGGTACGTCCACGGGCCGAACCCGTAACGACCCGGGGGGAGCGGGTTGCTCGCGCGGAAGCCGGCCTGGAAGCCCGAGAGCCCGTCGGCCGAGCCGGTCGTCTCACGGAACGTCGAGGTGAGGAAGAGCAGGCGCACCACCTCGGCGGCGGCGATCGTGACGATGGCGAGGTAGTCGCCGCGCAGGCGCAGCGTCGGAATGCCCATGACGAACGAGAACAGGACCGCGCCGACGAGGCCGACGAGCACCGCCACCGGCCAGGCGAGGCCGAACGTCAGCGTCGAGATGGCGAAGCCGTATGCGCCGACCGCCATGAAGCCGGCGACACCCATGTTGAGCAGTCCGGCGAAGCCGAAGTGCACCGAGAGGCCGATGGCCGCGAGGACGAAGCCCAGCGTGGTCGGCGACAGGATCTGCGCCGCCGTGTTGTTGAGGATCTGCAGGAAGTTCATCAGCCGCTATCCGATTCGCTCTCGGCGTCCGAGGAGGCCCTGCGGACGGAACAGAAGGATGACGATCAGCACGACGAGAGCGCCGACGTACTTCAGGTCGGAGGGGATCCACAGCGTCGAGACCTCGACGAGCAGACCCACGATGATCGCACCGACCAGAGCGCCGAACGCGGTGCCGAGACCGCCGAGAGTGATCGCCGCGAAGATCAGCAGCAGGATGCTGGTGCCCATGTCCCACTTGATCCCGGGACGGAAATACGCCCACAGGACGCCGGAGAGACCGGCGAGCGCGGCGGCCATGATCCACACGATCCGGACGACCGCGTCGACGTCGATGCCGCTCGCCGCTGCGAGCGACGGGTTGTCCGACACCGCTCGGGTCGCACGGCCGATGCGGGTGCGCATGAGCCACCAGGCGAACGCGATGATCACGACGACCGACACCCCCATGCTGATGACATCGGTGATCGACAGGCGGATGGGGCCGAGGCCCGGGATGTTCGACGTCGCGCCGCCGGGCAGGTTGAGCGTGCCGCCGCCGACGAACATCTGGAAGATGTACCGGAGCGCGAGCGACAAGCCGATCGACACGATCATGAGCTGCACCGTGCCGATGCCTTTTCGGCGCAGTGGTCGCCAGAGGCCGGCATCCATGCCGAAGCCGAACAGGGCGGACAGGATCACCGCCAGCGGGATCGCCACCCAGATGGGCATGTCGAGGGCGACGGCGAACAGGAGTGCCGCGAGCGCGCCGAAGGTCACCATCTCGCCGTGCGCGAAGTTCGAGAGACCCGTCGTGCCGAACACGAGCGATGCGCCGATCGCGGCGAGCGCGAGCATGAGGCCGAAGTTGAGACCGTTGACCGCGCGGGACGCGAACTGGTCCCAGAACGATGTCGTCGTGCGCTCGGCCGCACCGAGCGTGAAGTTGCGCGTGATCGTGCTGGTCGCGCCGAACTCCACCTCCTGCGTGAACTCGAAGCCCTCGGGGGCGGTGACGCCGTCCGGCAGCGACGCCTCGTCGAGTTCGACCGTGTAGGTCCCCTCCTTGGAGGGCACGGGAACGCGCCACGCGCCGTTGTCGGCTGTGGTCGCCTCGCCGGTGTATTCGGAACCGGTGACGGTGACGGTCGCTCCTGCGACCGGTTCACCCGCCACTCGGACGTTGCCCTGGACGGCGAACGGGAAGTCCTCGGGGTTCTGCGTCTCGGCGGCCGCGGGGTTCGCGAGTCCGAACAGCAGTGCCCCGGAGAAAAGTCCGGCGAGCAGGGCCATGAGTGCGCGTCTGAAGCGAGAGCTTCCGCGCGCAGCGTGGGTTGTCGTCACCGACACCTCCTGTTGAGCATGGTCAGCGCGCAGAGTACGGGTGCCTTCGGCGCCACACGACCGTATCCAGCGATTGTTGCCGGTGTGTTTCGGAGCCGCAACTATCGGGGAGCGCGAGTCGTGCCCCGCGCGGTATCGATCTGGTATCGCTCCCACGTTTCGCGGGTTCGTCCATGCCGATTCCCGAATGCACCGGCATCCGGAATGAAATGGCCCGCCCGAGCCTTAGAATTCGTACAGGCCGGAGCGACGCAGGAGATCACATGGTGGAGTACAACGACCCGTTCGGATTCGTAGGACTGACGTACGACGACGTCCTGCTTCTCCCCGGCCACACGGACGTCATCCCGTCCGAGGCGGACACCTCGTCCCGGGTCACCCGGCGGATCACCGTCGCCACGCCGCTCCTGTCGGCGGCGATGGACACCGTCACCGAGTCGCGCCTCGCGATCGCGATCGCGCGCGAGGGCGGGATCGGCATCATCCACCGCAATCTCTCGATCGCCGATCAGGCGGCGATGGTCGACCGCGTGAAGCGCAGCGAGTCGGGCATGATCACCGACCCGATCACGACCACGCCGGACGCCACGATCGAAGAGGTCGACGGGCTCTGCGGCCAGTACCGGATCTCGGGTCTGCCCGTCGTCGACGACGACGGCAAGCTCGTCGGCATCGTCACCAACCGCGACATGCGCTTCGTCTCCGGTTTCGAGCGGCAGACCACCAAGGTCCGCGACGTCATGACGAGCGAGGGCCTCATCACGGCGCCGGTCGGCATCGGCGCCAATGACGTCATCGCGCTGTTCGCCCACCACCGGGTCGAGAAGCTGCCGCTGCTCGACGACGACGGGAAGCTCGCCGGTCTCATCACGATCAAGGACTTCGACAAGAGCGAGAAGTACCCCCTCGCGACGAAGGACGACCAGGGCCGGCTGCGGGTCGGCGCCGCGATCGGCTTCTTCGGCGACGCGTGGGAGCGCGCCGAGGCGCTGCGCGACGCGGGCGTCGACGTCATCGTCGTCGACACCGCCAACGGTCAGTCGGCCGGCGTCATCGACATGGTCCGCCGCATCAAGGCCGACAGCTCGTTCGATGCGATCGACGTCATCGGCGGCAACGTCGCGACGCGTGAGGGCGCCCAGGCGCTCATCGACGCGGGCGTGGATGCCGTCAAGGTCGGCGTCGGGCCGGGCTCCATCTGCACGACCCGCATCGTCGCGGGTGTCGGTGTGCCGCAGGTGACCGCGATCTACGAGGCATCCCTCGCCGCCCGCGAGGCCGGCGTGCCGATCATCGCCGACGGCGGCCTGCAGTACTCGGGCGACATCGCGAAGGCGCTCGTCGCCGGTGCCGACACCGTCATGCTGGGCTCGCTCCTCGCCGGCACCGACGAGTCGCCGGGCGAGGTCGTCTTCCAGGGCGGCAAGCAGTTCAAGCTCTACCGCGGCATGGGCTCGCTCGGGGCGCTGCAGACGCGCGGCAAGAAGACCTCTTACTCGAAGGACCGCTACTTCCAGGCCGATGTGCCGACCGACGACAAGCTGATCCCCGAGGGGATCGAGGGTCAGGTCGCGTACCGCGGCCCGGTGTCCGCCGTCGCGTACCAGCTGGTCGGCGGCCTGCGCCAGTCGATGTTCTACGTCGGGGCACGCACCGTCGACGAGCTGAAGGCGCGCGGCAAGTTCGTGCGCATCACCTCCGCCGGGCTGAAGGAGTCGCACCCGCACGACGTCCAGATCGTCGTCGAGGCGCCCAACTACAAGCGCTGAGGCCCGACGGGCCGGTCGGCGGGCGCGGCATCCGTCGCGTCGGCGCCACAGTTCTCGGCGAGCGTCACAGGTTCCGTTGTGGATCCTGTGACGCTCGCGAATTTCCGTGCGCGCGGCGCGCGGCGCTGATTCCTCCACAGGCTCGTTCCGCGAGCAGCTGTCCACCGCCGCACGACGACGGGCGCGGAGGCCGCGTGCCCGGACGACAGTCGACGTATGGCTGCGCCGCCGTTCACCGCCGATGACGTGATCGCCTGGCTCCGGCAGCGCGACGGAGTGGGACGGCGTTCCGATCTCCGTGCGGCCGGATGCCGGGACTCGACGGTCCGCTCGCTGACCGAGTCCGGGCGGGTCCGGCCGATCCGACGCGCCTGGGTGGCGCTGCCCGCCGCGGATCCGCTGCTCGCTCTGGCGGCGTCGGTCGGCGGCCGCGTGACCTGTCTGTCCCTCGCCCGCCAGTGGGGGTGGTGGGTCCCACCGAACCTCGACGCGGGTCCCCATCTCCAGATGCTCCCCGGCAAGGGCGCCGCCCACACGCCGCCAGGATGGCAGGGAAACCTGCACTGGACGCGGCCAATAGTGCCGCTCGCGCCTACCGTGCTGCGGGCGACGATTCACGACGCGCTGGCGCACATCGCGACCTGTGTGCCGTTGGACAGTGCGCTGGTGATCTGGGAATCCGCGGCTCGCAAGGAGCGGCTCGCGCCGGCGATGCTGCAAGCCGTGCGCTGGCCGGGTGTCGCTGCGCGGCAGCTGGCGGCGGCGGTCGAGGGCCTGTCGGATTCAGGCCTCGAGACGATCGTCGCCGTGGCGCTCCGGCGGATGGGACTCGCCGTCCGTCAGCAGGTCTGGATCGCGGGCCGTCCCGTGGATCTGCTGGTGGGGGAGCGGCTCGTCGTGCAGATCGACGGCTATGAGTTCCACTCGGACAGCGCGCAGCGCGGACGCGATATCGCTCATGACGCCGAACTGCGGCTGCGGGGGTACACCGTCCTGCGGTTCAGCTACGCCCAGGTCGTGCACCACCTCGCCCGCGTCGAGGAGACGATCCGGCACGCCGTGGCGCAGGGCCTGCACCTCGCGCGCGGCAGTCACACTTCTCGGTGACGCGCACACGATCCCGGCGCGGTCGCGTGAGCCCGGCTGGATTCTGTGCGGCTCGCGGCGAGGGCGCCACCCGCGGGCCGTCGGCCCCTCCCGGTAGGCTGGGAGGGTGAGCATGGAAATCGAGCTCGGCCGCGCCAAGCGCGCTCGCCGCGCGTACTCGTTCGACGACATCGCGGTGGTGCCCTCGCGCCGCACCCGCAACCCCGAGGATGTCTCGACCTCCTGGTCGATCGACGCGTACAGCTTCGGCATCCCGGTGCTCGGCGCGCCGATGGACTCCGTCATGAGCCCGCGCACCGCCATCATGCTCGGCCAGCTCGGCGGGCTCGGCGTCCTCGATCTCGAGGGCCTGTGGACCCGCTACGACGACCCCGAGCCGCTCCTCGACGAGATCGCGGCGCTCCCCGCCGACGGCGCCACCCGCCGCATGCAGGAGCTGTACGCCGCGCCGATCAAGCCCGAGCTGGTCCGCGACCGCCTCGCCGAGATCCGCGCCGCCGGCGTCACCGTCGCCGGCGCGCTCACACCGCAGCGGACGCAGGAGCTCTACGAGACCGTCGTCGCCGCCGGCGTCGACCTCTTCGTCATCCGCGGCACGACCGTCTCGGCCGAGCACGTCTCGAGCGTCGACGAGCCGCTGAACCTCAAGAAGTTCATCTACGACCTCGATGTGCCGGTCATCGTCGGCGGCGCCGCGACCTACACGGCCGCGCTGCACCTGATGCGCACCGGAGCCGCCGGCGTGCTCGTCGGCTTCGGCGGCGGCGCGGCATCCACCACCCGCGCCACCCTCGGGCTGCACGCTCCCATGGCCACGGCGGTCGCCGACGTCGCCGGCGCGCGCCGCGACTACCTCGACGAGTCCGGCGGTCGTTACGTCCACGTCATCGCCGACGGCGGCGTGGGCACGTCCGGTGACATCGTCAAGGCGATCGCCATGGGCGCGGATGCCGTCATGCTCGGCGTCGCGCTGGCGCGAGCCACCGACGCCCCCGGCCAGGGGTACCACTGGGGTGCCGAGGCGCACCACGCCAAGCTGCCGCGCGGCAGGCGCGTGCAGGTGGGGCAGGTCTCCCCGCTCGAGGAGATCCTCTACGGGCCCGCGCCCGTCGCCGACGGCACGGCCAACCTCATCGGCGCGCTCCGCAAGTCGATGGCCACGACCGGCTACTCCGACCTCAAGGAATTCCAGCGGGTCGAGGTCGTCCTCGCGCCGTACGCCGCTCACTGATGACGGACGCCCTCCCCGTCGACGACGTCCCCGACGTCTTCCCGCCGACGCTGCGGGAGGTCCTGCTCCGACCGTTCTGGATCGGGATGCTCGCCGTCGCGCTGATCGTCGCCGGCGTCTTCGCCTGGCTCGGCCAGTGGCAGCTCGGCAACGCGATCGACACCGATCCGCCCCCCGCGGGGGCGACCGAGCAGGTCCGTCCCCTCGGTGAGGTGACGGAGCCGGGGGAGTACCTCGCCGAGCCGCTCGTCGGCCAGCAGGTCGAGGTGTCGGGCTCGTTCGTCCGGGGCGACTTCACGGTCATCACCTCCCGATTCGACGACGGCGAGGCGGGCTTCTGGGTCGCCGGTCAGTTCCGCGTCGACCCCGACACCGACCGCACGACGGGACCGACGTCCCTCGCGGTGGCCGTCGGCTTCACGCCGAGTCGCGCCGAGGCGGATGCCGCGGCATCCGCCCTCGATGAGGCGCCACCGCAGGACGTCACCCTCACCGGTCGTCTCATCTCCGACGAGGGCGCGCAGGCGCCGCCGAGCGGCGCGGACCCGTTCGACGTCCCGCGGATGTCGTCGCCGGCGCTGCTGTCGCAGTGGAGCGACGTCGAGGGCCTCGACGTGTACCGGCCGTACCTGACCTCGAACGAGCCGTTCGGCGGCCTCGGCGAGATCCACTCACCCGCGCCGAGCGAGCTCTCCTCGGTGAACTGGCTCAATATCTTCTACGCCATCGAGTGGGCCGTGTTCGCGGGCTTCGCCTTCTACATGTGGTACCGACTCGCCCGCGACGCCTGGGAGAAGGAGGTCGAAGAGCTCGCCGGCGACGACGAGGACCTGCTGGCCCCGGACGCCGACCCGTCACCCCGCGACGGCGCGGAACGCCCCTCGCCGCAGACGTAGACTGGAAGCCATGCCTGTCCAGCCCAAACTCGCCTCTTTCCCGGCGATCCGTGGCGCCCTGCGGTTCTACCAGATCGCGTCGATCATCACCGGTGTCGGCCTCCTGCTGCTGCTCGCCGAGATGATCCTCAAGTACACGCCGCTGCACACCGAGCTCTTCGCCGGCGGGTCCGGCGGTCTCCTGTGGTTCGCCACGGCGATCCCCGGTCCCGACTGCCAGTGGTTCTCGCTGTTCCTGCCCGGTTCCGACCAGTGCGAGATCGTGTCGACCGGCGACGGCGTCAACATCTCGCTCGCGATCCTGATCGTGCACGGATGGTTCTACGTCGTGTACCTGTTCGCGTGCTTCCGGCTGTGGAGCCTCATGCGCTGGGGCTTCCCCCGCTTCATCGTCCTGGCCCTCGGCGGCGTCGTGCCGCTGCTGTCGTTCTTCATGGAGCTGCGCGTCGCCCGCGAGGTGCGGGCGTACCTCGCCACGCGTGAGGCCGCGGCATCCGTCCCCCACGAAACCCCTCTGGAGACCCGGTGACAGAGCAGACCGAAACCTCCCAGCGCCCCGTCCTGGTCGTCGACTTCGGCGCCCAGTACGCGCAGCTGATCGCCCGCCGCGTCCGTGAGGCGGGCGTGTACAGCGAGCTGGTCCCGCACACCGCCACCGCCGCGGAAATCGCCGAGAAGAACCCGGTCGGCATCATCCTCTCCGGCGGGCCGTCGTCGGTGTACGAGGACGGCGCACCCCAGCTGGACGGGGCCGTCTTCGACCTCGGCGTGCCGACGCTCGGCATCTGCTACGGCTTCCAGTACATGGCGAAGACGCTCGGCGGCGAGGTGGCGAACACGGGCCTCCGCGAGTACGGCGCGACGGATGCCTCGATCATCACCGACAGCGTCCTGCTCGACGGCCAGCCGGTCGAGCAGAACGTGTGGATGAGCCACGGCGACCAGGTCGCGACCGCTCCCGACGGCTTCGAGGTGCTCGCGCGCACGGCGGCCACGCCGGTCGCCGCGTTCGCCGACGACGCCCGCAAGCTGTACGGCGTGCAGTGGCATCCCGAGGTCAAGCACTCCGACCACGGCCAGCGCGTCCTCGAGAACTTCCTGCACAAGGCGGCGGGCCTGCCCGCCGACTGGAACAGCGACAACGTCATCGCCGAGCAGGTCACGAAGATCCGAGCGCAGGTGGGCACCGGCCGCGTGATCTCGGCGCTGTCGGGCGGCGTCGATTCGGCCGTCTCGACGGCGCTCGTGCACAAGGCCGTCGGCGACCAGCTGACCGCCGTGTTCATCGACCACGGCCTCCTCCGCAAGGGCGAGCGCGAGCAGGTCGAGAACGACTACGTGGCCTCCACCGGCGTCCGTCTCATCACCGTCGACGCGCGCGAGACGTTCCTGAACGCCCTCGCCGGCGTCAGCGACCCGGAGCAGAAGCGCAAGATCATCGGCCGCGAGTTCATCCGCGCGTTCGAGAAGGTGCAGCAGGACCTGATCGCCGAGGCGGCGGCCGAGGGCGACCCGATCGGGTTCCTCGTGCAGGGGACGCTCTACCCGGACGTCGTCGAGTCCGGCGGCGGAGCGGGCACCGCGAACATCAAGAGCCATCACAACGTGGGCGGCCTCCCCGAGGACCTGCAGTTCGAGCTCGTCGAGCCCCTGCGGACCCTGTTCAAGGACGAGGTCCGCGCGATCGGCCGCGAGCTGGGGCTGCCGGAGGCGATCGTCGGCCGGCAGCCGTTTCCGGGGCCCGGCCTCGGCATCCGCATCGTGGGTGAGGTCACCGCTGACCGTCTCGAGATCCTGCGTGACGCCGACGCCATCGCCCGCGCCGAGCTGACGAAGGCCGGCCTCGACGCGGAGATCTGGCAGTGCCCGGTCGTGCTGCTCGCAGACGTCCGGTCGGTCGGCGTCCAGGGCGACGGTCGCACCTACGGTCACCCGATCGTGCTGCGGCCCGTCTCGAGCGAGGACGCGATGACCGCCGACTGGACGCGGCTGCCGTACGACGTCCTCGCGCGCATCTCGAACCGGATCACCAACGAGGTCCGCGACGTCAACCGCGTCGTCCTCGACGTGACGAGCAAGCCGCCGGGGACCATCGAGTGGGAGTGACGCTCCCGCTCGTCCAGAGCCCTGCGGGGGAGTGACGCTCCCGCGCCGAACGCATGCCGCGACCCGATGGGGGTCGCGGCATCCGTCGTCCGGCGGCCATGGCGCGCATCCCGCCGCGTCGGCTTGACACCGGCGGCGGGGCCGGGTGAGAGTGAAACAGGGGACACGGCCGTCCCGCAGCCGACAGCCGAGGGAGACGTGTGCTCGAGCGACCGAGGACGCAGCACTATGCGCAGGTGCTCATGGCGTTCTGCTCGCTCGTCATGCTGGTGGCCGTCGGGCTCATCGCGCCGGACCGCGTGACGCCGCTGTTCGTCCTCGGCGTCGTCGCCATCGTCGCGGGCGCCGTCGTGATGTACGTCGTGTGGCGCGCTCAGCCGATGATGAGCACCAGGTGGATCGCGATCGTGCCGCTCGCCGACATCCTGGCCGTCGTGCCGATGCGGGATGCGGCGAGCGCCGTCCTGCCGACGGTCGGGATCATCGTCATCTTCCCCATCGGCTGGCTCGCGTTCGCCTTCCCCCGCATCCCGATCGTGATCGGCGTGGTTCTCACCGCTCTCGTCCCGCTGCCGAGCGTCTTCCGGCAGGGCGCCCAGTTCGACAGTCCGGGCGACTGGCTCCAGTTCGTCGCCCTGCCCATCACGATGGCGCTCTACGCCATGACCATCCGCATCATCGCGAGCGACCTCCGCAGCCTGCGCGGCCGCGCCCGCACCGCGGCCGAGGAGCTCGACGAGCTGCTCCGGGTGTCGGGGAGGGACGGCGCCGTGCTGCAGACGCTCACCGACACCATCGACGACGCCGTCGCGCTGTTCGACCCCCGGGGGACGCCGCTCCTCCTCAACGAAGGGGCGCGCGCGTTGATGGCGAACGCGGGTGTCGCCACGCTGAACGATCCTCGCGTGAGCCCGCGCGTGCGCGAGGCGGACGGGGTCACCGCGTTCGAGACCGGGCCGGAGCTCGTCCAGCGGGTGCGGCGCGGCGAGCTCGCGGCCCCGCACCTGCTGCACACCGGGCCCCCCGACGACCAGCGGACCCTGCGCGTCACGATGCGTCCCGTCGCCCGCGGCGACGAGGAGTTCGGTCTCCTCGCCATCGGTCAGGACATCACCGAGCTCGTGCACGCCGTCGAGGTCCGCGACCGCTTCCTCGGGACCGTCGGGCACGAGTTCCGCACGCCCCTGACGGTGATCCTCGGCCAGGCCGACCTCGCGCTGATGGGCGACCCCGTCGACCGGGCGCGCTGGGAGGCGGTCGAGCGGGCCGGCGAGAGGCTGCTGGGCCTCGTGGAGCGGCTCATCGCTGCCGGCCAGGCCGACGTCCAGACGCAGGGCGGCACGGCGCGGGTCGCCGAGGTCGTGCGTCGGGCGGTGGCCGAGCTGACCGACGAGAGTGCGGGCCGCGGCATCCGTGTCACCGTCGACGGCGACGAGGTCCTCACCGCCCGCATCGGGCCGCGGGACCTCGACGCGATCGTCTCTGAGCTGGTGCGCAACGCCCTGCGGTTCACCCCCGACGGAGGCGGCGACGTGCGCGTCGCGTTCCGAGCCGAGGCGGACAGCGCCGTGGTCGACGTCGTCGACATCGGCATCGGGATGACGCCGACCGAGCGGACGCGTGCCTTCGAGCGCTTCTACCGGGCACCGCACGCGCACCGAGCGGCGGTCCCCGGGGCCGGGCTCGGACTCCCGCTCGTGAGCGCCCTCGCCGCGGCGAACGGCGGCACCATCGTCCTCGCGGCCAACGAGCCCGCCGGCACCCGCGCCACGCTGCGGGTGCCGCTGGCCCGCACGCCCCGGGGCGCCTGACCCGCAGGCCTCGAGCGCACTGCGCGCTCCACGGTGTGCGTCCCGCTGGCGCGCGGCGCGCCCCGCGGTGCGGGTCCCGGAACGACGAAGGCCGCCCGGCGAACCGGACGGCCTTCGAAGAGCGTGGGCGATCAGTCGCTGCCGCGCAGGATGGCGATCATGCGCAGGATCTCGACGTACAGCCAGACGACCGTGACCATGATGCCGAAGGCGCCGACCCAGCCGAACCGGCGCGGCGCGCCGTTCCGCACACCCTGCTGGATCTGGTCGAAGTCGAGGACGAGCGAGTACGCCGCCATGATGACGACGAGGATGCCGATGACAAGGCCCAGCGGGAAGGGGCCGATCTTCGCGCTGTGCAGACCGAACATCATGTCCTGCGGGAGCACGTTCGTCCACATGAGCACGACGTTCAGCAGCGAGAACACGAGGTAGCCGACCATCGCGATCATGAAGATCTTCGTCGCCTTGGCGGACGCGCGGATCTTGCCGCTCGCGAACAGCGCGAGCGTGGTGCCCACGACGGCGAGGGTGGCGAGCGTCGCCTGCATGACGATGCCCGGCCAGATGAACTCGAAGAAGGCGGAGAGGCCGCCGACGAACAGGCCCTCGAAACCGGCGTATGCGAAGATCAGGGCGGGCCGGACCTTCTTGCGCGACGTGAAGGTGATGACCATCGCGAGGACGAAGCCGCCGAGCGCGCCGATGATCCACGGCATCATCGTGGGGACGGGGTTCTCGTTCGTCACCGGCGACAGGGTCCACACCCAGCCGACGACGGCCGTCACGAGGAGGATCGCGAACAGCGAGAGCGTCTTGACGACCGTGTCCTCGACGGTCATGCGGCCGGTCTGCGTGGCGCCGGCCGTCGGGGCGGCGTACATGCCCTCGAGCTGTGCGTTCGCCGCGACGTCGGCGGTCTGGTGCGATGCGGACGAGGCGGCGGTGCGCTGAGCGGGCGGGGTCAGGCCGGGGCGCTGCTGCTCCTGGAAGGCCGGATTGTTGAAAGCGAAGTTGCCGGAGGCTGCCATGATGTGTCTCCAAAGTCGACTCACAGCACTGTGCTGTGCAAACCAGCGTATCGGACCGTGATTCCGCGGGAAGGGCCCTGCCCTGTGAGAGCACCATGAGGTGTCCGGCGGGCGCTCGTTAGCCTGGGACACATGCCCCGACGCCGCCCTCTCGTCATCGGCCATCGCGGCGCCCCCGGCTACCGCCCGGAGCACACCCGGTCGTCGTACGAGCTGGCCGCCGAACTGGGCGTCGACGCCGTCGAGCCGGACGTGGTGTTCACGCAGGATGCGGTCGCCGTGGTCCGTCACGAGAACGAGATCAGCGGCACCACCGACGTCGCCGACCATCCGGAGTTCGCCGACCGGCGGACGACGAAGTCGATCGACGGGGCGGACCTCACCGGATGGTTCACCGAGGACTTCACCTGGGACGAGCTGTCGACGCTTCGCGCGCGTGAGCGACTCCCGCAGCTACGGCCGCGCAGCGCCTCCTTCGACGGCACCCAGCCGATCCTCCGGCTGGCGGAGGTCCTCGACCTGGTGCGCCGGGCGGGGCTCGACCAGGGGCGCGAGATCGGGGTGGTGCTCGAGATCAAGCACGCCACGTACTTCGCGGGCATCGGCTACGACGTCGCCGCCCTGCTGGCGGCGGAGCTCGCGAGGGCGGGCTGGGATGCCGGGCAGCTCCCGCTCACCGTCGAGTCGTTCGAGCAGTCGGTGCTGGCGGACCTCCGGTCCCGCGGCATCCGCGGCCGGTACGTGTACCTGCTCGAATCCACCGGCCGCCCGTTCGACCTGGTCGCATCCCTGGGGAGGAAGGCGCCCACGTACGCGTCGCAGCTGACGGATGCCGGCCTGGACCGGCTCGCCGCGCAGGTCGACGGGATCAGCCTCGACAAGCGGATCGTGCTGAACGAGCGGGGCGGCCGCGTCCACGCCCCTTCTGCCGTCGTCGCCCGGGCGCATGAGCGGGGCCTCGCCGTCTACGCCTGGACGTGCCGTCCCGAGAACGCCTTCCTCGCCCGGCCCTTCCGCCGTGGCCGTGACAAGGCCGCGCACGGCGACTGGGAGGGGGAGTGGCAGATGATCGCGGATGCCGGCGTCGACGGCGTCTTCGTCGACCAGCCCGACCTCGGCGTCGAGTTCTTCCGCAGGTAGGCGCGGTACGATCTCTTCCTGGTGCGCCCGGATCCGCGGCGCGCCCCGTGTAACTACCTGATCCCGTGGAGAGTCAAGGCGGCACGCAGCCCCCTCTGCACGGAGGTCCCCCATGACAGCCACCACGACGACCGCGGCGCGCCCGATACGCGAACTCGCCGGGACGGTCGGGTTCTGGTACTTCGCGATCGCCCTGATCGCACGGCTCCCCTACGCGATGATCGTGGTCGGCGTCCTCACGATGGTCGTCGACGCCCGCGGCTCGCTCGCCGTCGGTGGCCTGACGTCCGCGATGGTGGGCCTCGGCACGATCGCGACCGGGCCGCTCATCGGCGCCGCCGCCGACCGGTACGGGCAGCGGCCGGTCCTGCTCATCGCCGCCGCGGTGCAGAGCGCCGTCCTGCTCGCGCTCGTCGCCGTCGCCTACGGCGACACCCCCGACAGCGTGCTGCTGCTCGTCTCGGTGCTCGCCGGGGCGACGGCGCCGCAGGTGTCGCCGCTGTCGCGTGCCCGGCTCGTCGCCGCGATCGACCGCATGCATGTCCCCGACCGCGGGCGCCTGCAGGAGTCGACGATGGGGTACGAGTCGGCCGTCGACGAGATCGTCTTCGTGTTCGGTCCGGTCCTCGTCGGGGTCGTCGCGATCGCCCTCGACCCGGCGGCGCCGGTCGTCGCCGCGGCGGCCCTCACGATCCTGTTCGTCGCGGCCTTCGCCCTGCACCCCACCGCCCGCACGCCCGTCCACGCCGACGCCGTGCGCCGGCGCGAGCCCGCTCGCGCGGTGCTCCGCCCCGGCATCCTGCTGGCGGCCGCCGGCACGTTCGCGACGGGCCTCTTCTTCGGCGCCATGCTGACCTCGCTCACCGCCTTCACGGCGGAGGGCGGGTTCCCGGAGCAGACCGGCATCCTGTACGGCGTCATGGGGATCGGGTCGGCCGTCCTCGCGCTGGGTGTGGGGCTGCTGCCCCGGCGCTTCCCGCTCGCCTGGCGCTGGGTCGCCTTCACGGCGGTGCTCGTCGTAGGCGCGGTCTGGGCGACCTCGGCGACCGGCGCGATGTCGATGGGCTTCGCCCTCGCGCTCGCCGGCTGCGGCATCGGCCCGACCCTCGCCACGGTGTACGCCCTCGCCGCCGCCCGTTCCCCGCGTGGCCGCGAGTCCACCGTCATGACCATCCTCGGGTCGTCGGTCGTCGTCGGACAGGCGCTCGCCGCCATGCTCGTCGGGATGCTCGGCGAGTCCGCCGGTGCGGGCACGGCGCTGTGGGCACCGGTCATCGCCGCCGTGCTGCTGCTGGGAGCGGGCCTCGCCAATCTCCAGCGCAGCCGCCGCCTCCCGGGGGGAACCGCCGTCGCCCCCTAGGGTGAGCGGTATGACAACCCCCGGCATCGTCGCGGACGGGGTGCGGCGTTCCTTCGGAAACGTCCAGGCCGTCCGCGACGTCACGTTCCAGGCCCCCGAGGGCGCCGTCACCGGTCTTGTCGGCCCCAACGGGTCCGGCAAGACCACCCTTCTGCTGATGCTCGCCTCGCTGCTCGCACCGGACGCCGGGACCATCCGCATCGGCGGCGTGGACCCGGTCGCCGAACCCGGCGCAGCGCGCCGGCTGCTGGGGTGGATGCCGGACAGTCTCGGCGCCTGGCCGTCCCTCACCGCCCGCGAGACGATCGCCGTCACCGGGCGGCTCTCCGGCCTCGACAAGCCCGCCGCGGCGGCGCGCGCCGCTGAGCTGCTGGGCACCGTCGGACTGACCGATCTCGCCGATGCGCCGGCCCGCGTGCTGTCGCGGGGGCAGAAGCAGCGTCTCGGGCTCGCCCGTGCGCTGGTGCACGACCCCCGCGTCCTGCTCCTGGACGAACCGGCGTCGGGCCTCGACCCGCAGGCGCGCATCGACCTGCGCGTGCTGCTGCGGCGGCTCGCCGCCGAAGGCCGCACCATCCTCGTCTCCAGCCATATCCTGTCCGAGCTCGACGAGGTCGCCGACGACGCGATCTTCCTCATGCAGGGCGAGACCGTCAGCGCCGAGCGCATCGCCGCCGCCGCGGGACGGGAGCGGACGTGGCGCATCCGCCTGGCCGATCGCGACGCGACCGCCGCCGCGCTGCCGGTCGCGCAGGCGCTCGGCCTTGACGTCGCGATGATCCCGATCGACCGTCGCGACCTTCTCATCGCGTTCGCGTCGGACGCCGACGCGGCGCACGGGCTCGCCGTCCTGGTGGGTGCCGGTCTGCCGGTGGCGGAGTTCTCCGCGTCGACGGGCCTGCTCGAACACACCTTCCTCGACCTCGAAGGAGGTGCGCGATGAACTTCTCGCGACTGTGGACGATCGCCACCCTGGATCTGACCCAGCGCATCCGGACCGTGTCCTGGTACGTGCTGCTCGGCGTCTTCGCGCTGCTCCTGATCGGCGCGACGATGCTCTCCTTCTTCGCCTTCGGCTACATCGAGGACACCGGGGCGGGCGTCTACTCGACCGTCGTCTTCATCACGCTGCTCCTCATCGTGCTCGTGTCACCGACGCTGAGCGGCAACACGATCAACGGCGATCGGGATGCCGCGACCCTCGCGCCCGTCCAGGTCACACAGGCCACGACCGCCGAGATCATCCTCGGCAAGTTCCTCGCCGCCTGGATCACGGGTCTCGCGTTCGCGGCGGTCGCCGTGCCCTTCCTCCTCATCGCATCGCTCGGCGGCGGGGTGAACGTGCTGACCGTCCTGGTCTCCGCGATCATCCTGGTCGTCGAGACCGGCGTCATCGCCGCGTTCGGCACCGCGCTGAGCGGGATCCTCGCGCGTCCGCTCTTCTCCGTCGCGGCGACCTACCTCGTGGTGGCCGCTCTCGCGATCGGCACGCTCATCGGGTTCGGGCTGCTGGGGTCGAGCATCACGTCGGAGCAGACCTACCGCTATCAGTCCGCGGAGTACGACCCGACGACGGGGGCGCCCGTGTGCACGGACGGCTCCGAGGACTGCTGGGACGACCCCGAGGAGATGGTCTGCGGCGAGTGGGAGACGAGCGTCAGCCGGGTCCCCCGTTTCGACGCGGTCTGGTGGATGCTGGCGGCGAACCCGTTCGTGATCCTCGCGGACGCCACCCCGGTCGGATTCGACCGCACCGGGCACCCGGTCGATCTCTTCGGATACGCGAAGACCGCCGTCCGCTGGGCGCAGATCCCGCCCGAGCTCGAGAGCAGCTGGAGCGAGTGCGCGCCGTACGCAGACGACACCCGGACGAGCGAGGAGGTCATCGCCGCCACGGTCCCGAGCTGGTTCGTCGGTCTCGGCGTGCAGCTCGCGGCTGCCGGGCTGCTGCTCTGGTGGGCCGGCGCGCGGACGCGGACCCCGGCGCGGAAGCTTCCGCCGGGCACCCGCATCGCCTGAGCCGGCGGCCGCCGCCGCCGCTCCCGGGTCGATCGTGCAGGTGAGGATGTTCTCATCTGCACGATCGATGCTTGGGGGATTGGGAGGGGATGCATAGCCTCCAATCAGTCTCGACGTCGCGTCGCCCTCGCACACGTGAGTCATCGCCGCCTGCCGAGCTCCCCTCCCATAAGGAAAGGCGTTTCCCTTGCACCGACGCATACTGGCAGTCGCGGGCGTCCTCGCCCTCTCGCTGCCCACCACCGCGGCCGTCGCCGCGACCGGCGACGCACCGTCGCCGTCACGGTTCGCCGAGGCACCCTCAAGCGGCCGCATCGACAGCTCCCTCGTCGCCGCCGCGATCGACCCGGACCGCAAGGTCACCGTGATCGTCGAGATGGAAGGCGACCCCGTCGCCGTGGTCGAGGCGGAGAAGGGCCGCGACCTCACGAAGAGCGAGCGCTCGTCGGTGAAGAAGGATCTGAAGAAGAAGCAGGACGCGATCCGCGGCGACATCACGGGCAAGGGCGGCAAGATCCGCGCGCAGATGCAGTCCGCGTACAACGGCATCCAGGCGACGCTGCCGGCCGGCGAGGTCGAGGACGTCTCCACGCTGCCCGGCGTCGTCGCCGTGCACGCCGCTGTCGTGCACGAGCTGGACAACTCCGTGTCCGTTCCCTACCTCGGCGCCCCGGCCGTGTGGGAGGACACCGGCTACACCGGTGAGGGTGTCAAGGTCGCCATCCTCGACACCGGCATCGACTACACGCACGCCGACTTCGGCGGTCCCGGCACCGTCGAGGCGTACGAGGCTGCCGCCGCCGTCTCGGACCAGCCCGCCGATCCGGCGCTGTTCGGTCCCGATGCTCCGCGCGTCAAGGGCGGCATCGACCTCGTCGGCGACGAGTACGACGCCGACGGTGAGGGCGACGCCCTCATCCCGCGGCCCGACACGAACCCGCTCGACTGCGGCGGTCACGGCTCCCACGTCGCCGGCACGGCCGGCGGATCGGGCGTCACCGCCGACGGCACGACCTTCGCCGGCCCGTACGACTCGACGACACCGTCGGTCGACTTCCGCGTCGGTCCGGGTGTCGCACCCGAGTCCGACCTCTACGCCGTCCGCGTCTTCGGCTGCGAAGGCTCCACCGACGTCGTCGTCCCGGCCATCGACTGGGCCGTCGACAACGGCATGGACGTCATCAACATGTCGCTCGGCTCGTCGTTCGGCACCGGCGACAGCCCCGACTCGATCGCCTCCGCCAACGCCGTCGGCGCCGGCGTCGTCGTCGTCGCCTCGGCCGGCAACTCCGGCCACAACCCCTACCTCACCGGTTCGCCCGGGACCGGTGACGGCGTCATCGCCGTCTCGGCCGTCGACAGCACCGAGAGCTTCCCCGGAGCCGCCGTCACCGTCGGCGATCAGACCGTCGAGGCGATCGTCGCCAACGGCGCCTCGGTCGACGGCCTGGGCGAGCTCACCGTCGTGCGGCTGACGGACGACCCGGCCACCCCGGCCAACGAGGCGCTGGGATGTGCGGCATCCGACTACACCCGCGTCGGCATCGTCCCGGGCGGCGACCAGCTCGCCGTCGTGCTGCGCGGAACGTGTGCTCGCGCCGCGAAGCCGATCTTCGGCCAGCAGGCGGGCGCTGCGGCGGTCGTCATGGTGAACACCGACGAGACGCTGCCGCCCTACGAAGGGCCGATCTTCAGCAACCCCGACGACGGCACACCCTTCGAGGTGACGATCCCGTTCCTGGGCGTGCGCGCCTCGGCCGGCGCCGCGTTCGTCGACGGGGAGACCGCCACGCTGGTCGGTCAGCAGATCGACAACCCCGGCTTCCGCGGGTACGCATCCTTCACGTCGTCCGGTCCCCGCAGCGGTGACAGCTCGATCAGCCCCGACGTCGCGGCGCCGGGTGTCTCGATCGCATCCGCCGCCGTCGGAACCGGTTCGTCGCCCGCCATCATGTCGGGCACCTCGATGGCCGCCCCGCACGTCGCGGGCGTCGCCGCCCTGACGGTCCAGTCCCACCCGGACTGGGACGCCGCCGAGGTCTCCTCCGCGATCGTGTCCACAGCCGACCCCGAGAAGGTCGCCGGCATCAACCCGACCCTCGGCGGCGTGGGCCTCGTCGACATCGCCCAGGCGGTCGCGACGACCGCGACGGCGACGGGCGACCGCTTCAAGACCGAGGCCGGCTGGCTTCGTGAGGCCGCGCTGAGCTTCGGCTTCGACGAGTCCACGCGGAGCGTCGGCGGGACGAAGACGGTGACCGTCCACAACAACGGCAGCAAGACCGTGACCTACACCGTCGGCTCGGCGCCGTCCTCGCAGTCACTGGACGCGAAGGTGTCGGTGAGCTCGAAGAAGGTGACGGTCCGCCCCGGCAGGACTGCCAAGGTCCGTGTCTCGGTGTCGGCAGCGGCATCGTCGATCCCGAGCTCGCTGAACCCGGACGACCCGTTCGCGTTCTTCGAGATCTCGGGTGACGTCGTGTTCACCTCGTCGGGCTCGACGCTGCGCGTTCCCTACCTGCTGGTGCCCCGCTCGAACAGCGACGTCGACGTCAGAGGCTCGCTCGGCACGCGCGGCAAGGTGTCCGACGCCGACCGCACGCTCACCCTCTCGAACAAGAAGGGCGCGATCAGCGCTGACGCCGATGTCTACACGTGGGGGCTGTCCGACAAGAAGGACGTTTCCCGTTCGGCGGACACCGGTATCGACCTCCGCGCGGCCGGGGTGCAGTCCTTCGGGACCGAGGACGGCGAACTGGCGGTCTTCGCGGTCAACACGCACTCGCGGTGGTCGAACGCCGCGAGCAACGAGTTCGACGTGGTGATCGACACCGACCGCGACGGCGAGCCGGACTGGGTCGTCATCGCGGTGGACTCGGGCCTCGTCCGTGCGGGCAGCATCGACGGCATCAGCGAGGTGTTCGTGCAGGAGGTGGCCACCGGCGAGCTGTTCTCGACCGGCTTCCTCTCGCAGGCGCCGACCGACAGCAGCACCATCCTGCTGCCGGTGTACCTGTCCGACATGGGCATCACCGATGCCTTCGACTACAGCTTGCAGTCGTTCAGCCTGACCGGCGACGGCACGGACGAGTTCGCCGGCACGGCGACCTACGATCCGGCTGACCCCGCGATCGAGAACGGCCAGTATGTGACGGTGCCGAAGGGCAAGAGCGTGAAGACGACCGTTCACACGGACGCGTCGGCGTTCGCCGCTCAGAAGCCGCTCGGCAGCATGATCGTCGTCACCGACAACGAGTCGGGCGCCGACGAGGCGCTGCTCGTGGCCGTCAAGTAATCCCCCCAGGAGAGGGGGCGGTGCGCATCGCGCATCGCCCCCTCTGTCGTTCCGCCGGACGCGGTCGCCGTCACCGTTCGCAGAGGCGCGGGTCACCGCCGCCCACCCGGTAGTCGTACGTGACGCCGTCGACGCGGACGACGATCCTCATGCCGTCGACGAGCGCCTGGGTGTACGACCGGCCGGGCTTTGGGCAGCCCAGCGAGCCGTCCGTGAAGGTGACGGCCTCGGCCGAGACGAGGTCGGGCGTGCCGGTGATGCCCCGGGCGGCGAGGTCCGCGTCGATGGCCGCCCACGTCGCGTCGGGAACCGTCGGCGACCCGGTCGGACCGAGCGGGCCGGGAGTCGTCGTCTGGAACGGCGGGCGGGCCGAGCCGCTGGAGGACGAGGAGGGGGAGGGCATGATCGCTCCGTTCGCGCAGGCCGTCAGGGTGAGGGCGGCCAGCAGAACGGATGCCGCGCCGGAGAACCGCGAAGAACGCATGATGACCTCCACCCGAGAGGCTACGCCGCCCCGGCCGATGAGGCGACGGTCCGAGGCGATGGGTCGCTCGAGCCGCGGCATCCGTACCGGACCGCGCATACTGGGGCGATGACCGACGAGGATGCCGACGCCGAGCGCTGGCTCGTCATCGACGGTCGGCGCTGGCGGCGGACCGACCCGTCGCTGCCGGAGGACGTGGTCGCGGCGCTGACCTCCCACCTCGGCCGCGGTCGCTCGGCGGTCCGCGCGGCCAAGCGGGCGGGCGACGACGAGGCGCTGCAGGATGCCCGCCGTCGGGTCGGGCTCGCCAAGCACGGGCTGGGGGAGCGCGGGCCGTACTGGTGGGAGGAACCCGAGGCGGATCGGCTCGCCCGAGCGCGGGACGCGCTGAGAGAACTGGACTGACCCCTCACCGGGCGGTCGGCTGGAGGGACAGGATCGCATCCGCGACGGTCGTGGGCTCCTGCAGCATGCCGAGGTGTCCCAGCTGGAGGATCCGCACGGGCCAGCGGGCGTCCGCGGCGACGCGGATCGCGTCCGCGTAGGTCGCGCCGAACGCCACGTAGGCGAGATCGAGACCGACTGACCAGTCTTTCGCCGCCGTGGCACTCGAGGACAGGTAGGACAGCGGGACGCGCGGCGCGTCGGCGTCCACGCGCCGGAAGGTCGCGAGATCCGGGAACAGCGCGGCGACATCCGCTTCCGGCCACCACTGCGTCCACGGCGGGAGCAGGCCGTGCGGCGCGGAGGAGGTGAGCATCTCGCGCAGGCCGGCGGGGACGACGGGCCACGTGCCGCCGCTCAGTGGCGGGATGATCGCATCGAGGAACACGACCTGCGTCACCGTCGACCCGGCCGTGACGGCGGGAACGAAATTGCCGGCGTTGGAATGGGCGATCGCGACCGTCGCACGCGCTCGGTGCGCGGCCGCGACGTAGGTATCCGCAGCCGCCTGAGCCGTCGCGGCCGACGTGGGAGCGGCCCATTCCGCGGTCCACCCGCGCCGGCGCAGCGCGACAGCGAGCGGATCCATCACCTGACCCGGGAGGAACGCGCTTCCCATGATGATCGCCCTGCTCACGTCGTCAGCCTAGGAGCCCTCCCGTGGAGCCGCACTGCTGCGGATCGCTCGATGCGGTCAGCTCGCGGTCAGGGCCTCCGGCGGTGCCACCGCGACGATCGCGGCGGCGACCCGCACGAGACGAGGGTCCGCGGCCGCCAAAGCGTCGGCTTGCAGCGTGGCGACCGCGAGGTACTCCGCGTCACGGAGTTCCGCCCAGTCGTGCTCGCGTGCGAGGTTCCAGGCCGTGCGTCGGGAGACCCGGTCGCCGAGGAGGCGGATCTTCGTCTCGGTGGCCCGGGTGTGGAGAGCGAGGGCGGCCTTCTCGTCCCGCGCGCCGGAACGGACGTCGGCGAGGAGGATCTCGAGGAGATCCGGAAGCACCCGGTTCGGCGCGACGAGCGCGTTGCCCGTCGCGACCACGACATCGCCCGAGGCGATGAGCAGCAGCGTCGCCGCATCGATTGCGTATCGCACCGGCGTCACCCTACTCCGGTCCCACGACATCGTCCGGGATCGGTCGCTCCGACCGGGTCCTCTTCCGGCGGTCATCGCGCACAGTCGACGCGACGGCGGGAGTCGAACCCGCTGCACATCCGGTATGACCCGGTGCCCGGAACCACCCGGACCGTCGCGATGACCACACGCTAACGTGCGCCGTCGACGTCCGCACGGGTTGTTTCCCGGGATGACACTCCATGCCGCGTCGCTGTCGACGGCTGCCGATCGTCAGGGCCCGGAGTTCCCCTTGCCGTTCCCGCCGCCGTTGCCGTTCCCGCCGCCGTTGCCGTTGCCGTTGCCGCCGCCGTTGCCGTTGCCGTTGCCTCGAGCCTTCTCCGCGGCTGCTTTCTCGGCATCCTTCGCCGCGTCCTTCGCGGCCTTCTCGGCATCCTTCGCGGCTTTCTCAGCCGCCTTCTCGGAATCCCTCGAGGCCTTCTCGGCTGCCTTCTCGGCCTCCGTCGCGGCCTTCTCGGCCTCCTCGGCTGCCTCGTCGGACGACGGGCTGGACGGGCTCGGCTTCGTCGTGGTGGTCGTCGTCGAGGTGTCGACGGTGACCGCATCGCGGTCGTCGGTGGTGTCGTCGGTGGCGTCGTCTGCGGTGTCGTCGGACCGCAGCGGCTCGATCTCCTCCGCCTCGTCGGCGATCTGCTGCTCGACGCCCGACGACGGCGACGGCTCGGTGACGGTGGAGCCCACCTCGGGGCCGCCGGTCCCCGGAAGCCCCCCTGCCCAGAGGTTGCCGGCGATCACGAGGATCGCCGCTGCTGCTGCGGCGAAGCCCACGAGGGTCCACGGTCGGGTCCACAGCCGCCGCCGCGGCGCGCTGCGGGACGTCGCCACCGGGCTCACCGGCGGGCGGGGTCGCGGCGGGACGGGAGGGAGGGCCCGCGTCGCGACATCCGCGGGGGAGACCGGGTGGACCGCCTCCATCCGCACGGGGGTCGCCGGAGCGTCGTCGCCGACGGGCTCGGGGCGGACGATGTCGACGGGGAGCCCACCGGCGCGTTCCGCCACCTCGCGCGCGGCGGGGCGATCGGCCGGATCACTCGCGATCATCGCGGTCAGCAGTGCCGACCATTCCGGGCCGATCCACTGCGGCACGTCGGGCGTCTGGATCAGCCGTGCCATCACCTGGCCGATGCCGGATGCCTCGGGGAACGCGCGCTGGCCGCTGAGCGCCTCGAGCAGCAGCAGACCGAGGGCGTAGACGTCGGCCGGCGGACCGGCCGGTCCGCCGCGGACCTGCTCCGGCGCCAGGTACGCGGCGGTGCCGATGACGGTTCCCGGCGAGGTGTGGCGCGTGCCGTCGGCGAGGTACGCGACGCCGAAGTCCGCCAGCTTCGCCCAGTAGCGGCGACCGGGCGCCGCGCTCGGCGCGAGGAGGACGTTCGACGGCTTGATGTCGCGGTGGATGATGCCGGCGCTGTGCACGACGTGGAGCGCGGAAGCCAACTCCACCGCCATGGCGGAGACTTCCGCGGCGGCCATCGCGCCGTCCTGAAGCGCCTGCGACAGCGACGGCCCCTCGACGAACTCCATGACGAGGTACTCCGGCTCACCGGGGACCACGTGCGCGTCGAAGAGCGTGACGAGAGAGGGGTGGTTGAGCGAGGCGAGCAGCGCCATCTCGGTGCGGGCGCGCGGACCGATCGCGAGGTCGTCGGCATCCGTCCGCATCATCTTGACGGCGACGGTCCGTCCGAGGATGACGTCCTCCGCGCGGAAGACGCGGGCCATGCCACCCTGGCCGACGCAGTCGCCCAGCTGGTAGCGACCGGCCAGCAGCGCGGCCGTCTGCGGCTCGTCGTGCGGTTCGGTCACGGTCCTGCCTCCATGCGCGCCGCTCGGGTTCGCGACATCGCGACGCTATCGCCCGGTGGCGGCTGCCCTCCCCCCGGTTGACGGGGGCGGTGTTTGGTGCAAGGGCGGGGCTCAGCCGCGAGCGATAACGTGACGGAATGCCCCGAAACGCCCCCCGGCGCACGGCCGCGCAGGTCGCGCTCGCCGCGCGCCGCACCGGCCGCGACGTGTTCTCTCCCCGCCGCCTGATCCTGGCGCTGAAGACGGCGGTCGCCGCCGCCGTCGCGTGGTACCTCGCTCCGTGGGTGCCGTACGCCGACGCCGAGTACTCGTACTACGCGCCGCTCGGCGTCCTCGTGAGCATGTACCCGACGGTGGCGGACTCGGCACGGGCGGGACTGCAGGCCCTGATCGGACTGGCCTGCGGCATCGCCGTCGGGTTCGGCGGGCTCGCGATCGTCGGGGCGGGAGCGCCCGGCATCGTCGCGCTGGCCGTGGTCGTCGCCGTGGGCGTCACGCTCGGCGGCATCCGTGCGCTCGGCATCGGACGGGACTGGATCGCGCTGGCCGGACTGTTCGTCCTGCTGCTGGGCGGGCGCGACGCCGACGGATTCTCGTCGTCGTACCTGCTCACGATGGCGTTCGGTGTGGTGATCGGCGTCATCGCGAACTATCTGCTCGTCCCGCCGCTGTACCTGCAGAGCGCCCGCGATCGACTGTCGGAGCTGCGCGCCGCCGTGACGACGGCGCTCGACCGGGCCGCCGATTCCGTGGCGGCGGGCGAACTGTCGCCCACCACGCTGCGGGAGGACGGGGCCGCCCTCGCGGAGATGTCCACCGCTGTGGCCGACGACGTCGACGAGGCATCCCGGTCGGAGCGCGCGAACGTGCGGGCGCGAGGCCTCGGCGGCGTGCGGGATGAGAACTCGCAGCGCTGGTGGGGTCTGGAACGCACGACCTACCTCGCGCGGGACCTCCTCGACGTGCTCGCCCAGCAGAATGAGCTGGACGAGCGCCACGGCGATCTCGCCGCGTTCGCGGAGGCGCTGCGTCGCGTGGCCGATCTCGTCGCCACACCGCCCGGCGACAGCGATATCAAGGGCCGGACGGATGCCGCGTGGCAGGCCGTGGAGGCGTACGGGAGGACACTGCCCGTGCCCCGCGACGCGACGGACACGCACGATCGACCGGGCCTCTGGATCGTCGGCGCACTCGGACGGATCATCGACATCTCGCGACGCGTCTATGACGCGCTCGGCGAGTGACCGGCCGGATCCCACTCGCGGCGGACCACTGTGGCATCCGCCCTCACGCATTGCCCGGCCCGGCACGATGTCAGCGGGTGAACGTAGACTGAGGGGGACATGACCGACCCTCTCACGCCCGTCATCCTGGGCGCCTCGCAGTCCGACGGCCGCCCCGACGAAGACCTGCTTCGGGGGCTCAATGCGCCTCAGCGCGACGCCGTCACCTCCCGCGGGTCGGCCCTCCTCATCGTCGCCGGTGCCGGCTCGGGCAAGACCAGCGTGCTGACCCGGCGCATCGCGTCGCTGCTGCGGACACGCGAGGCATGGCCGAGCCAGATCCTCGCGATCACGTTCACCAACAAAGCCGCGGGCGAGATGCGGGAGCGCGTTCGTCAGCTGATCGGCGACAGCGCGCAGGGCATGTGGATCTCGACGTTCCACTCCGCGTGCGTGCGCATCCTCCGCCGCGAAGCCGACCAGTTCGGATTCACGAAGAGCTTCACGATCTACGACTCGGGCGACTCGCGTGCGCTCATCAAACGCCTCGTCAAGCAGCACGAGGGCGACGCCTTCGGGTTCACCCCCGCCGCCGTGCAGGGCCGCATCTCGAAGCTGAAGAACGAACTCGCCGACGCGGAGTCCTACGCCCGGCAGGCGAACATGAGCGACCCCGCCGAGCGGGTGTTCGTGGACATCTTCGCCGACTATCAGCGCGCTCTCCAGAAGGCGAACGCGTTCGACTTCGACGATCTGATCGCGCAGACGGTGTACCTGTTCCGCGCCTTCCCGCACGTCGCGGACGTCTACCGCAAACGGTTCCGGCACGTCCTGGTCGACGAGTACCAGGACACCAACCACGCGCAGTACGCGCTCATCCACGAGCTGACCCGTCCCGTCGTCGGCAAGGCCGGCGATGCGTTCTCGAGCGGCGGGATGATGATCTTCGAGCCGGACGAGGCGCCCGAGATCGAGGGTGCCTCGCTCACCGTCGTCGGCGACTCGGACCAGTCGATCTATGCGTTCCGCGGCGCGGACATCCGCAACATCAGCGAGTTCGAACGCGACTTCCCCGGCGCGAAGGTCGTGCTGCTCGAGCAGAACTACCGGTCGACGCAGAACATCCTGTCGGCCGCGAACGCGGTCATCGGGCACAACTTCGACCGCAAGGACAAGAAGCTGTGGACGGATGTCGGCGACGGAGAACCGATCATCGGGTTCACCGGCTACTCGCAGCACGATGAAGCGCAGTTCGTCGCGGACGAGATCGAGTCGCTGCACCGCAGCGGGGTCGACTACTCCCAGGTGGCCGTCTTCTACCGCACCAACTCGCAGTCGCGCGCGCTCGAGGAGATCTTCATCCGAGCGGCCCTGCCGTACAAGATCATGGGCGGCACCAAGTTCTACGAGCGCGCCGAGATCAAGGATGCGATCGCGTACCTCGTCGCCGTGGCGAATCCCGCGGACGAGATGGCGGTGCGCCGCATCCTGAACCGTCCCCGCCGTGGGATCGGGGACGTCACCGAGACGGCGATCGCCCGGTACGCCGCGGAGGAGGGCATCACCTTCCGCGATGCGCTGGCGAACGCGTCGGCGCTGGGCGTCGGACCGAAGATCCAGCAGGCGATCGCGCACCTCGATGCCGTTCTGGCCGAGGCATCCGAGATCATGCTGCCGAGTTCCGGCGAGGTGGCGCCGTCGACATCCGTGACCGAGGGGCTGAACCTGCTCCTCAACAAGTCCGGATACTCCGACGCGCTGCGCATGTCGAAGGACCCGCAGGACGAAGCGCGCGTCGAGAACCTCGACGAGCTCGTCGCGGTCACCCGCGAGTTCGCGCGAAACAACCCCGAAGGCACCCTGCTCGACTTCCTCACCGAGGTGACACTCGTGTCGGATGCCGACGATCTCGACGACGCATCGGGTTCGGTGTCGCTCATGACGATGCACACCGCCAAGGGGCTGGAGTTCGACGCCGTGTTCGTCACCGGCGTCGAAGAGGATCTCATCCCGCACCGCATCTCGGCGGGCGAACCCGGCGGGCCGCAGGAGGAGCGTCGGCTGTTCTACGTCGCGCTCACACGCGCCCGGAAGCGCCTGTTCCTGTCGCTGGCGATGACCCGTGCGCAGTTCGGCGAGGTGACGGCGGCGATGCCCAGCCGGTTCCTGCAGGAGATCCCGCACCAGCTGATCGACTGGCGGCAGTCGCCCGGAGACGTCAACTCCCGCGGCGGCACCCAGTCCCGTGCTCTCAACGGGCGCCGCGCGGGCGCGGGCGGCGGGTCGCGCTTCGGCGGATCGAACCGGTACGGCGACGACCTCGTGCCGCTGCCGCCCCGTGAGAAGACCGGATCGATCGAGAAGTTCGCGAACCGCATCCCCTCGAAGGTGCGCGACAACGGCGACCTGGAGCTGGCTCCGGGCGACCGCATCCGCCACGACGACTTCGGCGAGGGCCGGATCGACATGGTGACCGGCGAAGGCGCCAAGCGAGTCGCGCACGTCCGGTTCGACGGTGCCGGGGCGAAGAAGCTGCTGATCAAGATCGCGCCGATCACCAAGCTGTAGAGCGTGTCCGGCGGACGGATCGCGCTCGCCCTCGGGTGATGCGCGGGGTCGGTGATGCGTGCGGTCGGTGATGCGTGCGGTCGGGTAGCCGAATCTCGTGAGAGCGCCGTCTTCTCCACAGGTCGTCCTGCTGGCGGGTTGTCCACAGGAATCGGCGTTGATCTGGGGTTGTGTGGGGTGGATGTCGGACCCCCTCGTCAGAATGGGGGTATGACAGCACTGGTTCCGGAGCCCGGTTCGGGGGCTCGGCGTCTCGCGGAGATCGTCGACGCGGTCGCGGGTCGGCGGCGGGAGATCGCCCGGTTGCAGGCGGCGGAGGCGGCGCTGCTGTCCGAGGCGATGGATGTCGCGTTGGAGCAGATGGGTCCGCCGTCGCGGGATCTGGATGCGCCGTATGACGTTCCGGTCCGGTCGGCGGCGGCGCAGATCGCGGTCGCGGTGCGGGTGTCGGATCGGACGGTGCAGGCGTGGATGGATGCCGCGCACACACTGTGCGACCTGTTCCCGGCGACGCACGCGGCGCTGGGTGAGGGGCGGATCGAGCGGTCGCATGCGCAGGTGATCGCCGAGGCCGGGGTCAACATCCTCGATGCGGCCGCGCGGGTGGAGTTCGAGGGGGCGGTGCTGCCGGTCGCGGAACGGGAGTCCGCGAACCGGTTGCGGCCGATCGCGCGGCTGCTGGCGCAGCGGATCCACCCGGTCCCCCTCGCCGACCGGCACCGGGCCGCCGCGGCCCGCCGCGGCGTGTGGCTGCGGGAAGGGGTCGACGGGATGGGGGAGCTCGGGTTCAGCGGGCCGATGGTCCAGGTCACGGCGATCAAATCCCGCCTCGACCTCCTCGCCCGCGAGGTCATCGACGCCCGGCACGGACGGTCGGGTGGTGATCCCGGTGATGCGCTCGAGGGACTGAACGAACCGTGCTCGCGAGATACCCGGTCGATGGGGGAGGTCCGGTTCGACGTCGCAGCAGACCTGCTGCTCACCGGGCACGCCACTCCCCAGGACTCCGAGGACTCCCTCCCGCGAGGCGATGCGATCCGCGCACGCGTGCAGATCACCGTGCCGGTGCTGACCCTCCTTGGCACGTCCACCGAGCCTGCGGAACTCGCCGGGCACGGACCGATCGACCTGGACACCGCCCGCGACCTGGCCGGCCACGCCCCCGGGTGGGACCGGGTGCTCACCCATCCGGTCACCGGGTGCGTGCTCGCGGTGGACCGGTACCGGCCCACCGCAGAGCAGCGTCGCTTGCTCGCGGTCCGGGACGAGCACTGCCGGTTCCCCGGCTGCCGGCAACCTGCACACCGGTGCGACATCGACCACACCATCCCCGCCGGACACGACGGCCCCACCGAGATCTGCAACCTCGCCCACCTCTGCCGCAGACATCACACCCTCAAACACCACTCCGCATGGAAAGGCCGACAACACCCCACCGGCGTCCTCGAATGGACCAGCCCCAGCGGGCACACCGTCCCCGACATCCCCGCCCGCACCCTCGTGTTCACCGCGGTGGATCCGCCACCGTTCTGACGCCGGAGTGGATCGCGGCGCCCTTCTCCTCGGAGAGACGAGTTGCGTAGCCGGATCGTGATCTCGGCCGGCGATATCCGTAGCGCGGATGGCTCGTCCGTCGTGTGACAATGACCTGTGGCCACCCGCTGGGAGGGGGTCGCAGAACATCGCGATCCCGATCGCGTCTCACTGGGGGAAATCAATGGAGATTGCTGCGCGCCGTCGCACACTTGCCACGATCACTGCGTCAGCGCTGCTGGCCGGGACGATCTTCGCGCTGCCGCAGGCTGCGACCGCCGCGGAGGTGACGGGATCCATTTCCGGCACGGTCACGTCCGACGTCATCGAGGACGGCGACGGGTGGGTAACGGCCTACCAGGTCAAGGCGGATCAGATCGTCGACGAGTTCGGAGCGCCGATCGCCGAGGACGGAACCTACTCGGTCACAGATCTGCCCGCCGGCACGTACCGGTTGGCCTTCACCGATTCCGCCGGATGGTACGACGACCTGATCCACTGGCAGGAATGGTGGAACGACTCGACCACCTTCGCCGCCGCCACGGGCCTCGAGCTCTCGGCGGGCGCGTCCCTTCTCGGCATCGATGCGGATCTCGAGTCCGTCAGCGGGAAGGCGTCCTACCCCGTCATTCAGGGCAAGCCGGCCGTCGGGACGAGGCTCACGGCGTACCCCGGAGTGTGGCCCGCCGGTGCTCAGCTGGACTACGAGTGGTACGTCGGTGGCGACGAGAGCCCCGTTGCCACGACGCCGTCGTTCACACCGACATCCGCCCAGCTCGGCGAGCCGCTCTCGGTCGTCGTGTACGCGGCGATCGATCCGTTCGGGACGGCGAGTTCCACGCACTGGCAGTACAAGGCGAGCTACCAGACCTCCGCCGTGGTGGCAGGAACGCTCACCGCCGCGACCCCGACCGTCTCGGGTACCGCTGCCGTCGGCAGCACCCTCAAGGCGAACCCCGGCAGCTGGACGAAGGGCACTTCCCTCGCCTACCAATGGTACGCCGACGGCAAGGCCATCTCCAAGGCGACCGCCGCGGCCTACAAGGCCACATCAGCCGTCGCCGGCAAGGCGCTGAGCGTGAAGGTCACCGGCAAGAAGGCCGGGTACAAGAGCTTGTCGAAGGCGTCCAAGGCGACCGCCAAGGTCACGACCGCCGGCACGCCGACCGTCTCCGGATCGGCCGTCGTGGGCGCCACGCTCACCGTCAAGGCGGGAACCTGGACGAAGGGCGCGTCGCTCTCGTACCAGTGGTACGCCGACGGCAAGGCCATCTCCAAGGCGACGAAGTCGGCCTACAAGGTGACCTCGGGGGCCGCGGGGAAGCCCCTCACCGTCAAGGTGACCGGCAAGAAGGCGGGATACGCGACCGTCTCGAAGACCTCGAAGGCGACGGCGAAGGTCACCCTCGCCGGGACGCCCGCCATCACGGGAACCGCCCAGGTCGGCAAGAAGCTGACCGCCAAGGCGGGCAGCTGGACGTCCGGAACGTCGTTCAGCTACCGGTGGTACGCGAACGGCAAGGCGATCTCGAAAGCCACCAAGTCGACGTACACCGTGGCATCCAGCGTGACGGGCAAGGCGCTCACCGTGAAGGTCACCGGCAAGAAGTCGGGTCACACCACCGTCTCGAAGACGTCCAAGGCCACGGCCAAGGTCAAGGCAGCTGCGAAGAAGCCGTCGAGCAAGGCGGCGCCGATCAGCACGAACAGCTGCCCGAAAAGCCACCCCATCAAGGGCAACCAGACGACCCGCCACACGAGCGACTGGATCTACCACGTTCCCGGCGGGCAGTACTACGGCGTCACGAACCCCGAGGAGTGCTTCGCCACCGAGGGCGCGGCCCAGCGGGCCGGCTACCGCGCCTCCATGCGCTGAACACCCGCGTCGACAGGCGCACGGCACACCGCACCGACGCCGGTCGGGCAGGGCAGATCGCCTTCGCCCGATCGGCGTCCGCCGTATCCGCCGCCGCGTACGCTGAACCCATGGCTCTGTTCTCCCGCCGCTCCAAGAACCAGCCCGACGATTCGGCGAATCAGCCCGACGAACACGCTGAGGTCCCCGTCGACGCCGACACGACCCTCTCCGGCGTGCACGAGGACGTCTCGGCCGCCGTCGCCGCCGAAGAAGCCGACCGGGGCCCGGAAGAGGCCGTGCCGCACGTCCCGATCTCGGTCTCGACCTACGGGCAGACGGCCCGGCCCGCCGCCGCGCAGCCGGCATCCGCGTCGACGGCCGGCGCCCCCGCCCTGCCGCCGGTCCCGGCCGAAGCGCCCGTCCGCACCGAGGGCCACGCCGGCATGCCCGACAACACGCTCCTCCTCGCGGCCCTCGCAGGCCTGCCCGAGACGCCCGACAACGCCGCCATCCTCAACGTGATGCGCCAGGCGCTCCAGGGGACGCTATACCTGCGGGTCCTCGGCGATGCCCGTGCGCAGCTGAAGGAAGGCGCGCCCCTCCGGCTCGCGATCTCCACCCTCGGCGACAAGAAGTTCCTCCTCGCCTACAGCGGTGCCGCCGGCATCCAGGCGGGCGTCGCCGTCGACCCCGACACGAGCACCTCGATCCTCGGCCAGCCCACCCAGTCGGTCCTCCGCAACGCGATCGACGCCGGGTACGACGGGCTCATCATCGACCACGCCGGTCCCGGGCGCCGGATCATCCTGCCGACCGCACTCCTCACCCGCACCCTCGAGCAGGCCGACCCGGAGTTCACGATCAAGAACCTGCTGAGCGACGCGCGCACCGACGCCACCGCCCGGTACGTCGTCGAGGCGCTTCTCAAGACGCCCGTCTGGATCGCCGCCGGAACCCGCAGCGACGGCGAAGGCCTCGGCATCGCCGAGGCCCGCAGCGCCGACGGCGTCCGCTACCTGCAGGTGTTCTCGCACCCGCTCGAGGTCCTGGCGCTCCGCCGGGACGACCGCCCGCTGCCGATCACGGTCGCCCAGCTGGCGACCGCCCTCGCGAGCGACCCCGCGCTCAGCGGCGTCCTCGTCGACGCGGCAGGACCCTGGATCCGGCTCGACCGCGCGCAGCTCGCGCCGCTCCTCGCCTTCGCCGAAACGGATGCCGGAGCCGCTGAGTAGCCACCCCCTGTGCCGGCCGACGGGACCGGCTCTAGGGTGGGTCGCATGGCGTCCGAGCGAATCACCCTGACGATCCCCGGCGGACGCGAGCTCTCGCTCTCGAGCCCGAACCGCGTGCTCTACCCGGACGTCGGCATCACCAAGCACGAGCTCGCCGAGTACGTCCTGGCGGTCGCCGAGCCGTTCCTCCGTGCCAACGGGCACCGGCCGGTGTCGCTCGAGCGCTTCCCCGACACGGTCGACGGGGACAGCTTCTTCTCGAAGAATCCCCCGAAGGGGACGCCGGACTACGTGGACGCCGTCATGTGCACCTACAACAGCGGCCGCCGGCATCCGCAGGTGGTCCTGAACGAGGCCGCCGCGATCGCGTGGGCGGTGCAGATGAACACCGTCGTCTTCCATCCCTGGGCCTCGCTCGCCGACGACACCGACAACCCCGTCGAGCTGCGCATCGACCTCGACCCGCAGCCGGGGACGGACTTCGCGGATGCCGCGGCCGTCGCCCCCGCGCTCCGCGACGTCCTCCGCGAAGCGGGACTGGAGGCATGGCTCAAGACGAGCGGCAACCGCGGCATCCACGTGTTCTGCCCGATCGAGCCGACCCACGAGTTCCTCGACGTCCGCCACGCCGTCATCGCGGCGGGCCGCGAGCTTGAGCGCCGCCTGCCCGAGAAGGTCACCACCAACTGGTGGAAGGAGGAGCGCGGGGAACGCGTCTTCATCGACTTCAACCAGGCGAACCGCGACCGGACGATGGCGGGCGCTTACAGCCCTCGCGCCCTGCCCGGCGCGACCGTCGCGACGCCGATCGGCTGGGATGAGCTCGAGGCGGGCGTCGACCCGACGGCCTTCACCGTCCGGACCGTGCCGCAGCGTCTGGCCGACATCGGCGACCCCTGGGAGGGGCTGCAGGATTCCCCGGGTCGCATCGACACCCTGCTGGAGTGGTGGCAGCGCGACCTCGACACGGGGCTCGGCGAGCTCCCGTTCCCGCCGGAGTTCCCGAAGATGCCGGGAGAGCCGCCGCGCGTGCAGCCGTCCCGCGCGAAGAAGGACTAAGCGACCGGAGTGTCGGCCGTCGACGGGTCGGCACCCGACCGGGCGGCCTGACGGTGCTCGCGCGCCGGACGCGGCCGCGCCCACCGGGCCGGCGTGTCCGGGCCGTCCCACACCTGGATGATGCCCCACGCGGCTGCCGTCAACGGCACCGCGAGGATCGCGCCCACGATCCCGCCGAGCACGGTGCCGACGGTCAGCGCGATCAGGATGACGAAGGCGTGCAGCTTCATCGAGCGTCCCATGAGGACCGGCTGCAGGAAGTTGCCCTCCGCCTGGTTCACCACGACGACGACGGCCACGACGATGAGGGCCACCACCCAGCCGTTCGCGACGAGCGCGACGAGTGCCGCCAGGATGCCGGCGAGCGTTGCTCCCACGATCGGGATGAAGGCCAGGATGAACACGAGCACCGCGAGCGGGATCGCGAGCGGCACCTGCAGGATCAGCAGGCCGATCAGGATGCCGAGGGCGTCGACGGCCGCGACGGCCGCCGTGCCACGCACGTACGAGCCGAAGGTGTGGACCGTCTTGTCGCCGATGCGGAGCGCACGCTCGTACGACTCGCCCCGGAACGGGCGGAGCAGGAACGCCCACATCTGCGGGCCGTCCTTCAGGAAGAAGAAGAGCATGGTCACGAACAGGACGAATCCGGTCAGGAAGCTCGCGACCGCACTGACGCCGGCCAGCGCGCCCGACCCGAACTGCGCGCTCGTGAGGAAGTCGGTCGCCGTCGCGATCACGCTGTCGATCTGCTCCTGATCGATCTCGATGGGCAGCGTCTGCACCCACGCCAGCAGATCCTGGAAGCCGCCCTCGGCGCTGCTGTACAGCTCATCCCATTGGTCGCGGACCGCCCACGTGATGAGCCAGGAGAGCGCCCCGAGGATCACGACGATCGCGAGAAGGGTCAGGATCGTCGCCAGCGCGTCGGGGACACCTCGTCGCCGCATCGCCCTCATGACGGGGGACACCGCCGACGCGATGATCAGCGCCAGCAGGAGGGGGATCGTCACGACGGTCAGCTGCAGCAGTCCCAGCATGACGGCGACGGCGAGGCCGACGACCAGGATGATCTGCAGCGCCCGGGTCGCGAGGCTGCCGAAGCCGTCCGACCAGAGGCTGAACGGCTTTCCGGGCGTCGTCACCCGCACCGGACGCGCGTCGTCCAGCCGCACCGAACGAGGGGAGGAGTCGAAGAGGCCCATGGAGCGACCCTAGACGACGGGGGCGGGGATCGACCGAACCCCTTGACTCATTCGAGGACGCGACCGAGGTCGTACGCGGAGACCGTCTCGAGCTGATCGAACGTGCACGACCGGGCTTCCCGGTCGGGGCGCCACCGCTGGAACTGGACGGTGTGGCGGAAGCGGTCGCCCTCCAGCTGGTCGTAGGCCACTTCGAGCACCCGCTCCGGCCGCAGGCGCACGAACGACACGTCCTTCGAGCCCGCGAAGCGCGAGCGGTCCGATTCGCCGGTGACGGCGCGGCCGTCATCGTCTCGCTCCACGAGCGGGGCGAGCTCGTCGATGAGTGCGAGCCGCCGTGCGTTGCTCCAGGCGGCGACGCCGCCGACCGAGCGGAGCTCCCCGGCATCGTCGTAGAGGCCGACCAGCAGCGAGCCGACCCCCGCGCCGCTCTTGTGGATCCGGTATCCCAGCGCGACGACGTCGGCAGAGCGCGCGTGCTTGATCTTGAACATCGTCCGCTTGTTCGGCGCATACGGCGCAGCGAGCGGCTTCGCGACGACGCCGTCGAGGCCGGCGCCCTCGAACTCGGCGAGCCATCGCTCGGCGACCTCGCGGTCCGTCGTCGTGCGCGTCAGATGGACGGGCGCCGGCACGTCTGCGAGCACCTCTTCGAGCTGCGCGCGGCGCTCCGCGAACGGCTCGCCCTGCAGATCGCGGTCGCCGCGCGCGAGGAGGTCGAAGGCGACGAACATCGCCGGATGCGTCTCGCTGAGCATCGTCACGCGGGATGCCGCAGGGTGGATCCGCTGCGAGAGGATCTCCCACTGCAGCCGCTGCGACCCCGGCTCACCGTCTGCCACGACGATCTCGCCGTCCAGGAGGCACGGTTCGGGGACGAGACGCGCGATGGCCTCGACGAGTTCCGGGAAGTACCGGGTCAGCGGCTTGGAGCCGCGGGACCCGATCTCGACGTCCTGGCCGTCCCACGAGATCAGCGCGCGGAACCCGTCCCACTTCGGTTCGAAGCTCAGGCCTCCGGGTGTCTTCGCCGGATCGGGCACGGCCGGGACGGACTTCGCGAGCATCGGTGCGGGGATCTCGTACATGCGCCCCATCCTGCCGGTCCGATCAGGCGAAGGCACCCATTCCGGTGATGTCGCGACCGAGCAGCAGCGCCTGCACCGACTCGGTGCCCTCGTAGGTGTGGATCGCCTCGATGTCGGCCATGTGCTGCATGACGCCGTTCTCGAGCAGGATGCCGTTGCCGCCGAGCAGGTCGCGGGCGGTGGCCGCCACCCGCCGTGCGGCACGGGTGTTGTGGAACTTCGCGAGCGACGCCTGCGTCGGCCGGAGCCCGCCCGCGGTCTCGAGGTCGGCGAGCCGGCGGCAGAACAGCTGCATGGCGGTGAGGTCCTCGAGCATGTGCGCGAGCCGCTCCTGCACCATCTGGAACTTCGCGAGCGGCTTGCCGAACTGCACCCGCTGCTGCGCGTACTGCAGCGCCGCCTCGTAGCAGGCCGTCGCGTGGCCGAGCGCCGACCAGGCCACCCCCGATCGCGTCGCGTAGAGGACGGTGGAGGCGTCCTTGAAGCTCCGGGTGCCGGGGAGGACGGCATCGCCCGGGACCCGCACGTCGTCCAGGGCGATGTGGGCCTGGTGGATGCCGCGCAGCGAAGCCTTGCCGGTGATCACCGTGCCGGTGTAGCCGGGCCGATCCTGTTCGACGAGGAAGCACCGCACGGCGCCGTGCAGCTCGGAGCCCTCATCGTCGACACGCGCCCACACGAAGGTGATCCCGCCGGTCGCGCCGTTGCCGATCCACTTCTTCGCACCCCGGATGACCCATTCGCCGCCGTCCCGGCGCGCGACGGTCTCGAGCGAGACGGAGTCCGATCCGTGGTCGGGCTCGGTGAGCGCGAACGCCGCCGGGACCTCGCTGCGGGCGACCGCGCTCAGCCACCGCTCCTGCTGGTCGTCGCTGCCGAACAGCGCCAGGGTGCGCAGCGCGAGGCCGCCCTGGACCGCGAGCACGGTGCCGAGCGATCCGTCGCCGCGGGAGACCTCCATGTTCACGAGGCCCGCCGCGAGCGGCGAGAACCGGGTCAACCGGGGGTGCTCGATCCCGTCGTTGAGCAGGTCGAGCTCACCCAGGCGGGCGGCGACGTCCATCGGGTAGTCGGCGGCGTCCCAGGCGTCGCGCATCCGGTCGCCGACCTCGTCCACCAGGTCCTGCGCCCGCTCCCAGACCTCGCGGTCGGCATCGGGGATGTCGGCGAAGACGGCGTAGTAGTCGGTGCCGACCCGGCCGAGCACGTCGTAGTGCGGGACGGAATCGCCGGGGAGAGGAGAGGTCATGCACTCAGATTACGCCGGGTCCTGGCATCGGGTGCCGATACCGCTGAGACGCGGTGCCACCCGGTACCGGTCCGGTGTCAGCGCAGCGATCCGAGCCGACGGGCGACCTCGGCGGCCGGCATCCGTCGCGGGAACGTCGCCACGACGACATCGTCGTCGGCGGGCGTCTCGCCGTCGGGGTGCACGCCGAAGCGGTGCATCAGGTCGTCGTACGCATCGGTGAGAGCGGATGCCGGCACGCGCTTGGTGCCACGCAGCAGGCGACGCAGCACGTGATTGTGGACGGCGGTCACCATCGCGGCGTACGCCACGGCGTCGACCGGATCGAGGCCGGGCAGCGCCTGGCGGAGGTACTCGTCGAACAGCCGCTCGTAGCGGAACACGGTGACGATCTCGCGGTCACGCAGGGACGGCACGTCGCGGACGACGGCGTAGCGGCGGCGGGCGAGCTCGGGGTCGGCGGCGAAATGGCGGAACACCTGCACGGACGCCTCGCAGACCGCCGCCCAGGGGCTGTCGTGCGCGCCGGCGAGGAACCCGCGGAGCTGGTCGAGCAGGACCTCGTGGTCGGCGAAGACGACGTCGTCCTTGCCGCCGAACTGACGGAAGAAGGTCGAGCGCGAGACACCCGCCGACTGCGCGATCTGCTCCACGGACGTCTGCTCGTACCCGTGCTCCGCGAACAGCGCGAGCGCGGCCGCCACCACGGCGCTTCCGGCGGCACGAGCGTCATCGACCATGGGGGAGAGCCTACTGTCAAGCAGGTTGTCGCCGGTCGGCGGGGCCGCATTGACTGAAGCAATGACCTCGCTCTGGAAACAGGATGCCCCCGCCGTCGCCGGCCTGCCGTTCGAAGCCGGGACGCGACACGACGTCGTCGTGGTCGGCGCGGGTCTGACGGGGCTCGCCACGGCGCTCGAGCTCGCCCGGGCCGGCATGGACGTCGCGGTCCTCGAGCGCGGCGGCATCGGCGAGCTCGCATCCGGGTCGAACACCGGCAAGGTGTCCCTCCTGCAGGGCACGACGCTGTCCTCGCTCCGCCGCGGTCACCCCGATTCGCTCGTCCGCGCCTACGTCGACGCCAACCGCGACGGCTTCGACTGGATGGTGCGCACCGCCGACGAGCTCGGCGTTCCGACGACCGTGCGCACGGCGTACACGTACGCGCAGACGCCGGACGGCATCGACGCCGTCTACGCCGAGCACGACGCGGCCCGCGAGGCGGGGCTCGACGTCCGCTTCGCGGACGCGGCGGAGACCGGCGCGGCAGCCGTGTCGATGACGGCCGCCGTCGCCCTCGACGGGCAGCGGGCGATCGATCCGATGCGCATGGTCGAGGCGCTCGCCGCCGCGTTCGTCGCGGCCGGCGGCACGCTGCATCTGGGCGTCGCGGTCACGGGTGTCTCGGTGCTGCCGCAGCCGCGGGTGAAGACGGATGCCGGCCCCGTGTTCGCCGATCAGGTCGTGCTCGCCACGGGCACGCCCATCCTCGATCGCGGCCTGTACTTCGCCAAGGTCAGCGGCATGCGCTCGGCGTGCGTGTCGTTCGAGCTGGAAGGACCGCTGCCCGACGGCATGTACCTGTCGGCCGACGAGCCGACCCGCTCGGTGCGGACGGTGACGGCGGACGACGGGCCGTCCGACGTGGCGCAGCTGGTCGTCGGAGGCGCCGGGCACCCGGTCGGCCGCGCCGAGTCCGAGCGGGCGCGGCTCGACGAGCTCGCCGAGTGGGCGCGCGGCATGTTCCCGGTGGGCCGGGAGACGCACCGCTGGTCGGCGCAGGACTACACCTCCCACAACCTCGTCCCCTTCGTCGGGGTGCTGCCCCGCTCGCTCGGCCGGGTCCGGCTCGCGACGGGCTACGCCAAGTGGGGCCTCACGAACGCGCCGGCGGCGGCGCTCCGGCTGGCCGCCGAGATCCGCGGCATCCCGCGTGGAGAACGGCCGGCCTGGATGACCCAGCTGGGGACGCGGCTGACGATGCCCGCCGACCTGGCCCGTGGCGTCGCGGCGAACGCGGAGGTCGGGGTGAAGGCGGCGACCGCGTGGACGGATGCCGAGTCCCGGGCCGTGCCCGTGCCTCAGCCCGCCGAGGGCGAGGGCGTCGTCGCGCAGCGACGCGGCCGCCCCGTGGGAATCTCCACCGTCGACGGTGAGACCCGGGCCGTGGATGCGGTCTGCCCGCACCTGGGCGGGGTGCTGGAGTGGAACGACCTCGAGTGCACGTGGGACTGCCCGCTGCACGCGTCGCGGTTCACGGCCGAGGGCCGGCGGATCGAGGGCCCCGCGACGCGCGGCCTCCGCCGCCTCGGCTGACGGCCGCCGGCCGGCGCGCGCGGGGTCCCGCCGCGCGGTCGCCGCGCGGCCTCACAGCGCGGCGGCGATCACTCCGGTGATGATGAGGGTGATGACCGTCGTCCACAGCACGATGGCGGCGCCCTGCCAGAACAGCACGCGACCCGTCGGGACGCCGGTGCCCGTGAGGGCGGCTGCCGTGAACTGCGTCGGCAGGAGCAGCGGGCCGAGCAGGCTCACCCCGGGCGTGCCGTAGCGGTGGTAGGCGTTCTGGAACTTCTCGGCCCGGGCCGACGTCGGCTTCTCGGCACCGGAACCGGCGCGCGTCGTCACGGCGGTGCGGACGCGCGCGGTGACGAGGACGACGACGGCGACGCAGACGAAGTTGCCGATCGCCGCGGCGATCGCCGAGACGACCGGGTGGATGCCCCCGACGATGCCGATCGCCGCGGCGCCCTCGCCCTCGATGAAGGGCACGGCGCCGGCGAGCGCCACGACGAGCGGCTGGAGGAGGTCGGGCATCTGGGAGACGAGGTCCTGGAAGCCGGCGACGAGGTCGGAGACGGGGTTGGACATGAGGTCCTCTCAAGATCGCGCCGATCGGATCTCGATCGGCTCTGATCCATCCCATCGCGGCGGCCGCCGCCGCGGCAGTGTCGCCGCGTCACGCATCGCCGGGAGCATCCGCGGGTCGAGGGGTGACAAACGTCATGGTCGTACTGTGGCGATGTGAGCCTCCCCGACCCCGCACCCTCACGCACCGCGGTCTCGCTCGCGCGGGGCGTCTCCGCCACCGGCTGGTACATCGCGAGCTCGATGGTGTTCTTCCTGCTCGGGACCCTCTTCGTCTGGGCCGTGCACGTGCTCCTCGCCGAGGCAGGAGGGCGCCGTCCCCTCCTCGTCATCGGGGTCGGCGTCGGGTCCGCCCTCGTCCTCGCGGCGACCGCCATCCTGCTCGCCCGCTACCGGCGCGACGGCGACCTCGACGAGCGGGACCGCACGCCGGGGCTCGGTCGCTTCGTCTCCGTGCCGGTCCTCGCGGGCGTGGCGGGCGCCGTCCTGCTGGCCCTCGCGGCGGGGTCGCCGCTCCTCGGGGCATCTCTCGCAGGGTCCGTCCTCTGCCTCGTCCGATGGGGCCCCGGCATCCGCTGGCGCGGCGTCATCCTCCTCGAGGTCGGCCTGGTCTGTCTCTGGTTCCTGGAGCGGGCGACCTCGGCCACGGCCGGGGAGACGTTCCTGATCTCCTTCTTCGCGATCATGCTCCCGCCCGCGCAGGCGCTCTCGCTCTGGTCCTGGGACGTCGTGCTCGAGCTCGACCGCGCCCGCCATGTCGAGGCGCGCCTCGCCGCCGTCCAAGAGCGGCTACGGCTGGCGAGCGACCTCCACGATCTCCAGGGCCACCACCTGCAGGTGATCGCCCTCCAGCTGGAGCTCGCCGAGCGGATGATCGAGCGCGACCCGGATGCCGCCGCCGACCAGATCCGCCTCGCGCGCGCCTCCGTCGACGAGGCCCGCGACGGCACGCGCGCCCTCGCGGGCCGGTTCCGGGGCGTCCCGCTGCCGGACGAGCTCGCCAACGCCGCCGACCTCATGCGGGCCGCGGGTCTGACGGTGTCGCTCGATGTCGATCCGGGCGCGGCATCCGCCCCCGCGGACCTCCTCGGTCCGGTCGTGCGCGAGTCCACGACGAACATCCTCAAGCACGGCGGCGGCCGGTGGGCACGGCTGGGGCTGCACCTGCAGGGAAGCGCGTGGCGCCTCGTCGTGGCCAACGATCCCGGCAGCGGGTCCGCCATCGGCGCGGGTGCCGGGCTCGAGGGGATCGCCCAGCGCGTGGCGGTCGTCGGAGGGGACGCCACGTCGCGACAGGACGCCGAGCGGTTCGAGCTGGTCGTGACGGTCCCCGCCCGCGGAGAAGGAGGAGCGCGATGATCCGCGTGCTGATCGCCGACGACGAGGACATGATCCGGACGGCGCTCGCCGCGCTGCTGCGACTGGAGGACGATCTGGAGGTCATCGCGGAATGCAGCGACGGCGAGACGGCCGTCGCCCTCGCCCTCGAGCTGCGCCCCGACGTCTGCCTGCTGGATCTCGAGATGCCGGGGATCGACGGGGTCGAGGCCGCGGCGCGCATCCGCCAGCGGATCCCCGCCCGCTGCGTGGTCGTCACCCGGCACGCCCGCCCCGGCGTGCTGCGCCGGGCGCTGAGCGCCGGCGTGGACGGCTTCCTGCCGAAGTCCCGTCGCGCGGACGACGTCGCGGCGGTGATCCGGGAGGTCGCTGCCGGCCGCCGGTACGTCGATCCCGAGATCGCGGCGGACGCGCTCAGCGACGAGCGGAGTCCGCTCACCGATCGCGAGCTGGACGTCCTGCGGGCGGGCGCGCGCGGTGAGACGATCGCGCAGATCGCGGCATCCCTGCACCTCTCGGCGGGCACCGTCCGCAACCACGTCTCCTCCGTCCTCGGGAAGCTGGGGCTGGCGACACGGCAGCAGGCGGCCATCCTGGCCCGCGAGCGCGGCTGGATCTGATCCGGCGGCCCCGGTCCCGGCGGGAGCGCTCAGGAGCGGGTAGTAGGCTTTCGACCGGGCGATCTCTTGATATCGAGAGATTTCCAGCGCCCGTCACCCCGCCGTCGCCCAGCGAAGGATTGCAGTGGACCTTTACGAGTACCAGGCACGAGACCTGTTCGAGAAGTACGAGGTGCCGGTGCTCGCCGGCATCATCGCCGACACCCCTGAGGAGGCGAGGGCAGCCGCCGAGAAGATCGGCGGAGTGGTCGTCGTCAAGGCTCAGGTCAAGACCGGAGGTCGCGGCAAGGCCGGCGGCGTCAAGGTCGCCAAGACCCCGGACGAGGCGTTCGAGGCGGCCCAGGCCATCCTCGGCCTCGACATCAAGGGCCACGTCGTCCAGCGCGTCATGATCGCCCAGGGCGCCGACATCGCCGAGGAGTTCTACTTCTCGGTGCTGCTGGACCGCGGCAACCGCTCCTACCTGAGCCTGTGCTCGGTCGAGGGCGGCATGGAGATCGAGGAGCTCGCCGTCGAGCGTCCCGAGGCGCTCGCGCGCATCGAGGTCGACCCGCTGCAGGGCATCGACAAGGCCAAGGCGCTCGAGATCGCGAAGGCCGCGAACTTCCCCGAGGACCTCGTCGAGAAGGTCTCGGACGTGTTCGTCAAGCTGTACGACGTGTACAAGGGCGAGGGCGCGACCCTCGTCGAGGTGAACCCGCTGGTGCGCACCGGCGCCGGCGACATCGTCGCCCTCGACGGCAAGGTGTCCCTGGACGACAACGCCAGCGAGGTGCGCCACCCCGAGCACGAACAGCTCGAGGACAAGGGCGCCGCCGACCCGCTCGAGGCCAAGGCGAAGGCCGCCGGCCTCAACTACGTCAAGCTCGACGGTCAGGTGGGCATCATCGGCAACGGCGCCGGACTGGTCATGTCCACGCTCGACGTCGTCGCCTACGCCGGCGAGGGCCACGGCGGGGTCAAGCCCGCGAACTTCCTCGACATCGGCGGCGGCGCGAACGCGCAGGTCATGGCCGCCGGCCTCGACGTCATCCTCGGCGACGAGCAGGTCAAGAGCGTCTTCGTGAACGTGTTCGGCGGCATCACCAGCTGCGTCGCGGTCGCCGAAGGCATCGTGAAGGCCCTGGAGATCCTGGGCGATTCCGCCACCAAGCCGCTCGTCGTCCGCCTCGACGGCAACCAGGTCGAAGAGGGTCGCGCGATCCTGGCCGACGCGAACCACCCGCTCGTCACGCTCGCCGCGGGCATGGACGAGGGCGCCGACAAGGCCGCCGAGCTGGCGAACGCCTGAGACAGAAGGAACCGAGAATGTCGATCTATCTCAACAAGGACTCCAAGGTCATCGTCCAGGGCATCACCGGCGGCGAGGGCACCAAGCACACCGCGCTCATGCTGAAGGCGGGCACCAACATCGTCGGCGGCGTCAACGCGCGCAAGGCCGGCTCGACCGTCACGCACGAGAAGCCGCATGAGGGCGAGGTCGAGCTGCCGGTCTTCGGCACGGTCGCCGAAGCCATCGAGAAGACGGGCGCCGACGTGTCCATCGCCTTCGTCCCGCCGGCGTTCACGAAGGACGCGATGATCGAGGCCATCGACGCCGGGATCCCGCTGCTCGTCGTCATCACCGAGGGCGTTCCCGTCGGCGACACCGCCGAGGCGTGGGCCTACGCGAAGAGCAAGGGCAACAAGACCCGCATCATCGGCCCGAACTGCCCCGGCATCATCACCCCCGGTGAGGCGCTCGTAGGCATCACGCCCGCGAACATCACCGGCAAGGGCCCGATCGGCCTCGTCTCGAAGTCGGGCACCCTGACCTACCAGATGATGTTCGAGCTGCGCGACCTCGGCTTCTCCACCGCCATCGGCATCGGCGGCGACCCCGTCATCGGGACCACGCACATCGACGCCCTCGAGGCGTTCGAGGCCGACCCCGAGACCAAGGCGATCGTCATGATCGGCGAGATCGGCGGCGACGCCGAAGAGCGCGCCGCCGACTACATCAAGGCGAACGTGACGAAGCCGGTCGTCGGCTACGTCGCCGGGTTCACCGCACCCGAGGGCAAGACCATGGGCCACGCCGGCGCCATCGTCTCCGGCTCCGCGGGCACCGCCCAGGCCAAGAAGGAGGCCCTCGAGGCCGCCGGCGTCAAGGTCGGGAAGACCCCCTCCGAGACCGCCGACCTGGTGCGCGCGATCATCGAGAGCCTGTAGCAGTCGAGCAGGAACGAAGAGGGCCGGATGCCAGTGGCATCCGGCCCTCTTCGTCGGTGCGGGCGGGATCAGACGCCGAGCAGCGCCTCGATCGGCCCGCGGGCGAAGTACAGCACGAACCCGAACGCGACGACCCACAGCAGCCAGTGGACCTGACGCGCCTTGCCCGAGAGCGAGTTGACGACGACCCAGCTGATGAAGCCGGCGCCGATGCCGTTCGCGATCGAGTAGGACAGCGGCATGACGGTCGCCGTGAGGAACACCGGCAGCAGCACGTTGAACTCCGAGAAGTCGATGTGCTTGATCTGCGCCAGCATCATGGCGCCCACGAGGACCAGCGCCGCGGCGGCGATGAAACCGGGGACGAGGCCGGTGACGGGGGTCACGAACATCGCGAGCAGGAACAGCACGCCGGTGACCACGTTCGCGAAGCCGGTGCGGGCTCCCTCGCCGATGCCGGAGCCGGACTCGACGAACACCGTGGCCGACGACGAGGAGGTCGCGCCGCCGACGACGGCGCCGACGCCCTCGACGATCAGCGCCGACTTGATGCGCGGGAAGTCGCCCTTCTCGTCGGCGAGGTCCGCCTCCTTCGCAAGGCCGGTCATCGTTCCCATCGCGTCGAAGAAGTTCGTGAACACGAGCGTGAACACGAACATCAGCAGCGCGACGAAGCCGACCTTGCCGAGGTCGAAGCCGAAGTCGACGTTGCCGACCAGGCTGAGGTCGGGCAGGGCGAACAGTCCGGCCGTCAGGCCGAAGTCGGCCACCGGCGTGAAGAGGTTGGCGAGAGCGGCGAGGATCGTGCCGGCGACGAGGGCGATGAGGATGGCGCCCTTCACCCGCACGGCGATCAGGACGCCGCCGATGAGGAGGGTGACGACGAACAGCAGCGTGTCGATCGACGCGACCGACCCGGCGACGCCGAGCTCCAGCGGCGTGCCCTCGGCGGGACGGACGAAGCCGGCGTTGACGAACCCGATGAAGGAGATGAACAGGCCGATGCCGACCGTGATGGCGAGCTTCAGCTGTACGGGGACGGCGTCGAAGATCATCTTCCGCAGGCCCGTCGCGGCCAGCAGGACGATGATGAGGCCGTTGATGATCGTGAGGGCCATCGCCTCGCCCCACGTCACCTGGCCGACCACGGAGAAGGCGAGGAACGCGTTGATGCCGAGACCCGCGGCGAACGCGAACGGCAGGCGCGTGACGATGCCGAACAGGATCGTCATGAAGCCGGCGGTGAGGGCCGTGCTCGCCGCGACCGCGCCGGGCGGGAGCACCGTCCCCTCGACGTCGGCGGTCGACAGGATGATCGGGTTCAGGATCACGATGTAGGCCATCGTCACGAACGTGACGACGCCACCGCGGACTTCGGTGCCGATCGTGGATCCGCGGCGGGTGATCTCGAAGAAGCGGTCGAGGGCGGAGACGGATGCCGGTGCGCCGGCATCCGTCTGGGGGGAGCGTGTTGGGCTGGTCACCATCCGAGATTAGCGGCGCCAGGGGATACGCTTCCGTCATGCACCGGATCTTCACGACGAGCTTCGCGTCGGTGTACCCCCTGTACCTCGCCAAGGTGGAGCGGAAAGGGCGGACGAAGGCGGAGCTCGATGAGACGATCCGCTGGCTCACGGGCTTCGACGACCGCGCCCTCGCGGCGCAGATCGACAGCGGCTCCACCTTCGAGCAGTTCTTCGCGGCGGCGGACCTCAATCCGGGCGTCGCGGGCATCACCGGCGTCGTCTGCGGCGTGCGCGTCGAGGAGATCGAGGACCCGCTCATGCGCCGCATCCGGTACCTCGACAAGCTCGTCGACGAGCTGGCTCGCGGCAAGGCGCTCGAGAAGGTCCTGCGGGCTCGGTGACGGTAGGGTCGGTTCGGCATGAACCGCCTGCTCGTCTTCCTCCTCGCCGCGCTCGACGCCCTGATCGTCGTCGCCGTCGGCGTCGCTCTCGTGCTCGCGCCGATGACGCTGCTCTGGGCGTTCGGTCTCGGCCTCGAGGCCGACTGGTCGGCGCTCTGGCCGGTCAGCGGCACGGTCTGGCAGCTCGGCCACTTCGTCCCCGTCGAGGTCTCGCTGCCGGAGGAGCTCCTCCTGCTCGGCGGCCTGTCGGAGCAGGCGGGCGAGTTCGGCGTCTCGCTCGCGCCCTCCGCGCTCGCCGTGTTCACCGCGGTGCTCGGCTACCGATCGGGTGCGCGCGCCGCCCGAGCCGGCGCCTGGCCGACCGGAGTGGGTGCGGGCACCCTCGTCGTCGCCGTCCTGGCATCCGTCATCGCCGCCACCAGCGCGACGCAGGTCGCGACGGTCCCGCCCGTCGGCGCGATCCTCGCCCCGGCGCTCGTCTTCGGCGTGCCCGCCCTCATCGGCGCTCTCGTCCGCGCCTGGAGCGACGGTGACGGCGGCCTCGTCGACGCCGTCTCCGACCGGCTCCCCGACGCCGTGCAGGACGCGGTGGACGCCGCGGTGCGCGGGCTCGCGATCTGTCTCACCGGGCTCGTCGGCCTCGGCGCCCTCCTGCTGGCGCTGCTCTTCGTGCTCCGCGGCGGCGAGATCGTGGCGCTCACCCAGGCGGCGCATGCCGACCTCCTCGGTGTCGTCGTGCTGTCGCTCGGCGCCGCCTTCTACCTGCCGACGCTCGTGGTCTGGTTCGCGGGCTTCGTCGCGGGCCCGGGCTTCGCCGTCGGCACCGGGACCGCGGTGTCGCCCGCCGGGACGAGTCTCGGTCCCATCCCCGGCATCCCGGTCCTGGGGGTCGTGCCCGAGTCGACCTCCACGTGGCTGCTGCTGCTCGCCCTGCTCGTCGTGGGCGTGGGGGCGTTCGCGGGCTGGTTCGTCCGCGGCATGCTGCTGACCGGGCAGCCGGATGCCGAGTCGCTCCGCCCGCGGATCGTCGCGCTCGCCGGGCTCGCCGTCGGCAGCGCCCTCGGCGCGGCGACGCTGGCATGGGCGGCACAGGGCGCGCTCGGACCCGGCCGGATGGCGGAGCTCGGACCCGAGCCCGGTGCGCTGGCCCTCGCCGTCGGGCTCGAGATCGGCCTGGGCGCCGCGATCATGCTGTTCTCGCCGCGCCCCGCGGACGAGTACTCGGGCGAGCCGGCGCCCGTCTCACCCGAGGTGTCCTCGGCCGCCCCGCTAGACTGATCCGGTGCTCACGGTCGCCGTTCTCATCTCGGGCACGGGCTCCAATCTGCGTGCCCTGCTCGAAGCCGCCAGCGAACCCGGGTTCCCTGCCCGCGTCATCGCGGTCGGTGCCGACCGCCAGGCCGACGGCTTCGTGCACGCCGAGCACTACGGCATCCCGACCTTCATGGTCCCGTTCGAGGAGTTCGAGACCCGCGAGGACTGGGGCCGCGAGCTCCTCGCCCACCTCGACGTGTGGGCACCCGATCTCGTCATCCTGAGCGGCCTCATGCGCCTGCTGCCGGCCGCCGTCGTCGAGGCGTGGTCGCCGCGGATGCTGAACACCCATCCCGCCTACCTGCCCGAGTTCCCCGGCGCGCACGGCGTGCGCGACGCGCTCGCCGCCGGCGTCTCGGAGACCGGCGCGAGCGTCATCGTCGTCGACAACGGCGTGGACACCGGCCCGATCCTCGCCCAGGAGCGCGTCCCGGTCCTGCCGGACGACACCGAGCACACCCTGCACGAGCGCATCAAGCCCGTCGAGCGGCGCCTGCTGATCGATGCGGTCCGCCGCGTCGCATCCGGCGAGCTCGACCTCACCCAGACCGCCTGACCCGAGGAGAAACCCGATGGCCGGACCGCAGATCGACCCCGCTCTCTACCGTTCGCGCGATGTCGTCCCGGTGCGCCGCGCGCTCATCTCGGTGAGCGAGAAGGCCGGCCTCCTCGAGCTCGCCCAGACGCTGACCGCCTCGGGCGTCGAGATCGTCTCCACCGGCGGCTCGGCCGCGATGCTGCGCGAGGCGGGCCTCGACGTGACGGACGTGTCCGAGATCACCGGCTTCCCCGAGTCGCTCGGCGGCCGCGTCAAGACGCTCCACCCGAGCGTGCACGCGGGCCTGCTGGCCGACCTGCGCCTCGAGGACCACGAGACGCAGCTCGCCGATCTCGGCATCGCGCCCTTCGAGCTCGTCGTCGTGAACCTGTACCCGTTCGTCGAGACGGTGAGCTCCGGGGCGACCGGCGACGCGGTCGTCGAGCAGATCGACATCGGCGGGCCCGCCATGGTCCGCGCCTCCGCGAAGAACTTCGCCAACGTCGCGATCGTCGTCTCGCCCGAGTCGTACCCCGCGATCATCGACGCGGTCCGCGGTGGCGGCACGACCCTCGCCCAGCGCCGCGATCTCGCCGCGCGCGCCTTCGCGCACACGGCGAACTACGACCGTGCCGTGGCGACGTGGTTCGCCGAGGAGAGCCTCGCCGACGAGAACGAGCTGCCGCAGCACCTGACGATCAAGGCCGAGCGCCTCGCCACCCTCCGCTACGGCGAGAACTCGCACCAGCGGGCCGCGATCTACACGCGCGTCGGCGGGCACGGCATCGCCCAGGCCACGCAGCTGCAGGGCAAGGAGATGTCCTACAACAACTACGTCGACGCGGATGCCGCCCTGCGGGCCGCGTTCGACCTCGTGAAGCCCGCGGTCGCGATCATCAAGCACGCGAACCCGTGCGGCATCGCCATCGGCGCCCCGAACGCGCTCGACCCGATCGCCTCGGCCCACCTGCGTGCGCACGAGTGCGACCCGACGTCGGCGTTCGGCGGCGTCATCGCCGCGAACCGCACCGTCACCCTCAAGATGGCGGAGAACCTGCGCGACATCTTCACCGAGGTCATCGTCGCGCCCGCCTTCGAGCCCGCCGCCCTCGAGGTCTTCCGGCTGAAGAAGAACCTGCGCGTGCTCCAGCTGCCCGACGACTGGCGACAGGAGCCCATGGACGTCCGGCTGGTGTCGGGCGGACTGCTGCTGCAGGACGCCGACCGGTTCCCCGACGAGATCGAGTCGCTCGTGGACGGCTGGCAGCTCGTGGCGGGGGAGCGGCCCGCGGACGACGAGCTCAGCAACCTGTCGTTCGCGTGGAAGAGCTGCCGGGCCGTCAAGTCGAACGCCATCGTCCTCGCGAAGAACTCCGCAACGGTCGGCATCGGCATGGGACAGGTGAACCGCGTCGATTCATGCCGGCTCGCCGTCGAGCGCGCCGGGGACCGCGCCGCGGGCTCGGTGGCGGCATCCGACGCGTTCTTCCCGTTCGCAGACGGGCCGCAGGTCCTCATCGACGCCGGGATCACGACGATCATCCAGCCGGGCGGATCCGTCCGCGACCAGGAGGTCATCGACGCCGCCCGTGCCGCCGGAGTGACCATGTACTTCACCGGCGAACGCCACTTCTTCCACTGACCCCCACCGGCGCCGTGCGCGTGGGGAGTTCTCCCCATCGTGCGTCGGGGCCGGGTTCGCATACAGTCGTCGCTGGAGGTGCCCGCCGTGGGAATGATGCTGCCGAATGAGCTGATCTGGGTGATGGAGAAGCTCGGGTTCGACTGGCCCGACATCGACGAGGACGAACTGCGCCGTGGTGCGCAGATGGTCTCGGTGTTCCGGGACGACCTCGAGGACAAGCTGCAGGCGATGGACCGCAAGGTCAACGGCGACCTCGCCGCCGCCATGCGCGGTCAGGCCGGACCCGCCTACGTCGGCGCCTGGAACGCCAACCGGTCGCAGAACCTGCAGCGGCTGCTCGACATCCTGGGCCCCGTGCCCACGGGCGTGGACATCGCCGCGGGAGCCGTCCTGGCTCTGAAGATCAAGGTCATCGCCGACGTGACGTCGACCATGATCGCGCTCGTCGCCATGCTCACGAACCCGGTGACCGCCCTCGGCGCCGGCCCCATGCTGATCATCAAGAAGAAGCTCCTCAACGCGGCGGTGGACGTCGCCGTCGAGCAGGTGCTCAACCAGGTCCTCCCCATGGTGATCGAGCCCCTCGCCGAGGAGCTGCCGGGCGTCATCATGGCCGCCCTCGACTCGCCGATCGTCGAAGCGGTCGCCGGGGACCCGGACGAGTTCTACGCCGACCTGCAGGCGCTGGAGCAGGCCGAGGGCGAGATGCAGCAGCACGCCGCGGACGTCGAGACGCTCACCGAGCGGCTGATGTCGGATCTCGCGAGCCTGAACATCGGAGGGGACTGACCCATGGGGATGAGCCAGGTCACCCGGCAGATCAAGGACTCCCTCGACGGGATGCCGGTGCACGTCCGTCAGCTCGCCGAGATGTTCCGCAAGCACGGCCAGAAGCAGCAGCGCAACACGGGGCGCGTGGACGACCTCGACGCGACGGACGTCCCCGAGGCGCTTCGGGACGGCTGGAAGAAGGACTCGTGGCACACCCCCGACCGTGTCGTGGGGACGGGCAAGTCGAACCGGCCGTACCCGGCGGAGTACCTCGACGCCGACTACATCGAGCAGCACATCCGCCGGTTCGACGGCGGAGCGACGCGGTTCTACAAGCAGGACAGCCTCGGGAAGTACGGCCCCGGCAACGCGGGCACGACGTTCGTCTTCCCGACGTCGGAGATCGACTCGATCATCGAGAGCGCGGGCGGCAACCGCGAGCGGCTCGGCGAGATGCTCGGCCTCGGCAAGGACTTCTTCGAGCCCGGCACCACGATCGTGCGCGCGGACTTCTCGTACGACGAGATCGCCGGCGGCAACCTCCGGATGCCGCGGGGCAACGAGGGCGGCGCGAACGCGCAGTGGATCCCCGGCGGCTACCTCCCCGAAGGCATCCCCGAGGCGGTGTTCACGGTGAACCCGTCCTCGACCGGCGCGAACCCGTCCGTCGGCGGCACCTGGGGTCAGTTCTCCGAGTTCACTCCGTGACGGCGGCGGACGCGGGGGCGGTCCGCTATCCGAAGCGTCTCGAGGTCTTCCGTCTCGAAGCGCTGGGCGACGACCCCTACTACGGGGACGAGGAGGCGAAGGGCCGCTACCTGACCGGACAGGCGCTCACGGTGATCCCCGGCGACGAGCCGATCGAGTGGAAGCTGTCCGTCTCGAGCAGCGAGCATCCGTTCTCGGGTGACAGCTACCGCTTCTCGGTGACCTCGCACACGGCCAGCAAGGCGGTCCTCCGCGAGGTGACGTGGGAGACGGTGGCCGGTGAGCTGTTCTGCCGGCGCATCGTCGACCTGTTCTACCCGAACGGCGATCCCTTCGGCGGGGCGCCGTCGACCGACGTGATCCGGGTCACCCAGCTCTTCTTCACCGACGGCGTGGCGCAGGTCATCCGGACCTCGCCGATCCAGGACGACAGCTTCCGCGAGGTGGCGGATGTGCCCCAGAGCGGGCTCCGCCGTCCGCTCCCCGCCTTCGGGGACTGGGCCGACCTCGTGGCGGCCTCCTCGCCGGACGACATGCCGCGGTTCGGGCTCGACACGATCGACGCCGCCGAGGCCTTCGCCGGGCGCTGCGCGTCCCGGGGAGCGCCCGTCGCGGCCGGCCGCGGGTGGCGCATCGACGGCACCGAGGGCGACGTCCTCGCTGCCGTCCGGGCGATCGTCCGGTTCCAGCCGGTCGAGTCGCCGGTGACCGTCCTCGATCGGGGACCGCTCAGGATCCTGCCGCTCGCCGCGCAGGGCGGCGACCCCCGCTCGGCAGGGCGTGACCCGCACGAGGAGCGCCGCCGCATGAAGGATCTGGCGGACCGCGTGCGGGACGCCTTCGCGCAGCACGAGGGCTCTCCGATCGACGTCGAGCTCGGCCGGCACGGCGACGACCGGGTCGCGGCGTACGCGGCGTCGCTCCGAGCCGCGGGCGCGACGCGGGCGACGTGGTGGGAGTTCGACTCCCTCGGCGTGGTGCTGGTGTGGGCGGGCAGCGAGACCATCGGCGATCTCACGCTCGCCGTGCACATCACGCCGGTGAGCTGGGTCTCGGAGCGGCAGACCAAGCCGGGCGGCGGGTCCATCGACGTCGCGTGGTCGCGCGAGGAGCTCGTGGCGTGAGGAAGACGTCGCCGTCAAGAGCCGGACGGCGATCGGGCGTACGGATAGCATCCCGGAGGAGGAGGGGGTTCCATGGGCATCGGTGGTGAGGTCATCCGGCCGCTGAAGGATTCGCTGGACGGCATGCCGGTCCACGTCCGCCAGCTGGCGGAGCTGTTCCGCAAGCACGGGCAGAAGCAGAACCGCAATACGAACCGGGTCGACGTGCTCGACTCGACCGACGTGCCGGACGCGCTGCGGGACGGCTGGCGGACGGACTCCGATTGGACGCCTGACGCCGTCCTCAGCTGGAAGGGCGACGCACCCGATCCGAGCGACTACCTCGACGCGGATTACATCGCCCAGCACCTGGCGCGCTTCGATGACGGCGCCAGCCGGATCTACTTCTCCGACACCCTCCATCAGTTCGGCCCCGGGCAGCGCGACAACACGACGTTCGTCTTCCCCACGTCCGAACTGCAGAACATCCTCGACGAGAGCGGCGGCAGCGCCAACGAGGTCGCCGACCGCCTGGGTCTCGACCGGGAATGGTTCTTCGACGCCAACGGCGACCCCGTTCCGGTCGAGGTGCGGCACTTCGACCCCTCCGAGCTCAGCAACCTCCGCATCCCGTCGGGCAATGAGGCCGGCGCGAACGACAAGTGGATCCCCGGCGGATACCTGCCCACCGGCATCCCCGAGGCCGTGATCGACGTCCCGCCGTCGGCGACGGGCTTCGGCCCCCCGAGCAACCCGACGGACTACAACCCGGGGCTGTGGCCGGGGACCGCGCAAGGTCTGACCCTGCGCTGATGGACGGACTCACCCACGCCGGCGACGGCCCTCCCTGGCTCGCCGGCCACGCGCATCAGGGCGACGAGGTGCGCTCGCTGTCCGGCGGCGGGACGCTCGGTGTCGCCGAGCAGATCGTCGTCGCCGCCGAGACGTTCGTCGGTCCCACCGGATCGCTCCCGCCGACGGGGGCGATCGCGGACGGCGTCCCGGTTCTCGCCCGCGGAGCCGCGTCGGTCATCCCGCTGTCCTGGCGACCGTCGCCGGCACCGGCCGACGCGTTCGCGGCACGCGCCAACGAGCTGTGGACGGCTGTCCGCGCCGCCTGCGAACACCGTCACGGCGCGGCGCTGTCGGTCGATCTGGGAGACGGCGGCTCCCGCAACGGCTATGTCCGGGAGCTGAACCGAACCGGAGTCCGGCGGGCGGACTGGTGGGAGTCGGGCGGGGCGGCGCTCGTGCTCGTCGTCCACGGCCCGCCGCTGCCGGCGCGCCCCACCGCCACCGCCCTGCACGTCGTGCCGCTCGGGTGGGTCTCGGAGCGTCGCCCGTCGCGCACGGTCGGCCCCGCGGAGCTGTCCTGGTCTGGGATCGACCTCGACGACGCTCACGAGGGGCGACGCGGATGACGCGCGAGTCACGGATAGCCTGGAAGCCGAACCAAGAGGACGGACACTCATGACCGAGACAATCGGAGACATCGACGTGACGCTGGTGCCGCGCATCTACGGCGCGAGCGAGCTCGGCGTGCTGTCACTGACGGCTCCCGGCGCCTCGCACCCTCGCGTCGAGTACGTCGGCGGGGATCTCTTCGTGGGCCTGGACGACGCGCGCGACCACGCCGCGCTGACGCAGGGGCAGGCTGACGCCCTCGGTCGTCCGTTCACCGAGGCGCTCGCCGCCTCGCTCCCCGACGCGGCCGGACCGGCCGACGCGGTCGACGGTGCGCTCGTCATCGACGACGAGGCGGTCGCCGCCGCTGTGCTCCTCGAGCCGGCGCGGCTTCCGGCGGCGGGCCTCTCGGGCGCCCCCGTGGTCTTCGCGCTGTCGCGGCAGCGCGTGGTCGTCGTCGGCTCGGACGACGAGGACGCCGTCGGACGCGTCCTCGACCTCGCCGACGAGCTGTTCGAGGCGGGCGGCCCGCTGGTGAGCGCGCATCCGATCGTCCGGGCGGACGAGGGCTGGGCGCCCTTCCCCTGGCGCGAGCGGTTCCCGTCGCTCGAGCTGCGCTTCGAACGGATACTGCGGCTGTTCAGCGTCCGTGCCTATGACGTCCAGACCGCCGCCCTGCAGCGACCGGACGTCCACATCGCCGAGGCGAAGATCCAGGTGCTGGAGTCCGGCGTCACCGCGACCTACGCCGCGTGGCCGAAGGGGACGGCGACCCTCCTCCCCGTGGTCGACAACGTGATCATCGCCGACCCGTCCGGCCAGCTCAGCGTCGCGACTCTCACCCAATTCCTCGACGCGGCCGGCGACGCCGTCGTGCGGACGGGGCTCTCCCCGGCGCGCTACTTCGTGCCGGGCGATCAGCCGCGAACCTCAGAGGCATGATCTGGGAGATCGATCAGCCGGAGAGCACCCTCGACGGCGTGGACGCCGCCGGTCGGCCCGATCCGGCGTACTCCGCCGCGCTCGGTCTGCTGCCGGCCCCCTACGGGCGTCGGGTGCTGGCATTCGTCGTGGACATCGCGATCTGGACGCTCCTGCAGCTGCCGCTGTGGCTCGGAGCGGTTCCGCTGCTGCTCAAGCTCGCCACCGGGTCGATCTCACCCTACGGATTCGTCAACCATCCGGACTTCGTCTTCGCGGTCGTCATGGCCGCGGTCTCCGTCGCACTCATGCTCGCGTTCGCCCTCGTGCAGTGGATCCTCCACGGCCGCCGCGGTGTCACGATCGGCAAGGCGATGACGGGCATCCGCAGCGTGAACGTGCGGACGCTGGAGCGACCCCGTGCCGGCGCGGTGCTGCTGCGGTTCCTCCTCGTCGGCGCTGCCGGGCTGCTGCCCGCCGTCGGCACCATCGTCATCCTCGTCTCGCCGACCTTCGACCCGCAGCGGCGGGGGCGCGGCCTCCACGACCGCGCCACCGGGGTCTGGCTCGTCGACATCCGGCGAGGGCTGAACCCGTACGACGAGAAGCGGATGCGCATCGCGCGGAAGTCGGTCAAGGCGGAACCGCTTCCCGAGCGCGCTCAGCGGCCCTCCCTCGCGACACCGAGCGACCCCACCAGCCACGTGGACTACCGGCCCGGCAACCGCATCAGCGCGGGCGTCCTCGGCGTCGGCCGTGCACCGGACGCGGCGCCCGCGGCAGCCGATGCCGCACCGGCGGCCGCCCCCGCCGCGCCGGCGCCCGGCGTCATCGACGGTGCGCCGGACTTCGCGGCCGCTGCGCCCGCGGCCGCTGCGCCCGCGTCCCCGGCACCCGCGTCCCTCGCCACACCGGCTCTGCGGGACGTCGCCGCACCGACTCTGCGGGACGTCGCCGCGCCGGCGCCCGAGCG
>NZ_JBFOKN010000003.1:123534-358630 GCF_047246565.1 Microbacterium pasadenense | reverse complement strand
GCCTCGGCCCGCGCGCGCTGCTGCGCGAGGGCGGCGTCGGCGGCGGCCTGGCGGCGCTCGGCGCGGGCGCGTTCCCGGTCGAGGACGGCCTGCGCCTTGGCGGCGGCGAGCTCGGCTCGCGCGGCCTCGAGGCTCGCGCTCTCCTGCTCGACCTGCGCACGGCGCGCGAGACGCTGCTGCGCGAGGGCGGTGCGAGCGTTCAGCTCGAGGTGCACCTCGGTCGGGGTCTCGCTGGTCTCGGCGAGCACCCGCAGCGCCTGGTTCAGGCGCACGGCGTTGCGCTCGGCCGCGTGGTACTGATGGCGGCTGTGCCACGACGGCAGCAGGTACACGAGCCACAGCAGCACGGCGACGAGGACGATCACACCGCCACCCAGAACCTGCTCACCCATGCGCCCACCGTACGGTCGCGGGGGGACGACACGCCGCATCCCGCGCGCGTGTCTGAGGTTCTTGTTCAGGATGAAGGTTGCGCTCAGTCCGGCAGGCGGTCCGCGGGGGGAACGGATGCCGCATCCTCCGGCACCCGGCCCGTCACCCACCGGTTCAGCACGCCGCCCGGGACGTCCTCCCGCGTGAGCGCGAACGCGTAGTGATCGCGCCAGTCGCCGTCGATGTGGATGTACCGCCGCCGCAGCCCCTCGTAGCGGAAGCCGAGCTTCTCGACCACGCGGAGGCTCTTCGCGTTCTCCGGCCGGATGCAGATCTCCATGCGGTGCAGCCGCATGTCCTCGAAGCACAGGTCGGTGGCGAGGGCGACCGAGGTGGGGGTGATCCCGCGCCCGGCGAACCGCTCGCCGACCCAGTAGCCGATCGTGGCAGACGACAGCGAGCCGCGGGCGATCCCCCACACGTTCAGCTGACCGGCGACCTCCCCGTCGTACTCCATGACGAGCGGGATGCCGACGCCGTCACGATGCTGCTGCAGCAGCCGCCGCACGCCGCTGCGCATGTCCAGCGAGACCGGCCCGTCGGGGCTCGTCGCCTCCCACTGGCGCAGCCATGCGCGGTTCTGCACGAGTTCGTTCTGCAGCGGCCGTGCGTCGCGACTGCGGACGAGCCGGATCGACACCGGGCCGTGCGCGCGCAGCAGCGTGCCGTCCATCGTTCCCCCTGCCGGCCGTCAGAGGCCGGCGGCGAAGTCCTTCAGCCAGGGCCGCAGCTCGACGCCGAGGTCGTCGCGGTCGACCGCCAGCTGCACGATGGCCTTGATGTAGTCGGCGCGGTCGCCGGTGTCGTAGCGGCGACCGCGGAAGATGACGCCGTAGACGCCGTCGGTCTCCGCCAGCTCCTGCAGCGCATCGGTCAGCTGGATCTCACCGCCCTTGCCCGGCTCGGTGCGCTCGAGGATGTCGAACACGCCCGGCGTGAGGACGTAGCGGCCGATGATGGCGTAGTTGGAGGGAGCGTCCTCCTTCTTCGGCTTCTCGACGAGGCCGGTGACCTTCACGATGTCGGGGTCGTCGGTCGGCTCGACGGCGGCCGCACCGTACATGTGGATCTGCTCGGGAGACACTTCCATCAGCGCGACGACCGTCAGGCCGGTCGCCTCGTTCTGGTCGAGCATCCTGTCCAGCAGCGGGTCGCGGGCGTCGATCAGGTCGTCGCCGAGCAGCACCGCGAAGGTGGTGTCCCCGACGTGCGACCGCGACCGCAGCACGGCGTGGCCGAGCCCCTTGGGCTCGCCCTGGCGCAGGTAGTGGATGTCGCCGAGGTCCGAGGACTTCTTGACCCGGTCGAGCTTTTCGAGGTCGCCCTTCTTCTCGAGGTTGCTCTCGAGCTCGGGCACCGCGTCGAAATGGTTGGAGATGTTGTTCTTGTTGCGCCCGAGGATGATCAGCACATCGTCGATACCCGCCGTGACCGCCTCTTCCACCACGTACTGGATGGCCGGCTTGTCGACGACCGGGAGCATCTCCTTCGGCATCGCCTTGGTGGCGGGGAGGAATCGGGTACCCAGACCCGCAGCGGGGATGACGGCCTTGATGCGCTTGCGCTGAGACATGATGGACACCCTACATTTCCCGAGCGTCGCGTTCGGTCGGCTTGACGCCGGACCGCGGGGCGTGTCCACCTAGAATCGGAGGATGGACGGCTCCATCGACAGTGAGAAGCGCGCACTCCGCGCCGAGCTCCGCGAGCGCCGCCAGCAGCGCTCCGCCGCCGCGCTCGAGGAGGCCTCCGCCGGCATCACCGCGCAGCTCGACCGGCTGACGAACGACTTCGGTGTCTCGTCGATGTCGTGCTTCCTGTCCACGACGACCGAGCCCGGCACGCGCGAGTTCATCGCGGCCGCCGTGGCCCGCGGCATCCGTGTCCTCCTCCCCATCACGCGTGCGGACGGTCTCCTCGACTGGGCGGTCGCCGAAGCGGAGGGGGCGACGGCCGAGGGCATGTTCGGGATGCCGGAGCCCGTCGGCGAGCTGCTCAGCCCCGACGCCGTCAACGACGTCGACCTGCTCGTCATCCCCGCCGCCGCCGTCGACCGCTCCGGGATGCGGCTCGGCTGGGGCCGCGGCTACTTCGACAAGACCATCGGGTCGATGGAGCACTGCCCTCCCGTCTACGCCGTCATCTTCGATTCCGAGTTCGTCGACGAGGTCCCCCGCGACCTGCACGACCAGCCCGTCTCGGGCGTCGTGACGCCCACCCAGACCATCCCCCTCAACACCCGCTGATCTCGAGGTCCCATGCCTACCTACGCCTACGCCTGCACCCAGTGCGGCCACCGCTTCGACGCCGTCCAGTCGTTCTCGGACGCCGCACTCAGCGACTGCCCCGAGTGCGGCGGCAAGCTGCGCAAGCAGTACGGGTCGATCGGCGTCACCTTCAACGGCGGCGGGTTCTACCGCACCGATTCGCGTGCTGCAGCGTCCGGCGCGTCCGGTGGCGGGGCCTCGGCATCTCCGTCATCATCGAAATCCGAGGCATCCGCTTCCCCCGCAGCCGCGGGTTCGTAGTCCCGGCTCCGCCGGCGGCGAAAGGAACGTCCGTGATCCAGGGCTTCAAAGACTTCATCATGCGCGGCAACGTCATCGACCTCGCCGTCGCCGTCGTCATCGGCGCAGCGTTCACGGCCGTGGTGAACGCGATCGTCGCCAGCGTCATCACGCCGCTCATCGCGCTGGTCTGGCAGACCGATCCCGAATCCGGCCAGGTGGGGCCGGCCGTCGAAGGCCTCCACGGTCCGGTGACCTTCCCGATCGGAGGGCTGATCAGTGCCGTGATCAGCTTCCTCGCCGTCGCCCTGGTCGTCTACTTCGTTTTCGTGCTGCCGATGAACGTCTGGAAGGAGCGCCAGGCGCGCAAGGCGGGGGTCGTCGAGGAGCCCGAGTCGAAGCTCCCCACCGAGTCGGAGCTGCTCGTCCAGATCCGCGACCTGCTCGAGCAGCAGCGTGGCACGCCCTCGAGCGCGCCGACCGTTCCGCCGCAGGTCCGCTGACGCTCAGTAGTGCGGCGGGACGTCGTTCCGCAACCGCTCGTCGTTCGGACCGGATGCCTCGGCGGCGCCTCGGCGCACCGGGGCATCCGTCGTCTCCACGTGCGGATCCGGATCGGTTCCCGGCGCAGGAGTGAGCTTCGCGCGCCGCGAACCCGGAACCCGCTCGACGCGCTGTCGCTCAGTCGACATCGATCGGCTGGGTCGAGCCCGGAGCCGCGGGCGTCTCGGGCTGGACCCCGATGACCCCCGCGATGCGCATCGCCACGGTGGCGGGATCGTTGTAGACCTCGAACGCGTGGACGCGCACGTAGTGCCAGCCCAGGCGTCGCAAAATCTGCGGCCGGCGCCGCAGTGTCTCGCGGAGACTCTCCGGACGGCTCTCGACGTCGAGGTCGGCGACGACCGCCTTGCCCTTGTACTGGGCGACCAGGGGCAGCAGACCGCCGCGGTAGTGCACGTCGACCGACACTCCCAGGGCGCGGAGGTGCTGCGCGAGGGTCAGCGTCAACGGGTCGGCGAGATCCTCGAGGCGGGCATCGCGGCCGCGGGCGGCGACGCTGCCGAGGATCGACATCAGGGTCGCGGCGCCGTGCGTGAGCCGGCCCTCGTCGAAGGCGGACGGGCGGATCGACGACACGATCACCATGGAGCGGCGGGCGCGCGTCATGCCGACGGTCAGCAGTCGCTCGCCGTCCGGGGTGGACAGGTCGCCGAAGTCGCTGAGGACACGGCCGTGCTTGGTGAGGCCGAAGCCGAGCGAGAAGATGACGCGGTCCCGGCTCTCGGCGACCGACTCCTCGAGGCCGAGCACGGCGAACGGCTCGGCGGTCTCGCGACCGACGAAGTCGGCGACGTCGGAGCGCCCGGCGAACGCCTCGGACACGGCGGCGCGGACCCGCTCGGCGTGACGCGTGGACGCGGTGACGACCATGAGCGACTCGGCGGGCCGGTTGATGGCGTGCTCGACGACGAGCGTCACGACGCGCGCGACCTCCGTGTCGGGGCTCTCGACGGCGCCGGTGTCGGGATCCGGCGCGCCGGTGCCGCCCTCGACGTAGTCGACGCTGAGGCTGCCGCGACCGAGGTACGAGCCCGCCCACGGCAGCGAGACGAGACGACCGTCGTAGAACGCATCGTTCACGAGCTCGGCGAGGTCCTCGCCGCCGGCGCGGTAACTGCGGGTGAGGGTCTCGACGGGGACCAGCTCGGTCATCCGCTGGAAGACGCTGACGTCGTCGAACGGCACCTCGGGCTCATCGGGCTCGTCACCGCGCCCCGACCAGAGCCGGAACGGCGTCGGCTTCTGCGTGACGGGGTCGCCGAACACGACGACCTGCCGTGCCCGCCGCAGCGCGGGAGCGGCCTCGGCGAGGCAGAGGGCCGCGGCATCCGCGATGATCACGACGTCGAACTCGGGGTGATCGGGCACCGCGGGCACCTCGTACGGCGATGCGAGCCACACCGGGGCGAGCACGCGCATGAGGGTCGGGGCGGATGCCACGAGCTCGTTCGCCGACGCGGTCCCGGCGCGCAGCGCGCTCTTGAGCGACGACGCCTCGCGGGGCTCGTCGACGATGGCGATCCGCCACCGCTTGGCGAGCTCCGAGGCCAGCAGCGGTCCCGACGAGCCGGCGTGCGCCTCGTCGACCAGACGGAAGTCGCGCTCGAGGCGATCGACGACGGGGGTGTTCGCGCCCAGGAGAGCGCGGTCCGAGCGCAGCATCGCCTCGAGGGCGGAGCGCCACCAGGCGTACTCGAACTCGACGGCGACGTCGGCCTCGGGCACGTGCCGCGTGGAGAGCTCGGTGAGCAGCGGCTCGAGGCCGAGCTGGGCGAGGTCGCCGCGCAGGGTCGCGCGCTCGATGAGGTTGTCGAAGACGTCGGATGCCGCGGCGAGCCCCGCGAGCGTCCGGAGCAGCTGCGGGATGGGCAGGCCGGCGAGCGGCTCGGTGCGGCCGAGCGATGCGTCGAGGTCGGCCAGGTGCGCGCTCGCGCGCTGCCACGCGGAGGCGACGTCGTCCAGCCCGAGCGGGATCTCGGGCGTGACGCCCGCCTCGACCAGGCGCTGCCACTGGGTGCGCTGGTTCTGCACCTTGACGAGGGCTTCGTGCATGTCGGTGACGTGCATGCCGGGGCGCACGTACTCCTTCGACAGGCGCCGCAGGCGACGCCGGTTGGCGCTCGTCATCGTGCTGGACTCGCGGCGCGAAGAGTGCGCGGCGATGAGATCGGTCAGCGGCCGCTCGAACACGGTGAGGCTGAAGCGGTCGAGCGAGGCGCGGATGCCCTGCAGCAGCTGGATGTACGAGCCCAGCTCGGCGATGGTCGTGAACGGCCGCATGCGGGTCTGGCCGATGAGCTCGTAACCGCGTTCGAGGATGCCGGGAACCTCGGTGCGGTGCAGCTTCCCCGCCAGCGCGTGCGCGGCGCGCGCGTCGTCGGTCGTCGAGAAGGCGACGCCGTACCAGGGCGAATCGTCGGGGCCGAAGCGGAACTCGCCGAGGCGCGCCGCGTTCGCGAGGGTCTGCGCCGCCTCCGCGCGACGGGTCGCGAGCCGCTGCACCGTCGAGAGGTCGAAACGGGTCGTCGCCGTCGGCTGCGGATCGTGGGCGGCGAGCGTGGTCAGCTCGTGCAGCGCCTCGAGCGGGGAGATGCCGACCGACGCGTGGCGCTGCGTGAGGGCGGCGCGGTAGTCGCGCAGCACCGTCCGCAGCCGCACCAGGGCGTCGTCGACCTCGGCGACCTTCGGCGGCTCCGCCTTCTCGTTGCGGGCGATCGCGCGGATCAGGTCGCGGTGCAGCCGCGTCGGCGAGACGGCGAGGCCGGGCAGGCCGATGCCGGCGAGGCGGTGCCGGACGCCGTCGAGCGTCGAGCGGCGGGCGCTCACGACGAGGACGCGCTTGCCCGATCGGACGAGCTCGCCCACGGCGTTGATGACCGTCTGGGTCCCGCCGGTGCCGGGGAGAGTGTGGACGGCGAGCGACTGCCCTTCGGCGATGCGCGCGAGCACCGCCTCCTGCTCGCTGTCCGCGTCGAGGAGGAGCCGGTCCGATGCCGGCGGGCGATCGTCGGAGCTCACCGACCGGGGCTGGGGGCGGACGAACGAGAGGCGCTCGCGGTCGGCGGGGTGGCCGGCGAGGGCATTGAGGACCGGGTGATCGAGCGAGACGGCATCCCGCTCCATGTCGGATGCGACATCCGCGAACGTCGAGACGACCAGCCGTGGCAGGACGGTGAAGGTCGGGATGTGGGCGGTCAGCGCGCGCAGGTGGTCGATGACCGGCTGCGGCTGGAAGACTCCGCCGTCGTGCGCGAGGTCGGCGAGCGCCGCCCCGTCGAGATCGATGCCGAAGTGGATGCGCGCGGCGGTGACCAGTTCGGGGTTGATCGCGAACGCGCCGTGCAGGCGCAGATCGAAGTCGGAGTGGTGCCGGCGGATCTGCAGGGGTCGCAGGAGGACGGGAGCGGTGCACGTCACGCCGCCCAGTCGCCAGGACGCCATCCCGATGGCCAGGTGCACGGTGTCCAGTCCTCGGGAGGTGCGCAGCTCGACGTCCTTCGCGGTGATCCGCTCGGCCGCCAGCCGCGCCGTGCGCAGCGCGACCTCGTCGCGGAACATGTTCGACAGCAGGGTCGGCCGTCCCGTGATGAACTGCGGCAGGCTGCCGGGATGCGCCTTCGTGATGTCGATGCCGACGTCGCCGCCGTCCTGGTAGTGCAGCAGGGTCGACGGTCCGCCCAGCTGCGCCGCCTCCTCGCGAAGCCGCTTCTGCTCGGGCACCGCGGCGTGCATGACGATGACGTCGGGGTCGGACACGGACACGTCCGCAGGGCTCACCTCGGCCGCGCGCTCAGCATCCTCGCCGCGCATCGCACCACTCTCCGCTCGCCACACAGGAGAAAGACTAGGCGGGCGACCTGGGGAATGCGGGAACAGCGGCCGAGTTTCGCCGGATCTGCGGGCCGACCCGTCGCATTCTTCTCCCCAGGCGGCGATTCCAAGTCGTTGTCCCCCGCCGCATGGCCGCGGGCCGGATCGGGCGGCGACCCGCGTCATGATGATGCCATGACGTTCGCAGCGTACGCGGTGCACCCGACGCCGATCGGCGAGGCCCTCCTCCTGATGACCGAGGAGGGCCTCGCCGCCCTCTCCGTGCTGGATGGACCCGCGTATGCCGAGGTCGCCCGGCTGAGCCTCCTCCTGCACACCGTGCCGGCCGAGGATGCCGGGGCGGCGGCGGCCGTGGCGGCGCAGCTCGACGAGTACTTCGCCGGGAGACGGCGCTCGTTCGACGTGCCGCTCGACTGGCGCCTGGCGTCCGGATTCACCCGCCGCGCCCTCGAGGCGGTCCTCGACGTGCCGTACGGCGAGACGGCGTCCTACGCCGAGATCGCCATCGCAGCCGGCTCCCCCGGCGCGAACCGGGCGGTCGGGACCGCGTGCGCGCGGACCCCCTGGTCGGTCGTCCTTCCCGCTCATCGCGTCGTCCGCAGTGACGGCTCCATCGGCGAGTACGGCGGGCATCCCGAGCGCAAGCGGTTCCTGCTCGCACTCGAGGCGGACGCACTCGAGGCGGACGCACTCGAGGCGGGAGCGGACGAGTAGGCCGTCCGCTCCCGCCTCGGATCGATGGCGGGCTATCCGCGCGTCAGTGCTCGACCGCCTTCTCGGCGCCGTAGCCGGTCAGGGAACGGACCTCCATCTCGGCGGCTTTCTTCGGGTCCTCCGCCTTCCGCGAGGTGACCGAACCGAGCCAGCCGAGCAGGAATCCGAGCGGGATCGAGACGATGCCCGGGTTGTTGAGCGGCCAGATCGCGGTGCCGACGTTCTTGAACACGCTGGTCTCGGTGCCCCAGAACACCGGCGAGAGCACGATGAGGATGATGGCGGCGGCGAGGCCGCCGTACATGCTCCACACTGCGCCGCGCGTGGTGAACCTGCGCCAGAACAGCGAGAACAGGATCGTCGGCAGGTTCGCCGAGGCGGCGACCGCGAAGGCCAGCGCCACGAGGAAGGCGATGTTCTGCCCCTGCACGCCGATTCCGCCGAGGATGGCGAGGATGCCGATCACGATGACCGTGCGACGGGCGACCTTGACCTCGCCGTCCGGCGGGACGTCGCCCTTCTTCACGACGTTCGCATAGATGTCGTGGGCGAAGGACGCCGCCGCCGTGATCGTCAGGCCGGCGACGACCGCGAGGATCGTCGCGAACGCGACCGCCGAGATGAACCCGAGCAGCAGCGGTCCGCCGAGAGCCGCCGCCAGCAGCGGTGCCGCGCTGTTCACGCCGCCCGGTGCCGCCCGGATGACGTCGGGGCCGACGAGGTAGGCCGCGCCGTAGCCGAGCACGAGGGTCAGCAGGTAGAAGAGACCGATCAGCCAGATCGCCCACACCACGGAGCGACGGGCCTCCTTCGCGGTCGGGACCGTGTAGAAGCGCATCAGCACGTGCGGCAGACCCGCCGTGCCCAGCACGAGCGCGATCGCGAGCGAGATGAAGTCCCACGGGTTCGCGCCGTACTGCAGGCCCGGAGCCAGGATGTCGGCCGGGTTCTCCGCCGTCGACGCCTCGACCGCCTTGCCCAGGAGGGCATCGAAGCTGAACCCGTTGATCGCGAGCACCCAGATCGTCATGACGATCGCGCCGCCGATGAGCAGGAAGGCCTTGACGATCTGCACCCAGGTCGTTCCCTTCATGCCGCCGATCAGCACGTAGACGATCATCAGGACGCCGACGACGGCGACCACGATCGACTGGCCGATCTGCTCCTGGATGCCGAGCAGCAGCGACACGAGTCCGCCGGCGCCGGCCATCTGCGCGAGCAGGTAGAAGAAGCAGACCGCGAGGGTGGTGATCGCGGCCGCGAGCCGGACGGGACGCTGCTTGAGACGGAACGACAGGACGTCGGCCATCGTGAACTTGCCGGTGTTGCGCATGAGCTCGGCGACCAGCAGCAGCGCGACGAGCCACGCCACCAGGAAGCCGATCGAGTACAGGAAGCCGTCGTAGCCGTTCAGCGCGATCGCACCGCAGATGCCGAGGAAGGATGCCGCCGACAGGTAGTCGCCGGCGATCGCGAAGCCGTTCTGCGGGCCGGTGAAGGACCGGCCGGCGGCGTAGTAGTCCGCCGCCGTCTTGTTGTTGCGGCTGGCGCGGATCACGATGAACAGCGTCACCGCGACGAAGGCGCCGAAGATCGAGATGTTCAGGATCGGGTTGTTCTCGGCGGTCGAGCCGGGAACGGCTGAGAGCAGGACCGGGTTCATCGCTTCTCCTGCTCCTCGAGCTCCTGGCGGATCTCGGACGAGATGGGGTCGAGCCTGCGGTTCGCGAACGACACGTACCCCATCGTGATGGCGAAGGTCGTGACGAACTGGCCGAGCCCGAACAGCAGCCCGACGGTGATGTTGCCCCAGACGTGCTGGCCCATGAAGTCGGGGGCGAACGACGACAGCAGGACGTAGACGAAGTACCAGACGAGGAACAGCACGGCGAGTGGGAACACCACGCTCCGATGTTTCCTCTTCAGCTCGACGAACCGCGGGGACGACTCCACCGCGACATAGTCGATGGCTGTCCCTCCCGCGGTCTCACGGGGTGACGGACGCCGGTGCCGCCGTCTCGCGCACGAGGTAGAGGCCGATGGGCATCGGGCCCGTGGCGGACTCGAACGCCGCGGTGCCGGTCGGTCCCGTGATCGCCGTCCAGCTCTGGCCGGTGGCCAGCGGAGCGGCTGAGGTGGGCGTCAGGCTGTCGGCCCGGGTCCACCCGGCGGCCGTCTGCAGGTTGACGTCGGGAACGAGCGTCGCCGTGAAGGTGACGCCCTCGATCGGCACGCCGTTCGGGATGCCGCCGGGGATCTCCTGACCCGTGCCGCTGACCTGCGGGCTCGTAGGGCCGAGCTCGTACTTGTGCACGGTGAGGCTGCGCGGGATGGACGGGTCGATGTTGCCGGGAGCGGCGCTGGCGGGTGCGGCCGCGCCGAGGCCGGCCAGCACCGCGAGGGCGGCCACCGCGAGGGTGGCGCCGACGCGCCTGGTGAACGTGGTTGACATGGTGTGTCTCCTGAGTGAGGGATCTGAGGTGAGTGAGGTGAGTGGGGTGGTCGAGGGATCTGGGGATCGGTCGGGAAAGGGGAAAGGGGTGGGAGCCGCGAGGTCGATCAGATGGCGCTCCTCCCCCGCCGTCGCCATGAGTAGGCGGCGGCCAGGATCACACCGAGGGCGACCGTGGCGCCCCCGGTGATCAGGAACGCGTCGGCGCTGAGCCCGCCGGTGAGCGGGAGGATCGTCGGCGGCGCGATCGGCGCATTGACGAACCGGTAGGTCGCCGACCCGCCGGGCGCCGGGGCCGAGACGGTCCCCGAGGCCACCGGCGTCCAGCGGGACCCGTCGAGGCGCTCCAGGCGGAGCAGGTCGAAGGCGAGGCGGCGCGAGGGATCGCGGACCGCCTCCGTCAGCGTGTAGCTGTGGCCGGGCCGGACCTCGAACGTGTTGGCGCCGTTGCCGCCGGCGTCGTAGTCGGCGCCGATGCGGGTCTGCGGAGGCAGCAGGCCGCCTGCGAGCGCAGCCGGCGTGGCGGTCAGAGTCCAGTCGGAGGGCTGAAAGCCGGGGACCGCGCCTTCCACCCGCTTCAGCACGGTGAGCGTCGCCGTGGCGTTCGTCACGGTGCAGGTGACGGCGCTTCCGCGAGCCGGGGCGACGTCGCCCGCGGCCGACACCGGGACCGTCTCGCCCGCGGCATCCGTGCACTGCCACGACCCGGACTGCACGTAGGTGGCGGGACCGCCGGTCTCGGAGAGGCGGTAGCCGGCGTCGGCGCTGACCTGGACGCCGGATGCCGTCGCCGAGCCGCTGGCTCCTGCGGGCCCTGCCAGGGCGCCGGTCGGCCCGGTGGCCGCGAGCCGCCACTCCGCCGGCTGGGCGGACCCGTTGGCCACGCGCTTGACGAGCGTCAGGGTGGCGACGGGCCGGTTGGTGAAGGCGCAGTCGACGGTCGCACCGGGGCTGACGTCGACGTTCACGGTGCCGCGCACCTGGCTGGTCGTCTGCGTCACCGTCGTGGCGGCCGTGGTCCCGTTCACCGTGCAGACGAGGCTCTGGTAGCGGTAGCCGGACTGGGCGGTCTCGGCCACCGTGATGCGGGCGCGGTGCGTGGACGCGCCGAACAGCAGCTGCCACGTCGCACGGCCGTCCGTCCCGGTCTGCTGCGACGGCTCGCGGGCCGGGAGGCTGGTGACGGTGCTCCCCGCGTTCGCCACGGCGGTCGTGGTCATCGTCCACCCTGCGGCCGGGTCGCGGTCGGCGCCGTTCCAGGCCTCGACGAACTTGGTCACCCGGACGGTCGCGATGGGCGAGGGCGAGTTGGTGAAGGTGCAGGCGACGCCCACGCTGAGCCGGTTCGGTATCCGCACCGCCCCGGACTTCTCGGTGCCGGTCGCGATGCGCACCCCGCCGGCCCAGCATTCGTAGACGGTGGTGTACGCGGCGAGGCTCGAGGCCGACCCCGCCGTCATCGTCTCGGCGATGGTGATCGTCGTGTCGATCTGGACCGGGATCGGCCCGATCGACACGCCGCCCGTTCCCGTGGTGGTCGTCGCCGCCGCCTCGACGGATCCGGCCGACACGGAGATCCGGAACTGGTCGGTCGCGCTCACGCGCCCGACGACGCGCTTGTCGAGCGACATCGTCGAGGGCGAGGTGCACGCAGCGAGGTCCGTCGCGGCCATGGTCGTCGTGCCGATGGTGGTGCGCGCGGATCCCGGGATGCGCGCCCACGTGGTGGGGTCGAACTGGTAGCCCAGCGTGCTGTTGCCGAGGTATACGGTGCCGCGGGGCGAGAAGGCCATGCCGTTCACGGCGGTCAGGTCGGAGCCGGCATCCGTGGCGCTGAGCGCGCGCCGCGTCGTGGCGGTCGACGACAGCAGGCCGCCGTTCGCCGCGGCGAGCGTCTCGCGGGTGACGCTGAACATGCCGACGTTCGTCGACGCCGCGCCGGTCTGGACCATGTGGAGGTTCCCCTCGCCGTCGAACGACAGGTCGCCGTTCTCGGCGGCGCTCGTTCCGGTGGCGATGCGGCCGAGGTAGAGGAATGCGCGCGAGCTGGCGCCGGGCGTGTACTCCCACAGGTGCACCGCTCCGGCCGCCGCCTTGCCGATGATGAACCGGTCGTCGTCCGCGACGGGGTCGACGGCGCCCGCGATGATCGAGCCGGCGACCGTGGCGCCGTTCCGGTCGACGAGCGCGCCGCGAGACGATGACAGCGTGGTGCGGGATGCCTGCACCGTCGTCCCCGGGATGGTGTACGAAATGACGGCCGCGACTCCGGTGTCGTCGGCATTGCGGTCGACGGCGTAGGCGGCGGTGCCGCGGCTGTTGACACCGAGGGCGTTCACATCGGTCGCGCCCGTGACGGCGCCGGAGAGCTGGGTCGCGGCGGCGGAGGTCGCGGCGTTCACCTGGGCGAGCGAGCCGTTCGCACGGACGGCGTAGTAGTACGTGGTGTCGCAGTACAGGGTCGCGGCCTGAGGCGTGTTCGTGAAGGTGCAGACGATCTCGGCGCCCGGCTCGTCGGGGATCGCGAGGACGCCCGTGACGGAGGTGCCGGTCGCGATGGTGACGTCGCCCCGCACGCATCGGTAGCTGCTCGCGTAGGTGTTCAGCGCGGACGACCCGACCGCCGTCTCGGCGATCGTGTACGACGCGCCTCGGGTGACGGTGATCGGTCCGATGCGCTGGGGCTGGATGCCGGTGGCCGTGCCCGCTGTCGTGATGGCGGCGATCTCGCCGCTGCCCGAGGCGACCGACAGCCGGAACTGATCAGCGGATGCGGCGCGGCGGGTGATGTCCTTCTGGACCGTCAGCGTGGTGGCCGGCGCCACGGTGATCGTCGCGGGCTCGGGCGCGTTGAGGACGGAGACGACGGCGTCGGGGTCGGTGGTGTACGTGCCGGCGGCAGCCGCCACGACGTCGACGGTGACGGTGCAGCTCGTCGCACCGGCGGTCAGGTCGCCGCCGGCCACCGCGATGGTGGATGCCCCGGCGGACGCCTGCACCGAGTAGGCGGTGCCGGTCACGCTGGTGCAGGTGCCGCCGACCGCCGGTGCGGGAGCCACGACCATCCCGGCCGGGAGCGGGTTCCGGAAGGTCCAGTTCGGCTTCGATGCCAGCTCCGACGTGTTCGTCACCGTGAATGTCAGGGTCGTCGGCGTGCCGGCCGTCGCGGTGTCCGAGTCGAACGCGACGTCGAGCGAGGGCGTCGCGTCGAGAAGGCGAAGCGTGTCGATCGCGAAGTCGTTGCCGCCGCTGGAGAGGTTGAGGTTCCGGACGACCGGGCGCAGGGCGGCGAGCTGCGCCGGGGTCAGCAGGATGCCGGCATCCGAGGTGAAGCGTCCGGCACGCACCGAGGCGCCGCCGTTGACCCAGCCGGACTGCCCGCTGATCGTCGGCGACGTGTAGAACGAGGCGCGGGAGTCGGTGCAGGCCGTGATCGGCGAGCTCGTCGCCGTCGTGGATCCCGTCAGCGAGATCGTCAGCTGGGAGCGGCTGGTCGTCGTCAGGCACGACGCTTCGACCGCGTCGATGGATGCCGTGTAGTAGCGATCCGACGGCGCCGTGACACCGAGGCTGGTGGTGCGGGCGAGCACGCGCGTCGCTCCGGAGGCACCGGAACCGGCCGAGGTCCACTCGGCGAGCGCCCGGTTGCTGCGGGTGGCGGCGGTGGAGCCGTTGACCGGCGCGCCGGCCGACGCACCGCCGGCGACGCCCGCGTTCAGCTGTCCCAGGACGTCGGCCATCCGGCGCACGTTGAGGCGCGCGTTGAGCTGGTTGTCCGCCGACGTGGACGTGCACTCCCCCGAGCCGAACCCCGTCGTGTTGTAGGTGACGATCACGCCGTTGCACTGGGCGTAGTCGAGCCAGTAGGCGTCGGCGGTGTACGCGCCGCCGCTGTAGGCCGGAAGCCGCAGGAGTCCGTCCCCGGCCGCGTCGAAGCCCTCCACGGCGACGACGGTCGGGTCCTCGGGGGCGTCGGCTGCGGCGATCGCGAGCCGCGACTCGCGGGCGCTGCGGCGAGCCGGAGCGGACGGCGCGTCGACCGGGGGGAGCACGACGGTCGGCTCCGGCGACGGCGACGGCGACGGCTGAGGCGACGGGACCGGAGCGGCCGACGGCGTCGGCACCGGCGTCTCGGGCGCGGGCGACGGAGCGGGGGCTGCCGATGTCGGCGAGGGCGACGGAGCGGGGGCTGCCGATGTCGGCGTCGGCTCAGGGGTCGCCGACGCGACGTCCGCGAGCGCCGGAGCCTGACCCACTCCGACGAGACCGGCGACGAGGGCGAGGATGAGGACGCCGACGAGTGCCGGCACGCCGGAGCGGGGCACGCGCGCGTGAGCACGCCGAAGAGGGGTCTTCGCGGGGGGCATGGAGCAGCCAGAGGAGAGCGGGCGAGCAGACCGGCAAGGCGCCCAGTCTGCAGGAGGGGAGACGGGCACGATGTGCGAAATCCCCCCGAATTTCACTAGACAGCCTACGCATAGGCTTCTCCCAGCGTCAACATAATTTCCCGTAGACGCTTCGTCGCGTTCTCGGAGGGGGGTCGCCGGCGCTCGGCGATGGAGCCGCTACGTCGCGAATGCCGCGTCGAAATCGCGCGGCTCCCGGCCCGGCGGCTGAGTCGGCCGCTCCTCCGGATCCGCGAGCGGCGGCGTCGGCACGGTCACGTCGGTGTCGGGCTCGAGCACGAGCGGCTCGCCGAAATGATGGATCGTCAGCGGCTCGCCGGCGGTGATCCGGTAGCTCGCGGCGTCCGGCGTGATCTCGACGCGCAGGGTGCGGCCGTGAACACGGATGCCGAAGCTCAGGCCCGCCAGCTGCGGCGGCAGCCGCGGCGCGAACCGCAGGCCGTCCGCCGTGTCGCGCATGCCGCCGAACCCGGCGGTGAGGGCCGTCCAGATGCCGGCGAGCGACGCGATGTGCAGGCCTTCCTCGGTGTTGTCGTGCAGATCGTCGAGGTCGATCGTCGCCGCCTCGGCGAGGTAGTCCGCGGCGAGGTCGAGGTGGCCGACTTCGGCCGCGATGACCGCCTGCACCGCCGCCGACAGCGACGAGTCGCGGACGGTGAGCGGCTCGTAGTAGCGGAATGCCCGCGCCTTCTCCTCGGCGGTGAAGTCGTCGGTGCAGAAGAACAGCGCGAGGACAAGGTCCGCCTGCTTGACGACCTGCTTGCGGTAGAGGTCGAAGTACGGGACGTGGTTCTGCAGCAGTTCGCCGTCGTAGCTCATCGCGTCGAAGTCCCACCGCTCGCGCTCGGTGAAGCCCGCCGACTGCGGGTGCACCCGGCGCTGTTCGTCGAACGGGACGTGCATCGCGTCGGCGGTGAGGGTCCACCCGCCGATCTCGTCGTCGTCGACCCCGAGGCTGCGGGCGACGTCGGGATGCCGGCGCGCGGCATCCGCCGCACTGAGCAGGTTCGCCCGCGCCATGAGGTTGGTGAACACGTTGTCGTCGACGATCGCGGAGTACTCGTCGGGGCCGGTGACGCCGTCGATGTGGAATCGGCCGGCGTCGTCGTGGTGGCCGAGCGACTCCCACAGCCGGGCCGTCTCGACGAGGATCTCGACGCCGGCGTCCCGCTCGAAGTCCACGTCGCCCGTCGCCCGCACGTAGTGGACGACGGCGGCGGCGATGTCGGCGTTGAGGTGGAAGGCGACGGTGCTGGCCGGCCAGTATCCCGACGACTCGCGGCCGTCGATCGTGCGCCAGGCGAAGGCGGCACCGCGCAGGTGCAGCTCGCGGGCACGCGCGCGCGCGTGATCGAGGGTGGCGTGCCGCCAGCGGAGGGCCTCTTTCGCGGCGCCCGGCGCGGTCGAGGTCAGCACCGGCAGGACGAAGGCCTCGACGTCCCAGAACGTGTGTCCCGAGTATCCGGCGCCGGTCAGTCCCTTGCCCGGCACGGAGCGCGCTTCGGCACGGGCGGATGCCTGGAACACCGAGAACAGGGCGAAGCGCACCGCCTGCTGCAGGCGCGGTTGCCCGTCGATGCGGACGTCGGCGCAGGCCCAGTAGTCGTCAAGCCGCTCCCGCTGTCCGGCGAGGAGACCGTGCCACCCGTCGCGCACGGCGTCGGCGACCGCGGCTTCGGCCCGGTCGCGCAGAGCGCCGACCGACAGGTCGCGGCCCCATTCGTGCCCGACGGTCTTGACGACCTCGAGCCGCTCCCCCGGGTCGATCCGCACCGTGACGGTGGTGCGGGCGAGGTCGCCGGACGCCTCGGTGCGCACCTCCGGGGTGGCGGAGCCCGACGCGGCGACCCGGTGGTCCATGCTGACCGCGACACCGAGCCTGCTGGTGCGGGTCTCGTGGACGAGCGTCGCGCTCGTGCCGAGGACGAAGCTGCCGGCGGTCTGCAGCGGACGCTCGAGGACCTCCTGCACGCGCGGGTCGGGATGGGGTTCAGGAAGGGGCTCGTTGGCGACCAGCTCGGACTGCAGCGTGAGGGTGACGGCGTGGTCGATCGCCTCGACCTCGTAGCGGACGGCGGCGACCGCGCGGTGGCCGAGCGACACGAGTCGCTCGGTGCGGACGCGGACGGTGCGCCCGGCGGGCGAGGTCCAGGTGAGGTCGCGTACGAGCGTCCCGGAGCGGAAGTCGAGCCGCTGCTCGTGCGCGGCGAGGGTGCCGCGCCGGACGTCGAGCGGCTCGTCGTCGACGGTGAGCCGCAGGACCTGGCCGTTCGGCACGTTGATGACGCTCTGACCCGCTTTCGGGTACCCGTAGCCGCCCTCGGCGTAGGGCATCGGGTGTTCCTCGAAGACGCCGTTGAGGTAGCTGCCCGGGATGCCGTGCGGCTCGCCCTCGTCGAGGAGGCCGCGCCATCCGACGTTGCCGTTCGAGAGCGCGAACACCGACTCCCGGTGCGCCAGCTGGGATTCGTCCACGCCGATCAGGCCGATGCTCCAGGGCGAGATGTCGAAGGGCAGAGCTCGAGTCACGCCTTCACGCTCTCACACGCCGGCGCGGGACGACGCGGGGTTGCACTCGGCGGATCAGCCCGTTCGGCGGTAGTGCCGCACGCGCTCGTCGCGCGTGAGGAGGAACTCGTCGTCCTCGGGATAGAACACGGCCCGGTCGGGGTCGTCTCCGGCGAACGCGACGATCGCGTCCCGGTTCTCCCATCGCGAGACGGTGGTCACCTCGGTGCGGCCGTCGCCGAGGTCGCGGGTGAGGAGCCAGCAGTCGAGGTTGCCGGGCGTGGCCCGATAGGCGGTCATCCCGGTGCGCTCGACGTAGGCGACGTATCGGTCTCGGTCGGCGGTGCGCACGACGCCGGTCCACATCCGCACGATCTGCTCATCGGTCATGGCCGGAAGGATGCCACGGCCCTCGGACACGCCGCTCACTCGTAGGTGTCGATCCACGAGGCGATGTCGACGCCGTGGTTGTCGGGAGAGGCGAGCGACCACCAGGCGGGGGCGCTCGAGTCGTCGACGAGGCGGCCGCCCGCGGCGAGCGCGGCGTCGACGCGCGCCTGGGCCTGGTCGGCGGGCACGAAGACGTCGAAATGGGTGCGGCCGCGACCGGGGGTGTCACCGGTGAGGGCGTTGAAGGCCAGTTGCGGTCCGCGGCGGAGCGGGTCGACGGCGTCGCCGTCGTCGACCGGTTCGTAGCCGAGGGCAGCGAGGAAGAACGGGCGCGCGTCGACGGCGGAGTGCTGGGCGATGTAGATGTCGACCGCCTGCACGCGGGACGGATCCGCGCGGAGCTCCAGTTCGGCGGCAGCGAGGGAGACGGCGGCGGCGAAGTCCGGCGTGGCCGCAGGGATGTCGGTCGCCGGGCTGCTCGGGATGCGCACGATGATCGCCTCGGGTCGGAGGTCGATGTCGGGCAGGACGTCGAACTGGTCCGCCGCCTCGAGGATCGCGGGGACGAGTTCGGCGGCCGCCGGGAGGGACGAGGCGACGAACACCGCCTCGGTCCCGGTCGCCGTGACGCGCCAGTCCGCGACGCCGGGCGCGCGGTGGAACTGTGCCGCCGTGAGCCGGGGCGCCTCGCTCGCTGATCCGCTCATGACGATCCTCCTCGGGGGTGCGCTGCCGCGCCGCTGCGGCATCCTGGGACGAACGGTACGCGCGCGCCGGGGAGCGCGCGAGGGCGATGGCGGCGAATCCGCCGGATCCGCACCTCCGCGCCTGCCCCGGATCAGGACGACGCGGGTTGTCGGACCGGCCAGGCGGTGACCTGCGTCACCGCGCGGGCCACGGAACGGATGCCGCGGGCCAGTCCGACCGACGGAGCTCGCCGAGCGCGTCGCGCTGGCTCTGCACGGCCTCGAGCGAGTCGGTGCGGAACGCCGTCGCGATGACGACGTCGCGCCAGTACTCGTCCCAGCCGCGGTAGGTCTCGAAGGCCTTGGCCGCGATGGGCTCGAGGAGCGCCCAGGTCTCGTCGGCGGTCAGATATCCGGCGACGTAGGCGTAGCGGATGCCGCCGACCGCACGTTCGATGTCGGCGGCGAGCAGCAGCCGGGCGGGTTCGGTGTCGCCGGCGCGTGCCAGGTCGTGGATGTCGAAGACCGGGAGGCCGGTGAGCGCGGCGATGCGCGACATCATGTGCTCGGCGCTGTCGCTCTGCGCGACCTGCGCGAAACGAGCCGAGTTCGGCCCGAGGGTGAGCGTGTCGGCGACCATCATCTCGGCATCCGACCGCGACACGATCTTGAACTGGTCATCGAGCGCCGCGCGGAGCTGGCGGAGCGACGACATCGGCAGCGCGAACCAGGGCCGGCCCTCCTCGCCGTCGCGGTGCGTCGCACGCACGTCCTGCGGCAGTTCGGCGAACGTGGGCGTGAAGGCGAGGGACGAGTTCCAGCCGCGGGCCGCGAAGTCGCTCGCCGCGTCGAGGGCGAGAATCTGCTGCTGGTGCGGCGTGAGCGCCGTGAGCCCGGCGCGGGCGAGGTACTGCCGCTGCGCACGTGCAGGCGCGCCCGCGTCGACGACCGCCAGGATGATCGAGGCGACCAGCAGGCCGAGGCACATGCCGATGAAGAAGGCGAAGAGGTTCAGCCCGAACTCGGTGACGTCCCACACGAGCGAGAGGGCGAAGGCGGCGATGCCGAACGGCGCCGCGATGAGCGTGACCGGGAGCGCCCGGCGCCGCATCTCCGCCGGATCGGCCCGGCGCCGCGCCTCGAGCAGCCGGGCGTACTTCCGCCGCATCCGCACCGGGAACTCGACGTCACCGGGATGATTCTGCAGCGCGGAGGCGGATTCGGTCACCGCACCATCCTGGCATCCGGCGGAGAACCGCGGTCGCCGGCGTCGCTCCCGCCCCGGCGTCGCGTCCGTCACGTCCGGATCCGACCCGGGCGGCCGGGCCGCGCACTAGCGTTGACCGCGCCAGGGCGATCTTTCACGAAGGAGCATGCGATGCCGGACACGCGCGCGGGAACGGTCAGTCTCGATCTCACCGGGAAGACCGCGGTGGTCACCGGATCGACGCAGGGCATCGGGCTCGCGATCGCCCGGCGTCTCGGCGAGGCGGGCGCCGACGTGGTCGTCAACGGCCGCAACGAGGAGCGGGTCGCCGACACCGCGGCCTCGCTCGAGGCGGACGTCGCCGCCTCGGTCCGCGGGATCGCCGCGGACGTGACGACGGCGGACGGCGCCCAGGCTCTCATCGCCGGCGCCGGACGGGTGGACATCCTCGTCAACAATCTGGGCATCTTCGGATCGACGCCCGCGCTCGAGATCGACGACGACGAGTGGCGTCGCTTCTTCGACACCAACGTCATCTCGGCGGCGCGCCTCACCCGGCTCGTCCTCCCCGGCATGATCGAGCGCGGCTGGGGCCGGGTGCTCAACATCGCGAGCGACTCCGCCATCGTCATCCCGGAGGAGATGATCCACTACGGGGCGTCGAAGAGCGCGCTGCTGGCGATGTCGCGGGGGTACGCGAAGGCGGCATCCGGCTCGGGCGTCACCGTGAACTCGGTGATCGCGGGGCCGACGCACACCGAGGGCGTCGAGGACTTCGTGTACGAGCTCGTCGACCGGTCGCTCGGGTGGGAGGAGGCGCAGCGCGAGTTCATGCGGACCGCCCGGCCGCAGTCGCTGATCGGGCGCCTCATCGAACCGGTCGAGATCGCGAACATGGTCGCGTACCTCGCCTCGCCGCTGGCGTCGGCGACCACGGGCGGTGCGGTGCGCGTGGACGGCGGCTACGTCGACAGCATCCTGCCCTGACCGCGATGTCGTCCTGGCGGAGCAGCAGCTCGGTCTCCGTGCCCGGACGGTGTCCGGGTGCGGGCTCGCGGCGATCGCGCGAGCCCGCACGCCCGGTCAGCTGCCGAGTTCGGCGAGCTCCGCGTACTCCGCATCGGTGAGTTCGATGGTCGCGCCCTGGAGGTTGTCCTCGAGGTGGGCGACGCTCGACGTGCCGGGGATGGGGAGCATGACCGGCGAGCGCTTGAGCAGCCAGGCGAGGGCGACCTGCGCCGGCGTGGACTGCTTGCGCTCGGCGATCTCGGTCAGCGGCGAGTCCGTGCCGGTGAGTCCGCCGGTGGCGAGCGGGAACCACGGGATGAAGCCGATCCCCTGCTCTTCCGACCAGTCGAGCAGCGCCTCGGAGTCGCGGTGCTGGAGGTTGTAGAGGTTCTGGACGGACACGATCGTGGCGATCTGCTGGGCGGCCTTCACCTCGTCGATCGAGACCTCGGAGAGTCCGATGTGGCGGATCTTGCCCTCGTCCTGCAGCTTCTTCAGCTCGCCGACCTGGTCTTCGAGGGGCACCTTCGGGTCGATGCGGTGCAGCTGGAAGAGGTCGATGCGCTCGAGTCCGAGGCGGCGGAGGCTCATCTCGGCTTCCTGGCGCAGGTACTCGGGGCGGCCCACGGGCGGCCATTCGTTGGGGCCGGTGCGGGTGAGGCCCGCCTTCGTGGCGATGACGACGTCGTCGCCGTAGGGGTGCAGCGCCTCCTTGAGGAGCTCTTCGGCGACGTAGGGGCCGTAGGAGTCCGCGGTGTCGAAGAAGGTGACGCCGAGTTCGACCGCGCGCTTGAGCACCCGGATCGCCTCGTCGTGGTCCTGGGGCGGTCCCCACACGCCGGGGCCGGTGAGCTGCATGGTGCCGTAGCCGAGGCGGTTGACCTCGAGGTCGCCGCCGATGCGGAACGTGCCGGACGAAACTGCGGGCTGCGTGGTTGAGCTGTCAGTCATGAGGGGGTCCAGCGCATCGTGACCCCGGATAATTCCCCTTGATGCGCGTGACCGTGCACCCAACCCGAATGACGGGGGCCTCGACCACGGCCGGGAGACACGTGCCCGAGATCACGCCGGCGACAGGGGCGCTCCGGTGCGCCGCCATTCCTCGCCGAAGTGCTCGCGTCGCTATTCGGGCCGTGGTCCTTCCACATCGGTCGCCGGATCTCGCGCGTCCACGTCGACAGCACGCGGCAGGATCGCGCGGCAACGGCGCGGCGTCACTGAGCGGACGCCAGTCAACCGGCCGGTGCGCTCCCCCACGCGGCTGCGTCCACTGGCCGCCGATCGTCAAGGCCGCGATCGCTTCGGCGATCGTCTCGAGCGCGGCGACGACAGTATGGCCGGCGATGACGTCCCGAGCGGAGCGGGAGGAGCACGATCAGAACGGCGGTGCTTCTCCCGCGGGATCGATCGTGCCGACGGATGCGGGGCTGAGGGCAGGTGCGAAGCCGACGGCCGGGGTGGGTGCGTCTTCGCGGTAGATCCTGCCGACGGGTGAGGTCCATTCGAGGACTCCACCCTTCAGTTGTCGAACCCTCCAGGCGGTGAACTGCTTCATGGAGTGGTGTCGCTGGCACAGGCAGCCCAGGTTGCCGGTTTCGGTCTTGCCGCCTTTGGCTGCGTCGTACGTGTGATCGATCTCGCAGCGGATCGCGGCCATCCGGCATCCGGGAAACCGGCAGTGCTGGTCTCGCGCCTGCAGGTACCGCCGCATCGGCATCGGCACGCGGTAGCTGTCGACGGCGAGGACCGTTCCCCTCACCGGGTCGCTCACGAGCCGCTCCCACGTCGGAGTGCCACCGGCGAGCTGACGCGCGGTCTCGGCGTCGATGGGCGAACGGCCGACGAGGTCGCACGGCTCCTCCGCCCCCGCGATCGAAAGCGCCGGGATCACGACCTGCACCCGCGCCCGGATCGCCCCCAGCGGACCTGCGGTGGTGTCGCGGGTGTCGTCCAGCGCCGGCGTCCCGGCGAGCAGCAGGTCGGTGAAGACGTCGGCACGGACCTGGTCGGTGGTGCGCGCATCGGTCGAGATGGCCTCGCGACGGTCGTCGGCCCGGGTCTCGCCGCCGTTCGCCGCGTCCTCCGCTGCGGCCGTTGCCGCGTCGGCCCGCTCGCCGCGTGTGTCGATGATCGCCCGAGCCTGCCGTGTGAGGCGGTCGTGAATGCCCTCGGCGATCACTGTGGGGAGCGTCGCGGTGAGGTCGGACATCCCGTCCCGTCCGGGGATCAGGCGCACGCACCGCTGGGCGGCAGCCGCCTCATGCCGTTCGGTGAAGGAACGCGGGTGCATCTGCTGGGCGAGGATCTCGAGGCCGGCGCGCACGCGGTTCGGGGTGTCCTTGCGGCAGCGGGCGATCGCTTCGGATTCGAACGCGGCACGGACGTCGGCGGGGACGACCGACCCGGCATCCACGATCACCATCACGTGCGAACGGGTGATCTCGCCGCGCTCCCATGCGGCGAGGACGCCCGGGTAGTCGTCGACGATGATTCGGGCCTCGCCGATCCGACGCTGCACGGTGCGGTCGGAGACTTTCATCGCGCCGCCGAGTTCCGCCGAGATCGCGCGGACGGCCATCTCGTGCGCCTGCACCCGGGCGGATGCGCCGGCGGCCTGCTGCTCGGCGAGTCGGCCGGCGCAGGCGAGCAGGCGGAGCTGGACAATCTGAACCAGGGCCAGTCGCCGCTCGACGCCCGCGACCTCGTAGACGAGGTCCGCAAGCGCGGTCCCGTCCGGGTCTGCCCCGGGAAGCTCGGCGGTGCTGGTCATACCTCGATTCTGGTGAGGGCCTCCGACATTCAGAGGCCCGATTGCCGCCCTCGAGGTGCCCGGGAAGATGAGAATCACTTCATCTTGTTGCGCCCTGAACTGGCTGCCAACATACGCCCCCGCCTCACCCCGCGACCACGACCGTCTTCCCGATCGCGTGCCCGGTGTCGAGGTGCGCGAGCGCCGCGCGTGCGTCGCTCAACGGGAACGTCCGCTCGATGTGGGGAACGAGCGAGCCGGATGCTGCGAGGTCACGGAGCCGGGCCGTGATCGCGGGTGTCGCCGTCGCCGCGAGCGGTCGGATCCGCCGCGAGGCGCCGATCGACATGACCGCAGCACGCGCGATCGGACCGATCGGGCCGGTGACCCGGTTTCCGCCGCCGCTCACGAGGACGACGATCCCGCCCGCCACCACGAGCCGGCGGAGCGCTCGCAGCGGATGCGAGCCGGCGATGACGATGACGGCGTCGAACCTCCCGGTGCCCAGGTCGGCGATGTCGGTGCGCCGGTAGTCGTGCACCGCGACCGCGCCCATGTCCCTCAGCAGTGGCAGCGCCCGCTCCCCCGTCAGAGCGGTCACTTCGAGGCCGCGCAGGACGGCGAGCTGCACCGTCAACGTGCCGACACCGCCGCCCGCGCCGACGACGAGGACTCGACCGGCGGCATCCGATCCGCCCAGCCCCGCCTTGTCGAGTGCCTGCCAGGCGGTGCCGCCGGCCATCGGCAGGGCGGCAGCGGTGATGGCCTCGAGATTCGGAGGCCGGCGCACCAGCTTGGCTGCCGCCGCGACCGCGTACGGCCCGAGGCCGCCGCCGGTGATCTCGCCGAACACCTCGTCGCCCACGCGCAGACCGCTCACGGCGGTGCCTGCAGCGACGACGGTGCCGGCGACGTCGCGCCCCTGGACCGTTACGCGCGGGCGTCGCAGGCCGAAGGCGGCACGGATGAGCAACGGATCTCCGCGAAGCACGCGCACATCCGCCGAGTTGAGGCCGACGGCCCGGATCCTCACCAGCACGTCGCCCGGGCCGGGAACGGGCACGGGCACGTCCTCAAGTGCGACGTCATCGGGTCCGCCGTACCGGTGCTGGGTCCACGCCGGCATGGTGGCGGGGATCGCCGTGGCATCCGTGCTCATGACTGGTCTCCTTCGGGATAGTGGAAGACGTCGTCCAAGCCGACGCCGAAGACGCGGGCGATCTGGAAGGCGAGTTCGAGGGTCGGCGAGTACTTGCCCTGCTCGATCGCGATGAGGGTCTGGCGGGTCACCCCGATCCGCCGAGCGAGTTCGGCCTGGGTGAGCCCCGCGCCCTCGCGGAGGGGCCGGATCACGTTGACGACACGCGTCGGCTTGACCATCAGGCCAGCCCTCGGCGGTAGGCGATGACCTGTGCGATGCCGCCGACGAAGGCCGACAGGGCGAAGCCGGCGAACATCGTGTGCGCGATCCAGAACCAGTCCGCTTCGACCGCACAGAGGGCGAGGACGCCGAGGCCCGCGATGACCATGAACGTCTGGCCGACGCGGGAGCCCATCTGGGAGATGTCGCGGTCGCGGACGTCGGTCACGCCGACGCCGTCGGGATCGCGGGAGCCGGCGATGATCCCCCACACGATGCTGATGAGGATCGAGCCGAGGATGCTGCCGACGATCGTCCAAAACATGATCGGCCACCACTGCACGTCGACGAGCTGCCCGCCGCCGGCCGCGTGCGCGATCAGGGCGACGTACAGCGTCGTGGCGACCAGTGTGGCGATGAGCATCGACCACGTGTTCCGCTCGTGATAGACCATGGTCTGCTCCTCGGGATGACAAGAATGTTTGACATTCCGAGTGTGCTCGTCGCGATGGTCAATGTCAAGAATTCTTGACCTCGAGATCGGCGGTGGATCCGGACGCCTTCGGAGAGGCCTAGATCGGCGTCGCCAGCTCCCCGTAACCCATCGCGATGAGGAACGACAGCGCAGCGAGAACGGTCGCGACGGGGACCATGACGAATCGCTCGGGCTTGCTGCGCGAGACGGCGTTCATCAGGATGCCGAGCGCGAAGTACGCAAAGATCACCCACATGGCCACGTGGGCCACGTGGGCCACGATCTCCGGGATCGCATCGATCACGCCGACGCGACTCCAGGCCACGACGGCGATGAGGGTGTAGATGACGATTGACACCGCGCTGCCGACACGGAGCCTGGTCGGCAGAACGCGATGCGCGCCACCCCAGGCGAACTGACCGATCGGCGCGCCGAAGGCGAGCGCGATCTGGAAGACGGCGAGCAACGCGAGAACGATGGTGAGGGCGAGCGCGAAGGGCACGATGCTCAAGCTAGCGGTTGACCGTCAGGACATCGCGCCGGGGCTGGAGGTCGGTCCACTCGTGTGTGAAACGACGGGGGAAACGGACCTGAGTCCACTGGAGGGACTCGAACACGTCTTGAGCATATTGCATAGCGACGTCCAACGGCAACTTCCGCGGAATTACGCGGGCGTTTGGAGATCAGACGACATCGCGCGACTTCCGAAAATAGCTAGCAGCGAATGGAATGCGGCCAAATTGCGGGCAAGAATCGCCGCCTGTGGAGCGGGTATACGGTCCACATGCCGAGCGGATACGGTCAAGTTCATTTTGAGCACTCTGTGGAAGCGCCCCGTCTTGGGCAGTCTGATAAGAACAGTGGTCATTATCTAGCAACATGCCCAAACGATTCTCGGCGTCGCGTCGGCGGGATCGCGGACCAGACGGCGTCCCCACTGCGTCTCTCATCGGCCGATCGAAGGCCCTCCGGGCTGAGCCGGCCCCTGGTGTGGCGCCGCAGGGTCAAGGACCCCGCCCGTTGCCGCCGATGGGTCGTAAACGGATGCCAGCAAGTCTGCCGCGTTGGAAATCGCGGCATCAACGAGTTCACCGATGTGGCGCGCAGCATCCTCCGGGTTCTCGTGCTCCCAGTACTCCGCGACTGTGAATCCTTCGGATTCCCACGCCTGCGCGGAAATCAGATCCATTGCCTGTGCCGAAGCGATTCGCGCAGCCCACCATTTGCTGACGGACTTGGTGTCTCTCTTGTGCATGGGACAACCGTGGAGGAAGCAGCCCTTTACGAGCACTACTGTCTTGACGCTTTCGATGACGATCTCGTGCTCGTCTCGGCCGCCAGGGACGTCTAGTCTCCGAAACTCGTGTATCACGTCCAGCCCTGCGAGGGCCGCTCGCACGGCTTCCTTGGCGCGTTGATCCTGATTGGCGGCCGCACGAGCGCGTTCCTGGGCTGCGCGTCGCGCGCCTGGATTCGCCTGCGCACGCGATCGCTTGATGATGGGAGCGGGGCGGTAGTGCGTCGTTGCTGTGTGGTCGAGATGCGTGGCGAGGCGGTACGCCAGAACGTGCGCAAGAAGGGGCGGAACCGCGTTTCCGATCTGTCGACAGCGCGACTGCAGCGAGCCGACAAAGCGGTACGTGTCCGGGAATGTCTGTAGCCGCGCACCCTCTCGAACGGAAAGGGTTCGGTTCTCGACGGGATGCGTCACGCATCCTGTTGTCACGTTGTTGAACTGAGTCGTCACGGTGTACGAAGGAAGGGCCCAGTCCAGTCTGCCCAACAGGTTGGTGCTGTCGGTGCGTCGCATCCCGCGATAGCGGTCGGGAAGCTTGTGGGGCGGGATGTCGCGCCATGTTCCGCCGGCGGGGATCTCCGCGATGAGTTCGAGCGTCTCGGCGCCGAGTGCCTGTACATCGTGGTCGCGTACGACGCGGCTGCCTCGCCTGATGTAACGGGCGAACGGCGAGGTGCTGCGAGTGGCCGCGGCGTAACTCGCCGTTCTTCCTTCCGGTACCACCCCAGGGAGTCCGGATAGAGCGTCGGCGACCGTGACGTGCTCCAGGAGGCCGCGCTCGCGCCGACGCGTCTCCCACAGCTCGAGCGTGTCGCGCCGCCAGCCTCCCAAATGGGTCGGTTCGGGAAATTCGAACGCTTCACCGTCACGAATCCCGACGATGAACAGCCGTCGCCGCCGCTGCGGAACTCCCCAGTCGGCAGCGAGCAGGATGTCTTTAGTGACGTTGTACCCGATGCTGCGGAAGCGTTTGAGAATCTTGTCGCCGAACGCTCCGTCGCGCCACAGCACCATGCCGGGCACGTTCTCCATTAGGAAAGCGCGAGGTCGCACATGTTCGACGATCCCGAACATGTGCTCCCAGAGGTCGTTGCGCTCGTCGTCTTCGGAGACCCATCCGGACTTCCGCCCGGCGGTGCTAAACGACTGACAACTCGGTCCGCCGAGGACGACATCGATCGGGCCGTCCACGATCTCGGTGATCCGAGCCGGGTCAAAGTCGACGATCGAAGCGTGCTCCACGTGGGTCTCCGGGTGGTTCGCTCGGTAGGTCGCGACGGAATCGGCATCGAAGTCGAGCGCGAACGGTACCTCATACCCAGCGTCGCGGAACCCTTGGCTCAAGCCCCCCGCTCCGCAGAAGAGGTCGATCGCGCGGAAGGGTCGGTCGGGGGAGTTGGGCATGGGATAACCGTACGAGAGGCATCCGACTCTCGTCGAGTCCCCTCGCCGAGGAGGACTCGATCGTTACAACCAGTGTCCCGGACGCCAGGGACGCTTTCGATGAGCGCCAGTCTCGGAACCCTGCGATCGCCCACACCGATTGCAGCGCTTGCTCCCATCTTTCGCCGTGGTAGCCGTCGGCACCGATCGATAGGCTCACAGCCCAACCGGCCTCCGCCCACGAAATGCACCCCCGCGCGTAGGCGAGCAGCCGTCGCCGGGTGTCGAGGTTACCGGGAGTCTCGGTGCCCTTTGCATCTGCGATCGCGACACGCGGGGTTCGCGGATCGAAGCGGGCGACGTCAGGCTGCATGGATGCGCGCAGTCGAAGTTTGGACGTGAGCCCGGCGAGGACGAGGATCGTGTCGAGCTCGCGACGCCGATCCTCGTGATCATCGCCGGGCATGAGACCCCCTAAGTGTCACTACCAGTTCATTGAGCATCATCTGCCTGGTGAAGAGCACGGGCTCGGGATCGCGGAGAAGCTCCGCCTGCTGCGACGCCTTGGTCTTGAGGCGTTCAAATTCCCGGGCCTCGAGGGTGTCCGCGGCGAGCAAGGTCACATACTCCACGTCGCGCGTCTGGCCCCGCCGATGTGTGCGGTCGAGCGACTGGAGGTAGTGGGCGGCTTGGTTTGACATCGACTCGTAGACGCTTACCGCGGCGGTGTGCAGGGTGATTCCCGCGCCAGCGGCGGCCGGATTGCCGATGAACACCCGGGTTGCGGCGTCCTGCTGGAAGGAACGAACCGCCTCACGGCGCGCCGAGACGTCGTTGACCGAGCCGTCGACTCGTGCCACGCCGTATTCGGCGTAACGCCGTTCGAGAAGGTCGAGAGTGGCGCGGTAGAACGACCACACTACGACCTTCTCGCCCGCGGCGATCCAGCCGGCAAGAAGTGTGTCGAGCGCCGTGATCTTGGCGGGCGTGCCCGTGAACGCGGAGTCGACGCCGGCCGGGTCCGAACATGTGCGCAGGAGGCTGGCGCGGCGAGCGAGGAAGTGTGTGTAGCGGGCCGCGAACTCGGCGTCGCTCGCGATCGAGAGTTCATCGATGAGTTCCCCGGCGACCATGTCGTAGATCGCCCGCTGGCTCGGCTCGAGTTCGATGTTCAGCTCGGTGAACGTGCGGCTTGGCAAGTCCGGGAGAACAACTCCCTTCAGATTACGGGTGAAGACCACGCTGCGGTCTAGTACTTGGGCGATCGCCGCGCGCCGGGCGGACGGTTCGTCGGGCAGTCTCGCGTCCGAGAACGCACGCCCGTAGTCAACGAAGTTCACCTGCGCCACGATGTCGTCCGGGCGGTTGGGTGCGGGGGTTCCGCACAGCACGAACGCGCGTACGCACCACTCTCGTAGCGCTGCGACCGCCGCGGTGCGCTGCGCCTGCGGATTCTTGACGTTGAACGACTCATCGACTGCAACGACGGTCCGCTTGCGCTCACACATGAGGCGCAGATCGTCCGCGCTCGACAGGACCGTCTCGTAGTTGCAGACGAAGACGTCTGCGCCGGACCCGAGCTTGCGCGACTTCGCCCGCCGCGGACCTTCGAGCGTCTCCACCTTGTACAAGCCGTCGGTGAACTTTGCGATCTCGTTCGCCCATTCGCCAACCATCGACTTCGGAGCAACCACGAGCAGGACGTCGGCGCTGTTGTGCTCAACGAGCAGGTCGAAGGCGGCGATGAGCGACACGGTCTTCCCAGTGCCCTGCTCATCGAAGAGGCAAGCGCCCAGCGACCCGGGGACGGTCATGAGGGCGACGTTGCGAACCTGGTGGTCGTCCAGCACGTCGGCGAGGCGTGAGTCCTGCACGAGCGGCCGCAGCTCATCGACGGCGAGCGCCTTCAGACGATGCGACTGTTCGACGTCGTCGGGATTCGGCGCGGCCCGATTGCGGACGAACCGGCGCGCGCCTGCGCTCCAATCCAGCTCGAACGCCGGCGTCGCATCGAGCAGCGCGGTCGCCTCGCGGGTGTCGAGCGCCACCGATCCCGACACGACGCGCACCGATCGGTCTGCGCCGAGTTCTCTCCGCACAGCCTGGGCGAGATCCATAAGGTCGGTGCCGGACTGCGGACGCAGTTCGACTCCTCTGCCGGAGCGGCCCACGACGGCCGTCGCTCGCATCGTCAGTCCCCCTGCACCGGGAGATGGACATCGCCACGACGGGAGAGCTCGCCGTTTATCGCACCGAGTGCTCCCAGGAGCGCGCGCCGCACCTCGACCAGCACCTCGGTGCCGAGCACCTCCCAAGAACCAGCGGGCGTTTCACCGAGACGCTTGGACATCTGCTTCGAAAACTCCTCGAGAGTCACACCCTTCTTCGCGCGAGCCCGCTGCCGCGCATCGTTGATCGCGTCCTTGACGAGTTCCTGCGCCTCGTCGCGGCGGTTCTCGCGCATCTGGTGCGCGTCGATGAGCTGACGGTACGCCTCCGGGTCGGCCGCAACGAGGTGCATCGCGCGGACCTGAGCGCCGCTGTCGAAGGTCGCGTCGTACATGAGGTCGTACAGAAGCGAGCGGATCTCGGGGTCGGCTTCGAACTGGTCCGTAACCTTGCTTCCGGCCTTCCCTGCCTGGATCTCGTAGAACCACTGGAAGATCGAGTCGGTCCGGTACGTAACCTCGGCGCGGTCCTTGCCGGCCTCGATCTGGTAATCCATGAAGTCGTCCGCCCACTTCACCATCTCCACATAGCGGGTGACTTCCGCCCGTCCAATGGCGTAGTGCTTGGCGACCTCGTCCTTCATCTTGTTGAGGGCGGCCGCGCTGAGCACCGCTTTCGGGCTCTGCTCCCGAAGGGTCTGGAACCGTTCGACCACCATCCGCGCCTTCACATACTCGGGCCACGGCTCCTTCAGATCGACTTCGAAGTTCAGCGCGACAACGACTGCCTCGAGCTGGTCTTCGGTGACTTCGCCTGTCTGCCAGACCTTGATCCAACGCGCGCGATCTTTCTCCTCGTCGGAGTAATGGTCGCTCATCAGCACGAGCCGCGATGCGGCGATGCGGCGGTTGCCGTCGTACGGCACGCCGTCGGCGGTGATGATCGGCGGCTTCTCCACGCCCTTGCGGGCGATGCTGCTCGCGAGGGGGCGAAGGCGGAACGGGTCGCGTTCGCCGTCCCCAAGGCTGATATCACCTGTCAGGATCTTGAGCAGCTCGTCGGGACCCGGCGCACGGCCGAACTTCGACTCGAATTCGTCAACGTAGAGCTGAGCGCGAGCGTTCCCTTCCCACGGATCGAGGAGACTGACGTCGACGTAGCCTTCGCGCATCTCGACGGTCTTGCCGTTGAAGACCGGCGTTGGCTTGACGTCGCGGACGCTGAGGCCGTTGTAGGCCTGCAGCTGCACTCGTCCCTGCGGCAGGTCTTCGTGGCCCGTGCCGACAGAGTCGGCGGGCGGGCGCGGAACCGACTCCAGAATCGCGCGAACTTCGGCGCGAACTCTTTCGACATCGACGTCGACGTCGCCGATCGCCTGCGTCGCCAGGACGAGGAGACGAGTATAGAGGCGCTCGGCGGTCGCCTCATCGAGGGGTTCGTGCGCGGCGGCAGCCAGCTCCTTGTCGAGGTCGACGCCGAGGTCCGAAGCGACCGCGGCCGCGCGATCGATGTACGCGAGGGCCAGTTCCAGCGGAACGTCGGGGTGCGAGGTGTTCATTCGGGTTCTCCATCCGTAGAGGTGTGAATCTGATCGAGGTCGTGCGCGAAATGAGCGGTCACTTCGTCCCGCAGCCGACGTAGCGCGCGGCTCTTCCACTGGCGCGCGTTGACGGGCGTGACCGGCTGCATGAGTACTGACTCCAGCTCCGTCGCCAGCTCTTCCGAGGTCGGCTCGTCGTACTCGATCGAGAACGCGGCATCGAGGGCGATGTCGACCGTGACGCGCAAATTCGTATTCCAGTCGCGGGTCAGGCTCTTGAACCAGTCCAGGAGATTCTGTGCGTCCACGTCCGAGTGCATAGGTAGGCGGTCATCGAACTCGTCGTCGCGGGGATGCTCGAGTTCGTCGAATTCGCTGTGCCGATTCGACGCCATCAGCAGACGTTTTAGCTTGTTGTCCGCGGCCCGGAAGAAGTAGCCGGCGACATCATCGATGTCGTGCGCCGCCGAGCGTTCGAGCACGCTCACTGCAGCAGAACTCACGGCGTCTTCGACCATCACGAGCGGTGCTCCGTGCCGACGGGCGAGCATGCGCACCATGCCGTCAATACGACGGTCGCGCACCATGTCCGCGATTTCACGGCCCACTCGCGATTTCGAACCTGCCATCTTGCTCCCTTCTGCCGCCTAGACACACGAGCAGCAGTGTTTGTGACAGTCCGCACGAAATTCCTTGCCGGACTCGGCGGGTTGCGCGTCTTCGGTGCGTTCGGCCGGCGCCACAACCGCTTGTACGGCGGCCGCGACCGAGTCGGGTTGCTCGTGGCTCCAGAATCGAGCCGTAGTCCATCCGTGCTCGCGCAGAAGCTCGTCCGTTTGAGCATCGCGCTCGATATTGCGGGCGATCTTGGGCTCCCAGTACTCGGCGTTGGTCCTGGACGCGACGAAGTGGATTGGACAGCCGTGCCAGAAGCAACCGTCGATGAAGACCGCGACCCGCTGACGAGTGAAAACGATGTCCGCGCGACGATTGATCGTCGGAACCGGCCGGTAGTCGACTCGGTACCGAAGCCCCGCGGCATGCAGACGACGTCGGACGGCGAGCTCGGGCTCAGTGTCTCGCGAGCGGTTCCCCTTCATCGGCTTGCGAACGATTCGCTCGATGCCCACGATGCAATCATGGGTAACAGGCTATTGATGCATTGTCGTCGCGCCCGTTGCGCCCCTAGCAAAAGACCGGTGTAGCTCCGGCTAGATGATCGGCGCGTGGGGGTGCGATCCGGATCCCGCTCGAGTCAAGAGACCTTCCAGCGCCGACTGAGGCTGTTGACGCTGTCCCACGATGCCCCGGGCCGGTACTAGATCAGAACAGGCGAAGAGATGGCGCGGAGGAACCGATGCCCCATCGGACCCCGCCCGGATAGCCGGCCCGACCGCTTGTCCGTTGCACCGGCGAATCCAACGCCTCTACATCCCGACCCCACGACCTACCACCGGCGACGCCCCAACAACCGGCCCGGTCGCAATCACCGCCAAGTCCCGTGCCCGCGCCGCGCGCCGCATCTCCGCCTGGGCCGCGCGTACAGCATCCCGCGTCGTCAACTCCGGAGTGCCGCGCTGCATCGACTCGGAGAGGCACTCGCGGGCCGAGGCATCTGTCCGCGCCACGACGATTGCGACGTTGCTCAGCCGCCCGCGCGTGAGGCCGACGTAAAGTCCAGCAGCGTCGACATCCGGCCCGACCACCGACGCGTCGGCAGTGTCGCCCTGCACGCCGTGCACGGTGCACGCGTAGGCGAGCTGCAGGTGCTCGCGCGCGTACTCGGCGGACACGCGCGCCACCTCGCCGCTGTCGCTCACGGAGACAAGAGTCAGGTACTCATCACGGATGCCGCGCACAATCCACTGCGCGCGATTCTCGACTCCCGTTAGCCGGTCGTTGCGGCGGGTCTGGACGGTGTCGCCGACGAGGATCTGCTGCTGCCCGATCCCCCAGGCGGCGACGCGGACGTCGAGCTCGCCCTGTTCGACTCGCCGCTGTTGGATGGCGTCGTTGATCGCATCCGCCTCAGCATTCGTGCCAGATACCAGCGTCACTCGCTTGCCGCGTGCGTGCCCGTCGAAGTACGCGTCGATCATCCGCTCACGCGCCGCGTCGTGATGTTCGACCGGTCGACGTGACCGCGTTCGGCAAGCTCGCCGGCAACCACCCGCGCGCGCCCGCGATCACCCGCATCCCGAAGCCGCAGTGTGAGCGCCGCGTAGTCGGGATCGCGGAACCGGTGCACCGTGTCGAGCTCGATCGCAGCATTCGCGTGCCGGATCGCAGAACCCATAGCGCCCGCATGTCCGACCGGCAACGCCTGACGCGTATCACCCACGAACGCCAACCCGACACCCTGCTCGATCGCGAGCTCGACGAGGACGTTCGCCGTTTGCAGGTCGACCATGCCGTGTCGCGCTGACTCAGGCTCGAGGGTGAACCGCTGTCACTGAGGTGGGCGAGGCCCGACCAATCAGTTTGTTATTGGTCGGTGAAATCTGAAGACCTTACAGCAGGGATGACGTAGGAAAACACGACCTGGGGCTCGCCAGTGGGGCCGGTGTCGCGGACGTAGACCTCCTCGACGAACACCACCGCCCAGTGCTCATTCCGGTTGCGCAGGAGGATCGCGTCACCAACGTGCGCGGTTCGCACTCGCGAGGATGCGTCGTAGCTCCCTGCGTCTCCGATCTCCTCCGGCCTACTCACATGGGGCGCCAGCGCGATCGACGCGATATCGGAGGGGTCTGACGTGACATGGATCGCCCCGTATCCCGCCGTATGGAAGCTGATGGTGAACGATCGATCTGCGGCTCCGATGACGTAGCGACCGTCGTTGTTGTCATAGTTGAAGACGACCCTCTCGGAGAAAGCCGGTTGCACGTAACGTGCCGGATCTTCCCGGACTGTTTGCCGAGCGTCGTCATGTTTAATCGCGAGGAACGGGTTGCGACCAAGAGGCGGCCTGGGCGTCGGCTCCACTCCGTGGAGGTCCTGAAGCAACTCGAAATACGCGCTCTCCACATAGGGGTTGTCGCGAAAGTCAACGAATCTGGCGGCGCCGAGAAACCGCGGGATCCTCCCGGCGGGGTTGTCTCGCAAGATCGGAACGACCCGGTTTCCACGGAGATCGGCCATGAGGCTGGGCGTTACCATCTTGCGCTCATAACCGACCCCACCCTCGGCGGAGTCGGCCTTCTTCACGTACGTCTCAGTGGCCACCGCGATGATCCGATACGAAGTATCGGCGGCGCGCTCCATGAAGAGGCTCAGGTCACTTCCGAGGTCGGTATCCCAGCGATCGAGGACGACGTCGACTCCGTTCACGCGCAAACGGGTGGCAAGTTGCAGCACCCAGTTGATGTGCTCCTCGCTATCCCACGAGTAGGACATGAACACGCGAGGCTCCGCTGCATCTGCGGCACTGCTGGACAACTCCACAGTGTGATCGTCGCACAACGCAGTCTTCGCCGTGACCGGTATACCCGAGCCGGTCGGTGGAATGCTCAAAGGGCGGTCTAGGCACGCGCTGCTGCCGCTCAAGCGGTAACCGGAGTAGTCATCGCGCGGGAACACCCATACTGGCCATTTGCCTTCCGGGTGCGGCTCGGCGATACGACCCGCCGCGACTCTACCAACCTGAAATAATCGCTCTGCGTGTCGAATTGTGCTCGCCGGCGGGACGCCGGCCGAGGGTGGAAGATTCCGCTCCGGGAACCTCCCCGGGTTACGTGAGTGCTTCGATCGTGTCGGCCCAGCGCGAATCGATCGCCTGCTTCGTGGCGAGGAACCCGGGGAACCTGGCGTGAGGCTTGAGCTGGCTGGTACTCGCGTACTTGAACTCCCAGTCGCCGGTCACGGAGAACATGCACGCCGCAACCACATCGAAGGCGTCGAAGCTGTATAGACGTCCGGTCGGGTCATCTCTACTGTTGCGCGTCCGCTGGGTCTCGACCTGCACCGTGCCGTCGGCAAGCACCGTCGGGCTCACGTTCTTGCACTCCACGACGAAGGTCCTGCCGGACGCTAGTCGCACGTCGAAGTCAGCTCCACGATCGTCGGTCCGCCGGTCCACTGAGGAGACAGCTGGATCCAACTTGAGGAGTTGCTCGAGATGGGCTTCGGCGACCCCGCCCTTGACCGCAGTTGTGAGCATTCTCCGTTCTGCAATCAGGTCGAGGATCCTCGGAGCTGAAAGCCCGAACTGTTTCTCCAGCGGGTGGATACCGCCGGCCATCTTTCTAGCCGCTGACGACTGTCGAAACTCTGCCGCGAGGTTCACGCGGAGCGCAGCGTCTAGTCCCAGATCGGTGGCCCGCCGTTCAAAGCGAGCAAAGTCCAACAAGCGGTTTGGCGTGAATGCCACCCGGGATTCGAATCCTTCAGGCGTACGCGCGGCGTGGCGGTGTCCGCCCCGAGTATCTACTTCCCATACGTGCCATCCGTCGGCGCCCATCTGATCGAAGTCTCGCTCGTAGGCGTAGAACGAGACGCCCAGCGGCATCGGATTCCACAAGGTCGGGTCGAGTCCGACGAGCTTGTCCTCGTCCGCGTTGATCCCCAGGAACAGAGTCGTATCGACTCCCGCCACATCGAACGCAACGGGATGAATCTCCGACTTCCAGGTGCTGTCGGCGCCGAACTTGACCTGCGCATGGTGCTCGTCGGTGGGCCTGCCTCTCGTAACTTCCCTGGTCAGTCGGATGGGGTAAATGAGCAGGCCGAGGCTCTCGCCACGGTCGGTTTGCACTCCGAAGTAGAACGGAGCCCGCTTATGATCGCTCGCCCAGACGACTCGGCCGCCACTCTCCGTGATCGCGCGTCTCAGCAGAGCATGCATGTCCCCGCGACCGCTCGCTCGATAGACGCGGGCATAGACCCTGCCAGCCAGGTCGTCCGTCAACAAACCGTTCAATCGCGCTCCTCGGGGCAGTCATGATGGAGCGGCTCATCCTCCCCAGGCCGCATCTACTCGAAGTCTCCACAGATAAGGCACCGCTACGGCGCATGTCGGGTGTCTGGGTCACACTCTGTCTCGACGATACTTGGATGACGTGTTCATCCGTCCTTTCGGACGGTGCACGTCGTGTTGGAATGAGGTGGCAAGTGGCTGAGCAGCTCCCCGTCGTGAGTTTGTTCTCCGGAGCGGGCGGACTCGACCTCGCTGTCGAACGCGTTGACGGGGAGCCGCTCGCGGGCGATGACCCTGGAAGTGGTCTTCTTCGGATCAGTGTTGCAACGGACTACAACGAGTCCGCGCTTCAGACTCTCAAGGAAAACTTCCGGGACACCTCGACTCTGACCGGGGATATCCGCAACGTCTCGACTGAGCAGATTCTTGCTAGTGCGGGCCTTAGATCGAGCGAGCCGGTGCTCCTAGTAGGAGGTCCGCCATGCACGCCGTTCAGCAAGTCAGGCTTCTGGCTTGAGCAGAAGCGCGAGAGTCGCGATCCCAACGCGTCTCTCCTCGACGAGTATGTGCGCGTGGTACGGGAAGCGCGACCCGAGGCATTCATCCTTGAGAACGTTCAGGGTCTGACCTACAAGACACACAAGGCTCAGTTCGAGCGGCTCCTCAGGGCACTCGGCGAGCTGGGCTACAACCCGCAATGGAAAGTTCTGCTAGCCGCGGACTATGGAGTTCCTCAGCTGCGACGACGTGTCTTCGTGGTCGGCCGCCGAGACGGCGAGAAGTTCGAATTCCCCGAACCAACGCATTCCGGATGGAGCGAACACTCTCGCGCGTTTGATAAGAGCAAGCTTCCGCATGTCACTGCTGGCCAAGCATTCGAGGGTTTACCCCGCCTCGCACGAGCAGCGGCCGATGAAGTAGTCGACGGAAGCTACGGAGAACTCGCCGCAGAGGTTCCCCCCGGTCAGAACTACCTTTGGCACACCGATCGGTACGGAGGCCGCAATCAATTCGAGTGGCGTAGCCGTTACTGGACGTTCCTCCTCCGACTGGACCCCAACCGTCCCTCAACGACCCTGCAGGCTCAGCCGGGCCCCTGGGTAGGGCCGTTTCACTGGGAGAACGTGCTCACCACAGCGGGCGTCGAGCGTGCGCGCCGTCTTAGAGTCAACGAGATGCTCCGTCTCATGTCGTTCCCTGACGATTTCAAGATTTCGGGGGCGCGCGCGGACGTGCAACGTCAACTCGGCAACGCGGTGCCCCTCGAACTCGGCAAAGCTGTAGTGCGGGCACTGATGACTCAGCTCGGATACATTGACGTGGTACAGCGGCGAATGGTCGAAGCGGGCTAACGGACGCCGGTCTGGCAAGTTCTTCAAGCAGCCAACTCCGTCGAGAAGATCGCGGACGAGTTCGTAAAGCGAGTTCGTTTTCTGGCGGGAGCGCGCGTCACAAATGAGCGACGTTTCTCTTGCACGTTGTCGCCGGGTCAGCTTCGGCAGGTCAAACCTCTCTAGTCTCCATACGGTTGTGGTGCTCGACGACGAACGCCCTATCGATTCGAACGGCCTCCGACTGGCTGGGTATCCAAACCCTGCGGATCTCACTGCAAGAGCACGGCGGTCGGACCTGGCAGGATGACCTCATGGTGCCTCAAGGACCGCTCGGCGCCAGACGATCGGCGCGGTTCTTCGCCTCCCTGGCTCCCCGGGCTGGTTCGCGAATGCGGTCCGGCGTGCGCAGGCCGTCGACCCGTCGATCCCGCGGCTGACTCCGCACGACCTCCGTCACACGGCCGCGTCGCTCGCGATCAGCTCGGGTGCGAATGTGAAGGCGGTGCAGCGGACGTTTGGGCATGCGTCCGCGGCCATGACGCTTGACCCATACGCCGATCTCTTCGACGACGATCTGGATGCCGTCGCGACGAGGCTCAACGACGCGATGCCGCTGGCCGCACTTCCGGCCGGTCCGCAGACCCGCTACGCCCGACCTCAGCGGCCGTAGAGAGCAGATTGCTCGGTTTTTCGATCGGACGCTGCGCTCAGAAATGTCCGATTTCGGCGTTCTGAGGCTTCCGGCGAAGCCCTTTGAAGGGCATCGAATCTGCGTCGGGATCGCCCTCCGAGTTTTCAGAATGCGGGCAAAAAGCGGGCAAGAACGGATTCTCGGCGATTTTCCGTCAAAGGAATACCTGGTCAGAGGGAAAAATAGGGTGTGCCCCTGGAGGGACTCGAACCCCCAACCGTTTCCTTAGGACGGAACTGCTCTTCCATTGAGCTACAGAGGCTGGCCCGTCGAGTCTACCGACCAGCCGTGTCCGGTAGGTTCGCGGCATGACCGTTCGGCGCGCACTGCCCCTCGCCGCCGCGATCATCCTGGCCCTCACGGGCTGCGCGAGCCAACCGCCGCACGACCCACCCGCGGGACCGCAGCTCCCACCCGCCGCCGCGACCCTCGACTACCAGCTCGGCGGCGCGTACGACCCGCCCACTGACGTCGAGATCGTCGTGCGAGACCGGACCGCGGCATCCGTCGACGCCGCCTATTCGGTCTGTTACGTCAACGGATTCCAGACGCAGCCGGGCGAGCTCAACCTCTGGCCCGACGACCTGCTGCTCCGCAATGGCGACGGTGACGTCGTGTTCGACCCGGACTGGCCGGACGAGGCGATCCTCGACACCCGCGAAGCCCACGAGATCGCCGCCATCGTCGGCCCCTGGATCCGCGACTGCGCATCCGACGGGTTCGACGCCGTCGAGTTCGACAACCTCGACACCTACACCCGTACGGACGGCGCCCTCACCCGCGACGACGCGCTCCAGCTCGCCGCCCTGCTCGTCGACACCGCCCACGACGTCGGGCTCGCCGCGGGCCAGAAGAACGCGGCCGAGGACGCCCCGCTCCTCCGTTCCCGCGCAGGCTTCGACTTCGCCGTCGTCGAGGAGTGCGCCGCCTACACCGAGTGCGCGGCGTACACGGAGGTATACGGCGACGCCGTCCTCGCGATCGAATACACCGACAACGTCCCCCGCCCGTGGGACGAGGTGTGCGCGGATCCGGAGACACCGGCATCCGTCGTCCTCCGCGACCGCGACCTCGTCACGCCGGACGACTCGGCCTACGCGTTCGAGCTCTGCGAGTGAGCCCGGCGACGGCCGCCGGCTAGCTCGGAGGCCCGGGATCCTCCGGCGCGGCCCCGCCCCGCTTGCCTGCTCCCGTCTCCCGACGGAGCTGCACGAACCCGGCAGCGATCAGTCCCAACGCGATCACAAGGAACACGATCCGCAAGAACACGTTCGGATCGGAGAAGAACAGCGTCGGGCCGACGCCGGCAAAGGTCGCACCGACGAAGTACCAGACAGCCACCGGCTGGCCATTCGTGTCATTCGTCATCTCGGTCTCCTTTCGCGTCCTCCGACGCTAGCCATGCCAGCCTGCAGCCACTTCCCCCGCGCGACGGAGATGGGCGCACTGCACGCCGGGCGCAGCCGAGACCCTCGGCGCCTGCTCGCGCCGCTCCACTTTCGCTCACTCGGCTCCCGGCGCGGCGAACGAGGCGAGCTGGATCAGGTTGCCCACCGTGTCGTCGAGCACGGCCGTCGTGACAGGACCCTGCGCGAGCGGCGCCTGCGTGAACGTCACCCCGGCCGCCGTCAGCCGCTCGTACTCCGCGTGCACGTCGTCGACCGCGAACGAGCAGAACGGGATGCCGTCCGCCACGAGCGCCTCGGTGAACGGCGGCACCGCCGGATGGTCCTTCGGCTCGAGGGAGAGCTGCGTGCCCGTCGGTGCATCCGGGTCCATCACCGTCAACCACCGGTGCTCCCCCATCGGGATGTCCGCCGCCACCGCAAATCCGAGCTTCTCGCTGTAGAACTCCAACGCGCGCTGCTGGTCGTCGACGAACACGCTGACTGCCTGGATCTTCATGATTCTCCTGAGGTGATCGGCCACCGCTCTGCGATCTGCGCGAGCGGCCGGGTATCGATTCGGTGGAACTTGTAGCGGCCACGACGTTCGCTGTGCACCAGCCCCGCAGCCTCCAGCACGTCCAGGTGCTGCGAGACCGCCTGCCTGCTCGCCGTGCGCCCACGGTTCGACAGGCGCACGCACAGCTCGAACAGCGTCTGCTCGTCCCGCTCGGCGAGGTCGTCCAGGATCAGCCGCCGCGTCTCGTCGGCCAGCGCCTTGAACACATCGCCCATGACCGCATCATAGGCAAGTATCCACTTGCCTATCAAGGGTTCACCGCTTCACGGGACAGCTCCCCGCCCCCGCTTCGCAACCCCGCGGCATCCGACTTGCCAATCCGCGGCATCCGTGGGGTGATGGATGGTCAGTCTTGAGCACGGAGGTCGAATCCGAATGGTGTTGCGCGCGAGTGTCATCGTGCCGGTGTACGAGCCGAAGGAGAACTTCGACGACCTGATCCGCTCGTTCGACCGGCAGACCCTCGACACCGCAGAGTTCGAAGTCCTCCTCTGCGACGACGGCTCCGGCGAGGCCACCCAGGCCCGCCTCGCCGAGGTCGCCCGCACCCGCCCGAACGTCCGCGTCCTCACCCTGCCGCACACCGGCTGGCCGGGAACGCCCCGCAACGCGGGCATCGACGCCGCCGAGGGCACGTACGTCTTCTTCGCCGACCAGGACGACCGGCTCTTCGACGGCGCCCTGCAGGCGATGTGCGACTACGCCGACCGCAACACCTCCGACGTCGTCATCGGCAAGGTCGTCGGCGTCGGCCGCAAGATCCCCGCGGCGATGTTCCGCCGCGACATCCCGTCGGCCGAGCTCGGGCGCGACCCGATCCTCGACATGCTGACGCCGCACAAGATGTTCCGGACGGCGTTCCTGCGCGACCACGGCATCCGCTACCCGGACGGACGCGTGCGCCTCGAAGACCACCTCTTCGTGATGCGCGCCTACTTCGCCGCCCGCACGATCTCGGTCCTCGCCAGCACCCCGTGCTACGCCTGGCTGAAGAACCCGGGCAGCGCCAGCTCGGCGCGCATCGACCCCGACACCTACTTCCCCCACCTCGAAGCCGTCCTCGATCTCGTCGAGAGCAACACCGAACCCGGACGGCTGCGCGACACCCTCCTCCGCCACTGGTATCGCGGAAAGATCCTCAACCGCCTCAGCGGCAAGCGCATCGCCCGCTACCCCGACGAGTACCGCACGCGCTTCTTCGACGCCGTCATCCCCCTCATCCAGCGGCACTTCGGACCGGGCGTCGACGCGAAGCTCTCGCTCCCGCTGCGGGTGCGCTCGGCGTTGCTGCACGCCGACCGCCGCGACGACCTCCTCCGCTTCGCCGAGTTCGAGGCCGGCCTCACCACCCGACCCCAGGTCACGAGTGCCCGCTGGACGCGACGCGGCACCCTCGCGCTCACCGTCGAGGCGCGAATCGTCACCGCGGACGGCGAGCCGCTCGCCTTCGAGTCGATCGCGACGGATGCCAGCGGCCCCACCAGCACCTGGCAACCGCCCGCTCACCTCGCGCTCGGCGACCTCCCCGCCGAGACCCTCGACGCGACCCGCGACCTGACGAAGGACCGGATCGAGCTCGCCATCCGGAACAAGGCGGCGGGAATCGACCGCCGCATCCCCGGCGACCAGCGCCCCGACGGCGCCGCCCGGCACGCCGACCTCGACCCGCTGTTCGTGTTCGGGCGGGACGAGACCTACACGAGCGGGCGCCTCCACGCGACGGTCACGCACGGCGGCTTCGAGATCAGCACCCCGCTGCACGCGGACCCCGCGATCATCGCCGCGCTCGGCCCCTCTCCCCTGCTGGCCGGCCGTCGCTGCGAGCTCGTGCTCGACGAGGACGGCTCCCTCGAGCTGCGCCGGGAGTGGCCGGGCGGGAAGGCGCGGAATCTCATCGCGCGGACGGTCGGACGCCTGCGCCGGACCGTCACCCGACAGGACTAGGACCCTCGCCCCGGCAGGCGTGGTCTCAGCCGAACCGGGTGAAGCCGCCGAGCTGCTGCACGGCCGTCGCCGCGGCATCCGCTCCGCGCTGCCCGACCGAGAACGGGTCCTCGTCGGCGAGGAGCCCGGCCACGAGACCCGCGATGAACGCATCGCCGGCGCCGGTCGGGTCGACGATGGCGGATTCCCGGTGCGCGAAGAGGTGCGACCCCTCCGGCCACACCACCAGATCGCCCTCGCCCGGCACGGCGAGGGCCACGAGCCGAGGGCCCCGCTCGAGCAGGTCGGCCGCGGCGCGCTCGGCATCCGCCCGCGACGAGACGGTCCGTCCCGTGAGCATCTCGGCCTCGGCCGCGTCGGCCCGCACGACCGTCGCCCGGGGCAGCAGCCGATCCCGCGCGGCACCTCCGGTCGCGCCGTCGAGCACGAGGACGGCTCCGGCGTCGTGAGCGATGTCCGCGGCCTCGACCAGCGCCTCCGCATCCTGCTGCAGCTGCAGGACCACGACGCCCGCCGCCCGGAGGACGGATGCCGCCGCCCGCACATCCGACGCCGTCACTATCGCCGCGGCGGGAACGTGCTCCAGCAGCCGACGCTCGCCGCGCCCGTCCGTGACGTCGACGAGGAGCGAGGTCTCGCCGCGCCGCGCGACGGCGGCGATGTCGAGGCCGAGGTCCGTGGCATCCGTCGCCGCCGCATCGCCTGCCGCGTCGGCGCCGAGCACCGCGATCAGCGACACGGCTGCGCCGGGAATCAGCTGAAGCACGCCGGCGGCGATGTTCGCGCCCTTGCCGCCGAGCCGCTCGATCACGCGGGTCACCGGGGCGCTTGCGCCGGCGCCGGGAAGGGCGGCCTGCACCACGAGGTCGCGGGCCGCGGCGCCGACCACCGTGACGCGCCGCCGGGCGGCATCGAGGTCGGGGTGCGGCGGTGCGGGGACCTTCTCGTCGGAGGACATCGATGACAGCCTCGCGCGTCGACCGCTGCGACACCAAACCCGCCGCGTCCGCCGGACCGCCGCGGCTCGTGCCTACGCTTAGTCGGCTTCCGCCTACGGGGTGTAGGATAGGGGTCATGCCCCGCGCCTCACTCTCCCCCGCCGCCGTCGTCGACGCGGCGCGCGACCTCATCGACGCCGAGGGCGCGACAGCCCTCTCGATGTCGGCGGTCGCCCGCCGGGTGAACGTGCAGCCGGCCAGCCTCTACGTCCACATCCGGGACCTCGCCGCGCTGCGGGCCGCGCTGCAGACGTCGATCCTCGCCGAAGTCGCCGACCAGACCGCGGACGCCGTGGCCGGGCGGTCCCGCCTCGACGCGCTCCGCGGCTTCGCGCAGGCGCAGCGCGACTACGCGTTCGCCCACCCGGCGCGGTGGGCGATGCTGCAGGAGCCCGTCGAGGATGCCGCGGCCGCCTCACCGGCGGCATCCCGCGTGTCCTCCCTGCTCCTCGCCGTCCTGCGCGGCTACCGGCTGCCCGAGAGCGAGGGCGTCCACGCCGCGCGCTTCGTCGGCGGCGCCGTGGCCGGCTACCTCGCCCTCGAAGGCGCCCGTTCCTTCGCCCACCGCGATGATTCCACCGAGACGTCCTGGGCGCGCGCGGTCGACGCCATCGACCGGGCACTCACCTCATGGCCGCAGGAGGCACACTCATGATCACGGTTCCCCTCGACGGTTCGATCGTCCGCGGCGCGGCCGAGCTCGAGGCGACGCCTCGCGGCATCCGTCCGCATCGCCTGCCCGCGCACGTGCGCACCCGGTTCCCCGAGCCGCAGCTGCTCGGCGTCGAAGCGCAGCCCGCCGGCGTGAGGGTCGCGTTCCGGACGCCGGCGACGTGCGTCGAGCTCGTGCTGCACGCGACCCGGGCGACGATCCTCGGCGTCGGACGCGCCCGCGGCTGCGTCGACGTGCGCATCGACGGCGAGCTGCACACGAGCGCCGAGCTGGTCGGCGGCGACGTCACCGACACCGACCCTCGGACCGGGCAGACCACCCTGGCCGAGGGCGCGCCCCAATCCGTGGTGCTCGAGGGGCTCGACGCGTCCGACAAGCTCGTCGAGATCTGGCTCCCGCACACCGAGACGGTCGACCTCCTCGCGCTGCACGCCGATGCGCCCGTCGTACCCGATGCGCGCGAACGGCGCCGCTGGGTGCATCACGGCAGCTCGATCAGTCAGGGGTCGAACGCGACGCGGCCGAGCGGCACGTGGCCGGCGATCGCGGCGCACCGCGGTGACGTCGAGCTGCGCAACCTCGGGTTCGGCGGCAGCGCGATGGCCGACCCGTTCCTGGCGCGCGTCATCCGCGACGCGCCCGCCGACCTGATCAGCGTCGCGCTCGGGATCAACGTCGTGAACGCGGACGCCATGCGGCGACGCGCGTTCGTCCCCGCGGTCCACGGGTTCCTCGACACAATCCGCGACGGCCATCCCGACACGCCGCTCGTTCTGATCACGGCGATCCACTGCGCCATCCACGAGAAGACGCCCGGACCGGGGGCGATCGACCCGGAGGCCTTCGCGACGGGCACGCTGCGCTTCACGGCGAGCGGGACGGAGGGCGATACCGCGCTCGGTCGGCTGACGCTCGAGGTCGTCCGCGACGCGCTGCGCGAGGTGTTCGCGCTCCGCGACGACCCGAACCTGCACCTGCTCGACGGCCTGGAGCTGTACGGCGAGACGGATGCCGCCCTCATGCCGCTGCCGGACGGCCTGCACCCGGGCGCCGACGCGCACGAGCTCATCGGCGAGCGCTTCGCCGCCCGTGTGTTCGACGTGGGCGGGGCGTTCGCGGCCGACGCCTGAGCGGCGCCGAACCTCCGTAAACCGTGTGAGTCATGCGGCAAGGCGTGTCAGTGTTTGCATGACGGCGTGGTTCTCGGAATCGTGGCGGGCTCACGCAATCCACGGAAGGGAGCACCATGCTCACACTCACCGAGAACGCCAGCAGTGCCGTCAAGAACCTCGCCTCGCAGATCCCCACCACCACCGGTGGCCTGCGCATCGCCGAGGCCGCAAACCCCGAGAGCGGCTACGCCCTCTCTCTCGCCCAGGCCCCCGAGGCGGGCGACACCGTCGTGGAGAGCGACGGCGCACGCGTCTTCGTCGACGAGGCGGCGAACGTCGCGCTCGACGACCGCATCCTCGACGCCCGCGTCCAGGAGGACGGGTCCGTCGGCTTCGCGCTCGCGCAGGCCGTCTGACGCCACACCCAGGCTTCGAGAGCCCCGGTCCCCTGCGGGATCGGGGCTCTCGCCGTTGTGAGGGACGTCGTCGAGGCGGGCGCGCCGGCATCCGTCAGTCGAAGATGCGCCGCCACACGTTCGTGTCGGCGAGGTCGAGAAGCTCGTCGCCGCGACCCGACAGCACCGTCTTCAGGGCCCACATCGTGAAGCCCTTCGCCTGTGCGACGGTGATCGCAGGCGGGATCGACAGTTCGTCGCGGGCCGTCACGACGTCGACGAGAACGGGACCGGTGCTCGCGAACGCCTGCTCGAGCGCCGGACGCAGATCCTTGCCGCGCTCGACACGGATGCCGGTGATCCCCATCGCCTGGGCGACGTCGGCGAAGTTCGGGTTGGCCAGCTCCGTCCCGAACGTGACGATGCCGGCGGCCTTCATCTCGAGCTCGATGAAGTTGAGCGACGAGTTGTTGAACACGACGACGACCACCGGAAGGTCGTTCTGCCGTGCCGAGAGCAGGTCGCCGAGGAGCATCGTGAGGCCGCCGTCGCCGGCGAGCGCGACGACCTGGCGGCGGCGGTCCGACGCCTTGGCGCCGAGCGCCTGCGGCAGCGCGTTGGCCATCGACCCGTGACTGAACGACCCGATCAGCCGGCGCCGGCCGTTCATGGTCAGGTAGCGCGACGCCCAGATGACGGGGCTGCCGACGTCCGCGGTGAAGACGGCGTCGTCCGCGGCGAGCTCGTCGACCATGCGCGCGACGTACTGCGGATGCATCGGGGCCTTGCCGTCGTCGACGGCGAGGTCGTCCAGGGAGTTCCGGGTCTTGGCGTAATGGTCGACGCTGTCCTTCAGGTGCCGACCGCTGCGGCCGGTATCGATCATCGGCAGCAGCTCGGTGATCGTCTCGCGGACTCCCCCGACGATGCCGACGTCGATCGCGGTGCGGCGGCCGAGCTGCTCGCCGCGGATGTCGACCTGCACGATCTTCGCGTCCTGCGGCAGGAACTGGCGATAGGGGAAGTCGGTGCCGAGCATGAGCAGGGCATCGCATTTCTCCATGGCGCGGTAGCCCGAGGCGAAGCCGAGGAGCCCCGTCATCCCGACGTCGTAGGGGTTGTCCCACTCGATGTGCTCCTTGCCGCGCAGGGCGTGCACGATCGGCGCCTGCAGGGCTTCGGCGAGCGCGATGACCTCGTCGTGCGCGTCGGCGACGCCGGCTCCGGCGAGGATCGTGACCTTCTTCGCCGCGTTCAGGACGTCGGCGGCGAGGTTCAGCTCACCGTCGAGCGGCACCACGCGGCGCAGCGCCCTGCGGATGGGGGCGGTGGGCCGACGTTCGGGCGCGTCCTGGAAGAAGACGTCACCGGGGACGGCGACGACGGCCACGCCGCGCTTCTCGACGGCGCTCCGCATCGCGATCTCGAGGACGTACGGCAGCTGCACCGGATCGGCGAGGAGCTCGGAATAGACGCTGCACTCGCGGAACAGCTCCTGCGGGTGCGTCTCCTGGAAGTAGCCGCCGCCGATCTCGGCGGACGGGATGTGCGAGGCGATCGCGAGCACCGGGACCCGGTTGCGGTTCGCGTCGAACAGACCGTTGATGAAGTGGAGGTTGCCGGGGCCGCTGGATCCCGCGACGACGGCGAGATCGCCGGTCATCTCGGCATCCGCTCCCGCGGCGAAGGCGGCGGCCTCTTCGTGGCGCATGTGCAACCACTCGATGCGGCCGTCCCTGCGGAGCGCGTCCGTGAAGGCGTTGAGGGAGTCGCCCGCGAGACCCCAGATCCGGGTGACTCCCGCGCGGACCAGGCTGTCGATGAAGAACTCTGCGACGTTCGGCATGGCCGCCACGGTACGCCGGGCTCCTTGGATGTCGACCCCCCTTGCGGAACGGGCCTCGCGCGAGACGGACGATCCGGTGCGAGACGGACGTCGCCGCCGTGCGTCTCGTCGCAGAACGTCCGCCTCGCCGAGACGGATGCCGCCGGCACCGGCATCCGCTCACCGGAAGTCGCGGGAGCGGTGCTGCACGCCGACGCGCAGGTCCTCGAAGCCGTCGGCGACGAGGTTGGTCACGCCCTCCGGCGAGCGCTCCAGCATCCCGCGGGCGATCAGCGCAGGACTGTCGCGCAGGATCCGCCGATACCGGTTCCACACCCCGACCGAGCAGATCACGTTCATCACCCCGTGCTCGTCCTCGAGGTTGAGGAACGTGACCCCGGATGCCGTCGCCGGCCGCTGCCGGTGGGTGACGAGCCCCGCGACCTCGATCCGCCGCCCGATCTCATGGGTGCGCATGCCGCGCGAGGTCACGACGCCCCGGGCATCCAACTGCGACCGGTAGTGCGTCACCGGATGGTCATCGGCCGACACCCCCGTCGCCCAGAGGTCCGCGGCGAGCACGTCGTAGCTCGACTGGTCGGGGAACAGCGGCGGCTGCACCGACACCAGCGACCCCTCGAGGAACTCCTGCCGGTCCTGCGCCGCATCCCCGGCCAGCCAGATCCCCTCCCGTCGGCTGATCCCGAGACACTCGAACGCCCCGGCGGTGGCGAGCGCCTCGAGCTGCGCCGTCGTCGCGCCGGTGCGCCGCACCAGGTCGCGCAGATCCCGGAACGGGCCCGCCGCATCCCGCTCCGCGATGATCTTCCGCGCCAACGGCACTCCGATGCCGGTGACGGATGCCAGTCCCAGCCGCACCGCGAACGCCCCATCGCGCCGATGGGCGGCCGACTCGTCCGGCTTCGACGCGTCGAACACCGGCACCGGCGGCTGGATCCTCTCGCCGCACGACGGACGCCCCGTGGGGACGCGGCGGTGCGCGCCCGGCAGCACCGACTCGATCCCGGCATCCACCCCCGACGCGTGCAGGTCGGGTCGCCGCACCTCCACGCCGTGCCGGCGGGCGTCGGCGGTGAGCGTCGCCGGCGAGTAGAACCCCATCGGCTGCGCCCGCAGGAGTGCGGCGAGGAACGCCGCCGGATAGTGCAGCTTCAGCCACGACGACGCGTACACGAGCAGCCCGAACGACAGCGAGTGGCTCTCGGCGAAGCCGAAGTTCGCGAACGCCTGGATCTTCGCGTAGATGTCGTCCGCGACATCGCCCTCGAGCCCGTTCGCGGCCATGCCCTCGTACAGCTTCTTCTTCAGCGAGTCGATCCGCTCGATGCCGCGCTTCGAGCCCATCGCGCGTCGCAGCAGGTCGGCATCCTCCCCCGTCAGCCCGCCGACGGCCATGCCCATCTGCATGAGCTGCTCCTGGAACACCGGGATGCCGAGGGTCCGCTCCAGCACCGGCTTGAGCTTCTCGTGCGCGTAGGTGACCGGCTCATGACCGAGCTTGCGTCGCACGAACGGGTGCACGGCGCCGCCCTGGATGGGCCCGGGCCGGATCAGCGCGATCTCGATCACCAGGTCGTAGAAGGCGCGTGGCTGAAGCCGCGGCAGCAGCCCCATCTGCGCCCGCGACTCGACCTGGAACACCCCGATCGAATCGGCCCGGCACAGCATGTCGTACACCGCCGCCTCCTCCTTCGGCATGGTGTCGAGGCTCCACCGCTCCCCCGTCGCCGCCTCGATCATGTCGAAGCAGTACTGCAGCGCCGCGAGCATCCCGAGGCCCAGCAGGTCGAACTTCACGAGCCCCATCCATGCCGCGTCGTCCTTGTCCCACTGGATGACGGTGCGGTTCTCCATGCGCGCATGCTCGATCGGCACCACCTCGCCGACGGGCCGGTCGGTGAGCACCATGCCACCGGAGTGGATGCCGAGGTGTCGCGGGGCCTTCAGCAGCTCGGACGCGTACGCGATCACCCGGTCGGGGATGTCGTGATCGCCGGGAGTGTCCACCGTGCCGCCCCAGCGCTCCACCTGCTTCGACCAGGCGTCCTGCTGTCCCGGCGAATGCCCGAGCGCCTTCGCCATGTCGCGCACCGCGTTCTTCGGGCGGTACTGGATGACGTTCGCCACCTGCGCCGCCCGGTCGCGCCCGTAGGTCTCGTAGACCCACTGGATGATCTCCTCGCGGCGGTCCGAGTCGAAGTCGACGTCGATGTCGGGCTCCTCCTCGCGCAGCGCCGACAGGAACCGCTCGAACGGCAGGTCGTAGAAGATCGAATCGATCGCGGTGATGTCGAGCAGGTAGCAGACGGCGCTGTTCGCCGCCGATCCGCGCCCCTGGCACAGGATGCCGCGGCGTCGCGCCTCCTGCACGATGCCGTGCACGATGAGGAAGTATCCCGGGAAGTCCTTCTGCTCGATGACCCCGAGCTCCTTCTCGATGCGGGCGCGGTTCTCGTCGGTGGCATCCGGATACTTGCGCGGCACCGCCTCCCACACGAGGTGCCGCAGCCAGCTCATCGGCGTGTGCCCGTCGGGCACCGGCATCTTCGGCAGCGCGGGCTTGGCACGCCGCAGCGGGAACGCCAGCTCATCGGCGAGCTCCACGGTGCGGGCGATCGCCGCCGGGTGGCGGCGGAACCGCCGCGCCATCTCGGCGCCCGACCGCAGGTGCGCGCTCGCGTTGGACGGCAGCCAGCCGTCGAGCTCGTCGAGGCCGCGGTTCGCGCGGACCGCGGCGACCGCCGCCGCCAGGTGCACCTTCTCGGGGACCGCGTAGTGCACGTTGTTGGTCGCGACGACCGGCAGGCCGCGCTCGGCGGCGAGCGCGGCGAGCGCGTCGTTGTCGCGGGAGTCGGTCGGGGCACCGTGGTCGATGAGCTCCACCTCGACCCGGTCGGAGCCGAACAGGCCGACGAGACGGTCGATCTCGGCCCCCGCGTCGTCGGGGCCGCCGTCCCGGAGGGCACGGCGGACCGCACCCTTCCGGCATCCGGTGAGGACCGTCCAGTGCCCGCCCGCACGCTCCGCCAGCTCGTCGAGGTCGTAGACGGGTTTGCCCTTCTCGCCGCCGGCGAGCTGCGCGGCCGTGATCGCCGCGGCGAGCCGGTGATACCCCTCCTCGCCGCGTGCCAGGACCAGCAGGTGCGTGGCGTGCGGGTCGGCCTCGCCGTTCTGCGGGCCGGGCAGCCCCAGCGACAGCTCCGCGCCGAACACGGTCTTCACGGTCAGATGCTCGGCCGCCTCGGCGAACCGGACGATGCCGTAGAACCCGTCGTGGTCGGTCACGGCGAGCGCGTGCAGACCGAGCCGCTCCGCCTCCTCCACGAGGTCCTCGGGCGATGACGCCCCGTCGAGGAACGAGAACGACGAATGGGCGTGGAGCTCGGCGTACGGCACGACGTCGGCGGGCCGCTCGATCTCGGGCGGACGGTACGTCCCGCGCTTGTGCGACCAGGCGGGACTGTCGCCGCCGTCGGCGCCGCCGGGGGTCGTCTTGGGGCGCCGCCGGTCGCTGAGGAGGCGCTCCATCTCGGACCAGCTCACCGACGGATTGTTGCCCCAGCCCATCAGTCGTACCTCCCCTCGGCATGCCAGACACCCTCTTCGCAGACCAGCAGCCACGCGGTCTGCGCGTCGTCGACCACCTGGAACCGGTGTGCGCGCCGGGCGCGGGCGGCATCCCACCCCCGTTCCATCACCGGCCACGGCCCTGCCCAGGTCTCGATGCGCCGCGGATGCCGCGGGCGCGGCGATCCGGACGCGTCCGGCGCGCCGGGCAGTGTCAGGGCGACCGGGTCGGCGGTCAGCTCGCCGCGTCCGTCGACGGCCACCATGTCGCCGTCGGCGTCGGTCACGGCGACCGGGACCGGCTCGGGGAACACCGTCGCCGGCAGCGGGTCGGGCAGGCTTCCCGGCCACGGCCGCGCCCGCTCCGCCACGGCGGCCCGGTCACCCCACGGCACGAGCACCTGCCGCTCGTTCAGCCACCGCCCGCCGCCGACCTGCGGCGTCACGACACCGCGATGGCCGAGCATCGCCTGCACGCGCGACAGCGCCGAGTGCACGCGCTCCTCGGGCCCCGACCCGAACAGCCCCTTCACGTGGTGCGACGCCTCGTCGACCGTCTCGGGCTCGATCCGCACCGCCGCGACGGGGCTCCGGAGCCCCCGCTCGGCGAGCTGCCAGCGCACCCGGTCGACGACGGCCGCCGCGTCGAACGCGCCGGGATGCAGCCACACCCGCTCGCTGTGCTCGCCGCGATCGCCGGTCAGCGCGACACGCAACTCGGTGCAGACGAGGTCGACGGCGCCGAGCGCGGCGATGAACTCCTCGGCCGCGACGCGCACGCCGAACGCCACCTGGTCGGCGATCTCGAGCGGCGGCTCGAAGGTCACCTCGCGGTGCAGCTCGGGCGGCGGCTTCCGCGGCTGCACGGGCTGCGAATCGCGACCGGATGCCAGTGCGTGCAGGCGCGCGCCGCGCGGGCCGAGCCGTTCGACGAGCCGCTCGGTCGGGAGGGCGGCGAGCTGACCGAGAGTGTGGATGCCGAGCCGCGCGAACAGGCTCGCGATGGCCTCGTCCTCGAGCGCCGTCACCGGGAGCGGCGACAGGAACGCGGCGGCCCCACCCGGCGGCACCATGCGCAGCGGCGCATCGGGACCGGTGGAGCGGGCCGCCTGCTCGGCGGTGAACGGACCGTCGGCGACCCCGGCCCGCACGTCGTGCACGCCAAGCTCGGCGAGCGCGCCGGTCAGTGCGGTCGCGGCACCCGCCTCGCCGCCGTAGAACCGGGCCGGTCCGCGCACCCGCAGGGCGCAGAGCCCCGGCTCACGCAGCTGCACCCCGGGGGCGATCTCCTCGAGCTTCGCGATGAGCGGGGCGAACGTGCGGTGATCGCGGGTCTCGTCGGCGTCGACGACGACGAGCTGCGGGCACCGCGCCTGCGCGTCGCGGCGTCGCTGCCCGCGCCGCACACCGTCGGCGCGGGCGGCGGGCGAGCATGCCGCGACCATCCCCTTCGCGAACACCGCGATCGGCTGGCCGACCTCGGCCGCCCCCTCGCGGGCCAGCGCGACCACCGGCCAGTCGGGCACCCAGACGACGAGGCTGCGCACCGGCCCGGTCCCGGGAGCGACCGTCGCGGCGCGGGCCGTCACCCCGGCCATCAGCTCACCGCCCGCATCGGCCGCAGCTGCTCCACCGGCTGCACCGGCTGCTCCGTGACGGCGATCGATCCGTCCGGAGCGGGCAGCAGCAGCCGCGACGACCGCGGCATCGGAAAGCGACGACTCGACACCGTGACGGTCAGCTCCCGGTCCGACAGGACGCCGTAGCCGTCGCCGAGGCCCGACCAGCGGGCATCCGTCACGTCGATCATCGCCTCGGTCTGCGGCCACGGTCCCTGCACCAGCAGGACCACGCCGCGCTCACGCATGCGCGCCGCGAGGCGGGAGACGTCGGCGTCCTTCGCCCGGCTCGGCGGGCGCACCGCGACCACGGGCAGCACATCGGCGATCGTCGCCGTCACGGTGAGCCAGCGCGGTCCCGGCTCGGGGATGAGCACCAGGTGGGACAGATCCACCCCGGCGCTCTCTGCCGCCTCGGCGCCGAGTCCCGGCATCCCGACCACCCCGCACCAGCTGCCGGTCTGCGACGGCTGCGCGAGCAGGGCGAACAGCAGCGACATCGACCGGCCCAGCGAGTAGGACGATCCCGGTCGCAGTCCGCCGCCCGGCAGCAGCTCGGCGAGGGCAGGATGGGTGGGGAGCGGAGGCGCATCGAGCTTGCGCCCTTGGATCTGCGCGAGCTGCGCACGCAGACGCTGCACTTCTTGTGCAGTCGCAGTGTCGCGCACGATAGATCTCACCTCGACATGGTAGAAGCTTTGTTCGATGACCTCAACCGGTCGAGATCGAAGATACGCACGACCTCCGACATCACGACGAGCCTCTCATGTGGCAGAAACACCGCTGATCTGGGCGTCGCATCGGGCGCGCGGCCGTCCCTCCCGGCGTGTCGCATCGCCGGCGATTCCTCGCCTGCGGCGCAGCCGGGCGGATGCCGCTCCTCCGCCGTCCGGGCGCGACGATCATCGCCTGCCGGCGGAAGCGATCCGAGGACCGGTCAGGCGGCGAGTGCCAGGTACGGCTCCCAGGCGGGTTCGGTGCGCTCCGTGCCGCGCACCCGCCACTGCGCGCCGGTCGGCGGCATCGGCAGCCAGCGCAGCTCCCACCGCATCTCCTGCGGCGTCCGGTCGCCCTTCGCGTTGTTGCAGCGCAGGCAGGCCGCGACGAGGTTCTCCCACGAGTCGGCGCCGCCGCGCGAGCGGGGAAGCACGTGATCGATCGTCGTGGCCCCCTTGCCGCAGTACGCGCACCGGTGCCCATCGCGCCGCAGCACGCCGCGCCTCGTGACCGGGACGCGACGCCCGTTCGGGATGCGCACGTACCGCGTCAGCAGGATGACCGCCGGTCTGTCGAACACGTCGTGCGCGGCCCAGACCGGGTCGTCCTCGACGCGCTCGATGATCCGCGCCTTGTCGGTCATCACGAGCACCAGGGCCCGCTTGAACGAGACGACGGCGAGGGGTTCGTATCCGGCGTTCAGCACCAGTGTGCGCATAAGGGTGTCCTCTCGAACTGCCCTGACGGATTCAGGGAGTGTTCGGGTCTGGACGCCCATGCGGGCCGAGGTGCCGGCACGAAAAAAGGCGCTGTCATGAAGACAGCGCCTTTCGTGCACGACCGAGGTCGCGGCACTCGTGCCCGCGATGCTGAAGGACATGCCGACCTAGCGCATTCCGGGTGTGGATGCGGGGTTGGATCTCCATCAGCGCCCCCTCGATTCGTTCGAGCGTCGGGGACAGGCTATTACACCCGGCGACACGCCCGGGCGGAATTCCGGTGAACGGATGCGGCGTGTCGGTCAGCCGGCGTTGGCCTGCAGCCACGACTCGGCGTTGACGTACCCGTTGTTGACCCGGATCTCCAGGTGCAGGTGCGTGCCGTTCGCGCGACCGGTGTCGCCGACCTGGCCGATCAGCTGACCCGCCGAGACGGTGTCGCCGACCGAGACGCGACGCGTGCCCCAGTCCATGTGGGCGTACAGCGAGGTGACGCTCTTGCCGCCGATGTTGTGGGCGATCTTCACGTACACGCCCCAGCCCGGGCCGGACTCGGACGAGGCGACCACGGTGCCGTCGGCGACGGAGTAGATGCCCGCGCCGCGGCCGACCATGTAGTCGGTGCCCTTGTGGCCGGCGTACGGGCGGCCGAAGTTGTCGAAGCCGCCGAGCGGACGGCGGACGACGCCCGAGCCGGGCGACACCAGCGGGACCGCCGACGAGAACGAGGACGAGGATGACCTGCTGCTGGCGGTCGACGAGTTCGCGGATGCCGCGAGCCGGGCGGCGAGGGCGGCCTTCGCCGCCTTCTCGGCAGCCTCGGCATCCTTCTTCTTCTGGATCTCTTCCGGCGTCGTGGCGGAGTAGCCGCCGCGCTCGAGCGCCTGGGGCGTCGCCTCGGAGGCGACGACGAGTTCCTGCGCGTCCGCGGCGGAGAGGTTGTGCAGCGTGCGCGCCTCGGCGGAATCGCCGTGATCGGCGGCGACGAAGGCCGGGATCGCAACCGTGGCGACCATGCCGGCGACGGCGGCGAGAGTCACGAAGCTGCGGACGGGGTGGGGACGGTTCGCGGCGCTGCGGGGTGCGGGGGTCTTCGCAGCGTGACGGCGCGAGAGCCGTGCCTTGCGGGCGGGTGTCGACGCTTCGATCGCTTCGGTCGACGGGTTCTGTTCAGCCAAGCTATCCTCCGGCGCCTCCGCATCCGGGGGGAGGATGCTGGCTCGTCGGGTTATCCGCGTCGGGCACGGATGTACGGGTTCACTGCGCGAATGACGAGCCGGAAAGGCAACTCGCGAAGCGGTCCGTGGCGGGCTTCTCGCCGTTGGACGCTCCGACGCTACCGGAAGATAACGAATATGTCACGCCGCGGACACCTGAGCGGGCCCGCTCGGAGGGGATCCTCAGGCAGCGCGCGCGTCGACGATGAAGATGTGGGATGCCACTTCGACCGGCAGCTCGAGCGCGTCGTCGACGCCGTCCATCTCGACGAGGACGTATCCCTCGCTGTATCGGAACGACCCGGACTTGCCGGGGACGACCCCGGCGTCGCGCAGCTGGATGAGCAGTTCGGGGTCCACCTGCACGGGCTCGGCGAGGCGACGGACGGTGCCCGTGATCGGCCCGTCCGACTCGTTCATGTGGCGCACGAGACCGACGACGCCGTCGTCGAACGTGATCGCCGGCAGGTCGCCCAGCTGGTCGAGCCCGGGGATCGGGTTGCCGTACGGCGACTCGGTCGGGTGGTCGAGGAGCTCGATGAGCCGGCGCTCCACGAGCTCGCTCATGACGTGCTCCCAGCGGCAGGCCTCGTCGTGCACGTACGCCCAGTCGAGTCCGATGACATCGCTGAGCAGCCGCTCGGCGAGGCGGTGCTTGCGCATCACGTCGACGGCCTTCTGGCGGCCGGTGTCGGTGAGCTCGAGCTTGCGGACCTCCGACACGATGACGAGGCCATCGCGCTCCATGCGACCGATGGTCTGGGACACCGTCGGGCCGGAGTGGCCGAGGCGCTCCGAGATGCGGGCGCGCAGGGGCGTGATGCCCTCCTCCTCGAGTTCGAGGATCGTGCGCAGGTACATCTCGGTGGTGTCGATCAGGTCGGTCATACACATGCCTTCTCGCGCGGTAAACAGGGCGGAGTCCAGCCTATCCGTTCCCTCACCCGGCGGGCAGGCCGCGGCATCCGTCCCCGCCGTCTCGCGCCGTCACGCGGCCGGGACCGGTGCGCCGCGCGTTCTAAGATCTCTGGCATGGCCACTGTTCCGCTCCCCCGCGAGATCCTGCCCGTCGACGGACGATTCGGCTGCGGCCCGTCCAAGATCCGCGCCGAGCAGCTCGAGCAGCTCGTCACGCAGGGGGCGACGCTGTTCGGCACCTCGCACCGCCAGGCTCCCGTCAAGGACCTCGTCGGCCGGACCCGCACCGGGCTGGCCGAGCTGCTCCGGCTGCCCGAGGGCTACGAGATCATCCTCGGGAACGGCGGTTCCACGGCGTTCTGGGACGCCGCCGCCTTCGGACTCATCGAGAAGCGCGCGCAGAACCTCGTCTCGGGCGAGTTCGGCGGGAAGTTCGCGAAGGCGGCCGCCGCTCCCTGGCTCGAGGCGCCGGACGTGCGCTCGGTCGAGCCCGGCACGAGCACCGTCGCCGAGCCCGTCGAGGGGGTCGACGTCTACGCGTGGGCCCACAACGAGACCTCGACCGGTGTCGCGAGCGCGATCGCGCGGGTCGTCGGCGACGAGGGCGCCCTGACCGTCATCGACGCGACGAGCGCCGCGGGCGGCATCGACTTCGACGTCACCCAGACGGACGTCTACTACTTCGCCCCGCAGAAGAACCTCGGCTCGGACGGCGGCATCTGGTACGCCGCCGTGTCGCCGGCGGCGGTCGAGCGGATCGAGCGGGTCGCCGCGTCGGGTCGGTACATCCCCGAGTTCCTGAGCCTGAAGAACGCCCTCGACAATTCGCGCCTCAACCAGACGCTCAACACCCCCGCGGTCGCGACCCTGCAGCTGCTCGACTCCCAGCTCCAGTGGATCAACGGCAACGGCGGCCTGGCGTGGGCGGCATCCCGCACGAGCGAGTCGTCGGGCGCCCTGTACGAGTGGGCGGATGCCGCGTCCTTCGCGACCCCCTTCGTCGTGAACCCGGCCGACCGCTCGCCCGTGGTCGTGACGATCGACTTCGACGAGTCGGTCGACGCCGCCGCGGTGGCGAAGAGCCTGCGCGCGAACGGGATCGTCGACACGGAGCCGTACCGGAAGCTCGGCCGCAACCAGCTGCGCGTCGCGACGTTCGTCTCGATCGAGCCGGACGATGTCCGTCAGCTCATCCGCGCCATCGACTACACCGTGGAGCGCATCGCCGACTGACCCCGGCAGACGCGAACGACCCCGGGGCCGAAGCTCCGGGGTCGTCGTGGTCGTGCCGCTTCCCGCCGGCGGTGTCGGGCGGGACGTCAGCCGTGGCAGCGGAGGCGGCCGAGCCGCCGGTCAGTACTCGCGCAGCTCCTCGACGTCCTCGTCGTCCGAGTCGTCGTCGTCCGAGTCCTCGTCGGAGTCGTCGTCGTCCGAGTCCTCGTCGTCGTCCTCGTCGTCATCGTCCGAGTCGTCGTCGTCGTCGTCGTCGTCGTCCGAGTCATCGTCGTCGGAGTCCCCGTCGTCCGACTCGGCATCGCCGTCGTCGTTCGACTCGTCGAGCTCGTCGATGTCGACGCCGTCGACGTCGCCGGCGTGCAGGATCGGCGAACCGTCGGTGTCGAAGTCCGCGGCGTCGAGGTCGTCGACGTCGTCATCGTCGTCGGAGTCCTCGTCGGACGCGTCGGCTTCGGCCTGGACGGCCTGCGCGGCGTGGTACTCGGCGAGGCGCTCGGCCCACGGCACCCACTCCGGGGCGAGCAGGGCACCGTCGCCGGGCATGAGCTCGACCTCGAGAACCGTCGGCTCGGCACCCGCCACGACGGCGACGCTCACGGTCCAGAACCAGCCGGGATAACCCGGCAGGAGGTTCGCGAACCGCAGCGACACGACGCCGCCGTCCTCGACCGTGTAGTCGGCGGCCGCACCGATCGTCGACGCGGGCGTCACCTCGATCAGCGCGGCGCGCGCCTGATCGTGCGCTGCCAGCAGGCGGGGGTCGACCACGACGGGTTCCGCCGGCTCGATCGGCGCGGATCCAGCGTCCGCGCCAGGATCAGCCGGCGGCTCGGTCGCCGCAGGCTCGCTGTCGGCGTCCGCAGGCTCGCTGTCGGCGTCCGCGGGCTCACTGTCGGCGTCCGCGGGCACGGCGGAGTCGGCGTCCGCGGGCGCGGCGGAGTCGGCGAGGCCGGCCTCCGACGCCTCGTCGGCCGGAGCGGCCGTACCCGCCTCACCGGCGGACTCGGCGACGATGTCGAACAGGGTCTCGCCCGCACCGGCATCCGTCGACGCGTCCTCGGCCGCGACGGCCTCTTCGGCTGCCGCATCCGCGATCGCGTCTTCGGCGGCCGCGCTGTCGGCGTCGCCCGACGCGAGGGATCCGGTGTCGACGGACTCGGACTCAGGCGTCGAGGTCATCGGCTACCTTGCGCAGGACGGCCGCGATCTTCTTGCCGTGGGCGCCGCTCGGGTAGCGACCGTGACGCAGGTCGCCGCCGATGCCGTCGAGGAGCTTCACGAGGTCCTCGACGATGATCGCCATGTCGTCGGCGGGCTTGCGGTTGCGCTTGCTGAGGCTGACGGGCGCGTCGAGCACCCGCACCGCGAGCGCCTGGGCACCGCGACGGCCGTCGGCGACGCCGAACTCCAGGCGCGTCCCGGGCTTGATGGTGCTGGTCCCGGCGGGAAGAGCCGTGGCGTGCAGGAAGACGTCCTGGCCGTCATCAGTGGTGATGAAGCCGAACCCCTTCTCTTCGTCGTAGAACCTGACCTTGCCGGTGGGCATGTCATCAACCTCGCTGCTCGAGCCCGCGTGCGGGCATAGGAAAATCGGACCGTCTCAGCCCGGCCTCCAGCCTACGGCACGGCGGCGAGCCGCTACTCTGAAAAGATGAGCACAAAGCCCGCGCCCGGCGACATTCCCGTCCGCCGGATCGATCGCATCCTGGCGTTCATGTCCCTGGGTCTGCTGGTGCTCTCGATCGTCTGCTTCTTCGCGATCATCATCGCGACCGGAACGGGCATGGAACAGGCGGATTTCGGCGCCGGCATCTGGCCGACCGTGACCGCGATCGTCTACATCGCACCCCCGGTCGCCTTCGCCCTGCTCCTGGCGCTGCTGATCATGACCTTGGTCCGAAGGGCACGGGCCAACAAGGTCCGATGACGTGACCGCCTCGGACGCTCGTGCTCTCGCGCATCGCCTCGCGCAGCTGGACACGGGCGCCCTGGCAGCCCTGTTCGACATCCGGCAGGTGACGCCGTCCGCGACCTGGGCCGACTTCTTCGATGTCGCCGAGGGCCTGCTCGAGCCCGCCCAGATCACCCGCGCGGTCCAGACCCTCAGCGACCGCGAGGCTGCGGCCCTCACCCGGGCGATCGCGACCGGCGACCCCGTGACCGAGCCGGAGCGAGGGCTCCTGGCGGCCCGCGCCCTCGTCGACGACGACGGACGTGCGTACGACGCCCTCCGCGACGCCCTCGCCGACGTCGAGGCGGTGCCCGCGCCGGAGGTCTTCGCCGGCCCCGCGGAATCGGATGCCGGCAGCGCCGAGCGCGCGTTCGAGGCCGTGGCATCCCTCGCCGACATCCTCCACCTCGCCACGAAGGCGCCACTCGCGCGCATCGGCACCGGCGCGCTGAGCGCGACCGACCGACGACGGCTCGTCGAGTCGGGCGCCGTGACCACGGGAGCGGACGCCGACGAACTCGTCGCGATCGCCGACCTCGCCGGCCTGCTCGTGGGCGGCGAGCGCGCCTGGCTCGTCACCGACGCGGGGATGGAGTGGCTGACCACCCGCACGGTCGAGCGCTGGCACCTCGTCGCGCGGCGCCTGACCGAACGGATGCCGCCCGCGCTGCTGACCGCGGACGGCGGCTGGCGCCCGGCGGCCGAATGGGCCGGCGCCTCGCCCTACGACCCGGCGTGGCCCGAGCGCCTCGCCGTCATCGTCGCGCTCGCCCAGCGGTGGGCCCTCATCGGCCCCGACGGCGTCTCGCCCGCGTGGGCCGCGGGCGTGACGCAGGGCGGCGACGCCGACGTCGAGGCGCTGCAGGCGCTGCTCCCCCACGAAGTCGACAGGGTGTACCTGCAGAACGATCTGACCGCGATCGCGCCGGGTCCGCTCGAGCCCGGTCTCGACCTGCGGCTGCGCACCGTCGCGCGGCGCGAGTCCCGCGCCCAGGCGTCGACGTACCGGTTCACCGCCGAGACCATCGGCGGCGCCTTCGCGGCCGGCGAGACGGCGGCATCCCTCACCTCGTTCCTCACCGAGCTGTCACTCACGGGCGTACCGCAGCCGCTCGCGTACGAGATCGAGCGCTCCGCGGCGCGGCACGGGCTCATCCGCGTCGGCCCGGACCGGGAGGGACGCACCCGCGTCACCGGCGACCGCGACCTGCTGCAGGCGCTCGCGGTGGACCAGGCCCTGCGCCCGCTCGGACTCGTCACCGACGGCGAGGATCTCGTCACCGGCTCGGCGCCCGACACGGCGTTCTGGATGCTGGCGGACGCCCGGTACCCGGTGCTCGCCGTGGACGCCGCCGGTGAGCCGCGGGCGCTCGACCGCCACCACGTCGACGGCGACCCGGCACCCGCTCCGACCCCCGCGGATCGGTACCGCACGCTGCTCGGGCGGCTGCAGGACAGCCAGTCCGGCGATGCCGACGCCGCCTGGCTCGAGCGCGAGCTGGAGCAGGCGGTGCGCGCCCGATCGGTCGTGACGATCATCGTCCGGATGCCGGACGGCTCCGACCGCGAGGTCACCGTCGAGGCCGCCGGCCTCGGTGGCGGGCGTCTCCGCGGGCGGGATCGGGCAGCGGACGTGGAGCGCACGCTGCCCCTCTCGAGCATCATCAGCGTCCGCCCCGGCTGAGCGCCGCGGCATCCGCCCGGGTTGAGCGCCGCGGCATCCGCCCGGGAGTGCCCGCGACGGCGCACCCCGTTCACGGGCCGCGTAGACTGACACGTTATGGCTAACGGCCCCCTCATCGTCCAGAGCGACCGCACGGTCCTCCTCGAAGTCGCGCACCCGGACGCGGAGAACGCGCGCCACGAGCTCGCGATCTTCGCCGAGCTGGAGCGCGCACCCGAGCACATCCACACCTACCGCGTCACGCGCCTGGGGCTGTGGAACGCGCGCGCCGCCGGCCACGACGCCGAGGACATGCTCGCGACCCTCGAGCGGTGGGCGAAGTTCCCGGTGCCGCCGTCGGTGTCGATCGACATCCGCGAGACGGTCGGGCGCTACGGCCGCCTCGTGATCGAACGCGACGACGAGGGCACGCTGATCCTCCGCTCGACCGACAAGGCCGTGCTCGCCGAGATCGCCCGCAACCGCCGCATCCAGCCGCTGCTGATCGCGCATCCCTCCCCCGACACGTACGTCGTCGACGCCTGGGCGCGAGGCCAGATCAAGCAGGAGCTCCTCAAGATCGGCTGGCCCGCCGAGGACCATGCCGGCTTCACCCCCGGCACGCCGCACGAGATCGAGCTGCACGAGGACGGCTGGTCGCTGCGGCCGTACCAGCGCAAAGCCGTCGACATCTTCACCGAGGGCGGCTCGGGCGTCGTCGTCCTGCCCTGTGGCGCCGGAAAGACCCTCGTCGGCGCCGCCGCGATGGCCGACACCAAGACCACGACGCTCATCCTCGTCACGAACACGGTGAGCGCGCGGCAGTGGCGCGACGAGCTCCTGAAGCGCACCTCGCTGACCGCGGAGGAGATCGGCGAGTACTCCGGTCAGTCGAAGGAGGTCAAGCCGGTCACCATCGCGACCTACCAGATCCTCACCGCGAAGCGGAAAGGCGAGTACGCCCACCTCGCGCTGCTCGACGCCCTCGACTGGGGGCTCATCGTCTACGACGAGGTCCATCTGCTGCCCGCGCCGGTCTTCAAGCTGACCGCCGACCTGCAGGCGCGCCGTCGCCTCGGGCTCACCGCCACGCTGGTCCGCGAGGACGGCCGCGAGGGGGATGTGTTCAGCCTCATCGGTCCCAAGCGCTTCGACGCCCCGTGGAAGGAGATCGAGGCCCAGGGCTTCATCTCCCCGGCCGTCTGCTACGAGGTGCGCATCGACCTGCCGGCATCCGACCGCCTCGAGTACGCCGCGTCGGCCGACGACGAGCGCTACCGCCTCGCGGCCACCGCGCACGCCAAGATCGACGTCGTCCGCGACCTGGTCGCCAAGCACGAAGGCGAGCAGATCCTGGTGATCGGCCAGTACCTCGACCAGATCGACATCCTGTCGGAAGAGCTGGGCGCACCGAAGATCACCGGTTCCACGCCGGTCGACGAGCGCGAAGAGCTCTACGACGACTTCCGCAACGCCCGCATCCCGGTGCTCGTCGTCTCGAAGGTCGCGAACTTCTCGATCGACCTGCCCGACGCGTCGGTCGCGATCCAGGTGTCGGGATCGTTCGGATCCCGCCAGGAAGAGGCCCAGCGTCTCGGCCGCCTGCTCCGTCCCAAGTCGAACGGGCACAAGGCCAGCTTCTACACGCTGATCGCGCGCGACACCGTCGACCAGGACTTCGCGCAGAACCGGCAGCGCTTCCTCGCCGAGCAGGGCTACAGCTACACGATCCTCGACGCCGAGGAGCTGCGCGCCGCCTAGGCCCGCTGCCTTCCGCGGGTGCTGCAGTGGCTGGGCGTCGTCCGGGTGCTGCGGCGGCTGGGCGTCGTCCGGGTGCCGCGGCGGCGCGCGACGGTGCGCCTCGACGTGAGGGCGACGACTGCACGACAGCCGTCCCGGGGACGCCTCAGGCGTCACTCGCGGCCAATCCCGCACCACCGGTCGTGCATGTGCATCGTGCCGAGCGGCCGCATCGCGCCGGGCGCGGGCCCGGCTGCGGCTTCCCCTCGACCTCCGTCGCCCGGCGGCGGCGCCGGCATCCGAGACGCGAGGGCGACGACTGCACGACAGCCGTCCGGGGATCGCCTCAGGCGTCGCTCGCGGCCAATCCCGCACCACCGGTCGTGCATGTGTATCGAGCCGAGCGGCCGCATCGCGCCGGGCCCGGCAGCGGCTCCCGCTCTGCCCTCGTGGCCCGGCGGCGGCGCCGGCATCCGGGACGCGAGGGCGACGACTGCACGACAGCCGTGCCGCAGGACGCCTCAGGCGTCACTCGCGGCCAATCCCGCCCCACCGGTCGTGCATCCGCAACCTGCGGGGCGATCGGACTCAGTCCCGGGACGGTTCAGGCGACGATTCCTGCTCCGGCTCGGGCGCCGGCGTCGACTCCGACTCGGAAGCAGGCGTCGTCCCAGGCTCGTGTGCAGGCTGCCGATCCGGCTCGGCCGGGACGGCAGCCGATTGCGGCGCGGGTGCGCCCGGCTCAGCCGGCGCGGCACCGGGCTGCGGCGGGGTCTGCTGCGGGACCGGGTATCCGGGTGCGTACTCGCCCCAGCGCGGCGCCTGGCGCGGCGCTTCGGTGGGCGGAGTCGGGAATCCCGGCTGGCCGTATGCCGGTGCACCGGGCTGCCCCGGGACCGGCGGCTGACCGTACGGCGGGACCGGCGGCTGACCGTACGGGGGGACGGGCGCCTGACCGGACGGCGGGACCGGCGGCTGGCCGGACGGCGGGACGGGCGCCTGACCGTGCGGGGGGACCGGCGCCTGACCGGACGGCGGGACCGGCGCCTGCCCGTACGGGGGAACCGGCTGACCATAGACCGGGGCACCGGGGTGGCCGTATCCCGGCGCGACCTGCGGCAGGCCGTACCCGGGGTAGCCGGCAGCGGCCGGGTACCCCGCGAAAACGGGGGCGGGCGGCGGCGTGAGCCGCACCCGCCGGCGGCCGTCACCACGGCGCCACAGCAGCTCGACGAGGCCCGCATAGATCCCGATCATGACGATCGACATCACGAGGCTCAGGATGCTGGTCTCGGTCGCGTTCACGTCGCTGAGACCGAAGACCCCGAGTCCGAAGGCGGCGAGATTGTTGATGACGTGCAGGGCGATCGCGGCCTCCAGACCACCGGTGCGCCAGGTCAACCAGCCCGCCGCGACCGCGAAGACGGCGACGCTCGTCTGGCCGATGACGTCGTACAGGTGTCCCAGCACGAACAGCGGGACCGGGAGCAGGATCGCCCACGCCGGGTGGCGCAGCCAGCGGCCGACGGCCTGCTGCAGATATCCGCGGAACACGAACTCCTCCGCGGCGGCCTGGAAGGGCACGAGGAGCAGGATGACCAGGAGCGCGACGAGGAACGCGGGATTGCGCGACGGCTCGATCACGTCTCCGGCGGCGACCTCCTCGCCCGGCAGCACCATCGAGATCGCGGTGAGGACGACGTACACGACCACCGCGACGCCGGCGCACAGCAGCATCCATCGCCAGCGGAGCCGGCCCGCGACGGACGAGAGGAAGCCGATCCCCTTCCCGTTCACGATCAGCGACGCGAGGGTGTAGGACGGCCACAGCAGCGCGATCGAGCCGAGCAGCACCGCGATCAGCAGCGGATCGGTGAGGTCGAACCTGACGAGATCCGTGAAGATCAGCTTCTCGGCGTACGCGGGGTCGGCGAGCGCGACCACGACGAGGATCATGACCACCGCGAGCGACAGCACCAGGTAGAACGCGAGCCCGAGAAGGCCCGTGACCAACGGTGTCCACCAGCCCCAGCGCTGGCGCGCGTACACGAGCCGGTGGAACTCGAGACCCGCTCCGGTCGCGTCGTCGGGCAGCGGTCGGGGGGCTCGGGCCGGGATCGCAGTCACCCCTCCATCCTGACCCACGATCTGCTCGGACGGGTGCAGGGAGAGCCTCCCAGCGTACCCGCAACGGATGCCGCGGCGGAATATCCAGGAAACCGATCGATTCCGATGCCAGGATGAAGACATGACCGCAGCGCGCATCCTCGTCGTGGACGACGAGCCGAACATCCGGGACCTGCTGGTGACCAGCCTCCGGTTCGCCGGCTATCAGGTCCGTGCCGTCGCCAACGGCGCACAGACGATCTCGGCCGTCCTCGAAGAAGAACCCGACCTGATCATCCTCGATGTGATGCTCCCCGACATGAACGGGTTCAGCGTCACGAAGCGCCTCCGCGGCGCCGGCTACACCGCGCCCATCCTCTTCCTCACCGCGAAGGACGAGACCGAGGACAAGATCGAAGGCCTCAACGCGGGCGGCGACGACTATGTCACGAAGCCGTTCAGCCTCGACGAGATCGTCGCGCGCATCCAGGCCATCCTCCGCCGAACCATGCAGGCCGACGAGGAGTCCGTCATCAAGGCCGGCGAGCTCACGATGGACCAGGACACGCACGACGTCCAGGTCGGCGATGCGTCGATCGACCTGTCCCCCACCGAGTTCAAGCTGCTCCGCTACCTCATGCTCAACCCGAACCGGGTGCTGAGCAAGGCACAGATCCTCGATCACGTGTGGGAGTACGACTTCAATGGGGATGCCGGCATCGTCGAGAGCTACATCTCCTACCTCCGTCGCAAGATCGACCCGCACTCGTCCGAGCCGCTCATCCAGACCAAGCGCGGCTTCGGCTACATGCTGAAGGCCGACCGCACCTCCTGAGCGGGGTCTGACTCCGGAGGCCGTTCTGGCGCACACAGGTTCGCACGACCGGGTCACCCGCTGGTGGCGCGGAATCAGCCTGCGCGCGAAAGTGACCGGCGTGACCGTCAGCATCCTCGCCTTCGGCCTCACCGGCGCCGGTGTCGGAACGATGATCTTCCTGCGCAACGCCCAGCTGCAGGCCGTCGACCAGTCGCTCACCCAGACCGTCACGACCGATGTCGCGAGCAGTCTCTTCGAGGTCGACATCGAGGACGGCGAGGCATCCTTCACCCCGAAGGCGACGGCGCCGACCGACTTCCTCGTGGCCGTGTACGACGCCGAGGGCCGGCAGGTGGCCGTCGCCGGCGGCGAGAGCGTCTCGACGCCCGATTTCCCCGACACCTTCACGATCGAGCGGACGCTGCTGTTCGGCACCGCTCCGTTCGACGTCGCCTCGGAGGACGGCACCGCCCGGTTCCGCGTGAGCGTCGACGTCCTCGAGATCGCGGGCGCCCGCGAGTACTACTCGCAGATGATCGCCCTGCCGCTCAACGAGGTGAACCGCACCGTCACCAACTACATCGGCATCTACACCGTGCTGGCGCTGTTCGTCATCCTGTGCGGGGCCGTCATCACCCGTGGGCTCGTCACGCTCGCGTTCCGCGGCCTGGGCCAGGTCGAGGAGACCGCGATGACGATCGCGAAGGGCGACTTCAGCCAGCGCATGGGCGACATCACCCCCGGCACCGAGGTCGGCCGGCTGAAGACCGCGATCAACGTGATGCTCGACCGCATCGACAACGCCCTCGGGCAGCGGGATGCCACGGTGCAGCAGATGCGCCGGTTCATCGGCGACGCGAGCCACGAGCTCCGCACTCCCCTCGTCACCGTCCGCGGCTATGCGGAGCTGTACCGCATGGGCGCCATCGACGGCGAGGATCAGACCGCCCAGGCGATGGAGCGGATCGAGAAGGAGGCGATCCGCATGGGCACCCTCGTGGAGGACCTCCTCGCCCTCGCGCGATTGGATGAGAAGCGCGAGACGCCGGTCGGTCCCGTCGACCTGCGGCCCATCGCGCGGGATGCGGCGCTCGACGCACGCGCGGCATCCCCCGACCGCGACGTGACCTTCGCCGGACAGACGCCGACGTCCGCCATCCCGATCGCCACGATCCCGGCCGAGGGTCCCGCGCCGCGCAAGCGTCAGAATCCGATCGCGGGCGCGCGGCGCACGCTGCTGCGCCGGAAGCCGCGAGGACCGGAGCAGCACGAGGACGCCGGGACCCCCGCGCCCGAGACGTTCCGGATGCCGGCCCCGCGCGAGCCGGTGCCGATCGTCCTCGCCGACGAGAACCGCGTGCGGCAGGTGGTCGCGAACCTGTTGGGCAACGCCCGCCGCTACACCCCCGCCGGCTCACCCATCGAGCTCTCCGTGGGCGTCGACCCCCACACCGAGCGCGGCTGGATCGCGGTGTCCGACCACGGCGAGGGCGTCCCGGAGCAGATCCGCGACAAGATCTTCCAGCGGTTCTGGCGCGCGGACTCGTCCCGCACCCGGGAGACGGGCGGATCGGGACTGGGACTGTCGATCGTGGCATCCGTCGTGTCCGCCCTGCATGGCGAGATCGAGGTCTCCGACACCCCGGGCGGCGGCGCGACCTTCACCGTCTCGTTCCCGCTGGCGGTGGACCGTGCGTACGCGGGCGAGTACCTCGACCTCGCGACCCAGCCGCTGATCCGGCCGGCGACGCCTCCGGACTGACTCGTCCCGCGGCCTTCTCCCCCAGACCGCACGGCGGAGGTCACTTCCACAGCCGTGGCGTCGTCGACGGATGCCGTGACGCCCGGCCCTAGCGTGGCCGCACATCCGAACGAAGGAGCAGCCATGAGTGTCTTCACCGTCGACAGCGACGCGGTCCTCGCCGCCACCGCCACCATCCGCGCGACCGGCGACCGGGTGCAGAGCGAGACGGCCGCCATGCTCGGTCAGCTGACCCAGCTGCAGGGTTCCTGGACCGGGACGGCATCCGTCGCCTTCCAGTCGGTCATCGAACGCTGGCGGGCGGCGCAGCGTGAAGTCGACGCGGCGCTCACCGACATCAGCGGCGCCCTGAACCTCGTCGGACAGCAGTACGCGCAGACCGAGCTGTCCGCCGCCGGCCTCTTCCGCTGACGCCCCGGCCCGGCACCGCCCGCCGACGCCCCGTGCGCACGAAGAAGGGCCCCTCCATCGGGAGGGGCCCTTCTGCACGTTCAGCGCAGGATCAGAAGTCCATGCCACCGGTCGGGTCGCCGGCCGGGGCCGCGACCTTCTCGGGCTTGTCCGCGACGACCGCTTCGGTCGTCAGGAACAGGCCGGCGATGGAGGCTGCGTTCTCCAGCGCGGAGCGCGTGACCTTGGCGGGGTCGATGATGCCGGCGGCGAACATGTCGACGTACTCGCCGGTCGCCGCGTTCAGGCCCTGGCCCGCGGGGAGCTCGGCGACCTTGTTGGAGACGACACCCGGCTCCATGCCCGCGTTGAGGGCGATCTGCTTCAGCGGAGCCTGGATGGCGACCTTGACGATGTTCGCGCCCGTGGCCTCGTCACCGGACAGCTCGAGCGACGCGAACGCCTTCTCGCCGGCCTGGATCAGCGCGACGCCACCACCGGGGACGATGCCCTCTTCGACGGCTGCCTTCGCGTTGCGGACGGCGTCCTCGATGCGGTGCTTGCGCTCCTTGAGCTCGACCTCGGTCGCGGCACCCGCCTTGATGACGGCGACGCCGCCGGCGAGCTTGGCGAGGCGCTCCTGGAGCTTCTCGCGGTCGTAGTCGCTGTCGGTGTTGTCGATCTCGCGGCGGATCTGGGTCACGCGACCCTCGATCTGCGCAGCGTCACCGGCACCCTCGACGATGGTGGTCTCGTCCTTGGTGATGATGACCTTGCGGGCACGGCCGAGCAGGTCGGTCGTCGCGTTCTCGAGCTTGAGGCCCACCTCTTCGGTGATGACCTGGCCGCCGGTGAGGATCGCGATGTCCTGCAGCTGCGCCTTGCGACGGTCGCCGAAGCCGGGCGCCTTGACGGCAGCCGACTTGAAGATGCCGCGGATCTTGTTGAGCACGAGCGTCGCGAGAGCCTCGCCCTCGACGTCCTCGGCGATGATGAGGAGCTCCTTGCCCTCCTGGATCACCTTGTCGACGATGGGCAGAAGGTCCTTGATGTTCGAGATCTTCTGGTTCGCGATCAGGATGTAGGGGTCCTCGAAGACCGCTTCCTGACGCTCGGCGTCGGTGACGAAGTAGGGGTTGATGTAGCCCTTGTCGAAGCGCATGCCCTCGGTGAGCTCGAGTTCGGTGCCGAACGTGTTCGACTCCTCGACGGTGACGACGCCCTCCTTGCCCACCTTGTCGATGGCCTCGGCGATCAGGGCGCCGATCTCGGCGTCGGCAGCGGAGATGGACGCGGTCGCGGCGATCTCCTCCTTGGTCTCAATCTCCTTCGCACCGGAGAGGAGCTCGGCCGAGAGAGCCTTGACGGCCTTCTCGATGCCCTTCTTGAGCGAGATGGGGTCGGCGCCGGCTGCGACGTTGCGCAGACCTTCGCGCACGAGCGCCTGAGCGAGGACGGTGGCCGTCGTCGTGCCGTCACCGGCGACGTCGTCGGTCTTCTTCGCGACCTCCTTGACGAGCTCCGCGCCGATCTTCTCGAACGGGTCTTCGAGCTCGATCTCCTTGGCGATCGACACGCCGTCGTTCGTGATCGTGGGGGCTCCCCACTTCTTCTCGAGCACGACGTTGCGGCCACGGGGGCCGAGCGTCACCTTGACGGCGTCGGCCAGCGTGTTGAGGCCGCGCTCGAGGCCGCGGCGGGCCTCCTCGTCGAAAGCGATGATCTTTGCCATAAGTGTGTCGTCCCTCCCGGACGTGACGTTCAGTCTTTAGCACTCAGGATGAGTGAGTGCTAAATCATTCTGGCACTCGACCATGGGGAGTGCAAGCCGCCCGGCCGGGGCGGATCACGCCCGCAGCGGAACTCCGCCTGCTGCGGATGCGACCGGCGGCCGTCACCGGACGGAGATCGAGCCCGCCTTCGGGACCAGCTCGACCCAGGTGTTCCCTGGCGCGAGTCGCACCTCGGAGCCGGCGTCGTTGAGGAGCACGATCCGGCTGTCCTGCTTCTCCTTCGTCCACCTGATCTTCATCGCGGACCCGCCCGTCGACACCCAGCCGGTCCCCGAGCCGACGAGGACCGTCTTGGGGATGTCCCCGTACCGGCCGTCGATGGACACCTCGAGCGCGACGACGTTGGTCGCGGTGATCCGCTCGCCGCCGTCGACCCGATCCGGCTGCCCGGCCTGCGAGCGCTCGTAGGCCTTCGCCGTGCCGTCCCATCGCCAGCTGCGGGCGGACACCTGTGAGAAGTCGATGTCGATGCCGCTGGACTTCTCACCGAACAGCGGCGCCCACCCTCCCGGCGAGTATCGGAACTGCGCTGCCGGCGCGTCGAGCGCCGCGTACTCCTCCACGATTTCGGGCGCGCGGAGGATGACGTTGTGGGGCGCCGCGCGCTCGCCGGTGCGGAACATGAACCGGTCGTCCGCGCCGCCGTGGATGGCGTTGTGCAGGCCGGTGTCCTTCATCATCCGGACGAACCGGCCCTGCCCGCCCGAGTAGGCGATGATCCCGCCGAGCGGCGACACGATGTCGGGGTCCATGGGACGGATGCTGCGGACCGGGCCCACCACGGCGGGCAGGTCCGAGTGCCACACGGCGACGTATCGGGTGAGCCCGCCCTCGACGAGCTCCTCGAAGACGATGTCCGTGCGGTCGAGGCCCCACTGCGGGCGGGCATCGACCTGGTTGTCGATCTTCGCCGACAGGGCGGGGCGGCTCGCCGCCGTGATCGGCATGTCCGTCCCCCGCAGCGGCGCCACGGCCGTCGTCGGCGGCGGGGACGGTGCCGGCGTGAACGTCGAGACGCTGCGTGTCGGCGTCGGCGTGGGCGTCGAGGTGGCCTCCGGCTGCGGTGTGCACGACACCAGCAGGGACGCCGCCAGGAGGAGCGGGAGTGCGAGGCGTCGGGCGCGCCGCACGGGGGAAAGCGGAGGGGTCACTCGGGAAGGATAAGCCGCGGCGACTCAGACGACGCGGACGGACTCGGCCTGAGGTCCCTTCTGGCCCGATCCCATGGTGAACTCGACCCGCTGTCCCTCTTCGAGGACGCGGAAGCCGTCCATGTCGATGTTCGAGTAGTGCACGAACACGTCCTCACCATCGACCTGGGTGATGAAGCCGAAGCCCTTCTCGGCGTTGAACCACTTGACGGTCCCCTGTGTCATCTGTGCGTCTCCGTCATTTCTGCGTGCTGCATGATCCCCGGAGCGGGGACCGTCGCCAGGCTATCCAGCCGCGTCGGAGCGGGACCGCCGATCCGGCACCTTTTGACATCCACGCCGCGAAGAGTTCACACCCGCGAAACACAGCCTCGACGCCGTCGTCCGCGGCGTCGCCGGACGCCTCACTCGGTGCGGTGGTCGAGGCCCACGATGACGACCAGCTGCAGCCCGACGGTGCCGTCGGCGGAGGGCGTCCCGGGGTCGTTGACGACCTGATACGTGTCGTCCAGCGAGACCTCCGCGCCGCCGATGACGTCGGCGAGTCCGCGTGCGGCCGCCTCGTCCGCTGCGCTCTGGTAGTACACCGTCGTGGTCGGGAAGTCGTCCGTGTTGGCGTTGTCGTCCTGGACGTCGCCGCCGGACCACCCGGCGTCGACGATGAGGTCGCGAATCTCGCCGCCGAGGCCCTCCTGCGCCGTCGCGTTGAGGACGAGGACGGGATAGGACGTGTCGACCTCGGGCGCGACCGGGCCGGCGCTCTGAGACGCGGCCGGTGCGGGCGCGAAGCTCAGCCGACCCGTGGCCAGCATCGTGCCGAAGACGCCCACCAGGATGATGACGACGGTCGCGATCGCCGACCACAGCAGCACGCCTCCGAACCGCAGGCGCGGGTTCTCCGCCCGGTGTGCGCCGACGCGCCGCGGCTCCGCCGGGAGGTCGTCGAAGCGGTCCTGGGGAAGCGCATCGGCTTTCGGAGCGGACGGACCGTGGGGGTCGGAAGCATCCATCGGGTCGGAGGTTTCCTGCGGGGAAGACGGGGTCGACACCCTGGAATGCTACCCGGCGCGGACCGCGGCGACCTGAGCGCGGCCCCGGCGGGCACGCTCCTGCTCGTCGCGGAGCCGGCGCAGCCGGTGCACCAGCACGGGGTCGTAGGCGACGGCATCCGCCGTGTCCACGAGACGGCCGAGCAGCTGGTAGTAGCGCGCGGGTGTCAGCTCGAGCTCGGAGCGGACCGCTTCCTCCTTCGCCCCCGAATGAGCGTTCCAGCGGCTCTCGAAGTCGAGCAGAGCGCGGTCGCGGTCAGAAAGGGGCACTCCCCCACGCTAGCTTCCGGATGCCGTCACATAAGGGAACAGCAGGGCGGGTCGTCCGGTTGAATAGGACGAGCGGAAGGGATCTCATTATGAGCAATCGCGTGGAGAAGACAGAAGAGCAGTGGCGTGCCGAGCTCACCCCCGAGCAGTACGCCGTCCTGCGTGAAGCGGGAACCGAGCGCGCCTGGACCGGCGAGCTGCTCGACGAGAGCCGCGCCGGCCTCTACACCTGTGCGGCGTGCGGCGCCGAGCTGTTCCAGAGCGGCACCAAGTTCGACTCGCACTGCGGCTGGCCGAGCTTCTACGAGTCGGTCCGCCCCGAAGCGGTCACGCTGATCGAGGACAACAGCCACGGCATGGTGCGCACCGAGGTGCGCTGCGCCGCCTGCGACTCGCACCTGGGACACGTGTTCCCCGACGGCTTCGGCACGCCCACCGGCGACCGGTACTGCATGAACTCGCTGTCGCTGTCGTTCACCCCGAAGGACGACTGAGCCTCACCGGCGGGTCCGCCAGAACCCCGCCACGAACACCGAGCACAGGGCGATCGCCACGGTGACGGTTTCGACGGCGAGGCCGGGGCTCGCCGGTGCCGGCCAGACCGCGTCGACGGCGAGGGACGCCACGAGCTGTCCCGACACCGCGGCGAGGCCGAACAGGAGAACGCCGGTCTGCGCGACCAGGGCCGCCGACATGACGATGTAGACGACGCCGAGCGCTCCGCCGAGGTAGAGCCACGGCTCCGGCGGCAGCGGGCGCGGCGGCCCGCTCACGGCGGCCACCACAATGGCCGCGGTCACGAGCATGACCGAGCCCACGATGAAGTTCACGAACGTCGCCGTGAGCGGCGTGCCGACGCGCTGCCGCAGCCGCCCGTTGGTCGCCTGCTGCCACGACAGCCCGACGCCCACGAGCAGCGGGAGCACCAGCATCCACACCGGCACGTCGCCGACCCCCTCGCCGACCGTCAGCATGACGCCGACGGCGACGAGTGCGAGGACGCCGCCCACCACGCGCGGCACGGTCACGGGGACCACGCCGCCCGGGCCGTACCCGACGCGGTCGATCACCAGCCCGCCGACCGTCTGACCGGCCACGAGGCCGACGGTGAACAGCGAGACGCCGATGATGCCGACCGCGAGGCTCTGCGTCGCCACGGTCAAGGCGCCCGCGGCGCCGCCGATCAGCATCCACCAGGGGATCGTGCGTTCGCGCACTCCCCGTCCGAGCGCGGCGAATCCGCGCCGGCCGGACGGCACGATGAGCGCAGCCGTGGTCACGATCACGAGACCGCTGCCGAACGAGATCGCCGCCGCGGCCATCGGATGATCGAGCCGCAGCCCGAGCTGGCCGTTGATGCGCGCCTGCACGGCCGTCAGCATCCCCACCAGCACGGCGCCGACCAGCGCGAGCCAGAGCGGGGGTGCCGGACGGGCGCCGGCGGCGTCGGATCTCTCAGCCAAAGAGCGCGGCGGCTTCTTCGTAGCGGTACAGCGGGACGGAGTTGAGCTCGCCGAGCGCCTCCTCGAAGGCGACGCGGACGATGTCGGTGCCCTTGAGCGAGACCATCTGACCCCAGGCGCCCTCGACGACGGCGTCCGCCGCGTGCAGGCCGAGGCGCGTCGCGAGGACGCGGTCGAATCCGGACGGCGACCCGCCGCGCTGGATGTGACCGAGGACCGTGGCACGGGTCTCGATGCCGGTGATGCGCTCGATCTCGGGCGCGAGGATCTCACTGATCCCGCCGAGCCGCGGACGGTTGAAGGCGTCCATGCCCTTGTCGCTGTACGCCTCGTCCATACCGGTGAGCTTGAAGCCCTCCGACACGACGACGAGGGGCGCGCGGCCGCGGTCGTGGGCCTTCGTGACCTGCTCGGTGACTTCGTCGATCGACATCGGCACCTCGGGGATGCAGATGACGTGGGCGCCCGCGGCGATGCCGGAGTGGAGCGCGATCCAGCCGACATGGCGGCCCATCACCTCGGCGACCATGCAGCGCTGGTGCGAGTCGCCGGTGGTGCGCAGGCGGTCCATCGCCTCGCTCGCGATGTTCACGGCCGTGTCGAACCCGAACGAGTAGTCGGTGGCACGGAGGTCGTTGTCGATCGTCTTCGGCACGCCCAGGACGTTGATGCCGTCCTTGTGCAGGCGGTTCGCCGCGGCGAGCGTCCCCTCACCGCCGATCGCGATGATCCCGTCGATGCGGTGGCCGTAGAGCGTCTTGGCGATGTTGTCGGCGCCGCCGCGCGGCCCCTCGTAGGGGTTGGTGCGACTGGTGCCGAGGATCGTCCCGCCGACCTTCGAGAGACCCTTGACCTCGTGGCGGGTCAGCGGGAAGAAGTCGCCGTCGACGACGCCGCGCCATCCGTCCCGGATGCCGACGAATTCGATGTCGTACGCCGTCGAGCCCTTGAGGACGACGCCGCGGATGACCGCGTTGAGTCCGGGGCAGTCGCCGCCGCTCGTGAGGATGCCGATCTTCATGGGAGATCCTTTTGTGGTTCGGGAGTAGCTGACGGCGACGCTGCCTCCCCCGACACTATCGCCGGATCCGGTCACCTGCCAGCAGGCGCGAGCGGCGCGGCCCGCAGCCGCGACCGCCCGCGGCGGCGGGCGTCAGGCCGCGCCGAGCGCCTGCCGGAGCAGGTGCATCAGAGCCGAGAGCTGCACCGAGTCGCTCGAGGTCGGGTCGACCGCATCGCCGTCGAGGGCACGCTGGGCGAGCCCCTGCTTGCTGTCGATGAGTTCGGCGATCTTCGTGTCGATCGTGTGCGCGGCGATGATCCGCCACGCCGTGACCGGCTCGTCCTGCCCGATGCGGTGCACCCGGTCGATCGCCTGAGTCTGCTCGGCCGCCGTCCAGCTGAGCTCCGCGAGCACCACGTTGGAGGCCGCCTGCAGGTTCAGGCCCACCCCGGCGGCGGTCAGCGAGCAGACCGCGATCGCCACGTCCGGGTCGCCGTTGAAGGCGTCGATCGCCTCCTGGCGCACGGGCGTGGTCTGATCGCCGCGGATCGACACGGTGCGAAGGCCCGCCGCGGCGAAGTGCGCCTCCGCGGCATCCATGACGTCGATGTGCTTCGCGAAGAAGACCACCTTGCCGACGGAGCGCTGCAGCTGCACGGCGTAGTCCGCCGCGAGGTGCGCCTTGGCCTGGCCGATGCGCCGGACCATCGTGAAGACGTTCTCCGACCCGGTGCCGGCGGCTTTCGCCTCTTCGAGCTCGCCGTGGGCGACGAGGCGCACGATGTCGGCGTCGGCCTCGCCGGTGACGACCCGGTCGCCGCGCGCTTCGATGATGCGACGGTACTTCGCTGCCAGACGCTCGCCCAGTTCGCGCTCGGCGGCGCGGATCGAGCGGCCGAACTCGTCGTCCAGCTCGACCGGGAGGTCGGCGATGAGCTTGTCGGGCAGGTCGGCGGCGACGTCCTTCTTCTTGCGCCGCACGATGCCCATCGAGATGACCGCGTCGCGCGCCTCGGGATAGAACGCCTTGTCGGCCGGGGTGTAGCCGGTCGCGTCGAGTCGCTCCATGAGCTCGGGGCCCGGCTTCTCGCCGTTCGTCCAGCCGAGGAAGCGCCAGATCGCGTCGAAGTCCTCGACGTCGTTGATCAGCGGGGTGCCGGTGAGCGCCATCAGGAGCGGATCGCGCACCTGCTCGCGGATGCGCGCCGCGAGGGCGAGCACGTTCTGGGACCGCTGCGAGGTGAGGTTCTTGATGAAGTGGGCCTCGTCGACGACCATGCCCTTCAACCCGATCGAGCCGAGCCACGCCAGGTGGCGGTCGAGGATCTCGTAGTTGACGATGAAGACGTCCGCGAACGCGTCCATCGTCTCGCCGTCGCCCTGGATGACCGTCGCACGTCGCTGCGGCGTCCACCGCTCGACCTCGCGCGCCCAGTTCATCTTGACCACGTTCGGGACGACGACCAGCAGCGGGTAGGCGTCGGCGACGGATGCCGCGAGCACCGACTGCGCGGTCTTGCCCAGACCCGGCTCGTCGGCGAGCAGGAAGCTGCGGTGACCGGTGCGGACGGCTTCGAGGAAGCGCGACTGGTGCACCATGATCTCGAGGCCCTTGGGCGAGAGACGGTCGAACTCGGGGACCTCGGGAAGCTCCATCGAGGCCGCTCCGCCGCCGGCGCCGGTCTCGAAGGCCTTGTACAGCGGGCCCATGAGCTCCCAGCCGTCGAGGCGGCGGCGCGGTGTGGACGCGGGGTCGCGCGGGGACAGGTCGGGAGCGAGGAACGGGTTCGCCTCGCGTCGCGCGTCGATCTGCGCCGGGATGACCTGGCGGTCGGCGACGGCCGCGGGGACCACGGGGGTCTGCACGGGCTTCACGTCGGTGATGATGAGCTCGTCCTCGGGCAGGTCCGCACCCGACTCGAGCAGCCAGTCGCGACGCATGCGCCGGGCGACGGGCGACGTCGCCTGGTCGACCTCGAGCAGCTGGATCAGCGAGGTGTCGCGCGCCGCCGTCTTGGCGAGGATCGTCGCGACGCCGTCGAGGCGCTTCAGCAGCTCGGCGCGGGCGGCGTCGGCCACCTCGGTGTCCGCCTTGACGCGGGCGCGCTCCTCGCGGACGAGGAACGCGATCACCTGGAACTTGACCCGGTTGGTCGGGCCGAGCTTTCCGCGCTGCGACTTGGCCTCGATCTCGCGCACCTTGCGGGCGAGGATCGGGATGAGTGGTGCGTCGTCGTCGCGGCGCGACGACGAGCCCTTGCGGCGTCTCGAGGACGACTTCGGGGCGGTGGATGCCGTGGTCGGCATGCTCCTCCTGAGCGTGACACCGGGAGAACCCGGCGGGCCCGGCCGCGAACGACGGGGCATATGGACCGCGACGATGCGCCACGGTGAGGGGTGTTACCCGGATCGTTCCGGCTGCGGGCACTCGCTTCGGCGAGCTCGCGGCGACGGGACGGACCCTTGGCCTTCAGTCTAGCGGGTCAGCCGGCGTGGCGACGCCCCGACGCCCGGGTGACGACGCCGGGATCCGCGCACGCCGTCCCGGGGTGTGCGCGGCGGCTCCGGCGGCGCCCGCCGCTTCGGGAAAGTACCCTGGGATCATGCCCACCGAACGCGACCTCGCCGCCACCATCGACCACGCGATCCTGAAGCCGGAGCTCACCCGCGCCGACGTCGACGCCGAACTCGACATCGCCGCCGAGTGGGGTGTGTTCAGCGTCTGCGTGCGTCCCAGCGACATCCCCCACGCCGTCTCGCGCCTGGCAGGCACCGGCGTGAAGGTGGGCACCGTCATCGGGTTCCCGCACGGCACCACCTCCACCGCGGCGAAGGTCGCCGAGACGCGTCAGGCCCTCGCCGACGGCGCCGCCGAGGTCGACATGGTCGTCAACATCGGCGCTCTGCGCTCGGGCTTCGACGACGTCGTGGTCGACGACATCCGGGCCGTCGTGGAGGCGGCATCCGGTCACATCGTCAAGGTCATCCTGGAGACCGCGCTGCTCGACGACGAGCAGATCGAGCGCGGCAGCCGGCTGACCGAGGCGGGTGGGGCGGACTTCGTGAAGACGTCCACCGGCTTCGCCGGCGGCGGCGCCACCGTCGCCCACGTCGAGCTCATGCGCCGCACCGTGGGCGAGGGCGTCCAGGTGAAGGCGTCGGGCGGGGTCCGCAGCTACGCCGACGCCCTCGCCATGCTCGATGCCGGCGCCACGCGCCTCGGCACGAGCGGCAGCGCCGTGATCCTCGGCGAGGCCCGTCGCGTGGATGCCGGCGGTCAGGCCACCGGCGACGTCGACTCCGGCTCGTACTGAGCTCTCCTCGCACGGACGGAGCGCCCGCGGCCACGGCTGCGGGCGCTCCGTCGTTCCGGCGACGGGATGCGGGGGCGGACCCGGTCAGCTGCCCGGCAGGAGCGCGGCGCGGACCGCGGCGACATCGCCGCCCATCGTCGTGATGAGCGCCTCGATCCCTTCGAACCTCACCATCCCGCGGATGCGGTGGGTGAGCTGCACCTGCACGGTGTGGCCGTAGAGGTCGAGGGTCGTCTCGTCGAGCACGTACGCCTCGACCTGTCGCACCGGCACGTCGTCGAAGGTCGGGTTAGTGCCGATCGAGATGGCGGCGGGATAGCGCGTCGCGGCCGCGAGGCTGCCGGCATCCGTCCCCTCGTCGACGAGCCAGCCGGCGTAGACACCGTCGGCGGGAACGAAGCCCTCGGCGTCGACCGCGAGGTTCGCCGTCGGGTAGCCGAGCTCACGACCGCGCTTGAGCCCGTGGACGACCTCGGCGCGGAGGGCGTGCGGGCGCCCCAGCAGGCGGGCGGCTCCCTCGACGTCGCCGGCGGTGAGCAGCTCGCGCACCCACGTCGACGAGACGCGGCGGCCGCCGCCGCGGACGTCGGAGACGACGTCGACCGAGAACCCGAGCTTCTCCCCCAGGTCGGCCAGCACCGCGGGCGTCCCCGCGCCGCCACGACCAAAGCGGAAGTCGTCGCCGACGAGCACGCTCACCGCGGCCAGGGCCTCGACGAGGACGTGCTCGACGAACTCCGTCGGCGACAGCGAGGCGAGCGCCTCGTCGAAGCGGAGGACGAGGGTGGCGTCCACGCCGGCGTCCGCGAGCAGCGCGATCTTCTGATCCACGCTCACGAGGTTCTCGGGACAGACGTCGGGGCGGAGGAGGCTGAGCGGGTTGCGGTCGAAGGTGACGGCGACGACGCGGGCCGCGGCATCGGTCGCGGCCACGCGGGCGCGGTCGATGACGGCGCGGTGGCCCGAGTGGACGCCGTCGAACTTCCCGATCGCGACGACACTCGGACCGAAGCCGGCAGGGATCTCGGCGGGGTCGAAGAACACCTTCACGGACGCGGACCTGCCGGTGCGGGGACGGCTCTCGCCGTGCGGTGCGTCAGGAGCCACCAGAGGCCGAGGCACGGCAGGATCACCGGGATGAACACGTACCCGATGCCGAAGCCCGACCAGACCGTCGGGTGGTCGAAGAGCTCGGGATGGGTGAGCGACAGGGTCCCCACCACGAGGACGCCCACCAGCTCGAAGGAGATCGCCGTCCACGCGATGCGGTACCAGGTGTCCGACGCGCTGAAGATCAGGGCGAGCGTCGCGACGATGTAGACGACCGCGGCGCCGGCGGACAGGGAGTACGCGAGGGGCGCCTCGTCGAACTCCCGGACGATCTGGACGAAGGAGCGGCCGGTCGCGCCGAGCGCCATGATGGCGTAGAACACCACGAGCACGCGGCCGATGCCCGTCATGCGGCGCACAGCCGGCGGGGTCGGCGCGGACGCGCTCGGGGTGGTCGCGGACGGCGAAGTGACCTCAGACATGGCGCTTCGATTCTACGTTCGTGGCGGGCATCGGCGGATCGCGCCCCCGCGCGGGCGGCTCAGGCGAGCTGGACCGTCCAGATGACGTGCATGCGCCACACCATGATCGCGATGGCGAACGCGGCGACCCCCATGATGACGGTACTCCAGCGGCCGCGCTCGATCAGCGCCCAGGCGACGGCCGCGGGCGGGATCAGCACGGCGGAGATCAGGTAGACCCAGTACTCCAGCAGGTCGCCGCTCGGCGGGTTGCCCGCCAGCGGCGACACGATCGCGATCACGACCTGCGCGATCAGCAGCAGCAGGATGAGCGCCTGCGTGCCGACCGACAGATCGCTGGGGCGCCGTCCGACGAGCCCGAGGAGGACGCACAGGAGGCCGGACGCACAGGCGACGACGAGCTGGAGCACGGTGAACCACAGGATCACGGCTGCTCCTCCGGCATGTTCATGATGCTCTTGACGTCGGCGCCGCGGCGGCCGACGATTCCGACGAGCTCGCCGTCCGGGTCGATCGCGGCGGGGGTCTCGGCCGCCAGCCGGTCCGCGGCCCCGATGAGGCGCTTGCCGTGACGCAGGTCGCGCGCCTCGTCGGCGGTGACCGGGAAGGAGCCCAGGACGGATGCCGCGACCGCCGCGCCCGCGCGCAGCGGGGCCTCGGCGGTGATCTCCGCGACGGCGTCGGCGACCGGGAACGGCCCGATGCGGGTGCGGCGGAGAGCGGTGAGGTGGCCGCCGACGCCGAGTCGCTCGCCCACGTCGCGGGCCAGCGCGCGGATGTAGGTGCCGCTCGAGCAGTCCACGACGACGTCGACGTCGATGACGCCGTCGCCGCGTCGGACCCTGAGGACGTCGAACCGCGAGACGGTCACGTCACGGGCCTTGAGCTCCACCTGCTCCCCCGCGCGCGCCAGGTCGTACGCACGGCGGCCGCCGACCTTGATGGCCGAGACGGTGCTGGGGACCTGCGAGAGGGGGCCGGTGAGCGCCGCGACGGCGGTGCGGATCGCGTCGTCCGGAACGGACGCGGCATCCGTCTCGCCGGTCACCGCGCCGTCGGCATCGTCCGAGTCGGTGGCGACGCCGAGGCGCATGGTGGCCTCGTACGTCTTGTCGAGGCCGACGAGATAGGTGAGCAGGCGGGTGGACGGGCCCACACCGAGGACGAGCAGTCCGGTGGCCATCGGGTCGAGGGTGCCGGCGTGACCGATCTTGCGGGTGTTCAGCGCGCGGCGGGCGCGGGCCACGATGTCGTGGCTGGTGACGCCGCCGGGCTTGTCCACGAGCAGGATGCCGCTCGGGTTCGGCGTCTGATGCATGGCCTCCAGCTTAGGCGGCGCCGCCCACGACATAGGCTGGGCCGGTGTCCGACCTCGCTGCGCCGCTGATCGCGTGGTACCGATCGAACGCGAGGGACCTGCCGTGGCGCGCGGCCGGGTTCGGGGCCTGGGGCATCCTCGTCAGCGAGTTCATGCTGCAGCAGACGCCCGTCGCCCGGGTGATCCCGCGGCTCGAGGAGTGGCTCGCGCGCTGGCCGGCACCGGCCGACCTCGCCGCCTCACCGCCGGCGGACGCCGTGCGACTGTGGGCGAACCTCGGGTACCCGCGCCGTGCCCTCTGGCTGCACCGCGCCGCGACCGAGATCCGGGACCGCCACGACGGCGTCGTCCCCCGGGACGTCGACGCCCTCCTCGCGCTCACCGGCATCGGCGACTACACCGCGCGCGCCGTCGCCGTGTTCGCGTACGGGGACCGGCATCCGGTCGTCGACACCAACACCCGCCGGGTCCTCGCGCGTGCGGTCGCCGGACGCTCGCAGCCGGGGCCGCCCGCGAGGACGGACCTCGCCGCCATGGCGGCTCTCCTTCCGGCGGACGACACGGATGCCGCCGTCGTCAACGCCGCGGCGATGGAGCTCGGGGCGCTCGTGTGCGTCGCGCGCACGCCGCGCTGCGACGCCTGCCCGCTCGCCTCCCGGTGCGCGTGGCGCGCCGCCGGATACCCCGACACCGGGGACGAGCGGCGCAGGCAGGCGCGCTACGAGGGCAGCGACCGGCAGGCGCGCGGCGCGGTCCTGCGGGTCCTGCGCGCCGCCGCCGACCATGCGGCGCCGGTCGACGAGGTCCTCGCGGACTGGCCCGACGCGCTGCAGCGCAGCCGTGCCATCGACTCGCTGATCACCGACGGACTCGTCGAGGTGACGAGTCCGACCCTCCACCTGCCGCGCTGAGCGCCGCCGGAGGAGTCCGCCCGTCAGACGCCGCGGGCGTCCTCGGCGTCGTCGTCGGCGTCCTTCGCCTTGACGTAGGGGTCCTCGTCGCCGGCGAAGGTGCCGGATGCGGCGATGCTCGCCACGGCGGCGTCACGCTCCCGGGCCTCGCGCAGCAGCTCCTCGATGTGACCGGCGTTCTCGGGCAGCCCGTCGAGGATGAACTCGAGCGTCGGGGTCAACCGCACGCCGAGCTTGCGCCCGACCTCGCTCCGCAGCATCCCCGTGGCGGCCGACAGCGCGGCGGCCGTGTCGGTCCGCGCGGTGTCGTCGCCGTAGACGGTGTAGAACACCGATGCGTGCTGCAGGTCGCCCGTGACGCGGACGTCCGTGATGGTCACGAAACCGAGGCGCGGGTCGCGCAGCCCCTTCTCGAGACGCTCCGCGATCAGAACGCGGATGCGGTCGGCCAGTCGTGCCTGACGTTCACCAGCCATGTGTGTTTCTCCTTCTCAGGCCCGCGCATCGGCGGACCGCGAACTGCGAGGCGATGGATGCCACCGGGTGGTCGGGGCCGGAGGGCCCGTCATCCCGATGGCATCCATCGCCGAGCGACAGACGAGGATCAGCCGCGCGGCTTCTCCACCATCTCCGTCGTCTCGATCTCGTCGCCCACCTGGATGTCATTGAACTTGCCGAGACCGATACCGGCCTCGAAGTCCGTCCGCACCTCGGTGACGTCGTCCTTGAAGCGACGCAGCGACTCGATGGCCAGGCCGTCGGCCAGCACGACGCCGTCGCGGATGACCCGCGCCTTGGCGTTTCGCGTGATGGTGCCCGAGCGGACGATGACACCGGCGATGTTGCCGAACTTGGAGGACCGGAAGACCTCGCGGATCTCCGCGACGCCCGACTGGACCTCTTCGTACTCCGGCTTCAGCATGCCCGTGAGCGACTGCTCCACGTCGTCGATCGCGTTGTAGATGACCGAGTAGAACCGGACGTCCACGCCCTCGCGGGAGGCACGCTCCCGCGCCTTCGCGTCGGGGCGGACGTTGAAGCCGATGACGATCGCGTTGTCGATCGTCGCCAGGTTGATGTCCGACTCGGTGATCGCGCCGACGCCGCGGTGGATGATCCGCAGCTGCACGGACTCGTCGACCTCGATCTTGAGGAGCGACTCCTCCAGCGCCTCGACGGCACCGGAGACGTCACCCTTGATGATGAGGTTGAGCGACTCGACCTTGCCCTCTTCGAGAGCACGGGTGAAGTCCTCGAGCGAGATGCGCTTGCGGGCCTTCGCCAGCTGGGCGTTGCGCTCGACCGCTTCACGCTTCTCAGCGATCTGGCGTGCCATGCGGTCCTCCTCGGTGACGATGAACACGTCACCGGCACGGGGCACGGAGTTCAGACCCTGGACCTGCACCGGGCGGGACGGGTAGGCCTCGTCCACGGCGTCGCCGTTCTCGTCGATCATGGCGCGCACGCGGCCGTACGCCGTGCCGGCGACGATCGCGTCGCCGATCCGCAGCGTTCCGGACTGGATGAGCACCGTGGCGACCGAACCGCGGCCCTTGTCGAGCTTGGCCTCGATGGCGACACCGCGTGCAGCCTTGTTCGGGTTGGCCGTGAGGTCGAGGCCCGCGTCGGCGGTGAGCAGCACGGCGTCGAGCAGGCTGTCGATGCCGGTGCCCTGACGAGCCGAGACGTCGACGAACATGACGTCGCCGCCGTACTCCTCGGCGACCAGGCCGTACTCGGTGAGCTGCTGACGGACCTTGGCCGGGTTGGCCTCGGGCTTGTCGACCTTGTTGACCGCGACCACGATCGGCACGTTCGCCGCCTGGGCGTGGTTCAGCGCCTCGACCGTCTGCGGCATGATGCCGTCGTCGGCCGCGACCACGAGGATCGCGAGGTCGGTCACCTGCGCACCACGGGCACGCATGGCGGTGAACGCCTCGTGGCCCGGGGTGTCGATGAAGGTGACGGCGCGCTCGATGCCCTCGTGCTCGGTCCAGACCTGGTACGCACCGATGTGCTGCGTGATGCCGCCGGCCTCGCCGCCGACCACGTTGGTCTGACGGATGGCGTCGAGCAGTCGCGTCTTACCGTGGTCGACGTGGCCCATGACGGTGACCACGGGAGGACGGATCTCGAGGTCGTCCTCGCTCTCCGCCTCCAGCTCGGCCTCGAGGTCGAGACCGAAGCCCTCGAGGAGCTCCTTGTCCTCGTCCTCGGGGGAGACCATCTGGATCTTGTAGCCGAGCTCCTCGCCGAGGACCTCGAAGGTCGCCTCGTCGAGCGACTCGGTGGCCGTGGCCATCTCGCCCAGGTTGAAGAGGATCGTCACCAGGGTGCCGGGCTGCACGTTGTAGCCGCGCAGCGCCTCGAGCTTGTCCGCGAAGTCGGAGATGGATGCACCGCGACGGAGGCGGATGATCTCGCCGTTGCCCTTCGAGACGTTGACGCCGCCGACGACCGGCGCCGACCGCATCTCGAACTCTTGCCGCTTCGCCCGACGCGACTTGCGCTGCTTCGACTTGCCGCCGCCCTTGCCGAAGGCACCCGCGGTGCCGCCGCCGGGGCCACGGCCACGGCCACCGCCGCCACCGGGACGACCGGCGAAGCCGCCGGCCGGAGCGCCGGGACGCGCGGCACCGAAGCCACCGCCGCCGCCGGGACGGCCGGGGCCGCCGGGACGCTGCTGGAACGGTGCACCGGGACGACCGCCGCCGCCGGGACGACCGGCGCCACCGGGACGCGGAGCACCGGGACGAGGAGCACCGGGACGCGGCGCCTGCGGACGCGGGATGTTGCCGGGGGTCGGGCGCTGGCCCATGCCCTGCGCGCTCGCGAACGGGTTGTTGCCCGGGCGGGGACCGGCGGGACGCTGTCCCATGCCCTGTGCGCTGGCGAACGGGTTGTTGCCGGGGCGCGGCGCGCCGGGAGCGCCACCGGGACGGGGCGCCTGCGAGGCGGGCTTGCCGGGAGTGGGTGCGGCTCCGCCCGGCTTCGGCGCGTCGCCGGAATCGGATGCCGGAGCGGCAGGCGCCGCAGCGGGCGCTGCCGGAGCCTCAGCGGCGGGAGCCGCCGGAGCAGCCGCTGCCGGAGCGGCGGGCGCCGGAGCCGGAGCTGCCGGGGCGGGGGCGGCGGGCTTGGGCGCACCGGGACGGGGTCCCGACGCACCGGGCTTCGCAGCCGGCTTCGCGGGCGCCGCGGCGGATGCCTTGACGCCTTCCGCCTCGAGGGCGGCGCGGAGCTTGCGAGCCACGGGGGGCTCGATGGTGGACGAAGGGCTCTTGACGAATTCGCCGAGCTCCTTCAGCTTCGCGAGGGCGACTTTACTGTCGACGCCGAGCTCGGAAGCGATCTCGTGCACGCGTGGTTTTGCCACAATTCTCCTGTCTGGGGCCCGCCCCGGACAGGGCAGACCATCATTGGCGGACGGGTCTCATTTCGAGCCGTTCACTTTGAGTCCATAGCCGTTCAGCCGTTTCGCTGGTGGGTGTTATGAGTGGTCCGCGTGTCCAGTGCTGCCGTCTCCAGCAGACCGGACACCCGTAGTGCGCGTCCGAATGCGCGGCGCCGCAGGGCGGTGGTCACGCAGCTGTCCGTGTCATGCACCCACGCGCCCCTCCCCGGCAGGACGGCATCCTCGTCGGGGACGAGGGCTCCATCCACGGCGACGACGCGGAGCATCGAGGACCGGGGGGCACGCGCGCGGCATCCCACGCACGTTCGAACAGGTTCCATCCTACCGCGTCAGGACTCTTCGAGAATGCTGTCGGGCTGAATGTCGATCTTCGCGCCCGTCAGTTTCGCCGCCAGCCGGGCGTTCTGTCCTTCTTTTCCGATGGCCAGCGACAGCTGGTAGTCGGGAACGAGGGCGCGCACGGCCTTCGTCGCCTGGTCGAGGACGAAGCTCGAGGTGACCTTCGCCGGCGACAGCGCGTTGGCGACGAACTTCGGCAGCGTCTCGTCGTAGTCGACGATGTCGATCTTCTCGCCGCCGAGCTCCTCGGTCACGGCGCGCACACGGCGGCCGAGCTCGCCGATGCAGGCGCCCTTCGCGTTGATGGACGGGTCGTTCGCCTTCACGGCGATCTTGGTGCGGTGCCCCGCCTCGCGGGCGAGGGACACGATCTCGACGACGCCGGATGCGATCTCGGGCACCTCGAGGGCGAACAGCTTGCGAACGAGACCCGGGTGGGTGCGCGAGACGGTGATCTGCGGCCCCTTGAGCCCCTTGGACACCGACGTCACGTAGACGCGCAGTCGTGCGCCGTGCGCGTAGTCCTCGCCGGGGACCTGCTCCTCGGGCGGGAGGATCGCCTCGATCGTGCCGAGGTCAACGTGCACCATGCGGGGGTTCGGGCCCTGCTGGACGACGCCGGCGACGATGTCGCCCTCCTTGCCCTTGAACTCGCCGAGGACGGCGTCGTCGGCGATGTCGCGCAGGCGCTGGCTGATGACCTGCTTGGCGGCGAACGCGGCGATCCGGCCGAAGTCGTCCGGGGTGGACTCCTCCTCGCCGATGACGGCGCCCTCCTCGTCGCGCAGCGGCACGTAGACGGCCACATGACCGGTCTTGCGGTCGAGGTTCGCGCGAGCGCCCTCGGGCAGCTCGCCGTCGGGCGAGGTGTGCTTCGCGTAGGCGGTGAGGATGGCCTGCTCGATGATCCGGATCAGCTCCTCGAGCGGGATCTCCCGTTCGCGTTCGACCGTCCGCAGCAGCCCCATGTCGATGTCCATGAGTGCCTCCCTCTTCAGTTGATGTTCATGGTGCCGCGGCTCGAGCGCGTCCTCGCGGACCCGCCTCGCGGCATCCTCTCCACGTTAGCCGATCGGGGCACGCCGGACCTGACAAGATCGTCTGATGACCGATGCCGCACGAGACGTCGCCCGCGCCGCAGAGCAGTCCCCGCTGATGCGCGGACTCGCCCGCGGCGGCTATGCCGCGAACGGGGTGATGCACGTGCTCCTCGGCGCCATCATGATCACCCTCGCCCTGGGCGGAGGCGGCGACGCCGATCAGGCGGGGGCGTTCGCCGCGGTCACCGAGGCTCCCCTCGGCCTCGCCGGCGTCTGGGTGCTCGCGGTGCTGCTCGCGGCGCTCGGCGTCTGGCATTCGCTGCGCACCGTGCGCGTGCGCGGCGGTGACCTGCGGGCGTGGGGCCGGCGGGTCAGCCCGGCCGCCCAGGCCGTCGTGTACTTCGTGCTCGCCGGCATCGCGACGAACGTCGCCCTCGGCGCCCGCCCCGACTCGGACGAGCGCGCGAAGGAGGCGAGCCAGGGCCTGCTCGCCACACCCGGCGGCGTGTTCGTGCTCGCCGCGGCCGGCATCGGGATCGCCGTCACCGGGATCTGCTTCGCCTCGATCGGCGTCCGCCGCTCGTTCGACAAGGTCGTCCGGATCCCCGACGGCCCCGCCGGGCGGACCCTCACCGTCGCGGCGGTCGTCGGCTATCTGGGCAAGGGCGTCGCGATCGGCATCGTCGGCGTCCTGATCCTGGTCGCCGCGTTCCGCCACGACCCGGGCGCCGCCGGCGGGCTCGAGGCGGCGATCCACGGTCTCCTCGAGCAGGCGTTCGGCCCGATCCTCGTCGTCCTGGTCGGACTCGGCCTCATCTCGTACGCGGTGTTCAGCTTCCTGCGCGTCCGCTACGCGAAGCTCTGACGCCGCGGTCGCTCAGCTGCCGGAGCGCGGCTCCTCGGGAGGGCTGGCAGGCGGCGCCGAGGCGAACTCGTTGACGGCGCGGATCAGCTGGTGCAGGTCGCCCACCCGATGACGGTCGAAGGTCATGACCAGCCGGGGCAGCTCGATCCGGTCGTCGTCGCGGACCTCGGCCGGCAGCGGGTCGGTGCGTTCGATGCGGCCGGTCGGCACGAGATCGGCGAACCGGTCCGCCAGCCCCGCCACCTCGGCGTCGGTGGGCGGCGCGCACAGCCGGAGCACGAGGCGCGAGCCGAACCAGCGCAGCGAGTCGTAGTTGCGCCAGAATCCGGTGATCTCGGATGCCGCCGCCTCGACCGAGTCGGTCATCAGCACGCGGTCGAAGTCGTCGGCCGAGATGACCCCGCTCGGGATGAGCTGCTCGTCGGCGAACCGCTGCAGGCCCTGCCAGAACGTGCCCCCGGGGGCATCGAGCAGCACGATCGGGGTGGGCTCGGCCTTGCCGGTCTGCTGCAGCGTGAGCAGCTCGAACAGCTCGTCGAGGGTCCCGAACCCGCCGGGGACGCAGACGAACCCGCGCGACTCCTTGACCAGCATGAGCTTGCGGGTGAAGAAGTACTTCATCGCCACGACGCGGTCGGCCTCCGCGATCACCGCGTTCGGCTTCTCCTCGAACGGCAGCCTGATCGACACGCCCAGCGAGTTGTCGGGCCCCGCCCCCTCGGCGGCGGCCTGCATGATGCCGGGACCGGCGCCGGTCACCACCATCCATCCCCGTTCGGCGAGCGCACGGGCGACGTCGGCGGCGGCGCGGTAGAGGGCGTCGTCGGGACGGGTGCGCGCCGATCCGAAGATCGTGACTTTCGGTGCGGCCCGGTGAGGCGCGAACAAGCGGAACGCCGCGCGCATCTCCGACAGCGCCGCCGAGGTGATCTTCAGATCCAGGCGGTCGGTGTCGTCGCGGCCGAGCGCCACGCCGGTGACGAGGATGCGCGCGATCAGGTCCTCGTTCTCGGCGATGCCGGCATCCGCGATGAGCGTTCGCAGGTCATCGGTGATGTGTCCGCGGACAGGGTCGGTGGAGCTCGTCGACATGCCTCCAGGCTGTCATGTCCTCGGCACGGTTGGGCGGACCGATCCTCCCCCGGTGCGGCGCGCGCCATGGCGCCGGCACCGCGGCACGGGGATACTGGCCGGCATGGATGCGATCAACGCGTGGCTGCTCTCGTCGGGTGACCTTCTCTGGACGTGGCTCGTCCTCCCGGTGGTGGTCGGCCTGGGGCTGTACTTCACCGTCCGCTCCGGCGTCGTGCAGTTCCGGCTGATCCCGGACATGTTCCGCACGCTGACCGACAAGACGCCGCAGACCGAGGACGGCGAGCCGCAGTCGGTGTCGGCGTTCCAGGCCTTCACGATCTCCGCGGCCTCCCGCGTCGGCGTCGGCAACATCGCCGGTGTCGCCACGGCCATCGCGCTCGGCGGACCCGGCGCCGTCTTCTGGATGTGGCTCATGGCGTTCATCGGCGGCGCGTCGAGCTTCATCGAGTCCTCGCTGGCGCAGCTGTTCAAGATCCGCGACCGCGGGAGCTTCCGCGGCGGACCGGCGTACTACATGGAGCGCGGCCTCGGCGCGCGCTGGATGGGGATCGTCTTCGCCGTCATCCTCATCATCTGCTTCCCGTTCGCGTTCAGCTCGCTGCAGGCCAACACGATCGCCGCCACGATCACGACGACGCTCGGATCGGATGCCGGCTGGGTCCCGTGGGCACTCGGTGCCGTCGTCGCGGCCCTGACCGCGCTCGTCGTCTTCGGCGGCGTGCGCCGCATCGCGTCGGTCACCCAGACGCTCGTGCCCCTGATGGCGCTGCTCTACCTGCTGCTCGGCCTGAGCGTCGTGGCCATCCACATCACCGAGGTCCCGCGGGTGTTCGCGTCCATCTTCACGCAGGCGTGGGGGCCCAACGAGGTGCTCGGCGCGACGCTCGGGTACATCATCATGACGGGCGTCAAGCGGGGCATGTTCTCCAACGAGGCGGGTCTCGGCTCCGCCCCGAACGCCGGTGCGAGCGCCGCCGTCACCCACCCCGTCAAGCAGGGTCTCGTGCAGACGCTCGGCGTCTACTTCGACACCTTCCTGGTGTGCTCGATCACGGCGTTCATCATCCTCGTGTCGGTCCCCGATCTGTCGGGTGCGGCGCAGGGCATCGACCTGACGCAGGACGCGCTGACGTCGACGCTCGGCTCGTGGTCGAGCATCGCGCTGAGCGTGATCATCTTCCTGCTCGCGTTCTCGTCGATCCTCGGCAATTACTACTACGGCGAGTCGAACGTCGAGTTCATCACGCGCAACCCGGCCGTCCTCACCGGGTACCGGGTGCTCGTGGTGGTCGCCGTTCTCCTCGGGTCCGCGGCATCCGCGGAGCTCGTCTGGAACCTCGCCGACGGGGTAATGGGGCTCATGGCCCTCACGAACCTCATCGCGATCGCGCTGCTCTCGCCGCTGGCGCTGCGGCTCCTGAAGGACTACTCGGCGCAGCGGCGCGAAGGCCGCGACCCGGTGTTCACGCGCGATCGCCTTCCGGGCGTCGGCGGGATCGAGTGCTGGGAGGACGAGCGCACCGTCACCGGTCCGATCCGCGTGGTGACCCCCCGCACGCGGCCCGCGCGGCGCTGACGCCGCCGCCCGCGCACGCGGGGGAGGCGGGTCAGCGGGCCGTCAGCGCGGCGATCGCATCGGCGGCGGCGACGGTCTGCCGCTCCCCCGTGCGCCGGTCCCAGAGCTCGACCTGGCCGTCGGCGGCGCCGCGTCCCACGATGAGGATGCGGGGGACGCCGACGAGCTCGGCGTCGCCGAACTTGACGCCCGGCGACACCTTCGGACGGTCGTCGAAGAGGACGTCGACGCCGGCCGCGTCGAGCTCTGCCGACAGCGTCTCGGCCAGCTCGAACGCGACGGCATCCCGGCCCGTCGCCACGACGTGCACGTCGAAGGGTGCGATGGACTCGGGCCAGACGAGGCCCTTCTCGTCGTTGTTCAGCTCGGCGAGCGCGGCGAGGATGCGGGTGACCCCGATGCCGTACGAGCCCATGGTGACGGTGACGAGCTTGCCGTTCTCGTCGAGGACCTTGAGCCCCAGCTTGTCGGCGAAGAAGCGGCCGAGCTGGAAGACGTGGCCGATCTCCATGCCGCGGGCGAGCTCGACCGGCCCGGAGCCGTCCGGGGCCGGGTCGCCGGGGCGCACGTCGGCGACCTCCACGACGCCGTCCGCCGTGAAGTCGCGGCCCGCGACGAGCGAGTGGACGTGCTTCTGGTCGATGTTGGCGCCGGTGATCCAGCTCGTGCCGTCGACGACCCGCGGGTCGAGGACGTAGCGGATGCCGGTGGCCGACTCCTCGCCGAGGACCGGGCCCTCCGGCGACCAGGGACCGATGTACCCCTTGACCAGTCCCGGGTGCTTCGCGAAGTCGGCCTCGGTCGCCGCCTCGACGGCGGCGGGCGCGAACGCCACCTCCATGCGCTTGTCGTCGACCTCGCGGTCCCCGGGGATCCCGACGACGACGAGCTCGCGCGTGCCGTCGAGGTGCGTGAGCGCCAGCACGACGTTCTTGAGCGTGTCCGCGGCGGTGTACTCGCCGTCGAGCGCGGCGTTGCAGTGCGCGACGAGGGTGTCGATCGTCGGGGTGTTCGAGGAGTCGAAGATCGTCGCAGCCGGCAGTCCGTCGAACGGGATCGGCTCGGGGGCGACGGTCGTGAACGCCTCGACGTTGGCGGCGTAGCCGCCCGCGGAGCGGACGAAGGTGTCCTCGCCGACCGGGGTGGGGTGCAGGAACTCCTCGCTCCGCGCGCCGCCCATCAGGCCGTTGTCGGCGTTGACGATCACGTACTCCATGCCCAGGCGCGTGAAGATGCGCTCGTACGCGTCGCGCTGCAGCTGGTACGACGCGTCGAGTCCGGCATCCGTGTAGTCGAAGGAGTACGCGTCCTTCATCGTGAACTCGCGACCGCGCAGGAGCCCCGCGCGGGGGCGTGCCTCGTCGCGGTACTTGTCCTGGATCTGGAAGATCGTCAGCGGCAGATCCTTGTACGACGCGTACAGGTCCTTCACGAGCAGGGTGAACATCTCCTCGTGCGTGGGCGCGAGCAGGTAGTCGGCGTCCTTCCGGTCCTTCAGGCGGAAGATGCCGTTGCCGTACGCCTCCCAGCGCCCCGACTGCTCGTACGGCTCCCGCGGCAGCAGTGCCGGGAAGTGCACCTCGAAGGCCCCGGCGCGGGTCATCTCGTCGCGGACGATGGCTTCGATCCTCCCCTTGACGCGCAGGCCGAGCGGCAGCCACGTGAAGATGCCCGGGGCGGCGCGGCGGATGTATCCGGCGCGCACCAGCAGGCGATGGCTGGTGACCTCGGCGTCGGCCGGGTCTTCGCGGAGCGTGCGGAGGAAGTATGTCGAGAGACGGGTGACCACGAGCACCAAGTCTAGGCGCGCCGTCCGCGCGGGCCGTCCAGGCATCGCCACCCCGCTCTACACTGACGGCGTGGCCATCCGCAGCGCTCGACTCGTCGCCGACACCCGAACCGAACTGAGCGCCGCGCTCGCCGATCTGCGACGTGAGCTCGGCCTGCCGGACGCCTTCCCGGACGACGTGCTCACCGAGGCCGACCGTGCCGCGCGGGAGGTGCCGGTCGACCCGGACACCGCCGGCCTCGCCGACCTCCGCGGCATCCCGTTCCTCACGATCGACCCCGACGGGTCGACGGACCTCGATCAGGCCCTCCACATCGAGCGGACCGGCGCGGGTGTCGTGCTGTCGTACGCGATCGCCGACGTGCCCGCCTTCGTGGCTCCCGGCGGCGCCGTGGACGACGAGGCCCGCCGCCGCGGTCAGACGGTCTACGCCCCCGACGGTCGGATCCCGCTGCATCCGCCCATCCTCAGCGAGGACGCGGCGTCGCTGCTGCCTGAGCGCGACCGTCGCGCCTACGTCTGGCGCTTCGAGCTGGACGACGGGGCGCGCCCCGTCACCACCACCCTCACCCGCGGGGTCATCCGCTCGCGGGAGCAGTGGACCTACGTCGACGCGCAGCAGGCCGTCGACGACGGAACGGCGCCCGAGACCCTGCGGGAGCTGGTGTGGTTCGGCGACCAGCGCGCGGCCCGCGAGAGCGAGCGGGGCGGTGCCAGCCTCAACATCCCCGAGATCCGCATCGTCACGACCGACTCGGGATACGGCCTCGAGGTGGACGAGGGCGTGCCGCTCGAGGACGCGAACGCCCATGTGTCGCTGCTGACCGGCATGGCCGCGGCGGACATCATGCTGCGCGGGCGGATCGGCATCCTGCGGACGATGCCGCCGGCGTCCGACGACGACGTCGCGGCGTTCCGCGCCCAGACCGCTGCGCTCGGTCTGCCGTGGGCGGCGGGCGTCCCCTACGGCGACTACCTGCGCGACCTGCCGCGGACCCCGCTCGGCCGGGTCGTCCGCGAGCACGCCGCGAGCCTGTTCCGCGGCGCCGGCTACGTCGCCTTCGACGGCGAGCTGCCCGAGCTGACGACGCAGGCGGCGATCGCGGCGCCGTACGCCCACACCACGGCGCCGCTGCGGCGACTCGTCGACCGCTGGTCGCTGGTCGTCTGCGAGGCCCTCGCCAACGGGACCGAGGTGCCGAGCTGGGCGAGGACGAGCCTGCGCGAGCTGCCGGCGGCGATGGGGCGCTCCGCGCAGCTCGCGGGCCGCCTCGACTCGGGGGCGATCGACCGCGTGGAAGCCGCGGTCCTGTCGGGACGCGAGGGCGAGGAGTTCGCCGGCATCGTGCTGCGGCGGCGCGACTCCGAAGCGCGGGTCGCCCTGACGGATCCCCCCGTCGAGACCACCGTGGCGGACGTCGACGTCGAGGCCGGGTCGACGATCCGCCTGCGCCTGGAACGCACCGACATCGGTGCCGGCCGGGCGGAGTTCCGCGTCGTCTGACGCCGCTCGACTTGACGGATCCGGCGCCACCCGTTGCAATATATTGCATGCCGGTTCCCGCGACGTCGACTCCACCGCGTCCTCTCCTTCGCGATGAGGTGCTGCATCGTCTCCGGGGCGCCATCATCGACGGGACGATCGCGCCGGGCGAGCAGCTGCGCGACGCAGAGGTTGCGGCATGGCTGGGGGTCAGCCGCACGCCGGTGCGGGAGGCACTGCTCGAGCTCTCCCGCTCCGGGCTCGTCTCGGCACTCCCCGGCCGGTCGACCGTCGTCACCCGGATCGACGACGCGGACGTCCGGAATGCGGCCGCCGTGGTGGCCGCCATGCACCGTGTCGCCGTCATCGAGGCGATGGCCCGGTTCACGGACGCCGACCTCGAGCGGATGCGGATCGCGAACGCGGATTTCGTCGCGGCGCACGCGGCCGCCGATGCGGTCGCCGCCCTGGCCGCCGACGACCGCTTCCACGCCGTCGCCGTCGATCGCGCCGACAACACCGCGGTGCGCACGGTCCTGGCGCTCCACTCCCCCGTCCTGCAGCGGGCGGAACTGCTCCGGTTCGGATCCCACGACGCCGAGGCGTCCGCCGCTCGACACGAGGAGCTGATCCGGCACTGCGCGGCCCGGGATGCCGCGGCCGCGGCCGCCGTCGCGGAGCGCATCTGGCTCGACCTCGTCGAGACCGCCTGACCCCGAACGGACCCGCCCGAACGAACCCGCGGCCGGCGGACCCGCCGACCGGCATCCGCCCCCTCGACCCGACCAGGAGCACGCATGATCCTCGACCAGTTCCCCCGCCACCCGCTGACCTTCGGGCCGAGCCCCGTGCACCACCTGAAGCGACTCACGCAGCATCTCGGCGGGGCGCAGGTGTGGGCCAAGCGCGAGGACGTCTCGAGCGGGCTCGCCTTCGGCGGCAACAAGACGCGGAAGCTCGAGTACATCGTCCCCGACCTGCTCGCGTCGGGCGCCGACACGATCGTCTCGATCGGCGGCTACCAGTCCAACCACACCCGCCAGGTCGCCGCCGTGGCCGCGCACCTGGGGCTCAAGGCCCGCCTCGTGCAGGAGAAGTGGGTGCCGTGGGACGAGCCCACCAACGAGACGGTCGGCAACATCCTGCTGTCGCGGATGATGGGCGCGGACTCCCGGCTCGACGACGCGGGCTTCGACATCGGCATCCGGGACTCGTGGAAGCAGGCGCTGGCCGAGGTGGAAGCGGCGGGCGGGACGCCCTACCCGATCCCCGCCGGCGCATCGGAGCACCGCCTCGGCGGCCTCGGGTTCGCGAACTGGGCGTTCGAGGTCGCCGAGCAGGAGAAGCAGCTCGGCGTCTTCTTCGACACCATCGTCGTCTGCACCGTGACCGGCTCGACGCACGCCGGCATGATCGCCGGCTTCGCGGCCCTCGAGGACCTCACCGGGGTGACGCGCCGCGTGATCGGCATCGACGCCTCGGCGACTCTCGCCAAGACCCGCGACCAGGTCGCGCGCATCGCGCGCAGCACGGCGGCGCTCATCGAGCTCGGTCGCGACCTGCGGGACGACGAGATCCAGGTCCTCGACGGCTGGGCGGGCGACCTGTACGGCATCCCGGTGGCCTCGACCATGGACGCCATCGCCCTCGGCGCGCAGCTCGAGGCGATGATCACCGACCCGGTCTACGAGGGCAAGTCGCTCGCCGGTCTCATCGACCTGGTGCGAAGCGGTGACATCCCGAAGGACTCGACCGTCCTCTACGCGCACCTCGGCGGCCAGCCGGCGATCAACGCCTACGCGTCGCTCTGGAGCTGACGGGCGGTCTCAGCGGCGGACGCGGGCGCCCCGACGCTCCGCGTGACGTGCCGGCGCAGCGCGCTCGCGCCGGTGCGTCAGCTCGTGAGGACCTGCGCGGTGCCGATCGGGGCGTCCGGTCCCATCTCGGCCGCGATGCGGTTGGCCTCTTCGATGAGAGTCGCGACGATGTCCGCCTCGGGCACGGTCTTGACGACCTCGCCCTTGACGAAGATCTGGCCCTTGCCGTTGCCGGATGCCACACCCAGGTCGGCCTCGCGGGCCTCGCCCGGACCGTTCACGACGCAGCCCATGACGGCGACGCGCAGCGGGACGGTCATGTCCTTGAGCCCCTCAGTCACGTCGTCGGCGAGCGTGTAGACGTCGACCTGCGCACGACCGCACGACGGGCACGAGACGATCTCGAGCTTGCGCTCGCGCAGGTTCAGCGACTGCAGGATCTGGTGGCCGACCTTCACCTCTTCGGCGGGCGGTGCCGACAGCGAGACGCGGATGGTGTCGCCGATGCCCTCGGAGAGCAGGATGCCGAACGCGGTCGCGCTCTTGATGGTGCCCTGGAACGCGGGGCCCGCTTCGGTCACACCGAGGTGGAGCGGCCAGTCGCCTCGCTCGGCGAGCAGGCGGTAGGCCTTCACCATCACGACCGGGTCGTTGTGCTTGACCGAGATCTTGAAGTCGTGGAAGTCGTGCTCCTCGAACAGCGACGCCTCCCAGACGGCGCTCTCCACGAGCGCCTCGGGGGTGGCCTTGCCGTACTTCTCGAGCAGGCGCTTGTCGAGCGAACCGGCGTTGACGCCGATGCGGAGCGAGACCCCGGCCGCCTTGGCGGCCGCCGCGATCTGACCGACGTTGCCGTCGAATTCGCGGATGTTGCCGGGGTTCACGCGGACGGCGCCGCACCCGGCGTCGATCGCCTGATAGATGTACTTCGGCTGGAAGTGGATGTCGGCGATGACCGGGATCTGACTCTTCGCGGCGATGATGTGCAGCACGTCCGCGTCCTCGGGGCGGGGCACGGCCACGCGCACGATCTCGCAGCCGGAGGCGGTCAGCTCGGCGATCTGCTGCAGGGTCGCGTTGATGTTGTTCGTCGGCGTCGTCGTCATCGACTGCACGGTGACGGGCGCGTCGCCGCCGACGAGGACCTTGCCGACCTTGATCTGACGGGTCTTGCGGCGGGGGGCGAGGACTTCCGGCACGCGGGGCATCCCGAGATTGACTGCTGGCACGATCCCAGCCTAGGCCGCGTCGGCTGGAGCCGGGCTGTACGGCCCGGGATGCCGGATCGGGCCCGGCCCGCTGTGATAAGTTCGGCCCATGTTCGCGAACCGTTCCTGGTGGCGCTCCGCCTGAGGCGGACGCCGCGTGCATCCCGACGACCGCCTGAGCTTCCAGCCCGGCGGTCTTTTCGTTGAGACGGCGACCGCCCCGAACGAAAGAGCACCATGCCCGGCACCGCCCCGTTCAGCCTCGCCGACCTCGCCGCCTCCGGCACGCCGTTCGCCCTCCTCGCCCGTGACGGCGCCACCGTCGAGGTGCTGACCGGCGACGTCGTCGACGTCGACCTGCTCGCCGACATCCCCCTGACCGACGACGCCGGCGCCGCGCGCGAGGTCCTCGCGCTGGTCCCGTTCCGCCAGGTCGTCGAGCGCGGCTTCGAATGCCACGACGACGCCGCGCCGCTCCGCTGCCTCGTCGTCGGCCAGCGCACCGCCCTCTCCCTCGCGGATGCGTTCGCTCACCTCCCCACCGAGCGGGTCCCGCTCGCGGGCGCCGGTTTCGACATCGACGACGAGGAGTACGCCACGATCGTGCGCCGCGTCATCGCCGACGAGATCGGGCAGGGGGAAGGCGCGAACTTCGTCATCCGCCGGGACTACGTGGCATCCGTCGAGGCGGATCCCGTGACCGCGGGCCTCACCTGGTTCCGGGCCCTCCTGGAGCACGAGCGGGGCGCCTACTGGACGTTCCTCGTCTCCACGCCCGGCCACCTCGCCGTCGGGGCGAGCCCTGAGGCCCATGTCAGCGCGCGCGGCGGCGTCGTGACCATGAACCCGATATCGGGCACCTTCCGTCACCCCGCCGGCGGCGCGACCGTCGAGACCCTGACCGAGTTCCTCTCCTCCACCAAGGAGACCGAGGAGCTGTTCATGGTGGTGGACGAGGAGCTCAAGATGATGTCCGCCGTCTGCAGCGACGGCGGTCGGATCACAGGTCCGCACCTGAAGGAGATGTCGCGTCTCACCCACACGGAGTACATGCTGAGCGGCACCAGCACGATGGACCCGCGTGACATCCTGCGCGAGACGATGTTCGCCCCGACCGTCACCGGCTCGCCCATGCAGAACGCGTGCACGGTCATCACGCGACACGAGCGATCGCCGCGCGGGTACTACTCCGGCGTCGCGGCGCTGTTCACCCCGCGCCCGGACGGCGGGCACGACCTCGACGCTCCCATCCTCATCCGCACCGCCTACCTCGTCGACGGCCGCCTCCGCGTGCCGGTCGGCGCGACGCTCGTCCGGCACTCCGACCCGTACGGCGAGGTCGGCGAGACGCACGGCAAGGCCGCCGGCGTCCTGGGCGCCATCGGCGCGATCGAGCGAGACCGGGTCGCCGAGGCGATCGACGAGGACGCCCCCGCCGCCGTCCCGCCGAGGCGGCTCGCCGACGACCCCGGGATCATCGAGCTGCTGGCGTCGCGAAACTCGCGGCTCGCGCCGTTCTGGCTGAACCCGCAGTCGACAGGCGAGGACGGGCCGTTCGCCGGCCGCCGCGCCCTGGTCGTCGATGCGGAGGACCGTTTCACGACCATGCTCGCCCACCAGCTGCGCCACCTCGGCTTCGACGTCACCATCGCGCACTGGAGCGCGGCGACCGCCGAGCGCGTCGCCGCCGCGGAGCTCGTGGTCACCGGCCCGGGCCCGGGCGATCCCCGCGACGAGGAGAGTGCGCGCATCGCCCGCCTCCACGAGGTCGTCCGCACCCGCCTGGACGCCGGGACGCCGCTGCTCGCCGTCTGCCTCAGCCATCAGGTGCTCGCCGATCAGCTCGGCCTCGACCTCGCACCGCTGGCGAGCCCCCACCAGGGGATGCAGAAGACCGTCGACGTGTTCGGCGCGCCGGCATCCATCGGGTTCTACAACACCTTCACCGCGCGGGTCTCCCCCGGCACGGCATCGGTCGGCGGGGCCGACGTGGCAGCGGATGCCGCGACGGGCGACGTCTACGCGCTCCGCGGTCCCGGCTACGCCTCGGTGCAGGGGCACCTCGAGTCGATCCTCTCGGGCGACGGCCTCATCACCCTGGAGCGCCTCATCGGACACGCCCTGCAGCGCGTCGACGCCTGATCTCGCGGATCAGCCGAACAGCTGCACCGGGTTCACGATGTCGGCGAGGATGAGCGTGCCGCCCATCACGACGAGGGCGATCACGACGACGTAGGTGATCGGCACGAGCTTCGTCGCGTCGACCGCGCGGGGCCTCGGCCGCCGGAGCAGCGTGGCCCACGCGCGCTTGATGCCGTCCCACAGGGCGACGACGACGTGGCCGCCGTCGAGGGGCAGCAGCGGCACGAGGTTGAACACGAACAGCGCGATGTTGAGCGACCCGAGGAGCGCCACCATGCCGGACACCCGGTTGAGGATCGGCGCGTCGGTCGCCGCGACCTCACCCGCGAGACGGCCCGCGCCGACGACCGACAGCGGGCCGTTCGGATCGCGGCCGGCGCCGGTGACCGTGTCGACGGCGGTCTCGTAGACCCGCACCGGCAGCTGCCAGATGATGCCGAGCACCTGCCCGGTCTGCTCGAGGGCGGCGCGCGGGCCCTCCCAGAGCGGCTGGGGCACGAAGGCGGTGGCGGCCGTCATGCCGACGAAGCCCACGTCGGCGATCTTCGTCTCGCCGTCCTCCCCCTGCACTTCGCGCTCCGCGAGGACGGGTGTGATGCGCAGCGTCTGCTCCGAGCCGCCTCGGCGGACGACCACGGCGAGCTCCTGCTCGGGCGCATCCTGGATGATCGCGGACGCCTCGGCGAAGGTCGAGACCGGCTGGCCGTCCACCGACACGATCTCGTCGCCGGGGCGGATTCCGCCGGCCGCGGCCGGCGAGGCGGGATCGTCCGCCGTGCACTCCGTCTGCGCCGTCCCGGTGGGGAGGACGCATTCGTTGACGCCGGCGATCGTCGTCGTGGCGGTCTGGATGCCGATGCCCGAGAACATGACCGCGAACAGCACCACCGCCAGAACCAGGTTCATGAGCGGACCGCCGAGCATGATGACGACCCGTTTGAACACCGGCAGCCGGTAGAAGGCCCGGGTGGCGCCGTCGCCTTCGAGCGTCTCGTCGTTGACGGCGCGCGCGTCCTGGACGAGCGTCGCGAACAGCCGACTGCGCGGCGCGTCCGCGCGCGAGGGCGGGTACATCCCCGCCATCGAGATGAAGCCGCCGAGCGGGAGCGCCTTGAAGCCGTACTCCGTCTCGCCGAATCGCCGCGACCAGAGCGTCGGGCCGAAGCCGATCATGTACTGGCCGACCCGCACGCCGAACGCCTTCGCGGGCAGGAGGTGCCCCACCTCGTGCAGGGCGATCGACACGGCGAGGCCGACGACGAGCACCAGGACGCCGATGACGAATGCGAGAACGGTCACGAGTCGGAACGCTACCCCGTGCGGCTATGAAACCGCCGTCGACCGGCTCCGCACCGGGCGCGGCCCGGTTAGGCTCGTGGCGTGAGAAACCGCCCCGCCGACACGCGTCAGCTGCGTGCCGTGCGCGGCGGGTCGGCGGCCGTCGTCGCCGTCCTCCTCGCGGCGACGTCGCACACCGTGTCGGGCGGCACCGCGCCGCCGCTCTGGCTGCTCGCGGCCGTCACCCTCCTCGCCTGGCCGCTCGCCGTCGCGCTCATCGGCCGGAGGCCGTCCGCTGCCCGGACCGCCGCCGCCGTGAGCGCAGCGCAGGCGCTCCTCCACACCGCCTTCGCGACCGTGGGCTCCGCACGCCCGCGGGGCCTCGGCGCGCACGTGCACGGTCCTCTCACGCTCGCCTCCCCGGGCGAGGGGATGTCGATCGACGTCGCCATGGTCGCCGGGCACGTCCTGGCCGCGGTGGTCACGACGATCCTCCTCTGCACCGGCGAGCACCTCCTGCGGGGCATCGCGGACGGCCTCCGGGCACTGCTGCCCGCCGTCCCGATGACCCTCCCGTTCCCGGCACCGGCGCCACGAGCCGCCACCGGCGTCCTCCGCGCCGCCGGGCCGCGCGTCACCCTCTCCGGCCTCTCCCGCCGCGGTCCGCCGCGGTGAGCCCCGTCGCGCGCTGCGCGACATCACGCTCACCTTCGCCGAAACCGCGGCATCCGCCGCACACTCAGAGAGACCTGACATGACCCTTCGCTCCGCGCGCCGTTCGGCGCTCACCCTCACCGCCGTCGCGCTCGGCGGCGCCCTCGCCCTCGCCGTCCCGATGGCAGCCTCCGCACACGTCCACGCCACCGCCGACGGCGCCACCGCCGGATCGACCAGCCGCGTCGAGTTCAGCTTCAGCCACGGGTGCGACGGCTCGCCGACCACGGCGCTCGTCGTCGACCTGCCCGACACGGTCGAGACCGCCACCCCCGTCGTCGACGGGGTCTGGACCGTCGAGCGCGAGCTCGCCGACAACGGCCTGCCGACGTCGGTGACCTACACGGCCGTCACGCCGATCGAAGACGGCCTCGCCGCGAGCGTCGCGATGGACGTCGTGTTCGGCTCCGAGGCCGCCGACACCGAGGTGGCCTTCCCCGTCACGCAGGAGTGCGCGTCCGGTGAGACCGCGTGGGTGGAGGTCCCCGAGGAGGGCCAGGATCCCCACGAGCTCGAGGCACCCGCCCCGACCGTCGCGGTCGCCGCGGCATCCGCATCGGACGCCGACTCCGACGGGCACGCGCACGCCGACGAGCACGCCGACACCGACGAGCACGCAGCCGCGGACGCGGACGAGTCCGCGGCGACGGCAGCCGCCGCCACCGATGACACCGGCGTGTGGGCCACCTGGCTGGCCGGCGGGGCACTCGCCGTCAGCGTCGCCGCGCTGGCCGTCGCGCTGATCCGCCGCCGCGCCTGAGACCGACGTCCTCCGGCCGCTCCGCCGAGGAGCGGCCGGAGGACCCGGGGGATAATGGACGGATCATGCCGAACGCTGCGTCTCCTCCGTTGCCGCCCGTCCTCCGGCCGTCGACCTCCCCGCGCAGATCGCTCGCTGATCTCGCGGCGCGCTTCCAGGCGGCGACGGCCGACGACCTGACCGGTGTCGAGGTCACCGGCGTGACCCTCGCCACCGGCGATCTGCGCGCCGGCGAGCTCTTCGTCGCCGTGCAGGGCGCGAAGCGTCACGGCGCCGAAGTGGCGGGCGGCGCCGTCGCCCGCGGCGCGGTGGCCGTCCTGACGGATGCCGCGGGTGCCGCCCTGCTGACCGACGTCGGCGTTCCGGTGCTCGTGGTGGACGACCCGCGCGCCCGGCTCGGCGCGATCTCGGCGGACGTCTACGGAACCGGCGCGGACGGACAGCTCCCGCCGCTGCTCGCGGTCACCGGCACGAACGGCAAGACGAGCGTCACGCACCTCATGGAGGGGATCCTCGGCGGGCTGGGCGTCGTCACCGGCATGTCGTCGACGGCCGAGCGCCACATCGCCGGGCAGGTCATCCCGTCCCGGCTCACGACGCCCGAGGCATCCGAGATGCACGCCCTCATCGCGCTCATGCGCGAGCGCGACGTCCAGGCGATCCTCGTCGAGGTCAGTGCGCAGGCGCTCACGCGCCACCGCGTGGACGGTCTGCACTTCGACGTCGCGGGCTTCACCAACCTCACCCACGACCACCTCGACGACTACGGCGACATGCGGACCTACCTCGAGGCCAAGCTCGCGCTGTTCCGCGCCGACCGATCGCGCCGAGCGGTCGTGTGCGTCGACCAGCCCGAGGGCGTGGAGGTCGCGCAGCGGGCCGAGGTCCCGGTGACCACCATCCTCACCCCCGCCATCGCGGCGGACCCGGACGTCGCCGCCGACTGGCGCGTCGACATCGTGGGCGAGGAGCCGGACGGCGTGACCTTCACCCTCACCGGGCCGGCCGGAGCCCTCACCACGACGGTGCCCGTCATCGGACCGCACATGGCGTCCAACGCGGCACTCGCGATCGTCCTGCTGCTCGAGGCGGGCTGGGAGTGGGAGGCGATCTCGGCGCTCGTCGGCGACGCCCGCATCGACGCGCACCTGCCCGGCCGCATCCAGCGGCTCTCGGGCGACCGCGGCCCGGCCTTCTACCTCGACTTCGGCCACTCCCCCGACGCGTTCGCGAAGACGCTCGAGGCCGTCCGTCGGGTCACTCCGGGGACCGTGATCATGGTGTGCGGCGCGAACGGCGACCGCGACGTCACGAAGCGTTCGGACATGGGCCGGGCGGCCGCGCTCGGCAGCGACATCGTGATCGTGACCGACCAGCATCCCCGCTCCGAGGACCCGGCGACCATCCGCGCCGCGCTGGTCGCGGGTGCCCGGGACGCCCGGCCCGACGTCACGGTCTTCGACGTCGCCGCGCCGGAGGAGGCGGTCGCGCGGGCCGTGTCCCTCGCCGGCGAGGGCGACGCGATCCTGTGGGCGGGTCCCGGACATCAGCACTATCGCGAGATCGCCGGGGTGCGGACCCCGTTCGATGCGGAAGAGGTGGCCCGGACGGCCCTCCGCCGCGCCGGCCGGCCCGTCGACGACCGACAGGCACCTCGCGCGTCAGAGTGAGGCGATGAGCCGATCGGCCGCCTCGCGGGCCCAGCGCTCGGTCTCGGCGAGGCTCTCGCGCGTCAGCGACGCGGGGGCATCGTGCGCGTCGACGACACGGGCGATCGTGTCGACGATGCCGAGGAACGACAGCCGCCCCTCGTGGAAGGCATCGACGGCCTGCTCATTGGCGGCATTGAACACCGCGGGGTACGTTCCGCCGGCTTCGCCGACCTGCTTCGCCAGCTCCACGCTCGGGAAGGCCTGACGGTCCAGCGGCTCGAAGGTCCAGGTCGTGGCGGTCGTCCAGTCCAGCGGAGCGCCGACACCGGCGACGCGGTGCGGCCAGTCGAGGCCCAGCGAGATGGGAAGCCGCATGTCGGGCGGCGACGCCTGCGCGATCGTCGAGCCGTCGATGAACTCGACCATCGAGTGCACGATGGACTGCGGATGGACGGCGACGTCGATGCGGTCGTACGGCACGCCGAAGAGCAGGTGCGCCTCGATGACCTCCAGGCCCTTGTTCACGAGGGTCGCCGAGTTCGTGGTGACGACGCGCCCCATGTCCCACGTCGGATGGGCCAGCGCCTGTGCGGGTGTCACCTCGGCGAGCTCGTCCCGGGTGCGACCGCGGAAGGGCCCCCCGGACGCGGTGAGCACGAGCCGGCGCACCTCGTCGGAGGATCCGGCGCGCAGCGCCTGGGCGATCGCGGAGTGCTCGGAGTCGACGGGCACGATCTGACCGGGTGCGGCGAGCGCCGTCACCAGCGCGCCGCCGACGATGAGGGATTCCTTGTTGGCGAGGGCGAGCGTCCGCCCGGTCTCGAGCGCGGCGATCGTGGGCCCGAGGCCCACCGACCCCGTGATGCCGTTGACCACCACGTCTGCGTCCACCGTCCGGACCAGCTGCTCGGCCTCGTCGGCGCCGAGCGCCGTGTGCGCGACCCCGAAGGCGTCGGCCTGCGCCGCCATCCCTGCGCGGTCGGACCCTGCCGCGAGGCCGACGACCTCGAAGCGGTCGGGGTTCGCGGCGATGACGTCGAGCGCCTGCGTCCCGATCGAACCGGTGGAGCCGAGGATCAGAACGCGCCGCATGCCGTTCAGCCTAGCGGCGCGCCCGTCGTCACTCGGTGGGAGCGGCGCCCTGCGGAGCCGCCTGGCCGCCCAGGATGTCGATCACGAAGACGAGGGTGTCGCCCTTGAGGTCGGACTCGTTGATCTCGCCCTCGCCGTACCCGTCGGCCGGCGCGATGACGGCGAGCACCTGCGAGCCGACCGTCTGCCCCTCGAGCGCCTTCTGGAACCCGGGCACGAACTGGCTCGTCGACGAGGCGTACGGAGTGCCGTCCGCCCAGGTGTCACCGCCGTCGAAGAGCTCACCCGACGACCAGCGCGCACCGCGGAACTGGATGAGCACGTTGTCGCCCGCCTGGACCTCGTAGCCGTCGCCCTTCTTGAGGGTGGTGATGCTCGTCTCGGCGGGTGCGTCCGTCTCCGGGACGGAGATGGAGGGGGTGCCGTCCTCGGCGAGGGTCACCTCGGGGAGGCCGGCTGCCGGCTCCTGCGGCTCGCCCCAGGCCGCCGTCGGCGCGGCGGACAGCAGGTCGAGGACGTACACCTCGGCACCGGCCTGCTCGCTCGCCGGGAAGGCGGCCACGACGCGCGTGCCGATCGGGGAGCAGCCGAAGACCTGGCCGAAGATCGAATCGGGGGACATCTGCGTGGGGAGGAGCTCGCCGTCTTCGAAGCCGATGGATGCCAGCTCGTCGCCGTTCTCGCCGTTGTACGCCGTCATGGCGTAGGTCACGAAGTCTCCGGCTTCGACCTTCTCGCCGTCGCCTTCCTCGACGACGGAGACCTCGAGGGTCTCCGGCTCGACCGGCATCTCGAAGGTCGCCGTCGACGGCGTGCCCCGCTCTCCCTCGACGGTGATGGCCTCGGAGGTGGCGCCCGGTTCGGCGGCGGCGTCGCAGAGGCTGGCGGGCGTGCCCGTCGGCTCCGACTCGGGCTCTCCGGCGCCGCAGCCGGCGAACAGCAGGACCGACACGGCGGCGGCGGACAGGGCGGCGATGGGACGCAGGCGCACGGAGAACCTCACAGATAAAAGGGGGACGGGAACATCCTCCCCCATCTCCCTTTGTCCCCGGTGTGAAAGCGGCGGCGTCCCGCGGCCCGCCCGGGCGGCCGGCCCCATGCCAGGGGCAGCATGGAAATGGCAGTACCCTCTTCTGGTGACCGAAGCGACGACTCCCGACGAGACCCCCGCGGAGGAACCCGACGACGGACTCGCCCGCGCGGGCGCGCTCTACTACCTCGTCCGCTGGGGCATCGGTCCCCTCGCACGCCTCATCTACCGCCCGCGGATCGAGGGCAGCAACAACATCCCCCGTACCGGCCCCATCATCCTCGCGAGCAACCACCTGAGCTTCATCGACTCGTTCGTGCTCCCGATGTTCGCGCCCCGGCCGGTCTACTTCCTCGCGAAGTCGAGCTACTTCGAGGGCACCGGCATCGGCGGCTGGTTCAGTCGCCGGTTCTTCCGCGCCCTCGGCGCCACCCCGGTGCGCCGCGGCGCAGGGCAGGCCGCGCTCGACGCGCTCGATCAGCAGCGACGCATCCTGCAGACGGGGAAGGCGATCGCGCTGTACCCCGAGGGGACGCGCTCCCTGGACGGCCGCCTCTACCGGGGTCGCACCGGGATCGCGTTCCTCGCCCTCGAGACGGGCGCGAAGGTCGTCCCGGTCGGGATCGTCGGCACGAACGACGCGATGCCGGTCGGCGCCAAGTGGCCGCGGATCTCACCTCGCGTGACCATCCGCTACGGATCGGCGATCGACCTCTCCCACCACGGGCCCGCCTCGTCGGGACGCGCCCGCCGACTGGCGACGGACGAGATCATGTCCGCCATCCACGCCCTGTCCGGACAGGAACTCGCCCACGCGTACAACGAAGTGCCGGCTCAGAACCCGGTCGAGCGTCTCAAGCAGGTGCTCCCGCACGAGCGCCGCTGAGGATCAGCCGACGGTCACCGTCGGCTCGTGACGGACCGGGAAGTTCACCGAGTTCGCGATGAAGCACCAGGCGTTCGCCTGGGCGTGCGCGGCCTCGGCGGCCTCGACCATCGCGGCATCCGCCACCGTCACCCGCGGGCGCAGCACGACCTCCCGGAAGGCGCCGCCACCGCGACCGTCCTCGACCATCGTGCCGGTGGCGTCGTCCTCGTAGGACGTGACGATCACTCCGGCCGTGACGCAGGCGTGCAGGTACGAGAGCAGGTGGCACTCCGACAGCGCCGCCAGCAGCAGGTCCTCCGGGTTCCAGCGGGAGGCGTCGCCGCGGAAGGGCTTGTCGGCGGATGCCCGCAGCACCGGCTTGCCGTCGATCCGGATCGTCACCGCGCGGTCGTAGTCCCGGTAGCCGCTCGTGCCCGTGCCGCGGTCGCCGGTCCAGCGGGTGTTCAGTCGGTAGGAGTGTTCGCCGTACACGCGGCCAGTCTCGCACAGCGCGCTCGGTAGGCTGGGGAGGTGCCAGAGACCTTCGCCGTGACCGATGCCGTCGAACTCGCCGTGGTCGAACGGAGCGGCTTCGTCGAGTCCCGCCACAGCGGCTCGGCCATCGTCCTGAATCCCGACGGCGCCGTGGTCACCGCCCTGGGCGCAGTCGACGAGCAGATCCTGCCGCGCTCGACGCTGAAGCCCCTGCAGGCGCTCGGCAGCGTCACCGCGGGCGCGTCGCTCGAGGGCGCGCACCTCGCCGTCTCGACGGCGAGCCATTCGGGCACCGACCGCCACGTCGGACTCGTCACCGACATCCTCAGCGCGGCGGGCGTCGGCGAGGACGCCCTGCAGTGCCCGCCCGCATGGCCCGGCGACGCGCGGGCGCGCGACGAGATGACCCGCGAGCTGATCGGCCCGCAGCGCGTGCGCATGAACTGCTCGGGCAAGCACGCCGCGATGCTGCTGGCGTGCACCGCCAACGGGTGGGACACGGCCTCGTACCTGGAGGCCATGCATCCGCTGCAGGTCCACACCCGTGAGGTCATCGAGCGGCTCACCGGCACGAAGATCACGACGACAGCCATCGACGGCTGCGGCGCCCCGGTCTACGGCATGTCCCTCTCGGCCCTCGCCCGGGCGGTCCACCGCATCGGCGCCTCCTCGGAGCGGTCGCCGTTCGCGCTGCACCGCTCCGCCGGCGCGCTCCTGCGGGCCGTCCGCGAGAACCCCTGGGTCATCCAGGGCCCGGGACTGCCCGACTCGATCGTCACCGAACGTCTGGGCCTGTTCGCCAAGCACGGCGCCGAGGGCGTCATGACGATGATCGCCCCCGACGGCACCACGGTCGCCCTGAAGATGCTGGACGGCAGCAATCGGGCGTCGACGGTCACCGCGCTGACGCTCCTCGTCCGCGCGGGAGCACTGGCCCCGGCCGACGTCGCCCGCACCCTCGGCGACCTGCCGCTCACCGTGACCGGCGGCGGCCGCGACGTCGGCGTGATCCGTCCCACCGTCTGAGCTCACCACTCCGCGAGGACGACGCGCCGCGCCGGCCGCGCGGGTGCGATCAGCCACGCCCGGCCGGCGACCGGCGCCGCGAACGGCGGCAGGTCGCGCGACCCGGTGATCGCGCGGTACTCGGCGGCGCACGCCGCATCCACGACGAGGTCCGCGTCGGCGCGCGCCGCTCCCAGCAGCCGCCACTGCGCGAGCCAGTCCTCGGCCGTGCCCACGACCGCCCCGCCGCGGACGAGCGACGCCGCCCCGTCGACCGCGGAGACCGCGATGCCCAGCCGCCGCCAGGACCCGACGATCCGGCGGGACCGCGCTCCCGCGGGGAGGACGACCGCCGCGGGCCGCCGGCCCGGCAGCCACGTCGGCGGCCCGACGGCCCCGGCCGCCGGGACGGCGGCCGGGGCGGCGGCGAACTGCACGAGGGTGCGGCCCAGGCGCCCACGGCCCGGGGGCAGCTCGGGGCGATGGTCGGCGGCATCGCCGCCCGCCGCGACGTGGTCGGCCCGGGTGGGAAGGGCGAGGACCACCCGCCGCGGGATGAGGTCGACGAGCCGAGCGACGCCTCCCGTCAGCCGCTGCGCTGTGACCACGAGCCGGATGCCGCGCTCGCGCGCCCCTCGAAGAGCGCGCTCCAGCGCGTCGAGCACGGCCGGACCGTACTCCCCCGGCATCCGTGTCATCAGCGAATCCAGGTCGTCGACGGCGACGGTCGTGCCGCGCGGGACGTCCGCGAGCGCCATGACGACGTCCCACGCCTGCTCAGGGTCCGCCGGCACGACGAGGGTCGGCGTCTGCGCGGCGATCGCCCGGAGGATGCCCGTCCGCCCGCTCCCCGGACCGCCGACGACGGCGAGGGCGAGATCGGCCGGATCCCAGCCGATCGGTCCCTGCCACTGCCGTTCCGGCTCATCGGCCAGTCCGAGCACGAGCTCGCCGCCGGAACGGACCCCCGCGAGCGGCACCCGCGCCGGCAGCGCGGGCAGCCACGGAGCGCGGGCCGGCGGGCCGGGATGCCGGGACGCGACCTCCGCCAGCGTCCCCGGTCCGCAGCGGGCGATGCGCACCGGGATCGGAGCACTGTCGGCTGCGCGTCGCACGAGGGCGAGACCCCGCGCCTGCGCCCGGCCGGAGAGCCGGCACGCGTCGTCGACGCCGAGGAGGGCACGCGAATCAGCCGCATCCGTCACCCGCAGGGCGAGGCGCAGCGGCGCGTTCGCCAGCACAGCGTCGCGGAAGACGCCCGTCGCGCGCTGAGCCGCGAGCACGAGGTGGATGCCGAGGGCGCGGCCGCGAGCGGCGAGATCCGCGAACAGGTCGTGCAGCGCGGGATGCGCGGCCACCAGCGCCGCATACTCGTCCACGACGATGACGAGCCGACCGAGCGGTGCGCCGGTCGCCGCCGTCTCGGCGACGTCCCGAGCGCCGACGTCGGCCAGGGCCCGCTCCCGGTGCCGGATCTCGGCGCGGAGGCTGTCGATCGCCCGCAGCGCCGTGGCATCGTCGAGGTCGGTGAGCACGCCCGTCACGTGGGGCAGCGGCAGCAAGTGGTCGAACGTGCGCCCGCCCTTGAAGTCGACGAGCAGCAGGGCGAGCTGCTGCGGCGTGTGTCCGGCGCACAGCGCGGCCACCCAGGACGTGAGCAGCTCGCTCTTGCCCGACCCGGTCACCCCGATGACCACCGCATGCGGCCCATCCCGGACCAGATCGACGACGAAGGGCTCCGCAGCGGTCGACGCGAAGACCGCCGGCAGGGCGTCGGGGGCCGGCGACGGGGCCGCCGCGATCAGCTCGTCGAGGCCGACCGGGACGTCGATGCGGCGGCCGAGTGCCCGCGCCGCCCGGTCGGCGAGGAACGCCGCGACCGCGGCGGCCTGCGCCGTCGACACCGGCTCGACGGCGAGCTCCCGGACGTCGCCGTCGACGTCGAGCTCCGCCGTTGCGGGCCCGGTGAGGCGCAGGATGGCGCCGCAGCGCGGCGGCGGCGGCTCGCCCTCGGGGACCACGGCGACGGGCACATCGACGTCACCGCCGATCAGGCCGCCGGACTCGCGCAGCTGCAGGAGCAGTCCGGCGGGCGCGTCACGATGCGGGAGGGCGGCCGCCCACGAAGGCGCATCCTCGCTCCACTGAACTCGTCCCGGTGCGAGGCTCAGGCACACCTGCACCGCGAGCCCCCGCGCCACCGCCGCCGCGAGCACCGGAGGCCCGACGACGGCGACGCCCGTCGTGAGCGGCACGAGGAGAGGGACGTCGCTCACCGAGGCCGCCTCGCGCCGGAGGTCGGCCGCGCCGGCATCCCCGTCGCCGCCCGTGACGCGGAGCGCGCTCTCGCCGACGCCGCGACCGACCACGAGGACCCCCTCCCGCTCCGGAGTCGGACGCCAGATCGCGTCGGGACGTCGCAGGAATCCGGCGACGTCGGGGTGGCGCGCCCATCGTGCGGAGCGCTCGTCCGCGTGCCGCCGGTGCATCTCGTCTCCGGCGCGCCGCACCGCGCGCGCCACCTCGGCCGCGCCCCGGCGGCGGCTCCGGCGCGACCCGCGTGCCGCGTCGACGACGGAGGCGACCGCGATCAGCGGGCCGAGCAGGGCGAACAGAAGGGCGTAGGCGGATCCGGTCACCGCCCACAGCACCACGCCGCCGAGCATCGGCACGATCGCCGTCACGAGCGGCAGCGGCGCTCGGGGGGCGGGTGCGGGGCCGCGGGCAGGATGAGCGGCTCCGTGCCCGCGGCGGGCGGGGCAGGAGGCGGGTGGATCGTCACCGCACCAGCGTGCGAGCACGGCGACCGCGGCGCCCGGTCGGCGCCGACGCGGTGGAGTGCGGCCGGTCAGTCCCCGGCTGGGGAGGAATCGCTGCGGGCGACGTTCACGACGATGATCGACACGTTGTCGCGGCCGCCGTTCTCGAGCGCCGCTTCGAGCATCGCGTCGACGGCTTCCGTCGGGTCGTCGTGCTGCAGCAGGAAATGCAGGATGCCGTAATCGGTGAGCTCTTTGGTGAGCCCGTCGCTGCAGACCACGAAGCGGTCGCCGTCGACGACCTCGAGGCGGACGTAGTCGGGCACGACGCCGTCGCTCGGCCCGACGGCACGGGTGATGACGTTGCCGTACGGGTGGTTCTCGGCCTCTTCCGGGCTCAGCCGGCCCGCGGCGATGAGCTCCTGGACGACGGAGTGATCGGTCGTGACCTGGGCGAGCGCCCCGTCGCGGAAGAGGTAGACGCGGGAGTCGCCGATGTTCAGCGTCACCCAGGTGGGTTCTTCGGCGGTCAGGTCGAGGTACACGCCGGTGACCGTCGTGCCGGTGCCGTCGTCCGTCGTCTCGGCGGATGCGGCGATGTCGGCGACGGCCCGCTCGAGGGCCTTCTCGATGGATGCCGGGGAGACCTCGCCGTCTCCGACGGCGCCGGACAGTCGCTCGATGGCGCGCGAGCTCGCGATCTCACCGCCGATGTGACCGCCCATGCCGTCCGCGACGACGAACAGCGGGAAGGCCGAGAGGACGGCGTCCTGGTTGTTCTCGCGCCGACGGCCGCGGTGGGTCACATCTGACCATCGCAGCTCTATCGTCCCAGTCGCGAACGTCACGACCCGGGATTCGGTGGCTTCGGGCACGCTTTCACCCTTCCGTGATCGGTGCAGCGTCCTCACACTCTAATGGACGACGCGCCCCTCGATCCGCCGTCCCCCGCATTGCCCGCGACCTTGCCCCGGCGCTACGGTGACGCTGTGGCGGTGCGGGTGCATCGCACCGGCGCCCGTCGTCGAGCCGTGGCGACCCGTCGCCTCGACGCAGCAGAAAGGCAGCGACCCCATGACCGACCCGAACACGCCTCCCGCGGGAGACGAACCGACTCGCCCGCCGGCAGGTCCGCCCGTGCCTCCGCCGGGTCCCGCCACGCCGCCGCCTCCCGGTCCCACCCAGGCGCCTCCCGGAGGGTACGCCGCCCCGCCTCCCGGCGGCTACGGTGCCCCGCCCCCCGGATACGGGCAGCAGCCCGCCGGCGGTCCCCCGCCGCAGGGGTACCCGCCGCAGCAGGGATATCCGCAGCAGGGCTACGCCCCGTCCGGCGGCGCACTGACCCCCGAGCAGGACAAGACGTGGGCGATGTGGGCGCACATCGGCGGCATCGCGTTCATCCTGCCCTCCCTCATCATCTGGCTCGTCTTCAAGGACCGCGGGCACCGTGTCGACGTCGAGGGCAAGGAGGCGCTCAACTGGCAGATCACGTTCACGATCGTCTACGTGGCGGTGTCGGTCGTCGGTTCGGTCCTCAGCGCGATCGCCTGGTTCCTCGGCCCGATCGTGGGGCTCGCGATGTTCGCCCTCTGGGTGGCCAACGTCGTCTTCTCGATCCTGGGCGGACTCAAGGTCAACCAGGGCGGCGGCTACCGCTACCCGATCAACTTCCGGTTCATCACGTAGGCGGCACCACGAGTTCGACGGTGCGATCGTCGAGCTCGCGCAGCACGACTCCGGCGCCGTCCGCCCACGCCAGCAGGTCCGCTCGCGACCGCACGGGCGGACGGCTCCGGGCGAGCAGGCGGACCATCTCGCCCTTCGCGTGCTTGTTGAAATGGTTGAGCGCGCGGACGGAGCCGTCCGGGCCCGCCGTCACAACACGGACGTACGCGTGCGGGATGCCGGCGGGCACCGGCCCCAGCGCGACGTAGGCCTCGGAGCGCAGGTCGAGGATGAAGGGCGGGGCTGATGCCGCGAGGGCCGCGCCGACGGCATCCGCCCACACCCGCCGGAGCGACGGAAGCCCCGGCAGCGACGTCCCGGCGGCGAGCCGGTAGGCCGGGATGGGGTCGAGCGCTGCCACGAGGCCGAAGGGCGCCGAGTGGATGGCGGCGTGGGCGCCCAGCCATCCTCGTGCATCCGCATCGAGCGAGGCGGCGTCCAGTGCGTCGTACAGGACCCCGGTGTACCGGTCGACGGCCGGGAGGGACGGTGACGAGCGCAGCGCCGCGTTGACGGCGATCTCCCCCCGCTGTCGCGCCGACAGCTTGAGAACCCGGGCCGCGCGGTCCTCGTCGGCGCTGAGGGCGACGAGTGCGTCGAGGACAGCCTCACGCGGAGCGGTCAGCTCCGGGTGCGCGAGGGCGGTGTCCGAGAGCGGGGCACCGGTCCCGCCGGGCCGCTTCGTCTCGGAGGGGGGCAACAGGATCAGCACGATGGCTCCAGCCGGAAACGTCGCAGCGCCGCCCGGCGTACCGGGCGGCGCTGCGACGAGAGTGGATCAGGACTGCAGAGCTGCGTTCCCCGCGACGATGGTGAGCTCGTCGCCCGCCATCGAGAGGAAGCCGTCCTGCGCCGAGGCGACGATCTTCGAACCGTCGGTCTGCGTGATGCGGACCTGACCCTCGGCGAGGATCGCGAGGACGGGTTCGTGACCGGCCATGAAGCCGATCTCGCCCTCGACCGTCTTGGCGACGACGAGGCTCGCCTCGCCGCTCCAGACCTCCGCCTCAGCGGAGACGAGGGTGACCGTCAGAGCCATCTCAGCCGTTCTCCTTCTGGATCTGCGCCCACTTCTCCTCGACGTCGGAGATGCCGCCGACGTTGAAGAAGGCCTGCTCGGCGACGTGGTCGAAGTCGCCCTTGACGATCGCGTCGAACGACTCGATCGTCTCCTTGATCGGGACCGTGGAGCCCTCGACGCCGGTGAACTTCTTGGCCATGTAGGTGTTCTGCGAGAGGAACTGCTGGATGCGGCGTGCGCGCGACACGACGACCTTGTCCTCTTCGGAGAGCTCGTCGACACCGAGGATGGCGATGATCTCCTGGAGTTCCTTGTTCTTCTGCAGGATCTGCTTCACCGAGGTGGCCACGCGGTAGTGGTCCTCACCGATGTAGCGCGGGTCCAGGATCCGGCTGGTCGAGGTCAGCGGGTCGACGGCCGGGTACAGGCCCTTCGAGGCGATCTCACGCGACAGCTCGGTGGTCGCGTCGAGGTGGGCGAACGTGGTCGCCGGGGCCGGGTCGGTGTAGTCGTCGGCGGGGACGTAGATCGCCTGCAGCGAGGTGATCGAGTGACCGCGCGTCGAGGTGATGCGCTCCTGGAGGACACCCATCTCGTCGGCCAGGTTGGGCTGGTAGCCCACGGCGGAGGGCATACGGCCCAGCAGCGTGGAGACCTCGGAACCGGCCTGCGTGAAGCGGAAGATGTTGTCGATGAACAGCAGCACGTCCTGCTTCTGGACGTCGCGGAAGTACTCCGCCATCGTCAGCGCCGACAGGGCGACGCGCAGACGCGTCCCCGGCGGCTCGTCCATCTGGCCGAAGACCAGGGCGGTCTTGTCGAAGACGCCCGCCTCTTCCATCTCGTGGATCAGGTCGTTGCCCTCACGGGTGCGCTCGCCGACACCGGCGAACACCGACACACCACCGTGGTCCTGCGCGACGCGCTGGATCATCTCCTGGATGAGGACGGTCTTGCCGACACCGGCGCCGCCGAACAGGCCGATCTTCCCACCCAGAACGTAGGGGGTCAGGAGGTCGATGACCTTGATGCCGGTCTCGAACATCTGGGTCTTCGACTCGAGCTGGTCGAAGTTCGGCGCCTGGCGGTGGATGCCCCAGCGCTCGGTGACCTCGATCGTCTCGCCCTCGGCGGCGTTCAGGACGTCGCCGGTCACGTTGAAGACCTTGCCCTTGGTGACGTCGCCGACGGGGACGGTGATGGGGCCGCCCGTGTCACGGACTTCCTGGCCGCGGATCATGCCGTCGGTGGGCTTCAGCGAGATGGCGCGGACGAGGTCGTCGCCGAGGTGCTGCGCGACCTCGAGGGTGATCTCGCTCGACGTGTCGCCGATGACGATGGTGGTCTTCAGCGCGTTGTAGATGTCGGGGATCGAGTCGTGCGGGAACTCGATGTCGACGACCGGGCCGGTGACGCGCGCGACGCGGCCGACGACCGGAGCTTCCGTCTTCTCAGCGGTGAGGCTCATGGCTTCTCTTCTTTCGTGTGGTCTATTTGCCCGACGCCAGAGCGTCGGCGCCGCCGACGATCTCGGCGATCTGCTGCGTGATCTCCGCCTGGCGCGCGTTGTTGCGCAGACGGGTGTAGTCGGTGATGAGCTTGTCGGCGTTGTCGCTGGCGGACTTCATCGCCTTCTGCGTCGCCGCCTGCTTGGCTGCCGACGACTGCAGGAGCGCGTTGAACACGCGGCTCTGCACGTACACCGGCAGGAGCGCGTCGAGCACCGTCTCGGGGCTCGGCTCGAACTCGTAGAGCGGGTATACCTGGTTGTCCGTGGCGGTCTCGTCGGCCTCGACGACCTCGAGCGGAAGCAGCCGGACCGTCTCGGGCGTCTGCGTCATCATGCTCACGAAGCGGTTGTAGACGAGGTGGATCTCGTCGACGCCGCCCTCGGCCCCGCCCAGCCCGTAGCCCTCCAGGAGGGCTCCGGCGATCTCCTCCGCGGTGGAGAAGTGCGGCGTGTCGGTGTCGCCGATCCACTCGCCCGCCGTCGGGATGCTGCGGAACTGGAAGAACCCGACCGGCTTGCGCCCCACCAGGTAGTACACCGGCTCGCGACCCTCGGAGCGCAGCAGCTCACCGAGCTGCAGCGCCTCGCGGATCACCTGCGAGTTGAATGCGCCGGCCAGTCCTCGGTCGGAACCGAACACGACGACGGCGGACCGACGGATGTCCTCGCGCTCGGTCGTCAGCGGATGCTGGACGTTCGAGTGCGTCGCCACGGCGGAGACGGCACGCGTCACGGCCCGCGCGAAGGGGTTGGACGCGCGGACGCGTCCCATCGCCTTCTGGATGCGCGAAGCCGCGATGAGTTCCATCGCCTTCGTGATCTTCTTGGTCGTCTGAGCAGAAGAGATCTTCTGCTTGTAGACCCTGAGTTGTGCGCCCATGTGATGAGTCTCCCGTCGGCGTCAGCCGCGGCGGCCCTTGACGATCTTCTCCTGGTTCACGTCGTCCGCGCCCGCAGCAGCGACCTCTTCGTGACCGGGCTTGTTGATGGCCTGGCCCTTGCCGCCCTGGAACTCGAGGACGAACGCATCGGTCGCCTTCTCGAGCTCGGCGAGCGTCGCGTCGTCGAGGACGTTGGACTCGCGCAGGGTGTCGAGGATGGAGGTGTTGCGCTTCAGGTGGTCGAGCAGCTCGCGCTCGAACCGCAGCACGTCCTCGACCTCGACGTCGTCGAGCTTGCCGTTGGTGCCGGCCCAGATCGAGACGACCTGCTCCTCCACCGGGTACGGCGAGTACTGCGGCTGCTTGAGCAGCTCGGTCAGACGAGCGCCTCGCGCCAGCTGGCGGCGCGACGCGGCGTCGAGGTCGGATGCGAACATCGCGAACGCCTCGAGCGACCGGTACTGCGCGAGCTCGAGCTTGAGCGTGCCGGAGACCTTCTTGATCGACTTGACCTGAGCGTCACCGCCGACGCGCGACACCGAGATGCCCACGTCGACCGCCGGACGCTGGTTGGCGTTGAAGAGGTCGGACTGCAGGAAGATCTGGCCGTCGGTGATCGAGATCACGTTGGTCGGGATGTAGGCCGACACGTCGTTGGCCTTCGTCTCGATGATCGGGAGGCCCGTCATCGAGCCCGCACCGAGCTCGTCGGAGAGCTTGGCGCAACGCTCCAGCAGACGCGAGTGCAGGTAGAAGACGTCGCCGGGGTATGCCTCGCGGCCCGGCGGGCGGCGCAGCAGCAGCGACACGGCGCGGTAGGCCTCGGCCTGCTTCGACAGGTCGTCGAAGATGATCAGGACGTGCTTGCCGCCGTACATCCAGTGCTGGCCGATGGCCGAGCCGGTGTAGGGGGCGAGGTACTTGAAGCCGGCGGGGTCGGATGCCGGGGCCGCGACGATGGTGGTGTACTCCATCGCACCGGCGTCCTCGAGCGCGCCCTTCACCGAAGCGATGGTCGAACCCTTCTGGCCGATCGCGACGTAGATGCAGCGGACCTGCTTCTCGGCGTCGCCCGACTCCCAGTTGGCCTTCTGATTGATGATCGTGTCGATCGCGATGGCCGTCTTGCCGGTCTGGCGGTCGCCGATGATGAGCTGACGCTGGCCGCGGCCGACGGGGATCATGGCGTCGATGGCCTTGATGCCGGTCTGCATGGGCTCGTGCACGCTCTTGCGCTGCATGACGCCCGGCGCCTGCAGCTCGAGGGCGCGACGGCCGTCGGTCGCGATCTCGCCGAGACCGTCGATCGGGTTGCCGAGCGGGTCGACGACGCGGCCGAGGTAGCCGTCGCCGACACCGACCGAGAGGACCTCGCCGGTGCGGGTGACCTTCTGGCCTGCTTCGATGCCGGAGAAGTCGCCGAGGACGACGACGCCGATCTCGTGCTCGTCGAGGTTCTGCGCCAGACCCTCCACGCCGTTGTCGAAGCGAACGAGCTCGTTCGCCATGACGCCGGGCAGGCCCTCGACGTGGGCGATGCCGTCGGCAGCGTCGACGACGGTGCCGACCTCGGTTGCCGCTGCCCCGGTGGGCTCGTATGCGGCGACGAAGTCTTTCAGCGCGTCACGGATGACGTCGGGGCTGATGGACAGTTCTGCCATGGTCTTCCTTCTTTGAGGTCTTGTGGCGGGCACTCGGCCAGCCGGGTCCGCTCCGATGTGGAGCGGGAAGATCTAGCCCGCCAGTCGCTGACGGAGGTCGCCGAGACGCGATGCGACGGTGGCGTCGATCACATCGTCGGCGATTTCGATGCGCATGCCGCCGACGACCGACGGGTCGACCACGACGTTCAGCGACACCTCGGTGCCGTAGCGCTGCGTGAGGGTGCGCTGCAGGCGGCCGAGCTGGTCGCCGGTCAGGTCGGTGGCGGCGAACACCGTCGCGACGGCGCGGCCGCGCTGGTCGGCCACGACGCGCATGGCACGGCTGAACATCGACCGGACGCGACGCTCGCGGGGCACCTGGACGAGCGTGGCCGCGATCAGCACGGTGGCCTCGCCGGCACGGCCGCCGAAGAGGTTCTCGATCAGCGCGCCCTTGGCTGCGGCGTCACCGAGACGACGGCCGAGCGCGAGCTCGAGCTCGGAGTTCGACGCGACCGTCCGGGCCACCGTGAAGAGCTCGGCCTCGATGTCCACCGACGGCGACGAGATGGCGGCGGCACGGATGCCGGCCTCCTCGATGCCGCTGATGAGATCGTCCGCCGAGGACCACCGCTGACCGGCAGCGGCCTGGAGGACCGCCACCGACGCCGGCGAGAACCCGCCGAAGACGGCGGTCACGACGCCTCGCCGAGCCTCGGCCGGGGCGGACGCGTCGGACAGCGCGCCGCTCAGGTGCGACGAGCCGGCCAGGGCGCGGACCGCGGCGAACAGCTCGCGGGCGACGCCGAGGTCGACGCTCGGCGCGGCCTGGAGGGCCGACGTCGTCGCCGCGAGGGCCTGAGTGGTCGCGCTGCCCATTACTGGGCCGCCTTCTCGGAGGCCTCGAGGTCGGCGAGGAAGCGGTCGACGACGGCCTGAGCCTTCGCGTCGTCCGACAGGGTCTCCCCGATCACGCCGCCGGCGAGGTCGAGGGCGAGCGTGCCCACCTCGCTGCGCAGCGACACGAGCGCCGTCTGACGCTCGGCCTCGATCTGCGAGTGCGCCGCGGCGGTCAGGCGGTTCGCCTCGACCGACGCCGTGTCCTTCGCCTCGGCGACGATCTTCTTGCCGTCCTCACGGGCGGCGTCGCGGATCTCACCGGCTTCCTTGCGGGCGGCGGCGAGCTGTGCGGTGTACTCCTCGAGCGCCGCCTCCGCCTTGCGCTGGGCCTCGTCGGCCTTGGCGATGTTGCCCTCGATGGCGGCTGCGCGCTGGTCGAGCATGACCTGCATCTTCGGAAGGGCGACCTTCACGAAGACGAACAGGATCACGACGAAGCAGACCGCCGACCAGATGATGTCGTACCACGCCGGGATCAGAGGGTTGTGCTCTGCAGCACCCTCTTCCGCCGCATACGCGACAAGAGCGTTCAGCATCCTGTCTCCTTAAGACTGGGAAAGCGCGATCAGTAGCCGAAGATGAAGGCGGTTGCGATGCCGATGAAGGCGAGCGCCTCGGTGAAGGCGATACCGATCCACATGAGGACCTGCAGGCGACCGGCCAGCTCGGGCTGACGGGCGACACCCTCGATCGTCTTGCCGACGACGATGCCGACGCCGATGGCGGGGCCGATGGCGGCGAGGCCGTAGCCGACGGTGGCGATGCTGCCGTTGATCTCAGCGAGAACCGTAGTTGCGTCCACGGGTTTTTCCTTTCGGTTGGGTGGGAAGGCCGGAGGCCGACCCGCTCAGTGCTCTTCTGCCACCGCGAGCTGGATGTAGACCGCGGTGAGGATGGTGAAGACGTAGGCCTGGAGAACAGCCACCAGGAGCTCGAAGACGGTGAAGGCGAGGCCGAAGGCGAGCGAACCCGCCGCCAGCGCCGACCACCAGCCGCCGAGGTCCAGGAGGAAGAACTGCGTCGCCGCGAAGAAGAGGACGAGCATCAGGTGCCCGACCATCATGTTCATCAGCAGTCGCAGGGTCAGCGTGACGGGCCGGATGATGAACGTCGAGATGAACTCGAGCGGCGTCACGATGATGTATAGGAACGGCGGGACCCCCGAGGGGAACAGCGCGTTCTTGAAGAAGTTCTTGGGGCTCTTGCGCACGCCGGCGTAGATGAAGGTGACGTAGCTGACGACCGCGAGCAGCAGCGGCACGGCGATGATGCTCGTGCCGGCGATGTTCAGGAAGGGGATGACGCCCGTGAGGTTCATGAACAGCGTCATGAAGAAGATCGTGGAGAGGATCGGCAGGAACCGCGTGCCGTCCTTCTTGCCCAGGATGTCCTCGGCGACGTTGACGCGGACGAAGTCCAGGCCCATCTCGACGAGGCTCTGGAAGCGACCGGGCACGACCGTCATGCGGCGGGTGCCCAGCCAGAAGACGAGGACGATCGCGATCGTCGCGAGCAGCTGGATCAGGTGGATCCGGTTGACCTCGAGGCCCCCGATCGAGAACAGCGTCTCAGGGAAGAACTCGGAAATCGAGGGTCCGTGGAATTCCGGACCTTCTCCGGCGGCGGCGGTGGCGATCAGGGTCGCAGCTTGAGTGAACAGCGCTGGCTCCAGCTTCGGGGGCATCGGTCATGAAACCGTGACGACGATGGTAGGTGAGCTGACTCCACCAGACGTTCCCGTCGGGGGTCAGGCGGGCTCGGGAATACCCTATCAGTCCCGGGGCGTGATGCCGTCCTCCGGCCGCCGTTCGGAGGCCTCGGCCTCGGCGGCGGTGGGCAGCGTGACGTCGCTCGCGTGGGGCAGGCGCATGCGCGTCATCACGATGACGTCGATGACGAGCGACACGATGATGCTCACGACGAGCGCGATGAGGAACACCATCGGGTGCAGCCAGGGCTGTCCGCGCAGCACGAACAGCACGATCAGGAAGATCACGAACTTCACGATCCACCCGCCCATCACCGACGCGAAGAACACCGGGACGAACAGGTCGCTGCCGTACCAGCGGTTCGCGATGAGGATCGTGCCGGTGGTCAGCCCCAGGAACACCGCGGCCATGAGGACGGCGACGAGGGCGCTCCACAGTCCCGAGCTTCCGGCGACGAGCAGTCCGACGACGGAGCCGACGACGGCGAGCGCCGCGGTCGCTGCGGCGGACAGCAGCAGGGTGCGACGCAGAAGCGGTGTGGACGAGACAGGGCTGCTCATGAGGAGACCTTCGGTGAGGGCGACGTGCCGGGCACACGGCGGGCGGGCGGGAGGGTGACGACGAGGCAGGCGAGGACGCCCAGGCCGAGGTAGGCGACGCCGGGCCAGTACAGACCCGGCCATCCCGACGCCGTGCCGATGTACATCAGCAGCACCGACAGCGAGACGATCGCCGTCCAGGCGTAGAAGACGAAGACGGCGTTCCGGTCGGTGTGACCGAGGTCGAGCATGCGGTGGTGCATGTGCTTGCGATCGGGAGAGAACGGCGACTTGCCCTTGGCCATCCGCCGGATGACGGCGAGGCCGAAGTCGACGAGCGGCAGCAGCACGACGACGATCGGCAGGATGATCGGGATGTACGCGCCGATGAGCTGGGAGCGGCCGAAGAGGTCGTTGTCGGCCAGCAGCTGCGGCGACAGGTTGCCCGTCACGACGATGGCCGACGCGCCCATCATGAGCCCGAGCAGGAGCGCCCCGGCATCCCCCATGAACATGCGGGCGGGGTTCCAGTTCAGGGGCAGGAAGCCCGCGCACACGCCGAGGACGACGACGGCGATGAAGAGCGCGGTGTTCGTCTCGGGGCTGTTGCCGAAGTCGCGCGCCATCAGCACCGCATAGAAGAAGAAGACGGCGTTCGCGATGAGGCAGACGCCGGCGACCAGCCCGTCGAGCCCGTCGATGAAGTTGATGGCGTTCATGACGATGACGATGACGAGGATCGACAGGCTGATGCCGATCCAGCTGGCCGTCACGACACGCTCACCGAACGGGACGGCGAAGATCTGGATGCCGCCGACGCCGACCACGATCCACGCCGCGACGAACTGCGCGCCGAGCTTGATCAGCCAGTCGAGGTCCAGCAGATCGTCGGCGACCCCGACCGCGACGATCAGCGCGGCGGCGCCCAGCAGCGCCCACATGCGGGTCGGCTCGGTCCACAGGATCGCGAACGCGGGCAGCTGCGACGAGAGGATGAACATGGCCGTGAGGCCGAGGAACATGGCCACGCCGCCCAGCCGGGGCGTCGGCGTCTTGTGGACGTCGCGCTCGCGGATCGCGGGATGCAGCCCGAAGCGCACGGCGACCTTCCAGACGACCCAGGAGAGCACGAAGGTGATCGCGGCCGTGATCACGAAGGCGACCAGATAGTTCCTCACGCGTCGTCGGATTCGTCGGATCCGGCCGGGTCCGGCTCGAGGAGGTCGCCCAGCACCTCGCGGAGCTCGGCACGATCGATCGCGCCCTCCCGCAGCACCGTGACGGGGCGACGGTCCGTGCCGACCAGGCCTGTGGCATCCACGATCGTGGACGAGACGCCGGTGGCGACCATCCCGCCGTCGAGGTACACCGACACGCTGTCCCCCAGCATGTCGACGGCCGCGTCGACGTGCAGGGCGGCCGGTCGGCCGGTCTTGTTGGCGCTGGAGACGGCGAGCGGGCCGCACTCCTCGAGCAGCTCGAGCGCGAACCGGTCGTCGGGCATGCGGACGGCGACGCTGCCGTGGGTCTCCCCCAGGTCCCAGCTCAGCGACGGCTGGGCGGGCAGGACGATGGTCAGGCCCCCCGGCCAGAACCGCTCCATGAGGCGGTCGACGGCCTCGGGCACCTCCGCGACCAGCGCGCGCATCGTGGTCGGCCCGGACACGAGCACGGGCGGCGGCGACTGCCGGCCGCGTCCCTTGGCCGCGAGCAGCTTCGCCACGGCGGCGGCGCTGAAGGCGTCGGCAGCCACACCGTAGACGGTGTCGGTGGGCATGACGATGAGTTCGCCACGGCCGATGGCCTGGCGCGCGCGGCGCAACGCCGGCAGCAGCTGGTCCGCATCGCGGCAGTCGAGCACGGGAGACATATCCGGAGCATTCTACGGGGATGCCGCGGCGATCTCCTGAGAGGCGGTCGACGCCGGGTCGGGCGAACAGCCGATCAGGGGCGGATCGCGGTGGTCGCGCGGTCTCGGGTGGTGAGATCGGGGTGGGTCGCAGCGCCTCGCCAGCCGTCGGCCGTGAGGAGGTCCCGAATCGGCCGCCCCTGCCACTCGCCGTGCTCGATGACGAGGGTGCCGCCCGGATGCAGCAGCCGCATCGCCACCCCCGACAGCACGCGGACGACGTCGAGTCCGTCAGCCCCGCCGTACAGCGCGGCGGGCGGATCCCAGTGCCGCACCTCCGGGTCGCGCGGGATCGCGTCGTCGGGGACGTAGGGCGGGTTGGACACCAGCACCGACACCATGCCGTCGAGGTCGGGGAAGGCGTCGGCGAGATCGATGAACGCGAGCCGGGCGTGCGGCGCGTGTCGGGCGAAGTTCTCCTTCGCCCAGATGAAGGCGTCCACCGAGTTCTCCGCGGCGTGCACGCGGGCGTGCGGGACCTCGGTCGCCATCGCCAGGGCGAGGGCGCCGCTGCCGGTGCCGAGATCCACGGCGACGGGGGCCGGTCCGGCCGCCGCGCGCAGCGCGTCGATCGCCAGCTGCGCCACCGTCTCGGTCTCGGGCCGCGGGACGAAGACACCCGGCCCGACCCGCAGCTCCAGATGACGGAAGGGGGCGGTGCCGGTGAGATGCTGCAGCGGCTCCCGTGCGGCGCGACGCTCGATGAGCTCGCCGAGGACGGCGGCGGCGTCCGCCGGCATCCGGTCGCCGCGCAGCGACGCTGCCGCCAGCTCGCCGCGGCCGAGGCCGAGGACGTGTGCGGCGAGCAGCTCGGCGTCGACGTCGGGAGTCGGGACGCCGGCGGCGGCGAGTCGGGCGGCCGCTTCCCGGAGCACCGGGCCGAGGTCGCCTGCGGCGGGCGCGCCGGCGGGAGGGGGGATCACCATGGGAGCCCTCAGGATACCGCGGGATGCCGCGGGCCGAGCAGCGTCCCGGTGGCGTCCCGGTGGCGCTCCACCCCGGCGTCCCGCCCCGTGGCGCTCCACCCCGGCGTCCCGTCACACGCGGTCCCCCGTGCCCGCTGACGCGTAGGCTTGTCGGGCGCCTGACCCCGCCTGAACCGACCCGTACGAAAGGCCCCCCATGCCCGGCATCCACTCCGACATCACGAGCGCATTCGGCAACACGCCCCTCGTCCGCCTGAACCGGGTGACCGAAGGCCTCCCCGGCACCGTGCTGGCGAAGCTCGAGTTCTACAACCCCGCCTCGTCCGTCAAGGACCGGATCGGCATCGCCATCGTCGACGCCGCGGAGGCGGCCGGTGCGCTCAAGCCGGGCGGCACGATCGTCGAGGGCACGAGCGGGAACACCGGCATCGCGCTGGCGATGGTCGGCGCGGCGCGCGGCTACAAGGTCGTCCTGACCATGCCGTCGTCGATGTCGACCGAGCGGCGCACGCTCCTCAAGGCCTACGGCGCCGAGCTGGTGCTGACCGAGCCCGCCCAGGGTATGAAGGGCGCGGTCGCGAAGGCCGAGGAGATCGCGGCATCGACGCCCGGCGCGATCCTCGCCAAGCAGTTCGCGAACGAGGCGAACGTGCAGGTCCACCGCGCCACGACCGCCGAGGAGATCCTCCGCGACACCGACGGCGAGATCGGCTACTTCGTCGCGGGCATCGGCACCGGCGGCACCATCACCGGCGTCGGCCAGGTGCTGAAGGAGCGCGTCCCCGAGGCGAAGGTCGTGGCCGTGGAGCCCGCCGACTCGCCCCTCCTGACCACCGGCACCCCCGGTCCGCACAAGATCCAGGGCATCGGACCCAACTTCATCCCCCCGATCCTCGACCAGGGCGTCATCGACGAGGTCCAGGACGTGGCCTTCGACGACGCCATCGCGACCGCCCGCGAGGTCGCGGCGAAGGAGGGCATCCTCATCGGCATCTCCTCCGGTGCCGCCGTCTGGGCAGCCCTCCAGGTCGCCGCGCGGCCCGAGGCCGAGGGCAAGAACATCGTCGTGGTCATCCCGTCGTACGGCGAGCGGTACCTGTCCACGGCGCTGTACGAGCACCTGCGCGACTGACGCCCGTCCCGCGACCGACCGACCGAGAGCGAACCGTGCCCGGCATCCTTCCCGACATCACCCATGCCTTCGGCGACACCCCCCTCGTGCGGCTCAACGCGCTCACGGCGGGACTGCACGCCGAGGTGCTCGCGAAGCTGGACTTCTACAACCCCGGCGCGAGCGTGAAGGACCGGCTCGGCTTCGCCCTCGTCGAGGCGGCTGAGGCCGCGGGCGAGCTCGCGCCCGGCGGCACGATCGTCGAGTCCACGAGCGGCAACACCGGCATCTCGCTCGCCCTCATCGGAGCCGCGCGCGGCTACCGGGTGATCCTCACGATGCCGGCATCCATGTCGAAGGAGCGACGCACGCTGCTGAAGGCGTACGGGGCCGAGCTGATCCTCACCGATCCCCACAAGGGCATGACCGAGGCGGTCGAGACCGCGAAGCGCATCGTCGCCGAGACGCCCGGGGCGATCCTGGCCCGCCAGTTCGAGCATGAGGCGAATCCCGCCATCCACCGCCGCACGACGGCGGCGGAGATCTGGCGCGACACCGAGGGCCAGGTCGACTGGTTCGTCGCCGGGTCGGGCACAGGAGGCACCGTGACCGGTGTCGGCCAGGCGCTGAAGGCGGAGGATGCCGCCGTGCGCGTCGCGCTCGTCGAGCCGAAGGACTCCCTCGTGATCAGCGAGGGGCGCGCCGGCGGCCACCGCATCCAGGGCATCGGCCCGAACTTCGTGCCGCACGTCCTCGACCGCTCCGTGGTCGACGAGATCCTCACCGCCGACGTCGACGACGCGATCCGCGTCGCGCGCGCCCTCGCCACCGACGAGGGGATCCTGGCGGGGATGTCCGCCGGCGCCGCGGTCTGGGCCGCTCTGGAGATCGCGAAGCGGCCGGAGTCCGCCGGCCGGCGCATCGTCGTGATGATCCCGGACGGCGGCGAGCGCTACCTGTCCACGGCGCTCTACGAGCACCTCCGCGAGGAGGAGACGGCGTGAGCGCCGGCGACGTGCTGCGCTCGGTGCGCGAGGACATCGCGGCCGCGAAGCTCCGCGACCCGGCGGCGCGCGGCGGCCTCGAGATCGCCGTGCTCTACCCGGGCCTTCACGCGGTGTGGAGCCACCGCGTCGCGCACGCCCTGTGGACGCGCGGCCTCCGCTTCCCGGCGAGGGCGGTCTCGCAGGTCACCCGCTGGCTCACCGGCATCGAGATCCACCCGGGCGCGACGATCGGCCGCCGGTTCTTCATCGACCACGGCATGGGCATCGTGATCGGCGAGACGGCCGAGGTCGGCGACGACGTCATGCTGTACCACGGCGTCACCCTCGGCGGTCGCACGCGCGATGGCGGCAAACGGCATCCGACCCTTCACGACGGCGTCGCCGTCGGCGCTGGAGCGAAGATCCTCGGCCCCATCGTCATCGGGGCGCACTCGGTCGTCGGCGCCAACGCCGTCGTCACGAAGGACGCGCCGGCCGACTCGGTGCTCGTCGGCGTCCCGGCCCGTGCCCGCCGCCGGACGACCAGCGAGGACACCCGGGCGCTCCTGACCGCGCCGGAGTACCACATCTGACCCGGATCCTCGGGGTCAGTCGCCGCCGAGCGCAGCGAGCCGTGCTTCCTCGTCGGCCGCGATCGCGGAGTCGACGAGCGGCGTCAGCGCGCCGTCCATGACCTGGTCGAGGTTGTACGCCTTGTAGCCGGTGCGGTGATCGGCGATGCGGTTCTCGGGGAAGTTGTACGTGCGGATCCGCTCGGAGCGATCCATACCGCGGATCTGCGAGCGGCGGGCATCGGATGCCGCGGCATCCCGCTCCTCCTGCTGCTTCGCGAGCAGCCGCGCGCGCAGCACGCGCATGCCGGCCTCGCGGTTCTGCAGCTGGCTCTTCTCGTTCTGCATCGACACGACGATGCCCGAGGGCAGGTGGGTGATCCGGACGGCCGAGTCGGTCGTGTTGACCGACTGCCCGCCGGGACCCGAGGACCGGAACACGTCGATCTTGAGGTCGTTGGCGTCGATTTGGACCTCTTCGGGCTCGTCCACCTCGGGGAACACCAGCACGCCGGTGGTCGAGGTGTGGATCCGTCCCTGCGACTCGGTGGCCGGCACCCGCTGGACCCGGTGCACGCCGCCCTCGTACTTGAGGTGCGCCCAGACTCCCTGCGCGGGATCCGTCGACGTCCCCTTGATGGCGACCTGGACATCCTTGTACCCGCCGAGGTCCGACTCGTTGCGCTCGAGCAGCTCGGTCTTCCAGCCCTTCGACGCGGCGTACTGCAGGTACATCCGCAGCAGGTCGGCCGCGAACAGCGCCGACTCGGCGCCGCCCTCCCCCGCCTTGATCTCCATGATCACGTCGCGGGCGTCGTCGGGGTCGCGCGGGATCAGGAGGCGCCGAAGGCGCTCCTGCGCCGTCGCCAGGCCCTCCTCGAGAGCGGGAATCTCATCGGCGAAGGCCGAGTCCTCCCGAGCCAGCTCGCGGGCGGCCTCGAGGTCGTCGGATGCCGCGACCCAGGACTCGTGCGCCGCGACGATGCGCGAGAGCTCGGCGTAGCGCCGGTTCACGCGCCTGGCGCGCGCCGCATCGGCGTGCACCGCGGGGTCGGAGAGTTCCTCCTGCACCGCGCGGTGCTCGTCGATGAGCGTCTGGACGGACTCGAACACGAACGGGGCTCAGCGGATGCTGTTGTCGTGCCCGCTGCTGTGACCGCCGGCGCCGGGAGCCGGGATCGACTTCTGCATCTGGACGAGGAACTCGACGTTCGAGCCCGTCTCCTTGAGCTTGCCGAGCACGACTTCGAGCGCCTGCTGCGGGTCGAGGCCGGCGAGGGCGCGGCGCAGCTTCCACGTGATCTTGACCTCGTCGGCGGACAGCAGCATCTCCTCGCGGCGGGTGGACGACGCGTTCACGTCGACGGCCGGGAAGATGCGCTTGTCGGCCAGCTGACGCGACAGGCGCAGCTCGCTGTTGCCGGTTCCCTTGAACTCCTCGAAGATGACGTCGTCCATCTTCGAGCCGGTCTCCACGAGAGCCGTGGCGAGGATGGTCAGGGAGCCGCCGTTCTCGATGTTGCGCGCCGCGCCGAAGAAGCGCTTGGGCGGGTACAGCGCCGAGGCGTCGACACCACCGGTGAGCACACGACCCGAGGTCGGCGCGGAGATGTTGTACGCACGGCCGAGACGGGTGATCGAGTCGAGCAGCACGACGACGTCGCGACCCAGCTCGACGAGACGCTTGGCGCGCTCGATCGCGAGCTCCGCGACCGTCGTGTGGTCCTCGGCGGGACGGTCGAAGGTCGAGGCGATGACCTCGCCCTTCACCGTGCGCTGCATGTCGGTGACCTCTTCGGGACGCTCGTCGACGAGGATGACCATGAGGTGGACCTCGGGGTTGTTCGTCGCGATGGCGTTGGCGATCTGCTGCAGCACGATCGTCTTGCCCGCCTTCGGGGGCGCGACGATGAGACCGCGCTGGCCCTTGCCGATGGGTGCGACCAGGTCGATGATGCGCTGCGTGAGCTTCTCGGGCGCGGTCTCGAGGCGCAGTCGCTCCTGCGGGTACAGCGGCGTCAGCTTGGAGAACTCGACGCGCGTCGCGGCATCCTCGACGGAGAGGCCGTTGATGGCGTCGACCTTGACCAGCGCGTTGTACTTCTGCCGGCTGGACTGCTCGCCCTCACGGGGCTGCTTGATCGCGCCGACGACCGCGTCGCCCTTGCGCAGGTTGTACTTCTTCACCTGGCCGAGCGAGACATAGACGTCGCTCTGGCCGGGGAGGTAGCCGGTGGTGCGCACGAATGCGTAGTTGTCGAGCACGTCCAGGATGCCGGCGATGGGGATGAGGACGTCGTCGTCGCCGATCTCGGTGTCGAACTCGTCCGTCTGACCCTGCGAGCGGCGCTTGTTGCGCTGCCGGCCGCGTCCCGAGCCCTGGCCCTGGTCGTCGTCCTGCTTCTCCTCGACCGCGGGCTTCTCGGGGGCGCTGCCGCCGCGGCCGTTGCCGCTCTTCTCGCTGCCGGCCTTGTCGGCCTGCGCATCGCCGTTGGCGGCGTTCTCGCCCTTGTTCCGGTTGCGGCTGCGGCTGCGCGAACGGCTGCGGCTCCGGCCGTTGCCCTCGCCCTCGCCGGACCTGTCGCCCTCGGCGCCGCCCTCGGCATCGGCGGGCGCGTCGTTCTCGGCAGCCTGGCCGCCGTCGGCGGGAGCCTCGGTCTCGGCGGCGGCGGGCTTCTTCGACCGGCCGGCACGGCCACCCGTGGACCGCGCGGCCGCGGCATCGGTCGGCTCGGCGTCGGCGCCGGACCGCTCGTCGGCTGCCGGAGCATCCTGCACGGCGGGCGCCTCGACGGCGTCCGCAGCGGGAGCGGCGTCGGCGGCGGGAGCAGCGTCCGGAGCGGGAGCGGCGTCGGCGGCGGGAGCAGCGTCCGCAGCGGGAGCGGCATCCGCGGCGGAAGCAGCGTCCGCGGCGGGAACGTCGGTGCTCTTCGCACGCCGCGGGGCGCGCTTGCGCGGCGCCTTGGCGGGCTTCTCGGGCGCGGCTTCCGTCTCGGCGGGTGCAGCCTCGGGCTCCGCCGCGGCGGGCTCGGCCGGCGTCTCGACGACGGCGGCCGGATCGGTGGCGTCGGTGGCCCCGTCCGTGGTCTCGGCGGCGGTCTCGGCGCCGGCGTCGGACGTCGCCTCACCGGCGGTGTTCTCGGCGACGACCTCGTCGGTGGCGACGTCGTCGCCGGTCTGGATCTCGGAGATGGACTCCACGAGTTCTCCCTTTCAGATGTGGAAAGTCATAACCGCAGATGGTCCCGTCCACGACGGGGACCGATCCTCAGAAGGTGTTCGCGCGAACACGGGTAGCGCGCGGGCCCGGATGAGAGGGGTCGTGCGGTGCTTCGCAGATTGCGATGGAGGGCAGATTCACGTGATTACGTGGCATCCTCCGCGTTGTCCCTCACTGTACCACCCTTGACATCGACGGCCAGGAGAAGCGGAAGCCATCGCGTGTCGGTCACCGTCGCGGCATGCTCGACGGCCTCCAGCCGGCGGCCGGGACCGTCGGCCAGGACGAGGACGCTCGGCCCCGCGCCCGAGACGACGGCGGCGAAACCGGCGGCGCGCAGACCTCGCACGAGCCGATCCGTCTCCGGCATCGCCTGAGCACGGTAGGACTGGTGCAGCTTGTCCTGGGTCGCCGCCATGAGCAGCTCCGGGCTCTGGGTCAGGGCTGCGATGAGCAGCGCGGACCGGGACACGTTGAACACGGCGTCCTCGCGCGGGACCTGGAGCGGAGCGAGTCCGCGCGCCACGGACGTCGACATCGTGAACTCCGGCACGAAGACGAGCGGCGAGACGCCCCGGTGCACCGCGAGCTTCTTGTGCTGCGGGCCGTCGTCGTCCATCCACGCGATCGTCAGGCCGCCGAAGAGCGCCGGCGCGACGTTGTCCGGGTGTCCTTCGAGCTCGGTGGCCAGGCGCAGCAGCGTCTCGGCGCCGAGTTCGACGTCGCCCGCGAGCAGCCCCTTCGCCGCGAGCAGACCCGCGACGACCGCGGCGCCCGACGAGCCCATGCCGCGGCCGTGGGGGATCGCGTTGCGGGCGGTGAGACGGATGCCGGGCATCGCCCGTCCGCACGCTTCGAACGCGTACGCCATCGAGCGGACGACCAGGTGCGACGCGTCGGTGGGGACGTCGGAGGCCCCCTCCCCCGTGACGTCGATCTCGAGTCCGGGATGCGGGAGCGCCGACACCACGAGCTCGTCGTGCACGCTCAGCGCGAGGCCGAGCGTGTCGAAGCCGGGGCCGAGATTCGCGCTGGTCGCCGGTACACGGACGGCGACGCTGCGACCGGGGGTCATCCCCGGACGGGCGTCAGGTCGAGCGCCGAGGCGACCTCGCTGGTCGTCGCGTCGACCACGAGCGGCTCGACCGAGGAGCCGTCGGGGTTGCGGAGCGCCCACTGCGGGTCCTTCAGACCGTGACCGGTGACGGTGAGCACGACCTTCGCCCCGGCGGGGATGACGCCCGCTTCGGCGCGATCGAGCAGACCGGCGACGCTGATGGCCGAGGCGGGCTCGACGAAGACGCCGACGGTGCCGGCGAGGAGCTTCTGGGCTGCCAGGATCCGCTCGTCGTCGATCGCGCCGAACCAGCCGTCGGTCGCGGCCTTCGCCTCGAGCGCGAGGTCCCACGACGCCGGGTTGCCGATGCGGATCGCCGACGCGATCGTCTCGGGGTTCTTGACGACCTCACCGCGGACGAGCGGCGCGGAGCCCTCCGCCTGGAAGCCGAACATGCGCGGGACGCGGGTCGCGACGCCGCGCTCGGCCTCTTCGCGGTAGCCGCGCGAGTACGCCGTGTAGTTGCCGGCGTTGCCGACGGGGATGAAGTGGAAGTCGGGCGCGTCGCCGAGCTGGCTGACGACCTCGTAGGCGGCCGTCTTCTGGCCCTCGATGCGGTCCGGGTTCACCGAGTTCACGAGGTGCACCCGGTATCCGGTGGCGAGCTCGCGGGCGATCTCGAGACAGTCATCGAAGTTGCCGCGGATCTGGATGAGCGTGCCGTTGTGCGCGACGGCCTGGCTCAGCTTGCCCATCGCGATCTTGCCCTCGGGGACGAGGACGGCGGCGGTGATGCCGGCGTGGGCGGCGTAGGCCGCGGCGGAGGCCGACGTGTTGCCGGTGGAGGCGCAGATGACGGCCTCGGCGCCGTGCTCGACGGCGCGCGAGAGGGCGACGGTCATGCCGCGGTCCTTGAAGGAGCCGGTCGGGTTCATGCCCTCGAACTTGACGTACACGTCCGCGCCGGTGATGCGCGAGAGCGATGCCGCGGGGATGAGCGGGGTGCCGCCCTCGCCCAGCGTGACGACGGTGGAGGTGTCGGTGACGCCGAGCCGGTCGGCGAATTCGCGGAGGACTCCGCCCCAGACATGGACCATTTCGCTTCTCTCCGCCATTTTCAGTCTCCTTCTACGCGCAGGACCGACACCACTCGCCGCACCGCGGGGTCCGCGGCCAGGCGTTCGACCGTGTCGGCGAGGTCCTGCTCCCGTGCCGTGTGGGTTCCGATGACGAGGTGCGCGACCGCGCCCTCGGTGCCCTCGCCGACAGCGCCGGCCGAGGTGGTCTGTTCGACGGTCGCGATCGACACGTTCCCGTCGCTGAGGATGCCGGCGACACCCGCGAGCACGCCCGGCAGGTCGTCGACGTCGAGCGTGATCTGGCAGCTCGTGGAGATGCGGCCGAGGGGGACGATCGGCAGGTTCGCCAGGGTCGACTCGCCGACGCCGGGACCGCCGGCGATGTGGCGGCGGGCGGCCGAGACGACGTCGCCCAGGACGGCGGATGCCGTCTCGACGCCGCCGGCTCCGGCCCCGTAGAACATCAGCGCGCCGGCGGCCTCGGCTTCGACGAACACGGCGTTGTTCGCGCCGTGCACGGATGCCAGGGGGTGCTCGCGCGGGACGAGTGCCGGATACACCCGCACCGAGATGGCCTCGCCGCTCGGACCGGCGTCGGGCTGGTCGACGAGCCGTTCGCACACGGCGAGGAGCTTCACGACGTATCCCGCCTTGCGGGCGGCGTCGATGATGCCGGCGTCGATCGAGGTGATCCCCTCGCGGTGGACGGCGTCGAGGGGCACGGACGTGTGGAAGGCGAGGCTCGCGAGGATCGCGGCCTTCTGCGCGGCGTCGTACGCCTCGACGTCGGCGGTCGGGTCGGCCTCGGCGTACCCGAGGCGCTGCGCCTCGGCCAGCACCTCGTCGAAACCGAGACCCTCGCGGTCCATGCGGTCGAGGATGTAGTTCGTCGTGCCGTTGACGATGCCCATGATCCGCCGCACGCGGTCGCCGGCGAGGGAATCGCGCAGCGGCCGGATGATCGGGATGGCGCCGGCGACGGCCGCCTCGTACGCGACGGTCGCGCCGACCTGGTCGGCCGCCTCGAAGATCTCGGTGCCGTGCGTGGCGATCAGCGCCTTGTTGGCGGTGACCACGTCGGCGCCGGAGGTGAGCGCGGCGAGGATGCGGGTGCGGGCGGGCTCGATGCCGCCGGTCACCTCGATGACGATGTCGGCACCGGCGATGAGGGTGTCGGCATCCGTCGTGAACAGCTCACGCGGCAGGTCGGGGCCACGCGGCGCGTCGACGTCGCGCACGGCGATGCCGACGAGGTCCAGCGGGGCCCCGGCGCGATCCGCGAGCTCATCGGCGTGCGTGAGCAGCAGGCGCGCGACCTGGGACCCGACGGCGCCCGCCCCAAGCAGGGCGACGCGAAGACGGCGGGGTTCGATCATGCGGACTCCTCCGGGACGGCGGGCGCCGCGAGGACGTCCCGCGCGAGCAGGTCGTCGACGGTCTCCCCGCGCACGATGACGCGGGCGGAACCGCCCGAGACGGCCACGACGGGCGGCCGCGGGACGTAGTTGTAGTTGCTGGCCAGCGAGTAGCAGTAGGCACCGGTGGCGGGCACGGCGAGCAGGTCACCGGGGACGACGTCACCGGGCAGGTACTCGGCGTCGACGACGATGTCGCCGGACTCGCAGTGCCGGCCGACCACGCGCGCCAGCGCGGGCGCGGCCGTGCTCGTCCGGGCGGCCAGCCGCGCCGAGTAGTGCGCGCCGTACAGAGCGGGTCGGGCGTTGTCGCTCATCCCGCCGTCGACGCTCACGTAGAGCCGGTCGAGATCACCCGACAGGCGCACCGCCTTGACGGTGCCGACCTCGTACAGGGTCACACCGGCCTGGCCGACGATCGCCCGCCCCGGCTCGAAGGCGAGCTCGGGAACCGGGATGCTCCGGGCCGCGCACTCGCGGGCGACGGCGGCGACGATGCCCTCGGCGAGCTGCTCGATCGGGGTGGGGTCGTCGGCGGTCGTGTAGGCGATCCCGAAGCCGCCGCCGAGGTTGAGCAGCGGCACGTCGCCGCCGGGGAGCAGCCGTGCGTGCAGCTCGACGACGCGGGCGGCGGACTCCTCGAAGCCGGCGGTGCCGAAGATCTGCGAGCCGATGTGGCAGTGCAGGCCGATGAACCGCAGGGAGGGCAGCTCGCGGATCCTGGCGACGGCGGCCTCGGCATCCGTCAGCGTGAAGCCGAACTTCTGATCCTCGTGCGCGGTCGCGAGGAAGTCGTGCGTCTCGGCGTGGACGCCGCTGTTCACCCGGACGAGCACGCTCTGCACGACGCCGCGTTCGGCGGCCGCGGCGGCGACCCGCTCGATCTCGATCCGGCTGTCGACGATGATCGACCCGATCCCGACCTCGACGGCGCGAGCGATCTCGGGCAGCAGCTTGTTGTTGCCGTGCAGGCCGAGACGCTGCGGGTCGGCACCCGCGGCCAGGGCGACGGCGAGCTCTCCCCCGGTCGCGACGTCGACGCCGAGCCCCTCGGCGGTGACCCAGCGGACGACCTCGGTGCTCAGGAACGCCTTGCCGGCGTAGTAGACGCGCGCGGTCGTGCCGGCGCGGGATGCCGCTTCGGCGAACGCGGCTCGCACCCGACGGGCGCGGGCGCGCACGAGGTCCTCGTCGAGGACGTACAGCGGAGTGCCGAAGCGGGCGGCGAGGTCCGTGGCCGCGACGCCGCCGAGCCGGAGGACGCCGTCATCGCCGCGACCGGCCGCGTCGGGCCAGACGGCGGGTGCGAGGGCATTCGCATCGTCCGGTGCCTCGAGCCAGTCGGGCACGGACGCACGTGAGGGGGTGGCGGACACGGAGGGGCACCAATCGGGCGAGGAACGGGTACTGCGGGCGGTCGGAGCCACACCCGGACAGTGCCCACAGTCTAGGGCACGGGGCACGGCGGCCCCGTCGTGATGACGGCGGGCTACGCGTCGTCGCAGGAACCGCGCTGTCGTGCGGCTCCGTCGCGGAGGATCGCGCTGTCGATCTCGAAGTCGGCGACGACGCCGCGGTCCTCGATGGCGACGTCGACGAGCGTCATCGCGGCGGGGAGGTACTGCGCGAGGCAGATCGGCCACCGCTCCGCGAAGGAGCCGATGAGGGGCCCGACCTGCTGCCGGAGCGCGTCGGCCGAGACCTCGGTGCCGCCGAGCAGGAACCGGGTCGGGGCGAGGACGAGATCGCCGTCCTCGGCCCCCGCGGAGAGGCGGACCCCGAGCGGGATGGCGGCGCCGAACACGGTGAGCTCGGTGTCGAGGGCGACCTCGGGTGCGTCGAGCCGGAACGCGTCGGCCGGGAAGCCGTCGACCTGGGACAGCAGCGCACGCGTCTGCTCCTCGTCGAGGACGACGCGCGCCCGACCTGCGTTCCAGTCCGCGCCGCCGCGGATGGGCACGTCCTGCAGCTGGACCCGGATGTCACCCGAGAGCCCCTCGACCTCGACGTCGTCAGCCGCCAGCGTGACGCTCCGCACGGTCCCGCCCACGAGCTGCGGCAGCAGCAGGCCGGGGATGTCGACGTCGATCTCCTGGTCCTCGGCGAGCCCGAGGCTCGACACGAGTTCATCGCGGACGATCTTCGGCGCCAGCGCCCGCGCCGTCAGCTCGGCGGCCACGACGAGCACGATCAGGACGACGACGACCACGGCGAGGGCGATCCACCCCCGCTGACGGCGCCGCGGTGCGGTCGCGGGGGCGGCGGTCATGTCACATCCGCTCGGGTGCGCTGACCCCGAGCAGGTCGAGGCCGTTGCGCAGGACCTGGCCGGTCGCGTCGTTCAGCCACAGGCGGGTCCGGTGCAGGTCGGTCACGGGATCGTCGCCCAGGGGGGTGACGCGGCACACGTCGTACCAGCGGTGGTAGAGACTCGCCAGCTCCTCGAGGTAGCGGGCGACGCGGTGAGGCTCGCGCAGCTCGGCGGCGAAGGCGACCAGTCGCGGGAACTCCTGCAGCGCGCCGAGCAGCGCCGACTCGGTCTCGTGATCGAGCAGCTCCGGTGCGAACGCCTCGCGCGTGACGCCGGAATCGGCGGCGTTGCGGCCGACGTTGTGCGTGCGGGCGTGGGCGTACTGCACGTAGAACACGGGGTTGTCGTTCGTGCGCTTCTGCAGGATCTCGGGATCGAGCGTCAGCGGCGAGTCGGCGGGGTAGCGGGCGAGCGAATAGCGCAGCGCGTCGGTGCCGAGCCAGTCCCGCAGGTCGTCGAGCTCGATGATGTTGCCGGCGCGCTTGGACAGCCGAGCGCCGTTGACCGACACGAGCTGGCCGATCAGGACCTCGATGTCCTTGTCGGGATCGTCGCCGGCCGCGCCGGCGAGCGCCTTGAGGCGGTGGACGTATCCGTGGTGGTCGGCGCCGAGCAGGTAGATCTTGTGGGCGAAGCCGCGGTCGCCCTTGTTCAGGTAGTAGGCGGCGTCCGCGGCGAAGTAGGTGTACTCCCCGTTGGAGCGACGGATGACGCGGTCCTTGTCGTCGCCGAAGTCGGTCGTGCGGACCCACACGGCGCCCTGGTCGTCGAAGACATGCCCCTGCTCGCGCAGGCGATCGACGGCCTGGTCGACGAGACTCGGGCCGCCGTCGGCGCCGGCGGCGTGCAGCGTCCGCTCGCTGAAGAAGACGTCGAAGTGGACGTTGAACTTCTCGAGCGAAGCCTGCAGCTCGCCGAGCTGGAGGGCGTACGCCCGGTCGCGGGCGAGCGCGACCTGGTCGTCGTCGGGCAGGTCCGCGATGTTCGGCTCGGCATCCTTCACCCGCGCCGCGAGCTCGTCGATGTACGCCCCCGGGTAGCCGTCCTCGGGGGTCGGCTCCCCCTTGATGGCGGCGAGCACCGAGCGCCCGAAGCGGTCCATCTGGGCGCCGGCGTCGTTGACGTAGAACTCGCGCACGAGGGTGGCCCCGCTGGCGAGGAGGAGGCGGGCGATCGCGTCGCCGAGTGCCGCCCAGCGGGTGTGGCCGATGTGCATGGGCCCCGTCGGGTTCGCGCTGACGAACTCGAGGTTGATCGAGTTCCCCTCCTGGGACGAGTTCGTGCCGAAGGCGGCGCCGGCGTCGACGATCGTCTTCGCGAGCGCACCGGCGGCGGCGGCGTCGAGACGGATGTTGATGAAGCCGGGCCCCGCGACGTCGACCGAGGCGATGCCGTCGGTCGCGGCCAGCGCCGTGGCCACCTCGGCCGCGAACTCGCGCGGGTTCACGCCGATCTGCTTGCTGAGTTTGAGCGCGGCGTTCGACGCCCAGTCGCCGTGATCCCGGTTCTTGGGCCGCTCGACCGGGAAGTCCGCGGCGCTGAGCCCGTCGCCGGCGCCGGGACGTCGCGCCTCCACGAGCGGAGCGAGGACGGCGAGCAGGGCGGCGGAGAGGGCATCGGGGTTCATAGCCCTCCAAGTCTACGTTCGGGGCGCGAGCGCCCCGTCCCCTCGGTGTCAGCCGGGGAAGACCGCCCACAGCCGCGCGCCCCCGAGCGGCGAATCCTCGATCCCGATGCGGCCGCCGTGGGCGTCGACGACTCGTCGGCAGGTCGCGAGGCCGATCCCGAAACCCGGGGCATCCGTGTTGCTGCCGCGTTCGAGCGGTTCGAAGACCGCGTCGCGTTCGTCCGGGAGGATGCCGGGTCCGTTGTCGTCCACGGTGAGGCGGACCCCGCCGGTCACCGGCTCGACGCGCACCTCGATGCGCGGGGCGGTGCCGTGCGCACCCGCGAACTTCGCCGCGTTGCCGACGAGGTTCTGCACCAGGACGCCGAGCAGCGTCGTGTCGCCGAGCACGGCGGTCCCGGCGGCGACCTCGATGCGGGCGCCGTGCAGCTCTCCCGCCGTGCGGAGATCGTCGACGGCGGCGGCGACGAGCGGGGCGATGTCGACGGGTCTCCGCCGGGCGGGAATGCCGCCCACGCGCGCGAAGTCCAGCAGCCGGGCGATCATGCCCGACATGCGATCGGCGACGGAGTCGGCACGGGCGAGGGCGCGCGCCGCCGCCGGCAGCTCGGCGACCTGCGGCACCTCCGCGGCGAGCTCGATGTAGCCGGTGAGAGCGGTGAGCGGGTTCCGCAGATCGTGCGCCACCTGCGCCGCGAAGCTCTCCAGCTGCTCGTTCGACTCGCCCAGCTCGCGGGTCATGCGGCGCAGCTCGAGGACGTCGACGATCTGGTGCGCGAGGAGCGCGAGCGCCCGGCTCTCGTCGTCGGCGAGCTCGCGCGGCGTCTCGTCGAAGACGCAGATGGTGCCGATGGGCACGCCGACCGGGGTGATGAGGGGACTCGACGCGTAGAAGCGCACACGCGCGATCTCGCCGGTGACGAACGGATTGCCGATGAAGCGGTCGTCGAGGGCGACGTCAGGGATGACCGTGTGCCCGGGTTCACGGAAGACGACGGCGCACATCGAGTCGTCACGGCTGCAGACGGCCGGCTCCATGCCGATGGCGGCGATCTGGTGCTGGAACCGGTCGTCGATGAGGTTGATCACCGCCGTCGGGACGTCGCAGAGCGTCGCCGCCAGCTGCACGAGACCCTGCAGGTCCGGCTCGGGTGCCTCGCCGAGGACCCGGTAGTCCTCGATGATGGCTCGGCGGATGGCGTCGTCAGCCGTCTTCACATGTGCTCCCGGAAAGTGCGCTGGTCGCCTCCCACCCTACGGTCCCGGCTGTGCACGGCTGTCAGGACAGGGTCACCAGGGCCGCGCGCTCGTCCCGGCTCGGGTCGGATGCCGCGGCGACATCGTCCACGTCCCCGACGGCGGTCGCGTCCACGAACATGCGGTCGAGGATGAGGTTCGCCCCGTAGTAGCTGAGGAATGCGCAGTCCGCCGCGTCGCGGCCGGTGGCGATCCGGAGCAGGCCGGACCGGTTCGACAGACGGGTCGCGTCGAGCACGTGCCACTGCCCGTCGACGTAGGCTTCGGCGACGGCGTGGAAGTCCATCGGCACGAGGCCGGGGGCGTAGCAGGCGACGTAGCGCGCGGGCACGTCCATGGCCCGCAGCAGCGCGATCACGAGGTGCGCGTAGTCGCGGCACACGCCCTGGCCGGTGGCGAGCGTCGTGACCGCCGAGTCCGTCCCCTGCGAGAGACCGGGCGAATAGGTGACGGCGGTGGCGACGAACTCCTCGACCGCGGCCAGCAGCGGGGCGCCGCGGAGGCTTCCGAACTGCCGCCGCGCCTGCGCGAAGACCGCATCCGAGGGCGCATACCGGCTGGGGCGCAGATAGACGGCGCAGTCGAGCTCGGGAGTGTCGGGCAGCGTGGCACGCTGTTCGACGACCGCCTCGTACCGCACCTGGACCGGGCCGGGCTGCACGCGCAGGCGATGGAGGCGGGTGCCGACCTGATCGATCAGCTCGGTCGGCGTCAGCTCGATCCCGTGCTGCGCGATCGTGAGGACCTCCTCCGCCGGAGTGACGACCGCGGCGAGCGTGACCGCGAGGATCAGGTCGAGCTCTCCCCCGATGTCGAGGTCGAGCTCTGCTCGGACGAGGCGCTGCACCGGGCAATCCTCGCATGCCGGCAGAACCCGTCGCCCATCCTTCACCCGTCATCGCTTACCCTCGTCGCATGACCTCTGACCGGCGCGCGCGCACGTGGGGCCTCGGCGCGCTGGCGGCGGGCGTCGCCGCGGTCGTCGCGCTGTCGGCCTGGCAGCCGTGGAGCCGCACGCCGGCGGTCGAGACGGCCGCATCCGGCGCCTCCGGGATCGGCGCCCAGCCGCTGTCCATCCCGGCATCCGCCGACGTCCTGGTCTTCGGCGACTCCTGGACCTACGGGTCGGCCGCGACCCGGCCGACGGACGGCTACGCCTACCAGCTCGGCGAGATCACCGACTGGGACGTGACCGTCGACGGCGTGCGCGGATCGGGCTACATGAAGCCCGGCCGGGACGGACCCGATTTCGGCGGCCGTGCCCGCGTGCTGGACCCGGCCGCCGACTACGACCTCGTCATCATCCAGGGGTCCATCAACGACCGGCTGCAGGGTGAGCGCGGCTACCGCGAGCGCGTCGACGCGACGTGGGACCGCTTCGAGCGGACGTACCCGCGGGCGCAGTTCGTGATCTTCGGTCCGACGCCGCACGACCTCCCCGTGCACGAGGGCACCGCGCGCATCGACCACGATCTCGCAGCCGAGGCCGGCGAGCGCGGCTGGTGGTACATCTCCCCCCTCGCCGAGGGCTGGATCACCCCCGAGAACTACCTCGCGATGATCGACACCGGCGTCGGAGCGAAGCATCCCTCCGACGCCGGCCACACCTACCTCGCCGAGAAGCTCGCGCAGGCGCTGCGCGACCGCAGCGCGACCACGGACGCCGTCGAGGCTCCCCTCGAGCCGGCTCTTCCCTGACGAGCGGGGCCGTCAGGCCCGGAGCGCCTCGGCGATCGGCACGTCGCCCGTGTTGAAGCGGATCGTGCGCCGGATGGTCAGCGGCTCGTCGACGGATGCCGCCAGCGCGGCGGCGACGTCGGCGCGCGAGACCGTCGCGGCCTCCGTCGCCTCGGTGTCGATGCGCCCGGTGGGTGCGTCCAGGGTCAGGCCCGAGGGCGCGAGGATCGTCCAGTCGAGCGTGCTCTCGCGCAGGTGCGCGTCGGCGGCAGCCTTCGCCTCGGCGTAGGCGAAGAAGGCGTCCGCGGGATCCACGCCGTGGTCGGGCCCGGCGCCGAAGTACGACACCATCAGGTATCGCGGCACGCCGGCGGCGACAGCGGCGTCGATGGATCGGACAGCGGCATCCCGGTCGACCGCCCAGGTGCGTTCCGGGCTGCCGCCGCCGGCGCCGGCCGTCCAGACGACGACGTCGTTCCCCGAGACGAGGTTGGTGAACTGCTCGGTGTCGAAGGTCTCGATGTCGGCGACCACGGCGTTCGCGCCGGTCGCGGTGACGTCGGCCTCGTGGTCGGGGTTGCGGAAGACGGCGGTCACGGAGTGCCCGGCATCCACGAGAAGAGGCTCGAGGAGCTGGGCGACCTTGCCGTGTCCGCCGATGATGAGAATGCGTGCCATGGGGTTCCCTTCCGTTTCTTCGAGCGTAGGGCGGATGCCGTTCGGGGCCACCGGGCCTTGCGCTTGTACTGTCGACATGAGATGACGCGTGGAGCGCGTCGGGACGGGGGGACGATGTCCGAGCAGATCCCGGTGGGCCGGCACCCCGACCCGCAGGCGGACACCCGGCTGCACGCGTTCCCGGTGACCCGGCCGGCGGGCTTCGCGACCGGTGCCCTCGTGCTGGGGATCGGCGCCTTCCTCGTCGCCGGCGTCCCCGCGCTGGGCCTCCTCCTCGCGGTCCCGGCGCTGGGCGTCGGCGTCGCCGCCCTCGTGCGACGCGAGTCGAAGCCGATCGCCCTCACGGGCATCGTGCTCGCGGCGGCGGCAGTCGTGCGGGGGCTGGGAAGAGTCGTCTTCGTGGCGAGCTCGTCCTCCGCGGACGTCCCGGCGGCCCTGGCGCGCGCCCTCGGCGTGGGCTGAGCCGCCCTCAGCGCGGCGGGACGGCGAGCGGGATCTCGCGGGTGGCATCCCACGGCTCGGTCCAGCCGAGGCGGGCGAACAGCCCGTCGAGGATCATCGCCGTGAAGCCCCAGACGAGCCGCTCGCCGCGCACGGTCGGGACGAGGAACGCGGGACCGCGGAACTCGTCGCCGTCCCGTCGCAGCACGGTGACGCCGCGGTGCGCGGGGTCGAGCAGGTCCGCGACCGGCACGCGGAACACGTCGGCGGACTCCGCCTCGTCGACGACGCGGATCGGCGAGGGTCGCCGCCACCAGCCGAGGACCGGCGTGACGAGATGCTTCGAATGCTCGAGCGGGATCGGCTCCAGGGCGCCGAGGATCTCGACGCCGGCCGGGTCGAGCCCGGTCTCCTCCCGCGCTTCGCGGAGGGCGGCGGCGATGTCGTCCGCGTCATCCGCATCGACGCGTCCGCCGGGGAAGGCCACCTGACCCGGATGAGCGCGAAGGGTCTCGGCGCGGGACAGCAGCAGGACGTCGAGGTCGCGCGAGACCGCAGCGGCCTGGGCGTCACGGTCGCTGGGCGATCCGTCCAGCACGCCGAAGAGGATGAGGACCGCCGCCGACCGGGCGTCGAAGTCGCTCGGCAGATCCCGGAGGAAGTCGAACTCGGAGGCCGCCTCGCCCGCCGCGACCGCGTCGGCGAGGGCAGCGAGCTCAGCCCGCGCTCCGGCGGTCGGGTCGGACGGCGTCATCCGTCCAGGCTATCGAGAGCGGCAGTCCGGGGCTCCTGCACGATGGGGCCGCGCCGCGATGGTAATCTCGATCGGTACGCCTCCGTAGCTCAGGGGATAGAGCGCTGGTTTCCGGTACCAAAGGTCGGGGGTTCGAATCCCTCCGGGGGCACGGCGTACGCGAAGGGGAGCCGAGGAATCGGCTCCCCTTCGTGCGTACCGGGACGACGGCGGCGTTCAGCCCGCGGCTTCGTCCTCCTCGGGCTCGAAGGTGGACTTCGTGCCGGTGTGCCCGGCCGCGAGCCCGTCCGGGTCGTCGGGGATCGTGCCGTCCTCGCCGAGACCGCCCCCGTCACCGCTCGCGGTCGCCGTGTCGGAGGTCGACGTCTCGACGTCCGGGCCTTCGTAAGCGTTCTCGTCCGTGCTCTGCTGATCGTTCTCGGACATGTCGGAACTCCCTCGCGTGGTCGATGATGCCGGCGTATCGGGAAGTGCCCCGCGCCGACGGCTCCGACGTTAGCCCCGACCGCGCCCCGCCGCGCCGGGGTTGACACGCACGCGGCACGCGAGCGCGGCATCCACTGCTCCGCCCCGACGCCGCCGCCGTGTGCCGTGGCGACGCGCGTCGCGTCAAGGGGGTGGGCGCATCGCCGAGCGCCGAGGCACGCTCGAAGACCATCGAAACGGAGGAACCCATGACCGTGACCGCTCCCCTGACCGCCCTCGCCCTCAACTGCACCCTCAAGCCCTCGCCGACGGAATCCAGCACCTCGCTGCTGGTGCGGCAGGTGCTCGATGCGCTCGGCGAGCACGGTGTCGAGAGCACCGAGGTGCGGATCGCGGATCACGTCGTCTCCCCCGGCGTGGAGATCGACATGGGTGATGGCGACGAGTGGCCGTCGATCCGCGAGAAGGTGCTCGCCGCCGACATCCTGGTGCTCGCCGCCCCGATCTGGGTCGGACACGCGTCGAGCCTCGCCCAGCGGGTGCTGGAGCGCCTCGACGCCGAGCTCTCCGAGACCGACGAGCTCGGTCGCCCGATCCTGTTCGATCGCGTCGCCGTGGTCGCCATCGTCGGCAACGAGGACGGCGCCCACAAAGCGACCGCGGACCTCTTCCAGGCGCTGAACGACGTCGGGTTCACGATTCCGGCACAGGGCGGGACGTACTGGAACGGCGAGGCGATGCACACCGGGGACTATAAGGACCTCGACGAGACGCCCGAGGCGGTGGCATCGACGACGGCGACGCTCGCACGCAACGCCGCGCACCTCGCCCGTGCACTGCGAGCCAGCGCCTACCCGGCCGAGTGACCGCCCGCCCGGTTCACTCCGAGACGAGCTTGAGGCCGACGATGCAGGCGACCAGGCCGAGCAGCAGCACGACCTTGACGAGCGACACCGACTCGGTGCCGGTCGCCATGCCGTAGGCGACCGTCAACGCGGCGCCGATCCCGACCCAGACGGCGTAGCCGGTACCCGTCGAGATCTCGCGAAGCGCGAACGCGAGCCCGCCCATGCTGGCCACGAGCGCGACGCCGAAGATGACCGTGGGCCACAGCCTCGTGAAGCCCTCGGACTTGCCGAGGGCCGTCGCCCAGACGGCTTCGAGCATGCCCGACACGATGAGAACGATCCACGACAGCATGGCTACCTCCTGGCCAGTCTTGTCGCATACCGGGTACTGAACCCTCGTCCGGGGGTCCGGTCGGGACCCGGCACCGACCCTAGCAAGCGGCCGCCTCCCGGGGGAGGATCATCCTCGAGGATGACGCTCCTCCACCGGGAGGCCGACGCGACCGGCGGCATCCGATCCGTAGCGTCGGATCATGGCCACCGCGACCCTGCACCTCCGTCCGCACCGCTCCGTCCGACCGGCTCCGACGACCACCGGCAGGACGTCGACCACGGCCGCGACCGTGCTGTCGGTGCTCGGGAGCGTCGCCGCGATCGGGATCGCCGCGATCGGTCTTCTCGTCGTCCCCGTGGCGGCCCTCATCGTCTTCGGGCCGGCGCTGTTCGCGGCGTTCTGACCCGCCGGGCGGCGACGGCCCGGCGACGCTCACGTGCGCGGCGGGGTCAGAGCTCGACGGACTCGTTGCGCCCGTCGTACGTCTCGCCCGTCAGCCTCGACTTCACGTAGCCGACCAGCGACGCCACGATCCCGCCGGGGCTGCTCCAGTACTCCCCCGACACCGAGTTCACCTTGAGCAGCGTGACGTTCGGGTCGGTCGGTCCGTCGGGGAACCAGGCATCCAGTGCCGGCGACCAGTACTCGCGGAGCCGGCCCCGGTCGTCCACGACCTCACCGGTGCCGGCGAGCGACACCCAGGCGTCGTTCGAGCTCAGCGACACGCCGACCGCGGGGTTCCGGCCGACCTCGGTGACGACGGACGAGTCGCGGCCGACCACGAACCACAGGTCGCCGTCGAACTCGTGCTCCTGGACGGTCAGCGGTCGCGAGGTCAGCTTGCCCTCGTCGCCGATCGTCGTCACCATCGCGAATCGGAACTTCTTCAGCAGGTCGGCCAGGGTCTTGCGGGCCTCAGTCGGCGTGGACATCCATACTCCTTCGATCGGTGCTCCACCTTCCCACCGGTCGCGCGCGGGCAGCTGCCCCTTGACACGGGCAGCCGCCCCTTGGCAGGGACGGCGCCGACGGCGAAGCCCCCGCGAACGAACGGCGCGGGGGCTTCGACACGGCGGTATCAGCCGCCGGACGGGTTGTCGACGGGCGTGCCGTCCTCATCCGTCGTCACATCGGGCTCCTCGGGCGAGCCGCCCGACGCCGTGTCGGCGTCGAGGTCGTCGTCGGGGACTCCCTGCGTGTTGTGCTGAGGGTCGTTCGAATCACTCATGCGGTGTCCTTCCCATCAGGTGGTGCGGAGCATCGACGCTACGGGCCCCGCAGCCGCCCTCCGAGGGTCTTGACGGATGCCGGGCGGCATGCCCCGCTCAGGGGGACGGGACCAGGAAGAGGACGTCCACGAGTCCGGGGTTGTGCGCGTGCACCAGCACCCCGAAGACGACCGCGTCGAAGAGCAGGTGCACCGTCACCACGTACGCCAGCGAGCGGGTGCGCAGGAAGATGGCTGCCTGCAGCAGCGCGAACGGGATGGTGAGGACCGGGCCCCACGCGCGGTAGCCCAGCTCCCACAGGAACGACACGAAGACGATCGCCTGCAGGACGTTCGCGGTGCCGTCCGCGAAGTGCCGCCGCAGCAGGGCGAAGCAGGTGCAGATGAAGAACAGCTCATCCCAGATGCCCACGGCGCCGACACCGACGAAGAGGCGGGCGATGAGGTCGGGCGTGTCCACCAGCGGCCAGTTCGCGTACACGCCGGACGTGATGAAGTAGAACGGCAGGATCAGCCAGCCGAGCACGAGCACGGCGCCGAGCCACACCCACTGCCACGTCTTCCACCGGCCGCCGCCGCGCCACGGGAACCGCACCGCGTGATCGCGGTACACGAACCGCGAGATCAGGTAGGGCACGGCGACCGCGCCGCCGAGTGCGAGCGTGAACCGCACCATCGCGCCGTTGTCGAGCTCCGCCTTCAGCGGGATGACGCTCACGATGAGCATCCCGACGGCGATCAGCGACAGGTCGCGCGTGAGCGACGGGGCGGATGCGGCGACCTTCCGCCGTTCGAGGGCGAACGCCGCCGCGACCCCGAGTGCCAGCAGCGCCCACCCGAGCGGCGCGAGTTCGAGGACGAAGAACGCCGGGGCCGCGAGGCACACGAGGAGCGCGGGGACGATGCCCGCGCCGGCCACGGCGCGCCGGTCGAGGGCGCCGCGCGCCATCACGCGTCCCGCGCGGCGCGCCGGTACGCGAGGTCGCGGATGTCGCGTCCCTTCGCGATGCCCTTCCGCTCGAACGCCGTCATGATGCGGCCGTCGAACCGTTCCGCCCAGTCCCCGTCGAAGTCGGGAGCGAACTCGCCCGCCTCCGCCATGACGTCGCGCATCTGCAGCGCGTAGTCCTCCCAGTCGGTCGCAAGGCGAAGCACGCCGCCGTCACGCAGCGCACGGGCCGCGACCCTGGGGAACTCGGGCGCGACGAGACGCCGCTTGGTGTGCTTCTTCTTGTGCCACGGGTCGGGGAAGAAGATCCAGATCTCGTCGACCGAGGCCTCGGGCAGGAGGTGCTGCAGCACCTCGGGAGCGTTCGCCTCGACGAGGCGCAGGTTGCGCACGCCGGCGCGATCGGCGTCGAGCATCGTCCGGGCGAGACCGGCACGGAACACCTCGACGGCGATGAAGTCGGTGCCCGGCAGGCTGCTCGCGGCGTGCACGATCGCATGACCCTGCCCCGAGCCGATCTCGACGACGAGCGGCGCCCTCCGGCCGAATTCGGCGACCGGATCGATCTCGGTCCCCGGACGGATGCTGGTGGCCGCGGCATCCCGCTCGACAGCCAGGACGAAGGTCGCCGAGAGGTCCTCCCAGGCGCGCTCCTGCCCGTCGCTCATGCGCCCGCTGCGGCGGACGAAGGAGACCGGCTTGTCACGGAAGCGCGGCGAGGCGCCGGCGGTGTCGGGCATGTCCCCAGAGTATCCGGCGGCCCCTTCCGGCCGATCCTGCCCGCGAGCGGGACCCCGCCTGCGCCCGGTCATGCCGTCACGAAATCGATGAGCTCCTCGACGCGACCCAGCAGCGCCGGGTCGAGGTCGCGGTACGAGCGTACGGAACCGAGGATGCGCTGCCAGTTGCGGGCGATGTCGACGTGATCGGAGGCGGGCCATCCGAGCGACCGGCTGACCCCCGTCTTCCAGTCGGTGCCCCGCGGCACGACCGGCCACGCCGCGATGCCGAGGGTCCGCGGCAGCACGCACTCCCAGACGTCGACATGGGGATGGCCCACGATCTTCAGGTGCGCCCCGTGCGGCCCGCGGCGGATCTGCTCGGCGATGCGGGTCTCCTTCGACCCGGCGACGAGGTGATCGACGAGGACGCCGTATCGGCGCTCTGCGGTCGGCGGCTCGGCGCGCAGGAGGTCCTCCAGCAGGTCGAGCCCCTGCAGGAACTCGACGACGACGCCTTCGGCGCGGAGGTCGTCTCCCCACACCTTCTCGACCAGCTCCGCGTCGTGCTTGCCCTCGACGAGGATGCGGGAGGCGCGGGCCACGCGGGCCCGGGACTCGGGCGCGGCGAACGATCCCGACGCGGTGCGGCGGGGGCGGGCGGCCGTCCTCGGAGCGGGCGGGACGAGCGTCACCGCCGAGCCGTCGACGAGGAACCCTCCCCCGAGCGGGAACACGCGCGTCCTGCCGTGCCGGTCCTCGAGCTCGACGTGACCCGACGCGATGCCCGTCACGGCGCCGACGAATCCGTCGCCCGCGACCTCGACGACGAGGTCGCGGTCGGCGGCCACCTGGGGCACGACGGCACGTCCCGCATCACGCCACCCGGCAGCGAGGACATCCGTCCCGTAGCGATCGTCCATGACTTCCTCCCGACCGCGGAAGCCTAGGGCAGGAACGCAGAGGGAACGCTCAGGCGTGCCGGGCGCGTGCGGCTATCGGGTCATACGCGCAGCGGCATAGACTCGCGGCAGGCGTCGTTTTCCCGCCGCAGAGGAGGCTCGACCGATGCGAACCCGATGGGCTCCCCTGCTCCTGGCGGCGCTCTTCGTCACGTCGGCGCCGCTGGTCGGCGCCGGCGTCGCCGTGGCGGCCGAGCCGCCCTCGCTCGACGCGGACCGCGTGCTGGACCAGGCCGGTGTCCTCTCCCCCGCCGAGGAGTCGGGACTCGACGAGCGCCTCGACGCGCTGTCGGGCGACGCCGACGTCGACCTGTGGGTCGTCTACGTCGACGAGTTCACCTCCCCGGCCTCAGCCGAGGAGTGGGCCAACGACACCGCCCGGATCAACAACCTCGGCCCGGCGCAGTACCTCCTCGCCGTCGCCACCGAGGGCCGCGGCTACTATCTGTCGGCCGATTCGGCCGGACCGCTCTCGGAGAGCCAGATCACCTCGATCGAGCAGGACGCCATCGCCCCGCGGCTGGAGGCGGACGACTGGGCGGGCGCCGGCATCGCGGCCGCCGACGGCATGGAGGAGGCGCGCTCGGGGAACGGCTCCGGGCTCTGGGTCATCCTGCTGGTCGTCGTCGTGATCGCCGGCGGACTGATCTGGGCGTTCGTCCGCCGCCGCCGGAAAGGCGGCGCCGCGGGCGGGGCCGCACCGGAGGTGCCGGTGGAGGACCTGGCACGCCAGGCGGGGTCCGCCCTCGTGCAGACCGACGACGCCCTCAAGACGAGTGCGCAGGAGCTCGGGTTCGCGAAAGCCGAGTTCGGCGACGCCGCGACGGCGGAGTTCGCGCAGGCGATCGTCGAGGCGCGGGCGTCCTTGGACCGTGCCTTCGCCCTGCAGCAGCAGATGGACGACGAGGTCCCCGACACCGTCGAGCAGCAGCGCGCCTGGTACGGCGAGATCCTCGATCTGTGCGCCGCCGCCGACCGATCGCTCGACGAGAAGGCCGACGCGTTCGACGAGCTGCGCGCACTGTCGCAGAACGCCGCCGCCGCGCGGGAGCGCGTGCACGCGCGGCATGCGGAGGTGGCGGCGGAGGTCACGGCGGCGGCCTCGTCGCTCGCGTCGCTGAGCGCGACCTACTCCGCCGACGCCCTGGCCACGATCGCCGACAACCCCGACCAGGCCCGGTCGCGGCTCGCCTTCGCGGCCGAGCGGCTCGCCGAGGCGCAGCGGGCCGTGGATGCCGGCGACGGTGCCGCCGCTGCCGTGGCGATCCGCGCGGCCGAGCAGGCGGTCGACCAGGCCGACTCGCTCGAGGACGCGATCGTCACCCTCGGCCGCGACCTGGTCGTGGCCGACCGCAGCGCGGCGGCCCTGCTGGCCGACCTCGACAAGGACCTCGCGGCAGCCGGCGCCACCGCCGACACCGACGGTCGCCTGGCTCCCGTCGTCGCGGCGACGCGGCAGCAGGTCGCCGCGGCCCGCGCGAGCCTCGCCGGCCCGGCGCGCAACCCGCTGACCGCGGTCGCCGTCCTCGAACAGGCCGATCGCGACATCGATGCCGCCCTGGGCGACATCCGGGACGCCCAGGAGCGGGCCGCCCGCGCCCGGGGCCTGCTCGCGCAGACCCTCCTCCAGGCGAAGGCCCAGCTCTCGACGGCCGAGGACTTCATCACGTCGCGCCGGGGCGCCGTCGGGGCGACGGCGCGAACCCGCCTCGCCGAGGCCGGCGCACTGCTCGTCCGCGCCGACCAGTACCAGCGGAGCGACCCCGAGCAGGCCCTCGCGCTGGCGCAACGGGCGAGCACACTGGCATCCGAAGCCACCCGGTACGCCCAGCAGGACGTCGGCTCGTTCTCTGCGGGCGGAATGGGTGGCGGCGGAACCGACTTCGGCGGCATGCTGGGCGGCATCATCATCGGCTCGCTGCTCAGCGGCGGGGGCGGCAGACGCGGCGGCGGAAGCTTCGGCGGAGGAGGTTTCGGGGCCGGCTTCGGCGGTTCCCGCTCCCGCTCGAGCGGCGGCTTCAGCGGCGGCGGCTCGCGCTCGCGTCGAGGAGGCGGTCGCTTCTGATCTTCCGACGCCGTTCCGCAGCCCCTTCGACCTCGACCTCACGACCTCCCGCTAGGAAAGGAACACCGATGGCAAAGCAGTCCATCTTCGGCCGCATCTCCACTCTGATGAAGGCGAACATCAACGCCCTCCTCGACTCCGCCGAGGATCCCCAGAAGATGCTCGACCAGCTCGTCCGCGACTACACCAACAACATCGCCGACGCCGAGACCGCCATCGCCGAGACCATCGGCAACCTGCGTCTGCTCGAGCGCGACCACGATGAGGACGTCAAGTCGGCCGCCGAATGGGGCAACAAGGCCATCGCGGCGAGCCGCAAGGCCGACGAGCTGCGTGGCAGCGGCAACACGGCGGATGCCGACAAGTTCGACAACCTCGCGAAGATCGCCCTGCAGCGCCAGATCAGCGAGGAGAACGAGGCGCGCGCGATCGCGCCGTCGATCGCCGCGCAGACCGAGGTCGTCGACAAGCTCAAGGACGGCCTCAACGGCATGAAGCAGAAGCTCGACCAGCTGCGCTCGAAGCGCTCCGAGCTGCTCGCCCGCGCCAAGACCGCCGAGGCCCAGAACAAGGTGCACGACGCCGTCAAGTCCATCGACGTCCTCGACCCCACGAGCGAGCTCGGCCGCTTCGAGGACAAGGTCCGCCGTCAGGAGGCCCTCGCCACCGGCAAGGCCGAGATCGCGGCGTCCTCCATCGACGCGCAGTTCAACCAGCTCGAGGACATCGGCGAGCTCACCGAGGTCGAGGCGCGGCTGGCCGCGCTGAAGACCGGCGGTGCCGCCGGCGCCATCGAGCAGTAGGACACTCGCCGTCGGCGCCGGACCGGCCAGGTCCGGCGCCGACGCGCTTCCCGGAAGGACCCCATGACGCGCTTCGTGATCGCTCCGCAGTGGCAGGGCTCGCCGTCGTCGCGCGCGATGCGCCTCATCGACGGGGCCGAGGCGATCGCGGGAGACCTGCCGCGCGCCGCCGTCACCCGCGTGGACGTGCCCACCGAGGCGGGCGAACCGCTCGGCACCGGCATCCGGCGCTTCAGCACGCTCGCCCGGGTGCGCGACGCGATCACCGCGGTGCTGGCCGAACACACCGAGCCCGTCATCGTCATCGGCGGCGACTGCTCCGTGGCCGTCCCCGCCATCGCCCGCGCCGCGCTCGCCCACCCGTCGCTCGCCGTCGTGTGGTTCGACGCGCACGGCGACTCCCACACCGTGGACTCGTCCCCCTCGGGGGCGCTCGCCGGCATGGCGCTGCGCGCCGTCACCACCCCGGGCCCGTTCTCCCACGCGCAGGTGGTGCCGCACGACCGCGTCGTCCTCGCCGGCGCCCGCTCGTTCGACGACGCGGAGGCGGATCACCTCGCCGCGACCGGTACGACACTCGTCGGCGCGGCCGCCCTCGCCGATCCCGATGCCCTCGCGACGGCTGTCGCGGACACGGGCGCCGATGCGGTGTTCGTGCACATCGACCTGGATGTCCTCGATCCCGGCGTGATCTCCGGCGTTCTCGACCCGGTGCCCTTCGGCGTTCAGACCGCGGTGCTCACCACGGCGATCGCTCGACTGCGAGAGCGGATGCCGCTCGCCGGCGCGTCACTGGCGGGCTTCGCTCCCGCGAGCCCCGACGCCGCCGTCGACGACCTCGGCACGATCCTGCGCGTCATCGGGTCGCTCGCGTGACCCGCGTCGACCGCGGGATCCCGGCCGTCCTCCTCGACTCCCCGATCAGCCTGCTCGGATACGCGCTCGGCACGGCGTTCGGCTGGACGTGGGGCATGCTCTGGTCGACCGGCCGCGTCGAGCGACGCGGCGGCCTGCTGGTCTTCCGCGGCATGCCGAACTGGACGTTCGGCCGCGGCGGCGTATGCGTGGGCGGCTGCTTCCTGACCGGCACCGGGCCCGTGGACGACCGGCTGCTGCGGCACGAGGCCGTGCACAAGCGGCAGTGGCGCCGCTACGGCATCCTGATGCCCGTCGTGTACCTGCTGGCGGGCCGTACGCCGCACACCAACCGCTTCGAAGTGGAGGCGGGCCTCGCCGACGGGCGTTACGTCCCGCGCTGAATCAGCGTGCGACGGAGGCCCTCGAGCTCGTCGTCGGAGAGCCCGTAGGCACGGAGATACTCGACCGGCCCGCCGTAGCGGACGCGCAGATCGTCGAAGACGGCCGCCATCGCCCGCGCCGGGGACCGGGTCGCGAGGTCCTCGAGGTGACGCGCCGACGGGTAGCGCCGCCGCAGGTAGGCGAGCACACGCTCGTTGCGATCGCGCGGCAGCTCCTCCTCGGTGCGGGCGTAGTCCGCGAGGATCGCCTCCTCGTCGACACCGGCGGCCGCGAGGATGAGCGCGACGCTGAGCCCGGTCCGGTCTTTGCCGACCGTGCAGTGGACGAGCACGGGCTGATCGGCTGCCACGGTCTGCGCCACCCGCACGAGGCTCGTCGACGAGCCGTCGATGAGTGCGCGGTACAGGTCGTCGAGCGACAGGTCGTCGTCGAAGAACGAGTCGATCGAGCCCGCGAACATCGGGACGTGCAGCGTCTCGAGGTCCAGACCCTCGACCTGCGAGGGCTCGAAGCGCCGTTCATCGTCGTCCCGCAAGTCGACGATGCGGCGGATGCCGCGCTCGCGCAGGCCGGCGCGACCGGCATCGCTCAGCCGGGCGAGGTTGCCCGAGCGGAACAGCACCCCCGAGCGGGTCGTCCCGGATCCGGCGGGGAGCCCGCCGACGTCTCGGAAGTTCAGGGCGCCGGCGACCGCGGCGACGCTCACGCGGGGCTCGCGGGCCGCGCGCGGCGCGGCACCGGGTACTTGCCCGCGATCGTGACGCGGTTGAACGCATTGATCGACACCAGCAGCCAGCTCAGCGCCACGTACTCCTGCTCCGAGAGGATGCCGCCGACGCGGTCGTACACCTCGTCGGGAATCCCGTCCTCCGCGATGAAGACGTAGCACTCCGCGAGCTCCAGGGCGGCCCGCTCGCGATCCGTGAAGATCCCGGAGTCGCGCCACACCGCGATCTGGCCGACGTCGTCGACGGTCAGCCCCGCCCGGACGCCACGGTCGGTGTGGACGCGGACGCAGTAGGCGCAGCCGTTGAGCTGCGACGCGTGGATCATCGCGATCTCCTTGAGGCGGTCGTCGATGCCCGCCTCGGCGGCGAGCGCCCCCACCGTCTTCGAGAACGCGTCCAGCGCGTCGTACGCGGGACGCGCGGCGCGGGAGAGATGGATGCGGTGTTCAGCCGTCATCCCGCCACCCTACCGACGTCATCCGGCGCCGCACTGCGGTCAGTCCCGCGCGATCGGGGAGAATGGGACGGTGACCGACGACGCCGTCTTCGACGAGTTCTCCTTCCTCCCCGCGCAGGCCGCGTCCGCGGGCGTGGCCGCGCCGCCGGTCCGCCGCCTCACGATGCCCCTCGACGACGGACGCGTGGTCAGCGCGCTGCAGTACGGCGCGCCGGGTGCCACCGGGTTCGAGCCACCGGTCGTCACCTTCCTGCACGGCGCGGGTCTCAACGCGCACACCTGGGACACGACGGTCCTGGCCCTCGGCCTGCCCGCCCTCCTCCTGGACCTGCCCGGTCACGGGGATTCGTCCTGGCGGACCGACGCCGCCTATTCCGGCCGGACGCTGGCAGCCGATGTCGCCCCGGCCGTCGAGGCGTGGACCGACCGGCCGCAGGTGCTCGTCGGCCACTCCCTCGGCGGGCTGACGGCAGCGGCCGTCGCCGCGACACGGCCCGAGCTGGTCGCCGCGCTGGTCGTCGTCGACATCTCGCCCGGGATCGACCCGAACGGCGGCGCGTCGCAGATCCGCGCGTTCTTCGCCGGCCCGACGGACTGGGCCTCCCGTGACGAGCTCGTCGAGCGTGCGCTGTCGTTCGGGCTGGGCGGCGACCGGGACGCCGCTGCCCGGGGCGTCTTCCTGAACTCCCGCGTCCGTCCCGACGGCCGCGTCGAGTGGAAGCACCACTACGCGCACCTCGCCAACCGGCTCGCCGCGGACCCCGGCACCGCCGCCGCCCTCGACGCGCAGAACGAGGCGGCCGCGGTGGTCCGCTCCGCCGACGGGTGGCAGGACCTCGCCGCCGTCGGCGCACCGATCACGCTCGTGCGCGGCATCCGCGGCTTCGTCACCGACGACGACCGCGACGCGTACGCCGATCGGGTGCCGACCGCCCGCATCGTCGATGTCGACAGCGGGCACAACGTGCACGAGGAGCGACCGGGAGAACTCGGCCGGCTCATCGCCGGCGTGGCCTCGACCGTTCGCAGTGCCGGTGACCGAGACACGCGCGCGGGACTCTAGGCTGTAACGCGCAACCCGAGCACCCGCGACGGGGCACCGCCACCGCGACGCCTCCTCCTCGCGAAAGGACCCCCCACCTTCATGTTCCGCCGCACCGCCTTGGCCGCCACGGCATTCCTCGCCGCCGGCGCCCTCCTCCTCACCGGCTGCACGAACGGCTCCCCCGGCCCGTCGGCACCGGCGGGGGATCCCGACCCCGCCGCATCCGTCGCCATCCGGCTGGTCCTCGAGCCGGGCAACCTCGACATCCGCGAGACGGCAGGCGCCGCGCTCGACCAGATCCTGATCGACAACGTCTACCAGGGTCTCGTCTCGCGCACTCCCGACCAGGAGATCGTGCCGTCGCTCGCGAGCGACTACGACGTCTCCCCCGACGGGCTGACCTACAGCTTCACGCTGCGCGAGGGGATCACCTTCCACGACGGCCAGGAGCTCACCCCCGAGGATGTCGTGTGGTCGCTGAGCCAGGTCAAGTCGAACGAGTCGTACCGCGACTCGGCCCGCCTCGCCAAGGTTTCGGACATCGCCGCCGAAGGCCAGACCATCACGCTGACCCTCGATGAGCCGGACTCGACCCTGCTGTGGAACCTGACCGGCCGGGCCGGCCTCGTGCTGAAGAAGGGCGACGACGTCGACCGGCAGACGGATGCCAACGGCACCGGTCCGTTCGCCCTCGGCTCCTGGAAGCAGGGCGACAGCATCACCCTCGAGCGCAGCGAGCAGTACTGGGGCGACCCGGCGCAGGTCGCCGAAGTCGTCTTCGCCTACATCGGAGACAACCAGGCCGCGCTCAGCGGCGCGCTCGCGGGAGAGCTGGACGTGCTCACCGGGTTCGACGCGAACCTGGCGGACCAGATCGAGGCGAACGGCGATTTCGCCCTCGAGGTCGGCGAGTCCACCGACAAGGGCACCCTCGCGTTCAACGCGACCGAGGGCCCCCTCGCCGATGTCCGCGTGCGTCAGGCGCTGCGCCAGGCGATCGACAAGGAGTCGATCGTCGCAGCGCTCGGCGCCGGCACGACCCAGTACGGCCCGATCCCCTCGCTGGACCCGGGGTACGAGGATCTCTCCGAGGTCGCTCCGTATGATCCGGGTGCCGCGACCGCCCTTCTCGCCGACGCCGGCGTGGAGGACCTCGAGCTCACGCTGACCATCCCGTCCGCGTACGGCACCACCGTCTCGCAGATCCTCGTGTCCAACCTCCGCGACGTCGGCGTGACGCTCCAGGTCAACCCGGTCGAGTTCCCCGCCTGGCTCAACGACGTCTATGTGAACAAGGACTACGAGCTGAGCTTCGTGCTCCACACCGAGGCGCGCGACATCGAGAACTGGGCGAACCCCGACTACTACTTCACCTACGACAACCCCGACGTGCAGCGGCTGTACGCCGAGTCCGTGGCCGCGACGGACGAGGCCGAGGCCGCCGCCCTCCTCGCCGAGGCGGCGCGTCTGGTGTCCGAGGACCACGCTGCCGACTGGCTGTACAACGGCGCCTCCGTGGTCGCGGTGTCCACCGCCGTGACCGAGATGCCGTCGACGAACGTCAACGAGCGCATGAACCTCGCTGAGCTGGCCAAGAGCGGAGAGTGATCCGCTACGCGCTGACGCGACTGGCCCTGCTCCTGCTGGGCCTGTTCGTCGCCAGCGCGCTCATCTTCGCGACGCTCCGCATCCTGCCCGGAGATGTCGCGCAGCTGATCGCGGGCGTGAACTCGAGCCCGGAGCAGGTCGCGGCGATCCGCGACCGGCTCGGGCTCGACCGGCCCCTCCCGCTCCAGTACGGCGAGTGGATCTCCGGCGTCCTGACCGGCGACCTCGGCACCTCCCAGCTGACCGGCACGCCCGTCGCCGCCGAGCTCGCCGAGAAGGCGCAGGTCACCATCCCGCTCGGCATCCTGTCCCTCGTGATCGCCCTGCTCGTCGCCGCGCCGTTCGGCGTCCTGTCCGCCGTCCGCCGGCGCCGCGTCGACGGCACGATGCTCTCCGTCGGCGCCCAGGCTCTCGCCGCCGTTCCCGTCGTCTGGGCGGGGATGATGCTCGTCGTGGTGTTCGCGGTCTGGCTGGGGTGGCTCCCGGCGCAGGGGTTCCCGCGCAGCGGATGGGCGGATCCCGGGATGGCCCTGCGCGCCCTGATCCTGCCCGCCCTGACGATCGGGGTCGTCGAGGGCGCCGTCCTGCTGCGGTTCGTCCGCTCGGCGACGCTGCAGGCCGTCGGCCAGGACTTCGTCCGCACCGCGGCCGCCAAGGGGCTCACCCGCACCCAGGCGCTCCTGCGGCACGGCATCCCGAGCGTCGGGCTCTCGGTCATCACCGTGCTGGGTCTGCAGGTGGCGGGGATCATCGTCGGAGCGGTCGTCATCGAGCAGCTGTTCAGCCTGCCCGGCATCGGCCGCATGCTCGTGGACGACACCGGCAACCGGGACCTCGTGAAGGTGCAGGGCGAACTGCTCGTCCTGACCGGCTTCGTGCTCGTCGTCGGCTTCCTCGTCGACCTGCTGCACCGCGCCATCGACCCCCGGCAGCGGGAGGCGGGATGATGCGCAGGTTCGAATGGGCAGGGCGGCTGTGGGCGTCGGGGACGGGACGTTTCGGCGTCATCGTCGTCGCCGTCATCGTCCTCACCGCCGTCGTGTCGCTGTTCTGGACGCCGCTCGACCCGCTCCGCGTCGACATCGCGAACCGGTGGTCCGACCCGACCGGCGAGCACCTGCTGGGCACCGACGGCTCCGGCCGCGACATCCTGAGCCTGATCATGGCGGGAGCCCGCACGACGGTCCTCGTCGCGGTCGGCGCCGGAGCCATCGCCACCCTCGGCGGGCTCGCGCTGGCGGCGCTCGGCGCGCTCACGCCGCGTCCGGTGCGCGAGACCGTCGCCGTCCTCGTCGACATCCTCATCGCCTTCCCCGTCCTCCTCATCGCGATGATGATCTCGGCGGTCTGGGGCGGCTCGCTGCTCGTGGTGATCGTGTCCGTCGGCATCGGCTTCGGCGTCAACATCGCGCGAGTGACCCGGCCCGAGCTCCGCCGCGTGCTGCACAGCGACTTCGTGCTGGCCGGGCGGGCGAGCGGGCTGACACCCTGGCAGAACCTGTGGCGCCACCTGCTCCCCAACGTCGCCCCGGTCTTCATCGTGCAGCTCTCCTGGGGCATGGCGGTCGCCGTCCTCGCCGAGGCCGGCCTGTCGTACCTCGGCTTCGGCGCGCCGGTCACGGAGCCGTCCTGGGGGCTGCTCCTGTCCGACCTGCAGCGGTTCATCAGCGTGCATCCCGGCTCGGTGATCTGGCCGGGCCTCGCGATCACCCTCACCGTGCTGGGGTTCAACCTCCTCGGCGACGGGCTGCGCGACGCCACCGATCCGACGCTCGCGCGCCGGACATCGCGCACCGCCGTGACCGACCCCCCGCCGGCGGTGGTCGCATGAGCCTCTCCGTCCGGGACCTCGCGATCGGCATCGGCGGCCGCCGCGTCGTCGACGGCGTCTCGTTCGACGTGGCCGACGGCACGCGGCTGGGCCTGATCGGCGAATCCGGCTCGGGCAAGTCGCTGACCTCACTCGCGCTGCTGGGTCTCCTGCCGGAGGACGCCGAGGTCTCCGGCAGCGTCCAGTGGGACGGCCGTGAGCTGCGCGGCCTCCGCGACAAGGACCTCGCGACGGTCCGCGGCGACGAGATCGGCATGGTGTTCCAGGAGCCGCAGACGGCTCTCAACCCGATCCGGACGGTCGGCCGGCAGATCGCCGAGTCGATCCTCATCCATGAGCGCGGAGTCGGCCGGCGGGAGGCCGCGGCCCGGGCGGTCGAGGAGGCCCGGCGCGTCCGGCTGCCCGACCCGGAGCAGATCGTGCGACGCTACCCGCACCAGCTGTCGGGCGGTCAGCGCCAGCGCGTCGCCATCGCGATGGCCCTCGCCTGCCGCCCGCGTCTGCTGATCGCGGACGAGCCCACGACCGCGCTCGACGTCACGATCCAGGCGGAGATCCTCGACCTGCTCCACACCCTCGTCGCCGAGGACGGCATGTCGCTGCTGTTCATCACGCACGACCTCGCCGTGCTGTCGCAGATCGCGACGGATGCCGTGGTCCTCGACCGCGGCCGCGTCGTGGAGTCCGGCGCCCTCACCGACCTGCTCACCGCGCCGTCGTCGCCGGTGACGCAGGGACTGCTGCGCGATGCGACGGCGACGGTCTGGAAGCCGGGAGGGACCGCATGACCGACCTTCTCCGCGCTCGCGGCCTCACCCGGCGCCATCGTCTCCCCCGCACCGGCCTGTTCTCGCCGCCCCGGATCACGACGGCCCTCGAGGACGTCGACGTCGACGTCGCCGAGGGATCCGCTCTCGGGATCATCGGGGAGTCCGGCTCGGGCAAGTCGACGCTCGTGCGCCTCCTGCTCGGCCTCGACCGGCCGAGCGCGGGAACCGTCGAGTTCGACGGCCGCACGGTCGACGCGGCGGCCTCCGCCGCCTCACTGCACTGGCTCCGGCGGCAGACCGGGATCGTGTTCCAGGATCCGTACGCGTCGCTCGACCCGCGGATGAGCGTGGGCCGCATCGTGGGCGAGCCGCTGTGGGCGCTCGGCGTCGACGGCGACCGCCGTGCCCGCGTCCGCCAGGTGCTGGCCGAGGTGGGCCTGCCCGAGGACGCCGCCGGCCGCTTCCCGCACGAGTTCTCGGGCGGCCAGCGTCAGCGGATCGCCCTGGCCCGCGCCATCGTGCACCGCCCGCGGCTGCTGATCGGCGACGAGCCGCTGTCGGCCCTCGACGTCACCGTGCGCGCACAGGTGCTCGAACTCATCCGCGATCTCCGCGCCCGCACCGGCCTCACGCTCGTGATGGTCTCGCACGACATCGGCGTCGTGCAGAACCTGTGCGACCAGGTCGTCGTGATGAAGGACGGCCGGATCGTCGAGGAGGGCCCCACCGAGAAGGTGCTGCTGCAGCCGCAGGTCGCCTACACCCGGCGCCTGCTCGCCTCGATCCCCGTCATCGATCCGCGACGCTGACCGGGACGGATGTCGGCCGCGCGGACTACCGTGGCCGCATGCACACCATCGTTCCGCCGTACCTGCTCGCCCGACTCGCGGCCGCGCCGGCCGAACGGTTCCCGAAGGCCGTCGCCGCCGCGCGATCGACGCTCGCCGTCCCCCGGGCGTACGCGCCGCTCCCGGGCCACATGGACCTCTCCGTCGAGGGCGATTCCCTGGTCGTCTCCGCCCGGCCCGATCCGGACCGTCTCGTGTCGGACGCCGAGCAGCGCGAGGAGCTGCCCGGTCGAGACGCGCGGCGCGAGGGCGACGCGGCGACGGGCGACGCGGCCGTCGACGAGGCGTACGACGGCCTGGGCGACGTGTTCGCGTTCTTCTGGGACGCGTTCGACCGGGTGTCGCTGGACGGGCGGGGCGGCACGCTGCGGGCGACCGTCCACTACGGACGCGACTACGACAACGCCTTCTGGGACGGCCAGCGGATGGTCTTCGGCGACGGCGACGGCGAGGTGTTCACCGGGTTCACGCGGTCGCTGAGCGTCATCGGCCACGAGCTCTCGCACGGCGTCATCGAGACGTCGGGATCCCTCGACTACTCGGGACAGTCCGGCGCGCTCAACGAGTCGATCGCCGACGTGTTCGGCGCCCTCGCCGAGCAGCACAGCCGGAATCAGACGGCGGACGCCGCGACGTGGCTGATCGGCGCCGGGATCTTCACCGAGGCGGTCTCCGGCGTCGCGCTGCGCTCCCTCGCGGCTCCCGGCACGGCCTACGACGACGACGTCCTCGGCCGCGACCCGCAGCCCGCCCACATGCGCGACTACGTCGAGACCTCCGGCGACAACGGCGGCGTACACATCAACTCCGGCATCCCGAACAAGGCCTTCCACCTCGTGGCCACGGCTCTCGGCGGGCACGCCTGGGAGCGCGCGGGCCTCATCTGGTACCGGGCGCTGACCAGCGGCACGCTGTCGCCGACCGCCACCTTCGCCGAGTTCGCGGCGGCCACCGCCGAGACCGCCATCCAGGAGTACGGTGAGGAATCGGAGGAGGCCGGCGCCGTCCGCACCGCGTGGTCGAGCGTCGGGGTGACCGGAGATGTCGCATTCAGCTGAACCCGTCACGATCCTGGTCGTCCGCAGCGGCGGCTTCGCAGGGCTCCGCCGCGCGTGGCGCGTGCTGGCGGACGGCGCCGACACGGCGGGCTGGATCGCCCTCGTCGAGGCCTGCCCGTGGCACGAGCCGGCATCCCGTGCGCCGGGAGCGGAGACGGGCGCGGACCGCTTCGCCTGGGAGGTGACCGCCGCTCGCGGCGCCGCCGGGCGGCAGACCTCGGATCGGCCCGAGGCGGCCCCGGATCGGCCCGAAGAACACCGGGCGCTCCTCGCCGAGGCCGATGTCGCGGGCCCGTGGCGTGAGCTCATCGACGCCGTCCGCGACCGCGGCGAGCCGTGCTCGGCCGACGTCCCCTGACGGCGGCCGTCCTCAGCGGCTGAGCACCTTCGACAGCAGCGAGGGCTTCTTCTTGGGCGTCAGGTGCTTCTGCAGGTAGACCGTGCCGAGCGACCGGCCGAACTTGAAGCCGACCTTGCCCATCCGGCCGACCTCGACGAAGCCCAGCTTCTCGTGCAGCGCGATCGAGGCCTCGGCCCCCTTGTCGCTGATGACGGCGACCATCTCGCGGATGCCGCGGTCCTCGCACTCCGCGATGAGCGCTTCGAGCAGCGCCCGGCCCAGGCCTTTGCCGGTTGCCGCCTGCCCCAGATAGATGCTGTTCTCGACGGTGTACCGGAACCCGCTCTTGCCGGTCCAGGGTGAGACGAGACCGTAGCCGAGCACATGCCCGGACGGGGAGACGGCGACGAGGAACGGAAGACCCAGCTTGGTGAGGTGGTCGTACTTCTCGATCCACTGCCGGTGCGTCCAGCGCTTCTCGTCGAACGTGACGACCGAGTTCGTGACGTAGTGGTTGTAGATCTCGCGGACATCGGCCATGTCGGCGCGGGTCGCGGGACGCAGCTCGAACGAGAACGCCGCCGGAAGGGCCGGACGGCGACGGAGGTGCCGGGGAAGACGACGGCGGTCGCGCTCGTACTCGTCTTCCAGCATGCCGCCCAGCATACGACTCAGACGGACACCCGCCAGTCGACGGGATCGGCGCCCTGCTCTCGCAGCAGGTCGTTCGCGCGCGAGAAGGGGCGCGACCCGAAGAATCCGCGGCGCGCCGACAGCGGCGACGGATGCGGCGAGACGACGACGGGCGTGGCGCCGAGGAGGGGCTGGAGGTTCGCGGCATCCTTCCCCCACAGGATCCCCACGAGCGGCGCATCCCGGGCGACGAGGACGCGGATGGCGTGCTCGGTCACGGTCTCCCAGCCCCAGCCGCGGTGCGATGCGGGCCGACCGGGCGCGACCGTGAGGACGCGGTTCAGCAGCATGACGCCCTGATCGCTCCACGCCGACAGGTCGCCGTGCTCGGCCCGCGGCAGGCCGAGGTCCTCGGTCAGCTCGGTGTAGATGTTGGCGAGGCTCCGAGGCAGCGGACGGACGTGACGCTCGACGGCGAACGACAGGCCGATGGGATGCCCGGGGGTGGGATACGGGTCCTGGCCGACGATCAGGACGCGGACCGCCGACAGCGGGCGCGCGAAGGCCCGCAGCACCGCGTCGCCCGCCGGCAGGTAGCCGCGACCGGATGCGACCTCGCCGCGCAGCCGCTCCCCCAGCGCGGCGATGTCGCCCGCCACCGGGCCGAGGGCGGCCGCCCATTCCGGGTCGATCAGTCCCGCGACCGCGAGCTCGTCCAGGTCCACGCGCATCCTCTCGTCCGTGCCGTCCCAGACTAGGACGCGCGCGCCGATAGGCTCGCGCTCGTGACCAGCACTCTGCGCCGAAGCGCCCTCGGCATCACCGCCAGCCTCATCGGCTGGTTCATCGTCGTCGAGATCGTGAGCGGCATCCTGCAGGGGTACTACATCCCGCTGTTCAGCGACATCGTGATCGCGCTCGACATCACCGACGCCGACGTGAACTGGTTCGAAGCAGGCCAGCTGCTGCTGTCGGCGATCGTGGTCCCCATCCTCGCCAAGCTCGGCGACATGTTCGGCCACAAGAGGATCCTGCTGCTGGCGGCGGTCCTCACCGCCCTCGCCTCGTGGGGGCTGGTCTTCGCCGACTCCTTCTGGACCTTCCTGCTGTTCTGGGCGCTGCAGGGCTTCTACGTCGTCTGGCTGCCGCTGGAGATCGCGCTCATCTTCGAGCGCGGGCGCGAGCAGAACCGCGGCGTCTCGCTCACCCGCCGGGCGGCGGGCCTGCTGGTCGTCGGGCTCGAGGCGGGAGCCATCGTCGGCGCTCTCGCCGCCGGGCGCATCTTCGCGGCGACCGGTGATCTCGCCCTCACCCTCACCGTCCCGGCGGTCGCGGTGTCGCTCGTCGCCGTCGTGATCTGGCGGTTCGTGCCGGAGTCCACGCCGTCGGGTGTCCGCACCCTCGACACGTGGGGCACCGTGATCCTCGCCTGGGGACTGCTGCTGGTGACCGGGGCCCTGGCGTGGATGCGGCTGATCGGCGCCCTCGAGCTGGGCGCCGCCTCCTGGTGGGGCGTCGCCGGCCTGCTCCTTCTCGGCGTCCTGGTCCTCGTCTGGTTCGTCCGCTTCGAGCTGCGCCAGTCCAATCCGATCATCGACATGCGGGTCCTGGCCCGGCCGGAGATGTGGCCGGTCCAGGCGACGGCCTTCCTCATCGGGATCAGTCTGCTCGGGGCGCAGGGGCCCCTCTCGACCTACGCCGGAACCGACCCGAGCCTGGGCTACGGCCTGGGCCTCGACTCCGCCGAGCGCTCGTACGTCATCGGGCTGTACCTCGTCTCGCTCATCGTCGGCGCGAGCCTGTTCGCGGCCACCTCCCGGCGCATCAGTCCCCGGCTGATGCTGATCGGCGCCGCGGTCCTCGTCGGCATCGGCTACGCCCTTTTCCTGCCGTTCCACGTCGAGCTGTGGCAGGTGCTGGTGAACCTCTCCATCGCCGGCCTCGGCTGCGGCGCGCTCGTCGGCGCGATGCCCGCCGCCGCTGCCGCCGCCGCCCCGCTCGGCCAGACCGGCGAGGCGTCGGGTCTGACCAACACCACCAAGACGATCGGCGGGGCCTTCTCGTCCGGCGTGTTCGGCGTCGTGCTCGCCGTCGGCGCGGGCGCCGCGGTGGGCCAGACCGCGAGCTCCCTGGGCGGCTACCTCACGGTGTGGTCGATCTGCGCGGCGGGCGGATTCCTCGCCGCCCTGCTGCTGCTGATCGTCCCGAAGGTCGCCTTCGCCGACGCCCCGCCCGCCTGAGCCGCGGGGCGGTCAGTCCTCCACGTGCCGCGGGTGAAGAGTGCCGCGGGCGAGCAGGTGCTGCGCGGACTGCGCGACGGGGCGCATCGTCACCAGGTCCAGGTTGACGTGGCCGGGAGCGTTCAGGGCGTAGGCGATGACGTCGGCGACATCGGATGCCGTCAGCGGGTTGCGGACGCCGTCGTAGACCTTCTCGGCCGCGGCGCGGTCGCCGGCGAGGCGGTTGAGGGTGAACTCCTCGGTCTGCACCATTCCGGGGGCGATCTCGGCGACCCGGATCGGCTCGCCGTTCAGCTCGAGCCGCAGCGCGCGGGCGATCATCGACTCGCCCGCCTTGGCGGCGTTGTACCCGGCCCCGCCGGGGTACGCGGTCTGCGCGGCGGTGGAGGTGACGAACAGCGTGTCCGCGTGACCGTCGTCGTGGGCAGCCGCGCGCAGCAGGGGCAGCAGCGCAGCCGTGATCAGCTGCGCCGACAGCACATTCGCCTCGAACATCCAGCGCCAGTCGGCGGGGTCGCCGTCCTCGACCCGGTCGGCGCCCCGGGCGCCACCGGCGACGTGCACGAGAGCGTGGACGGGTCCAGTGTCGGACAGGTGTGCGGCGAGGGCCTCGACGTCCGTCTCGCTCGTGAGGTCCGCGGCGAACGAGACCGAACCGACCTCCGCGTCGAGGGCCTCGAGGCGCGCCGCGCGCCGTGCGACCCCCACGACGTCCCAGCCGGTGGCGCGCAGTGCACGGACGGCGGCCTCCCCGATCCCCGAACTCGCCCCGGTCACGACTGCACGCCTGTTTCCCATGCCGTCCACGCTATCGACTCCGGTGGCTGACGCTGCGCACCCCGAAGGTTACGTCCCGAGTCCGGCGGCATTGTCCTGCCTGTGCGCACCTCGATAGCGTCGATGTCGGCCACGGCATCCGTCGCTGCCCACCCGACTTTCCATGAGGGAGATCGTCATGTCCGCACCCGAGAACTGGCGCTTCGAGACCAAGCAGATCCACTCCGGCGCCGCTCCGGACCCGGTCACGAAGGCTCGGGCCACGCCGATCTACCAGACCACGTCGTACGTGTTCGACAATGCCGACCATGCCGCGAACCTGTTCGCCCTGGCCGAGTTCGGCAACATCTACACGCGCATCCAGAACCCGACGCAGGACGTGCTCGAGCAGCGGCTGGCCTCGCTCGAGGGCGGCACCGGCGCGCTCGTGCTCGCGAGCGGTCAGGCGGCGTCGACGTTCGCGATCCTCAACATCGCGCAGGCGGGCGATCACATCGTGTCGTCCAGCTCCATCTACGGCGGCACGTACAACCTGTTCAAGTACACGCTCGCCAAGCTCGGCATCGAGACGACGTTCGTCGAGGACCAGGACGACGCCGAGGAATGGCGCCGCGCCGTCCGGCCGAACACGAAGCTCTTCTTCGCCGAGACGATCGGCAACCCGCAGATCAACGTCCTCGACATCCGCACCGTCGCCGACGTCGCGCACGACGCCGGCGTGCCCCTCATCGTCGACAACACGATCGCGACGCCGTACCTCATCCGCCCCTTCGAGCACGGCGCCGACATCGTCGTCCACTCGGTCACGAAGTTCCTCGGCGGCCACGGCACCACCATCGGCGGCGCCATCGTCGACGGCGGCACGTTCGCGTGGACCGAGAACTCCGAGCGCTTCCCGGGCCTGACGACGCCCGACCCGTCGTACCACGGCGCCGTCTACACGGATGCCGTGGGCGACAGCCTCGCGTACATCATCAAGGCGCGCGTGCAGCTGCTCCGCGACCTCGGCTCGGCCATCTCGCCGCAGAGCGCGTGGAATCTGATCCAGGGCATCGAGACGCTGTCGCTGCGCATCGAACGACACGTGCAGAATGCGCAGGAGATCGCGGAGTGGCTCGAGAACCACCCGGATGTCGCCTCCGTCAACTACTCGGGCCTGCCCACCTCGCCCTGGTACGCCGCGGCCAACCGCTACGCCCCGAAGGGCGTCGGCGCGGTGCTGTCGTTCGAGCTCAAGGGCGGTGTCGAGACGGGCCGCGAGTTCGTCAACTCGCTGAGCCTGTTCAGCCACCTCGCCAACATCGGCGACGTCCGCTCCCTCGTCATCCACCCGGCCTCGACCACGCACTCGCAGCTGACGCCGGAGCAGCAGCTCACGAGCGGTGTCACCCCGGGCCTGGTGCGGCTGTCGGTGGGCCTCGAGAACATCGACGACCTCAAGGCCGACCTCGACCAGGCGCTGGCTGCCGCCCGCCGCTTCGCGGAGGCGGCGCGGGCCTGACACCCCGTCGATGCCCCGCCCCGCTCACCGGGGCGGGGCATCGTCGTGTCCGGCTCCACCGCCGGCATCGTCGACGGCCGGGACGGCTGCCGGAGGCGGGGCCGACCCTGCGGCGGCCCGATCCCACCACCGGAGCACGCGGAGCGCGGACAGCGTCACCCACCGGCTCGGGTGGCCCTCCCCCTCCCCGTCCAGCGACCGCAGCGTCGGCCCCTCGTGCGCGTTCTCGAGATTCCACATCCCGTTCGCGAGCCGCTTCCCGCGCAGCCACTCCACCGGCTCCTGCAGACGGGCGTCGCGCCGGTCGGCGCGCCGGAAGTACTCCAGCGCCCGCAGCGCGTCGTAGTACCAGCGCACCGGGTAGGACGCCATCGCGAATCGCGGATCGACGAGCTCGCCCGTCGTCCGCCGGTACAGCAGCCGGCGTTCCAGCAGGTACTCCTCGCCGCGCACCAGCGCGTCGTCGAGGCGGCCGTCGCCGTCCGCGTGGGAGCGCTGGTCGCGGAGACCCTCGAGCGCACAGATCGTGGAGTGGAACGACGACACCCCGGCCCCCTCGTAGCAGTTCCATCCGCCGTCCGGCAGCTGGCCGTCGAGGATCGTCCGGACGATGCTGCCGCCGTCGACGCCGAAGTAGACGGCCGCGCTCAGCGCGACGCCGTTGATGCACGGTTCCGTCTCGCCGTCGAAGTAGGCCTCGTCGTCATGCTCCCAGCGGACGTGCTGCCGCACGCGGTCGATCGCCGCCGCCACCGCCGGGTCCTCCGGATCGACGCCGAACTCGCGGAGCTGCTGTAGCGCGAAGTGGGTCGCCGTCCAGGCGTCGAAGAACGGCCGCCGCGGATCGGCCCACCCCGGCCGGTACGTGCCGCCGTCCCAGCGGCCGTCCTCGGCCTGCTCCGCCAGCAGCGCCGCGCCCCACCCTTCGCGCGCGACGCGGGCGCGTTCGCGCGCCACGTCTCCCGGGTCGGCGTCGGTCAGATCCCGCAGCACCTGCCACCGGACGGCGGGGTCGCCCGCCAGCAGGTACCCGATCACATCAGCGTCCATGCCCGGACGCTACTCCCGGCCCGCGACACCCGCGACCGTAACATCGCGGCCCGTCCTCGGGCGCCGCGTTAGCGTGGGAGGATCCTCGACGGAAGCGGCTCATGGACTGGCAGACCTCGGAAGACACGGTGCCCTCGGCACCCGTGACCGAGGCCGACGCGCGCCTGCTGCTCGGGCGGCCGCCGGCCACGGGAGCCTGGCGGGACGGCGACCCGGTCGGCGAGCGCCGCTTCGCGCGGTTCGGCGCGTTCACGACCGAGGGCGGCGCCGCGCTCCCCGGCATCCGTCTCGCCTACGAGACCTGGGGCGAGCTGTCGCCCGCGCGCGACAACGCCGTGCTCGTCCTCCACGCCCTCACCGGTGACAGCCACGTCCGCGGCGATGCCGGGCCCGGGCATCCCACCGACGGCTGGTGGGGCGATGTCGTCGGTCCCGGTGCCGCCATCGACACCGACCGCTGGTTCGTCGTCGCCCCGAACATGCTGGGCGGATGCCAGGGGTCGACCGGTCCGTCGAGCATCGCCCCCGACGGCTACGAGTGGGCCTCGCGGTTCCCGTTCCTCACGATCCGCGACCAGGTGGCGGCGCAGGTCATGCTCGCCGACGCCCTCGGCGTCGACGCCTGGGCGGCCGTCGTCGGCGGCTCGATGGGCGGGATGCACGCCCTCGAGTGGGCCGTCGGTCACCCCGAGCGCGTCGAACGGCTCGCGGTGCTGTGCTCGCCGCCCACGACGACCGCCGATCAGGTCGCGCTGAACTCCGTGCAGCTCGAGGCGATCTCGATCGACCCGCGTTTCGCGGGCGGCTCGTACTACGACGCCGGCGACGGCAACGGCCCGCACCGCGGGCTCGCCCTCGCCCGCCGGATGGCGCTGCTCAACTACCGCACCCCCACCGAGCTCAACGCCCGGTTCCAGCGGTCGTGGCAGTCCGGCAAGAGCCCGCTCGGCCACGGCGGCCGCTACGCCGTCGAGAGCTACCTCGACTTCCACGGGAACCGCTTCACCCGCCGATTCGACGCGAACTCCTACATCACCCTCGTCGAGGCGATGAACTCGCACGACGTGGGCCGCAGCCGGGGCGGCGTCGACGACGCGCTCGCCCGCGTCACCGCCCGCACCCTCGTCCTCGGCGTGGACAGCGACCGCCTGTTCCCGGTGGAGGGGCAGCATCGCATCGCGCGCGGCATCCGGACGACGATCGACGAGGAGACCGTCGTGCTCGCCAGCGATTTCGGACACGACGGCTTCCTCATCGAGACGGCCGCGGTCGGGGCGCACCTGCGCCGGCTGCTCGACACCTGAGCGCGGCGCCGGCTCAGCCCTTCAGCCCGGATGTGCTGATGCCGCGGATGATGTGCTTCTGAGCCAGGAAGAACACGATGATCATCGGCACCGTGGCGATGACGGATGCCGTGACGATGATCTCCCAGTGCCACTCGCCGCCGAACCCGAACGCGTCCACGAGCGACTTGAGCCCCCGCGGGATGGTGAAGGTCGACGAGTCGCGCAGGTAGATGAGTCCCCGCATGAGGTCCGTCCAGGCGGCCTGCACCTCGAACACGAGCACGACCGCCAGCGTCGGCCGCAGCAGCGGCACCGCGATGCGCCAGAACACGGCCCACTGGCTGGCGCCGTCGACGCGTGCCGCCTCGAACAGCTCGCGCGGGAGGCCGAGGATGAACTGCCGCAGCAGGAAGACGTAGAAGGCGCTCGCGAAGAGGTTCTGCGCCCACAGCGGCACGAGGGTCCCCACGAAACCGAGGGAGTTCCAGATGAGGAAGGTCGGGATCATCGTGACGGCACCGGGGAGCATCATCGAGGCGAGCACCAGGCCGAACAGCACGTTGCGTCCCCGGAATCGGAAGTACGCGAAGCCCCACGCGACCATCGCGCTCGACAGCGTGACGGTCGTCGCGGCGAGCGCGGTGACCACGAGCGTGTTCAGCAGCCAGAGCGCGAGCGGCGCCTCCTGCCAGACCTGCGCGTAGTTGTCGAGAGTGAACGTCTCGGGGATCAGCCGGTTGTCGAAGACCTCGCCGCGCGGCTTGAACGACGCGCTGACCAGCCAGACGAACGGGTAGGCGAAGGCGACGGTGACGAGGACCAGGAGCACGACCGTGACGATGCGGGCGCCGCGGTTCTGCCGGCGCCTGCGCGGGGCGCCGTCTCCCGGGGGAACGATCGGAGGGGCGGATGCCGGTCGGGGCGCGTCCGCGGCCGCCGCGGCACCGGCGGAGCCGGACACGAGGCCGGTCATCGCCCCGCCTCGCCCTCGTAGTAGACGAGGCGTCGTGACACGATCAGCTGCACCGCGGTGACGGCCATGATCAGCACGAACAGCAGCCAGGCCATGGCGGAGGCGTACCCCATGTGGAGGAACTGGAACGCCTGCTGGAAGAGGTAGATGACGTAGAACAGCGCCGCGTCATTGCTGTACGTGCTGTTGCCCGCGCCGAAGAAGGCCGTGTAGGCCTCGTCGAAGGTCTGCAGGCCGGCGATCGTGTTCACCACGACGATGAAGAACAGCGCCGGGCTGATCAGCGGAAGACTGACGTGCCAGAACCGGTGCCAGCGCCCGGCACCGTCGATCCGCGCGGATTCGTACAGCTCCTCGGGCACCGCCTGCAGGGCGGCGAGCAGGATGATGACGGACGAGCCGACGGTCCACAGGCTCATCAGCACGAGCCCCGGCTTCACCCAGGCGGGGTCGGTCGTCCAGGCGGGACCGTCGATGCCGACGGTCTCGAGTCCCGAGTTGATGAGCCCGTTCTGGCCGTTGAACAGCAGCAGGAAGAGGATGCCGACGGCCACCGGCGGCGTCATCTTCGGCAGGAAGACCATGGTCCGGAAGAACCCCGAGGATCGTCCCGCGCCGTTCAGCAGCACGGCCAGCAGGAGCGAGACGACGACGTATGCCGGCACCTGGATGACCATGAACGTGAACGTGTTCGACAGCGCCAGCCCGATCTTGGGGTCCTCGAACAGCTCGACGTAGTTGTCGAAGCCGACGAAGGAGGGGTCGTTGATGACGTCGTAGTCCGTGAGTGACAGGTAGGCGCTGTAGATCAGCGGCCAGGCCGTGAAGACGGCGAACCCGATGATCCACGGCGACAGGAACAGCAGCGCCGAGCCGGTGTTCCGTCGCGCCGCCCGTCGCCGCGCCTTCTCCCGGGACGGCGCGGCGACGGTGGCCGTCGCCATCTCAGTCGCCCTCGAGCTTCGTCCAGGCTTCGTCGAGCGCGTCCTGAGCGACCTGCTGCGCGTCGGCGAGCGCGTCCTCCGGGGCCGCCTGACCGTTGAGCACCTTGTTCACGGCATCCTGCATCGCCGTCGTGAACTCGGCGTCCGCCGGGTTCGCGGGGAGCGAGAACGAGGCCTCGTTCGCCTCGTACATCGCGGCGACGGCGCTGTCCCACGGCTCGCCGCCCTCGGTGACCATTCCCTGGATCATGTCGTCCGCCTCGGCGTTGCCGGTGAGGATGCCGGTGAACGGCTTGCCGTCCGCCTCGCGCAGCTCGAGGCGGGCGGTCGCCGCGGCCTCCCAGGCGTCCGTGGAGGTCATGGCCCGCGCCCACCGGCACGCCGCCTCGGGGTTGGGGCTGCCGGACGGGATCGCCCACGCCGAGCCCGAGGCGTACGCGACCGCGTCTCCCCCGGGCGCCCGCACCGTGTCGAAGGCGAGCGGTGCGTCCGGCGAGACGTCGTTGAGCACGTTGACGTACCACTGCTCCATCGGCATGGCACCGAGCACGCCGCTGGCGAACTGGTTGCCGGCGCCGAAGAAGTCGGCGGAGTCGCGGTAGGCCTTGACCTCGCTGAAGCCGCCCTGGGCGTCGTAGATCCCGACGGCCCACGTCAGGGCGTCGACCACGGCCGGGTCGTCGAGCTGCGCGGTGCGCCCGTCGGCGGAGATCAGGTCGACGCCGTTGGCCTTCGCCCACAGCGGCAGGAACTCGGGCAGCTTGCTGTCGACGCCGATGACCTCGACCTTGCCGCCGTCGGTGCGCATGAGCGCCTCGTTGGCCGCGGTCATGGCGTCCCAGTCGGAGCCGTTCACGTCGTCGATCGTGAGGCCGGCCTCCTCCAGCAGGTCCGCGTTGGCCATCGTCAGCTGGATGGAGTTGAACTCGGGGATGCCGTACACCGACCCGTCGAAGGTGACCTGCTCGATCGCCGCCGGGACGTACATCCCGGTGTCGATGCCCTCGCCGTCGATGCACTCGTCCAGCGGGACGATCGCATCGCGCGCGGCGAGCGAGCCGATCTGGTGACGGTTCGCGTAGACGACGGCGGGCGGCTTGCCCGACGCGACGGCCGACAGGAACTGCTGCAGGTCCAGCTCGCCCTCGATGAGCGACACGTCGACCTCGCCGAGCTGCTCCTCCGCGAGGTCCATCCGGGACGTGGCCACCTCGTCGACCCCTCCGAAGCCCATCACCTGGAGGGTGCCGGACAGCTCGGCATCCGCGTCGTACTGTGCGCCGCCGTCCCCCTGACCGCCGGTGCCGACGGCGCAGCCGGTGAGGGCGAGTGCGACGAGCGCCGAGGCGGCCGCGGTGCGCCGCCGTGGATTCCGAGTGACCATGGTTCCGACCTCCCGAGAAGCGGGCACGCCGCCGTGACGCGCGCTGCCTGAAGGATAGGACTCGGCCCGGCGGTCGGGGAGGGTATTGATTCGCGCGGAGAAGTGGCGTAGACCACGCCGTCAGCGCGGCGAGAGATCCGGCGAGATGCTCGTGCCGAACGTGTGGCGCAGCGCGCTGCGAGCCGCATGCCACCCGGCGAGCCCGTGCACGCCCGGGCCGGGGCTCGTCGAGGCCGAGCACAGGTACACGCCCGGAAGCGGGGTCCGCCACGGTTCGGAGGACACGACGGGCCGCTTGAGCAGCTGCCAGAGGGCGGGAGACCCGGCGGCGATGTCGCCGCCCGGATAGTTCGGGTTCTCCGCCGCCACCTCGACCGCGGAGCGCGAGTTGGTGGCGATGATGAGATCCCGGAACCCGGGGGCGAAGCGCTCGATCTGGGCGATCACGGCCTCGGCGCGGTCGGCGGTGCTCCCCGCCGGCACGTGCGTGTACGCCCAGAGGACGTGGCGTCCCGCCGGGGCCCGCGAGTCGTCGAACGACGACGGCTGCGAGACGAGCACGTACGGCCGCTCCGGCAGGCCGCCGCGCGAGATGTGGTTCTCGGATGCCGCCACCTCGGCGCGCGTGCCGCCCACGTGGACGGTGCCCGCCTGCGCGACCGCCGGGTCGCGCCAGGGCACGGGACCCGACAGGGCGAAGTCGACCTTCGCGACGGCTCCGCCGTACCGGAATCGTTCCAGTGCGGCGCGGTACGACGACGGCAGCGCTCCGCCGCCGATGCGCAGGAAGGCGCTCGGGACGACATCCAGGATCGTCGCCCGGGCAGGCGGCAGATCGGCGAGGGAGGTGATCTCCGACTCCAGGACGATCTCGCCGCCGTGCGCGCGCAGGTCGTCCGCCATCGCATCGACGATGCTCTGGCTGCCGCCGACGGGGATCGGCCACCCGAGCGCATGCCCGTACGTCGCCAGGGCCAGGCCCGCCCCCGCCGCGGCGAGACTCGGCAGCGGCAGGATCGTGTGGGCGGCGACCCCCGTGATGAGGGCGGGTGCGGCATCCTCCGCGAACCGGGCGTTCCAGAGCGCGCTCCCCTGCTCCGCCGCACGCGCCGCGAACCAGGCGGCCGCGAACGGATGCCGGGGCAGGCGCAGCAGCGGATGGCCGGTGAAGTCCGCCACGTCCGAGTGACGATCGACGAGCGGTCGCATGAGCCGCCGGTAGGCGTCGCCGTCGCGCCCGAGCGTCTGGGCGGTCCGGTCGAGGTCCCGGTAGGCGATCGCGGCGTGCGGGCCGTCGAGCGGGTGCGCGTAGGAGGCCTCGGGCACGACGAACTCGACGCGCCGGGCGAGGCCGAACTCGCGGAAGAAGCGCGACTCGAACGCGAGCGGATGGACGGCGGAGCAGATGTCGTGGCGGAAGCCGGGGAGCGTCAGCTCGCCGGTGCTCGCCCCGCCGCCGATGTGGTCGGCGCGCTCGTGGACGCGGACCGAGAGGCCCGCCCGGGCGAGCGTCACGGCGGCGGCGAGACCGTTGGGGCCCGCGCCGACGACGACCGCGTCCAGCATGCTCACGCCGTGGCGCCCACGTCGGGGTCTTCTTCCTCGGCCGTCGTCTCCTCCGTCGGCCGGGCCGCGATCCCCTCGGCGAGGTACGCGAGCCGGTGCAGCGTCTCGGCGTTCCGCAGCTGCAGCGGCGCGTCGAGGAGCGGCTGCGGGATCAGGCGCCCGGGACCGGCGATGGCCTCCTCCTGGATGCGCACCAGCGCACCCTCCGGATGGGGCTTCACCTGGATCTCGACGCGCGCCTCGCCGATGGGCCATCCCCGCGCCTTCAAGACGATCCGCCGCGGCGGGTCGTAGTCGAGCACCTCGGTGGCATCGTCGATGAGGAAGGGCCACACCCCGAACGAGTGGTGCAGCTTCGTGCCGACCTGCGGCCAGTCGTCCGCGACGTCGCGCATGCGCGACGCGCCGACGACCCACGAGGGGAACAGCCAGCCGTCGGCCAGCACGGTGAAGACATCCTCGGGGGTGCAGGCGAACCGTCGTGAGTTCCGTGACATGGCTGCGACGCTACCGGGCGCGTCCGGTACCGCGCACGGGGTTGCGCACCCCGCGGCGGCGTGTCAGTCCGACGACGCCGACTCTGACCGCCGCGCATCCAGAGCCGTCTCGAGGCGCTCGATCTTGCCGTCCAGCTCGCCGGTGTATCCCGGGCGGATGTCGGCCTTCAGGACGAGGGAGACGCGGGAGCCGAAGGGCTGGACGGCGTCGACGGCATCCTTCACGACGGTCATCACCTCGCCCCACTCCCCCTCGATCTCGGTGAACATCGAGGTGGTGCGGTGCGGCAGACCCGAGGCGCGGACGACGGCGACGGCGGCCGCGACGGCGTCGTGGACGGAGCCGTCGGAGCGACCGGTGCCGCTCGGAGCGACGGAGAAGGCGACGAGCATGGCGGACCTCCGGGTTTTTCAGACCGCGCGGACGCGGGCGGGGACGGGCACCGGCAGGCGTACGAGGCGGACAGCCATCCACGCGAGCAGGGCGATCAGCACGAGGTTACGCGCTGTGAGGACCAGGGCGGGGCCGGACTCGGCGACGAGCACGCCGCCGTACAGGACGGGATAGACCAGCTGGGTGAGCGCGGCGGCCCCGAGGACGAGGATGCCGGGGCCCGCCCAGCGGCGCCGGTCGATGACGAGGCCGAACGCGACGACGGGGAAGAGCCAGGTGTGGAACTGGGGCGAGCCGACCTTGTTGCAGACGATCAGGGCCACCACCAGGGCGAGGCCCAGCACGGGGAACAGCCGCACGAAGCGGACGCCGCGCCACGCCTTCCACGCGCCGACGCCGGCGATCGCGACGGCGGCGAGCGCCATGAGCGGGGTCATCGCCGCGATCACCGTGTCGACCTGCGTCCCGGTGACCTGGAAGGTCAGGAGCTCGACGTCGTAGTACACCGAGAACCCGTCGATCCCTGCGACGGCGCCCCAGAGGTACGGCGCGCTCACCGGCGCCTCCACCTGCAGGCCGCGCGCCGTCTGCCCGGCCACGAACCCGAGGGCATGCGGGGCACCGCCCGCCGAGATCACCGCGCCGAGGACACCGGCGCTGACGACGACCGCGCCGAGGGCGACCGCGCCGCGCCGGCGGACGGCGATGAACGCCGCCGCCAGGAGCGCCGCCGGCCATACCTTGATCCAGGTCGCCGCCGCCAGCAGCATGGACGCGAGCCAGGGCCGGCCGATCAGCCAGAGCAGCGCGAGGATCGCGAGCGGCACCGTCACGGCGTCGAGCCGGTACATCCCGACCGGTCCGAGGCAGGCCATCGCCGCGAGCCAGAACCAGGCCGCGACCGTCCGCCCGCGGGAACGTCCCCGGCCGATCAGGATCGCGAACGCGACGGCATCGAGCACGGTGACGAGGACCGCCCACCCGATCGTGTAGCTGCCGAGGAGCGTCCCGGGCGCGTGCGCGAGCAGCATCGGCAGCAGCGCCAGCGGCGGGTAGACCCACTCCTCGGTGACGCCGACGACGGCGTAGCCCTGCCAGGCCGCCACCGACCACGGCTCGTAGACGCGGTAGACGTCGCCCATGGGCTCGTTCGGCATCAGGAAGCCGAGCGCCGCCACGCCGATGTGGACGAACGCGAACGCGATCCACAGCACGCCCCGGTTCGTCACTCCCTCATCCTAGGAGCGCCCGGTGTCAGGACCCGAGCGCCTCGGCCACCGCGAACGGCACATGCGCGGCGACGTCGAGGGCCACGATCGGACCGCCGTCGTGCGCGGCGACGGCGTGCTCGGCGGCGCGGCCGTGCAGCCAGACCGCGGATGCGGCGACGCGCTGCAGGGTGTCGAGGTCGGACGCACCCGCCCCCGCGGCGAGACCGCCGAGGATGCCCGCCAGCACGTCCCCCGTGCCCGCCGTGGCGAGCCACGAGGTCGGGGCGTCGAGCTCGATCGGGTCGTGGTCCGGCGCGGCGACGACGGTGCGCGAGCCCTTGCGCACGAGGATGCCGCGGAGCGCCGCGGCCGTCTCGCACTCCGCGTTTGCGGCATCCGGGTCGAGACCGAGCGACTCGCGCAGCCGCGCATGCTCGCGGGCGTGCGGCGTCGCGATCACGGGTGCGCCGGCGTCCGCCACGAGGTCCAGCGCGCCGGCGTCCACGACGACCGGCACCTGGCCGGCGAGGACCTCGCGCAGCGCGCGGGTCTCGGCGTCGTTGCGCGCGTCGGCGGAAGTGCCGGAGCCGATCAGCCACGCCTGCACGCGGCCGTCGGCGGTGACCGTCTCGGGACGCCGGGCGAGGACGAGATCGGCCGCCCGGTCCGGCCCGAGGTAGCGGACCATGCCGACACCCGTGCGCCACGCCGCCTCCACGCCGAGCACGGCGGCGCCGGGGAAGCGATCCGAGCCGGTTCGCACGCCGACCACGCCGCGGGAATACTTGTCGTCGGATGCGGTTGGGCCGGAGAGCACGGCGGCCACATCCGCCCTGGTCCATGTGCGCCCTGCCATGGCGACACCCTACTGCGACGGAGTTCCGGATGACCCAGTTGTTCACGCCCATCGACCTCGACGGCCTGACCGTGCGCAACCGCCTGTGGGTGTCGCCCATGTGCCAGTACTCGTCGCAGGACGGGCTGCCGAACGACTGGCACCACGTGCACCTCGCGCAGTTCGCATCGGGCGGCTCCGGCCTCGTGATCGCCGAGGCGACCGCTGTCGTCCCCGAGGGACGGATCACCCCGGGCGACACGGGCCTCTGGAACGACGCGCAGCGCGACGCATGGCGCCCCATCGTGGCGGCGATCCACGCCCGCGGCGCGGCCGCCGGCATCCAGCTCGCGCATGCCGGCCGCAAGGCGTCGACGTGGCGGCCCTTCGACGAGGAGCGCGGCTCCGTCCCCGAGGACCGCGGCGGCTGGCAGACCGTGGCACCGTCCGCGATCGCCTTCGACGGCTTCGCCGAGCCGGTGGCGCTGGACGCTGCGGGCATCGACGCCCTCGTCGACGCGTTCGCCGCGGCCGCCGCGCGCGCGGATGCCGCCGGGTTCGACCTCCTCGAGGTCCACGCGGCGCACGGCTACCTGCTGCACCAGTTCCTCTCCCCGCTGTCGAACGAGCGCACGGACGAGTACGGCGGATCGCTCGAGAACCGGGCCCGTCTGCTGCTCCGCGTCGTCGAGGCGGTCCGCGAGGCCGCTCCCGGCCGGGTGCTCGCGGTGCGATTCTCGGCGACCGACTGGGCCGACGGCGGCTGGAACGTGGACGAGACCGCGACCGTCGCCGGCTGGGTCGGCGACCGCGGCGCGCGGCTGATCGACATCTCCACGGGCGGCCTCGTCGCGCACCAGCGCATCACGACGGGTCCGAACTACCAGGTGCCCTTCGCCGCGACCGTGCGCGAGCGCACCGGCCTGCGGGTGACCGCCGTCGGTGAGATCGTCGACGGTCCGCAGGCCGAGGCGATCCTCGCCGACGGCCTGGCGGACGCCGTGATGGTCGGCCGGGAGTGGCTCCGCGACCCGCACTTCGCCCTGCGCGCCGCACACGAGCTGGGCGACCCCGCCGTCGCGGCCCTCACGCCGCCGCAGTACGAGCGCGCCCGCCGCCACGGCTGAGCGGGACGGCGGGCGCGCGACCCGGCTCAGATGCGCCGGGTCGCGTCGTTCACCTCGCCGACGAGCTCCTCGATGATGTCCTCGAGGAACAGCACCGCGGTCGTCTCGCCTGCCGCGTCGCGCACCTGCGCGAGGTGGCGGCTCGAGCGGCGCATCAGTGCGAGAGCGTCCTCGAGGTCGGTCGACTCGGTGATCGGCAGCATGTGGTGGATGCGCTTCGGCTTGATCGGCCGCGCGACGTTCGCCTCCCCGTCGGAGTCCTCGGCGGAGCGCAGCACGTCCTTCAGGTGGACGTAGCCGAGCGGCATCCCCTCGTCGTCGACGATCACGTAGCGCGAGAACCCGTGCCGCGCGACGGCCCGCTCGATCTCGTCCGGCGTGGTCGTCTCGGGGAGGGTGACGAGTTCGGACAGCGGCACCGCGACGTCCTTCGCCTTCTTGTCGGTGAACTCCACCGCGGCGGCGACCGCTCCCGACGCGTCGTCGAGGACGCCCTCCATGCGCGACTGGTTCACGATGGTCGCGACCTCGTCGAGGGTGAACGTCGAGGCGGCCTCGTCCTTCGGCTCCACCCGGAACAGCCGGACCACGTGGTTCGCGATCCAGTTCAGCGCGACGATGACCGGGTGGAACACCCGCGACACCCACACGAGCGGCGGCGCGAGCATCAGCACGGCGCGGTCCGGCAGCGAGAACGCGAGGTTCTTCGGGACCATCTCGCCGAACACGACGTGCAGGTACGAGACCAGCAGCAGCGCGATGACGAAGCCGGCGACGTCCACGATGGCGTACGGGATGCCGAGGGCCTCGAGCGGCACGGCCAGCAGGTGGTGGATCGCCGGCTCCGAGACGTTCAGGATCAGCAGCGAGCAGATGGTGATGCCGAGCTGGCACGTCGCCAGCATCAGCGTGGCGTGTTCCATGGCCCACAGCGCGGTCTTCGCGGAACGGGACCCCTTCTCGGCCAGCGGCTCGATCTGCGAGCGGCGCGCCGAGATGACGGCGAACTCCGCGCCGACGAAGAAGGCGTTCGCGATGAGCAGCACCACGAGCCACGCGATTCCGGCCCAGTCGTTCATCGGCGCTCACCTCCGTCGGCGGTCGCCGCGGCCGGCACCGGCGCGGGGACGAACTTGACGCGGTCGACGCGACGGCCGTCCATGCGCTGCACGGTGATGGTGCCGTCCTCGATCTCGATCTCGTCGCCCACGGCGGGGATCCGCTCGAGGGTGGCCATGATGAAGCCGCCCACGGTGTCGTAGACGTCGCCTTCGGGGACGCGGATGCCGGTGCGGTCGCGCACCTCGTCGGGACGCAGGTCACCGGGGAAGATGATCGACCCGGCCGCGCGGACCACCCCGGCGCGACTGCGGTCGTGCTCGTCGAGCACTTCGCCGACGATCTCCTCGACGAGGTCCTCGAGCGTCACGACGCCCGCCGTGCCGCCGTACTCATCGACGACGACGGCCATCTGGTAGCCGCGGGCACGGAGCTCGGCCATGAGTCCGTCGAGGTGCACCGCCTCGGGCACCCGCAGCGGCTCTTCCGCGATCGCCGCCGCCGGCACCTCGGCGCGGCGCTCCCGCGGGACCGACACGGCCTGCTTGAGGTGCACGATGCCGGTGATGTCGTCCATCGAGTCGCCGAAGATCGGGAAGCGGCTGTGACCGGTGCGGCGGGCGAGCTGGATGACGTCCTCGACGCTGTCGCCGGCGGGCAGGGCGTGGACGCTCGGCCGCGGTGTCATGACGTCGGCCGTCGTCAGCCGGGAGAAGGTGAGGGTGCGGTCGAGGAGCGATGCGGTGTCCTTCTCGAGGACGCCGGCACTCGCCGAGCGCCGCACGAGGCTCGAGAGCTCCTCGGCGGTGCGCGCTCCGGAGAGCTCCTCCTTCGGCTCGATGCCCATCGCGCGCAGCACGGCGTTCGCACTGCCGTTGAGCAGGGCGATGGCGGGCCGGAAGACGGTCGTGAAGACGGTCTGGAAGCCCATCACGAGCTTCGCCGTCGGCCGTGGGATGGCGAGCGCGAAGTTCTTGGGGACGAGTTCGCCGATGATCATGGAGAACACCGTCGCGATCGTCATGGCGATGACCGTGGCGATGGGCCGGGAGGCCTCGTCCGGCACGCCCCATGCCGTGAACACCGGGCTCATCAGGTTCGACAGCGCCGGCTCCATCGTGTAGCCGGTGAGCAGCGTCGTGAGCGTGATGCCCAGCTGCGCGCTGGAGAGATGCGTCGAGGTGATCTTCAGCGCGTCGATCGTGAGCGACAGCCGCGTCTCCCCGTTCGCGCGGCGCGCTTCGAGGTCGGCGCGGTCGAGGTTCACGAGGGCGAACTCGCTCGCGACGAACAGACCGGTGCCGACGGTCAGGAGGAGCCCCACGCCCAGCCAGACGAAATCCATCAGACGTCACCCCGGATCATCGGGGGGCAGGAACGGTGGGGCGAAGGTCTACTGGGAGGGTCGTCCATTGTGAGGATGATTCTACGGCACCCCGGCTCTCGTCCGCGCGGACGGCAGCATCCGCGCCGCGCCGGCATCCGCTCTGCCGGACGACGCGCGGCAGGGCCTCGAGCGGATCACCAGCTGACGGGGAGCGCCTTGCCCTCTTCGTACCCCGCGGCGGACTGCAGCCCGACCGTGGCCCGCTCGGCGAACTCCGGGACGGTCGCCGCCCCGGCGTAGGTGAACGAGGACCGGACCCCCGCGGTGATCATGTCGACGAGGTCCTCGACGCTCGGCCGCAGCGGGTCGAGGTAGATCCGCGACGACGAGATGCCCTCGGCGAACAGCTCCTTGCGGGCGCGCTCGAAGGCGTCCAGCCGGCCGAAGCGCCCCTGCACGGCCTTCGTCGAGGCCATCCCCCACGACTCCTTGTAGACCCGCCCCTCCGGGTCCGCCCGCAGCTCACCGGGGGACTCGATCGTCCCGGCGAACCACGAGCCGATCATCACGGATGCCGCACCCGCTGCGAGCGCCAGCGCGACATCGCGCGGGTAGCGGACCCCGCCGTCCGCCCACACGTGCGCGCCGACCGCACCGGCCGCCTCGGCCGTCTCGAGGACCGCGGAGAACTGCGGACGGCCCACCGCGGTCATCATGCGGGTCGTGCACATCGCGCCCGGGCCCACGCCGACCTTCAGGATCGACGCACCGGCATCGACGAGGTCGCGGACCCCGTCCGCCGTGACGACGTTGCCGGCGACGATCGGCAGGCCGAGCCCGAGGTCCGCCACGGCGCGGAGCGCGCGCAGCATGCTCTCCTGGTGCCCGTGCGCGGTGTCCACGACGAGCACGTCCACGCCGGCGCCCGCGAGCGCCCGCGCCTTCGCGGCCACGTCGCCGTTGATGCCCACGGCGGCCGCGACGACGAGCCGGCCGGCCGCATCGACGGCAGGACGGTAGATCGAGGCGCGGAGGGCGGTCCGCTGCGAGAGGGTCCCGACGAGGTAGCCGTGCTGCAGCACGGTCACGATGTCGGCCTCGGCGGCCACCAGCACGTCGAACGCCGAGCGCGCGCCGTCGACGTCGTCGGCGTCGATCGACACGGCGCGGTGGCGGACGAGGTCGCCGAGCCTCGCATCGGGCAGGGCCGTGCCGAGCCGCTCCGCCGGCACGACGCCGACGATGTCGTCGACGTGGATGCGGCCGCGGCCGGGCGCGACGACGATGCCGTGCCCCGCCGCCGGGGGCAGCAGGGCCGCGGCATCCGCCACGAGCGCCTCCGGCGGCAGGACCAGTGGGCTGTCCCACGCGACGGGCTGATCCTTCACCCACCGGATCGCGCCGTCGACGTCCTGCAGCGCCATGTCCTGCGGCAGCACGGCGAGGCCGCCGCGCCGGGCGAGCGCCGCCGCGAGCCGCGGGCCGGTGACCGAGTTCATGTTGGACGCGACGAGCGGCAGCGTCGCGGTGGTGCCGTCGCGCGGCGACAGGTCGACGTCGAGGCGACTGGCCACCCCCGATCGACGGGGGACGAGGAACACGTCCGAGTAGGTCAGATCGACCGCGGGGCGCTCACCGGAGAAGTGCATGCTCCCACGCTACCCACGGACCGCCCGTCGCGCGGGCCGTCGGCGCCGGATCCGCCGCCTCCCCGGAGGGCGCTCGGATGCCGACAGGCCCGCAACCTGGGATACCCTTGATCTCTGTGCGCGATGCCGCGCGGGCTCCGCACAATTGTTACGTCATCGACGAAAGTAGGCGGATCCGTGTCCGATCAGGCGACCGGCGTGGGAAACACCACCGACGGGGAGTTCGGAGCCAACGAGTGGCTCGTTGCGGAGCTGTACGAGCAGTACAGCCGCGATAAGAACTCGGTCGACAAGGAATGGTGGCCGACCCTCGAGGCATACACCCCCGAGCAGTCCGCCCCCGCCGCCGCGGCGCCCGCCGCCGCCGCCCCGGCAGCCGCAGCCCCGGCATCCGCTCCCCCGGCACCGGCGCCCGCCGCCCCGGCCAGCAACGGCTCGCAGCCCGTCGCGCGCACGACGGCGCGGCCCGCCGCACCGCAGCCCGTCCCGGCGCAGGCGCCCAAGACCGCGCCCGCGGCAGAGCAGGCCACCGGCGAGGACGTCGTCACGCCCCTGCGGGGCATGACCAAGACCCTCGCCGCCAACATGGACCAGTCGCTCACGGTCCCCACCGCGACCAGCGTCCGGACGATCCCGGCGAAGCTGATGATCGACAACCGCATCGTCATCAACAACCACATGTCCCGCACCCGCGGCGGCAAGGTCAGCTTCACCCACATCATCGGGTGGGCGCTGATCCAGGCGCTCAAGGCGTTCCCGAGCCAGAACGTCTACTACACCGAGGTCGACGGCAAGCCGTCGATCGTCGCACCGGCGCACATCAACCTCGGCATCGCCATCGACATCCCGAAGCCGGACGGCACGCGCGCCCTCATGGTGCCGAGCATCAAACAGGCCGAGACCCTGTCGTTCGGCGCCTACCTCAACGCGTACGAGGACCTGGTCCAGCGCGCGCGCGCCAACAAGCTCACCGCCGCCGACTTCGCCGGGACGACGGTCTCGCTCACCAACCCCGGCGGCATCGGCACCGTGCACTCGGTGCCCCGCCTCATGAAGGGCCAGGGCTGCATCATCGGCGCCGGCGCCCTCGACTATCCGGCGGAGTTCCAGGGCGCGAGCCAGAAGGCGCTGTCGGAGCTCGGCATCGGCAAGACCATCACCCTCACCAGCACGTACGACCACCGCGTCATCCAGGGTGCCGGTTCGGGCGAGTTCCTGAAGATCGTCCACCAGCTCCTCCTGGGCCAGCAGGGCTTCTACGACGACATCTTCGCGGCGCTCCGGATCCCGTACCGGCCGATCGCTTGGAACAGCGACATCAAGGTCGACATCGCCGAGCGCGTCGACAAGACGGCGCGCGTGCAGGAGCTCATCAACTCCTACCGTGTCCGCGGTCACCTCATGGCCGACGTCGACCCGCTGGAGTACGTGCAGCGCACCCACCCCGACCTCGAGATCGAAAGTCACGGGCTCACGTTCTGGGACCTGGACCGCGAGTTCGTCACGAACGGGTTCGGCGGCAAGCGCACCATGAAGCTGCGCGACATCCTCGGCATCCTGCGCGACTCGTACTGCCGCACCATCGGCATCGAGTACATGCACATCCAGGACCCCGAGCAGCGCGCGTGGTTCCAGCGGAACCTCGAGGTCAAGTACCAGAAGCCGAACCACGACGAGCAGCTCCGCGTGCTCGGCAAGCTGAACGAGGCCGAGGCGTTCGAGACCTTCCTGCAGACGAAGTACGTCGGCCAGAAGCGCTTCAGCCTCGAAGGCGGCGAGTCCCTCGTCCCCCTGCTCGACCAGATCCTCCAGGGCGCCGCCGCCGAGAAGCTCGACGGCGCCGCCATCGCGATGGCGCACCGCGGCCGTCTCAACGTGCTCACCAACGTCGCGGGCAAGACGTACAGCCAGATCTTCCGCGAGTTCGAGGGCTCCGTCGCGATCGGCTCGAAGAGCGGCTCCGGCGACGTCAAGTACCACCTCGGCACCGAGGGCACGTTCGTCGCCGACGGCGGCGAGGAGCTGCCCGTCTACCTCGCGGCCAACCCGTCGCACCTCGAGACCGTCGACGGCGTCCTCGAGGGCATCGTCCGGGCCAAGCAGGACCGTCTGCCGATCGGGTCGTACTCGTGGCTGCCGATCCTCGTCCACGGCGACGCCGCCTTCGCCGGACAGGGCGTCGTGATGGAGACCCTGCAGATGTCGTGCCTGCGCGGCTACCGCACCGGGGGCACCGTCCACGTCGTCGTCAACAACCAGCTCGGCTTCACCACGCTGCCGCTCGACGCGCGCTCGTCGATCTACGCCACGGACGTCGCAAAGACGATCCAGGCGCCGATCTTCCACGTCAACGGCGACGACCCCGAGGCCGTCGTCCACGTCGCGGACCTCGCGTTCCGCTACCGCCAGGAGTTCAACCGCGACGTCGTGATCGACCTCGTCTGCTACCGCCGGCGCGGCCACAACGAGGGCGACGACCCGTCGATGACGCAGCCGCTGATGACCAACCTGATCGAGGCGAAGCGCTCGGTGCGCAAGCTCTACACCGAGGCGCTCGTCGGCCGCGGCGACATCACCGAGGAGGAGTACGAGAAGGCGAAGCAGGACTTCCAGAACCGCCTCGAGATCGCCTTCGCCGAGACGCACGCCGCCGAGACCGGGACCTCGCCCGTCGTCGCTCCCGAGCAGCCGGATGCCGTGGTGTCGGGCGAGCCCGAGGTCACCGGGGTGTCCCGTCAGCTGATCGAGCAGATCGGCGACGCATTCGTGAACAAGCCCGAAGGCTTCACGGTGCACACGAAGCTCCAGCAGCTGCTGGAGAAGCGCCACGACATGAGCCGCAACGGCAAGATCGACTGGGGCTTCGGCGAGCTGCTCGCCTTCGGCTCCCTCCTCGCCGAGGGGACGAACGTCCGCCTCGCCGGCCAGGACGTCCGCCGTGGCACGTTCGTGCAGCGCCACTCGGTCCTGCACGACCGGGCGAACGGGCAGGAGTGGCTGCCGCTCGCGAACCTGAGCGACAACCAGGGCCGCTTCTACGTCTACGACTCGCTGCTCAGCGAGTACGCGGCGATGGCGTTCGAGTACGGCTACTCGGTCGAGCGCGCCGACACCCTCACCCTGTGGGAGGGCCAGTTCGGCGACTTCGCCAACGGGGCCCAGTCGGTCATCGACGAGTTCATCTCGTCCGCCGAGCAGAAGTGGGGCCAGCAGTCCGGCGTCGTGCTGCTGCTCCCCCACGGCTACGAGGGCCAGGGACCCGACCACTCGTCGGCGCGCATCGAGCGCTACCTGCAGATGTGCGCGCAGGACAACATGACCGTCGCGCGTCCGTCCACCCCGGCGTCGTACTTCCACCTGCTGCGCCGGCAGGCCTACGCGCGCCCGCGCCGGCCGCTGGTCGTCTTCACCCCGAAGGCGATGCTGCGTCTGCGCAGCGCGACGAGCCCCGTCGACGACTTCCTCGAGGGCCGGTTCGAGCCGGTGATCGACGACGAGCGGGCACTCGACCGCAGCGCCGTCCAGCGCGTCCTGCTGCACGCCGGCAAGATCCACTGGGACCTGACCGCCGAGCTCGAGAAGAAGCCGAACGACCGTGTCGCCCTCGTGCGCCTGGAGCAGTACTACCCGGCTCCCGTCGATGAGCTCAACGCGATCCTCGACAGCTACCCGAACGCGGAGCTCGTCTGGGTCCAGGAGGAGCCGGAGAACCAGGGCGCCTGGCCGTTCATCGCACTGGAGCTCGTGAAGCACCTGAACGGGCGCACGATCCGCCGGGTCTCGCGGGCTGCGGCGGCGTCGACCGCGACGGGCTCGCCCAAGGTGCACGCGCGCGAGCAGGCCGCGATCATCGAGCAGTCGCTCACCCTCTGAGCCGGCACGCCCGCATGCGCGTCGCCCTCCTGGTGAATCCGACGGCGCGTGCGGGCTCGGGAAGCGGGACGGCCACGCGCGTGGCCGACCTGCTCCGCGCCGACGGCGTCGAGGTCCGCGTCGTGACGCCGCCGGACGCCGACGCGACCGGAGCCGCGCTGGACGAGTTCGTGGCGGAGCGCCCCGACGGCATCCTGGTGGCCGGCGGCGACGGCACGGTCGGGATCGCGCTCGCGAGGGTGCGGGGCACCGGCATCCCGCTCGGCATCGTCGCGACCGGGACCGGCAACGACCTCGCGCTCGCACTGGGCCTGCCGAGTCTGGACGCGGACGCGGCCGCCGCCGCGGTCACCTCGGGAACGGTCCGCGCGCTCGACCTCGCCCGGTCGATCGGGCCGGACGGCGCCGAACGGCTCTACGCGACGGTCTTCGCCAGCGGCTTCGACTCCCGCGTCAACGACCGCGCCAACCGAATGCGGTGGCCGCGCGGGCGGACCCGCTACACGATCGCCGTGCTGCGGGAGTTCCTCGCGCTCCGCACGACCCCGTACGTCCTGGATCTCGAGAGGCCGGACGGCACGACGACGCGGATCTCGGAGGATCTGCTGATCGCCGCGGTCGGCAACGGCCCGAGCTACGGCGGCGGCATCCCGGTGTGCCCGGACGCCCGCATGGACGACGGACTGCTGGATGTCACCGTGGTCCGCCCCGCCGGCCGGATCGCGCTGCTGCGCCTGCTGCGGAGGGTCTACGCCGGCACCCACACCGACGCGCCGCAGGTCTCGACGTACCGGGTGAGCGCGATCACGCTCGTCTCCCCCGGCGGGACCGGCTACGCCGACGGAGAGCCGCTCGGCGCCCTGCCGGTGCGGATCGACGTCCTGCCGGCGGCCGTCCGCGTGTTCGCGCCCGTCTGATGCCCGGCGCAGAGCGCGACGGTCAGTGGTGGGTGGCCTGCTCGGCGCGGAGCCGCGACAGCACCTGATCGCGCAGCTCCTCGGGAGCGGCCTCCTTGCACGCCCGGGCGACGACGGCCGTCAGCGTCGTGGCGACGAGCGCCTCGTTCCGGCACGACTCGCAGTGCTCGAGGTGCTCGGTGATGTCCGAATGCTCCGTCTTGCACACCTCGTTGCGCAGGTACTCTTCCAGGTCCTTGCGGGCCTTGTCGCAGCCGCAATCGCTCATTTCGCACTCCTTGTGGCGGGCACGTCGATGCCGCGCTCCTTCGCGTAGTCGGCGAGAAGGTCACGCAGCTGCCGCCTGCCTCGGTGCAGGCGGCTCATGACCGTGCCGATCGGTGTTTTCATGATGTCCGCGATCTCCTGATACGCGAACCCTTCGACGTCCGCGAGGTACACGGCCAGTCGGAAGTCTTCGGGGATGGCCTGCAGCGCGTCCTTGACGACGGATGCCGGCATCCGGTCGATCGCCTCGGCTTCCGCGGAACGGCCGGACGACGCGGTGGTCGACTCCGCACCGCCGAGCTGCCAGTCCTCCAGCTCGTCGATCGTGCCCTGGTAGGGCTCGCGCTGCTTCTTGCGGTACGTGTTGATGTACGTGTTGGTGAGGATGCGGTACAGCCACGCCTTGAGGTTCGTGCCCTGCGTGAACGAGGCCCACGCGGCGAACGCCTTGACGAACGTCTCCTGCACGAGGTCGGCCGCGTCCGCGGGATTGCGCGTCATGCGCATGGCGGCGGCATAGAGCTGGTCCATGAAGGGCAGCGCCTGGTCCTCGAACTGGGTACGCGGGTCGTCATCCGCCTGATCGTTCATCGCGCGCAAGTCTACGTTGCGCACCCTCGGGTCGACGGGTGCATCGATCGTCGCGATCATGTCACTCCTTCGGCGTCGCGGGTCGTGTTCAGTAGGCTGGAACCGATGACCGCCGACTCGTATTCCCCGTCACCCGCCGCGTCCCGCTGGCAGGCACCCACACCCGGGTCGCCCGTGCACGCGACGGTGACGGTTCCGGGGTCGAAATCGCTCACCAATCGCGAGCTCGTCCTGGCCGCGCTGGCCGACGGGCCGAGCCTGCTGACCGGCGCACTCCACTCCGACGACTCGGCTCGGATGGTGGACGCGCTCCGCACTCTCGGCGTCTCGATCCGGACGGTCGCCGGCGACGGCCCGTTCGGCCCCGACCTCGAGATCGTCCCGCCGGCGACGTTCGCCGGAGGCACCACCATCGACTGCGGCCAGGCGGGCACCGTCATGCGCTTCATCACGCCGCTCGCCGGGCTCGCCGTCGGCGACGTGCACGTGACCGCCCACGAGACGGCGCTCCACCGCCCGATGGGCGCGATGATCCGCGCGCTCCGCGACGTCGGCGCCGACATCGACGATTCGGGCAGCTGGTCGCTGCCGTTCGACGTGCGCGGACACGGGCACGTCCGCGGCGGCGAGGTCACCATCGACGCGAGTCAGTCGAGCCAGTTCGTCTCGGGACTGCTGCTGGCCGCCGCCCGCTTCGACGTCGGCCTGCGTCTCATCCACGAGGGTCACCGCCTGCCGAGCCTCCCTCACATCGAGATGACCGTCGACGCGCTCGCCCGCCGCGGCGTCCACGTCGAGCATCCGCGCGCGAACGAGTGGCTGGTCCCGGCCGGTCCCATCCGCGGCAAGGAGACGGCGATCGAGCCGGATCTCTCCAACGCGGCCCCGTTCCTCGCCGCCGCCGCCCTCACCGGCGGTTCCGTCACGATCCCCGGCTGGCCGGCGCATTCGACGCAGCCCGGCGCGCTCCTGGCCGACATCCTCCCCGTGATGGGGGCCCGCGCGACCCGTCGTGGCGGCGCGCTCACCGTCACCGGTGGCGAATCGATCACGGCGGTCGCCCTCGACCTGTCCGCCGCCAGTGAGCTGACACCCACGCTCTTCGCCCTGGCGGCGTTCGCGGACGCCCCGACGACCTTCCACGGGATCGGCCACATCCGCGGGCACGAGACCGACCGCATCGCGGCGCTCGTCGGCAACCTGCGGGCGCTCGGCGGCGAAGCGGAGGAGCTCGAGGACGGCATCCGGATCGTCCCGCGACCGCTCCGCGGCGGCCTCTGGCGCGCGCACCACGACCACCGCCTGGCCACGGCCGGCGCGGTGATCGGGCTGCGCGTCCCCGGCGTCGAGGTCGACGACATCGGGACGACGTCGAAGACGATGCCGGAGTTCCCCCGACTCTGGGCGGACATGCTCGCGTGAGCTGGCTGGACGACGACGGGGACGACGACGACCTCGGATACGACGAGACGGACTTCCGGGCTCGCCCGAATCCGAAGGCGAACCGGCCGCGCACGAAGCGCCGTCCCGCGCACGCCGATGCCGTGATCGCCCGCGTCCTGGGCGTCGACCGCGGCCGCTACACCGTCCTCGTCGACGAGGACGGACCGGACGAGCATCAGATCCTCGCCTCCCGGGCGCGGGAGCTCCGCAAGCAGCCCATCGTCAACGGCGACCGCGCCCGGGTCGTGGGCGACACCTCGGGCGACGACGGCACGCTCGCGCGCATCGTCGGCATCCTCGACCGGACGTCGCTGCTGCGCCGGAGCGCCGACGACACGGACCACGTCGAGCGCATCATCGTGGCGAACGCCGACCAGATGCTGATCGTCGTCGCGGCCGCCGACCCCGAGCCGCGGCCCCGCCTCGTGGACCGCTACCTCATCGCCGCGCTCGACGCCGGCATGCGGCCGATCCTCGTCGTGACCAAGACCGACCTGGCCGATCCCTCCCCGTTCCTCGCCCACTTCGAGGGGCTCGAGGATCTGGAGGTCATCACGAGCGGCCGGGACGCGATGCCGGTCGACCTGATCGGCGACCTCCTCGTCGGACACTCGACCGTCTTCGTCGGTCATTCCGGCGTCGGCAAGTCGACGCTCGTGAACGCACTCGTCCCCCACGCCCTCCGCGCCACGGGTCACGTCAACGAGGTCACCGGGCGCGGACGCCACACCTCGAGCTCGGCGGTGTCGCTGCGCTACGTCGGCCCGTCCGGGAAGGGGTGGGTGATCGACACGCCGGGTGTCCGCTCCTTCGGACTCGGCCACGTCGATCCCGCGAACATCCTGCGCGCCTACACCGATCTCGCCGACATCGCGGAGGAGTGCCCGCGCGGCTGCACCCACCTCCCCGACGCCCCCGACTGCGCCCTCGTCGAAGCCGTCGCCGATGGGCGGCTCGGAGAGCGCGGGGCGGCTCGCGTCGACTCGCTGCAGCGCCTGCTCACCACGTTCTCGGCGCCGCCGACGTTCTGAGGATTCGCTCCCCGACGCCGTAAACTGGGCGGATGCCTCGCCTCGAACCCGGTACCGTCGCGCCCGACTTCTCCCTCATCGACCAGGACGGCGATCCGGTCACGCTGAGCGAGATGCGCGGCCAGCGGGTCGTCGCGTTCTTCTACCCGGCCGCGATGACGCCCGGCTGCACGACCGAGGCCTGCGACTTCCGCGACAGCATGGCTCCGCTGCAGGACGCCGGCTACACCGTCGTCGGCATCTCGCGTGACGAGCCGGCGAAGCTGCGCGAGTTCCGCGAGCGCGACAGCCTCCCCTACGACCTGCTGAGCGACCCCGACCACGCCGTGCACGCGGCGTACGGCGCCTGGGGTGAGAAGATGAACTACGGCAAGACCGTCGAGGGCGTCATCCGCTCCACGTTCGTGATCGACGAGGACGGCGTCGTCCGCCACGCGCTCTACAACGTGAAGGCCACGGGCCACGTGGCGCGCGTGCGAGGACTGCTCGGCGTCTGAGCGACGGCCGGTCGCCGTCCGCGGCGCTCAGTCGGAGCCGGGCTCAGCAGCCGTGCCGGGCTCGAGGTCGGCCTCGCGCCGGGTCCGCGGACCGGCGGCTCGCGCGGCGCCGATCAGGAGCACCAGCCCGACGATCGCGGGCGCCGCGATCAGCGCGGCGACCTGCGGATTCGCACCGTCGCCGGTGAGCGTCCCGCCGGCGACGGACAGGACGAGCAGCTGCACGACGATGCCGCCGGAGCGGCCCCAGGACCCGCCTCGCCATACGGCCGCGGCGAAGGCGCCGACGGCAGCCGCGGCGACGAGGGTCAGCACCAGGAGGGCGATCGAGCTGGACACCGAATCGGTGTCGCCGCCCGCCAGCGCGAGGCCCTCCCAGACGGCGAGCAGCACGACGAACAGCGCCTCGAGCCCGAGGAAGGCCGCAGCGATCCGCTCGATCCGGGTGATGCTCACGTTCCGACTTCCTCGCCGCACCCTCGGCCGGGCGGGGCAGACGACTCTGGGCGCGTTGCCGCGCCGAAATACTCCGTTAACCCTTGATTCACATGCCGGAGCATGGGACTATTGGAGAGCAAATGTGCTCCCACAGCGCCGTGGGGCGAGCGTTCTGCTCGCACTCAAATCAGGGTAGTCGACGTCGCCCGGCGTCGCACATCCCATCTTCCCCACCTCCCCAAGGAGCACCGCTATGGATTGGCGCGACAAAGCCGCCTGCCTGACCGTCGACCCCGAACTGTTCTTCCCTGTCGGGAACACGGGTCCGGCCGTCGACCAGATCGAGAAGGCGAAGACCGTCTGCGCCCGCTGCACCGTGACCGAGCTGTGCCTGCAGTACGCCCTCGAGACCGGTCAGGACTCCGGGGTCTGGGGTGGCCTCTCCGAGGACGAGCGCCGCGCCCTGAAGCGCCGCGCCGCCCGCGCCCGCCGCGCCTCCTGACGCCGCCGGATCAGACCCGATCGCGCTCGATGTAGCGCATCGGGATCTCGATCGTCACTTCGGTGCCACTGCCCACCAGCGTGTGCCAGTCGATCGTCCCGCTCAGCTCACCCTGGATGAGGGTGCGGACGATCTGCGTGCCGAGCCCGCGGCCCACCTGTCCTTCCGGCAGGCCCACTCCGTTGTCTCGCACCCGGACCTCGAGACGCTCGTCGTTCCGATCCGCCAGGATCTCGACCTCACCCTCCTTGTCGACGAGACCGTGCTCGACGGCATTCGTCACGAGCTCGGTCAGCGCCAGCGCGAGCGGCGTCGCATAGGCGCTCGGCAGCGTGCCGAACGAGCCCGTCTTGAGGGTGCGGGCGCGCGTGTTCGGCGCGGCCGCCACTTCGGCGACGAGCTTCAGCACCCGGTCGAAGACATCGTCGAAGTCCACGTTCTGGGCGAGCCCCTCCGAGAGCGTGTCGTGGACGACAGCGATCGCGGACACCCGGCGCATGGCCTGCGTCAGGGCGTCGCGGGCCTCATCGGAGTGCGTGCGGCGGGCCTGGATGCGCAGCAGCGACGCCACCGTCTGCAGGTTGTTCTTGACGCGGTGGTGGATCTCGCGGATCGTCGCGTCCTTCGTGATGAGCTCCTGCTCCTGGTGACGGATCTCGCTCACGTCACGACACAGCACGATCGCCCCGATCCGGTTGCCGTTGTCACGCAGCGGGATCGTCCGCAGCGACACCGTCACCCCGCGCGCTTCGAGGTCGGCCCGCCACGGCGCCCGTCCCGCCATCACGATCGGGAGGGATTCGTCGTACTCGCGGGAGGTGGGCAGGATCGCCGTCGCGACCTCGATCAGCGGCTCCCCCTCGAGCTCGTCCTCGAAGCCGAGCCGGTTGAAGGCGGACAGGGCGTTGGGGCTCGCGAAGGTCGTCATCCCGTCCACGTCGAGACGGATCAGGCCGTCCGACGCGCGCGGGGCACCTCGGCGGGGCGACGTCGGCGCGCTCAGATCGGGGAAGTCGGCGGTGGCGACCATGCCGAACAGCTCGTCGGCGCAGTCGTTGAAGGTGATCTGCTGCCGCGACGGCGTCCGCGCCTCACCGAGGTTGGTGTGACGGGTCAGCACGCCGACGACGGTCGCGGGGCGACCCTCACCGGCCCGCTCGCGCACGATCGGGACGGCGCGCACACGCGTCGGGGTCTCCTCGAACCAGTCCGGTGAGGCGGAGTCGACCACCCGACCCTGCGTGAAGGCGTCCTTGACCTGCGTCCGCCACTGCGGCCGCACGAGGTCGCCGACGATGTCGCGGTAGAACAGGGTCGCGGAGCCGCCGGGGCGCGTATGTGCGACGGCGATGAACGAGTCATCGGGCGTCGGCACCCAGATGACGATGTCCGCGAAGGCGAGGTCGGCGAGGAGCTGGCCGTCGCCTGCGAGGCGGTGGAGCCACTCGACGTCCTCCGCGGTGGAACGGCCTTGGGCGTAGGCGAGGTCGCTGAGCGTGGACACGCTTCCACCCTAGAGCGCCCGATCACGCCGTCCGTGCGAGTCGCCGCCGGAGGACGGCCCGGCGCGCAGGGACCTCGGCGGGCAGCGGCACTGCCAACGACTCCGTGACGAGCCGACGCATCGCCGCGGGGATGGCCGACCGCGGGGCGACGTGGGCGATCGGCCGGGCGGCGAGCATGGCGGCATCCGTGCCGCGCACGTCCCAGGGCACGAACGACACCTCGGATGCGCCGGTGTACCGCTCCAGCGTGCGGCGGACCTGCCCGCGCGCATCGACCCCGAGCGCGCCGGCACGGGTCTTGTTCACGATCACCCGTACCGGCGCGGATCCGGCCGCCGCGCGCAGGTCGGGCCAGGCGCGGACGAACCGGGCGACGCCGACGGGATCGGATGCCACCACCGCGACGACGACGTCGGCGCTCGCGAGCGTGGCGTGGGTGGCGGCGTTCCGGCGCGGTCCGTCGACGAGGTCGCTCATGATCTCCTCGTCCCGCTCCAGCGGCGCGGCGACGTCGACGACCGCGTCGTCCACCCAGTCGCGGCAGACCTCGAGGGCGGCCGCAACCCGCGGGTGCGACAACTCCGGCCACCGGCCGGGACGGTTCAGCCCGGTCAGGACGTCGACCTCGCCGAGGGTGCAGGCGATGCGCGTCAGCTCTGCGACCGTGAGCGCGCCGCGGTCGGCCTGACGGCAGGCGGCGGCGAACCCGGGTCCCTCGTCGGCGAGCCCGGTCGCGAGGGCGACCGACGGCGCGTGCGTGTCGGCGTCGATGAGGGCCACGCGACGGACGGCGGCGGCGAGCGCGCACGCGAGCTCGATGGCGACGGTCGTGCGACCGGGAGAGCCGGGCGCGCCCCACACGGCGATGATCCGCCCGCGGGAGAACGTCGCCGGAGGCCGATCCGCCGGAGCGGTCAGCAGCTCGGTGACGGATGTGTCCCGGTCCCGCGGCACCAGCCCGAGCGAGGCGGCGAGCCGCCGATCCGTCGCGCGATCGCAGAGCGGGACGATGCGCACCCCGAGCCGGTCGCAGGCGGACACGAGGTCCGCGGTGAGCGACGCGCCGCGCGCGTCGATGATGAGCGCGTCCGCCCGGGACAGCTCCGCGAGCAGCTCGGCCGCCTCGGGCGTGGACAGCGCATCGAGGACGACCGCCGCAGGGCGGGTCGCCGCGACGACCGCGCGTACGTCGACGTCGTCGTCGCGCAGCCGCTGCGCGATCTCCTCGGCGCGGCGGCCGTCGACGGCGACGACGGCCCTCATCGCGCCGTCCCGGCGACGGGGACGACGGACAGTCCGGAGCCGTCCCCGAGCGCCGCGAGGGTCGCCGCGACGTCCGCCCGCGCGACCACCAGCTCGAGGGACACCTGCGTGCCCGACACGACGGCGTCATCGCGGGTGACCGAGACGACCGTCGCCGACGGCACCAGGACGCGCGGCCGTCCGAAGTCGCCGCGGTCGCCCGGAGGCGCGGCCCAGACCTCGACGACGCTGCCGGCGACGACGGCGGCGGAGACATCGCCCGTCGTCCGGATGACCACCGTCGTCGTGGTCGCGGCGGCCGGGTCGCCGATCGCCGTCCTCGGCACCAGCTCCCCCGCCGCGATGGTGCGGACCGCCACGACGCCGGGCTCCAGCGAGGCGGCCGAGGCATACGCCTCCCGCGCCTGCCCGAGCGCCACGTCCACCACCTGCAGGTCCTCCGCGGTCACCGTCTCGCCCGGCACGATCGTCCGGGCCGCCGCGAACACCGGGGCGGTCTGCCGCGCGGTCGCCACGACCAGCCAGACCCCGGCGACGGAGACGACGATGAGCACGATCCCGAGCAGGAACCGGGCATCAGCCCAGAACGCTCGAGGTCGGGGCCGGACGGTCTCGGGACTGCTCATGACGACATGGTGACCGACGCACGCGATTCCGGTCGCCGATTATCCACAGCCCGGCGCGGGACCGGCATCTCCCCCACCCGGCACCCATAATGGCGTCATGCCCGAGAACCCGACCGCGCGCATGCTCACCCCCGCCCAGGTGGCGGAGATGCTGCAGCTCGATGTCGACGAGATCGTCGCACTGGTCCTGGACGGCCGTCTCCGGGGCGCCAAGGTCGGGACCCCGGGCGTCTGGCGGATCGAGGCCGCCAGCGTCGAGGACTACCTCGACGACCAGGCCGAGGAAGCACGCCGCTACGCACTGTGGCGCGAGTCCAACGCCGCCAGCTTCCCGGAGCTCTGGGGGCGCGGCCCGCGACGGGACTGATCCCGTGCATCGCGCCGACCGCGGCGTGGTGCGAGCACACCCATCCCGGCGATCTCGGAGACTGACATCGTGAACATCACCCTGCTGCTGCGGTTCGTCGCCGTCGCGGAGGAACTGCACTTCCCCCGGGCCGCGCACGCCCTCGGCATCCCGCTCGCCTCGCTCTACACCTCGATCGACAAGCTCGAGGACGAGGTCGGATCCACGCTCGTGACCCGGGACAAGCCGACGCGGCTCACCCCCGCGGGGACCCTGCTGCTCGCGGACGCGAAGCGCATGATCGCCGAGGCGCCCGCGCCCGCCGCGAAGCCGCGGACCTCGGGCGGCGGCAAGGCGAAGGCCTCGAAGGGCAAGGGCCGCGCGCCGATCGTGAAGGGCCAGCCCAAGCCCTACAAGAAGCGCCAGGGCCGCTGAGGCGAGGACCGCGGACGTCAGACCAGCGGAACCGGCGACTCCAGCCGCACCGACACGACGGCCAGGAGCGGCAGGAGGCGGTGCCCGGTCACGAGGTCGCTGCGCCGCGGCACGCCGCAGTCGTGCAGCGCGATGTCGAGGTGATCGGATGCCGCGCGGTCGATGGTCCCGCTGAAGTCTCGGCCGCCGGTGCTCCGCACCGTGACGGGCACCCGCCGCCGCACGAGGTCACGCAGCACGAAGCCCAGGGTCATGCGCTCCTGCAGCGGCCCGGGCGCCGCGCCTCGCGCGCTGCGGAGGAGATCGGCGTGCGGCATCCCGACCGCCTCGATCGCGGCGAACGGCACGAGGACCGCGCCGCGCGAGCGGCTGCCGCCGTCGATCGCGACCCAGTCAGGCCCTACGGCCACGGCCGGCCCGGTGACGACCGACCCGTCGACGAGATCCACGACCGCCTCGACGGCGGGGTCCCGGCTCACCGCGGTCATCCGCTCGGTGAGGGTCAGGCGGGCGAACCGGAGGCGTTCGGCCTCGGTGTCGAGGGCGGCCCGCTCGGCCTCCTCCTCGGAGTCGAGCTGGTCCTCGAGGTCTTCGAAGAAGCGATCCCAGCGCACGGGGGCGACAGTAGGCCATCTCCGGGAGGATGCCGGAGCGCTGTCCACAGGTTGGAGGATTCTCATCCCCGCAGGACGGCCGCTGTGTTGTACTCGGTCGCATTCACCGCCGTCTGACCACACCCCGTCGAGGGAGGAAACGACATGGCAATCCCCGCTCCGGACGACTCTCCCGTCCCCCGCTCCGGCAGCGCCCTCGACGTGGCCGAGTACTTCGCGCCGCAGCGGACGTCCGCCCACGACCTGCCCGACGTGATGCCGCTCGTGAAGAACCTCACGATCGGGGTCCTGGAGGTGCTCGCCGGGGTCCGCGAGGTCGACCAGCTGGCCCGGTGGCTCGGCGAGGACGCGTACCGGGCGCTCATCACCCGCGCCAACCTGTCGGCACGGGCGCGCAGCGCCCGCGGTGTCGCCGCCGTCCGTCCCGCGCACCGCGTGCTCAGCCATCGACTGTGCGAGCCCGCGGACGGCGTCGTCGAGGCCGTCGTCATCGTCGCCGGGCCCGCACGGACGCGGGCCGTGGCGATGCGCTTCGAAGGATGGGACGGCCGCTGGCGGGCGACCTCGCTCGCGCTGCTGTGACCGCCGTCGCCGCTACTGGCGGTACGAGGAGAGGAAGTTGCCGAGCCGCTCGATCGCCTCGGTCAGCACCCGCGCCTCGGGCAGCGTGACGATCCGGAAATGGTCGGGCGTCGGCCAGTTGAACCCGGTCCCCTGCACGAGGAGCACGTGCTCGGCGACGAGGAAGTCGTAGACGAACTTCGCGTCGTCGTGGATCTCGTACACGTTCGGGTCGAGCTTCGGGAAGGCGTACAGCGCCCCCTTCGGCTTGACGCAGGTGACGCCGGGGATGGCGGTGAGACCCTCCCAGGCGGCATCCCGCTGCTCGTGCAGCCGCCCGCTCGGGGCGATGAGCGCGTCGATCGACTGCACGCCCGACAGCGCCGCCTGCACCGCGAACTGGGCGGGCACGTTCGGACACAGCCGGGTCGAGGCGAGCAGCTGGATCCCCTCGAGGAACCCGGAGGCATGCGCCTTCGGACCGGTGATGACCATCCAGCCGGACCGGTAGCCCGCCACCCGGTAGGTCTTGGAGAGGCCGTTGTAGGTGAGGCACAGCAGGTCGGGAGCAAGGGTGGCGAGCGGGATGTGCTCGGCCTCGTCGAACAGGATGCGGTCGTAGATCTCGTCCGACAGCAGCAGGAGGTCGTGCTCGCGCGCGATCGCGACGATGCCGGCGAGGACCTCCCGGGTGTAGACCGCCCCGGTCGGATTGTTCGGGTTGATGACGACGATCGCCTTCGTCTGCGGCGTGATCTTCGCGCGGATGTCCTCCAGGTCCGGCTGCCAGCCCGCCTCGTCGTCGCACCGGTAGTGCACCGGAGTCCCGCCGGCGAGGCTCGTCATCGCCGTCCACAGCGGGTAGTCCGGCGCGGGGATGAGGACCTCGTCGCCCTCGTTCAGCAGGGCCTGCATCGTCATCGTGATGAGCTCCGACACGCCGTTGCCGAGGTAGACGTCATCGGGGTCGAACTTCGGGAACCCCGGCTCCTGCTCGTAGCGCGACACGATCGCCCGGCGCGCCGACATGATGCCGCGCGAGTCGGAGTAGCCGTGCGCATGGGGAACGGCCTCGATCATGTCGCGGACGATCTGGAACGGCGCCTCGAAGCCGAAGACGGCCGGGTTGCCGGTGTTCAGCTTGAGGATCGTGTGGCCCTCGTCCTGCAGACGGTCGGCCTCGACCAGGGCGGCCCCGCGGATCTCGTAGAGGACGTCTTTGAGCTTGGACGACTGATCGAGGATGCGGGGTGTCATCCCCTCAGAGTATCGCCGCGGGCCGGGTCCAATCGGTGACCGGTGGCCTGATCGCCCCCGGTCACCGATCACCCGTCACTTCTTCTTGCCGGTCGCGCGCCGCTGCGCGCGGTTCTGCGGGGCGGGCGATGCGCCGTCGGTGCGCTGCCCGAAGACACCGCGGGGGCCCTCGTCGGCAGCCTCGGGCGCCTGCTGCGCCTGCGACTGGGCCTGCGCCTGCCGGACCTTGCTGGTCGCCGCCTGCTGCACCTGGCCGCGGTCGTTGCGGACCTCGACCTCACCGGCGTCGTTGGCCGCGGTGTACTGCAGCTTCTGCGCCTCGATCGTCGGGGCGGTGAGGCCCTTGGCCTCGACCTGCGCGTCGATGTCGCCGCCCTCCGCCTGACGGACCTCGACCTCGAGGTTGAAGAGGAACCCGACGGACTCCTCCTTGATCTGTCCCATCATGGCCTGGAACATCTGGAAGCCCTCGCGCTGGTACTCGATGAGCGGGTCGCGCTGGGCCATCGCGCGCAGGCCGATGCCGTCCTTGAGGTAGTCCATCTCGTACAGGTGGTCGCGCCAGCGACGATCGAGCACCTGCAGCACGACGCGACGCTCGAGCTCGCGCATCGCGGCGGAGCCGAGCTGCTCCTCGCGGGCGGCGTAGGCGATCTTGGCGTCCGAGAGCAGCTCGCGCTTGAGCAGCTCGGGGGTCACCTTGCCCTTCTGGCCGCTCTCGGCGACGACCTCGTCGATCGTCACACCGACGGGGTAGAGCGTCTTCAGCTCCGTCCACATCGCGTCGAAGTCCCAGCTCTCGGTGTGCCCCGAGCCGGTGTGGTCGTCGATGATCGCGCCGATGGCGTCCTCGATGAAGTGCTCGACCCGCTCGGAGAGGTCGTCCCCCTCGAGCATGTGCCGGCGGTCGGCGTAGATCGCCTCGCGCTGACGGTTGAGCACGTCGTCGTACTTCAGGACGTTCTTGCGGATCTCGGCGTTGCGCGATTCGACCTGTGACTGCGCGCTCCGGATCGCCCGCGTGACCATCGAGGACTCGATGGCGACCTCGTCGGGGAAGTTGGTGCGGGCGAGGATCGCCTCGGCCGCGCCGGACTGGAACAGCCGCATCAGGTCGTCGGTCAGCGAGAGATAGAAGCGGCTCTCGCCCGGGTCGCCCTGACGGCCGGAGCGACCGCGCAGCTGGTTGTCGATGCGTCGCGACTCGTGGCGCTCGGTGCCGAGGACGTAGAGCCCGCCCGCCGCCACCACCTTGGCCGCCTCTTCCGCCACGGTCTCCTTCACCGCGGCGTACGCGTCGTCCCAGGCGGCCTCGTACTCGTCGGGTGTCTCGACCGGGTCCAGGCCCTTCGCCTTCATCTCCGAGACGGCGAGGAACTCGGCGTTGCCGCCGAGCATGATGTCGGTGCCTCGACCGGCCATGTTGGTGGCGACGGTGACGGCGCCGTAGCGGCCCGCGCGGGCGACGATCTCGGCCTCGCGCGCGTGGTTCTTCGCGTTGAGGACCTCGTGCTTGATGCCCTTCTTGGACAGCAGGCGCGACAGGTACTCGCTCTTCTCGACGCTCACGGTGCCGACGAGCACCGGCTGACCGGCCTCGTGGCGGGCGGCGATGTCCTCGACGACCTGGGCGAACTTCGCCTGCTCGTTCTTGTAGACGAGGTCGGACTGGTCCTTGCGGATCATCGGCCGGTTCGTCGGGATGGGCACGACGCCCAGCTGGTACGTGGACATGAACTCGGCGGCCTCGGTCTCGGCGGTGCCGGTCATGCCCGCGAGCTTCTCGTACAGGCGGAAGTAGTTCTGCAGCGTGACGGTGGCGAGCGTCTGGTTCTCGGCCTTGACCGCGACACCCTCCTTCGCCTCGATCGCCTGGTGGATGCCCTCGTTGTAGCGTCGGCCGACCAGGATGCGGCCGGTGTGCTCGTCGACGATCATGACCTCGCCGTTCATCACGACGTAGTCGGTGTCGCGCTTGAACAGCGCGAGCGCCTTGATCGAGTTGTTGAGGAAGGAGATGAGAGGGGTGTTGGCCGACTCGTACAGGTTGTCGATGCCGAGGTAGTCCTCGACCTTCTCGATGCCGGGCTCGAGGACGCCGACGGTGCGCTTCTTCTCGTCGACCTCGTAGTCCTCGCCCGCCTCGAGGGTCCGCGCGATCTTCGCGAACTCGACGAACCAGCGGTTCGCCTCACCGGACGAGGGCCCCGAGATGATGAGCGGGGTGCGCGCCTCGTCGATGAGGATCGAGTCGACCTCGTCGACGATGCAGTAGAAGTGGTCGCGCTGGACCAGGTCCTCCTTGCGCCAGGCCATGTTGTCGCGGAGGTAGTCGAAGCCGAACTCGTTGTTGGTGCCGTAGGTGATGTCCGCCTCGTACTGCTGCCGGCGCACCTCGGGCGTCTGCCCGGCCACGACGGTTCCCGTCGTCATGCCGAGGGCGCGGTAGACGCGGCCCATCAGCTCGGACTGGTAGGAGGCGAGGTAGTCGTTCACCGTGATGACGTGGACGCCCTTGCCCGCGATCGCGTTGAGGTAGGCCGGCAGGGCCGCCGTCAGCGTCTTGCCCTCACCGGTCTTCATCTCTGCGATGTTGCCGAGGTGCAGTGCCGCGCCGCCCATGATCTGGACGTCGTAGGGTCGCTGGCCGAGGGTGCGCCGCGCCGCCTCGCGGACGGCGGCGAACGCCTCGGGCATGAGCTTGTCGAGCGTCTCGCCGCCCTCGTAGCGGGCTCGCAGCTCGGCGGTCTCACCACGCAGCTCCTCATCGGTGAGGTGCGTGTAGTCCTCTTCGAGGGCACCGACGGCCTTGACGACCTGCTGCAGGCGGCGCAGGATGCGACCCTCGCCGGCGCGAAGCAGTTTCTCGAATGGATTGGCCACGGACGATCTCCATCTGTCAGGTCCCCCCGAAGCGCGGGTGTCGACGGGAGCCGGAGCGCAGACCGCGCGGAACGCGCAGACATACCCCGTCATGTTATCCGGCCGTGACCTTCGCAGGTGCCGCACGGCTGCGCGAGTGTCTCGGCAAGTAGGATCGGCGCATGGCCGGTTTCTGGGGCAGACGCAAGCGCGAAGACGCGGAGATCGAGGCGCAGGACGCCGAACTGACGCGGAAGGCGGGGGCCGCGCTGGTCGCCGCCGACGAGCGCATGAGGGTCACCGACGATGAGCTCGCCTATGCCGAGATCGAGCTGGGCAGGGATGCCACCAAGGACCTGCGCGACGCGCTCGCCGCCGTCCGCCAGCACCTCGGCGAGGCGTTCCACCTGCACCAGCTCAACCACGACGAGATCCCCGACACCGCCGAGGAGCTCCGGACGCGGAACGCCCGCATCGTCCAGCTCTGCGACTGGGCCGAGGAGCTGCTCGGCGACCGCATGGAGTCCCTCGGCGAAGCGATCGCCCGCGCTCGTCGTGCGCCCGAGATCGTCGAGGGCATCCGACGCGACGTCGCCGCGATGAGCGAGCGGCTGCCGGCACTGCGGTCCACCCTCGAACGCCTCGCCACCCGGTACTCGGACGACGCCATGCGCACGGTGCTCGGCAACGCGGCCGAGGCGGAGCATCTGCTCGAGTTCGCCGTCCACAGCGCCGACGTCTCGGAGCGGCGGCGGGACGCCGGACACCGCGAGCAGGCGAATCTGGCGCTGGAGACCGCGATCGAGGCCTCCCGGCGCGCGGCGACACTGGTCGACGCCGTCGACACGTTCGAGATCGAGGCGCTGCGTGCGGAGTCGACGCTGTCCGCCATCGTCGAGGACTCCCGCGAGGACCTCGTCGCCGCCCAGCCCTTGCGCGCCACCCCGCAGGTCGGCGACGCCGCCGCGGAGCTCGAGGCGGCCCTCCGATCCCTGACCCCCGCGGGCAGCAAGCCCGATCCGTTCGCGGAGCTGAGCCGGCTGCGCACCGCCAACGCCGCCCTCGACGCGGCCGTCGCGAAGGCGCGTGAGCGTGCCGAGCGCCCGATCCCGTCCGAGGCGCACGTGCGGCATGCGATCGATGATGCGGACCGCCAGATCGGCGTCGCCCGCAGCGTGATCTCGGGGCACCGCGGCTGGATCGGGGCGGACCCCCGCACGCGCCTCGCCGAGGCGGAGCGCATCCGCGGCGACCTGATGGCCTTCGCGGGTCCCATCCCCGAGGACGACCGCGAGCGCGCCATGAACCTCGCCCGGCGAGCGGGTCAGCTCGCGGGGCAGGCGCTCGAGCTCGCGCAGCGGGACATCGACTCCTCCCGCCCGGACGACTGGAACCAGGGCGGCTACGGCGGCCCCCGAGGCGGCATGGGCGGCGGTATGGGCGGCGGCAACATGGTCGGCGGTCTCCTGGGCGGTCTCATGATCGGGGGCATCCTCGACGGCTTCCTCGACTGATGGCCGACCTCCGCTCCGCCCTCGGCGACGCCCGGCAGTGGCCCGTCCCGAACGTCTCGGTCGCCGTCGTCACGGCGGACGGCACGGTGGCGGCATCCGTCGGCGAACAGGACCGCACGTACCGGCTCGCGTCGGTGACGAAGCCGCTCAGCGCGTACGCGGTCCTCGTCGCCGTCGAGGAGGGCGCGCTCCGGCTGGACCAGCCCGCCGGCCCACCCGGCGCGACGGTCGAGCATCTGCTCGCCCATGCGGCGGGCTACGACTTCTCGTCCCGGGAGGTGCGCGCAGATCCCGGGACGCGCCGGCTGTACTCGAACACCGGATTCGAGGTGCTGGGCGAACTCCTCGAAGCCGAGACCGGCATCGCGTTCGCCGACTATGCCCGCGAGGCCGTGTTCGCCCCGCTGGGGATGACGGCGACGACGATCGGCGACTCGCCCGCGGCCGGCGGGTCCTCGACCGCCGCCGACCTCTCCCGCTTCGCCGCCGAACTGCAGGATCCGCGACTCCTCGACCGCACGACGCTGGCGACGGCGACAGCCGTCGTCTTCCCGGGGCTCCGCGGGGTGCTCCCCGGATTCGGCTCGCAGCGCGAGAACGACTGGGGTCTGGGCTTCGAGATCCGCGCCGCGAAGTCGCCGCACTGGACCGGGGCGGACAACTCCCCCGCGACCTTCGGCCATTTCGGCCAGTCCGGCACCTTCCTCTGGGTCGATCCGGCGGTGTCGGCCGCCGTCGTCGCCCTGACCGACCGCGCCTTCGGCGACTGGGCGGTGCAGGCGTGGCCGGCCTTCAGCGACGGCGTGATCGCGGCCCTGCGCGAGAGCTGAAGACCGGTCCGAGAACGACGGAAGGGCGGATGCCGTGGCATCCGCCCTTCTGCTCGTCCGGTCAGGAGGCGAGTTCCTCCATCGGAGCGGACGTCGTCGTGAGCGAGATCACGCCGTAGTCCCATCCCTTGCGCCGGTACACGACGCTCGGCTGGTCGGTGCGCGCGTCGATGAAGAGGAAGAAATCGTGGCCCACCAGCTCCATCCGGTCGACGGCGTCCTCGACGGTCATCCACTCGGCATCGAACTGCTTGGTGCGGATCACGACGGGCGTGTAGTCCTCTTCGTCCTCCGCGCCGCCGACGACGGGCATCTCACCGGTGGCGAGGGCGCGGATCACATCGGCGGATGCCGGCTCGACGTCGATTCCCTGGATGGTGCCGGTGCCCTTCTCGAGCTTGGCGCCGCGGGGATGGTTGCGTGCATCGACCCGCTTCTCCTTGGCCCGTCGTATCTGCTCGGTGAGCTTCGCGATCGCGAGGTCGAGGGCGGCGAACTTGTCCTCGTCGACGGCCTCCGCGCGGACGAGGGGCCCCTTCCCGGTCAGGGTGAGCTCCACCGTCTCATCCTCGCGCGCGCCGTTGTGGTACGTGCGATGCGTCACCTTGACATCGAGCCGTTGGGCTCGGGGAGCAAGGTGCTCGATGCGGGCCGACTTCTCTTCGACGACTGTCCGGAAGCGGTCGCTGACGCTCACTCCTACGCCGACGATACTGATGTCCATCGCTGACCTCCTTGTTCCGGTCCACCCGGTCAAGGGCGGACCTCGGTTCGCCTTCTTTCTCTCACGCTAGTCCGCACGTCACCCGATGTCACCTTCCGGCCACCGGAAATAAGGGTCAGGGGCGCCGCTTCGGCGTGGCGGCGACGGTCACCGCGCCGACCACGATCGCACCGGCGTCGCGGAGGGCCCGTGCGGCCTCGGTGAGGGTCGCGCCCGTGGTCACGACGTCGTCGACGATCACCACCCGGCGGCCTTCGGCGGGACGCGCGACCATCGCGCCGCGGACGTTGGCGGCGCGCTCGGACCGGCTCAGTCCGCGCTGGTCGCCTGCGCGCCGGGTCGGATCCAGCAGCCGCTCGGGCGGGTGCCCCGACCGACGCGCGAGGAGCTCGACGGCGGCGAAGCCGCGACGGCGCAGGGCCGCCCGGGACGTCGGCACGGCCACCGCCACCGCCTCCCCCGCCGGCCAGCAGCGCGCGAGCGCCTCGCCGAGCGGCCCCGCGAGGGCGGTCCGGCCGTCCTCTTTGAACGCCCGGATCACCCGTGCGGTCACACCCTCGAACCGCAGGGCGCTGGTCACCTCCAGCCCACCCGGCAGCGTCCGATGCTCCGGGACGGGGGCGAGGCTCGCGCGGCACGCCGGGCAGAGCATCACGTCGACCGCATCGCAGCCGGCGCACCAGGTCGGGAAGACCACGGCGAGCGCTTCGGCGAGCGCACCGCGGACGGCGGCGGATCGGGAACTCGTCATCCGACGATCGTCGACCGTCGCCGCCGCAGACGGTGGCGGGGAGGCGCAGCCGCGGACGGCGACGCCGGCCGTGCGCCTGGGGAGGAGCCGTCAGCGCGGCGTGCCCTGCTGGACGGCGAGGACCGTCACATCGGATGCCAGGAACTGCCACGATCCGCGCTGGACGAAGAGCCCGCCGTCGGCGGTGCGCAGACGCACGGTCCCGGACTGATTGCCGCCCGCGATCGCCACGACATCGTCGGGCGCGCGCACCTCGCTGCCCTCGCCGCCGATCGGCTGCTCGCGCATGACATGCTGCTCCCCGTCGGTCCAGACGAGGGCGAGGCGATCGGCGGCGAGCCACGTGAGCTCGACGCCCTCCCCCGACAGCGCACTGACGAGCACCGGCTCGCTGAGCGTCGTGGGGACGCCGTCCTCATCGCGGACGATGCCGGCGACCCACACCGCGGGCTGGGCGCCGTCGCGCACGAGAGCGGCCACCCGGGTGCCGTCGCGCGAGACGCGCATCGACGACACGCTGGTGGCTCCGGGCCAGCCGCCCTCGACCAGACGGGCCGAGCCGTCGGGACCGTAAGCCACCACCTCGGTCGGCACCCGCCCCGGCGACGTCCAGATGTGGCCGAACGGGTCGATGGACGGCGCCGTCATCCCGGCCCGGGTGTCGAGCGGGGTGACCGCGCCGCCGGCGCTCACGCGCAGGATGGCGCCCGTCGCGGTGCGGACGGCGGCGGTGGTCCGCTGCTCGTCCACCTCGATGGACTCGACCTCCTCGTCCAGCGACCCGAGTGCGGCGGACAGCTCGGGCAGCACGTCGACCTCGGAGCCGGACAGGAAGCCGAACTCGCCTTCGACGAGGACGAGCGGGCGCGCGTCGACGCGGTGCTCGCGGACGGTCACCGTCGGGACGTCGAGGACCTCATCGCCGACGAGCATCTGGACCTCGACGACTCGCGCGTCCGAGAGGCTCCTCTCGAGCTGGGTCTTCATGCGCGCGAGCGTCTCGGAACCGAGGTCGCGGGCGTTCGCGCTGAGCGACACCTGCGCGACACCGGCGTCCACCGGCACAGCCGGCTGCGTGAGCGACACGTCGCCCGGGAACGCGGTGCGGACGGACCTCGACAGCCAGGGGCTCGGCGAGCCCCCGACGATGGCCGCGGCGATGCGGGTCGCCGGGTTCGTGGCGGGGAACCACCGCAGATCGGGGACGAGCGAGTCCCAGCTCGGGTCGAAGTACGCGAGCGAGTAGCTGCGGAAGACCGTGCTGAACCCGTTCGCATCGAGGACGATGCCGTCGGGCGCTTCCGCGATGCGCCACTGGCCGTCCTGCTGGACGAGGCGGTACCGCATCGTGATCTCGCCCTCCCCGCTCGGCTCGTAGGCGCCGGTCTCGTCGACGCGGGCGACCGGCTGGACGGTGAGGACGACCTCATCCTCCCCCGCCACCTCGAAGGCCCGGTTCCCGGCCGCGTGGATCGTGACGCCCGCCTGCGGCTTCCACACCTCGCGGAACTCCGGGGTGAGGAAGTCCTGCGCCGTCTCCCAGTTGCCGCGGGGACCGGAGCCTGCCGCGACGAAGCCCTCCACGATCTGCTGCGGCGTGGCATCCGCGACGGGACCCGCCGGGACGAAGTCGAAATCGGGGAGCCGCTCGACCTCGTCGATGGCCCGTCCGACGTGCACGGGGCCGTCGACGGGAAGACCCGCGCACGCGGCGAGCGCGGCGGCCATGACCACGGCGGCCAGGGCGGTGATGATCGAGCGCAGCCGGGTCACAGCCGCTCCTCCCGGTCGGGCAGCGAGATGGGCTGGGTGAGACCGAGGTCCTCGAGACTGAGCGAGCCGTCGCGCGGCTCGACGTCGATGGGTGAGGCGCCGGTGAGATGATCGCCGAGGCGACGCGGCAGGGTCAGGACGAAATGCGAGCCGCGACCGGCCTCCGACCACACCGCGAGGGTGCCGCCGTGCAGGCGGGCATCGCCCAGCGCGATGGACAAGCCGAGTCCGGTGCCGCCGATCGTGCGCCGCCGGGAGGGGTCGGCACGCCAGAACCGGTCGAAGACGCGCTCCGCGTCGGTCGCGCTCATGCCCATGCCGAAATCGCGCACGCCGAGCGCGACGGCGCGCTGATCGCTGTCCACCGTGACGACGATCGGCCGGCCCTCGCCGTGCTCGATCGCGTTCCCGAGCAGGTTGCGCACGATGCGGCGCACCCGGCGCGGATCCATCTCGACGGGAGAATAGCCGCCCGGCGCGACGAGCCGCACGTCGGTGCCGTGCTGTTCGGCGAGCTGGCGCATGGACTCGATGACGTCCTCGGCGAGATGGGCGAGACTCGTCGCCTCGGCCTCGAGCTGGACGGAGCCGGCGTCGTACCTGCTGATCTCGAGGAGATCCGCCAGCAGGACCTCGAACCGCTGCACCTGCGCGTGCAGGAGCTCGGCCGCCCGTGCGGTCGACGGGTCGAACTCGTCGCGCTGGTCGTTGATCATGTCGGCGGCGAGCCGGATCGTCGTCAGCGGCGTCCGCAGCTCGTGCGACACGTCCGACACGAATCGCTGCTGCACCAGCGACAGCTCCGCGAGCTCCTTGATCTGCCCCTCGATGCTGTCCGCCATCGCGTTGAACGATCGTCCCAGCGTCGCGAACTCGTCCTCACCGCGAACGGGAAGCCGGACGCCGAGGTCACCGGAGGCCAGTTTGGCGCTGGTCTCCGCGGCCTGCGCGATCGGGACCGTGACCGAGCGCAGCACGAACAGCGAGATGGCGCCGATGAGCACCAGGAGCGCGATGCCGACGACCCACAGGGTCACCTGGACGAACTGCAGCGTCTGAGCCTCGGATCCGAGGTCGTAGGCGAAGTACAGCTCGTACGCCCCCGCCTCGGGGAGCAGGAGCTGCTGACCGACGATGATCCCGGGCGTCCGGCCGCCGTCGTCGTCGGGAAGCGCGATCGACTGCCACCACTGGCGGTCGGCGGCCAGTCGCACACTCTCGCGCAGCTCGCTGCTGATCATGCTCGCGGTGAGTCCGCCGCCCTCGAACCCCTGCGGGGCGATCGCGGACGGCTGGTCGTCGATCCGGAACACCGCCAGCATCGTCGTCCCCGCCTGGCGCGAGAGGATCTCGCGGCGCACCTCGTCCATGAGCACCTGCAGCGCGACGACGTCCCCCTCGATGACGGCGGCGTCGAACGTGGTCTGCGCGGACTGCGTCGCACGCGCCGCCGATGACTGCACCTGCTCGGCGCGCGACTCGTACAGATCGTTCAGGATCGCGAGGGCCATCCAGACGAGCGCCACCACGATCGTGAGCGCGGTGAGCGTCAGGGTCGCCGACAGCGTGCGGAACCGCAGCGATCGCCGCCAGGCGTACGGGATGCGACGGCCCCAGGAGCGCCAGTCCCGCCAGCCGGGGACGACGGTGTGCGTGCCGGTCCGCGCCGTCACGGACATGACCGCCGCCCGCCCGTCCCGGTCACACGGCGGCGCCGGCGCGGTAGCCCACTCCGCGCACCGTCGTCACGATCTGCGGGTTGTCGGGGTCGCGCTCGACCTTCGCGCGGAGGCGCTGCACGTGCACGTTCACGAGGCGCGTGTCCGCCTTGTAGTGGTAGCCCCACACCTGCTCGAGCAGCATCTCCCGGGTGAAGACCTGCTGCGGCTTCGAGGCGAGGGCGACGAGCAGCTCGAACTCGAGCGGCGTGAGGGCGATCGGGCCGTCGCCGCGCCGGACCTCGTGCGCCGCGACGTCGACGCTCAGATCGCCGATCCGGAGAGTCTCGACCGGCGCGGCCGCAGCGGGTCGCAGGCGGGTGCGGATGCGGGCGACGAGCTCCTTCGGGTTGAAGGGCTTCACGATGTAGTCGTCGGCGCCGGACTCGAGCCCTCGCACGACGTCGGCGGTGTCGGTGCGCGCCGTGAGCATGATGATCGGCACGCCCGACTCGGCCCGGATCTGATCGCAGACCTCGATGCCGTCGAGGCCGGGCAGCATCAGGTCCAGCAGGATCAGGTCGGGACGCTCGGTGCGCCAGCTGTCGACGGCGGCGGCGCCGTCGGCGCAGAACGCCACGTCGAACCCCTCGGTGCGCAGCACGATGCCGATCATCTCGGCGAGGGCGGTGTCATCGTCGACAACCAGGATGCGGGATGTCATGGGCCGATCTGTCCTTCGGGTATGGCGGACCTCCGCCGTCGGGTGATCCCACAGTATCCGACCGGGAACGCGGAAGGCCCGCACCCCATGCGGGGCGCGGGCCTTCCGGGCGATCTCGGGGATCAGGCGTGCAGGTCGAACCGGTCCAGCTCGGTGACCTTCGTCCACGCGGCGACGAAGTCGCGCACGAACTTCTCCGCGGCGTCGTCGGAGGCGTACACCTCGGCGAGCGCGCGCAGCTCGGAGTTCGAGCTGAACAGCAGGTCGGCCCGGGTGCCGATGCCGATCTCCGACCCGTCTGCGGCCACGCCGCGGTACGCGTGCGCACCCGGGTCGATCGCCTTCCAGGTCGCGCCGAGGTCGAGCAGCGTGACGAACACGTCGTTCGTCAGCACGCCGGGACGGTCGGTGAACACGCCGTACGGGGAGCCGTCCCAGGTGGCACCGAGCGCACGGAGCCCGCCGACGAGCACGGTCATCTCGGGCGCACTCAGGGTCAGCAGGTTGGCCTTGTCGACCAGGTGGTGCTCCGCGGGCAGGACGGCGTTCGGACCGTAGTAGTTGCGGAACCCGTCGGCGGCCGGCTCGAGGTGGTCGAACGAACGGACGTCGGTCTGCTCCTGCGTGGCGTCGGTGCGGCCCGGCGTGAACGGAACGGTGATCTCCACCCCGCCGTCCGCGGCGGCCTTCTCGATCCCGGCGTTGCCGGCGAGCACGATCAGGTCGGCGAGGGACACCTTCTTGCCGTCGGTGCGGCCCTCGTGGAACGCCGCCTGGAGGGCTTCCAGCGCGCCGAGCACCTTCTGCAGCTGGGCGGGGTTGTTGACCTCCCAGTCCTTCTGCGGGGCGAGACGGATGCGGGCGCCGTTGACGCCGCCGCGCTTGTCGCTGCCGCGGAAGGTGGAGGCCGCCGCCCACGTCGTGCCGACGAGCTCGCCCACGCCGAGGTCGGTCGCGAGGATCTGCTGCTTGAGCGCGGCGGCATCCGCGTCGTCGATCAGGACGTGGTCCACGGCGGGCACCGGGTCCTGCCAGATCAGCTCCTCCTGCGGGACCTCGGGTCCGAGGTACCGCGCGATGGGACCCATGTCGCGATGCGTCAGCTTGAACCAGGCGCGGGCGAAGGCGTCGCCGAACGCCACCGGGTCGTCCTTGAACCTCCGCGACACCTTGTCGTAGTCGGGGTCGACGCGCAGGGCCAGGTCGCTCGTGAGCATGCGGGGCTCGCGACGGCCCTCGGAGTGCGCGAGCGGCACCATGTCGGCGCCCATGCCGTGCTTGGGGCGCCACTGGTGGGCACCGGCCGGGCTCTCCATCAGCTCCCACTCGTACGCGTAGAGGATGTGGAAGAACTCGTTGTCCCAGCGCGTCGGGTGGTAGGTCCAGGTGACCTCGAGGCCCGACGTGATGGTGTCGTCGCCCTTGCCCGTGGCGTTGTTGTTCTTCCAGCCGAGGCCCTGCATCTCGAGACCGGCCGCCTCGGGGTTGCCCTCGAGGTGGGTGTCGGGCGCGGCGCCGTGGGTCTTGCCGAAGGTGTGCCCGCCGGCGATGAGCGCGACGGTCTCCTCGTCGTTCATGCCCATGCGCCCGAACGTCTCGCGGATGTCGTGGGCGGAGGCCAGCGGGTCCGGGTTGCCGTTGGGCCCCTCCGGGTTCACGTAGATGAGGCCCATCTGGACGGCGGCCAGCGGCTTCTCGAGGGTGCGCTCACCCGTGTAGCGCTCGTCGCCGAGCCAGGTCGTCTCGGGGCCCCAGTACACGTCGTCGTCCGGCTCCCACACGTCGGGGCGGCCGCCGGCGTAGCCGAAGGTCGAGAAGCCCATGGTCTCGAGCGCGACGTTGCCGGCGAGGATCATCAGATCGCCCCAGGAGAGGGACTGGCCGTACTTCTTCTTGATCGGCCAGAGGAGCCGGCGGGCCTTGTCGAGATTGACGTTGTCGGGCCAGCTGTTCAGCGGGGCGAAGCGCTGCTGGCCGGTGCCGCCACCGCCGCGACCGTCGGTCGCGCGGTAGGTGCCGGCGGAGTGCCAGGCCATGCGGATCATGAGGGGGCCGTAGTTGCCGAAGTCGGCGGGCCACCAGTCCTGCGACGTGGTCAGCACGCCGGCGATGTCCGACTTCACGGCGGCGAGGTCGAGTGTCTCGAAGGCGGCCTTGTAGTCGAAGTCCTCCCCGACGGGGTTGCCGACGGCGGGGTTCTTCTTGAGGATCCGGAGGTTCAGCTGGTTCGGCCACCAGACCTGGTTCGCGGTGCCGACCGTCGGGTGCGGCTGCGCGCCCGAGTTGCGGCGGTCGGCGCCGGGAACGGCGTGGAAGACCGGGCAGCCCTCGGCGTCGTTCGACGTCTCGTTCGACCGCGGACGGGTCTCGCCGTCCTCCCGCTGGTCCTCGGGGGTGTCGATCGGCGTGACGGCCTGGTCGATGTCGGTCACGTCGGCGCCGATGGGCTCGACCTGAGGGTCCTGGTCGCTCATGGGGGTCCTTTCGTTGGGCGTTCGGGTCGGAAGAGAAGGGGGGGGGAAGGAGAAGCGGATGCCGCTGGTCAGGCGGCGGGGACGGCCGCCGCGCACGCGCCGCAGACCCCCCAGTACGTGACCTCCGCGGTGTCGACGCGGAAGCCGTGGTCGTTCGAGGGGTGCAGGCAGGGCGCCTGCCCGACGGCGCAGTCGACATCCTGGACGGCGCCGCACTGCGTGCAGATCAGGTGGTGGTGGTTGTCGTCCACGCGCAGCTCGAACAGCATCGGCTGACCGGCCGGCTCGATGCGGCGCACCAGACCGGCGTCGGCGAAATCGCTCAGCGCGTTGTACACGGACTGCTTGTTGGCGCGCGGGAGCGCCGGCGCGACATCCGCGTAGACGGCATCGGCGCTGGCGTGCGGACGCACCGCGAGCGCACCCAGGACGGCCACCCGCGAGTCCGTCACGCGGAGACCGGCGCCCCGCAGCAGGGCGGCGGGCTCGGGGAGGGCATCGGGCATACCCCGAGCCTACTTCTTTTACTTGATCAAATCAAAGCAGCCGCGCCGCCCGGCGGGGCTCAGTAGCGGTAGTGCTCCAGCTTGTACGGGCCGTCGACCGGGACGCCGATGTACGTCGCCTGCTCCTCGGTCAGCTGCGTGAGCTGCACGCCGAGGGCGGGAAGATGCAGCCGGGCGACCTTCTCGTCGAGCGCCTTCGGCAGGACGTACACACCCGTCGGGTACTGGTCGGCCTTGGTGTGCAGCTCGATCTGGGCCAGCACCTGGTTCGTGAACGAGGCGCTCATGACGAAGGAGGGGTGCCCGGTCGCGTTCCCGAGGTTGAGCAGACGCCCTTCCGACAGGACCAGGATGCTGCGCCCGTGCGGAAGCCGGTACTCGTGGACCTGGGGCTTGATCTCGATCTTCTCGACGCCGGGGACCGCTTCCAGTCCCGCCATGTCGATCTCGTCGTCGAAGTGCCCGACGTTCCCGACGATCGCGAGGTGCTTGAGGCTCAGCAGATGGTCGACGGTGACGACGCGGGTGTTGCCGGTGCCGGTGATGACGATGTCCACCTGGTCCGCGACGTCCTCGAGCCGGGCCACCTGGTAGCCGTCCATCGCGGCCTGCAGGGCGCAGATCGGGTCGACCTCGCTCACGATGACGCGGGCTCCCTGGCCCCGGAGCGCCTCGGCGGCTCCCTTGCCGACGTCGCCGTAGCCGACCACGAAGGCGACCTTCCCGCCCATCAGGACGTCGGTGGCGCGGTTGATGCCATCGGGCAGCGAGTGGCGGATGCCGTACTTGTTGTCGAACTTCGACTTCGTGACGGAGTCGTTCACGTTGATGCCGGGGAACAGCAGCTTCCCCGCGGCGTGCAGCTCGTAGAGCCGGTGCACACCCGTCGTGGTCTCCTCGGTGACCCCGCGCAGGCCCGCGGCGATGCGGGTGAAGCGCTGCGGATCGCGGGCGATGCTCGCGCGCAGCGTCTCGAGGACGATGCGGTACTCGGCGGAGTCCGTCTCGGTGGCCTCCGGCACGGCGCCTGCCGCTTCGAACTCGGCGCCCTTATGCACCAGCAGGGTGGCGTCGCCGCCGTCGTCGAGGATCAGGTTGGGGCCGTCGAAGCCCTCCGCCGACCAGTCGAAGATGCGGTCCGCGAGCTGCCAGTACTCGGCGAGGGTCTCCCCCTTGAACGCGAAGACGGGGACGCCGGCGGGCTCCTCGACGGTGCCGTGCGGACCGACCACGACAGCGGCGGCGGCCTCGTCTTGGGTCGAGAAGATGTTGCAGCTCGCCCAGCGGACCTGAGCGCCGAGCGCCACGAGGGTCTCGATCAGGACGGCGGTCTGCACCGTCATGTGCAGCGATCCGGCGATGCGCGCGCCGGCGAGGGGCTGCGAGGGGCCGTACTCCTCACGGAGCGCCATGAGTCCCGGCATCTCGTTCTCGGCGAGGCGGAGCTGGTGGCGGCCGGCTGCCGCGAGGGACAGATCGGCGACGACGGAGTCGAGGGTCTTCACAGGGGTCGGCATCCGACCATTCTCCCATGCGAACTCAGACGCGGAGCGTCTCGTGACGCACGACCACCCATCCCTTCGGAACCGACATGCGGTCGGTGTGGATCGCGCACAGGTCGTGGGCGTGAGGATCGTCGCCCGCGCCGAGCGGGCCGAGCACGGCCATCTGATCGCCGTAGTCGTACGTCAGGGTCGTCACGGCCTCACGGGCGCAGCCCACTTTGGAGCAGAGTCGTTCGAGCATCGTCCCCACGGTAGGCGTCGGATCCTGCGACCGGGGGATGCCGCGCCGCAGGCGACCTAGGATGGCTTCATGACCGAGACGGTCCGACCATGAGGCGGCGCCCCCGGGCGTCGGCGCGTCCCGACCGCCACGGCCGGCACGGCCGGGTCGACCGCAGTCCGGTCGTCCGCCCGCCCCTGCCGGCGATCGAGACCCGCGCCGAGAAGTTCGACCTCACCGTCAGCACCGCCGTCGAGTTCCTGCGCAGCGCCTGGCCGGAGCTGCGGGAGGTGCGCTTCGACGTCGCGTGGATGCCCGCCGCCGCCGACGAGGACGGCATCCCCCGCTGGGCCGTCTTCACCGAGCAGAAGCGGATCATCCTGTTCCGCCTGCCGATCGAGCGGCTTGCGCACCTCCACCGCAACGACGACCTGCACCGCCGGATGATGGTGGAGAGCTGCGTCTTCCGGGCGGCGGCCGAGTACCTCGACCGGGATCCGTGGGATCTCGGCCCCGACCGCTTCCACTTCTGAGCGGCGCCGCCGCCGGCAGCGGCGCGTGAGGAGTCGACGGTGGGAGTCAGCGCGGCCGGACGACGACCGGGGCGGCTGCCGCATCGGCGGGCACGACGGGGTAGGCCGCCAGAGCACCCTCCCCCGCGTAGGTGATGTTCGCGCGGACGGCCCCCTCGCCGGGGTCGAGCCGGTAGACGGCGCCGGCCCGGAGGTCGATCGTCACCGTCCGTCCGGCCGGCACCTCGATCTCCGACGCGTCGCCGGCCCCGGCATCCGCCGTCAGGGTCACGGTGCGGTCGGCCTCGGGGTCGCCGCTGACGGCGAGCCGCGCCGCGGGGCCGGCCGCGACGGCGAACAGGCTGGCGACGTCGATCTCCTCCGACGCGGGGTACCACGCGAAGTCCGAGCCGGGACCGACGCCGCTCGCCTCCCACAGCCCGGCGACGACGGGCGCATCCGATGCGATGTCGACGCGGTAGAGCCCCGCGGGGAGCGGATCGAGCTCGACCTCGAGCGGGGTGCCGGCCGCGAGGTCGAGGTCCGGTGCGGTGAAGACGGGCGTGTCGGCGCCGACGGCCGTGACGGCGACGTCCGCCGTGGCGTGGTCGGAGGGAGCGAGCACCCGGACGGTCGCATCGAGGGCCGATTCCTCGCCGGCGACGGCACGGAACGCGGGGATGACCTGGCGGAGGGCCGGCGCGGACGTCGCGCCGGTCTGGTCGAGTCCGCCGGGCACGAGGGTGCGGGTGATCGACGACTGCAGGGTCGCCTGGACGGGCGCCTGGGTCGCCGAGACGAGGACGACGGGGCTCTGCTCTCCCAGGGCGAGCCCGGCCAGCGGCACGACCCGCTGCGTTCCGGGCGGAACGAGGATGCCCGCGCCGGCGTCGGGAGCGGAGCGGCCCTCGACGCCGAAGACCGTGAGGTCCACCTGCGCCGCCACGTCTCCCGGGTTCGCGAGGACGACGAGGTCCGCGGCGCCGGTGAGGCCGCTGCCGGCGACCAGCCACGACTCCATCGCCGGCGGTGTGCAGGCGGTGGCCGCGAAGCCGGCCAGGTCGGGGTCGTCGACGACGGCGGATCCCGCCGCGGCGAGATCGGTCCGGGTGCGGTCGACGGGTGCGGCGGAGAACGACGCGGCCGGCGGACCGCCCGGCACGTCGGCGGAGACCATGTCGGCGGCCTCGGGTTCGTCCGCGCCCGGCGTCGCGGCGACGACGACCCGCTGCTCGGCCGCGGGCGTCAGCGCGGACACGTCCTCGATGTCCCGTCCCAGCGCGAGGACCGGGCCGCTGCAGGCCAGGATCGACGTCGAGGCCTCGGGCGCGGCCGTCACCGAGAGGAGCCCGCGGTCCACGGTGGGCAGGGTCATCGGCGCCGCCAGGACGACGCCCGCGACGAACGCGGCGCTCACGACCGTCCCGAGGACGACCCGCACACGGGCAGGGAGAGTTCTCATGACGCCCTCCTCGAGCCGATGACGTGGGGGTGGCGTCGGGCTTCGCGCAGACTCGTCCGGGTGGGGACCGCCAGCAGGATCGCGATCGCGACCGCTCCGAGCTGGAGCAGGGCGATGCGCCCGGTCAGCGGCCCGGCCGACTCGTCGCTGCTGCGTTCGGCGATGTCCCCGTCCACGCCCCACAGCACGCCGCGGGCGGTGGTTCCCACGCTGACGAGATCGTCGCGCTGATTCAGCACGTTCTGCGCGCCGAGCCGCGCGGCCCTTGCCACGTCGCTCTCGTCGCGGTCCTCTTCGATCAGCACGTACGCGATGCCGTGCGACGCGAGATCGCGAACGACGCCGCCCGATGCCGAGGTGACGAGATCCGCCGTGGCGCGGGCGAGCTCGCGATCACCGGCGGAGAGTGCGGTGCGCGTGGACCGCAGGGTCGTCTGCCCACCGAGGGTCTCGCTCGCGCCCCACACGACGGATGCCGCGAACCCGGCGTCCTGCTGAGCGGTGAGCACCAGCGTCGCGGTCTGCTCCCCCTCGCGCTCGCTCTCGCTCCCGGCCGTCTTGACGTAGGCGGGCAGGGTGCTGGCGGGGCCGTTGGTGAGCGCCGCCTCCCCGCGCACCGGCGCCGTCAGGGCCGGGACGGAGCCGACGGCGAGGAAGGCGATCACGACGGCGGCGGCGACGGGGGCGACCGCGCCCGGCAGCGTGCCGGCGCGGCGGGAACCGTCGAGCCCTGCCACCGCGGCGGTCAGCAGACCCGCCCAGGCGAGGCTGAGCGCGACACCGGGCCAGAGGGACGTCGGCCCGGTCATCCCGACGGCGACGGAGACGCCGGACACGAGGAAAGCGGTCCCGATTCCGGTGGCCGCGGCCAGCAGACCGAGGCTGGCGGGCACCAGGCGTCCCACCACCGGCCCGGCGAGGGCGAGGAGGACGAGCGGCGCCGGGAACACGAGGACCCACCACCCGGTCGTCTCGGCACCGGCGAACGTCGTCCACCCCGCCGCATCGGCGGTCGGATACCCGAAGACCATGAGCACCCGGTCGAGCAGGTCGCCGCCGAACGCGGGCGACCAGACGGTGCGGCCGGGGTCGGCCAGCAGGCCGAGGGCGTTGCCGTCGGCGATCTGCCGCCAGGCCAGCGGCGCGAACATCGCGACGGACGGGACGACGATCCAGGCCACCCGGCCTACGCCGCGGCCGCGACGGAACGCGAGGATCAGCACGATCGCGACCAGCCACAGCAGCACCGCCGCCGGGGCCAGGGACGGGGAGCACGCCAGCAGGACCACGAGCAGCAGAGAGGCGATCCCCGCGCTGCTCCACGAGCGTCGCGCTGCGGCAGCCGTGTAGAACAGCCACGGCACGACGAGGTGGGCGAGCATCGCGGCGGGCCGGCCCTCGATGAGAGCGACGAGGAATGTCGGGGCGACCGCCCAGCCGAAGGCCGCGGCGGCGCGCAGCACGGGCCGCTCGGTCAGGCGCGTGGCGGCGAACCAGCCCGCGAGGGCGGCGAGCGGGAGCGCCAGCACCCACAGGATGACGAGGGCGCGTGACGGCGCCAGCGGCGACAGGCTGCCGATCAGCGCGACCACCGCGGCGAAGGGGTCGGCCGGGCCGGTGGTGTCCCAGCCCAGCGCCCGCGGGCCGTACGCGGCATCCGTCCACAGCGCGAGGACGCCCGTCCGAAGCGGGAGGAGGGCACCGCCGCCGAGAGACGGCCACGCGAGCAGCGAGGCGAAGGCGAGCAGCGAGGTGGCGAGCGCGCCGAGCACGACCCACGCCCCTCCCCCGCTGAAGAAGCGCAGGTCGCTGCGCGGCGCCGCGCCGGGACCGTCGTCGTCGAGACGGTGCCGCAGGTCTCGCCGGTCGATCCGGAGGGCCGCCAGCTGCTGCCAGGAGGATCGCCGGGTCCGCCGGATGCGGCGACGCGCGCGGATGACGGACGGGATCCGCAGCATCACCGTGGCGGCGGCGGCCCACTCCGGACCGATGCGACCGGGCTGCTTCGCGACGAGGTGCCCGAGCGAGCGCCAGAGCGCCAGAGGGAGCAGAGTGAGCCAGTGCAGCACGGCCGCGAACGCCGGAGCGTAGACGAGTCGACGGTGGAGCTGTGCGGTCCGCTCGGCGTACGACCTGCGGCCCCGCGCGACGGCGGTGCGGCCGGCCGGGGCTCCGGCGACGCCGTCTCCGGCGACGGCGACCAGGGCTGTCGGGGTGAGGGCGACGCGTCCGCCCGCGAGATGGGCGCGGATGCCGAGGTCCAGTCCCTCATCGGCGCCCGCGAGTGCGGGGTCGATGCCCGCGAGCCCCGTCCACACCTGCGCCCGCACGAGCATGCCGCGGACGTCGGCGCCGAGGACGTCGTCGCGCGCATCGTGCTGTCCCTGGTCGAGCTCGCCGTCGGCGAGCCCGATGGTCCGGCCCGTGCGGGTCATCGTCACGCCGAGCGAGACGATCTGCGCGGGGTCGTCCCACGCGACGAGCTTGGGAGCGGCGAGCGCGACGGACGGAGCCGTCTCGAGCGCGCCGGCCAGCCGCGCCAGAGCGTCGGGTGCGGGTGCGGTGTCCTGCGCGAGAAGCCAGACCGCGTCGCCGACGAGGCGGTGGCTCGCCAGCCGCAGCGCGTCGGCGAAGCTCGTTCCGCGTCCCGCGACGATCACGGCTTCGGCGCCGGACTCGGATGCCAGCTGGCGCAGACGGTCGTCGGGGCCGCAGAGGACGACGGTCAGGACGTCGGCGCGGCGCGTCTGGGCGGCGAGCGCGCGCAGAGTGCGGCTCAGGTGGAGGTCCGTGCGGTCGCGCCCGGACGGGCGCACGACCAGCAGCGCGTGTACTCGGGCGGGCATGACGTCGTCAGCCTAGGCGGCCGATCCCGAGATCTCGGGATCGCGTCCGGGGTGGCGCGATCCGGTCAGGACGCGCGGCGCTTGAGCTTGCGACGCTCGCGCTCGCTGAGACCGCCCCAGATGCCGAAGCGCTCGTCGTTCTGCAGCGCGTACTCCAGGCATTCGCCGCGGACGTCGCAGGAGGTGCAGATCCGCTTCGCGTCGCGGGTGGACCCGCCCTTCTCGGGGAAGAACGCTTCAGGATCGGTCTGCGCGCACAGCGCGTCGGCCTGCCACGCGAGGGCCGTGTGCTCATCGGTCTCAGCGGGCCGGCGGACGCCGGGGACCCCGAGGTTGACCGGATCGACGAACCAATTCTCGGGAACGCCGGAACGGTAACCCGTCATCTTGCTCTCCCACCTGTAGACCCTGCCGCGGTGCGGCGTGTGCCTTAAATTACACCCGTGTGATTCGCTCCGGTCAAGTCGCAGATCGTAAAGCCTCAACCGGTGATTGAACCTTCTTTGCGTTTTCCCGGCGTGTCGCGGGGGTCAGGCGGGGGCGCCGGGCTGGGCCAGGTAGACGGTCCCGATGCCGGCGAGGTCGACGGCGGACTCGTCGGCGGCGTAGGCGGCGGTCCCGGCGCGGAGGCGGACCTCGGCGGATGCCGCGCTGACGAGGACCTCCCCGTCGGTCGCGAGGACGATCGTCGGCCCGGAGAGGGCGACCCGGCGTTCGCGCCCGTCGAGGGTCACCCGGATCAGCCGGAAGTCGGGAACGCCGACGTCGAAGACCTCGAGACCGCCCTCGCCCACGGGCTCGACCAGCGGCGCCGGCCCCGGCCTGGTGTCGACGACCCGCATGAGCTCGGGGACGTCGATGTGCTTGGGCGTGAGGCCGCCGCGCAGCACGTTGTCGCTGGCGGCCATCAGTTCGACGCCGAGCCCGTCCTGGTAGGCGTGCAGCACGCCGGCGGGGGCGAACGCCGCCTGCCCGGGTCGGAGGACGACCAGGTTCATGAGGAGGGCGACGACGAGGCCCGGGTCACCGGGGAAGTCCCGGGCGATCGCCCGGAGGACGTCCACCTCCTGGGCGAACTCCGCACTGCCCGCATCCGTCAGCGCAGCGGACACGTCGGCGACGATGGCGGCGGAGCGGCCGGAGAGCGCGTCCTCGATCACCGCGCGCAGCGCTGCGGACTCGTCCTCTCCGGCGAGCGCGGCGGCGAGGGCGGCGATGCCGGGGCGGTCGCCGAGCTCCGCCAGGAGCGCGCGGGTCCGCTCGAGGGGCCGGAGTCCGACGAGGGCGCGGAACGGGTCGCTCAGCGCGACGATGATCTCGGGCTTGTGGTTGTCGTCCCGGTAGGTGCGTTCGCCGGCGTTCCGCGGGATCCCCGCCGATTCCTCCCGGGCGAAACCTGCCCGCGCCTGCGCCGCGGACGGGTGCGCCTGGATCGACAGGGATGCCGATGCCGCGAGGATCTTGAGCAGATAGGGAAGCGGCGGCAGCCCGGAGTCCGCCCGCACCCGGGTCAGCGTGCGACCGTCCGGGACCGTGGCGGGGCTGCCGGGGTGATCGCCGAACCAGACCTCGGCCTCGGGTTCGCCGGTCGGCTCCCGGCCCTGCAGAGCGGGAATGAGCGAGGCCGACCCCCAGGAATAGTCCCGCGGCGCGTTCGAGAGCATCTCCAGCACCCCATCAGCCTAAGGTCCGCGCGATACTCTGCTTGCACCATGGCCGTTCACACCCAGCACCCGATCGCGGCTCCGCCCGCCGCTCCCGTGCGTGAGGCGACCGGTCACCTGCTGCTGCGCGGCTGGTGCATCTTCGTGATCGCGATGGCGCTGTCCGGGACGTCGCCCCTCGTGACCTTCGGGACCACGGTCTCGACGATCATCGGCATCTCGATCCTCGTCGTGTCGGCCGGCATCTGGTTCGCGGTGCGGCCGCTCGTGCAGTGGCCGCGGCTGCCCTGGTACGCCCTGGGCTACGTCGCCTGGGGGGTCGCGTCGCTGCTGTGGACGGCGTGGCCGCAGACCAGCGTGGCGACGCTCACCCTCCTCCTCATCACGACCTTCCACGCCTTCTTCGTCGGCGCCGTCCTCACCTGGCGCGAGCTGGTGCGGTCCGTGGCATCCGCTCTCAAGTGGATCCTCGGACTGTCGCTCGCCTTCGAGCTGTGGGTGTCGCTCGTGTGGCGCGGGCCGATCCTGCCGCAGTTCGTCCGACCCGATGGACCCGTCGACGACCCGATCGTGCTGTGGTCGCGGGACAACCTCTTCGACGGCGGACGCATCCAGGGCGTGTTCGGGAACTCCAACGCGCTCGCCTACGTCGCCCTGCTCGGCCTCGTCGTCTTCGCGATCCGGATCGCCTCCCGGGCGCCGCGGCGGCAAGTCCTGGCTCTGTGGCTCGCGCTCGCGGCGTACCTGTTCGTGCGCGCGGGGTCGGCCACCGCCACGCTGGCGGGCGCCCTCGTCGTCGTGGTGCTCGTCACCGTCCTGCTGATGCGCACGACGCGGCGGGCCGGCGAGCGGAGCCGCTACTACGTGGCGTACGCGGTCGTCGCGCTCGGCGGACTCGCGGCCGCCTGGTTCGGACGCGATCAGATGTTCGGCGCGCTGGGCCGCTCGAGCGACCTCACCGGCCGCGAGTCGATCTGGGGCGCGGTCTGGTCCCGCGTGACCGAGCATCCGTGGATCGGCTGGGGTTTCGCCTCGCCGTGGATCCCGACGGACCCCGCGTTCGACGGGTGGATCATCGACCACGGCGTCACCGTCATGCAGGCCCACAACATGTGGCTGGATGTCTGGCTGCAGCTGGGCGTCATCGGCGTGGTCCTCCTCGTCGGCGCATACCTGGCGTTCGTCTGGCGGTCCTGGTTCTTCGCCATCGACCGGCCGCGGTGGGACCTCGTCGACGACCGGCCCTACTCCCCCGTCACCCTGCTCCCCACGCTGACCGGCGCGATCCTGCTGGTGCAGGGTCTGGCGGAGTCGACCCCGCTCCTCAGCTGGGGCTGGATGTTCCTCGTGATGTTCGCGTTCAAGATCAAGCAGGCCCCGCTGCTCGGCCGCGGCGCCTCGGAGCAGCGTCTCCTCGGCGAGCAGGGCGACCTGGCGCACGAGCGATGAGGGCACTCACCCGGCTGGCGCAGGTCCTCAACTCGACCGCCTTCGCCTCCGCCTACGCCCTGACCGTCATCGGCGCGCTGTTCGCGACGCATGCGGTGAGGCAGCTGATGGGCGATGCCGGGCTCGGCGCCCTGATGACGGGGCTCTGCGTCATCGGCGCGGCGATGCTGGTGGTCCGGCGAGCCGAGCTGCGCGCCGTCGAGATCATGCCGACGACGCTCGCCGTCCTCCTGCTGTGGCTGCTCGCGACGGCGTTCTGGTCGCCCTCGCGCGCCGACACGCTCGGCGGATGGCTCCAGCTCGCCGTCCCCACGTTCCTCGCCGTCGTCGTCGCGCAGTTCCGTGACACCCTGCAGACGGTGCGGGCCGTCGGCGACGTGCTGCGGTTCCTCCTCGCGGCCTCACTGGGCCTCGAGATCCTGAGCGGCATCCTGCTGGACGTCCCGATCCCGTTCCTCGGCGTCGCCGGCAACCTCGCCACCGGCGGTCCGATCCAGGGCCTCTTCGGCTCGCGGACGGCGCTCGGGGTCGTCACGATCATCGCTCTGATCACCTTCCTCGTCGAGTGGCGGACCCGCTCGATCCCGCAGGGGCTGTCGATCTTCTCGGTGGCGCTCGCCGCGGTCCTCGCCGTCTTCACCGACTCGCCGATCGTGTTCGTGATGGCGCTCGTCTCGGGCGCGGCGACCGCGACGCTCGCCCTGGTCAGGCGCGCGTCGGCGCGCGTGCGCCCCACGCTGCAGTGGATCATCGCGAGCCTCGTCGCCGTCGGCCTGCTGCTCGCCTATGTGTTCCGCCGCCCGTTGGTCTACTGGCTCAACGCCGAGCCGGACTTCCTGACGAGGTCCCAGCTGTGGAACGTCATCCTCGACCTCGCCGCGCTCCGGCCGGTTCAGGGATGGGGCTGGGTGGGCACGTGGCCGGACGGCCTGTCCCCGTACTCGTACGTCCGGATCTTCACGGACCGCGACCATGCCTCCGCCCTCAACGTGTGGATGGACGTCCTGCTGCAGGCCGGGGCCGTCGGGGTCGTCCTGCTGCTCGCGTTCACCGGCCTGGGCCTGATGCGCGCATGGCTGACGGCATCCGAACGCCGCTCCACCGTCTACACCTGGACGCCGCTGATCCTGATCGTCCTGCTCGCCGATTCGGTGGTCACGAGCGCCACGCTCGGGGGCTTCGGCTGGTTCCTCTTCGTGGTCTGCGCCACCCGCGCGTCCCTGCTGCGCGGCTGGCGCGGGGAGATCGGCCGGCGAGCGCCCGCGGGCGGTGCGCCCGCCCTTCCGGAGGGGCGCGCAGAACGGCCGGACTAGGATCGAACGGTCCCGTCCCGCCGCCTGGAGGTCTCCCGTGCGATCACTTCGCAGTCTTCTGCGAGGCAGCGCCTTCCTCCAGAGGTGGCGCTTCGCGCCGTACATCCTCGCGTATGCGGTGATGCGTCGTGTCGCGGCGGTCGAACCGCGACGCGTGCTGTTCCTCTCCGACTCGCGGGCGGGCTTCTCGGGCAATTTCGCCTACCTGCGCGATGAGATCCGCCGGCAGGATGCCGGTGCGCGGATCGTCGGCATCTTCAAACCGCGCCTGCGCGCCCGACGGCCCGTGACGGACCTCGTCCGCCTGCCCTGGGAGATGGCGCGCGCCCAGACGATCGTGCTCGACGACTACTACCCGCTCGTCTATCCGCTGTCGCTGCGACCCGAGACCCGCCTGCTCCAGGTGTGGCACGCGGCCGGCGCGTTCAAGAAGGTGGGCTGGAGTCGCGTCGGCCTTCCCGGAGGACCGCTTCCTGGGTCCGTCGCGCACCGGAACTACACCGACGTGACCGTCAGCTCCGAGGCGGTCCGAGCCGACTACGCCGAGGCGTTCGGCGTGGAATCGCACCGGGTGCACGCCCTCGGCGTGCCGCGGACCGACGTCTTCTTCGATGAGGAGCGCGTGGCGGCGACGGCGCAGCGCGTCCGCGAACGTCTCGGGATCCCGGCGGGGTCGCGCATCGCGCTGTTCGCACCGACGTTCCGCGGGAACGGCCAGCTGACGGCGACCTACGACATGTCGAGCGTGCCCTGGGAGTCGCTGGCGGACAGCCTGGGCGACGGGTGGACCGTCCTGGTGAAGATGCACCCGTTCGTGGCGTCGCTCGGAGCGTCGCTGCCCGGCGACCCCCGGATCGTCGACGTCTCCGCCGAGCGCGAACTCAACGACCTCATGATGGCCGCCGACGTTCTCGTCACCGACTACTCGTCGGCGATCTTCGAGTACGCGCTGCTCGGTCGTCCCCTCGTCTTCTTCTGCCCCGACCTGGAGGTGTACGCCGCCGAGCGCGACTTCTACCACCCGTTCTCGGAGTACATCGCGGGGCCCCTGGTGACCTCCGGCGCGGATCTCGCCGACGCCATCCGCACGACGCGGGTGGGACCGGCGACCGTCGCCTTCCGGGAGCGGTTCATGTCGGCCTGCGACGGACACTCCGCGGAGAGGATCACCCGTGAGGTCATCCTCCGTCCTCCGGTGGAGGCGACGTCGGACCCGATCGCGGCGGGAAGCACACCGGAGCCGACGCGGGTGCGCGGTTCGGCCCACGTGCAGCTGCTCGTCGCGGCAGCCACCAGGATCGTGCTGTCGGCCGTCTACGCTCCGCTGAAGCTCCTCCCGACGCGTCGGAAGGTCGTCATGATCAGCCGGGAGCATCCGACGGAACCGGCCGACTTCGCCGACCTCCGCGCGGCCATCCATCGCGCCGACCCCTCCGTGCAGGTCGTCTCGCTGGTGCGCATGGTGCCGCCGGGACTCCTCGGCAAGATCGCCTACGCCTTTCACCTGCTCACGCAGCTGTATCACGTCGCCACCGCCCGGGTGCTGGTGATCGACACCTACGCCATCGTCGCGAGTGTCCTCACGCACAAGGACACGCTGCGCGTCATCCAGATCTGGCACGCGCTCGGAGCGTTCAAGAAGTTCGGCCTCAGCATCCTGGGGCAGGACGAGGGACGCGACGCGCGCCTGGCCGCCGCCATGCGCATGCACGCGAACTACGACACCGTGCTCGTCAGCGGCGAAGGCTGCCGGCTCCCGTACGCGGAGGCCTTCGGGACCGACCCCGCGAAGATCGTCGTCGCCCCGCTGCCGCGGGTCGACCGGCTGCGGGACCCGGAACGCGCCGAGCGGATCCGGCGCCGGATCCACGCGGAGCTCCCCCATCTCACCGGCCGCCGGATCGCCGTGTTCGCCCCCACGTTCCGGCTGGACGGCGCCGTCACCGTGGACGCGGTGTCGCTGCGCGACGAACTGGCTCGCATCGGCGTGCACACGGTGGTGAAGCTCCACCCCCTCATGCACGCCGACCTCGGCGACGTCGACACGGCACCGGGCTTCTCGACGCAGGAGATGCTCACGGTCGCCGACATCTTCATCACCGACTACTCCTCGGCCCTTTACGAGGCGGCGCTGCTCGGCATCCCCACGTACTTCCTCGCGCCCGATCTGGACGACTACCTCGCGTCGCGGGACTTCTATCTCGACTATCGCCGCGACCTTCCGGGGCCGATCGTGCAGTCGGTCGCCGACGTCGCCGAGTCCATCGCGGCGGACCGCGCCGACCCGGCCGTCTCGGCGACGTTCGCCGACCGCTGGGTGCAGGTGTCCGGGGCGGCGGATGCCGGCTCGACGACCTGCGCGGATGCGATCGCCGGCATCGTGCTGGAGGGGATGCCGGAACCGGGCCGCCGGCGACCCCGCACGTAGGATGAACAGGCGCGCGAGAGGACCGTCCGTGCGCCGCACCCGACGAGGAGCCACTCAGTGAGTACACCGCGGACCGTTGCCGTCGTGCTGGCCGGAGGCATCGGCGTCCGCGTCGGCCTCGGCATCCCGAAGCAGCTCATCAAGATCGCCGGCAAGGCGATCGTCGAGCACACCCTGGAGGCCCTCGAGGCGAACCCGCTCATCGACGAGATCCTCATCATGATGAACGCCGCCGCCATCGGCGAGCTCGATCACCTGATCTCGACGAACCGCTTCGCCAAGCTCAGTCGCATCCTGCCCGGCGGCGAGACGCGCAACGACACCACCCGCCTCGCCATCGACGCGATCGACGGAGACGACACCAAGGTGCTCTTCCACGACGCGGTCCGTCCGTTCATCGACGACCGGATCATCGAGGACTGCGTGCGGGCGCTGGACGAGTACGACGCCGTGGACACGGCCATCCCGTCCGCGGACACCATCATCGAGGTCAGCGCGGACCGGCTGATCACGAACATCCCCGACCGGTCGCTCCTGCGACGCGGCCAGACACCGCAGGCGTTCCGCCTGCACACCATCCGCCGCGCCTACGAGATCGCCGCCGACGACCCGGGCTTCAAGGCGACCGACGACTGCGGCGTCGTCTTCACCTATCTGCCGGACGTCCCCATCTACGTCGTCGAGGGGACCGCCGCGAACATGAAGGTCACCGAGCCCATCGACGTCCACATCGCCGACAAGCTCTTCCAGCTGCAGTCGGCCAGCCTGTCCCTCGAGAGCATGACGTCGATCCCCGATCTGACGGGGAAGAGCATCATCGTGTTCGGCGGAAGCTACGGCATCGGCGAGCAGATCGTGGACCTCGCCCGGCGCGCGGGCGCGACCGTGCACGAGTTCAGCAGGTCGACCACGGGCACCGACATCAAGTCGGCCAAGGCGGTGCGGCGGGCGCTCACCGAGGCGAAGGCGGCGACCGGGCGCATCGACGCCGTCATCGTCACCGCGGGCGTCCTCCGGATCGCTCCGCTGGTGGACAGCCCGAAGCGCGACCTGAAGGACACCATCAGCGTCAACCTCGTCGGTCCGGCCATCGTCGCGCGCGAGGCGCACCCGCACCTCGTCGAGACCGGCGGGCAGGTGGTGCTGTTCACGTCCAGCTCCTACACCCGCGGACGAGCGGGCTACAGCGCCTACTCCGCCACGAAGGCGGGGGTCGTGAACCTCACTCAGGCGCTGGCCGAGGAGTGGGAGTCCGCCGGGGTGCGCATCAACTGCATCAACCCGCAGCGCACGCGGACGCCGATGCGCACCCGCGCGTTCGGGGAGGAGCCGGCCGACTCGCTGCTCGATCCGGCGGACGTCGCGCGCGTCACGCTCAACGTCGCCGCCTCCGACCTCACCGGGCAGATCGTCACCGTCCAGGTCGCCGCCATGCGCGGGCTCGAGAGCGACGAGGCGCACTGACGCGGGCGCGCCCCCGCTGCCGCGGGACGGCCCGGTCGGAGACGACCGCAGACCCTGCCCGGGTCAGCCGCCGATCTGACGCCGCTCGATCACGTCGAAGAACGCACGAGCGACGTAGTAGTCCTCCGCCGTCGTGATCTTGATGTTGGAGCGGGGACCGTCGACGCGGTACAGCGTCTGGCCGTACCGCCGCAGCAGGCTGCAGGTGTCGATCGAGTCGTTCTCGCCGTCGGCGACGGCGCGATCGTAGACATCCAGCGCGGTGCTGAGCAGCGCGCTCTGCGGCGCCTGGGCGACATAGAGGGAGTCCCGCGGGATGACGTCGTCGACCTCACCGCCGGCCGAGACGATGATCGTCTCGTTGAACTTCATGCTGGTGATCGCGGGGCCCTTCGACCGCACGGTCTCGATGTTGGCGGTGATCACGTCGGCGTCGATGAGCGGGCGCACACCGTCGTGGAGCAGCACGACCGAGTCGTCCGGCGAATCGTTCGCCACGGCGCGAAGGGCGCGGTGCCGCGATTCCTGGCCGGTCGCTCCTCCGTCGACGATCCAGTTCACCTTGGTGAGCTCGTACCGGGCGACGAGGGCGGCGAACCGATCCCGCCATTCCGGGAGGATGGACACCGCGATGCGGTCGATCATCGGATGGTCCTGGAAGTGCTGGATCGTGTGCACGATCAGCGGTGTCCCATGGATCTCCAGGAACTGCTTCGGCAGGGTGGCCGAGGACATCCGGGAACCGATACCGCCAGCGAAAATGACCGCGATGTTCATGCGATTTCCTCCTCAGAGACCTCTTGTTCGGCCGTGTCGGCGGCGTCCTCGACCCGCTCGTCCTCCGGGGAGGGCACGGCATCCGTTCCGATTCTGCCGGGATTCAGGATCAGCCAGTCGATCACCCGATCCGCCGCGCCGGTGTCGATCCGATCGAAGTTCTCGGCTCGGAACGTCGCCACCTTCTCCTGCTCGAACTCGCCGGTGCGGATGGCGTCGATGACCTCCGGGAAGGTGGTGCACACGCGCCCCGGCGCCGTCTCGTCGTAATCGCGATGGAATCCGCGGGTCGCACCGTAGTTGACCTTGTCCGGCGCGAAGAAGAGCATCGGCCGATCGAGCAGCGAGAACTCGTAGATGATCGACGAGTAGTCGGTGATGAGCAGGTCCGTCACGTGCAGCAGGTTGAGACCGTCGCGGAACTTCGTGTAGTCGAAGAAGCGGTCCCGGTACTGCTCGGGGATGTCGATGGGCTGCTTGACGAAGTGGTGCATCCGGAAGAGCACCACGGTGTCTTCGCCGCACGCCTCGTACAGTCCGTCGAAGTCGATCTGGTCGTAGTCGTAGAAGGCGGTGTAGATCGACCGGCCGCGGAAGGTGGGGGCGAAGAGCACGATGCGCTTGCCGACCAGCTCCGGGTGCTCCTCGTAGAACGTCTCGGTGAAGGACTCCCGACGGTCTTCATCGAGGAACCAGTCAACGCGGGGAAGCCCGGTGGGGATCACCGCGGCCTCCTCGATACCGAACGCCTCCGCGTAGACGTGCCGCAGATGCTCGGAACCGGTGATCGCGTAGGTGTACTGCCGGTGCGGATGCCACAGCTTCGGCGATCCGGGGTTCCCGAACCGGCTGTACCCGACGGACTTGAAACCGCTGCCCGCGTGCCACAGCTGGATCACCTTGGTGCGCGGGTCCATCTTGACACTCTTCAGCAGGCCGAAGTAGTCGTCGAGGAGGACGAACTCGCTCGTCGCCAGGAGGTAGAGGATGCGGATCGTCGTGCGCCATCCTCCCGACCTCGGCAGACGGAACGAGTACTTCAGGTCGTACGTCTTGTCGAGGCCGCGCTCGATCATGCGCTCCTGCACGCGCCGCAGGTTGCCCTCGATGGTCAGCCGCTGGTCGGAGGCGAACAGCACGCGACCCTGCTTCACGCCGATCCTGCGGTTGACGAACCGGTAGATCTTGCCCGCATACTCCTTCTTGCGCTTGTCGCTGAGAAGGGACGAGCGCAGCCGCTTGATCGGATGCCAGCTCTTGCGCTTCTTCGGTGACGACCGGAACAGCTGGTAGCTCCGGATCAGGAAGTCGAGGCGGCCGAGGTCGATCTCGTTCTCGGAGATGCCGAAGGACACCGTCACGACAGAGCGGTTGCCGTCGTACAGGAACACACGCGACGCCTCGTCGAGGTAGGCCAGCTCCCGGCCGTCGAAGACCGCCGGGAGGGCACGGTGACCATCCACGACGGGATGGATCCGCCAGGTGCCGTTGGGGATTCCCTGACGCTTCTGGAACGTCGTGATGTTGATCCGCAGGGTGTAGACGCCGTCGCCGTCGCCGTCGTCGTCGAACGCCACGTCGTAGCTGCGCCCATTGTCGACGATCTGGAACGCGAGGGGGGCGCTCGGCTCCGTGCCGGGTGCGGGCTCGGGAGGGAGCCAGTCCCCGATCTGCGACAGCTCGACCCGGATGGCCAGATGCACGCGCTCCCACGAGACCTCGCGCACTCTCGCCGTGAAGGGCGGAACGACGGCGAGGAGCTGCTCGGCCGTTTCGGCGGAGGTCGCCGGCGGGGCGGGGTTCCGCCTCATGCGCGGGTCCCCTCGTGGGAAGCGATCGTGCGGTCCACGCCCTTGCGCAGGCCGACGTGCGGCGCCCACCCGAGCGCCCGCAGGCGGGTGTCGTCGAGGCCCTGCCCCGAGACCGGGTTGTACTTCGACAGATCCACTCCCTCCCGGAAGCGCACGTGCAGATCCGCATCGGGCCTGGCGGCCGTGAAGACCTCGGCGAGCTCGCGGATGCTGATGAAGCCGTCGCGGTCCGAGATGTTGTACGCCGTGCTGTCGCCCTTCAGCAGCGCCGCGAACATGCCGCTGATCGCATCGCCGAGGTAGGTGTAGGTGCGGCGGGCGCTGCCGTCGCTGTTGAGCGTGATGTCTCGTCGGGCGACCACGTCCGCCGTGAAGTCCGCCTGCACGCGGCCGTCGTCAAGCGCCATCCCGGGCCCGTAGATGTGGCCGAACCGCGCGATCGTGATGGGGATGCCGTACTGCGCGTGGTAGCTGACGGCGATGGTCTCCGCGGCTCGCTTGCCCTCCGTGTAGCAGGCACGGGGGTTGAGGATATCGACGGAGCCGTAATCGCCCTCGGCGACGAGGGAGCCGTCGTCGACGCGCTGGCCGTACACCTCGGCGGAGGACATGAGGACAAATCGCGCAGCGCCTGAGCGCACGCACAGGTCGAGGAGGCTGAAGGTCCCCTGGACATTGGCTCGAATGGTGTCGACGGGGCTGCCGGCGTGGAGAGAAGGGCGGGCCGGGGACGCGCCGTGGATGACGATGTCGACCCGGTCGATCGCGGGGAGCTCGCCCTGAACGTCGCCGACGACGAGGCTGAGGTCGGGCCGGCCCGCCGCCGGTCCCAGAATCCGGCGGGCCTTCTCCAGATCGCGGACGAGGCCGATCACGTGGATCCCGGCGTTGTGCACCTCGTTCAGCGCCAGGAGCGTGAAGAGGGCATACGACGGAATCATCCCGCCCGCCCCGGAGATGAGCACGGTCTTCCCGCGCAGCTGCTCCCAGGGAAGATCGCTCTCGACGATCTCCCGGATGTCGAGGTCGATCACGGCATTGCCGCTGACGGAAAGATCAGGACGGCGCACTTCTGCCGCGCCGTCGGCGTCACGGGATGAAACAGAGGGCATTTGAGCGATTGTACGCCACCGGGTCTGGACATCCCCGCGTGGAAGCGGCGACGACGACCCGATCGCGTGGGTCAGAAGGCGGCCTTGATTCGCCGCTTCACGCGGGCCAGGAATCCCGCGGAAACCGGCTCGGGAAGCGTCTTGTCGGCCGCGGTCGGGGGCTTGTAGTACTCGTACGTCCGACGCAGCTTGCGGCGGATCTTCTCCCGGTACTGGCGGAGACTCGTGCCGCCGTATCGCGGCAGGTTCTTCCGCAGCTCCTCGTAGGTGTACGCGGAGCGTGCACTCTCGGGAGCGAAGATGCCCTTGAGGGCGGAGAAGAGGGTGTCGTAGACGCTGAGCAGGAACTGCTCGTCCTTCGTCACTCCCTCCGCCATCGCCTTCTCGAGCGCCGACACGACGGTCTCGGGTCGCCACTGCGAATGGTCCAGTGCGCGGTCGCCGTGGCCCACCGAGTCGTAGAAGTACGGCACCTTGAAGTTCCAGCTCAACCCGATGGAGGGGATGCCGTACGCGAACGACGTGATGCTGGCGTGCAGGCGGTAGGCGATGATCCCGTCGCAGGCCGCCAGTTCGTCGATGAGCTCTTCGGGAGAGTTGACCGTGATGGCCGCCTTGCTCAGCGGGATGTTCTCGGCGCGCACGAGGGCATCCAGGAAGACCTCGTCGGAGAAATGGCCGGTCGTGAAGAGCTTGTAGTCGTACCCACGGGCCGTGAGGGTGTCGATCACCCCGAGCCAGAAGCGACGCTGGTCCGACTCCGTGAACGGGATGCCGTTGTCCTTGAAGATCCCGGCCCGGGTGACGACGAGGCCGACCCGCGGAGCTGATCCGGTTGCCGGCTTCTGCTTCAGTCGACTCGGTCCGAAGATGACATCGGCGAACACGGCCGGGTCGGACACGTGAGCCACGTTGATGTCTGTGCCCTGCACGTATCGCCGCGCCGATTCCACGTCGTCACGGGTGGTGATCTGGCGGACACCGGATGAGATCAGCGCGTCGCGCAGCTGCACGCTCTTGGGGTTCGCCGCATCGAACGGCTCCACGCCGATGCTCGAGAAGAGCACGGGGACACCGTACTCACGTGCCAGCTCGAGCGTCTTGATCGTCCGAAGGTAGAAACTCTGGTAGCGGTAGTTGAACAGCGGCGCGCCGCCGAAGACGACCACATCGGACTCCGAGATCGCCTTCCGGGCGTTCGTGAGCAGAGCGGGGTCGCCGGTGCGCATGTACTTCCGGCTGATGAGGCTCGCCGCTCGGCTCGTGATGTCGAAACCCTCATCCGGGATGTCGAGATTGCCCATCGCTGCCTTCAGCAGACTGATGACGGTCGCCTCGATGATCTGGTCGCCGACGTTGTCGGAGTCCCTGTTGGTCAGGACGAGGATCCTGATCTTGCCGTCGCTCATCATGCACCCTCCTTCTTGGCCTGCTGGTCCTGCAGGTAGTAGGCCGAGTACTTCTGGTAATTCTCATACGTGCGACGGAACTTGCGGCGCACCTTGTCGCGGTACTGGGTCTGGCTGGTCCCGCCGTACCGCGGAAGCTTCGTGCGCAGTTCGTCGTACGTGAACGGCGTCCGGTCGCTGTCCGGGGCGAAGATCCCCTTGAGTCCGGCGAAGAGCGTGTCGTAGACGCTCATCAGGAACGAGAGGTCGGCGGTGACGCCCTCGACCATCGCCTTCTCCATGGCGGGGACCACGTCGGCGGCAGTCCAGCGGTCCGGCGCGAGCGCCCGGTCGCCGTGATCCACCGACTGGTAGAAATAGGGCACCTTGAAGTTCCACGACAGACCGATGGACGGGATGCGGTAGGCGAAGCAGGTGATGCTCGCGTGGAGGCGGTAGGCGATGACGCCGTCGCAGGCGCTGAGTTCGTTCGTGAGCTCCTCCGGCGAGTTGACCGTGAACGCGGCTTTGGACGCCGGGATGCCCTGGGTCTTGACGAAAGTGTCCAGGAAGACCTCGTCGGAGAAGTGACCGGTCGTGAAGAGCCGGTAGTCGTAGCCGCGCTGCGTGAGGTCGGCGATCACATCAAGCCAGAAGTCGCGCTGATCCTCCTCGGTGAACTCGATCTGGTTGTCGCGGAAGATCCCCGCGCGCGTGACCACCAGTCCGATCCGCTTCGGCCGCGGCTCGGCCGCCGCCCCAGAGCTCTTCGCGACCTCAGCGGTGGAACGGGGAGCAGCCGCGGGAGCCGCGGGCGCCTTCGGAGTCCCGGCCTCCCGCTCCGGGGCGGACGTCGCACGAAGCGCGCGTCGCGCCTTCCTCGCCATGCGCCGTGCCTTGCGCACGAGTCGGCGCGCGAACGAGGGCGTGGGGGCAGCAGCGGACGCCGGCGCCGCCTTCGCCGGGGGCGCCTTGCGGAAGACGATGTCGGCGAACACCGCCGGGTCGGAAACGTGCGCGACGGCGATGTCGGTGCCCTCGACGTACCGGCGCACCGAGTCGATGTCGTCGCGGGTGGTGATCTGACGAACGCAGGACTGGGTCAACGCGGCCTTGAGCTTCCGGCATTTCGGGTTGCTCTCGTCGTACGGCTCGACGCCGATGCTCGAGAACAGCACCGGCACTCCGTACTCCTGCGCGAGCTCGAGCGTCAGGATCGTCCGGAGGTAGAAGTTCTGATACGAGTAGTTGAACAGCGGCGCGCCGCCGAAGATGATGACGTCCGAGTTCGAGATGGTGCGGCGGGCGTCTTCGAGGAGGGCAGGATCGCGCGTGGACATGTAGCGCTTGGAGATGATGCCCGCCGCCCGGCTGTTGATGACGAACCCGTCGGCGGGGACGTCGAGGTTCTTCATCACGCCTTTGATCAGCGAGATGGCCGTCGACTCGATGATCTGATCACCGACGTTGTCGGAATCCCTGTTCGTCAGCAGCAGGACCCTGATCTTGGACACCGAAACTCCGTTTCACCGCATCGAGTACCGGGCGGATCAGCCCACGCGCGATCTCCGACACTATCAAACGGGATCAGGGTGGCGTGGCCGCCGTCACCGGTCCGCGACGCGGCGTGCGAGCCGTGACACGCGACGGCGCCACCGGTCGACGGCGGGGCGTGCTGCTGCCGCCCCGGGACCGTTCGGGGTGTGGACCGGCGGGGCGAACACCACATGCTTCGCCTCGCGGTCGAAGCGCGGTGACGGCTCCTGCAGCGTGTGCACGAGACCGTGGCGCTCGAGGAACCGGCGGAAGGTGTCGAGATTGCGCTGGTGTGCGGCACCGAACGCGTCGAAGTCGGCTTCGCCGTACCAGCGGTCGATGTCGACCTTGCGCAGGGCGGCCTTCCCCCGGAACGGGATGCGGTGGAACTCCGCCAATTCGCGGGTGCGGGAGTCGTGCGCGATGAGGATGGACGGGGTCCCCGCCAGAAGACCGGCGATCGTCCCGTGGATGCGGGTGCCGACCACCAGATCGCGCTCGCGCAGCGTGTCGATCCACGTCGTCGCGTCGACGAACATCCGCATCCTGTCCTGCCGGTAGAGCTCGTGCCGCGGGTGTTCGGGAAGCTCCGTCTTGGCGGCGTAGCGCGTCGGTTCGCCCCAGAGCATCAGGGCGAGGGCCTCGACCGTCTGCGGCACGACGTAACTGTCGGGATACTGCGCCGTGACGGCCTGCACGAACGGACCGACATCCCGAAGGTAGGGCGAATACGTCAGCGCGATGCGCGACGAGGTCGTCAACTCGATCGGGCGCCGGACCTCTCCGTCGCCGCCGTAGCCGTAGAGCGAGGGGCAACCGATGACGTCGATGCGGTCGCCCGTGAAACCCCAACGCGCCAGCACCTCGCGGGTGAACTCGCCTCGAACTCCCATCGACGGGCCACGGTCGAGGGCCGCCCCGACGAAGGCGCGCACGGATTCCCGGAGGGCGGCGGGCGCGTCCGCCGGACCCGAGCCGAGCGAGAACTGAGCGCCGACCCCGAGGACGGTCACCGGCACGTTCACCCGGCGGATGACCTCCGTCAGTCGGTCCAGCTGCGGGAGGAAGCTCATCCTGAACGCGTTCGCGAGGGGGATCACGAGCCGATCGAACTCGCCGTCGATCATCCGCGCGATCTGAGCGGGAGATCTCCGCTCGATCGCGTAGCCGTCCGCCACGAGCTCGACGCCCTCGGCCAAGAGGGTGCGCCACGCGGCGGTGTAGAAGAGCATGTTGCCCGTGTTCGAGCCGAACACGCCGTCGGCGCGAACGGCCAGCGACCGTGCCGCCGACATCGGGGCGAGCGGATCCTTCCCTGCGCGCATCAGGATCCGCTGGGCAGTGCTCGTCATGTCTCCTCGAGCACGCCCAGAGCCTCGCGGATGGGTCCGTCGAACACGACGCGCCCCTTCCGGATGACGATCCCCCGGGTGCACAGCTGCTTGACCTGCCCCTTGCTGTGGCTGACGACCATCATCGTCACGCCCTTCGCCGAGAGCTCCGCCAGCTTCGCGTTGCATTTGGCGCGGAACGGCGCGTCGCCGACGGCGAGCACCTCGTCGACCAGCAGCACGTCGAGCTTCACGTGGATGGCGACGCTGAACGCCAGGCGCATGAACATGCCCGACGAATAGTGCTTGACCTCCTGGTCGATGAAGTCGCCGATCTCGCTGAACGCGACGATCTCGTCGAACCGTTCCTTCGTCTCCTTCTCGCTCATGCCCAGGATGGCGGCGTTGAGGAAGACGTTCTCACGTCCGGTGAGGTCGGGGTGGAACCCTGCCCCCACCTCGATGAGTCCGGCGACGCGGCCGCGTGTCAGCACGTGGCCCTCATCCGGCTCGAGGACACCCGACACGAGCTTGAGCGTCGTCGACTTGCCCGACCCGTTCAGGCCCATGACGGCGACCGATTCCCCCTCCCCGATGGTGAAGGAGATGTCGTCGAGAGCGCGGAACTGTCCCGACCGCACCGGCTGACGGCGGATGAGCGCGATCACCGCGTCCTTCATCGAGCGCGCGTTGCGCTTGTTGAACCACTTCGAGACGTGCTCGACGATGATCCGCGGCTGGGACTCGGTCGGGGAAGGAGAGATATCGGGCATCACAGATCCTGAGCGAAGGTGCGCTCGCAGCGGCGGAAGACGAACTGCCCGACGAGGAGGGCGACGAGCACGACGGCCAGTGCCGAGAGGACATACCAGCCCATCCCCGGCGGCCACCCGAGGGCGGCCCCCTCCCGGACGGTGGACTCCCAGAAGGCATGGTGGAACATCTCGACCGCGACGGTCACGGGATTGGTCATGTAGAGGTGGAAGATCCAGGGGATGTCCTGCGCGACGTCTTTCACCATCACCCAGGTGTAGAGGATGGGGGACGCCCAGGTGGAGATCGTCCGGACGATGTCGACGAGGTTGCTGGCGTCTCGGAACCGGACGTTGACGGCGGAGAACAGCAGGCCGATCCCGCTGACGAACAGGAGGACGAGCGCCAGCCCGCCGAGCACGAGTCCGACGGTCAGGAACGAGGGCACCCATCCGAAGAAGGCGACACTGACGACCAGCAGGACGGCCAGCTGCGGGAGGAAATGGGTGAAGGCGCCGATGATCGCCGCGATGGGGAACAGTTCGCGGGGCAGGTAGATCTTGCGCACGAGGGCCTTGTTCGCGACGATCGAGCGCGTCGCGGCACCGAAGGCCTCATTGAAGAGGTTGACGACGACGATGCCGCAGAACAGGTACAGCGGGAAGTCCTCGACGCGTCGGTGCATCTGCAGCACCTGGCCGATCACGAGGTAGTACACGAGGAACTGCACCGTCGGCCGCACGTACGACCAGAACCAGCCGAGGACGGAGTTGCGGTAGCGCAGCGACGTCGTCTTGCCGATGAGGACGCTCAGCAGGTACCGGTAACGCAGCAGTTCGAGGAGTCCGCGCCCGCGTCCAGGGGTGTCGAAGGCGCTGTAGTCGATCTGTGTCACGGGTTTCCTCGAGGTCCGGTCCGGGCAGTGAATCCCGAGCCTTCCGCGGCAGGGTCCGGGCAGGCCACCGGCAATCGTAGCCCACGGAAACTGATCCCACCCTGGGACCGCGCGGTGGCCGGTGGACTACGTCAGATAGTCGCTGTGGACCCATCCTGTCCGGCCGGCGGCGGTGACCTGGTACCACACGCCCTTCGTCGATCGGACGCTGACGGCGGTGCCCTCGGCGAGGGTGACGATGACATCCGCCGAGGTGGATGCCGACTCGCGCATGTGCAGCGAGGTCGTCGTGGTCATGCTCGCGGCGGCGGGTGCCGAGGCGAGCTTGCTGAGAAGGACCCACCCCTGCGTGTCCCCCACCTGCACCGCACGCCACTTCGACGTCGCATCCACCACGGTCACCGTCGTACCCGCCGGCACGATCCGGACCGCCGTCGTCTTGCTCGAGGTCGCCGGCCGGATCCACGTCTTCGCCGTCGTCCGCATCGTGCTCGTCTTGACCGCCGCCGGCTTCGCCGCGACGAGGTGCGAACTGCTGACCCAGCCCGTCACACCGCCCGCCTCGACCTTCGAGGACGAACCCGAGACCGCCGTCACGACGACCTTCGTCCCCGTGATCAGAGCCGCCAGCAGCGTGCCCGACGACGACGCCGACGCCCGCACGCTCAACGGCTTCGCCGTGTAGCGGACTTCATCCGAGGCGAGCTTGCTGAGAAGGACCCACCCCTGCGTGTCCCCCACCTGCACCGCACGCCACTTCGACGTCGCATCC
>NZ_JBFOKN010000003.1:0-123434 GCF_047246565.1 Microbacterium pasadenense | reverse complement strand
TCGCCGGCCGGATCCACGTCTTCGCCGTCGTCCGCATCGTGCTCGTCTTGACCGCCGCCGGCTTCGCCGCGACGAGGCGATCGGACTCGAGCCAGCCGCTGTCCGAGCCGACCTCCGCCTGCGCCCAGGCGCCGCTGGTCGCGCGGACGGTCACCGCGGTGCCGGTGGGGAGGGTGGCGACGATCCCGTTGCCGCCGGGAGCCGTCCGGAACTGCACCGCGCGGCTCGTGTACATCGCCTTCGCTGCCGGCGGCGTGTCCGCCGGGGCCTCGATGGATGCGTAGTCGCTGTGGATCCAGTAGGTGGCGCCGTTGTGAGTGATGCGCCACCACGCCCCGTAGATGCCGGTGCGGGTCGGGCTGTCATCCCGATCGAGCTGGATCGCCCCCGATGAGCACGCGGTGGTGGGCGCCTTGCGGGCGTTGAGGCTGTCGCTGTTGACGGTGACCCGCCCGGAGGCGGCCTTGACCTCGCTCGCGGCGGGGACGCTGCAGCCCGGAGCGGGGAGGTTGATCGACGTCGACAGGATCCAGCGCTTCGCTCCGGCGACGGTGACGCGCGACCACGCCCCGTACCTTCCGGTGACGGTGACCTTCGTCCCCTTCGCGAGCTTCGTCGACGCGGTGCAGACGCCCGTCGGCGCGGTCTTCGCCACGGCGTTGGAGGCGACGACAGAGTACGTGCCGCTCGCGGCCACGACGTCGGCGGATGCCGGAGCGGTGCAGGCCGCCACCTGGGCGGGGGCACCCGTCGAGGGCGACGCGCCGGGGGCGAACCACTGCACGTAGTAGTTGTAGAAGTTGCGGTTGCCGTACGCCGAGCACGCGTCGCCGCTGGCGTAGCCGGCCGCCAGAGCGGCCACGTTCGGACGGTACGGGGTGTAGATGTACAAGTTCGCGGTGGCCTGGTTCTCGATGAACACCTTGGACGTCCCGCACGAGGCGGTGGGGCTCCACTGGATGGTGTTCACCTGCCCCGCCTTGTAGTTGTAGCGGGTCGGGTTCTTCGCGTAGACCTGCTGCTGACGTGCGCCGAGGTACACCTGGTTCACGAAACCGGCGGAGGTGGCGCTGCACGGCGCGGTGTCGGGGCAGTTCATCCCCATCGCCGCCCGGTAGCTCCACTCGCTCGGCTTCGTCGAGGTCACGAGGCCCTGCTCCTTCTGGAGCATGACGAGGATCACCTGCGGGTTGATCCCGCACGCTTTCGCCACCGTCACGATGACCTCGGAGGCCTTCACCTTGTTCTTCGCCGAGATCGCGGCGCAGTACGCGTCCTTCGCCTTCGCGGGGAGATTCGCCGTGAACGAGCGGAGGCAGGTGGGCCCGTCGGTCGCCTTGCACGTGGGCACGCGCTTCTCGAGGAAGGCCTGGGCCTGCTTCGCCGTCATCGCGTCCTTGTCGAAGAACTCGGCGTCGCTGATGATGAATCCGCCGTCCATGATGGACGACGGCAGGTCGGCCGCACGGGCGGCGGATGCGGGCGCGAGAGCCGAGAGTCCGCTGATCGCGAGGATGGCGACGAGCATGACCGCCAGGGTCCGCAGGGGTGTCCGACGGACCGTGGAGTCGAGGCGCATGTGACCAGTGTTACGGAAGTCGCCTTGAGATACCAGCCGGAACCGGCATCGGCGCGACCGACACGCCGATCCGGGTGATCTCACAACTCCGCGTGCAGCTGCCAGACCCGCTCGGCGGCACCCGGCCAGGTGAACGCCCGGCCGCGATCGGAGGCGAGCACCGACAGCCGTTCGACGGCCTGCGTCGAACTGAGCGTCGCGGCGAGCTCTGCGCCGAGCGCGTCGGCGTCGTCCGGCTGCGCGAACGCGGCGGCGTCCAGCAGCACCTCACGGTGCGTCGGCGTGTCCGCCGCCACCACCGGCACCCCCACCCGCAGGGCGTCCAGCACCCGCCAGGGGTACGCGCCGTCGCCGGCGGCGGCCAGGTGCGCGACCGCCCCGGCGAACACCGCCGCACGGTCGGGCACGTCGAGCCGACCGCGGATGTGGAGCCGCCGCTCCGGCAGGCCGGCTGCGGAGGCGATCTCGGCGATCGCCGGCTCCTCGCCCTCCGGAGCGTCGAGCACGACGACCGCCGTGTCCCGGCCCGCCGCGACCAGGGCCTCGAACGCGGTGCGGAGCCCGGCCGACGGTGCGGCGGATCCGCTCGTCAGCACATAGCCCTCGGGCAGATTGAGCGCGCGCCGCCGGCCGATCTCATCGGAAGGCACGCGAAGCGCTGCCGCGGGCGCCCCTGCGATGACGCGGATCCGATCTCCGAGCGGGGCGATCTCGGCCAGTCGGGCCGCCAGCGCGTGCGTGGGGACGACGACCGCATCGGCGTGGCGCACCGCTCGCCGCAGCATCGCGCGCGACCACGCCACGGCGGCGCGCGGGAGCTCATCGGGGTTCTCCCACGCGCGGAGATCCCACAGCGTCACGGCCGTCTGGTCGTGATCGTGCACGCGATCGTGCTTCACGAGCGGCGCCGCGAGCGTCGGCGAGTGGATGAGGCCGTCCCCCGCGCCGACGCGCGTGCCCGCGCGCCAGAGGCCGGCCACCGTCGCCCCGGGCATGGGGAGCCGGTCGACGCCGGCGAGGCGCGGCAGCGTCTCAGCCAGGCCCCGGTCCGCGTCGCTCGGCACGATCGCCCGCACGTCGCACCCGCTGGGTGCGGTGACGGCCAGGGCCACGGCGAGTTCGCGCGACGCAGCCGCCGCGTCGATGTCGCCGAGCGGGGTCGGCTGCTCCAGGATCACGCGCAGGGTGGTCGTCATGTGATCTCCCGGGTCGGTCAGGGTTCCGGCGTCGGTGTCGGAGTCGGCGGATGCAGCAGGGTGCGCACCATCTCTCGGATCCGCGCCCAGTCCTCCGCGGTCGGGTCGTCCGGATCGAGGTTCGCACCCTTCGGGGTGAGCTCGAGCGTCTGCACGTCCTGGTCCTTCGCCTTCACCGCGAGGTCGACGAGGAACGGAAGCAGCGAGTCGGGGATGTCCGTCTGGACGAGGTTCTTCCCGGCGGCGACGATCTCACTGAATCGCGTCAGGACGGTGGAGGGGGTCGCCTGGTCCAGGATCGCGGTCTGCAGCTCCCGCTGACGCCGCATCCGGTCCCAGTCGCTCGTCGTGTACCGCGACCGGGCGTACCACTGCGCGGTCTCGCCGTCCATGCGCTGCGCACCCGGCTCGATCCACCCCGTCGCCCAGTCCTCGGCGGGCTGACCGTCGTAGTCCGGCCCCCCGCCTTCAGGCAGCCGGTCCTTCACGGTGATGTCGACCCCGCCCAGTGCGTCGACCAGGTCGGCGAAGCCGTGCATGTCGATGAAGACGTGGTACGGGATCTCGATGCCGAGGATGCCTTCGGCGGCGTCCTTCGTCGCCTCGACGGCGGGACTCGAGTTGTTCGCGACGGCGTCGGGGTACAGGCTCGCGCCGCGGTCCTCGAGGCAGGTCTCGGCGGCGTTCATCAGCTGGTTGATGCCGGAGCCCCAGCCGCACGCCGACGAGGTGTGACCCTGGAAGCCGTCCGGGTACAGGTCCTGCATCGGACCCGCCGAGAACGGGGCGTGGCGCAGATCGCGCGGGATGCCGACGATCGCCACCGACCCGGTGTCGGCGTTCACCGACACCACCGAGATCGAGTCGAACCGCATCGAATCCCGCCCCTCGCCGCTGTCGGCGCCGAGCAGGAGGAAGTTGTAGTGACCGTCGGACGGGGGGACGCTCGGCCCCGACGCGAAGATCGAGAGCCCCGAGCGGAGCGGGGCCACGACCGACTGCGCCGCGTAGGCCGCGGCGCCGCTCGGCACCAGCGCCAGCACGAGAGCGACCACGACGACGGCCGCGCGAGCGCGCGGACGGACCCGTCCCAGCCGCGCGAGGCGGAGCGTGTCGGCGGTGAGGACCACCCACAGCACCGCGTAGATCCACAGCAGGACCTGGATCGCCGTCAGCACCCACCACGACGCGATCACGGTGGTGAGCAGGGAGCGCCACAGGAGCCCGGTGAGGACGGCGAGGGCCAGGAGGATCCACATCGCGAGCGTCGCGACGATGCCGACCCGGCCGAGTCGGCGAGCGCCCGCGAGCACCTGCGCCGACCCCGGGAGAAGGAAGTTCGCGACGACGAGCCACCATGCGCGCTTGGTCATCACGGACGCCGACGAGGAGTCCGGGTGTCGCATGGGGCGCTCTTCGAGCACGCGACGAGGGGCCGCGGCGTTCGCGCGCGGCGGGCTGGCGACGCTCACGACGCGGTCCTCACAGCGAGTCCTTCAGGCGGCGGTTCTTCTCCTCGACCTGCGCCTCGAGGTCGGCGGCATAGCCCTCGAGCCGCCCCGCGACGGCGGTGTCCGTCGCGCCGAGCAGCCGCGCGGCGAGGAGGCCTGCGTTCTTGCCGCCGTTGATCGAGACGGTCGCGACCGGGATGCCGGCCGGCATCTGGACGATGCTCAGCAGCGAGTCGAGGCCGTCGAGGGTCGCCAGCTGGACGGGCACGCCGATGACGGGGAGCGTCGTGACGGACGCGAGCATGCCCGGCAGGTGCGCGGCGCCGCCGGCGCCCGCGATGATGACCTGGATGCCGCGCGCCCGGGCTCCGCGGCCGTAGCTCAGCAGCTTGTCCGGCGTGCGATGGGCCGAGACGACTTCGACCTCGTGGCCGATCTCGAAGTCCGAGAGCACCTGTGAGGCGTCGCTCATGACGCGCCAGTCGGAATCGGACCCCATGACGACACCGACGAGCGGCGTGGAGGAGGAGTGCAGCGGGCGGGTCACGGAACCAGGCTAGGCGGCGGAACCGGGAGAACGCCGGAACGGCACGATCAATCCGCGAAGAAGGCGGCGGCGGCCCGCGCTTCGTAGCACACCTCGTCGAGGTCGGCGCCCGCGACGTTGACGTGACCGACCTTGCGTCCGGGCCGCGGGTCCTTGCCGTAGGTGTGGACCTTGGCGGCGGGATGCGCGTCGAGGGCGGCCGGCAGCCGGTCGGCGAGCGCGTCCGTCGCGGGACCGCCGAGGATGTTGACCATCACGGACCAGGGCGCCCGCAGCGCCGTGTCGCCCAGGGGCAGGTCGAGGACCGCGCGAAGGTGCTGCTCGAACTGACTCGTGATCGAGCCGTCCTGCGTCCAGTGGCCGCTGTTGTGCGGGCGCATGGCCAGCTCGTTGACGAGGAGCCTGCCGTCGGTCGTCTCGAACAGCTCGACGGCGAGCATCCCGGTCACGCCGAGTCCCACGGCGATCGCCTCGCCGATGTCGGCGGCGATGTCCGCGAGGCGTCCGGCGGCATGCGGCGCCGGGGCGATCGCCTCGGCGCACACGCCGTCCCGCTGCACCGTCTCGACCACGGGATAGATGACGGAGTCCCCGGACGGGCGGCGCGCGACCTGCTGGGCCAGCTCCCGGGTGAAGTCCACGAGCTCCTCCACCAGCAGCTCGCCGTCCTCCGCGAGGGCGCCGAGCCAATCCGCGGCGTCCGCGGCGGCGGAGACGACGCGGACGCCCTTGCCGTCGTATCCCCCCCGAGGGGTCTTCACGACGGCGCGGCCGCCGTGCGCTTCCAGGAACGCGTCGAGGCCGGCCGCGTCGGACACCGCGGCCCACGCCGGCTGCGGCATCCCGAGCTCGTCGAGTCGTGCGCGCATGCGGAGCTTGTCCTGCGCGAAGAACAGCGCCTCCGGCCCCGGGTGCACGGCGACCCCGGCCGCGACGAGTCCCTGCAGGACGTCCTGGGGGACGTGCTCGTGATCGAAGGTGATGACGTCGACGTCGCGGGCGAACGCGAGGACCGTCTCGAGGTCCCGGTAGTCGCCGACCGCCGTGGCCGCGAGGCCCGCCGACATCCCGGGCTGCTCGGCGAGGACCCGCACGTCGATGCCGAGTTCGACCGCGGGGGCGATCATCATCCGGGCCAGCTGCCCTCCACCGACGATTCCGACCTGCAGTGTCATCGTTCTCCCTCCGTCGCTACCATCTTCGCGCACCGGGCGGGGACGTCGACGACCGTCAGTGATCGGCGCCCGCCACGGGGATGCTGTGCGAATCGCGGTGGGCGAGGATCTGGCTCACCTCGACCTGGTCCGCAAGGGTCTCGTGGACGAGCCGCACCGAGGGGATGTCGACCAGCCGCACGGGCTCGTCGACCCCGTTCGCGAGGGTCAGCGTCCCGCTCCCCCACAGCCGCTGCAGCGGCCCGCGCCGCTCCGAGATCGTGTAGCCGCGGGCGTGCGAGACGTCGACGCGACGCCGGTGGACGAGCCCGCCGCGCTCGATCACGCGTCGGGTCGTCACGGTGTAGGTGTGCGAGAGCCACCGCAGGTACGGGATGACCACGAGGAACACCACGATCAGACCGCCCGCGCTCCACAGCATCCAGTCGGCGAAGGGCTCGACGAGGTTGCCGGTGAAGTAGCCCACCGCGCCGGCGGTCGCGATCAGGAGGATCGCCGGCCACAGCATCCGACGCGCGTGACGGCGGAACCGCGCGAGCTTCAGCTCGGGTGCGGCGCTGCCGGGCGCGGGCGTCCGAGGACGCCCGGAGTACGCGGTCGGCTGGGTCACCCCTTCATCATGGCGCCCGGCACGGACACGGGACGCCGCGGCACGCCGTTCCTCGGGACGCGCGCGGATCAGCGGACGTGGACCACGTCTCCCGCCGCGACGACGTGCTCGGTGCCGGCGGCGTCCACGACGAGGCGTCCATCCGGATCCAGCCGGACGGCCCGCCCGCGCAGCGTCGTCTCGTCGGGAAGGGTGACCGAGACCTCGGCGTCGATGGTGCCGCAGGCGGCGGCGACCTTCGCCCGGACGTCATCCATCCCGGCGCCGCCGACGGCGAGGGCGGCGATGCCGTCGCGGAGGCCGGTGAGGAAGTCGGCGAGCAGCCGATCCTCGTCGACCCGGCGGTTCAGCGCGGCGAACGAGGTCGCCGTCGGCACGGGCAGCTGGGCGGCGGTCATCGCGGTGTTGACCCCTGCGCCGACCACGACCGCATGCGGGTCGCCGGGCATGACCTCGGCGAGGATGCCGCTGATCTTCAGCCCGCCCACCAGGACGTCGTTCGGCCACTTGAGCGCGACATCGAGTCCGTCGCCCTGCGCGCGGACGGCCGCCCTCATCGCCTCGCCGGCGATGAGGGGGATCCAGCCTCGCGCCGCCACGGGGACGGCCTCGATCCGCAGGAGCACCGAGACGGCGAGCGCGCTGCCGGGCGGCGTCGTCCAGACGCGATCGAGGCGGCCGCGCCCCGCGGTCTGATCGCGGGTCACGAGGGCGGCGAGATGCGGGTGCCCGTCGGCGTCGTCGAACGCGTCGCGGAGGAGCTTCGCGTTGGTCGAGTCGACGGTCTCGATGACGTGCAGTCGGGGGCTGACCGCCGCTGCCAGGGGATATCCGTGCGCGGGAATCGACATGCCGTTCACCCTACGCGCCCCGTCCGCTCCGCTCCGGCCGGAGGGATGCCACAGCGGATCCGCCGTCGGGTTGTCGCATCTCGCCAACGATCGACCCGGGACGCTCGCTAGGGTGGAACGCGTGACCGATCAGCCCGACCTGTCCACGACCGCCGGCAAGATCGCCGACCTGCGTGCACGCTACGAAGAAGCCGTCATCTCCGCCGAGAGCATCGCTCAGGAGAAGCAGAGCAAGAAGGGCAAGCTCACCGCGCGGCAGCGCATCGAGCTGCTCGTGGACCCCGGGTCCTTCGTCGAGCTCGACGAGTACGTCCGCCACCGCACGTCCGCCTTCGGCATGGACCGCTCGCGCCCCTACGGCGACTCGGTCGTCACCGGGATCGGCACGATCCACGGCCGCACGGTGGCCGTGTACTCCCAGGACTTCACGACCTTCGGCGGGTCGCTCGGCGAGGTCGCCGGCGAGAAGATCATCAAGGTCATGGAGTTCGCGCTCCGCGGCGGGATGCCGATCATCGGCATCCTCGACTCGGGTGGCGCCCGCATCCAGGAGGGCGTCGTGGCGCTCGGCAAGTACGGCGAGATCTTCCGCCTGAACACCGCGGCATCCGGTGTCATCCCGCAGATCTCCCTCATCATGGGTCCCGCCGCGGGCGGAGCGGTCTACTCCCCCGCCCTCACCGACTTCGTCATCATGGTCGACAAGACCAGCCAGATGTTCGTGACCGGTCCCGACGTCATCAAGACCGTGACCGGCGAGGACGTCGGCATGGAGGAGCTCGGCGGCGCGTACACGCACAACACCCGCTCCGGCGTCGCGCACTACCTGGCCGAGGACGAGGACGACGCGATCGACTATGCGCGCACCCTCATCGGCTTCCTCCCCGACAACAACATGTCGGACGCCCCCGGGTACGAGAGCGCGTTCGAGTTCGAGACGACCGACAGCGACCGCTCGCTGAACGCGATCATCCCCGACTCGGCCAACCAGCCGTACGACATCCACGAGGTCATCTCCCACATCGTCGATGCGGGCGAGTTCCTCGAGGTGCAGCCGCTGTTCGCCCCGAACATCGTGATCGGCTTCGGCCGCGTCGAGGGGCGCACCGTCGGCATCATCGCCAATCAGCCCTCGCAGATGGCGGGAACGCTGAACATCGAGGCCGGCGAGAAGGCGAGCCGGTTCGTCCGGTTCTGCGACGCCTTCTCGATCCCGATCCTGACCCTCGTCGACGTCCCCGGCTACCTGCCCGGCACCGACCAGGAGTGGACCGGTGTGATCCGCCGCGGCGCGAAGCTCCTCTACGCCTACGCCGAGGCCACCGTGCCGCTCGTCACGGTGATCCTCCGGAAGGCGTACGGCGGTGCGTACATCGTGATGGGCTCGAAGCAGCTGGGCGCCGACATCAACCTCGCCTGGCCGACCGCGGAGATCGCGGTCATGGGCGGACAGGGCGCGGTCAACATCCTCTACCGCGGCGAGATCAGGCGCGCCGAGGAGGCCGGCGAGGACGTGGCGGCCGTCCGCACACGGCTCGCCAACGAGTACACCTACAACGTCGCGTCGCCCTTCCTCGCCGCCGAGCGCGGCGAGCTGGACGGGATCATCGAGCCCGCGCAGACACGGGTCGCGGTCGCGAAGGCGCTCCGCTCGCTGCGGGGCAAGCGCGCCAGCCTGCCGGCGAAGAAGCACGGTAACATCCCGCTATGACCGGGGGTGGGGAGGACATCGTCGGTGCGCTGCGCGTCGATGTGCACAGGGGCGATCCGACCGAAGAGGAGCTCGCGGCCGTCATCGCGGTCGTGACCGAGTCGTACGTGCGCGAGGCGTCGACGGCGATCGCCGAGGACGCCTCGGTCTCACCGTGGGCCGTGTCCGCGCGGGGGCCGCGCGCACCGCTGCGCCGCGACGTCCCCTGGGGGCGGTTCGCCGGCTGAGGGCCATGCCCGCCGGGAGAACGCTGGATTTGTCCCCCAAAGTACCTACAGACAACGTCGGCACGCTGGGCGAGACTTTAACCGCTGGAACGCTTCTGCGTTCGGCTGATCCGTATCCCTCAGAACGCGGATCGGCCATGCGAGCCGGTTTTCGGGTAACCGCTCGCTAGGCGAGGGGCGGGCGGCTTCGCCGCCCCTCGCCTTCCTCTTCGTCAGGCGTCGAGGTCGGAGATCGCCGCCGGCTCGTGTGGGATCTCGTGCCACAGGTCCACGACCTCCTCGTCGCCGGGATCGTCGCCGGGGTGCGACCGGCCCACCACCGTGACCGCCGTGCTCTCGTGCGGCGACGTGCGGATGTAGATGCGATCGGATGCCGCCCCCTCGAGCGCCCGGGCGAGGTGACCGCGGATCCGCTCCAGGGCCTCCTCGCTCACGCCGTCGAGGCCTCCCTCGTCGAGGACGGTGACGATGCTGCCGCGACGGCGGGCCTCGTGCAGCTTCGCGCGGACGGACTCGTCGAGCAGGCGCGGTCCGCGCAGCTCATCGCGCAGGGCGCCTTCGGCGAGCCTCGCCTCGTCGCGCTCTGCGGCGCTCAGTCGGCCGTCCGACTCGATCGTGCGCGTCAGCACGGGGCCGGCGAGGGCGAGCGCCTGCTGCACCCGCACGCGCCGTTCCCGGCGGCGCCCTTCCTGACTCGCGAGCCATTCCGACGAGCGCCGCTCGATCTCGGTCAGCTCCGCGGTGTCGAGGGCGGCACGGTCCACGAGACCCGTCAGCAGCTGCGCCGTGCCCACCCACACCGCCGCGCCGACGGCGCCGAGGGTCAGGGCGTTGACGGGCCCGATCCAGGCGGAGGAGGCGGCCGCGAGCATCACGACGCCGGCCCAGGCGACGAGGGGGCGACGCCGCACCATCACGATGGTGAGGAGCGCTCCGACGCCGCCGAGGGTCCAGGTGGCGAACGACTCGAGCCGCGCCGCCTCGGCCACGGAGTACCACGTCGCCGAGGGGATGACGGCGGTGGCGGCGAGGGCGAACACGCAGGCCCACACCGGCAACGGGGCCGATCGCTGCAGCACCGCCTCGCCGCCCCGGCGCGTCCGCGGTGCGGCCTCCCAGAAGATGCAGAGCCAGGTCGTGACGAGGTACAGGACCAGTGCCGCCACGAAGATGGCGGGCATGTCCACCCGTCCGGTCCACACCATCCCGCCGATCGCGAGATAGGCGGTGAAGACGACGGCGAGGATCGACAGCCCGGCGCGCACGCGGCCGGTCATCGCAGCTGCTCCCAGCGCAGCTCGACCGTCGTGCCGCGCGCGGAGCTGCGGATCCGGGTCTGGCCGCCCACGGCGGCGATGCGGGCGACGATCGACCCGCGGATGCCGAGGCGGTCATCCGGCACGAGCGCCGGATCGAACCCGGCGCCGGTGTCGGTGATGCGGACGACGATCCGTCGCACGTCCGCCCCCACCTCCACCCGCAGTCCCGCGCCGCCGGCGTGCTCGACGGCGTTCACGATCGCCTGGGCGCCGGCGAGGACGAGGGCGCGCGCGACGCGGCCGGGCAGCGTCCGCGCGTGCGCGCCGATGGCGGTGGCGACGGGGAGCGCGAAGCCGTGCTCGGCCGCCGCGGCGCGGAGTCCGTCCACGACGAATGCCGCCGGGACCGGGTCGTCGGGCCCCTCCTCGGCGTCGCGGTCGGTGTTCGCGAGGCGCGTGAGCGCCTCGCGCGCCATCGCGACCGCGAGATCCCGTTCGCGCGGGGTGGTCGCGCGCTCGGCGGCGATGAGCGCCGCCAGGACGCTGTCGTGCATGAGCGCCGCCACCGAGACGCGCTCCTGCTCGGCGGCATCGGCGGCCGCCGCGGCCGCGTAGGAGCGGACGGCGACCGCCCGGGCGTTGTCGAGGTCGGCGGCGAGCTGCCGGACCATGTAGGCGATGAGGATCATGACGACCCCGAGGATGATCGCGAACACGACCTGCCGGAGGATCGGGATGACGGCATCCGTTCCCCCGCCCAGTTGGATGAACCGGGCGACGCCGTACATCGCCGGCACCATCGCCGCCCACACGAACTGCAGGACGAGCGGGAACACGAGCGTCGTCGCGGCGGTCGCGACGTTGAGCAGGTACCAGATCCACGGCTCACCGGCGCCGAGCTCGACGCGGCCGGCGGCCGCGACCGGCCACGCGACGAGGACGAGGGGGAAGGCGATCGCCACCGCCGCGGCGAAGGGGCGGAACAGGAGCCCGACGATGCCCGCCACGATCATCAGGACGAGCGGCGCGAAGGCGACCAGCATCAGGATGATGCGCCAGACCGGTGCCTCCTGATGGGATGCCAGTGCGTTGAGGAACGCCTGGGTGCCCATCACGGCGCATCCCACCCCGACGACGAGTCCCAGGACGCGCTCGATGCGCGCCCGGGTGAAGACGGACGAGTCCGACGGGATCTCGAGGGAGCCCGCGGATGCCTCAGCCGTCACGGCCGCCGTTGCCCTCGGTGACCAGGCCGTCCTCCATGGCGCGGCGCAGCAGGTCGACCTTGGTCGGGGCGGGTCGGCCGACCTCGACGTACTTCACGCGCACACGCGTGATGTTCTCCTTGGCGGTGGAGTAGGCGATGCCGAGCCGGTCGGCGACCGCCTTGAGCGGCAGCCCCGCCGCGTAGAGCCGCAGCACGTCGCGCTCCCGTGCGGACAGCTGCGCGTTGGCGAAGGTGCGATCGCCTTCGATCGCGGACGCCCACTCGACGTTGTCGAGCGTGTCGCCGCGCGCGACGGTCGCGATCGCGGCGAGGACGTCGTCGATGCGGGACGCCTTGCTGATCACGCCGGCGGCTCCGGCGACGAGCGCTTCGCGCACGGCCGCCGGCCGGTCCGCGACGCTGTGGATGATCACGGGCGAGCCGTCCTGCACCAGGCCGGTCACGTTCTCGGTCACGGTCGCACCGTCGCCGAGGGTGAGGTCCAGCACGACGACGTCGGCGGGATGCTCCTGGGAGAAGAGCCGCCAGTCCAGGTAGGCGGCGACGCTCGCCCCCGAGAAGACGACCGCGGTGGTCCCGGAGCGGGCGCAGGCGGCTTCGAGACCGAGTCGGACCGACTCGTGGTCGTCGATGAGCGCCACGCGGATCATGCGGACAGACTACCCACCCCGCTCACCGCGTCAGGACGGCGACCGCCTCGACGTGATGCGAATTCGGGAACAGGTCGAAGGCCCGGACCGACGGCGTCGTGTAGCCGAGGTCCGCGAACGTCCCGAGGTCCCGCGCGAGCGCGACCGGGTCGCATGCGACGTAGACGATGCGCTCGGGCTGCAGCGCCGCGAGGCGCTCGACGACCTCCCGGCCGGCGCCGGCGCGGGGCGGGTCGAGGACGACCACCCCCCGCTGCAGCCGCTCCCGCTGGGCGGCGCCGGCAGCGCCCTCGAGTCCGCCGAGCCAGCGGTCGACGCGTCCCGTCTCGGCGCGTGCGCCGATCCACTCCGAGAGGTTCTCCCCGGCGTGCTCGGTGGCCCGCGGATCGGACTCCACCGACGTGACGCGGGTCTGCGGGCCGCCCGCCCGGGCGACGGCCGCCGCGAGCAGCCCCACCCCGCCGTACAGGTCGAGGTGCCAGGCGTCGGGGTCGACGGCATCCGTCACGGCGTCCGCGACGGCCTGGTGGAGCGTGGTCGCCGCGAGGCGGTGGACCTGCCAGAAGCCGCCGGCGTCGACCCGGAACTCGCGTCCGCCGGCGACCTCGACGACCGTCTCCCGCGCCGCGGGATCGATGACGGACCGGCGTGACGACGGCTTCTCGGGGCGCGGGATGACGCGCACGCGGCCGTCCCCCGGCTGGACGAGATCGAGTCGGCCGGGCGCCGCGGTCCGGGCCCGGGACGCCGCGGCGGCGATCGCGGCGGTCGCGAGCGGGAGGTCCTCGACCTCGATGACGCGGTGGCTGCGGGCGGCGAACGGTCCGACGCGACCGTCCGCATCGACGTGCAGGCTGACGCGGGTGCGCCATCCGGCGCCGTCGTCCGAGTCGTCGCCGAGCGGCGGCTCCATCGTGACGGGCAGGTCGGCGCGCGCGAACCGCTGCAGGGCGTCACGGACGACCGCGGTCTTGAGCTCACGCTGGTGGCCGAGCTCGATGTGGCCGAGATCGGCGCCGCCGGGACGGTCCTCGGGCGGGACCGTCACGTCGGCGGCGGCCCAGATGTGGGGCCGCCGGTGCGGCGACGCGTCGAGCACCTCGACCACGTCGCCGCGCCAGAACGACGTCTTCCGGGTGTCGGTGAGCCGCACGCGGACCCGCTCCCCCGGGATCGCGTCGGGCACGAAGACGACGCGGCCCTCGTGGCGCGCGACGAAGACACCGCCGTGCGCGACAGCGGTGATGTCGAGGTCGAGGAGGTCGCCGGGCTGCATCCTCCGATGCTGTCACACCCCGCCTGGGCAGTAGCGTGGCGGCATGCGCGTGTGCCTCGCCTCCACGTCCCCCGCCCGTCTCATGCTGCTGCGGCAGGCCGGCATCGAGCCGCTCACCCGCGCGCCCGGCGTCGACGAGGAGGCCGTGATCGCGGAGACCGAGGCGGTCGAGGGCCGCACCCTGCCGCCGCACGAGCACGTCCTCCTCCTCGCGCGCCGGAAGGCGGCGGACGTCGCGTCGGCGCTGTCGTTGGAGGGCTTCGACGGCATCGTCATCGGCGGCGACTCCATGTTCGAGCTGGACGGCGAGATCCTCGGCAAGCCGTACGAGCCGGATGCCGCCCGCTCGCGCTGGCACGCGATGCGCGGGCGCACCGGCGTGCTGCACTCGGGGCACAGCGTGTTCCGGGTGGCGCCCGGACACACTCCCCACGAGGCGCACGCCGTCGCCGAGGCATCCGTCACCTTCGCCGCCGACGTCACGGACGCGGAGATCGACGCGTACGTCGCGACGGGCGAACCGCTGCAGGTGGCGGGCGCGTTCACCGTGGACAGCCTCGGCGGCGCCTTCATCGAGCGCGTCGAGGGCGACCCCTCGACGGTCGTGGGGATGTCCCTGTCGACGGTGCGGGGCCTGGCCCGACAGCTCGGCGTCGAATGGACCTCGCTCTGGAACCGGCCCGCCGGGTCGTAGACTTCCCCAGACGTTCTCCGAGGTATCTTGTGCGAGTTATCCAAAGAGGGCGGCATATCCATGGGTAGGCTCGAACCCATGCCTCAGAGCGCGACGACCCGGATCTCCAAGGTGCTCATCGCGAATCGCGGTGAGATCGCCGTGCGCATCATCCGCGCCGCCCGTGACTCGGGCAAGGCGTCGGTCGCCGTGTACGCCGATCAGGACCGCGACGCGCTGCACGCCCGCCTCGCCGACGAGGCGTACGCACTGGACGGCGCGACGAGCGCCGAGACGTACCTCTCGATCGAGAAGATCCTCTCCGTGGCCCGCCGCTCAGGCGCCGACGCCGTGCACCCCGGCTACGGCTTCCTGGCCGAGAACGCCGAGTTCGCGCGCGCCGTCATCCGCGCCGGGCTCATCTGGATCGGTCCGAGCCCGGAGGCGATCGAGTCGCTCGGCGACAAGGTCACCGCGCGGCACGTCGCCGAGAAGGTGGGCGCTCCCCTCGCCCCCGGAACCCCTGGTCCCGTCGCCGGCGCGGACGAGGTCGTCGCGTTCGCCCGGGAGTACGGCATGCCCATCGCGATCAAGGCCGCGTACGGCGGCGGCGGCCGCGGCCTGAAGGTCGCACGCGAGTTCGACGAGATCGAGGAGCTGTTCGAGTCCGCGACGCGTGAGGCCATCACCGCGTTCGGCCGCGGCGAGTGCTTCGTGGAGAAGTACCTCGACAAGCCCCGCCACGTCGAGACGCAGTGCCTCGCGGATGCCGCCGGCACGGTGGTGGTCGTCTCGACGCGCGACTGCTCGCTGCAGCGGCGCCACCAGAAGCTCGTGGAAGAGGCACCGGCCCCGTTCCTCAGCGACGAGCAGAACGCGATCCTCTACGCCTCGTCGAAGGCGATCCTCAAGGAGGTCGGCTACGTCGGTGCCGGGACCTGCGAGTTCCTGATCGGCGCCGACGGGACCATCTCCTTCCTCGAGGTGAACACGCGCCTCCAGGTCGAGCACCCGGTGTCCGAGGAGGTCACCGGAATCGACCTCGTGCGCGAGCAGTTCCGCCTCGCCGAGGGCGGCACCCTGGACTACGACGACCCCGCGCCCGTCGGCCACTCGTTCGAGTTCCGCATCAACGGCGAGGACCCCGGCCGCGGCTTCCTGCCCGCCCCGGGCAGCATCCACGTCTTCAAGACCTTCGGCGGACCCGGCGTCCGCCTCGACTCCGGTGTGACCGCGGGCGACGCCGTCTCGGGCGCCTTCGATTCCCTGCTCGGCAAGCTCATCGTCACCGGCCGCACCCGCGAGGAGGCCCTCGAGCGGTCCCGGCGCGCCCTCGACGAGTTCGAGGTCGCCGGCATGCCGACCGTCATCCCGTTCCACCGCAAGGTCGTCCGCGACCCGGCCTTCACAGCGGAGGGCGGCTTCGGCGTCTACACGCGGTGGATCGAGACGGAGTTCCACAACGACATCCCGGTGTGGGACGGCGAAGCCGGCCCCGCAGCGGAGTCCGAGTCGCGTCACACCGTCGTCGTCGAGGTCGCCGGCAAGCGCCTGGAGGTGAGCCTCCCCGACCGGATCGCGCACTCGCCCGCCGCGGTCGGCCGCCCCGCAGCCGTCCCGCCCTCCCGCCGGTCCCACGCGACGACCGCGATGGCCGGCGCGAGCGGCGACGCGGTGGCATCGCCCATGCAGGCCACCATCGTGAAGATCGCCGTCGAGGACGGCCAGCAGGTGATCAAGGGTGACCTCGTTGTCGTCCTCGAGGCGATGAAGATGGAGCAGCCCATCCAGGCCCACAAGGACGGCGTCGTCGGCTCGATCAACGCGGAGCCCGGCACGACCGTGGCCGCCGGTCACCAACTGCTCACGATCTCCTGATCCCGCGTGCCCGCCGGAGCGGGGTGGCATAGCGTGTGCCCATGAAGGGTTTCCGCCGGGCCGGTCTTGCGACATCGGCCGCCGTCCTGCTGCTGTGCGGGTGCGCCGCGACCCCCGAGGTCGATCTCGACGCCGCGCGAGAGTGGCTGGACACCGTGGCGGCCGAGTCGTCGGACGGACCGGGCGACGCCGGGACGGCCGGGATGCGCATCGGTCCCGCGACGGGCGGGGATCGCCCGGACGACGGCATCCGACTGGACTACGAGGCGCCGACGCAGGTGGTGCGGGTCGACGCCCGATGCTTCGGCGGCGACGGTGTCACGGCCGAGGTGACGATCACCGTGTTCCCGGCCGAGCAGTCGAGCTCCTCCCGCGCCGTCACCGACATCCCCTGCGACCGCGAGGCGCACGGGATCGCCGTCGACACCGGGCCCGCCGAGGCGATCCGCATCGACGCGAGCGCCGACGCGGAGACCTACCTGCACGCCACGGTCATCCAGGAGCTGGTCGTCGAACGCTGACCCGCTGCGCCGCAGCGGAAGCGGTCAGGAGAAGGTGTCCTCGTCCCGGCCGACCTGGTGCATGGCTCGCGTGGCATCCGTGATGCTGCCCGTCAGCGACGGGAAGACCGCGAAGACGCGCGAGAGCTGGTCGACGGTCAGGCGCCGCTCCACCGCGATGGCGATCGGGTAGATCAGGTCCGAGGCGCGGGGCGCGACGATCACGCCGCCGATCACCGTCCCGGACCCCTCTCGCGCGATGATCTTCACGAAGCCGTCCTTGACGCCCATCATCTTGGCGCGGGCGTTGGCGGCCAGCGGCAGCTTGTGCACGTAGCCGTTCACCGCACCCGAGGCGATGTCGCTCTCCTGCCGGCCGACGGTCGCGATCTCGGGGGCGGTGAAGATGTTCGCCGTCACGCGGTGCCGCTCGAGCGGGATGACGGTGTCGCCGAGCGCGTGGAACACGGCCATCCGGCCCTGCATCGACGCGACCGAGGCGAGCGGCAGGAAAGTGGTGCAGTCGCCGGCGGCGTAGATGTTCGGCACCGACGTGCGGGCGACCCGGTTGACCTGGATGTGCCCGGAGTCCGTCAGCTGCACACCGGCCTCCTCCAGGCCGATGCCGGCGGTGTTCGGGACCGAACCCACGGCCATGAGGCAGTGACTGCCCTCGACCGTGCGGCCGTCGCTCAGCGTGGCGATGACGCCGTCCGCGGTCCGCTCCACCTTCTGGGCACGCGACTTGGAGAGGACGGTCATGCCGCCGCGGGTGAAGACCTTCTCGATGACGGCGGCGGCGTCGGAGTCCTCGCCGGGAAGCACCTGGTCGCGGCTGGAGATGAGCGTCACCTCGGCGCCGAGGTTCATGTAGGCGGAGGCGAACTCCGCACCCGTCACACCCGAGCCGACCACGATCAGGTGCTCGGGAAGCGTCTTCATGTTGTAGAGCTGCGTCCAGGTGAGGATGCGCTCGCCGTCGGGCTTGGCGCTGTCGAGCTCGCGCGGCGCGGCGCCGACCGACACGACGAGGGTGTCGGCCTCGATGCGGTCGAAGTCCGTGCCGTCGGGCCCCGTCGACGCGATGACGGCGTGCGTTCCGTCGAGGCGGCCGTGACCCGAGATGATCCGGACGCCGGCATCCACCAGCTGCGCCCGCATGTCGTCGGACTGCTGCCGCGCCAACGACAGCACGCGCTTGTTGACCGCCGCGAGATTGATGGCGATCTCCGGCTTGAGCGGCTTGCCGTTGTCGCCGCGGGCGAACAGCTGCACGCCGAGGTCCGAGGCGCCGCGGGTCGCGACGGCGGCGTCGGCCGTCGCGATCAGGGTCTTCGACGGGACGACATCGGTGATGACCGCGGACCCGCCGACACCGGCACGCTCGACGAGAGTGACATCCGCGCCGAGCTGGGCGGCCGCGAGTGCCGCTTCATAGCCGCCAGGCCCGCCGCCGATGATCGCGACGCTCTGGGTGGTTTCGAAGCTCACAGACATGATGTCCATTCTCTCCCAGCACGCGAGCGTCGCGCGCCTCAATCTCGTCCGGATCCGCTCCGACTTCCTAAAGTGGACCCATGTCCGATTACAGCAACCCGCTCGACGACCCCTCCGCCGACCCGTTCGAGGTCGCCGCCACCGCGGCCGCCGACATCGCCCGGCTGACCGGCGTCGAGCGCCACGACATCGCCCTGACGCTCGGCAGCGGATGGGGCAAGGCCGCCGAGCTCATCGGCGAGACGACGGCCACGATCGACGCCACCGAGGTGACCGGGTTCAGCCGACCGGCCCTCGCCGGGCACGTCGGCTCGCTCCGCAGCATCCTCACCGCGACGGGCCGTCGCGTCCTCGTCATCGGCGCGCGCACCCACTACTACGAGGGCCACGGCGTCCGCCGTGTCGTGCACAGCGTGCGCACCGCCGCCGCGGCCGGGGCGCGGACGATGGTGCTCACCAACGGCGCCGGCGGGATCAAGCCCGCCTGGCAGCCCGGCCAGCCCGTCCTCATCAGCGACCACCTCAACCTCACCGCGGACTCCCCGCTCGAGGGCGCCACGTTCGTCGATCTCACGGACCTCTACTCCACCCGCCTGCGCGACGTCGCCCGCAGCGTCGACCCGACGCTCGACGAAGGCGTGTACTGCCAGTTCCGCGGCCCGCAGTACGAGACCCCCGCGGAGGTGCGCATGGCGAAGACGCTGGGCGGGCACATCGTCGGCATGTCCACCGCCCTCGAGGCGATCGCCGCGCGGCAGGCGGGCATGGAGGTGCTCGGCTTCTCCCTCATCACGAACATGGCGGCCGGCATCCAGACGACACCGCTCAGCCACCAGGAGGTCATCGACGCGGGCCGCGAGGCCGAGCCCGTCATCTCCGACCTCCTCGCCCGCGTGATCGGCGCACTGTGAACGCCGCGATCGTCGACGTCGCCCGCTCCTGGCTCGCCCAGGACCCCGATCCGGAGACGCGCGCGGAGCTGAGCGACCTGATCGCCCGCGCCGACGCCGGCGACGCCGCCGCGCATGCGGATCTGCACGGCCGCTTCGACACCCGGCTGGCCTTCGGCACGGCCGGTCTGCGCGGCGCCCTCGGGGCCGGGTCGAACCGGATGAACCGCGTGCTGGTCGGTCAGGCGGCGGCGGGCTTCGCCGCCTACCTGCGCGAGAACGCGACGGATGCCACCGCCTCCGTGGTCATCGGCTACGACGGCCGCCGGAACTCCGACGTGTTCGCCCGCGACAGCGCGGAGATCTTCGCGGGCGCGGGGCTCCGCGCCATCCTGCTCCCGCGCCTGCTGCCCACGCCCGTGCTCGCGTTCGCGGTGCGCCACCTGGGAGCGTCCGCGGGCGTCATGGTGACGGCATCCCACAACCCGCCCGACGACAACGGCTACAAGGTGTACCTCGGCGGGCCCGACGAGGGGTCGCAGATCGTCGCACCCGCCGATCGGGACATCGCCGCGCACATCGCGGCCGTCGCCGACCGCGCCGACCTCGGCTCGGTCCCCCGGTCGGAGGACTACGAGATCGCCGATGAATCCGTGATCGACGCGTACGTGGCCGCGACCGCGATGGTCGCACCTGCGCCGGCGGGAGCGGCGGGCATGCGGTGGGTCTACACCGCGATGCACGGCGTGGGCCATGAGACGCTGAGCCGCATCCTGTCCGTGTCCGGCTACCCCACCCCCGCCGTCGTGGAGGCGCAGATCGAGCCGGACGGCCGCTTTCCGACGGTCGCCTTCCCGAACCCGGAGGAGCCGGGCGCGATGGACCTGTCGTACGAGGCGGCCCGCGCCGCGGGAGCGGAGTTCATCCTCGCGAACGACCCCGACGCCGACCGGCTGGCCGTCGCGATCCCGGATGCCGGGACGCCCGAGGGCTGGCGCCGGCTCACCGGCAATGAGGTCGGCCTCCTGCTCGGCTGGCGCGCGGCCCGCACCACCGGCGCCGGGACGCTCGCGTGCTCCCTGGTGTCCTCGCCGGGGTTGCAGACGGTCGCCGAGCACTACGGGCTCGGCTTCGAGGCGACCCTCACCGGGTTCAAGTGGATCTCGCGCGCGCCGAATCTCGTGTTCGGGTTCGAGGAGGCGCTCGGCTACCTCGTGAACCCCGGAACCGTGCGCGACAAGGATGGGATCTCTGCGGCGATCGCGGTCCTCGGCCTCGCTGCGGAGGCGCGCGAGGAGGGAAGGACCCTGGCCGATCTGCTGGACCAGTTCAGCGAGACGTTCGGCTACTTCGCGAGCGGCCAGGTCTCGATCCGGGTCGACGACGTCTCGGTCATCGGCCGCCTCATGGCTGCGCTCCGCGCGGCCCCGGCCGCGATGATCGGCGAGGTCGCGGTCGAGCGCATCGACGACCTGCTCCCCGCCGCCCCCGGCGAGCCGTCCGGCGACGTGCTGCGGCTGTGGCTGGCCGACGGGTCGCGCGTCATCGTGCGCCCGAGCGGCACCGAGCCGAAGCTCAAGGCCTACCTCGACGTCCGCGGCGAGTCGGCCGCCGACGCAGCCGGACGTCTCGCGGGGCTCGACGCCGGCGTGCGGGCGCTGCTCGGCGCCGCTCAGGGGTGATCCCCGTGCTGTTCACCGACCCGGTCCCGCTCGAGAACGAGCACGTGCGGCTCGAGCCGCTCACGCCCGCGCACGCCGAGGACCTGACCGACGCCCGCACCGGGCTCGAGTACGCCTGGTACACGGCGGTCCCGGCATCCGTCCCCGACGAGATCGACCGGCGACGGGCCGAGCATCGCGACGGCCGGATGAACCCCTGGGCCGTCGTCGTCGACGGGCGCGCGGTCGGCATGACGACCTTCTGCGACATCGACCAGGCCAACCGGCACGTCGAGATCGGGTACACCTGGCTGTCCCCGTCGGTGCAGCGGACGGCCGTCAACAGCGCCGCGAAGCTCCTGCTGCTCGAGCACGCGTTCGAGCGCTGCGACGCGATCGCCGTGGAGTTCCGGACGGCCTGGCACAACCGGCAGTCGCGGGCCGCGATCGAGCGGCTCGGGGCGAAGCAGGACGGAGTGCTCCGCAATCACCGGCTCGGTCCCGAGGGGAGCCTCCGTGACACCGTGGTGTACTCGATCCTCCCGCACGAGTGGCCCGGCGTGCGGCTACGGCTGCAGGCGGCGATCGACCGGCGCTGACGCGCGGACGGCCCGGGCACGGGCGGATCAGCCGTCGACGACCGCGACCAGCTCGTCGAGGAAGGCGCCGAACGTCGTCCCGCGCCGCACGATGCGCTGCACGCTGTCGCGCTCGCTGAACACCTCGACGAGCTGCTCGAACACGGTCTGGAAGGCCTCGCGGTCGGACTCCGAGAAGGCGACCATCGCGACGACCTGCACGCGCTGGCCGCCCCACCGGATCGACGGGTCCGCCAGCCCGACCGCGATGGCCGTGCGGGTCGCGGTCATGCCGAGCGCATGCGGGACGGCGAGCGCGTCGGTGAACGCCGTCGACGACATCCGCTCCCGTTCGAGCGTCCGCGACACGTAGTCGTCGCCGATCACCCCCTGGGCGACCAGCAGTCCGCCGAGCTCGCCGATGACGCTCTCCTCGTCCGCACCGGGCGCGAGGCGCGGCACGAAGGCGTCCGGCGAGAAGTACCGCTCCAGCTCCGCGCGCAGCCCGGCGAGCCGGCGCGCGCGGCGGGCGCGCGAGGCCGCGGCCTGCACGCGCTCGACGTCGCTCTCGGTGAGGAACGGCTGCACGCGGACGACCCGCTCGGCGTGCGTCGGCGGGTCGATCGTCGTCAGGACCAGGTCGGTGTCGATCCCGCCCCAGTCCGGGTCGGCTCGGGTCTCGACCGAGACCACCTCGATCTCCCGTCCCAGCGCACGGTCGATGCTCGCGTGCAGGAGCTCGTGCATCTCGTAGTACCCGGGGCACACGAGCGTCGCCGTGAGCAGTCGTGCGGCACTGCGGGAGCGCTCCAGCCGGCCGCCCACGTGCATCGCGATGTAGGCGATCTCGTCCTCGTACAGCGGCGCCCCGATGAGCTCCCGCAGCTCTTCGGCGATGTAGACGGCGACCTCGAAGATCATCGGGTAGCTCGACTTCAGCGACCGGGTCAGTGCGTTCCGCGACCAGGCGCGCTCCTGCGCGCGGTGGCGCAGGTTCTGCACGTGGAGGGCCAGGCGCAGCGCGAAGTCCTCATGATCGATGTCGACGAGGAACTCGGATGCCGCACGCGCGACCGTCCCGCGGACCGCGCGCTCGATGTCGGGATCGAGCCGGTCGCGGATCACCGCGTCGGGCTCTGCCGCACCGGGGGCGACGACGCGGGTCTGCACGAGGGCGGCGAGGTGGTCGCGGTCGCCCTCGCCGAGCCGGACGTCGAGATGCCGGCGGGCCAGCCGGTCGAGCAGCTCGCCGATCGTGGTCCGCGCCGCCGAGGGCAGCGCCCCGCCGGCATCGAGGGCATGCCCGCGGCTCACGCGGTCGGCGGTGATGGCGATGTGCATCATGACGTCGCCGATCCCGAACTCGTTGACGAGATAGCCGAGGTCGCCGAGGCCCGCGACGAGGTCGGCTTTGAAGGCCACGAGCGCCGTCGTGTCGGCCGCGGTCTCGCCGAGGGCTCGCCGGAGCGCGCGCAGGTCGAAGGAGCCCTGCTCCATCTCCTCGTGCGCGAGCCGGCTGAGCAGGCGTCGCTGGGCGGTCTCCGTGCCGAGGAGGCGGACGCGTGACGCGGACCGCTCGAGGGTCAGCTGCGTTCCGCCGAGCAGGGCGCGGACCCGGCCGAGGTCGGCGTCGAGCGTGGCCTCGCTCACGAAGAAGGCCTCCGCCGTCTCGTGGACATCGATGCCGTCGGGAGCGTCGAGGATTCGGCGGACCAGCCGGTGCAGGCGGTCGCGGGGTGTCGCATCGGCCGTCCCGGCCTGCACGGCGTGCGGCGCACCGCCGCCCGCCCGGTATCCGGCGGGACCCGACTCCACGGCATCCGCACCCGGCACGCGGGCGTTGAGGGCGGCGACGTAGGAGCGGATGCTGCGCGGCGTCACGCCCACGAGGTCCGCGAGCTCGCTCGCGGTGCGCCAGGTGGCCTCCCGGGTCAGGAGCGCCATGACGCGGTCCTGTCTCGCCCGGCTCACGGGGTCCAGTCAACCACGGGCCGGGCCCGGAAGGTTTCCTCCCCCGCGGAAGAACGATGAGTTGTCCCCGGCTGGGAGCCGGATGAGAATGGCGAGAGGAACAAGGAGGCGGATCGATGAAGATCCTCGTCGTCTGCGGCGCTGGTGCGTCGAGCACGTTCGTCGCCCAACGGGTGCGCGCCGCCGCGCAGCGCCAGGCGAGGACCGTGGTCGTCGCGGCCGGGACCCCCGGCATGATCGCCGCGGAGGTCGACGCAGGGGACGTGGTGCTGATCGGTCCGCATCTGCGTTCCGCGCTCCCCGGGCTGCGCGCCGACGCCGCCGGCCGGGGTGCACACGCCGTGCTGCTGCCGGCAGACATCTTCGACGACCGGGACGGCTCCCGGACGCTCGCCCTCGCGGACGAGTGCGTCGCCCCCGCCGCCCCGACCGAAAGGACACCCCGATGACCGCTCAGGCCACGCGCACGGTGCGCATCGGCTCGGCGAACGGGTTGCACGCCCGTCCGGCGAAGCTCTTCGCACAGGCGGCGAAGGAGGCCGGCGCCGCGGTCACCGTCGCGAAGGGCTCGGGCGCCCCCGTCAACGCCGCGAGCATCCTCAGCGTCATCTCGCTCGGCGCGGAGTACGGCGACTACGTGACGCTGACCGCCGAGGGCGAATCCGCCGAGCGGGTGCTCGACACCCTGACCGAACTGCTCACCACCGATCACGATGCTTGAGGGAACCATGACAGAGCTCCGCGGAGTCGGAATCGGCCTGGGCGTCGCCCACGGCCCCATCGCCCGGATGGCAGAACCCCTGCCCGCACCCGAGGACACCCCGAGCACGGCGACCGTCGACGAGGAGACCGCGCGCGTGCAGGACGCGATCGCCGCGGTGGCGCGCGATCTGGAGAGCCGCGGCGAGACCGCCGGCGGCGCGGCGCAGGAGGTCCTCGAAGCGCAGGCGATGATGGCCGAGGACCCGGCCCTCGAAGAGGAGGTCGCCTCGCGTCTGGCGGCCGGCAGGACCGCCGAGTTCGCGGTCTTCGACGCCTTCGCATCGTTCCGCGACACCCTCAGCGCCATGGGCGGCTACCTCGGCGAGCGCGCCGCCGACCTCGACGACGTCGCGCAGCGCGTCATCGCCCACCTGCGGGGTCTTCCCGCCCCGGGCGTCCCCGACCCCGGGCATCCGTTCGTCCTCGTCGCGAAGGATCTCGCTCCGGCCGACACCGCCCTGCTCGATCTCGACAAGGTGCTGGCTCTCGTGACCACCGAGGGCGGACCCACCTCGCACACCGCGATCCTCGCGCGTGAGAAGTCGATCGTCGCGGTCGTCGGCGTGCAGGGCGCCGCCGACCTCGCCGAGGGCGAGACGGTCATCGTGGATGCCGCGCAGGGCACGGTGGCGACGTCGCCGAGCGACGACGACATCGCGCAGGTGGAGCGCCGGAAGGCCGATCGGGCCGCTGCCGCCTCCGCCCCCATCACCCCGGGCGCCCTCGCCGACGGCACCGCCGTACCTCTCCTGGTGAACCTCGGCAAGCCGGACGGCGCGGCCGCAGCGGTGGAGCTGGGTGCCGAGGGCGTGGGGCTGTTCCGCACCGAGTTCCTGTTCCTCAGCTCGGCGCAGGCGCCGACCGTCGAGGAGCAGACCGCGGCGTACACGCAGCTGCTGCAGGCGTTCCCGGGCAAGAAGGTCGTCGTCCGCGCGCTGGATGCCGGCGCCGACAAGCCGCTCGCCTTCCTCAACGACGCCCACGAGGAGAACCCGGCGCTGGGCCTGCGCGGCCTGCGCGCGCTGCGCGCCAGCGAGGACATCCTCCGCGAGCAGCTCACCGCCCTCGCGAACGCGGATGCCGCCACCGACGCGGACCTGTGGGTCATGGCCCCGATGGTCTCCACCGTCGAGGAGACGGAGTACTTCGTGCGCATCGCGAAGGAGTACGGCATCAAGACCGCCGGTGTCATGGTCGAGGTGCCCTCGCTCGCGCTGCTGGCCGACAAGGTGCTGGCCGTCGCCGACTTCGCCTCGATCGGGACGAACGACCTCACCCAGTACACCCTCGCCGCCGATCGCCTGCTCGGGTCGGTGGCCTCGTTCCAGGACCCCTGGCATCCCGCCGTGCTCCAGCTCGTCCAGGCGACCGGTGAGGGCGGCCGCCGCCGCGGCAAGCCCGTCGGCATCTGCGGCGAGGCGGCGGCGGACCCGCTGCTCGCCGTCGTCCTGGTCGGCCTCGGCGCGACCACCCTCTCGATGGCCCCGACGGCGCTGGCCGACGTCCGCGCCACCCTGCTCGACCACAGCCTGGACGATGCGCGTCGCATCGCCTCGGCAGCCCTCGCCGCGTCGGACGCGGCATCCGCCCGAGCCGCAGCCCAGGAGGCTGCGGCGCACCCGAAGGAGAACCAGCAATGACAACGACGTCCACTCGCAACGCGGGGGTGAACAGGGCACGAGTCGGAGTGCAGCGCTTCGGCACGTTCCTGTCCGGCATGATCATGCCGAACATCGCCGCCTTCATCGCATGGGGATTCATCACCATGCTGTTCATCCCCGACGGCTTCTTCGGAGCGAACAGCCCCTTCGGGTGGCACTGGTTCCCCGTGGCCGAGATCCTGGGCGGAGGCGGCGACGTCGCCGCCATCGGCTGGGAAGGCGCGCGCACCCAGCTCGCCGAAGGCGACAGCGGCACCTTCACCTCCTATGTGGGCCTCGTCGGGGCGATGGTGACCTACCTCCTGCCCCTGCTGATCGCGAACACCGCGGGCCGCATGGTCTACGACGCCCGCGGTGGCGTCGTGGCGACGATCGCCACCATGGGTGTCATCGTCGGCACCGACATCCCGATGTTCCTCGGCGCGATGATCATGGGCCCGCTCGCGGCCTGGGTCACCAAGCAGATGGACAAGCTCTGGGACGGCAAGATCAAGCCCGGCTTCGAGATGCTGGTCAACAACTTCTCCGCCGGCATCCTGGGCATGTTCCTGGCCATCTTCGGCTTCTTCGCCTTCGGGCCGATCATGCTCGGCGTGAGCGCCTTCCTCGGCGGCATCGTCGATTGGCTGGTCTCGCTCAGCCTCCTCCCGCTGCTGTCGATCGTGGTGGAGCCGGCGAAGGTCCTCTTCCTCAACAACGCCATCAACCACGGCGTGTTCACCCCGCTCGCGCTCCAGCAGGTGGAGGACACGGGCAAGTCGATCCTCTTCCTCATCGAGGCGAACCCCGGGCCCGGTGTGGGCCTCCTGCTGGCATTCACGTTCTTCGGCGTGGGCCAGGCGAAGGCGTCGGCTCCCGGTGCGGCGATCATCCAGTTCCTCGGCGGCATCCACGAGATCTACTTCCCGTACGCCCTGAGCAAGCCGGCCACGATCCTCGCCCTCATCGCCGGTGGCGCCACCGGTGTCACCACGAACATGCTCCTCGGTGGCGGACTGCAGTTCCCCGCGGCCCCCGGCAGCATCATCGCCGTCAGCGCGGCCGCCATCGGTGCGGGAGTGCCGAACCTGCTGGTGGTGTACCTGTCGGTCGTGCTTTCCGCGGCGGTCACGTTCCTCATCACCGGCGTCATCCTGCGGGCGTCCCGCAAGCGGGACCTCGCCGCAGAGAGCGACAGCTTCGACGCGGCGATCGCGCAGACCGAGGCGAACAAGGGCAAGAAGTCCGAGTACCTCGGCGGCCTGCGCAGCGACCAGGCCGGCGCGGGCGCCGGTTCGGCCGCCGTGACGACCGACCGTCAGGTGCAGAACGTCGTCTTCGCCTGCGACGCGGGCATGGGGTCGTCCGCCATGGGCGCCAGCGTGCTGCGCAACAAGTTTAAGAAGGCGGGCATCGAGGGTGTGACGGTCACGAACAAGGCCATCGCGAGCCTCGAGCCGTCGGCAGACCTGGTCATCACCCAGGCCCAGCTGACGGATCGGGCGCGCGGGGTGACCCCGGACTCGATCCACGTGTCGGTCGACAACTTCATGAACTCGCCGAAGTACGACGAGGTCGTCGAGATGGTGCGCCGCCAGCACGACGGCGCCTGATGCGGACCGCTGCGGGGTCGGAGACAATGGTCCCGGCCCCGCAGCCCTCGTTTTCCACCCACACAGCAGGAAGAGAGACACCCATGGCTCGCGAAGTTCTCACCCTCGGTCAGATCCGCATCCACTCCGGCTCGGTGAGCAAGGAGCAGGCGATGAAGGAGGCCGCCGACATCCTCGAGACGGCGGGTGCCGTCACCTCGGCGTACTTCGATGCGATGCAGCAGCGCGAGATCGCGGTGTCGACGTACATGGGCAATGAGCTCGCGATCCCGCACGGCACGAACGAGACCAAGGCGGCGATCCTCGACTCCGCGCTGTCGTTCGTGCGATACGACGGCGGCGTCGACTGGGGCGGCGAGCCGGTCACCTTCGTCGTCGGCATCGCGGGCAAGGGCGACGAGCACCTCGAGATCCTGTCGCAGATCGCACTGCTGTTCTCCGAGGACGAGGAGGTCGCCAAGCTGAAGGCGGCGACGACCCCCGAGGAGCTGTTCGCGCTGCTCTCGACGGTGAACAACGCATGAAGGCCGTCCACTTCGGCGCGGGCAACATCGGTCGCGGCTTCGTCGGCCTGCTGCTGCACGAGGGCGGCTACGAGCTCGTCTTCTCGGATGTCGCGGGCGCCCTCGTCGACGCCATCAACGCGGTCCCCGAGTACACCGTCCACGAGGTCGGCACCGGCGGGCGCGACACCGTCGTGACCGGCTTCCGCGCCATCAACAGCCAGAGCGACCCCGACGGAGTGGCCGACGAGATCGCGACCGCCGACGTCGTGACGACCGCCGTGGGGCCGAACATCCTCCCGTTCGTCGCCCCCAGCATCCTCGAAGGGCTGAAGCGGCGGGATGCCGCCGCCGCACCGCTGCAGGTCATGGCCTGCGAGAACGCGATCAACGCGACCGACCTGCTCCGCGCCGAGATCGAGACGCGCGCCGGCGACGAATGGGCGACGCTCGCGGACCGCGCCGTGTTCGCGAACACCGCCGTCGACCGCATCGTGCCGGGTCAGCCCGCCGACGGCGGCGTCGACGTCACGGTCGAGCCGTTCTACGAATGGGCCATCGAGAAGGGTCCGTTCGGCGCGAACCTGCCCCAGATCCCCGGCGCGCACTTCGTCGACGACCTGGCCCCCTACATCGAGCGCAAGCTGTTCACCGTCAACACCGGGCACGCCGCGACCGCCTACTTCGGCGCCGCTGCCGGCATCACGCGCATCTCGGACGCGCTGGCCGACCCGGCCATCGCCGCGAAGGTCGAGCAGGCGCTCACCGAGACCTCAGCGCTCCTGAGCGCGGTGCACCGGCTCGACCCCGCCGAGCTGGCCGAGTACCGGGCGACCATCCTGACGCGGTTCGCGAACCCCGCACTGCCCGACACGGTGCAGCGCGTGGGGCGTCAGCCGCTGCGGAAGCTGTCGCGCAACGAGCGGTTCATCGGTCCCGCGGCCGCCGCCGCGGAGCGCGGGCTGCCCGTCGACGGCCTCGTTGCCGCGGTGTCGGCCGCGCTCCGGTTCGAGGACGACGCCGATCCGCAGGCCGTCGAGCTCCAGGAGCGGCTGCGCTCCGAGGACGCGTCGGCGATCACGGCATCCGTCACCGGTCTTCCCGAGGGGCACCCGCTGTTCGGCCGTGTCCTCGATGCGGTGCGGACGCGACAGTCCGAGCTCGGCAGCTGACCGCCACCCGTGGCTGACCCGGCAGACGCCACGGCCGCGCGGTCACGTCGCCCGTCTCGCGGGCGGCGCATCCTCCGCGTCGTGGTGCTGTCGGTGCTCGGTCTCCTCGCCATCGCGGTCGTCGGCGTGGTCATCTGGAGTCAGGTCGGCGTGATGCCCGCCGAAGCGGAGCCGCTCGCGGCCGTCGAAGCCGACAGCCGGCTGTCCCTCGAGGAGCGGGACGGCAGCCTCGTCCTGGAGCCCGCGGACGGCGGTTCGGACGTGGGGATGGTCTTCATCCCCGGGGCGAAGGTCGAGGCATCCGCCTACGCTGCGAAGCTCGCCGACCTCGTTTCCGCCGCGGACGTCACCGTGGTGATCGCCCGGCCGTGGCTGAACCTCGCCTTCTTCGACCTGCGCCCGCTGTCCGCGTTCACCGACGCGGCGCCCGCCGTGGACACCTGGCTCGTCGGCGGGCACTCGCTCGGCGGCGTCCGCGCCTGCCAGCTCGCCGAGGATGCCGACGGCCTCGTCCTGTTCGCGTCCTACTGCGCCGCAGACCTGTCCGCGAGCGGGCTGCCGGTGCTGAGCCTCTCCGGGTCGGCGGACGGCCTCACCACGGCGGACAAGATCGCGGACGCGCGGCCGCTGCTGCCCGCCGACGCGACCCTGGTCGAGATCCCGGGAGCCGCGCACTCGTCGTTCGGCGACTACGGCTCGCAGGCCGGCGACGGCACCCCGACGATCTCCGACCCCGACATGACCGCCGCGCTGACGGCATCCGTCGCAGAGCTGGTCGCCGCACTCCCCCGCTGAGACGACTGCGAGAGCGGTTGCCGCCCGGGGGCGCCTGGGGCGGGCTGCCCCTTTGCCACCTGGGGCCGCTGGCGGCGGTGGCCGGCACGGCGGTGCCTGCAGGCCGAGCGCGGCACTCCCGGGCCGCGGCGGACGCCGCGGCGGCGGCACTCGCGACGGAGATCCGGGCGCAGCGCGTCCGATCCGGCGGCGGATCGGCTTCCCCGACCAGTTTCTCCGTCACGGGTGTCGGTCGTCGGCTCCTCCCCAGCCTGCGCGCGCCACGGCGATCCCCCGGGGACCGATCCGCCGCCCGTCGACCCGCGACTAGACCGGGATGGTGGGGCGATGACGGATGAACACCTCATCGACCGGACCCTCACCCGCGACGATCTGCGTGACCGCGGCTTCCGTCGCCGCGACCTCGACCGCGCCATCGCGTCCGGGCGTCTGCTGCGGCTGCGGCCGAACCGCTACGTCACCGCCGGTGTGACCGGTGACCAGCTGACGGCCATCGGACTCGGGGCACGGCTCGACTGCGTCTCACTGCTCCGCGCCCTCGGGGTCTTCGTCCTCGGCGACGACCGGCTGCACGTCCAGCTCGAGCCGCACGCGAGCCACCGTGGGCCGACCCCGGCGGGAGTCGTCCGGCACTGGCGGCCCAGCGGGCTCGAGCCCGCGACGGCGGCGACCGACGTCGTATCCGCGCTCGCCCAGGCCACGCGGTGCCAGGACCCGCGAGCCGCGATCGCGACACTCGACAGCGCGTGGCACGCCGGCGTGGTCGACGAGGCCGGCATCGCCGCGGTCTTCGCCCGTTTGCCCCGGAGGCTGCGGCGGCTGCGCAAGCTCCTCGACCCGCGCGCCGAGTCCGGGCCGGAGACCCTGATGCGCCTCATCCTGCGGTCGCTGGGCTGCTCGTGGGAGACGCAGACCGTGATCCGCGGCGTGGGCCGCGTCGACTTCGTGGTCGAGGGCTGGCTGATCATCGAGTGCGACAGCGAAGCGCACCACGCGAGTTGGGAGCAGCAGAAGCGGGACCGCCGCCGCGACCTCGCCGCTGCGGCACGGGGGTTCACGACGGTGCGTCCGATCGCAGAGGACATCTTCTTCCACCGCGACGCGCTACGCCGCGACCTCGCCGAGATCCTCGGATCCCGGCACCGGTGACGGAGCATTCGGGGCGGCAGGGGCGCTGGTCGGGAGATCCGGCGCGCACCGCCTGATCCTCCGTCCTCGCGGTCGTGGCCGGCGGGGCCGCCGCCCCTTGAGGCGGGAACTGCGGCGCGATTCGCGGCCGCGGGTGGGGCGGCACCGGCGACGGAGATTCAGGCACACTCGCGTCGTTCGGGCGGGTTTGAGCCGCTTTTCGCCGATTTCCCCGTCACGGATGCCGGGCGGGCAAGCCGGCCACCGGCGCCGCCGCTCCGGGACAGCCGCGGGCGGCCGCTCGCGGTCGAAGGATCCCCGGCACCGGGTGCCGCACGGCGGCCCCTCGCGACCGCGGGTGGGGCGGCACGCGCGACGGAGATTCGGGCAGCCACGCGTCGTTCGGGCGGGTTTGAGCCGCTTTTCGCCGATTTCCCCGTCACGGATGCCGGGCCGGCAACCGGCCGCCGGCGCCGCCGCTCCGAACTGCCGCGCCGGTGGCGAGCGGCCGGCAGATCCCGGCACGTCCGCCGCGCCGGCGGCTAGCGGCCGGCGGATCCCGGCACGGCCGTGCGGCGGGACTCGGGGATCAGCCCGAGAAGCCCTCAGCGATGAGCTCGATGAGCTCCTCGCGCTCCTCCACCGACAGGAAGGCCGCCGCGGCGGCGTTCAGCTGGAACGCCTCGAGGTCCTCGAGCGTGTAGTCGAACGTGTCGGCCAGGAGCTTCAGCTCGCGCGTCAGCGAGGTGCGGCTCATCGTCCGGTTGTCGACGTTCACCGTCACGGCGAAGCCGAGCTGGTAGAGCAGGTCGAAGGGATGGTCCTCGAGGCCGGTGCCCCACGCCGCGATCGCGCCGGTCTGCAGGTTCGACGAGGGCGACAGCTCGAGCGGGATCTCCCGGTCCCGGACCCAGCGGGCCAGGTCGCCGAACCGCACCTGCACCTCGTCGCCCTTCTGCTCGACGATGTCGAGGTCCTCGGCGATGCGCACCCCGTGGCCGAGCCGCAGCGCACGACCGTCGACGAGGGCCGATCGGATCGAGTCGAGCCCGGCCGCCTCGCCGGCATGCACCGTGACGGGGAAGAACTCGGATGCCAGGTACTCGAACGCCTCGCGGTGCTTCGACGCCGGGAACCCGTCCTCGGCGCCGGCGATGTCGAACCCGACGGCTCCGCGCCCGCGGTGCGCGACCGCCAGCTTCGCGATCTCCAGCGAGCGGTCCGCATGGCGCATCGCGGTGATCAGCTGGCCGACGCGGATGTCGCTCCCGGCGGCGTCGACGGCGTCCTCGCCCTCCTCGATGCCCTCCTGCACGGCTTCGACGGCCTCGTCGAGGCTCAGCCCGCCGGCCAGGTGCTGTTCCGGCGCCCAGCGCACCTCGCCGTAGATGACGCCGTCGGCGGCGAGATCCTCGACGAACTCCTTCGCGACGCGACGCAGCCCCTCACGGGTCTGCATGACGGCGATCGTCAGGTCGAAGGTCTTGAGGTACTCGACGAGGGAGCCCGAGTCGGCCTGGTCCTCGAACCAATCGGCGAGCTCGGCCGACTCCGTCGCCGGCACCTCGACGCCGGCCGCGTCGGCGAGCTCGAGGATGGTCTGCGGACGGAGGGCGCCGTCGAGGTGGTCGTGGAGCGACACCTTCGGCAGCGAACGGAGCGAGACGCCCTGGATCTTGGCGTCGCCGTGCTGGTCGATGGTCATGAGGATCTCCTCGGAGTCGTGGGTCAGGCGGTGATGCGCTCGAGGACGAGCGGAGTGGATGCCGGGGCTGCCGACCCGATCTCCCAGGCGCCCTCGACGGCCTCGGCGGCGCGGTCGAAGCGGCTCGCATCATCGGCCAGCAGGGTGAACAGCGGCTGGCCGGCGGTGACGGTGTCGCCCGGCTTGACGTGCAGGTCGATGCCGGCGGCGTGGATGACCGGATCCTGCGCGCGGGCGCGGCCCGCGCCCAGCCGCCACGCGGCGATGCCGAACGGCAGCGCCTCGAGGCGGGTCACGACCCCCGACGCGGGAGCCGTGATCGTGTGGGTCTCCCGGGCGGCCGGGAGGGCGGCATCCGGGTCACCGTCCTGCGCGGCGATCATCGCACGCCAGGCGTCCATGGCGCGGCCGTCCTTCAGCGCGGCCTCGACGTCCGCGTCGGGCTGACCGGCGAGGGCCAGCATCTCGCGCGCCAGCGCGACGGTGAGTTCGACGACGTCGGCGGAGCCGCCGCCGGCGAGCACCTCGACGGATTCCCGGACCTCGTTGGCGTTGCCGATCGCAAGCCCCAGCGGCGTGTTCATGTCGGTCAGCAGCGCGGTGGTCGCGACCCCCGAGTCGGTGCCGAGCGCCACCATCGTGCGAGCCAGCTCGCGTGCCTTGTCGACGTCGCGCATGAACGCGCCCGAGCCGAATTTCACGTCGAGCACGAGCGAGTCGGTGCCCTCGGCGATCTTCTTCGACATGATGCTCGACGCGATGAGCGGGATCGCCTCGACCGTGCCGGTCACGTCGCGGAGGGCGTAGAGGCGCTTGTCGGCGGGGGCGAGCCCGGAGCCTGCCGCGCAGATGACGGCGCCGACGCCGCGCATCTGCGCGACCATCTCGTCGTTGCTCAGCGCCGCCCGCCAGCCGGGGATCGCCTCGAGCTTGTCCAGGGTGCCACCGGTGTGGCCGAGGCCGCGTCCGGACAGCTGCGGGACGGCGACGCCGAAGGATGCCACGAGCGGCGCGAGCGGCAGCGTGATCTTGTCGCCGACGCCGCCGGTGGAGTGCTTGTCGACCGTCGGCTTGCCGAGGCCGGCGAAGCTCATCCGCTCCCCCGACGCGATCATGGCATCGGTCATGACGCGGATCTCGCTCCGGTCCATGCCGTTGAGCAGGACGGCCATCGCGAAAGCCGCCATCTGCGAGTCGGCGACGTACTCGCGCGTGTAGGCGTCGATCATCCACCGCAGGGCGTCCTCGGCGACGGCGCCGCCGTCGCGCTTGGTGCGGATCACGTCGACGGCGTCGAAGGGCTCCACGCTCATCGGGCGGCCTCCAGGTCGCGCGGCCCGAACGCGTCGGGGAGCACCTCGTCGATCGTGCGGATGCCGGAGACGGTCTCGAGCAGCATGCCCGGGAGGGCGAATTCGTACAGCAGCTGGCGGCAGCGACCGCACGGCATGATGGTCTCGCCGTCGTTGTTGACGCACACGAAGGCGACGAGCTCGCCTCCGCCGGTCATCTGCAGGTTGCCCACGAGGCCGCACTCGGCGCACAGCCCGACGCCGTACGACGCGTTCTCCACGTTGCAGCCCGTCACGATGCGTCCGTCGCTCACGAGGGCGGCGGCGCCCACGCGGTAGCGCGAGTACGGCGCATAGGCCTTCTCCATCGCGTCGACGGCGGCGCCGCGGAGTTCGTCCCAATCGATGTCGGTCACAGTCATCCCTTGATGTACGGCTTGCCCGACGCGGCCGGTCCTCGGATCTGACCGGCGAAGCCGGCCACGGCGAGGATCGTCACGACGTACGGGAGCATGAGCATGAATTCGCTCGGAATCGGCGTCTTCAGAACCGTCAGCAGGTTCTGCAGGGTGGTCGCGAATCCGAACAGCAGCGCGGCGAGTGCCGCGCGGATCGGGTCCCAGCGTCCGAAGATCACCGCGGCGAGGGCGATGAAGCCGAGACCCGCGGTCATCTCCTTGCCGAACTGGGGCACCGAGACGAGCGTGAAGTACGCGCCGCCGATGCCGGCGATCGCACCGGCGAGCGACACGTTCCAGAACCGCAGCCGGTTCACGTTGATGCCGACGGTGTCGGCCGCCTGCGGGTGCTCGCCGACCGCGCGCAGACGCAGACCCCACCGGGTGCGGTACAGCCCCCAGGCCACGATCGCCACCGTGAGGAACATCAGGTACACGATGAAGGTCTGGTTGAACAGCACGGGGCCGATGATCGGGATCTCGCTGAGCAGCGGGATCTCGATGCGCGTGAACCGGATCGGCGAGTTCAGCTGGTCCTCGTTCGGGACGAGGAGCGCTCCGTAGAGGAAGCCGGTCAGGCCGGTGACGAGGACGTTGAGCACGACACCGACGATGACCTGCTCGACGAGGTACTTGATCGCGAACGCCGCGAGGACGAACGCGACCAGCACGCCGCCGATCATCGCACCGACGAGGCCGACGAACGGGTTGCCGGTGATGCTCGACAGGAGCGCCGCCGAGAAGGCGCCGAGGAGCAGCTGTCCCTCGATCGCGACGTTGACGACGCCGACCCGCTCGCCGATGACGCCGCCGAGCGCGCCGAACACCAGCGGCACCGACAGCGAGATGGCGCCGGCGAGGAGGCCCGTGACGGGCACGAGACCGTCCGCGGCAGCCCAGGTCAGGAACGCGAACACCGCGAGGATGCTGTAGGCGACGGCGAGCCACATCGGCGACCGCCGGTACGACAGCGCGTCCCAGAACGCCCATGCCGTCAGCGCCGCGAGGAGCACGAGGGTGATCCAGGAGGTCGGCGCCGTGGGCACCCCGAGGTTCGGGAGGGCGACGGCGGATGCCGCATCCCCCAGCCGGAAGGTGCTCGTGCCGCTGCGCGGCGCGGCCAGGAACAGCACCGCGAGGAACACGGTCACCGCCGCCAGCACGATGGGCAGCTTCAGCTGCCGGCGCTTCACGGTGGCGAGGTGGATGGCCCCGTCGGGAGCCGTGGTGGGAGCGAGCGCGCTCATGCGGACACCGCCTTCTTGGCAGCCTTGGCTCGCGCCTTGGCGGCCTTCTCCGCGTCGGTCTTGGGAAGGAAGAACACCGTGCGCAGCAGCGGCGGCGCGGCGATGAACAGCACGATGAGCGACTGCACGACGAGCACGATGTCGACCGGGATGCCCTGCGCCTGCATGGCGAACGACCCTGCCTTCAGCGCGCCGAACAGGATGCCGGCGGCGAACACGCCCCACGGGCGGCTGCGCCCGAGGAGCGCGACGGTGATCGCGTCGAAGCCGATGCCGGCGTCGATCGTCCCGGTGAAGCCGGTCGTCACCGACCCCTGGATCTGGTTCATCGCGGCGAGCCCCGCGAGGCCGCCCGCGAACAGCATGGCGTAGATGTAGACGCGCTCCACGCTGATGCCGGCGGCGCGCGCCGCATGGGGGTTCTCACCGACCGCGCGCATCCGCAGTCCGAGGCTGGACCGCTCGATCACCCACCAGACGATCACGGTGGCGAGGATCACGATGATGAAGCCCCAGTCCAGCAGCGGGAACTGCGTGCCCAGCAGCTGCGGGAACTGCGCCGACTCGGGGGTCGCCGCGGTGACGGGCTGGTTGGTCCCCGGCTTCTGCAGCAGCGACGGGGTGCGGATCATCCACAGCACCAGGTAATAGGCGATGTAGTTGAGCATGATCGTGAGGATCACCTCGTGCGCCCCCGTGCGCGCCTTCAGGAGACCGACGATCCCGCCCCAGAGCGCACCGCCGACGATGCCGGCGACCAGGGTCAGCGGCAGGTGGAGCACCATCGGGAGGTCGACGTTGAAGGTGACGAGCGCGGCGAAACCGGCGGCCACCAGCATCTGACCGCGCGCGCCGATGTTGAACAGGCCCGCACGGAAGGCGAGGGCGACGCCGAGACCCGCGGCGATGAGCGGAGCGGCGAAGCCCAGCGAGTTCGTCAGCGGCCGGATCTGCAGGGCGAACTCGTCGACCGTGAAGTTGAACACGGAACCGCGGAACAGGGCCGCGTACCCGTTGGCGACCGAATTCCAGATCGCGACGAGGGTGTCCGTGGGACGGGAGAAGAAGTATCCGGACGCGGTCCGCACATCGTCGTTGGTCGCTGCGATGAGCACGCCGCCGGCGATCAGCGCGAGCACGATCGCCAGCACCGTCGTCACGGCGCTGCCGCGCAGCAGCTCCTTGATGAGGACGTTCGTGCGGGGCACGGCGGGCACCTCGCCTCCGGTGAGAGGGCCGGACGCGTGCGGCAGCTGCGGGTCTGCGGTGCTGCGGGTCGCGTCGTCGGGGCCGGGCGTCGTTCCGCTCATGCGGCCACCTCCGGGTCGGTCGCGCCGGCCATCATCAGGCCGAGGATGTCGCGGGCGGTGTCGGCCGGGACGATGCCGACGATCGCACCGCGGTACATGACCGCGATCCGGTCCGCGAGCGCCGTGACCTCGTCGAGTTCCGTCGAGACGACGACGACGGGAACGCCGGCATCCCTCGTCTCGATGATCCGCTTGTGGATGAATTCGATGGAGCCGACGTCGACGCCGCGGGTCGGCTGCGCGGCGATGAACAGCCGCAGGTCGCGGCTCATCTCGCGCGCGATGACGACCTTCTGCTGGTTGCCGCCGGACAGCGTGCCGGCGGGGACGTCGGGGCCCTGGGTGCGGATGTCGTACTCCGCGATCCGCTCGCGCGCGAACGTGTCGAGGACGCCGCGGCGGATGGTGCCGGCGCCGACGAACTGGGGGTCGCTGGACCGGTCGAGGATGAGGTTCTCGGCGACGGAGAACGAGCCGACGAGCCCATCCTCGGTGCGGTCCTCGGGGACGAAGCCGACGCCCTCATCGAGGATCGCCCGCACGCTCTTCCCGGCGAGCTCGACGCCGCCCAGGCGGATCGATCCCTCCGTGCGGGCGGCGAGCCCGACCATCGCGTCGACGAGCTCGGTCTGGCCGTTGCCCTGCACACCGGCGATGGCGAGGACCTCTCCGGGGCGGACGTCGAAGCTGACGTCGTCGACGACGATCTGCCCGGATGCCGTGAGCACGCGGAGGTTCCGCACCTCCAGTCCGCCGTCGGTCGGCTGGGCGGGCGTCTTCTGCACGGTGAGCTCCACCGCACGGCCGACCATGAGGGAGGCGAGCTCGGCGTTCGTCGCCGTGGGCGACGCCTCGCCGACGACCTTGCCGAGGCGGATGACGGTGATGCGGTCGGCGACCTCGCGGACCTCACGGAGCTTGTGGGTGATGAAGACGATGGCGGTGCCCTCGGCCTTGAGCTGGCGCATGATCGCCATCAGCTCATCGGTCTCCTGAGGGGTGAGCACGGCGGTGGGCTCGTCGAACACGAGCACCTTCGCATCGCGGGAGAGCGCCTTGATGATCTCGACGCGCTGCTGCACGCCGACGGGAAGGTCACCGACCAGCGCGTCGGGGTCGATCTCGAACCCGAACCGGTCCGCGACGTCGCGGACGTGCCGGCGGGCGGCGGCGATGTCGAGGCGGCCGAGCGCCTTCGTGTCCTCGTTCCCGAGCATGACGTTCTCGGCGACGGTGAACACCGGGATGAGCATGAAGTGCTGGTGCACCATGCCGATCCCCGCGGTCATCGCGTCGCCGGGGCCACGGAAGTGCTGGACGACGTCGTCCAGCAGGATCTCACCCTCGTCGGCCTGGTAGAGGCCGTAGAGGACATTCATCAACGTCGACTTGCCGGCACCGTTCTCGCCGAGCAGGGCGTGGATCTCACCCGGCTGGACGACGAGGTCGATGCTGTCGTTGGCGACGAGGCTTCCGAATCGTTTTGTGATTCCACGGAGCTCGAGCTTCATATCTGAACCCTATCTTCGACCGCCACCCGTGGGAGGCGGGACGAGACCGCACACGGCGATCGGGGCGGACAGCTTCCGCTGCCCGCCCCGATCGTCGTGTGGACTTACTGCTGGGGCGAGTTCTTCGACTCGACCGTGATGTCACCGGCGATGATGGCCTCCTGCAGGGCGGACAGCTCGTCGGCCAGACCCTCGGGAAGCTCGGCTTCGAAGTCGCCGAAGCCGGAGAGCTTGACGCCCTCGTTCTCGAGCGTGCCGATGTACGGCGCGACGTCGAAGTCGCCGGCGGCGGCCTCGACCGTGGCATCCTTCACCGCGACGTCGATCGCCTTCATGATCGAGACGAGCGTGATGTCGCTCACGCCGCTGTCCTTGACCGCGAGGTCGGAGTCGACACCGAGCATGAGGACGTCCGAGCCGCCGTCGGCGATGGCGGCCGCGGCGCTCTCGTAGATGGGACCGCCGACGGGGAGGATGACGTCGACGCCCTGGTCGAGGACACCCTGAGCGGTCTGCTTCGCGGTGTCGTTCGCCGCGAAGCCACCGGTGAAGCTGCCCTCCTGGTCGGCGACGTTCCAGCCGAAGAGGTCGACCGAGGCACCCTTGTCCTCGTTGTACTTCTCGACACCGAGCGCGTAGCCGTCCATGAACACGGCGACGGACGGGATCTGCATGCCGCCGAAGGTGCCGACCTTGTTCACGCCGGACTCCGCCGACCATGCCGCAGCGGCGTAGCCGCCGAGGTACGCGGCCTCGGCCGTGTTGAAGACGAGCGGCTTGATGTTCGGGGCATCGGTCTCGTTGTTGAAGTCGTTGTCCGCGAGGTCGTCGATGATGGCGTAGTCGATGTCGGGGTTGTTGTTCGCCGACTCGACCGTGGCGGCCGAGAGGTTGAAGCCGACCGAGACGATGAACGAGCAGCCCTGCGCGACGAGCTCCTCGAGGTTGGGCGCGTAGTCGTTCGGGGTGGTCGACTCGAGCTCGATGCCCTCGACGCCGAGCTCTTCGAGAGCGGCGTCCATGCCTTCCTTGGCGGACTGGTTGAACGACTTGTCGTTCCACCCGCCCTCGTCGGAGATCAGGCAGGGCTTGAAGCCGTCGACGACATCCGCTTCGGGTGCGGCGCCGGACGGGGAAGCCTCGGGAGCGCTGCCGCAGGCGGCGAGAGCGACGAGGAGCGCCGCAGCGCCCGTGGCGCCGAGGAGCTTCTTTGTGGTCGAAATGGTCAATGCAGCCTCCACATTGATGCGCCCCGCGGATCTCGCGGGGACAAGGTGAAAAGTTACCCACTGTGACGACGAGGGAGTGCCTCAGCGACACTCCCGGGCGCAATGGTTACAAAGACGCAACCTGCGCGACTCGCACGGCGCTCATCCAGAACGCCGCGTCGAAATCAGAGGACGTCGCCGCGGCCGGTGACCTTGAGGGCGTCGACCACGCTCTTCACCCGCTGCGCATGCTCGCTCGTGGTGACCAGCAGCGCGTCGTCGGTGTCGACGACGACGATGTCTTTGACGCCGATGATGCTGATGACGCGACTGGTCTGCGAGACCACGATCCCGCTCGCGGCGTCCGACAGCACCCGCGCGTTCTCGCCCAGGATCGCGAGATCGTTGCCGCGGCCGTTGGAGTTGAGCTTCGCGAGACTCGCGAAGTCCCCGACGTCGTCCCAGTCGAAGTGACCCGGGACCACGGCGAGCCGGCCCTTCTCCGCCGCGGGCTCCGCGACGACGTAGTCGATCGCGATCTTCCGCAGTCGCGGCCAGATCCGGTCGACGGCGGGGCCCCGTCGTTCGCGGTCGTCCCAGGCCTCGGCGAGCTCGAGGAGGCCGGCGTGGAGCTCGGGGCTGTTCGCCTCGATCTCGGCGAGCAGCACATCGGCACGGGAGATGAACATGCCGGCGTTCCAGAGGTAGGAGCGGTCGGCGACGTAGGAGCGGGCCGTCTCGAGGTCGGGCTTCTCGACGAAGCGCTCGACGAGCGAGGCGTCCCGGGCCCCCTCGACGATGAGCTCACCGCCGCGCTTGATGTAGCCGAAGCCGACGGCGGGCTCGGACGGCGCGATGCCGATGGTGCAGATGTACCCCTCCCGCGCCACCTCCACAGCATCGCGGACCGCGAACTCGAACACGCGCGTGCCGCGGATGACGTGGTCGGCGGCGAAGGAACCGATGATGACGTCGGGGTGGCGACGGTGCAGGATCGCCGCGGCCAGGCCGATCGCCGCCGCCGAGTCGCGCGGCTCCGATTCGAGGATGACGTTCCGGTCGGCGATGCCGGGCAGCTGCGCCTCCACGGCGGCGCGGTGCGCCCGCCCGGTGACGACGGCGATGCGGTCCGGACCGGTCAGCGGCTCGAGCCGGTTCCAGGTGTCGCGCAGCAGGGAATGGCCCGACCCGGTCAGGTCGTGCAGGAACTTCGGCGCGTCGGCGCGCGAGAGCGGCCACAGCCGTGAGCCGACCCCTCCTGCGGGGATGACGGCGTAGAAATCCGGGATGTGATCGAGCATGGTCGAACCCTACCGGGCGCACCGGGACGGCCCGGATGCGGGAGGTATCTCGACGTCGAGAGAACTTAGGTCCGCCTTCGTCGCCCCACCCCGAATACCGCCATAGGATGGAGGGTGCGCCCGTACTGCGACGAAGGGCGACATTCCCCTCGGGATGCCGCCGTTCCTCGCCGCATCGAGAGCGTCCCATCTCATCCAAGGGAGGACGACCGTGTCTGCACCAGCACGCGTCACACCGTCGGTAGCTGAGACCACATCCAAGACCCCGCGCGGCACGCTGTACCGCGGCAACGAGGGCATGTGGTCGTGGGTGCTGCACCGCATCACCGGCGTGGCCATCTTCTTCTTCCTGCTCGTGCACGTCCTCGACACGTCGCTGATCCGCGTGGCACCCGAGGCGTACGACGCAGTCATCGGCACCTACAAGAACCCGATCATGGGGCTCGGCGAGGTCGCCCTCGTCGCCGCGATCGTCTACCACGCCTTCAACGGCCTCCGCGTGATCGCCGTCGACCTGTGGCCGTGGGCAACGCGCCACCAGCGTCAGCTGTGGTGGGGTGTGCTGGCCGTCTGGGCCGTCACGCTCATCGGCTTCTCCGCCCGCCACCTGCCGAACGTCTTCTCGCACATGGGAGGCGAGCACTGATGACCGCTGACACCCTGGCCGCGCCCCGCAGCCCGCAGAGCGGCAACGTCCGCAAGAAGGGCCTGAACGTCGAGAAGTGGGGCTGGGTCTTCATGCGCGTCTCCGGCGTGCTGCTGCTCGTCCTCATCTTCGGGCACCTCTTCACGAACCTGATGGTGGGCGACGGCATCTCGGCGCTGGACTTCGCGTTCGTGGCCGGAAAGCTCGCGTCGCCGTTCTGGCAGGTGTGGGACTTCCTCATGCTGGTGCTGGCATTCATCCACGGCACCAACGGCATGCGCACGATCGTGATCGACTACGTGACCAACGCGAAGGTCCGGAAGGTCCTGGTGGTCGCACTCGTCACGGTCTGCGCACTCATGATCCTGCTGGGCACGCTGGTCATCTTCACCTTCGATCCCTGCATCCCCAACCTCAGCGACGGCAGCATCGTCGCCGAGGTCTGCAACGCCCGCTGAGCCGGCTCCCGCCCGGCACGCACGCGCTTAGAACAGAGGCAATTCCCACGTGAGCACCCAGACTGCAGACTCCGTCGTGAAGGACGGCGTCCACTACCACCAGTTCGACGTCGTCATCGTCGGCGCCGGGGGCGCCGGCATGCGCGCCGCGATCGAGGCCGGTCCCGGCGCGAAGACAGCGGTCATCACCAAGCTCTACCCCACCCGCAGCCACACCGGCGCGGCGCAGGGCGGCATGGCGGCGGCGCTCGCGAACGTCGAAGAGGACTCGTGGGAGTGGCACACCTTCGACACCGTCAAGGGCGGCGACTACCTCGTCGACCAGGACGCGGCCGAGATCCTCGCGAAGGAGGCCATCGACGCGGTCATCGATCTCGAGAACATGGGACTCCCCTTCAACCGCACGCCGGACGGCAAGATCGACCAGCGTCGCTTCGGCGGCCACACCGCCGACCACGGCAAGAGCCCGGTCCGCCGCGCCTGCTACGCCGCCGACCGCACCGGCCACATGATCCTGCAGACGCTGTTCCAGAACTGCGTCAAGCTCGGCATCAACTTCTTCAACGAGTTCTACGCGCTCGACCTGATCACGGTGAAGGATGCCCTGGGTCGGACCCAGATCGCGGGCGTCGTCGCCTACGAGCTCGCCACCGGCGACCTGCACGTCTTCCACTCCAAGGCCGTGGTCTTCGCGACGGGCGGCTTCGGCAAGATCTTCAAGACGACCTCCAACGCCCACACCCTCACCGGTGACGGCGTCGGCATCATCTGGCGCAAGGGCCTGCCCCTCGAGGACATCGAGTTCTTCCAGTTCCACCCGACCGGCCTTGCCGGACTCGGCATCCTCCTCACCGAGGGCGCGCGCGGCGAAGGCGCGATCCTGCGCAACGCCTCGGGTGAGCGGTTCATGGAGCGCTACGCCCCGACGATCAAGGACCTGGCGCCCCGAGACATCGTCGCCCGGTGCATGGTGAAGGAGGTGCTGGAAGGTCGCGGCGCCGGTCCCAACAAGGACTACGTCTACCTCGACTGCACCCACCTCGGCGCCGAGGTCCTCGAGACCAAGCTGCCCGACATCACCGAGTTCGCCCGCACGTACCTGGGTGTCGACCCGGTCGTCGAGCCCGTGCCGGTCATGCCGACCGCACACTACGCAATGGGCGGCATCCCGACCAACAACGACGGCGAGGTGCTCGCCGACAACGACACCGTCGTCCCCGGCCTGTACGCCGCCGGCGAGTGCGCCTGCGTATCGGTGCACGGCGCGAACCGCCTCGGCACCAACTCGCTGCTGGACATCAACGTGTTCGGCAAGCGCTCGGGCCGCAACGCCGTCGAGTACGTGAAGACGGCCGAGTTCGTCCCGCTTCCCGAGGACCCCGCGAAGGACGTCCGCGAGATGATCGAGGGCCTGCGCAACAACGCCGGCACCGAGCGCATCGCGACCCTCCGCAAGACCCTCCAGGAGGAGATGGACGCGAACGCCCAGGTCTTCCGCACCGAGGAGACCCTGACCGACGTCATGGGCACCATCAACGACCTGCGCGAGCGGTACAAGAACATCCACGTCGACGACAAGGGCAAGCGGTACAACACCGACCTGCTCGAGGCCGTCGAGCTCGGCTTCCTCCTGGACATCGCCGAGATCGTCGCCTACGCCGCCCGCAACCGCAAGGAGAGCCGCGGCGGCCACATGCGCGAGGACTACCCCGACCGCGACGACGAGAAGTACATGCAGCACACGATGGCGTATCTCACGGGCGACCCGCACTCGGCGAACCCCGAGGACCACATCCGCCTGGACTGGAAGCCGGTCGTGTTCACGAAGAACGAGAAGGGCGAGTTCAACTACCCGCCGATGGAGAGGAAGTACTGATGACGCTCGTCGCCGACGACGCTGTGGAAGCCCCCGCCGAGGAGGCCATCCAGTCGTACCTCGTCACCTTCATCGTCCGCCGGTTCAACCCGGAGGTCGATGCGGAGCCGCACTGGGTCGACTACGACGTGGAGATGTACCCCACCGACCGGGTGCTCGACGCGCTGCACCGCATCAAGTGGGACGTGGACGGCTCGCTCGCCTTCCGGCGCTCCTGCGCGCACGGCATCTGCGGGTCGGATGCCATGCGCATCAACGGCCGCAACCGTCTGGCCTGCAAGACGCTGATCAAGGACCTCGACATCTCGAAGCCGATCTACGTCGAGGCGATCAAGGGCCTGCCGCTCGAGAAGGACCTCATCGTCGACATGGACCCGTTCTTCGAGTCCTTCCGCGACGTGCAGCCCTTCCTGCAGCCGAAGACGGCGCCCGAGCCGGGCAAGGAGCGCATCCAGTCGATCAAGGACCGGGCCGTGTACGACGACACCACCAAGTGCATCCTCTGCGCCGCGTGCACCTCGTCCTGCCCCGTGTTCTGGACCGACGGCCAGTACTTCGGTCCCGCCGCGATCGTCAACGCGCACCGCTTCATCTTCGACTCGCGCGACGACGCGGGCGATGTGCGCCTGGACATCCTCAACGACAAGGAAGGCGTGTGGCGCTGCCGCACGACCTTCAACTGCACCGAGGCGTGCCCGCGCGGCATCGAGATCACCAAGGCGATCGCCGACGTCAAGCAGGCGGTCCTGCGGGGCTGACCGCCTCACAGCGCTGCCGCTAGCCTGACGGCGTGAGCTCGGACGACGCAGAGTCGGACCTGTCCCTTCGTGAACGCTGGGACGGGTCCCGGCTCCGCGAGCGCCTGGAGCCGCCGATCGAGCGCGCCGCCGGGCTGACCCGCCGCACCCTCGGCTGGTTCCCCATCCGGGTGTGGCGCCACTTCCTGCAGCACAACGGTTTCCTCCTGGCCGCCAGCATCAGCTACCAGGCGCTGTTCGCCATCTTCGCGACCCTGTACACCGCGTTCGCGGTCGCCGGCCTCTGGCTCGGCGGCTCGAGCGAGGCGGTCGACGGCCTCATCGCCATCGTGAACTCGTATCTGCCGGGGCTCATCGCCCCGGACGGTCCCGTGAAGCCGGACGACGTCGCCGCGATCGCGCGCACGAGCGGCGGCGTGCTGGCCGTCACCGGCGCCGCGGCGTTCGCCGTCGCGGTCTGGACCGCGATCGGGTTCGTGACGTTCGCGCGTCGCGCCATCCGCGACAGCTTCGGGCTGCCCTTCGACAAGCGCAACTTCCTCCTGCTGAAGCTCGGCGACTTCGTCGCGGCGATCCTCTTCGGCGTCGCGCTGCTGCTCGGCGCGGGGCTCGGTCTCATCGCGGGCGGCATCGTCGCCCAGGTCTTCTCCTGGCTCGCCGTGCCGTACGAGAGCACCGCCGTCGACCTGCTGGGCCGCATCGTCTCGGTCGTCGTCGGCTTCGCACTCAACGCGGCGGCGCTGACCGCCCTCATCCGCTTCCTCACCGGCACGTCACTGCCGTGGCGGGCGATCATCCCGGGTGCGACGCTCGGCGGCGCCGCCCTCAGCCTCCTCCAGCTCGGCGCCGGCTTCCTCGCCGTCTACTCCCCCACCAACCCGCTGCTGGCGACCTTCTCGGTCGTGGTCGGCTTCCTGCTGTGGCTGCGTCTCGCCGGCATCGTCATGCTCGTCGCGGCATCCTGGGTCGCCGTCGCCGCCGACGACGCCGGGATCCCGCTCGTGATCCCCACGGCGGAGGAGCAGCGCGAGCGCGAGCGTCGCGCACGGCTGGTGCTCGCCGATGCGCGCGTGAAGGACGCGGCATCCGCCCTCGCCGAGGCGTCGTGGTGGCGGCGCCCCGCCGCGCGGCGCGCCCTGCGGGCGGCCGAGGAGCGCCGCGCAGCCGTCTCGCCGTCGGCGGAGCCGGGACGTCGGTGACCCGGCTTACGCTGGAACGCGTGCCTCGCCCCCTTCGCATCGCCTCGGTCAACGTCAACGGCATCCGCGCCGCCGCCCGGAAGGGGATGCACGGCTGGCTGGAGACGGCGGACGTCGACATCCTCACCCTGCAGGAGGTCCGCGCCGAGGCCGCCGACCTCGCCGCGGCCCTGCCGGGCTGGCACTTCGTCAACGACGAGGCGCTCGCGAAGGGACGCGCCGGCGTCGCCATTGCGGCCCGGGAGCCCCTCGACATCTGGCGGGTCGACCTCGGCGACGACACCCTCGACTCCAAGGGCCGCTGGGTCGAGGCCGACATCGACGTCGACGGCGAGCAGATCACGGTGGTGAGCGCGTACGTGTTCACGGGCGAGGCGGACACCGACAAGCAGGTCGCGAAGTACTCCTTCCTCGACGCCATGGAGCAGCGGATGGGACACCTCGGCGCCGGGCTCGCCGTGATCACCGGCGACCTCAACGTCGGTCACCGCGAGTTCGACATCCGCAACTGGAAGGGCAACGTCAAGAAGGCCGGCTTCCTCCCGCGCGAGCGCGCCTACTTCGACCGCTTCACCGCTCCCGCCGGCGCGAGCATCACGACCGCCGACGGCGCGACGGGCACCGGCCTCGGCTGGAGCGACGTCGGTCGCACCTTCGCGGGCGAGATCGACGGTCCGTACACATGGTGGTCGAACCGCGGCAAGGCCTTCGACAACGACACCGGATGGCGCATCGACTACCACCTCGCCTCGCCTCCGCTGGCGCCGCGCGTGACCGACTACCGGGTCGTGCGCGCCGCGTCCTGGGACACCCGCTGGAGCGACCACGCCCCCGTCATCGCGGACTACGCGGTCGGGCGCTGACCCGGGCGGGGTCGGCGGGGCGGCATCCGTTCGCGCCTAGGATTGACGGGTGAGCAAACCCCGCCTGTACTCCGGAATGCAGCCGTCCGCCGATTCTCTCCAGATCGGCAACTACATCGGGGCTCTCATGCAGTGGCGGGACCTGCAGGAGTCGTACGAGGCGTTCTTCTCCGTCGTCGACCTCCACGCCCTCACCCAGCCGAACGACCCGGCGGAGCTGCGCGAGAAGACGCGTCGCACCGCCGCCCAGTACATCGCGGCGGGCATCGAGCCCGCGAAATCGACGCTGTACGTGCAGTCGCACGTCCGCGCGCACGCCGAGCTGGCGTGGATCCTCTCCACCGTCACCGGCTTCGGCGAGGCCGGCCGGATGACGCAGTTCAAGGACAAGTCCTCGCGCTACGGGACGGATGCCACGAGCGTCGGCCTCTTCACCTACCCGGTCCTGATGGCGGCCGACATCCTGCTGTACCAGACCGACATCGTGCCGGTCGGCGACGACCAGAAGCAGCACGTCGAGCTCACCCGCGACCTCGCGGAGCGGTTCAACGGCCGCTACGGCGAGGCCTTCCGGGTGCCGATCCCGGTCATCCAGAAAGACACGGCCCGCATCTACGACCTCCAGAACCCGACCGCGAAGATGTCGAAGTCGGCGGAGTCGGATGCCGGTGTGCTCTGGCTGCTGGACGATCCGGCGAAGTCGGCGAAGAAGGTCATGCGCGCGGTGACCGACTCAGAGGGCGTCGTGCGGTACGACCGCGAGAACAAGCCCGGTGTCTCGAACCTGCTGGTCATCTACGCGGCGCTCAGCGGCCGGCAGATCCCGGCGATCGAAGACGAGTACGCCGGCCGCGGCTACGGCGACTTCAAGAAGGGTCTCGCCGAGGTGGTCGTGAACGAGTTCGGACCCGTCCGCGAGCGCGCCCTCGAGCTGCTGGACGACCCGGCCGAGCTCGACCGCGTCCTGGCCGCGAACGCCGCCCGTGCGGAGGAGGTCGCCGACGCGACCCTCCGCGACGTGTACGACAAGGTGGGCCTGCTCCGCCGCGGCTGAGTCTCCGCCGCGCCGGGGCGCGGCGACCGCGTCGGCGGGCGCGTCGCGGCCGGCATCCGTTGCGGCTGCACGACCGCGGGGGCTGATGGCATCCGGTGGGGCCGATGCGGCACCGCCCCACGCGCCGGTCGTGCATCCGTGTCGGCACGGGCGCCACCGCCGGGGTTCGGGCCAGGCCGCGGCCGACGACCGCACCCCGCAGCGGTCGCCGGACCTCGTCAACCCCTGACGCCCGGTCACCGCCGCGTGGCAGGATGACGCCATGCCCGAGATGCCGGAGGTCCAAGGTCTCGTCGACTTCCTCGACGCGCGACTCCGGGGCCTGACCGTGACGAAGGTGACGGTCGCCAACATCGCGGCGCTGAAGACCTACGACCCGCCGATCGATGCACCCGTGGGCGGCCGGGTCGCCGGTGTGCGCCGTCATGGCAAGTTCGTCGACATCGAGACGGATGCCGAGGACCGTGAGCCCGTCCACCTGGTCTTCCACCTGGCCAAGGCGGGCTGGCTCCGCTGGTACGACCAGCTGCCCACCACCCTCCTGCGGCCAGGGAAGAGCCCCATCGCCCTGCGCGTCGCCTTCGACGACGGATCCGGCTTCGACCTGACCGAGGCCGGCACGAAGAAGTCGCTCGCGGTGTACGCCGCGCACGACCCCGCCGATGTCCCCGGCATCGCGCGGCTCGGCCCCGATCCCCTCGACCCCGGCTTCACCCGGGACGTCCTGGCGGGGCTGACCGCGGGCCGGCGCACGCAGATCAAGGGCGTCCTCCGCGACCAGTCCATCGTGGCGGGCATCGGCAACGCCTACTCCGACGAGATCCTCCACGCCGCGAAGATGTCGCCGTATGCGCTGGCGGCGGGCCTGGACGACGCCGAGATCGACCGTCTCTTCGCGGCGACGCGCGAGACGCTCACCGAGGCCGTCGCCGCGGCATCCGGCAAGCCGCCCGCGGAGCTGAAGGACGCCAAGCGTCGCGGCATGGCCGTCCATGGCCGCCGCGGCGAGCGCTGCCCCGTCTGCGGCGACGAGGTCCGGTCGGTGTTCTTCGCCGACAACAGCCTGGAGTACTGCCCCACCTGCCAGACCGGCGGCAAGATCCTCGCGGACCGGCGGCTGTCGCGCCTCCTGAAGTAGCCGCCTCAGACGGTGTCGGCGAGGATGCGGGCGTCGTCGTCGACCCAGTCCATCGACTTCTGCACCGCCTTGTCCCACATCCGGCCGCGGCGTGCGCGCTCGTCGTCGGACATCCGCGGCTCGAAGCGGGTGTCCTCCTGCCAGTATCCGCGCAGCGAGTCGAGGTCCGGCCAGACGCCCACCGCGAGCCCGGCCGCGTAGGCGGCGCCGAGCGCCGTCGTCTCGACGACCCGGGGGCGCACCACCGGGATCCCGAGGATGTCGGCCTGAAACTGCAGCAGCAGGTCGTTGCGCGTCATCCCGCCGTCGACCCGGAGCTCGTCGAGGTCGTGCCCGGTGTCGGAGACGACGGCAGCGATCACATCGCGGGTCTGGAACGCGGTCGCCTCGAGCGCGGCCCGAGCGATGTGCGCCTTCGTGACGTAGCGGGTGAGACCGACGAGGGCGCCGCGGGCGTCGGGCCGCCAGTACGGGGCGAACAGGCCGGAGAACGCCGGCACGAAGTAGGCGCCGCCGTTGTCGTCGACGCTGCGGGCGAGCCGTTCCACGTCGGCCGAGTCGGAGATGATGCCGAGGTTGTCCCGCAGCCACTGGATGAGGGAGCCGGTCACGGCGATGGACCCCTCGAGCGCGTAGTGGGCGCGCGCGTCGCCGATGCGGTAGGCGACGGTCGTGATCAGTCCCGCGTCGGAGCGCACGAGCTCGGTGCCGGTCCCGACGAGGAGGAAGTTCCCCGTCCCGTAGGTGTTCTTCGACTGGCCGGCGTCGAAGGCGGCCTGGCCGAAGGTCGCGGCCTGCTGGTCGCCGAGGATGCCGGCGATGCGGATGCCGCGCGCCACGCGGGGCTGCACGACCTCGCCGTAGACCTCCGACGACGAGCGGATCTCGGGAAGCATCGCACGGGGGATGTCCCATGCGGCGAGCATCTCGTCGGACCAGTCCAGCGTCCGCAGGTCCATGAGGAGCGTGCGGCTCGCATTGGTGACGTCCGTGAGGTGGAGGCCGCCGTCGCTGCCGCCGGTGAGATTCCAGACGACCCAGGTGTCGGTCGTCCCGAAGAGCAGGTCGCCGGCGCGCGCGGCATCCCGGGCGCCGTCCACGTGGTCGAGGATCCAGGCGATCTTCGATGCGGAGAAATAGGTCGCCAGCGGCAGCCCGGTCACGTCCGCGAAGGCGTCGACCCCGTGCGCGTCGATGAGCCGGTCGATCTGGGGCTGCGTGCGGGTGTCCTGCCAGACGAGCGCGTTGTGGATGGGGCGGCCGGTCCGGCGGTCCCACACGATCGCCGTCTCGCGCTGGTTCGTGACGCCGATGGCGGCGACGTCCGCGGCGGCGAGGCCGGCCTGGCTCAGCGCCCGCGCCAGCACCCACTGGGTGTTGGTCCAGATCTCGACGGGGTCGTGCTCGACGCGACCCGCGCGGGGGAAGATCTGCTCGTGCTCGCGCTGCGCCGTCGCGACCAGCCCGCCGGCCCCGTCGAAGACGATGGCCCGGGTCGAGGTGGTGCCCTGATCGATCGCGATCACGTGGTCCGTCACATCGTCTCCTCTTCGAGTTCGAGCATCGGGGAAGCTCCGCCTCAGACCGTCGCCGGCTCCGCGATACGGACGGCGGCGAGCGCGCGGTGCACCTCGGTGCGGCGCTGCGCCTCATCCCAGCCGCGCACGTCACCCACGATCTCGGCGATCTCCTCGACGACGGCCGGCGTGGCCTCGCCGCGGAACGCGATGCTCGTGCGGCGGAGCAGCACATCCTCGAGGTGGACGACCGCCTCCGCGCGCGCCATGTACCGCAGTTCGCCGCTCGTGTATCGCGGCAGCGATGCGAGCGGGGCGTCGTCGGCGTCCTCGCGGAGGGCGGCGGCGACGGCGGTGGCGTGGGTGCCGTAACGGTGCAGCATCCGCACGGCCTGTTCCCTGTCCACGTCGGCGAGGTGCTCCGCCACCCACTCCGAGCGCTCCGGCTCGGTGCGCGGGAAGCCGACGGCGCCGCCGATGGGGAGCCCCTTCGTCGTGCGCAGCCGCGTGCGGCCGAGGCGCGCCAGCGCGCGGTCGGTGAGGTTCGCGGCGACCGCCCGGAACGTGGTCCACTTGCCGCCGATGAGGCTCAGCACGGGTGTCGCGGCGCCCCCGTTCAACGGCGCCGCCTCGATCCGGTAGTCCCGCGACACGAAGCCGGCCGCCATGTCGCCGTGGCCGGGCAGGGGACGCACGCCCGAGTACCGGTGCACGATGGACGACCGGTCCACCTCGATCGCGGGGAAGACATGGCCGATGAGGTCGAGGAAGTAGTCGACTTCCGCCTCGGTGCAGACGGCGGGCTCCGCCATGTCGTGCTCCAGGTCGCTCGTGCCGACGAGGACCCGTCCGTTGAGCGGGTAGATCAGCACGATGCGGCCGTCGGAGTGCTCGAAGAACAGCTCGCGCCCGCCGGTCGCCTGCAGCAGCTCGGGATGGTCGAGCACGATGTGGGACCCCTTGGTGCCGCCCATGTAGGCGGTCGGCCGGCCGAGGTCGTCGTTGGTGAGGTCGGTCCACGGTCCCGAGGCGTTGATCACCACGGATGCCGAGAACGGGAACTCCTCGCCGGTGTCCTCGTCGCGCAGCAGGACCGCCTCGCCGTCGCTGCCGACGGCCGAGACGTAGTTCGCGGCGCGCGCCCGATCTCCGCCGAGGGCGACGCCGTCGCGCACGAGATCCAGACCGAGCCGCTCGGGGTTGCGCAGCGACGCGTCCCAGTAGGTCGCGGTGTACGCCACGCCCGGGTTCAGCTCGGGCAGCACCTGGAGGGAGCGCCGGCGCCCGTGGAACGTGTGCCGCGGCACACGACCGCCGCCGCGCGAAAAGGAGTCGTAGATGACGAGGCCGATCTTGATCAGCAGCGCTCCCCGTTCCGCCGAGGCGGTCCTGCGGTGCAGCAGCATCCGCAGCGGCGCGGACAGCAGCCCCGAGAAGGTGGAGAAGATCGGCACGGTCGTCCGCAGCGGCCGCACGTAGTGGGCGGCGGTGGTGAGGAGGTCGTTGCGCTCGGTGACGGCCTCGTGGACGAGGCGGAACTCGCCGTTCTCGAGGTAGCGGATGCCGCCGTGGATCATGTGGCTGGACGCCGCCGACGCTCCCGAGATGAAGTCGCCTCGCTCGACGAGGGCGACGTCGACGCCCTGCAGCGCCAGGTCGCGGAAGGTCGCGACGCCGTTGATGCCGCCGCCGATGATGAGGACCTCGGCGTTCGGTCGGTCGCGCAGGTCGTCGCTGCTCCGGTGGGTCTTCACGGTCACGGCCCTGCTCCCCCTGTCGTCGGCGACCCGGAGAGGTCGCACGTGCGGCTGTGTCCATGATGTCATCCGACGGGTCGGGTGCGGCCGGACGACCCGATTCGCGGGAATGAAACGGGCGGATGCCGGTTGACTACACTCGAGAGCAAGAGAACGTGCTCCGGGGTCGGTGGGAATCCGAACCGGCGGTGACAGTCCGCGAGCGGGGTCCTTCGGGGCCCGGCTGATCCGGTGGAAATCCGGAACCGACGGTGATGCGACGCGAGTCGCTAGTCCGGATGGGAGGCAGCACGCGACGCTCGTGGACGACATCCGCGAGCCCGTCGCCCCTGCATCCGCGCCCCGGAGTCCCCATCGTGAGGATCCGGATGAGTGTCACCGACGCAGAACGCACCGCCCTGCGGCGCGCGTTCGAGCTCGCCCGGCGGGGACCCCGCGGCCTCAACCCGCAGGTCGGCGCGGTCCTCCTCTCGCCGTCCGGCGACGTGCTCGCCGAGGGGTGGCACCGGGGCGCCGGGACGGCCCACGCCGAAGTCGACGCGCTGTCGAAGCTCTCCCCCGGGAGCGCGCGCGGCGCGACCGCCGTGGTCACGCTCGAACCCTGCAACCACACCGGCCGCACCGGCCCGTGCGCCCTCGCCCTCATCGAGGCGGGCATCGCGCGGGTCGTGTTCGCCGTCGCCGATCCCGGTGACGCCTCCTCGGGCGGCGCCGACCGCCTGCGCGCCGCCGGCGTCGACGTCGCGGCGGGCGTCCTCGCCGACGAGTGCGAGGACCTCCTGCGCAGCTGGCTGACCGTGCAGCGCCTGGGCCGGCCGCACGTCACCGTCAAGTGGGCGCAGTCGCTCGACGGGCGCGCTGCGGCATCCGACGGCACGAGCCAGTGGATCACCGGGCCCGACGCCCGTGCCGACGTCCACGAGCGGCGCGCCGCCGCCGACGCGATCGTCGCCGGCACCGGCACCGTCCTCGCCGACGACCCCGCCCTCACCGCCCGCCGGCCGGACGGATCGCTCTACGACGACCAGCCGCGCCCGGTGATCGTGGGAACGCGGGCCGTCCCGCAGGAGGCGCGGCTGCGTCGGCACCCGCGTCCGTTCATGCAGGACGAGGGCGAGGATCTGCCCGACCTCCTCGACCGGCTGCGCGAGCTCGGCACGCACCGCGTCTTCGTCGAAGGCGGCCCCACCCTCGCCGGCTCGTTCCTGCGCGCCGGGCTCGTCGACGAGCTCCTCGTGTACCTCGCCCCGACGCTCATCGGCGGCGACCGGCTCGCCGTCGGCGACCTCGGCATCACCACCATCCGCGACCAGCGGCGCCTCGACATCGCCGCCGTCCACCGCCTCGGCGACGACATCCTCGTCATCGCGCACCCGAAGGAGACCCCCTGATGTTCACCGGGATCATCGAAGAGCAGGGCATCATCACCGCGATCGAGCCCTCCGGCGACGGCGTGCGCCTCACCGTGCAGGCCCCGCTCGCCGTGTCGGACGCCGCACGCGGCGACTCCATCTCCATCAGCGGCGTCTGCCTGACGGTCACGGACCAGTCGGCCGACGGCTTCACGGCCGACGTCATGAAGCAGACCCTCGACATGTCGACCCTCGGCGGATTCGGCGTCGGCACCCCCGTCAACGTCGAGCGCGCCATGGCCGCGCACGGGCGACTGGGCGGCCACATCGTGCAGGGGCACATCGACGGCACCGGAGAGGTCCTCGAGGTGCGCCCCGGCGAGCAGTGGCAGGTCCTCCGCATCTCGCTTCCGGCATCCCTCGCCCCGCTCGTCGTCGACAAGGGATCGATCACGGTCGACGGCGTCTCGCTGACCGTCTCCGCCGTCTCCGCCGCCGCCGCCGACCTGCACTGGTTCGAGGTCTCCCTGATCCCCGAGACCCTCGCGGTCACGACGCTCGGCGGCCGATCGGCCGGCGACGCCGTCAACCTCGAGACCGACATCCTGGCCCGCCACGTGCAGCGCATGCTCCGATTCACCCCCGCAGAAGAAGGAGGCTCGGAATGAGCCTTTCCCCCATCCCCGACGCCCTGACCGCACTGCGGGCCGGCCGGCCCGTCCTGGTCGCCGACGACGAGGGACGCGAGAACGAGGGCGACATCATCCTGTCGGCCCAGCTGGCGACGCCCGAGTGGATGGCGTGGACGATCCGCTGGTCGAGCGGCTTCCTGTGCGCGCCGATGCCCGCCGACCTCGCCGACAGCCTCGACCTGCCCCCCATGGTGGAGGTCAACCAGGACAGCAAGAGCACGGCGTACACCGTCAGCGTGGACGCCGCCGAGGGCGTGACGACGGGCATCAGCGCCGCCGATCGCGCACGGACGGTGAACGTCCTCGCCGACCCGACGTCGACACCGGCCTCCCTCATCCGACCCGGTCACGTGCTGCCGCTCCGCGCGGTCGACGGCGGGGTGCGCGAGCGCGCCGGTCACACCGAGGCGGCCGTCGACCTCCTGAAGCTCGCCGGACTGGCCCCCGTCGGCGTCATCGGCGAGGTCGTCGCCGATGACGGCAGCATGATGCGGATGCCGGGGCTGCTCGAGATGGGCGAACGCGAGAACATCCCCGTCATCACGATCGAGCAGCTCATTGCCCACCTGGATGCGATGGACGGCGAGAGCGCGGTCACCACGCCCGTCCACCCCCACCGGCGCCGCGTCAGCCTGCGCGCCGAGTCCACCGTCCCCACCTCGCACGGGGAGTTCCGCTTCCTGGCGTACAAGGACCGGATCACCGGAACCGACCACATCGCCGTCGTGTCCGGCGACCTGACCGGGGGCGCTTCCCTCGTGCGGGTCCACTCGGAGTGCCTGACCGGCGAGGCCTTCGGCTCGCTCAAGTGCGAGTGCGGCCCGCAGCTGGACGCCGCGCTCGACGCGATCGAGCAGGACGGCGGTGTCGTCATCTACATGCGCGGTCACGAGGGACGCGGCATCGGCCTCATCAACAAGCTGCGCGCGTACAGCCTGCAGGAGCGCGGGCTCGACACCGTCGACGCCAACCTCGCGCTCGGCCTCCCCGCCGACGCCCGCGACTACGCGGCGGCCGCCGGCATCCTCGACGACCTGGGTGTGCGGGAGATCCGCCTGCTGACCAACAACACCGACAAGGTCGCGCAGCTGCGCAGCCTGGGGCTGTCGATCGTCGAGCAGGTGCCCCTCCTCGTCGGCGTCGGCGCGAACAACCACCAGTACCTGGCGACGAAGGCCGACCGCATGGGCCACATCATCGACGCCGACGAGCTGCGCGAGGCTCTCGCGCACAGTGAGGAGCAGGACGCATGAGCGGACACGGCGCACCCAAGACCGAGCCGATCGACGGAACCGGCCTCACGGTCGTCGTCGTCGCCGGCCAGTGGCACGACGTCATCACGGACGGCCTGATCGCCGGCGCAGCCCGGGTCCTGGACGCGTCCGGCGCCTCGTGGCAGCTCGTCCGCGTGGCGGGCTCGTTCGAGCTGCCGGTCGTCGCGAAGGCCGCGCTCGAGGCGGGTGCCGACGCCACCGTCGCGCTCGGCGTCATCATCCGCGGCGGGACCCCGCACTTCGACTTCGTCTCGGCCGCCGCGACCGACGGACTCACCCGGGTGGCGCTCGACACCGGCAAGCCGGTCGGATTCGGCGTGCTCACGCTGGACGACGAGCAGCAGGGCATCGACCGCGCCGGCCTTCCCGGGTCCAGGGAGGACAAGGGCGCCGAGGCGGCCGACGCCGCGCTGCGCACGGCTGTCACCCTCCGCGACCTTCAGGTACCCTGATGGCATGGAGACCCTCCGCAGCATCGTCGTCCTGATCCACCTCGTCGGCTTCGCCGCGATCTTCGGCGCCTGGCTCGTCGAGGCCCTCGGCCGGCGGCGCATCACCCGCCTCATGCACTGGGGGCTCGGCGTCGCGCTGCTCGCCGGCCTCGTCCTGTCCGCCCCGTGGGGGCTCAGCCACGACCTGAACTACACGAAGATCGGCATCAAGCTCGTCGTCCTCGTCATCATCGGCGGCCTCCTCGGCGCCGGTGCCGCGCGCGGCCGGAAGGCGGGTGCGGTGCCGGCCGGCATCTTCTGGTCGGTCGGAGCACTCACCCTCCTCAACGCCGGACTCGCCGTCATCTGGCGGTGACCCCCGCCCCGGATGCCGCGGCCTCGGCATCCGGGGGGGGGGGGGAGCTCGGCCGTCTCTGGGAGTACACTGGGAACGCGCGCCGGCCACACCGCCGGCGCTTTCGGTTTTCCCGCGCGAGTCCCGCTGCGACACACCCCGTCGCCAGCGACACCGCCGCCGATCGTCCCACGAGGACGTTGCACGCTCTCTCCGACAGGTCCCCCCGCATGTCCACTGCTCCCGCAGCATCGGCAGCCACGGCTGCCCCCGCCAATCCCCGCTCGCGCGTCATCACCGCGAGCCTCGTCGGCACGACGATCGAGTTCTACGACTTCTACGTCTACGCGACCGCCGCCGTCCTCGTCTTCCCCATCCTCTTCTTCCCGACCGGCGACGACACGACCGCGCTGCTGTCCTCGTTCGCCGTGTTCGGCGCGGCGATGGTCGCGCGCCCGATCGGCGCCGTCGTCTTCGGACACTTCGGCGACAAGTTCGGCCGTAAGGCCACCCTCGTGGCATCCCTCCTCACGATGGGTGTCGCGACGTTCCTCATCGGCGTCCTCCCGACGTACGACGGCATCGGGTGGTGGGCAGCCCTCCTCCTGCTGATCCTGCGCCTGTTCCAGGGCTTCGCGCTCGGTGGCGAATGGTCGGGTGCCGCCCTCGTCGCCACCGAGAACGCTCCGAAGGGCAAGCGCGCCTGGTACGGCACGTTCCCCCAGCTCGGCGCGCCGATCGGCTTCATCATCGCCAACGGCATCTTCCTCGTCATCAACTTCGCCCTCCCGCACCCCGACGGCCCGGCACAGCGCTCGGACGCGTTCCTGGAGTGGGGCTGGCGCGTGCCGTTCCTCTTCTCGGCCGTGATGGTCATCATCGGCCTGTGGGTGCGACTGAAGCTCGTCGAGTCCGAGACGTTCGCGAAGGCGGAGAAGTCCGGCGCCATCCGCAAGTTCCCGCTGGGCGAGGTCGTCCGCCGTCACTGGTGGCAGCTCATCCTCGGCACGTTCATCATGCTGGCGACCTACGTCCTCTTCTACCTGATGACGAGCTTCACCCTGTCCTACGGCACGAAGGCCGGTCTCGAGGCCGCCGAGCAGGCCGCCGCGGAGGCGGGCACCGCCTTCGACGCCGCCGCGTACGTGCCGGGCCTCGGCTTCGGGTACACCGACTTCGTCATCATGCAGATCGTCGGCGTGGTGTTCTTCGGCATCTTCACCCTGCTGTCCGGGCCCATCGCCGACGCCCTCGGCCGGCGCAAGCTGCTGCTGTGGATCACGGCCGCGATCGCCGTCTTCGGCCTCACATTCAACGTGTTCCTCCTGCCGCAGGTGGACCCGAAGTTCACCGGCGCGCTCGTGCAGGCGTTCCTGATCCTCGGATTCATGCTGATGGGCGCGACGTTCGGCCCGATGGGCGCGATCCTGCCGGAGCTGTTCCCGACCAACGTGCGGTACACCGGCTCGGCGATCTCCTACAACGTCTCGTCGATCCTCGGCGCGGCGCTCGCACCGATCGTGGCCGTCGCGCTGTGGGCCGCCACGGGCGGCTCGCCCTGGCTCGTCGGCGTCTACCTGACCGGAGCCAGCGTCCTCACCTTCGTCGCCCTGTGGCTGTCGAAGGAGACGAAGGACGTCGACTACGACACCTTCATCGGGGCCGAGGAGCGCGCGTCCCGCTGACCCGCGCTCGGCACGACGGATGCCGCGGCCCTCCCCTCGTCGGGCGGAGCCGCGGCATCCGTCTGTGCGGCGCCGATCGTCAGTCGAGGAACAGCGCGCGGAGCCGCTTCGTCGTGAAGACGAGGCCGACGGCGATCATCACGACGTAGTAGAGCACGTGCCACAGCATCGACGCCGACAGGATGCCGGTGGTGAGACCGCGGATGAGCTCCACGCCGTGCCACAGCGGAAACGCCATCACGGAGCTCTGGACCCACTCCGGGTACACCGAGATCGGGTAGAACGTCGCCGAGAAGAGGAACATCGGCAGCAGCACGAAGTTGATCCAGTCCATGTGCTGGAAGGTCTTCATGTAGCTCGTGATCGCCATGCCCAGGCTCGCGAAGCCGAACGCGATGAGCAGCACCGCCGGGATCGCGAGGATCGCGGTGGGCGCCAGGTTGAGCCCCAGGACCTGCATGATGATCATGAAGCCGGTCGCGTAGAGCAGTCCGCGCAGCAGCGCGTAGAGGATCTCGCCGAGGGCGACGTCGAGCGGGCCCAGGGACGTCGAGAGCATGCCCTCGTAGAGCTTGCCGTAGTTGAGCTTGAAGAAGACGTTCCACGTCGAGTCGTAGATCGCGCCGTTCATCGCCGACACCGCGAGGAGAGCCGGGGCGATGAACGCGGCGTACTCGACCTGGACGCCCTGCGAGGTCTGCAGGTCGCCGACCAGCGATCCGAGGCCGATCCCCATCGAGGCGAGGTAGAAGACCGGCTCGAAGAACCCCGACAGCACCACGATCCAGCTGGAGGATCTCGCCGCGAGCAGCCCGCGCTGCACGACGGCGCCGGGATTGCCGGCCCAGAGGGCGCGGACGCCTCCGCCGCGGGTGGCGGGTGGAGCGGCGGTCACGGCGGTCATGTCGCGAGCCTTTCGATGAAGACGCGCCGACCCCACAGGTAGCCGATGCCGGCGAGCGCCACGAGGTAGCCGAGGTGGATGGCGACCATCACGGGGGGAACCGACGCGCCGTAGGTGGCGAGGCGGCCGAGCTCGGCGCCGTGCCACAGCGGCGAGATCCAGCCGATCCACTGCAGCCAGCCGGGGAGGTTCTCGAGCGGGTAGAACGTCCCCGAGAACAGGAACATCGGCATGAAGATGAAGCGCTGCACGAGCGCGAACTGACCTCTGTCGTCCTCGATCGATCCGGCGTACGCCATGAGCGGGATGCCGAAGGCGACGCCGGCCAGGATGCCGACCGGGATCGACAGCCACCCCGTCTCGGGCGTCGGGACCGTGCTCCACCCGAGGCCGGTCGCCCCCAGGAGCCAGATGAACAGGTAGTACGCGGCGACGGCGAAGGCCATCCGGGCCGTCGCCCCGAGGATGACGCCGTTCGCGATCTGCGGGCTCGACAGCGCCGACGCGTTGAAGCCGAAGAAGTAGCGCCGCCACTTGAAGCCGGCCATGACGGGGTAGGTCATCTCCTCGGATGCCACGGAGATCGCCGCCGTGACCAGCAGCGCCGGGGCGACGAAGACGAGGTAGTCGACCGATTGGCCGCCGTCTCGGATCGGGGCGTCGATGAGCGCGGCGAGACCGGCGGCGAGGCCCAGAAGATAGAGGACCGGCTGTCCCAGTGCGCCCACCACGATCGTCCACCCGTACGCGCGCATCGCCCGCACCATGTGCTCGGTGACGTACCAGCTGCCGCGGCGGCGGGGCAGGCGGCCCCACTCCATCGCCTCGGCGCGCAGCTCGTCCAGGGTCGGCGTCGGGGACTGGGCCGTCTCGCTCATTCGATCAACGACCTTCCCGTCAGCCGCAGGAACACGTCCTCGAGGCTCGAGCGGCGGACGAGGCTCGTGATCGGCTGCAGCCCCGCGGCGGTGACGCGCTCGAGGGCGGCCTCCCCGTCGGCGGCGTAGACGAGCACACGGTCGGGAAGGACCTCGACACGGTCGCCGATGCCGTGCAGCTGCGCGGCGACCTGCTCGTTGCGGTCGGAGCCGAAGCGGACCTCCAGCACCTCCCTGCTGGAATGCGCCCGGATGAGCGACGAGGGCGTGCCCTCCGCCATGATCCGTCCCTTGTCGACCACGATCAGTCGGTCGCAGAGCTGCTCGGCCTCGTCCATGTAGTGGGTCGTGAGGACGAGGGTCGTGCCGCGCTCCTTGAGCCGGAACAGCCGGTCCCACAGGACGTGCCTCGCCTGCGGATCGAGGCCCGTCGTCGGCTCGTCGAGCAGCAGGATGCGGGGATCGTTGATGAGACCGCGGGCGATCGTGAGACGCCGCTTCATGCCGCCGGAGAGCTGGTCGACCCTGCTCTTGGCTTTGTCCTCGAGCTGCGCGAAGGCAAGGAGCTCGTCCGCCTTCTGCGCGCAGACGGCACGCGGCAGGCCGAAGTAGCGGCCGTAGATGAACAGGTTCTCGCGCGCGTTGAGCTCGCCGTCGAGATTGTCCTGCTGCGGGATGACGCCGAGCCGGGAGCGGATCTCGGGGCCGTGGCGGTCGGGGTCGAGGCCGAGGATCGACAGGTCGCCGCTCGTGCGGGTGGAGACCGCGCCGATCATCTTCATCGTCGTCGACTTGCCCGCCCCGTTCGGGCCGAGGAGCCCGAACGACTCCCCCGGCGCGACGTCGAAGTCCAGCCCGCCGACGGCGACGAAGTCGGGCTTGCCCTTCATCCGGTACGTCTTGACGAGGTTCCGGGCGGAGATGACGGGTTCGGGCACCGCACCACACTAGCGACGGGCGGCGACACGCGGATCACAGCGTCAACTCACGTTGACAAAATCGCGCTGTGTCAATTACGGTTGACACATGAGCAGCGACGACATCCGCACCCTCCTCGGTGCGGCGCCGGACCCGCAGCCCCTGGCCGAGCTGCGGCGCCTCGCCGACGTGCGGCGCGAGCTCGCGCGCGCCGAAGAGGTGCAGGTCCGCAAGGCCCGGATCGCCGGGTTCTCCTGGCAGGCCATCGCCGGGGCGCTCGGCGTGACCCGGCAGGCGGTTCACAAGAAGTTCGGACGAAGATAGAGGCGGCGCCGTCGCCCCGATCCACCCACGACCCCGAGGACGCATCCCCATGTCTTCCGACTCCCGATCCCCGCTGCGCCGCCGCAAGCCCCCCGAGGGGCCGCGCGCGAGCTTCACGCAGCTGCTGCCGTTCGTGTTCGAGCACAAGCGGGTGCTCGTCGTGGTCGCGATCCTCAGCGTGCTCGAGGCTGTCGCGACCCTCTTCCAGCCGGTCCTGGTCGGACAGGTGATCGAGCGCGTGCAGTCGAGCCAGGCGCTCGGCATCCTCGTCTGGCTCCTCGTGGGCCTCGTCGTCACGGCCTCCCTCGTCGGCGGCGTGCAGCACTACCTCCTGCAGCGCACGGGCACGGCGGTCGTCTACTCGAGTCGCCGACGACTCGTCGCGCGACTGCTCCACCTGCCCGTGCAGGAGTACGACGCCCGGCGCACCGGCGACCTCGTCTCGCGCGTCGGGACGGACACGACGCTGCTCTACGCCGTCCTGACCCAGGGGCTCGCCGACTCGCTGGGCAACGCCCTCATCTTCGTCGGCGCGATCGTCGCGATGCTCCTGATCGATCCCGTCCTGCTCGCGCTCATCGTCGTCGTCATCGGCGTCTCGGTCGCCCTCGTCGGCGGTCTCAGCACGCGGATCCGGGCGGCCACGACCGCGCAGCAGGAGAAGGTCGGCGCGCTCGCCTCGGGCGTCGAGCGTGCCGTCGGCTCGATCCGCACGATCCGCGCGTCCGGCGCCGGCAACCGGGAGCAGGCCGCGATCGAGGCGACGGCACGCGAGGCGTACGACGAGGGAGTGCGGGTCGCGAAGGTCTCCGCACTCGTCGTGCCGGTCGCCAGCATCGCGCTGCAGGTGTCGCTGCTCGTCGTCCTCGGCGTGGGCGGCTTCCGCGTCGCCGAGGGCGCGATCGACATCGCGCAGCTCGTGACCTTCATCATGTTCCTCTTCTTCCTCATCGCGCCGCTCGGCTCGCTCTTCGGAGCCATCACGTCCGTCAACCAGGCGCTGGGAGCGCTCGGGCGCATCCAGGAGGTGCTCGATCTGCCCACCGAGACCGAGGCGGATGCCCGGATCGCGGCGTCGCTCGAGGCGGATCCGGCCGTGCACGAGAGTGCCTCGATCGAGTTCCGCGACGTGCACTTCTCGTACCCTCGGGCCGTCGTGGAGGCGCGGCGCTCGGTCGAGCGGCAGGCCGCCGACGCGCTCGCCGACGTGCACGCCGACACGCGCGCACTCGAGACCGAGGAGGCCGATGGCGAGGTGCTGCGGGGCGTCTCCTTCCGCGTCCCGCGCGGCGCGCGCGTCGCGCTGGTCGGACCCTCCGGCGCCGGGAAGTCGACGACGCTGGCCCTCATCGAGCGGTTCTACGACCCCACGTCGGGCGCCGTCCTCCTCGACGGCGTCGACGCCCGCACGCTCGACCGCGCGCGCCTGCGGGCGCAGCTCGGATACGTCGAGCAGGATGCCCCCACCCTCGCCGGCACGATCGCCGACAATCTGCGCCTCGCGTCGCCGGACGCGAGCGACGCGGCGTGCGAGCGCGTGCTGCGGGCGGTCAATCTCGGCGACGTGCTCGAGCGCAGTCCGCTCGGACTCGACGCGCCCGTCGGAGAGGCGGGCGTGATGCTCTCCGGCGGCGAGCGTCAGCGACTCGCGATCGCGCGCGCCTTGCTGGCCGCTCCCCCGATCCTGCTGCTCGACGAGTCGACGTCGTCCCTCGACGGGCTCAACGAGCAGCGGATGCGGGAGGCGATCGATGCCGTGGCATCCGGCCGCACGCTCGTCGTGATCGCGCACCGCCTCTCGACGGTCGTCGACAGCGACCTCATCGTGGTGCTCGACCGGGGCCGCGTGGTCGGACAGGGCACCCACGAGGAGCTCGTGGCCACCGTGCCGCTGTACCGCGACCTCGCCGCCCGCCAGCTGCTGGTCTGACCTCGCGAGGACGGCCCCGCTTCAGGCGGGCAGCGCGGCGCGCTTCAGGCGGTACCGGAGCGCCGCGAGCTCGGCGTACAGCGCCGGCGGCACCTTGCCGCCGAACGTCCGGTAGAACTCCTCGGTGAGGTCGGCCTCGGTGAGCCACGAGTCCGGGTCGATCGCGAACAGCTCGTCGAGATCCTGCGACGGGACGTCGATGCCGTCCAGGTTGAGGTCCGCCGGCTGCGGCAGCCGCCCGACCGGACTGTCCACGGCACCGACCGTGCCGTCGACGCGCCGGATGATCCAGTCGATCACGCGGGCGTTGTCACCGAACCCGGGCCACAGGAACCGGCCGTCCGATCCCTTCCGGAACCAGTTGACCTGGAAGATCCGCGGCGCCCGGTCGAACCGCAGCTGCTGGCCGACCTTGATCCAGTGGCCGAAGTAGTCGGCCATGTTGTAGCCGCAGAACGGCAGCATCGCGAAGGGGTCGCGCCGCAGCTCGCCCACGGTGCCCTCCGCCGCCGCCGTGCGCTCGGAGGAGATGTTCGAGCCCATGAAGACGCCGTGCGTCCAGTCGGTGGCCTCGACGACGAGCGGCACGTTCGTGGCTCGGCGCCCGCCGAAGAGGATCGCGTCCAGGGGGACGCCCTCGGGCGCCTCCCAGTCCGCCGCGATCTGCGGGCACTGGCCGGCGCTCACGGTGAAGCGCGAGTTCGGGTGCGCGGCGGGCGTGCCCGACGCGGGCGTCCACGGCCGGCCCTGCCAGTCGGTCAGCTCGGCCGGCACCTCGTCCGTCAGGCCCTCCCACCAGACGTCGCCGTCGGGACGGAGTGCGACGTTCGTGAAGATCGTGTTGCCCCAGAGCGTCTCCACGGCGGTGACGTTGGTGGACTCGCCGGTGCCGGGCGCGACGCCGAAGAACCCCGCCTCGGGGTTGATCGCCCAGAGCCGGCCGTCCTCACCGGGACGCAGCCAGGCGATGTCGTCGCCCAGCGTCTCGACGCGCCAGCCGGGGATCGAGGGGCGCAGCATCGCGAGGTTCGTCTTGCCGCACGCCGACGGGAAGGCCGCCGCGACGTGGTACGCCTTGCCGTTCGGGTCGATGACGCGGATCAGCAGCATGTGCTCGGCGAGCCATCCCTCATCGCGGCCGATGACCGAGGCGATGCGCAGGGCGAAGCACTTTTTCGCGAGGATCGCGTTGCCCCCGTAACCCGACCCGAACGACCACACCTCGAGGGTGTCGGGGAAGTGGACGATGTACTTCTCGTCGTTGCAGGGCCAGGCGGCATCCGTCTCCCCCGGCGCGAGCGGTGCACCCACGGAGTGGACCGTCTTGACCCAGGGCTTGCCGTCGGCGATCTGGCTCAGCACCGTCGTCCCGACGCGGGTCATGATGCCGATCGAGGTGACGGCGTACGCACTGTCGGTGACCTGGACGCCGATGTGCGACAGCGGTCCGCCCACGGCGCCCATCGAGAAGGGAACGACGTACATCGTCCGGCCGCGCATGCTGCCGGCGAACAGCGGCGTGATGGTCGCACGGATCTCCGCCGGGTCGGCCCAGTTGTTCGTCGGGCCGGCGTCCTCCTCGCGCTCCGAGGCGATGAAGGTGCGCCCCTCGGTGCGCGCCACGTCGCTCGGGTGGGAGCGCGCCAGGTACGAGCCCGGCCGCCACTCGGGGTTGAGCTTGATCAGCTTGCCCTCCTCGACCTGCTGACGCAGCAGCATGTCGTTCTCGGCAGCCGACCCGTCGACCCAGTGGATGCGGTCGGGCGTCGTGAGGGCGGCGATCTCCTCGACCCAGGCGTGCAGCGCGGCCATGCCCGGCCCCGCGAGGTTCGGGCGGTCGCCGTACGACGCGGCCCGGCTCGTGGCGCCGGTCCGGATCGGTCGGGTGAAGAGGTCTGCGATGGCCATCGTCGCTCCTTCGGTAGGTGGCTTGTTTCCACTCTCCGCCTCTCGAGCGTCCTCTTTCCACCTCGGCAGGCGTCAAGAAAGGGGAATCTTTCACTACACTCAAGATCATGGCGTCCCCTCTGCAGCTCTCCACCCTCGGTCACCGCATCCGCCATCACCGGCTCGCGAAGGGGTACACCCTCGACGAGCTCGGCGCCATCGTGGGCGTCGCGGGGAGCCAGCTCAGCCTCATCGAGAACGGCAAGCGGGAGCCGAAGCTCTCCCTCCTCCAGGCGGTCGCGGTCGCGACGGACACGGACGTCACGGACCTCCTGTCCGCGGAGCCGCCGAACCGGCGCGCCGCCCTGGAACTGGAGCTGGAGCGCGCCCAGCAGAGCCCGGTGTTCCGACGGCTCGGCGTCCCCCCGGTCCGGGTGACGAAGACCATGACCGATGACACGATCGACGGCATCCTCGCCCTCCACCGCGAGCTGCAGCGCCGTGAGCGCGAGGCCACCGCGACGCCGGAGGAGGCACGACGCGCCAACACCGAGCTGCGTCTGCGCATGCGCGAGGTCCACAACTACCTCCCCGAGATCGAGAAGCTCGCCGAACGGCAGCTCAAGGCCGCCGGGCACACCACCGGCGCCCTCACCCACCGCACGGTGAGCATCATGGCCGAGCAGCTGGGCTTCGAGCTCATCTACGCGAACGACCTGCCGCACTCGGCCCGCTCGGTCACCGACCTCGAGAACGGTCGCATCTACCTGCCGCCGGCATCCATCCCCGGCGGCCACGGCCTGCGCTCCATGGCGCTGCAGGCGATGGCGCACCGGCTGCTCGGCCACACGCCGCCCACCGACTACGCGGACTTCCTGCAGCAGCGCCTCGAGATCAACTACTACGCGGCGTGCGCGCTCATGCCCGAGACGGCCTCGGTCGCCTTCCTCGCGCAGGCGAAGAAGGATCGCAACCTCGCCGTCGAGGACTTCCGCGACGCGTTCGGTGTCACCCACGAGGCCGCCGGGATGCGCCTGACGAACCTGCTGACCCAGCATTTCGGCATCGGGGTGCACTTCCTCCGCGTCGATGACACCGGCGCCATCAGCCGCGTCTACGAGAACGACGGCCTCCCCCTGCCGATGGACGTGACGGGGGCGGTCGAGGGCCAGATGGTGTGCCGGACCTTCGCCGCGCGCTCGGCGTTCACCGAGCAGAACCGCACGACCGAGCACTATCAGTACACCGACACTCCGGGCGGCACGTTCTGGTGCTCGAGTCAGACGGGCTCGACGACCGACGGCGAGTTCTCGATCACGGTCGGCGTCGGCTTCGACGACGCCCGCTGGTTCCGTGGTCGCGAGACCCACAAGCGCGCCACCTCCACCTGCCCCGATGAGGGATGCTGCCGCCGTCCCGACGCCGAGCTGACCCGCCGCTGGGAGGGCAAGGCCTGGCCGAGCGCGCGCGTGCACATGCGGATGTTCTCGCCGCTGCCGGCGGGTTCCTTCCCCGGCGTCGACGACAACGAGGTGTACGCCTTCCTCGACCGTCACGCCGACAGCTGAGCCGCGCTCAGGAGGCGAGGAACCGCGCGTACTCCGCGAGCGCGTCGGTCGCGTCGACGGATGCCTCCTCCTCGAACGCCGCCGCCACCGGCGGCAGGTGGTGCTTGCCGACGGCCGTCGAGTGCGACCACGTGCCGACGACCTCGCCGCCGGCGACGAGCACCGGCTTGACCATCCCGTTGGCACTGGGGCCGACGCGCGCCATCCGCTCCGGCGCGCACACCCGGCTGCGGTCGGCGTACGACAGGTAGTACTCGTCCCACGGGGGCAGCGCGCGCACCCGGTCGGCGCCGTCCGCGACGGCCGCTGCCGCGTCCCCGGCATCCGTCCCGACGAACATGCCCGCTTCCTCCGCCGGCGCGATCCGGTCGCCGGCCGTGGCCGCCGCCTCGCGGACGGCCGTCTGCGGCAGTCCCACCCACCAGCGGAAGTCGGCCAGCGTCGCCGGTCCGTGGGAGCGCAGATACGCGACGAGCAGCTCGGCCAGCGGGTCGGTGACCGTGCGCCCGGCGGGCAGGTCGTCGACGGCGACCAGGTACTGCTCCCGTGTCGGCCCGCTCTCGCGCGGAACGACGGGTCCGAGGGCGAGCACCGCGCGTACCGCGAGCGCCGACAGCAGGTGGTTGGCCCGCGAGGCGGTCGTCTCGATGCCCGCCCCCGCGAGGACGTCCGCGAACTCGGCGCGGGTGAGCCGGTTGCCGCCGGCGAGCGCCGTGCGGACGGCCCGCTCCGCCCGGCCGAGGTCCGTGTCGTCGATGCCGTAGGCGCGATGGATGCCGGCGGCGGCCTGCAGCTGGCGCCCGGCCGTGACGGGGAGGATCCATGCCAGGTCGGCGGCCGCCACGATGTGGAGCGTTCCGCGCTGGGTCCAGGTGCGCACCAGCTCGCCCCGCTCGAACGCGCCGTCGACGTCGGAGCGGCCCGGATGGTCCGCGGTGCGGGCGGCGAGCGCCCAGCGTCCGCCGCCGAAGTCCTGGGACTGCACGGCCAGCATGTGGGTGGCGGCATCCGTCACGGTCGACGCGGGCGCGGACAGCAGATGCGACCGCAGCCGGGCGCGCTGCACCGGGGTCATCGACTCGGGCGTCCTCGGCGGCATGTCGGCAGTGTGCCACGCCGGCGGCCGGGACGCACCCGCCCTCACCGCGAACCGGGGGTCACGCCCTCCTTCGCCCCTTCGACGAGCGACAGCGGGTCGGAGATGTCCTCGAGGGACTTGCCGGCGGCGCTCACCCCGAAGATCCCGCAGATGATGCCGCCGAACATCATGACGCTCGCCCCGAGCACGTATCCCCAGAACAGCGGACCGCGGTCGCCGGTGTCGGCGCTCGAGCCGATGAGCGACCCGTACAGGGTGGGGGCGATGGCGCCCACGAGCTGGCCGATCGAGAAGACGTACGAGATCACCTGGCTCCGCACCTCGAGCGGGAAGATCTCGCTGACGGTGAGGTAGGCGGCCGAGGCGCCGGCGGATGCGAAGAAGAACGAGGCGCACCAGAAGGCGGTGTGGGTCGCCGCCGTGAGCACCCCCGCGTTGAACAGGAAGGCGCTCACGAGCAGGATGAGACCCGCGAGCATGTAGGTGCCGAACAGCATCCGCCGGCGTCCCCACGTGTCGAAGAAATGCCCGAGCAGCAGCGCACCGGTCAGGTTCCCCACCGCGAAGACGATGAAGTACGTCGACGCCTCGGCGGGCGGGGTGTCGTAGAAGTTCTCCAGCACGAGCGCGTAGGTGAAGAAGATGGCGTTGTAGAGGAACGACTGCGTGACCATCATCGTGATGCCGACGAACGTGCGGCGCGGGTATTTCGTGAAGAGGACCTTCGCGATGGTGACGAACGGCACCCGGCCGTACTCCCTCACGGTGATCGCCTTGGACTCCGGGACGTCCTCGAAGGTCTTCCCCTCCGTGCGGATGCGCTGCTCGATCTCGTCGACGTTGCGCTCCGCCTCGTCCTCGCGGCCGTGCGTCATCTGCCAGCGCGGGCTCTCGGGGATGTGCCGGCGCAGCCAGATGATCAGGATGCCCAGCACCGGTCCGAGGAAGAAGCTGAGGCGCCAGCCGATGTCCTCGGGGAGGATGTCCGTGTTCAGGAAGAACATGTTCGCGACGGCGCCGAGAGCCGCACCGCCCCAGTAGGTGCCGTTGATGGCGATGTCGACGCGACCGCGGTACTTCGCCGGGATGATCTCGTCGATCGCGGAGTTGATCGCGGCGTACTCGCCGCCGATGCCCGCGCCGGCCACGAAGCGCCAGACGTAGAAGAACCAGGGAGCGAACGACAGGCCCGCGACACCCGATCCCACGAGATAGATCACGAGGGAGATGATGAAGAGCTTCTTGCGGCCGAGCCGGTCGGTGAGGCGACCGAAGACGAGCGCGCCGAAGACCTGCCCGAGCAGATAGAACGTGCCGGCGAGACCGACCTCGGCGGGGCCCATCCCGAGCGTGCTGGCGTAGCCGTTCGCCGCGACGATCTGCACCTCGAGGCCGTCGAGGATCCACGAGAAGCCGAGACCCACCACGATCATCCAGTGGAACCGGGCCCACGGCAGCCGATCCATCCGTGCGGGGACCAGCGAGCGGACCTCTTTCACCTCGATGCGCGACGACGCCATCGTCCGCTCCTCCCTGCGGCGCGTCCGAGCGCGTCTGCGGGGATATTTCTACTCCCGCCGGATCGTCGCGACGACGTCTTGACCGCGGTCCACCCAGCCGCTAATGCCGCGCCTATACTCGTGCTGTCCGGCAACGACCGCCGGTGCTCGGAAAAGGGGCACGCAGCCGACGCGCATCGACGCGGCGCGCGAGACACATACGGCATCCATCCGTCACTGTCCTCCGCAGGAGCCTCCCGTGCCCACCGTCTCCGCCCACGTCGCCTCGACCCTCGCCCGCCACATCGACTCCGTCTTCGGGGTGATGGGCAACGGCAACGCGTACTTCCTCGACGCCCTCGAGCGCTCCACCGACGTCTCCTTCACCGCCGTCCGCCATGAGGCCGGCGGCGTCGTGGCCGCGGACGCCTACCACCGCGCCGGCGGCGGCCTCGCGGCCGCCACCGCGACCTATGGGGCGGGGTTCACGAACACCCTGACCGCGCTCGCCGAGTCGGTCCTCGCCCGCGTCCCGCTCATCCTCGTCGTCGGCGACGAGCCCACGTCGGGACCGCGGCCGTGGGACGTCGACCAGATCGCGCTGGCGTCCGCGGTCGGGGCGCGGACGTACACCGTCGGGCGGGCGGATGCCGCGGCCACGACCGCCATCGCGGTCGAGCACGCGCTCACCTACCGCGTGCCGACGGTCCTCGCCATCCCCTACGACGTCGCCAAGCTCGACGCGGGCCCGGTCCCTTCCGCCCCGGAACCGGTCGTGCCGCTGCCGCTCGCCCCCGCACCCTTCGCGCAGGCCGCGATCGGGGAGCTCGCCGCCGCCCTGGCCCGCGCGGAGCGCCCGCTGCTGCTCGCCGGTCGCGGCGCCTGGCTGGCAGGGGCGAGCGACGCCCTCGGGCGCCTCGCCGACGCGACCGGCGCGATCACCGCGTCCACCGCGCTCGGCCGCGGGGTGTTCCCCCGCGCCGAGTACGACCTCGGCGTCACGGGCGGCTTCGGCGCCGAGCCCGCGATGGAGCTCATACGCACCGCCGACGTCGCGGTCGTGTTCGGCGCCTCGCTCAATCAGTTCACGATGCGCTTCGGGGAGCTCTTCGCCCCGGCCACGCGGGTGGTGCAGGTGGACATCGCCCCGACCGCCACCCATCCGCACGTGGGGGGCTTCATCCGCGGCGACGCGGACCTCGTGGCATCCGCCCTCGCCGACGAGGTGGCGCGCATCGGCTCGGCCCCGTCCGGGTGGCGGGAGTCGCTCGACGTGCCCGCGCTGCGGGTCTACGAGCCGGGCACGGAGTTCGCCGCGGACGGCCGGCTCGATCCCCGCTCGGTGGCACGCCGGATCGGCGAACTCCTTCCCGAGGACCGCGTCGTCGTCTCGGACGGCGGACACTTCCTCGGCTGGTCGAACATGTACTGGCCGGTCGCGGCACCCGACCGGATGATGATGATCGGCACGGCCTACCAGTCGATCGGGCTCGGGTTCCCCTCGGTGCCCGGCGCGGCGCTGGCCCGGCCGGACTCGACGATCGTCCTGACGACGGGCGACGGCGGCGGCCTCATGGCCCTCGCCGACCTCGAATCGGCCGTGCGCGTCGCGGGCGGCCGCGGACTCGCCGTCGTCTGGAACGACGCGGCCTACGGCGCAGAGGTCAACCTGTACGGCCTGTTCGGTCTGGCCACCGCACCCATGATGATCCCCGACGTGGACTTCGCCGGCTTCGCGCGGGCGGTCGGGGCGGACGGCGTCGTGGTGCGGACCCTCGCCGACCTGGACGCGCTGCAGCGCTGGGCCGCCTCGCCGCCGGCCGAGCGCCCGTTCCTGCTGCTCGACTGCCGCATCTCGACGTCCGTCATCGCGCCGTACCAGCAGGAGATCATCCGGGTGAACTCCTGACGCCTCCGCCTCAGCGCTGGGGCAGCAGCGCCCCGGCGAAGAAGTCGGCGAGCTCGGCGGTCGCCGTCAGCGGCAGGATGTGCGCGACGTACTGGTCGGGCCGGACGACGACCACGACCCCGTCTCGGGACAGCTCCCGCTCGTCGAAGATGTCGACCCCGGTCCACGTCGAGGGCCCCGACGCGAAGACCTTCTCCCAGTCCATCAGGGCGAGGGGACCCGACACCGGGCGGAACACGGCCGGCACCCGGGAGATGTCGACGTCCTCGAACCCCTGCTGGTACACGACCTTCACGTCGAACACGGCGTCGGCGTCGGCTCCCGCCGGCGTGTGCCGCCGAAGGGGCGACTCCGCGGAGCCGAGCCAGTCCGCCCAGTCGGCGAGCGCGGACGGCTCGCCGGCAGCCGGGGCGTCGGCGAACGCATAGATCCGCCAGCGGCCGTCGGCCTTGGCGTGGTGGCCGAGGTGGACGACGTTGCCGTCGGCCACCCGGACGACCTCGGCCGACTTCAGCCGCTTGCCGAGCGGGAAGCCCGCCGCGAGCCCCTGATGGGCGCCGGCGGCCGTGATGGCGCTGGCGCCGTACTGCGTCATGAACCCGGAGGGGAACTCGGCCGTCGCGAGGTAGTACGTCGCGAGGTCCTGTGCGTCGGTGATCTCGTCGGGCTTGCGGGCCATCAGCGACGACCACTCCTTGTCGAAGTCGATGAGCTGCTGCGCGACCGGCATCCGCTCCGCCCCGTAGGTCGACAGCAGCGCCGGCGCCGCCAGGCCGGAGAGGACGTGGCCGAGCTTCCAGCCCAGGTTGAAGCCGTCCTGCATCGACACGTTCATCCCCTGGCCGGCCTTCGCGCTGTGCGTGTGGCAGGCGTCGCCGGTGAGGAAGACGCGCGGATCGCGCTCGACGCCCTCGGGCACGTCGTCGAAGCCGTCGGTCACCCGGTGACCGACCTCGTAGACGCTGTGCCAGGCGACCTCCTTGACGTCGATCGTGTACGGCGCGAGGATCTCGTTCGCGCGGCGGATGACGTCCTCGATGGGGGTCTGCCGCACCCGGTGGTTGTCGTCCGCGGCCACCTCGCCGAGGTCGATGTACATGCGGCTCAGGTACCCGCCTTCGCGCGGGATGTGCAGGATGTTCCCGGCCGCCGAGCTGATCGCGCACTTGGTCCGCCAGTCCGGGAAGTCCGTGTTGACGAGGACGTCCATGACGCCCCACGCGTGCAGCGAGGCGTCGCCGACGTGGACCCGGCCGATCGCCGTGCGCACGCCGCTCCGGGCGCCGTCGCATCCGACGACGTACCGCGCCCGCACCGTCTGCTCCTGCCCGGCGCGGTCCCCCGCCACGTGCCGCACGCGCACCTCGACGGGGTGTTCGCCCTCGTCCCCGACGGTGAGTCCCAGGAACTCCACGCCGTAGTCGGGCGTGATGCGGCCGGGACCGGAGGCGGCTGCCTCGGCGAAGTAGTCCAGCACGCGTGCCTGGTTGACGATGAGGTGGGGGAACTCGCTGATCTTCAGCGCGTAGTCATCCGTGCGGGTGGTCCGGATGATGCGCCCCGGATCGGCCGGATCGGGTCCCCAGAAGTTCATGTACGCGATGTTGTAGGCCTCGGCGACGATCCGCTCCGCGAAGCCGAACGCCTGGAAGGTCTCGACGGACCGCGGCTGGATGCCGTCGGCCTGGCCGAGCACCAGGCGCCCCTCGCGTCGTTCGATGAGGCGCGTCGTGACGGCCGGGAACTGCGCGAGCTGGGCGGCCAGCAGCATGCCGGCCGGCCCGGAGCCGACGATGAGCACATCCGTCTCATCGGGCAGCTCGGCGGGCCGGTCGACTCCGGTCCCCGCGGCGGGTGCGACGCGGGGATCGCCCGAGACGTAGCCGTGGTGGTGGAACTGCATGGGCGACTCCTCAGGCCTTGGACATGCCGTACACGGGGCTGACCGCCTGCTGGTCTTCGTGCGCCGGGTCGAGCGGGATGCCGGAGCGGTCCCGCAGGAGCAGCGTCGCGATGAGCCCGAGGACCGTCATGCCCGCGAGGTACCAGGTCACCGGAGTCGTCGACCCGAACGCCTGGACGAGCGCCGTCGCGATCGTCGGGGCGAAGGCGCCGCCGAGGATCGCGCCGATGGCGTACGAGATAGAGACGCCGGAGAAGCGGATGGATGCCGGGAACAGCTCCGCGTAGAGGGCTGCCTGCGGCCCGTACGTGAAGCCGAGGCCGAGGGTCAGGAGGGCGAGGCCCAGGAACAGGACCCCGACTTCACCGCTGTTCACGAGCGGGAAGAGGGCGAAGACGCCCACCAGCTGCAGGATCCAGCCGATGATGTAGGTCGTCCGCCGGCCGATGCGGTCGGAGAGGAAGCCCGCGGCGAGGGTCGAGAGGAGCCAGGTGACGGCGGACCCGGTCACGGCCCAGAGCACGGGACCCCGCTCGAGCGCGAGCGGGCCGTCGGGGTTGGTCGCGTACCCCTGGATGTACCCGCCCGTCGTCATGTAGCCGACGGCGTTGTTGCCGGCGAAGACGAGTGCGGCGATGATCACGAGCGGCGCGTGCCGGCGGAACAGCTGGACGATGGGCATCTGCGCCCCCTCCTTGCGCTCGGCCAGCTCCAGGAACACGGGGCTCTCCTCGACGCGGCGACGCACGTACCAGCCGATGAGGATGAGGACGACGCTGAGCAGGAACGGCACGCGCCAGCCCCACTCGAGGAACTGGTCACCGGGGGCGATCGCCGACATCAGCGCCATGACGCCCGAGGCGAGCAAAAGCCCGAGGGGGACGCCGATCTGCGGCGAGGCGCCGAACGCGCCGCGGCGCGTCTTAGGCGCGTGCTCGACGGCCATGAGGACCGCGCCGCCCCATTCGCCGCCGGCCGAGATGCCCTGCAGGATGCGGAGGAGCACGAGCAGGATCGGCGCGGCGAGGCCGATCGTCTCGGCGGACGGGAGCACGCCGATCAGCGCGGTCGCGACGCCCATGAGGATGAGAGTCCACATCAGGACGACCTTCCGGCCGTACTTGTCGCCGAGGTGGCCGGCCAGGAACGCGCCGAGCGGGCGGAAGAGGAAGCTGACGCCGACGGTCGCGAAACCGATGAGGAGGCTGTCGTCGCCGAGCGGCGCGAAGAACAGCTGCCCGAAGACGAGTCCCACGGCGGTCGCATAGATGAAGAAGTCGTACCACTCGACGGTGGTTCCGACGACGGTCGCGAAGACGACCCGGCGGCGGTCCGCCGCGGTCGCGATCGTGCCGGTGGGGGTGAATCCGCTCGGCGGCGGCGCGGAGGGGGATGCGCTCATGATGACTCCTGTGTCACTCGACGTCTTCGTCGTTCCGGGTTGTCCGGTGCACGCCGATCATATACGATTTGAGATACGACGCAAGAGCGAGGGAGCTCATGACCGACACGGATGCCACGACGCCGGGATTCCGAGCGCTGCCCCACCGGCCGGGGAAGATCATCGCGATCCATCTGAGCTACCGCTCGCGCGCCGCGCAGCGCGGCCGCATTCCCGCGGCTCCCTCCTACTTCTTCAAGCCGTCGAGCTCCGTCGGCGTCTCCGGCGGAACGGTGGAGCGCCCGGCCGGAACCGAGCTGCTCGCCTTCGAAGGGGAGATCGCGCTCGTCATCGGCACCCCCGCCCGCCGCGTCGGGCAGGACGACGCATGGGGGCATGTCGCGTTCGTGACGGCGGCGAACGACCTCGGGCTGTACGACCTCCGCGCGAACGACAAAGGCTCGAACGTCCGATCCAAGGGCGGCGACGGGTTCACCCCCCTCGGGCCGGACCTCATCGACGCGCGCACCGTCGACCCCGCGGGCCTGCGCGTGCGCACGTGGGTGAACGGCCGTCTCGCCCAGGACGACGGCAGCGACGCCCTCCTGTTCCCGCTCACCCAGCTGGTGGCGGACCTCTCGCAGCACTTCACGCTCGAGGACGGGGACGTCATCCTGACCGGCACGCCGGCCGGCTCGTCCGTCATCGTCCCCGGCGACGTCGTGGAGGTGGAGGTCGACTCCCCCACCACCGGCGCCACCAGCGGGCGACTCGTCACGACGGTGACGCAGGGCGATGTCGGCTTCGATGCGACGCTCGGGTCGCTCCCCGCGGTCGACGACGCGCAGCGCGAGGAGGCCTGGGGCTCGCGTGAGGCGGCCGGACTCCCGGCCGCGGCGGGACCGGCATCGTTCCTGACCCCCGCCCTGCGGGAGAAGCTCCTCGCCGCTCCCGTCGCGGGCCTGTCGCAGCAGCTGCGCAAGCGCGGGCTGGACAACGTCACGATCGACGGGCTCACGCCGCTGCATCCCGACCGCAAGCTCGTCGGCACCGCCCGGACCCTCCGCTTCGTGCCCAACCGCGAGGACCTCTTCGCGGCGCACGGCGGCGGCTACAACGCCCAGAAGCGCGTCTTCGACGCGGTGGGAGAAGGCGAGGTCGTCGTCATCGAGGCCCGCGGCGAGCACGGCTCCGGCACGCTCGGCGACGTCCTCGCCATCCGGGCCCGCGCCCGGGGCGCGGCCGGCATCGTCACCGACGGCGGAGTCCGCGATGTGGCGGCCGTCGCCGCGGTGGGGCTGCCCGTCTACACCGTCGGCGGCCACCCCGCCGTCCTCGGACGCAAGCACGTGCCGTGGGAGGGCGACGTCACAGTGGCCTGCGGCGGCACGACCGTCCAGCCCGGCGACGTCATCGTCGGCGACGCGGACGGCGTCATCGTGATCCCGCCCTCACTCGTCGCCGAGGTGGTGGACGCGGCCCTCGCACAGGAGGACGAGGACGCCTGGATCGCGGCGCGCGTGGCCGAGGGGAATCCGGTGGACGGCCTGTTCCCGATGAACGCGCGGTGGCGCGCGCGCTTCGAGGCGGAGCGGGGTCCGCGCGCATGACGACCGAACCCGCCGGCACCCTCGGCAAGTCGCAGCGCGCGTACCGCTGGCTCCGGGAGCGCATCACGGACCAGGAGTTCACGCCCGGCTACCGGCTCGTCCTCGGTGCGATCGCCGGCGAGCTCGACATGAGCGTCGTCCCCGTGCGCGAGGCGATCCGCCAGCTCGAGGCCGAGGGTCTCGTGACCTTCGAACGCCACGTCGGCGCACGCGTCGCGATGGTCGACGACTCGCAGTACCGCTTCAGCATGCAGTCGCTGTCGCTCCTCGAGGGCGCCGCGACCGCGCTCTCCGCCCGCAGCCTCACGGACGACGACATCCGCGCCGCGCGGACGATCAACGAGCGGATGATCGAGACGCTCGCGCACTTCGATCCGCGCGCCTTCACCGGCCTGAACCAGCAGTTCCACGCGATCCTGTTCGCGAAGTGCGCCAACCCCCGCATGCTCGAGCTCGTCGAGGCGGAGTGGGCACGGCTCGGCCACCTGCGCGACTCGACGTTCAGCTTCGTCCCGGGGCGCGCGCGGGAGTCGGTGGCCGAGCACGAAGGCATCCTGCGCCTCATCGAGACGAGCGCGCCCCTCGGCGAGATCGAGCAGGCCGCCCGCCGCCACCGCGTCACGACCCTCGACGCCTACATGACCCACGAGCATCCCGGCGAGGCCCTCGGCCTGCCCGCCTTCTGATCCATCCTGCGAAGGAGCACACCATGACCGACACCACCCCCGCCCTGGACCGCCGCCACGTCCCGGCGGACCTGCCGACCCGCATCCAGCACTACATCGACGGCGCGTTCGTCGACTCGGCCGACGGCGACACCTTCGACGTCCTCGAGCCGGTCTCGAACGAGGTCTACGTCCAGGCCGCCGCCGGCAAGAAGGCCGACGTCGACCTCGCCGTCGCCGCCGCCCGCCGCGCCTTCACCGAAGGGCCCTGGCCGAAGCTGCTCCCCCGCGAGCGGTCGCGCGTGATGCACCGCATCGCCGACATCGTCGAGTCGCGCGACGCCCGTCTCGCCGAGCTCGAGTCCTTCGACAGCGGCCTGCCGATCACGCAGGCCCTCGGCCAGGCCCGCCGTGCCGCGGAGAACTTCCGCTTCTTCGCCGACCTGGTCGTCGCGCAGTCCGACGACACCTTCAAGGTGCCCGGCCGGCAGATCAACTACGTGAACCGCAAGCCCATCGGCGTCGCCGGGCTCATCACGCCGTGGAACACGCCCTTCATGCTCGAGTCCTGGAAGCTCGGCCCCGCGCTCGCCACCGGCAACACGGTCGTCCTCAAGCCCGCCGAGTTCACGCCGCTGTCGGCGTCGCTGTGGGCGGAGATCTTCGAGGAGGCGGGCCTCCCGCAGGGCGTCTTCAACCTCGTGCACGGCCTCGGCGAGGAGGCGGGCGACGCGCTCGTGCGACACCCCGACGTCCCGCTCATCTCGTTCACGGGCGAGAGCCGCACCGGCCAGGTCATCTTCGGGAACGCCGCACCCTTCCTCAAGGGCCTGTCGATGGAGCTGGGCGGCAAGAGCCCGGCGATCGTGTTCGCCGACGCCGACCTCGACGCCGCCGTCGACGCCACGATCTTCGGCGTCTTCTCCCTGAACGGCGAGCGCTGCACCGCCGGCAGCCGCATCCTCGTCCAGCGGAGCGTCTACGACGAGTTCGTCGAGCGCTATGCCGCGCAGGCGAAGCGCGTGCGGGTCGGCTACCCGCACGACCCCGCCACCGAGGTCGGCGCGCTCGTGCACCCGGAGCACTTCGACAAGGTGATGGGGTACGTCGAGATCGGCAAGGGCGAGGGCCGCCTCGTCGCCGGCGGCGGCCGGCCCGAGGGCTTCGAGGCCGGCAACTTCGTCGCACCGACGGTCTTCGCCGACGTCGCGCCGGACGCCCGCATCTTCCAGGAGGAGATCTTCGGCCCCGTCGTGGCGATCACCCCCTTCGACAGCGACGAGCAGGCGCTCGACCTCGCCAACGACACGAAGTACGGCCTGGCCGCCTACGTGTGGACCAACGACCTCACCCGCGCGCACACCTTCGCCCAGTCCGTCGACGCGGGCATGGTGTGGCTCAACTCCAACAACGTGCGCGATCTGCGCACGCCCTTCGGAGGCGTGAAGGCCTCGGGCCTCGGCCACGAGGGCGGCTACCGCTCGATCGACTTCTACACCGACCAGCAGGCCGTGCACATCACGCTCGGCGCGGTCCACAACCCCACCTTCGGCAAGGGCGCGCCCGCCCCCGTCGGAGCCGTCGCCGACGCCGTCGAATCGGCCGAGAACTGAGACAAGGAATCAGACATGACCTCCCGCGACTCGATGACGAAGACGTCATCCGGCTTCTCCGTCTCCCAGGAAGCCCCGATCCGCTCCGACAACCCGGTCGCCACCCCGGCCTCCCCCGCACCGGACATCCTGCGATGCGCGTACATGGACCTCGTGGTCACGGACCTGGCGGCATCCCGCCGCTTCTACGTCGAGATCCTCGGGCTGCACGTCACCGAGGAGGACGACGAGGCGATCTACCTGCGGTCGGCGGAGGAGTTCATCCACCACAACCTCGTGCTGCGCAGGGGCCCGGTCGCCGCGGTCGCCGCCTTCTCGTACCGCGTCCGCACGCCCGAGGACCTCGACCGGGCGGTCGCCTTCTACGAGGAGATCGGATGCCGCGTCGAACGCCGCCGGGACGGCTTCACGAAGGGCATCGGCGACTCGGTGCGCGTCGAGGACCCGCTCGGGTTCCCCTACGAGTTCTTCTTCCAGGCCGAGCACGTCGAGCGGCTGTCCTGGCGGTACGACCTGCAGGGTCCCGGGGAGCTCGTGCGGCTCGACCACTTCAACCAGGTCACGCCCGACGTGCCGCGTGCCGTGCGCCACTACCAGGACCTCGGCTTCCGCGTCACGGAGGACATCCAGGACGAGGAGGGCACCGTCTACGCGGCCTGGATGCGCCGCAAGCCGACCGTGCACGACACCGCGACGACCGGCGGCGACGGACCGCGCATGCACCACGTCGCGTTCGCGACGCACGAGAAGCACAACATCCTGGCCATCTGCGACAAGCTCGGCGCACTGCGCCGCTCCGACGCGATCGAGCGCGGGCCGGGCCGCCACGGCGTCTCGAACGCGTTCTACTTGTACCTGCGCGACCCGGACGGCCACCGCGTCGAGATCTACACGCAGGACTACTACACCGGCGACCCCGACAACCCGGTCGTCACCTGGGACGTCCACGACAACCAGCGCCGCGACTGGTGGGGCACGCCGGTCGTGCCGTCCTGGTACACCGAGGCCTCGCTCGTGCTCGACCTCGACGGCAACCCGCAGCCGGTGGTCGCCCGCACCGACGCGTCCGAGATGGCCGTCACGATCGGGGCGGACGGGTTCTCGTACACCCGGCCGGACGACGGCGAGCAGTCCATGCCGGACTGGAAGAAGGGCGAGTACAAGCTGGGCAACCAGCTGTGAGCGCGCTCACCCCCGAGGAGATCGCCGCGATCGCCGCCGAGCTGGCCGAGGCCGATCGGACGCACGGCGTGATCCCGCGGATCACGGCCCGGTACCCGCAGGCCACCGTCGAGGACTCCTACGCGATCCAGGGCGTCTGGCGCGACCGCATGATCGCGTCGGGCCGCCGGCTCGTGGGCCGCAAGATCGGCCTGACGTCGAAGGCCATGCAGCAGGCCACGGGCATCACCGAGCCGGACTACGGCGTCATGTTCGACGACACCGTCTACGAATCCGGCGGCGAGATCCCCGTCGACCACTTCTCGAACGTGCGCGTCGAGGTCGAGCTCGCCTTCGTGCTCGGGGCGGCCCTGGCGGGTCCGGACTGCACGCTCGAGGATGCCCTCGCCGCGATCGACTACGCCGTGCCCGCCCTCGAAGTGCTCAATTCGCACATCGAGCTCGAGGGACGGACGATCGTCGATACGATCAGCGACAACGCCGCCTACGGGGCGATGGTCGTCGGCGCCGACCGGCGGCGCCCCGACGAGATCGACCTGCGCTGGGTCCCGGGCGTGCTCTCGCGCAACGGCGAGATCGAGGAGACGGGCGTGGCCGCCGGTGTGCTCGGCCACCCGGCGACCGGGGTGGCATGGCTGGCGAACAAGGTCGCCGCGCACGGCGACCGGCTCGAAGCGGGTGAGATCATCCTGGCAGGATCGTTCACCCGTCCGATGTGGGTGTCGCGCGGCGACCTGGTGCGCTGCGACTACGGTCCGATGGGGGTGATCGAATGTCGTTTCGTCTGAGGCCGACCTTCCGAGACGCGCTGGCGGGGGCATCCCGTCCGCTCGCGGGCATGTGGGTGTGCTCGGGATCGCCGCTGGTCGCGGAGATCTGCGCGGATGCGGGGCTGGACTGGCTCCTCATCGACATGGAGCACTCCGCCAACGGGCTGGAGTCGGTGCTCGCGCAGCTGCAGGCGGTCGCGGCGGCGGATGCCATCCCCGTCGTGCGCGTCCCGAGCGGCGACGCGGTCGTCCTCAAGCAGGTGCTGGACCTCGGCGCGCAGAACATCCTCGTGCCGATGGTGGACTCCGCCGCGCAGGCGGAGGACCTCGTCCGCGCCGTCCGCTATCCGCCCCGGGGCGTGCGCGGCGTCGGATCGGCGCTCGCGCGGTCCGCGCGCTGGAATCGCGTCGACGACTACCTCGCCGACGCCGATCGGCACGTCTCCCTGTTCGTGCAGGTCGAGACGGCGGCGGGCGTCCGGAACGCGGCGGCGATCGCCGCGGTCGAGGGTGTCGACGGCGTCTTCGTCGGTCCGAGCGACCTCGCCGCGTCCATGGGCCTGCTCGGCCGGCAGACGCACCCCGACGTCGTCGCCGCGGTGCTGCGCGCGTTCGAGGCCGTGCGGAGCACGGGGACTCCCGTCGGGGTGAACGCCTTCGATCCCGGTGCCGCGCAGGGCTACCTGGACGCGGGGGCGTCGTTCGTCCTGGTCGGCGCGGACGTGACCCTCCTCGCCCGCGGATCGGAGTCGCTCGCCGAGCGGTGGACGACGCCGGGCGACGCGGGCCGCTCCTCCTGACCGAGCGGCGGCTGGCGCCGGCTGCCCGGCTCGGCCACCGGGATCAGGATCGCCCGCGGGCGGACAGCAGGTCCGTGTAGCCGTCCTCGAAGGTCGGATACGCGAGGTCGCCGACGACGCCCCGCAGCCGCCGGCCGTCGAGCACCGTGCCGCGCCGGCCGGCGGGCTCGCCGCGGGGAGGCACCGGCACGCCGAGCCGACCGGCGAGGAACGTCACGACCTCGCCCAGGGTCGCGGGCCGGCCGTCGACGGCGTGGAGGACGGGCGGCACCTGCTCGGCGCCGAGGAGCGCGACGACGGCCCGGACGACGTCAGCCTCGTGGATGCGGTTGGTCCGGCGGTCGTGATCGACGGGGGTGCCGGCGAGGACCTGCCGGATGAGCCGGTCCCGGCCGGGACCGTAGATGCCGGCCGGCCGGAGGACGACGGCGTCGAAGAGCTCGACGGCCCGGCGCTCGCCGGCCACGAGCTGGTGCGCCCGCTCCCCGACGGGGCGCGGCGCGTCGTCCTCGTCGAGGGGCCGTTCGTCGTCGTAGCCCTCGAAGACCCGCGTCGAGGAGACGAAGACGGTCCGTGCCGGCGGGTCCGGGAGCGCGCCGGCGAGGTGCGTCATCGCGTCGGCGAGAAACGCCGGGTGAGCTCCCGGCGGCAGCGTGACCACGACGGCATCCACGCGGGGAAGGCCCGTCAGGAAGGCCGAGCCGAGATCGGCGCTGATCATCCGGACGCCCTGGCCACCCGCCGGCGGCGAGCGGCGCACGCCGATCACCTCACCGCCGCTCGCGGCGAGCGCCGTCGCCACGCCTGCGGCGATCCGCCCGTACCCGACGAGGAGTGTGCGCGCTGGGGTCATGCCGCCATCCTGCCAGGCGTGCCGCAGGTCGGTCAGAAAGCGTTTTCTGTCGGACCCTCTTCTCCCTTAGAGTGGCCGGTATGCCTCGCCTCGACGACATCCAGATCCGCGACCCGTTCGTCCTTGTCGATGAGCGGGACGGCCGCTCCTGGCTCTTCGGCAGCACCGACGAGAACATCTGGGACGGACCCGCGACGGGCTTCGACACCTGGTGGAGCGAGGACCTCGTGGAGTGGCACGGACCCATCGCGGCCTTCCGCCCCGCCGAGGACTTCTGGTCGCACACGCAGTACTGGGCGCCCGAAGTGCACCCGTACCGCGGCGCGTTCTACCTGTTCGCCACCTTCACCGCCGACGGCGTGACGCGCGGCACGCAGGTACTCCGCGCCGACGAGCCGTCCGGCCCGTACACGCCCTGGTCGGATGGGCCGCTGACACCGCGCGAGTGGGAGTGCCTCGACGGGACGCTCCATGTGGAGGACGGCATCCCCTATCTCGTGTTCTGCCACGAGTGGAAGGACGTGGGCGACGGCGAGATCCACGCCGTCCGGCTCAGCGACGACCTCCGCACGGCGGTCGGCCGTCCCTTCCTGCTGTTCCGCGCATCGAGCGCGCCCTGGTCGCAGCCGATCCCCCGTCCGGAGTTCGACCGGGTGTACGTCACCGACGGCCCGTTCCTGCACCGCACGGCAGACGGGCGCCTGCTCATGCTGTGGTCGAGCGGGGGCGCGTCGGGATACGCGATGGGCGTCGCGACGTCGCAGAGCGGCTCGGTGCACGGCCCGTGGGTTCAGACCGACGAGCCGCTCTGGTCTGCCGACGGCGGCCACGGCATGGTCTTCCGCGACCGCTCCGGCGGCCTTCAGCTCACGCTGCACTCCCCCAACGACACCCCGAACGAGCGCGCGCGGCTGTTCCCGCTCGACGAGACGGCCGACGGGCTGGCCCTCCGGAACTGAGCGCGCTCAGAAGACCGGCGGGACGAACTCCGGTCCGCTCCGCCGGCTGACGCGGGCGTCGCGGACGTCGACGACCTCGTTCGGCGCCACCACCAGCTCGAGCTCCGCCGTGCCGGTCCGGAGCACGCCGCCGATGGCGGCGGCGGCCAGACCGACGACCTCGCTCACGCGTCCGTCGGCGTCGACGACGACACGCCAGCCGCGCGGGAACGCGGCGAACGGCTCGCCGTCCCGGAACACCTCGACGATCTCATCGTCGCCGGCGATCTCCCACAGCCCGGCATCCGTTCGCCGCGAGAACGCCACGGCGGTCGCGGCAGCACCGTGCTCCAGGCGCGTGGGGGTCATGCCGGACAGCCACAGCGTCCCGTCCGGACGGGCCATCACGCCGCTGGTGCGCTCAAGCGCATCGAGGTACCAGAGGATCGAGGGCGAATACACCTCGGTGTACCCCGCGGCACCCGACCACGGGTCGAGGCACTGCGGGAAGCGGTCCGCGATGGCGACGGCGGACAGCACCGGCGAGGTCACAAGGCTCAGCTCGGCGACATGACCGTGCCGTTCGAACGCGTCCGGGGCGCGGAGCTGCGCGAGGAAGTTCACCGGTCCGCCCCAGGAGTTCCGGGTCGCATCGGCGTCGAATCGGGGGTCGTCCATCGCGATGGTCGTGAAGCCGTAATGGGCCAGGAACCTGCGCGTGTTCATCAGGTGATCCCGCAGGCTCGCAGCGAAGAACGCTCCGTCCCCGATCTCGCACGCGAGCACGCGCGCGAGGACGTCCGAGGCGATGGCGACATGGGCACCCGACCGGTCGCGGTCGTAGAACATGCCGTCCGCCTCGACGAAGCACTGGTCGTACAGCGCCGCCCGCGACGCGGCCGCCGCCTCCTGCCACGGCGCCGGGTCCTGCCCGAGCTCGCGTGCGATGACGGCCAGGTACTCCCGCTGACAGGCGACGTTCGCGGTCAGGTCGGGGGCGACGTACGGCACGAGCGGCGCCGTCGGGTCGCAGTAACGGGCATCGGAGTGGAGGGCGCGGTCGGGTGCGAACCAGAATCGCGGCGAGAGGTCGTGTCCGGTGTCGAACGTGCAGAAGGCCTCGACCCCGCCGGTGCCGCGGGTGTCCCGGTAGCGCACCAGCCAGGCGTCGTGGCGGACCATCGCGTCGTACAGCGCGCGGAGCAGTTCCGCGTCCCCCGTCGCGAGGTAATGCCGCCACACGGTCCGCGCGAGCGGCGTGACCATCTGGATCTGGCTGAATCCCGGGCCGGCCGGGGTGACCTTGTACGGGATCATGCCGTCCTCGCGCTGGTGGTCGGCGAACTGCCGCAGCGTGTCCCTCGCGACGCGCGGCGCGAACCGGGTGAGGACGTCGACGTTGATGGTGCCGGTGCTCTCGATCCAGCATCCGTCGTACGGGCCGCCCTCGTTCAGCACCGGCGCCGACGCGCCGATCGGACGGATGCACTGGCTCAGCTCGCCCAGCGCGTCGTCCCAGCGCGCCTCGAGCGGACCGCCGATCGCGGCGAAGCCGACGGCTCCCGTCGCCAGTTCGGCGCCGAGGGGCGTGCCGGCGACGCCGGCGCGGGCTGCGGTGTCCGCGGCGCGCAGTCGAGCGAGCGCGTCGTGTCGCGGGGACGAGGCCATGGGGTTCTCCTTGCGGGTGCGATCGGACGAACGACACGGCGGGACAGGGCCACCGGGCCCCGCCCCGCCGTGTCGGGTGACGTCAGTTCAGTGCGGCGCCGAGCTCGTCGACCCAGCCCTGGCCGGCTTCCTGCGGCGTGGCGCGGCCGAACAGGACCTCGGACTCCATCCGCTGCGACAGCTCGTTCATGATCGCACCGCCCGCGGGCTGGGGCGGAGCGACGACACCGGCGTCGAGCACGACGTCGACGTAGTCGGCGGCGATCTGGCTTGGTCCGCTCAGCAGCGGCGCGACCACTTCGAGCGTGTCGGGGTTGAAGGGCACACCGCGCGTGTCGAGGATCAGCTCGGCGGCGGCGGGCTCGTGCAGGAACCAGTCGACGAGGAGCGCCGCGGCCTCGGGGTGCTCCGTCGCCGCGTTGACCGACCAGAAGGCCGACGGCAGCAGTGCGACGCCGGAGATGTCCGTCGACGTCGGCGGGAGCATCATCTGCACATCCTCACCGGCCGTCGTGTACGCACTCATCAGGTTGCTGTAGCCGAACGTGATGCCGGCCTGTCCGAGGGTGAACGGCTGCTGGTCGGGGGGCAGGGTCCAGTTCGCGGTGACCACCGAGGGGTCGGGCAGGCCGCCGCCCTCGTTGAGCCTCTGCTCGATCTCGTACCAGCCGGCGACCTGGTCCGCGTCGACGCCGAGCGAGCCGTCCCAGTCGTACATGCCGACCTCGCTCACCTGACCGGCATAGGTGCCGATGATGTCGCCGATGCGCAGGTCGATGCCGACGATGTTCTGGCCGGCCTCGTTCTCCAGTCCGGCCGTGCCGATCGCGTTGGCCGCCTCGATGAGGTCGTCCCACGTCCAATCGGCGGTCGGGATCTCGACGCCGGCCTGCTCGAAGATGTCGGCGTTGATGAAGGCCGCCGTCGCGTTGCCGCCGGTGGGCAGCCCGTACAGCTTCTCGTCGACGATCGCGTTGGTGAGCGAGAAGTCGGGGTACGCCGAGCTGTCCAGCTGCTTGCTGACCGTGCCGAGGTCGAGCAGCGCGCCGAGCGAGCCGTATTCCTGCGGCTTGGCGCCGCCCAGCGCGAACACATCGGGGGCGGTGTCGCCGCCGGCCGCGAAGTCCGTCGCGAGTCGGTTGAAGAGGTCTTCCGGAGCACCCACGGGCGTCTCCACGACGGTGATGTTCGGGTACTCCTGCTCGAACATGTCGATGACCTCGCCGAACATCGCGGCGCGGGCGTCGTCACCCCACCACGAGATCTCGAGCGAGACCTCCTCGTCGGGATCGAAGTCGCCGCCGCCCGCGGCGGGAGCGCCGCCGCCGGAGCAGCCGGCAAGGGCGATGGCGGTGAGGGCCGCGGTGGAGCCGAGGACCCCTCGCAGTGCTGTTTTACGCATCGTTGCGCCTCTTTTCGGGTTGATGCCAGGACCTCGCCACGGAGGCGAGAAATCGCTTTCTCGGCGAAGCTAGCATCGGCTTCGAGCGCCTGTCAACAAATGTGCTCGGCGGCAACAAAAACGTGATCAGCCGAGCCGGATTACCGCAACGGCTCAGCGCGACCGCGGCGGCGCCGTGGACATCCGCACCTCGAGACGGGGCGGGAAGGTGACGTGCGGGCCGGGGTCCTCCCCCGCCATGACGGCCTTCATCTGCCGCCAGGCGAGCACGCCGAGCTCCGCGTGCGACACCGACGCCGTGGTCAGAGCCGGGTCCAGGTACCGGGCGAGCGGGATGTCGTCGAACCCCGTCACCGAGACGTCGCCGGGCACCCGCAGTCCCAGCTTGCGCAGGCCGCCGATGAGCCCGACGGCGACGAGGTCGTTGAAGGCCATGGCCGCCGTCGCACCGCTTCCCCGAACGGATGCCGCGGCCGCCTGACCGTGGTCGGACGAGGTGCCCGCGGGGATGTGCGCCATCGTGACGTCGGGATGGTCGGCGAGGAAATCGGCGATCCCCTCCTCGCGCAGCGCGTTGGAGGCACTGCGCTCGGGACCGTACACGTACGCCATCCCGCGATGGCCGAGGCCGTAGAGGTGCTCGGCGATGGCCCGGATGCCGCGGCGGTAGTCGATCGCCAGGGAGGGCCCGGCCGACTCGGTCACGCGGCGGTTGATGAGGACGACGGGGCCGAGCTGAGGCATGAGCGATGCCAGCTCCGCCTCGGGCATGCGGGGCGCGCAGAGCACGATCGCATCGGTGCGGCGGCGGATCTCCATCGCGAGCGGAGCCTCCTCGGCGGGCGACTCCCCGGAGTCGGCCACGAGCACCCGGTAGCCGTCGGCGGCGGCGGTCTTGCTGAGGCCCGCCAGCACCGACTGGAAGGCGGGGTTCGCGAGGTCCGGCACGACGAAGGCGACCGCGTGGGTCCGTCCGAGGGCCAGGCTGCGGGCGAGCGGGCTGGGGGCGTATCCGAGCTCCGCGACGGCGCCCCGCACGCGTTCGGCGACGGCGGGCTCGCCGGCGAACCTGTCGTTCATGACGCGCGACACGGTAGCCGGTGAGACCCCGGCGGCGCGAGCCACGTCGGCGATCGTCGCATTGCCGTGATGACCGGCCATCGAACCCCTCTCGTCTCGCCCTCACGCGACGGGACGCTCACACGATACCCGCCGTCGGCTTGACGGATGGGCCTCGGCATGCTGATAATCGACCTCGTCGTGAAACCGCTTTCTCAGATGTTGTGGTTCCCGACTAATCCAATTCCCCGTGACGAGGAGGTCATGTGAGCAGTCTCGGCGAGCTCCGCACGATTGCGCGGTCGCGGCGTGACACGACGTCCTCGCGCGTCAGAGTGCGCTATCCCGACAACAAGGCGGCGTTCTTCTTCCTGCTGCCCTGGTTGATCGGCACCCTGGGCCTGACGCTCGGCCCCATGCTGGCGTCGCTGTACCTGTCGTTCACCGACTACAACCTGCTGCAGGAGCCGGTGTGGTCGGGGCTCGACAACATCACCGCCATGTTCGGCGACGCCCGGTTCTGGAACTCGATGCGGGTGACGACCGTCTACGTCCTCATCGGCGTGCCGCTGCAGCTCGCCCTCGCCCTCGGGCTCGCCCTGCTGCTCGACAAGGGCATGCGGGGGCTGCCGTTCTACCGGTCGATCTTCTACCTGCCCTCGCTGCTCGGCGGCTCGGTCGCGATCGCGATCCTGTGGCGTCAGGTGTTCGGCAAGGAGGGCCTGGTCAACGCCTTCCTGGCCGTGTTCGGGATCGAGGGTCCCGGCTGGATCGGCCATCCCGACTACGCCCTCGGAACCCTGATCATCCTGCACGTGTGGACGTTCGGCTCCCCCATGGTCATCTTCCTGGCGGGCCTCCGCCAGATCCCGGAGATGTACTACGAGGCGGCCTCGATCGACGGCGCCGGCCGACTGCGCCAGTTCTTCTCGATCACGTTCCCGCTGCTCACCCCGGTGATCTTCTTCAACCTGGTGCTGCAGATCATCTTCGCGTTCCAGTCCTTCACGCAGGCCTACGTCGTCTCGGGCGGGACGGGCGGGCCCAGCGACGCGACGATGTTCTTCACGCTGCTCCTGTACAAGGAGGCGTTCACGGAGCTCGACATGGGATACGCGTCCGCCATGTCGTGGTTCCTGCTCCTGGTGATCGCCGCCTTCACCGCGTTCAACTTCTGGCTCTCGAAGTATTGGGTGTTCTATGACGACTGAAACCGAGACCCTCGTCCGGCCGGACGCAGTTCTGCGCCCCCGGCCGCGACGCCGCTTCGCCGGCCGCAGCGGCGGCATGCGCTCGATCGTGAAGCACGTGATGCTCGTCCTCGTGTCGCTCATCATGATCTACCCGCTCATCTGGCTCGTCGTCTCGAGCCTGAAGCCGAACGATCAGATCTTCCGCGACCTCAGCATCTTCACGACCGACCTCACGTTCGAGAACTACACGAACGGGTGGAACGACCTGCAGGCGCCCTTCAGCGTCTTCCTCGTGAACTCGTCGATCATCGCGCTCGGGGCGATCGTGGGGAACCTGCTGTCGTGCTCGATGGCGGCGTACGCATTCGCCCGGCTGCAGTTCCGCGGCCGGACCCTCGCCTTCACGGTGATGCTCGGGTCGATCATGCTGCCGTTCCAGGTGCTGCTGGTGCCCCAGTTCCTCATCTACAAGGAGCTCGGCTGGCTGAACACCTTCCTGCCGCTGATCGCGCCGAAGTTCCTCGCGACCGAGGCGTTCTTCATCTTCCTCATGGTGCAGTTCATCCGCGGGCTCCCGAAGGAGCTGTTCGAAGCCGCCCGCGTGGACGGGGCCGGTCAGATCCGCAGCTACTTCCAGATCACCCTGCCGCTGATCGTCCCGTCGCTCGCGACGACCGCGATCTTCACGTTCATCTGGACGTGGGGCGACTTCTTCGGACCGCTCATCTACCTGCGCCTGCCGGAGCTGTTCCCGGCTTCGCTCGCGCTGAAGGGGTTCCTGGACGCGCAGTCGAGCTCGGACTACGGGTCGATGTTCGCGATGAGCGTCGTGTCGCTGATCCCGCTGTTCCTGATCTTCCTGTTCGGCCAGCGGTTCCTCCTCCGCGGCGCGGCGACATCCGGCCTGAAGTGACCGGCCCCGCGCGGCAGATGACAGCGGTGTAACAAAGCGTCGCTGCGGGGGCCTCCGGGCCTCCGCAGGGGCGAGAATGATCGACGGCCCCGGATACAGCACCGGAGCCACTCGAACCCGGAGGCCCGTATGTCCCGTCGTCCTGTTCTGCGCACCGCGCTCGTCGCCGCCACGGCCGCCGCCGTCGTCTTCCTCGGCGGCTGCGCGTCGACCGCCGGCGAGGCACCGGAGGAGTCGGCGGATGCCGGTGCTCCCGAAGCCTCGGACTTCGTCACCCCCGGCAAGCTCACGATCGGCACGGGCGAGCCCGCGTACGAGCCTTACGTCATCGACGACGACCCCGCATCCGGCGACGGCTTCGAGTCGGCGGTCGCCTACGCCGTGGCCGAGGAGCTCGGCTTCGCGCCGGAGGACGTCGAGTGGGTGCGGACGACCTTCGAGTCGGCGATCGCCCCGGGACCCAAGGACTTCGACATCAACATCCAGCAGTACACGATCACCGAGGACCGCGAGAAGGCGGTCGACTTCTCGACCCCCTACTACGAGGCGAGCCAGGCCATCGTCGCGATCGAGGGCGGCAAGGCCGACGGCGTGACGGACATCGCCGGCGCGAAGGACCTGCTGCTCGGCGCCATGGCGGGATCGACGAGCGCCACGACCGTGGACGAGGCCATCCAGCCGACCACCGACCCGCTCCTGTTCAACAGCAACGAGGACGCGCGTGCGGCCCTCGAGGCGGGCCAGATCGACGGTCTCGTCCTCGACCTGCCGACGGCCTACGTCGCGGCGAACTTCTACATCGAGGACGCGTTCCTCGTCGGCGAGCTGCCGGCGGCGGGCGTCCCGGACCAGTGGGGGCTGCTGCTGTCGGATCAGTCGCCGCTCACCGAGAGCGTGACGGCCGCCGTCGACGCCCTGCGCGAGGACGGCACGCTCGCTGCGCTCGAGGAGGAGTGGCTCTCGGTCCTCAGCGAGGGCGCTGCCCAGCTGCAGTGATCCGGTCCGGTAGCGTCGTGTCGTGACCGACCCGTCCTTCCGGCCGAGCGAGCTCGAGCTCGACCGCCGCGCGTACCGCGCGCGCCGCGCGCGTCGATCGGTGCTCGTGGCGGTCGCCTCCACGGTCGTGTTCGCCGCCGTCGTGTGGGTGACCGTCGTGAACACCCCCGGCTGGGCGCAGGTGCAGCAGCGGTTCTTCGACCCGGCGACGTTCGTCGCCTCGCTGCCGAGGGTGTGGGACGGGTTCCTGCTGAACCTGCAGGTGCTCGGCCTGTCGGTCGTGACGGTCTCGATCGCGGCGCTGCTCATCGCGCTGCTGCGGACGCTCCGCGGTCCGGTGTTCTTCCCGCTCCGGGTGCTCGCCGCCGGCTACACGGATGTCTTCCGGGGCATCCCGCTCATCATCGTGCTGTACCTCATCGGCCTCGGCATCCCGGCCCTGCTGAACCAGCGGATCTCGGTCGTCGTGCTGGGGACGGTGGCCATCACGCTGACGTACTCCGCCTACGTGAGCGAGGTCATCCGCGCCGGAATCGAAGCCGTGCACCCGTCGCAGCGGCTCGCCGCGCGCGCCCTGGGGCTCGGCTACACCCAGACGCTGCGCCGCGTGGTGCTGCCGCAGGCGCTCCGCAAGATGACGCCGCCGCTCATGAACGACTTCGTCTCGATGCAGAAGGACGTGGGGCTCATCTCGGTCCTGGGCGCCGTCGACGCCGTCCGGGCGGCGCAGATCGAGACGTCGCTGTCGTACAACTTCACGCCCTATGTCGTGGCGGCGGTCCTGTTCGTCCTGCTGGCGATCCCGACGATCCGGCTGGCCGACTGGTACACCGCGCGACTGCGCGAGCGCGAGCAGACGGGATCGATCGTATGAGCGCGGTGCTGCGGGCGTCCGGCATCCGGAAGTCGTTCGGCGAGCGCGAGGTCCTGCGCGGCGTCGACGTCTCGCTCGCGCAGCACGAGGTCGTCGCGCTGATCGGCGCGAGCGGGTCAGGGAAGTCGACGCTGCTGCGATGCCTCGGACTGCTGGAGCCCATCGACGACGGGCAGATCTTCCTCGGCGACGAGGACATCTCGGATCCCCGCGTCGACGGCAACCGGGTCCGCGCACGCCTGGGCGCCGTGTTCCAGAGCTACAACCTGTTCCCGCACCTGTCCGTGCTCGACAACGTGACGCTCGCCTCGCGCGTTGTCCACCGGCTGCCCCGGCGCGACGCCGAGGCGCGTGCGCTCGACCTGCTCGCGCGGGTCGGGCTCGCCGACAAGGCGAGCGAGCACCCCGACCGGCTGTCGGGCGGCCAGCAGCAGCGAGCGGCGATCGTCCGCGCGATCGCGACCGACCCCGAGGTGCTGCTCCTCGACGAGATCACATCGGCGCTCGATCCCGAGCTCGTCGGAGAGGTCCTGGGACTCGTCCGCGACCTGGCGGCCGAGGGCGCCACGATCCTGATGGCGACGCACGAGATGGCGTTCGCGCGCGACGTCGCCGACCACGTCGTCTTCCTCGACGCCGGCACGATCGTCGAGCAGGGTCCGCCGGCGGCGGTGCTGCGCCGCCCCCGCGAGCCGCGCACGCGCGAGTTCCTCGCGCGCGTCACCGCCTGAGCGCCGAACCGGCGAGACGGCACGCTGCGCCCGTGACGGGCTCCCGTCCGGGGCGTGACGTGCCGTCTCGAGGGAGGGTCAGTCCCGGAGGCCCGCCGCCCGCTCCGCGACCTCGACGACGTTCGTCATGAGGAGCGCGACGGTCATCGGTCCGACGCCGCCGGGATTCGGCGACAGGTAGCCGGCGACCTCGGCGACGTCCGGGTGGACGTCGCCGTAGACGCGGCTCTTGCCGGTCTCGGGGTCGTCCTCGCGGGTCACGCCCACATCCAGGACCGCGGCGCCCGGCTTCACGTGCTCGGCGCGCACGATGTGCTTCACACCCGCTGCCGCAACGATCACGTCCGCCCGGCGCAGGTGCTCACCGAGGTCGGTCGTGCCGGTGTGGGTGAGCGTCACGGTCGCGTTGTACGCGCGGCGCGTGAGCAGCAGGCCGATCGAGCGGCCGATCGTCACGCCGCGGCCGACCACGACGACGTGCGCGCCGTTCAGGTCGTAGCCGTTCCGCTGCAGCAGCTCGATGACGCCGCGCGGCGTGCACGGCAGCGGCGACGAGATCGGCGCGTTGACGTTCAGCACGAGGCGGCCGAGGTTCGTGGGGTGCAGGCCGTCGGCATCCTTCGCCGGGTCGATGCGCTCCAGGATCCGGTCGGTGTCGAGGTGCTTCGGCAGCGGCAGCTGCAGGATGTACCCGTGACACGCCGGGTCCGCGTTCAGCTCGTCGATCAGGGCCTCGACGTCCTCCTGCGTCGCATCCGCGGGGAGCTCGCGCGAGATCGAGTTCATCCCGATCGCCTCGGACTGGCGGTGCTTCATGCCGACGTACAGCTGGGATGCCGGGTCGGCGCCGACCAGCACCGTCGCGATCCCGGGGGTCACGCCGCGCTCCTTCAGCGCGGCCACCCGCTCGGCGAGCTCCGCCTTGATCGCGGCGGATGCGGCTTTGCCGTCGAGGACCTGCGCGCTCACTGCTGGAGGCCGGGGTAGAGCGGGAACGCGTCGGCGAGCGTCGCGACGCGAGCGCGCAGCGCCTCGAGATCCGCGCCGGGCTGCAGCGCGAGGGCGATGATGTCGGCGACCTCCGTGAACTCGGCGTCGCCGAACCCGCGGGTCGCGAGTGCGGGCGTGCCGATGCGGAGGCCGGACGTCACCATCGGCGGGCGCGGGTCGTTCGGGACGGCGTTGCGGTTCACGGTGATGCGGATCTCGTGCAGCAGGTCCTCCGCCTGCTTGCCGTCGATCTCGGCGCCGCGGAGGTCCACCAGGACGAGGTGCACGTCGGTGCCGCCGGAGCGCACGGCGATCCCGGCATCCGTCACGTCCTGCTGCGTCAGCCGCTCCGCGAGGATCGCGGCACCGCTGATCGTGCGCTGCTGCCGCTCCTTGAAGGCGTCGGTCGCCGCGAGCTTGAACGCGGTCGCCTTCGCGGCGATGACGTGCATGAGCGGCCCGCCCTGCTGCCCCGGGAAGACCGCGGAGTTGATCTTCTTCGCGATGTCGGCGTCGTTGCTCAGGATGAAGCCCGAGCGGGGGCCGCCGATCGTCTTGTGCACGGTCGAGCTGACGACGTGCGCGTGCGGCACCGGGTTCGGGTGCAGGCCGGCGGCGACGAGGCCGGCGAAGTGCGCCATGTCGACCCACAGGAGGGCGCCCACCTCGTTGGCGATCGCACGGAACGCGGCGAAGTCGAGCTGACGGGGGTACGCCGACCAGCCGGCGATGATGACCTTCGGCTTGTGCTCGAGCGCGAGGCGGCGGACCTCGTCCATGTCGACGAGCGAGGTCTCCGCGTCGACGCCGTACGCGACGATGTTGTAGAGCCGGCCCGAGAAGTTGATCTTCATGCCATGGGTGAGGTGACCGCCGTGGTCGAGCGAGAGGCCGAGCAGGGTGTCGCCGGGGCGGGCGATGGCGTGCAGGACGGCGGCGTTCGCCGAGGCGCCCGAGTGGGGCTGCACGTTGGCGAACTCGGCGCCGAACAGGGACTTCGCGCGCGAGATGGCGAGCTCCTCGGCGACGTCCACCTCTTCGCAGCCGCCGTAGTAGCGGCGGCCGGGGTAGCCCTCGGCGTACTTGTTCGTCAGGACCGAGCCCTGCGACTGCAGGACCGAGACGGGCACGAAGTTCTCCGAGGCGATCATCTCGAGGTAGCCGCGCTGGCGGTCGAGCTCGCGCTCGAGGACCTCGGCGATCTCGGGGTCGACCTCTGCGAGGGGGGCGTTGAACAGCGAATCGGTCATGGCGATCTCCTGACGACGGCTTTCGGGATGAGAATCTCGCATCGGCCCAGGCGCGCGGTCGAATGCCGTGTCAATCGCTCCCCGGTGGTGACCCACCTCAACGCCAGTCGCGACACAGCGAGCATATCCGATGGTGCGCTGGTACGGTGTCGCCATCCCCGACCCGACTCGACGACGAACGGCGGCCGCATGCCCTCGCCTGCGCTGGTCCCCCTGCCCGCGGACGTGTCCCCGACGGATGCCGCAGGGCTCCGCCTCACCGGCGCCGCGACGGTCTCGGGGGACCCCGGCGCGGTCGCGGCGCTCCGCGAGCTGGTGCGCCTGCGGACCGGCCTCGACCTGCAGCCGGCGCCGGACGGCGGCACGATCGCCCTGACGGTCACCGGAACGGGCGCCGCGGAGTCGTACCGCCTGGACGCCGACGCCGCCGGCATCCGCATCGACGGCGCCGATGCCGCGGGCCTGTTCTACGGCGTGCAGACCGTCGGGCAGCTCATCGTCGGCGACGCCGACGGCTGGACGGTGCCCGCCGTCGCGATCGACGACGCGCCGCGCTTCGGCTACCGCGGCGTGATGCTGGACGTCGCCCGTCACTTCCATCCCGTCGAGACGGTGACGGCCTACATCGACCGGGCCGCGTCACTGAAGTTCAACCACCTGCACCTGCATCTCTCGGACGACCAGGGGTGGCGGATCGAGCTCCGTTCGCGGCCGGAGCTCGCGGCACGCGCCTCGGGCTCGGGGGTGGGCGGGGGGCCCGGCGGCTTCTACACCCGGGAGGACTACCGCGCGATCGTCGCCCACGCCGCCGCGCACCACATGACCGTCGTCCCCGAGATCGACATGCCGGGCCACACGCACGCGGTGGGACTCGCCTATCCGGCGCTGGCGGCCGACCCGGTGCGGGATGCCGCGCCCGACGGGGAGCTCCCCCGTGCCGGCGAGCCGTACACGGGCATCGGCGTCGGCTTCTCGTCGCTGCATCCCGCGGATGCCGCGGTGCACGCCTTCGCGACGGACGTGTTCACGGAGCTCGCCGACCTGACGCCCGGACCGTATCTGCACTTCGGCGGCGACGAGGCGCTCGGCACCGACCGCGCCGAGTACGCCGCGTTCGTCGCCCGTGTGAGCGGGCTCATCGCCGGCCTCGGGAAGACCCCGATCGCCTGGCACGAGGCCGGCGCGGCCGCTGATCTCGCCCCCGGGACGATCGGACAGTACTGGAGCTTCGTGACCCCGGCCGCCGACGCGGCCGACCACGCCCGGGCGTTCGTGGCGAAGGGCGGACGGCTGATCCTCTCCCCCGCCGACGCGGTCTACCTGGACATGAAACCGAGCGACGACTTCCCCCTCGGGCTGACCTGGGCAGGCGGCGCCACGAGCGTCGAGCGCGCGTACCGGTGGGAGCCGACGGACGTCGTCGACGGTGTCGCCGAGGGCGACATCCTCGGCGTCGAGGCGCCGCTGTGGTCCGAGACGGTCCGCTCGCTCGACGACATCGACGCCCTCGCCTTCCCCCGCATCGCGGCGGCGGCCGAGGCGGCCTGGTCGCCCGCGACCGGCACCCGCGAGGAGCGGACCTGGGAGTCGTTCCGCGCGCGCGTGGGGACGCTCGGGCCGCTGTGGACGACGCTCGGGATCCGCTTCCCCGGCTCGCCCGAGATCGCCTGGACGAGCTGACGCGCCCCGGGGCGGCCTCGCCGGACTCAGCCGACGAGACCCGTCGGCACCTCGGCCGCTCCCAGCAGCGCGGCCCCGACCGCGCCGACGGGATCGGGCTGCGCCAGCACGACGATCCGGTCGGCGAGCGCGAGTGAGGCGAGGAAGGCCGACCCCTCGCCCGCGTCGCGGAGCCTCGCGCGGACGGGTCCCGTGAGCCGGTCGCCGAGGCGCGCGACTCCCCCGCCGAGGACGACGGCGTCGACATCGGTCGTGAGGACGAGCATCTGGACGGCGGCCGCGACGCCCCGCCAGACGTCGTCCCGGAGGGCCGTCGCGGCGGGGTCGCCTCGGTCCGCCGCATCGAAGACCTCCTGCACCGGGTACGCTCCGGGCCGTCCCCACCGGCGCGCGACGCTCGCTCCGCCGGCGAGGGCCTCGATGCAGCCGCGCTGCCCGCAGGAGCACATCGGTCCGGCCGGATCGACGGCGACGTGACCGATCTCGCCGGCGGCGCCGCGAGCGCCCCGCCACGGCGCGCCCGCCTGCGCGATGCCGGCCGCGACACCGGTGCCGAGATTGAGGTAGGCGACGGCCTCGAGCGCCGGCATCCGCGCCGCCACTCCGACGGCCGCCGCGCGCACGTCGTTGTCGACGAACGGGCGGATTCCGGTGCGATCCTCGATCGCCGCGGCGAGATCCAGGCGGTCCACGCCCAGGTTGAGGGCGTGGCGGACGATTCCCGAGCCCGGGACCACCTGCCCCGGCACGCCGATGCCGATCGAGCTCGGTCCGGTGTCCCCGGCGACGGCGCGGACCGCCGCGACGACACCCGCGACCACGGCATCCGGTCCCCAGCCCGTCGGGCGGCGATCGGTCGCGATGATCCGGCCGTCCGGTGCGGCCGCGACGGCGAGGATCTTGCTGCCGCCGACATCCAGTCCGACCCGCACGGTCAGCCCTTCACCGCGCCGGCGACGAGGCCGCCCGACATCCGCCCCTGCACGAGCAGGAAGAAAATGACGACCGGGACGGAGATCAGGGTGGATGCCGCCATCACGGCGCCCCAGTTGGTCGCCTCCGTCGCGGACTGGAACGACAGCAGCCACGGCGGCAGGGTCAGGTTGTAGCCCCGCATGAGCAGCAGCGCCATCGTGAACTCGTTCCAGGACTGGATGAAGGCGAAGATGCCGGTCGCCACCAGGCCGGGCGCGAGGAGGGGGAACGTGACCCGCCAGAACGCCTGCGACCGGGTGCAGCCGTCGATCATCGCCGCCTCCTCCAGTTCGACGGGAACGCCCGCCACGAAGCCGCGCAGCGTCCAGATCGTGAACGGGATGACGGCCGCGACGTAGACGACGCCGAGCCCGACCAGCGTGTTCATCAGGCGCCAGTCGTCGATGAGCCCGTAGATCGTGAACATCATCGCCTCGCCCGGGATCATCTGCACAATGAGGACCGCGACGATGAAGGAGCGCCGCCCGCGGAATCGGATGCGGGACACCGCGATCGAGGCGAGGAAGGCGAACAGCAGCGTCACGACGAGCACGCCGACGGTCACGAGGGTGGAGCTGAGCAGCCCGTGCGGGAAGTCGGTCTGCCCAGGGGCGGCCTCGCGCGTCCAGGCCGTCTGGAAGTTGCGGAAGGTGAAGTCGAGGGGCAGGAAGCTCGGCGTGCGGCTGATGATGCTCTCGCCCCGGGTGAACGACATGTTCAGCATCCAGTAGACCGGGAACACCGAGCAGGCGAACACGACGAGGGCAGCGAGGTTCAGGCCGGCGCGCGTTCCGCGCGAGGACCGCGGGCGACGCCGCGGGACGTCCCGGGCCGCGTCCGGCGCGCCGGCGACCTCCTCGACGCCGACGGTCCCGAGCTGCACGGCGGGGGTGACCTGTGTGCTCACGGCTCCTCCTCCCGCAGGGTGGTGCGGACATAGCCCCATGACAGCGCGAGCAGCAGGATGACCATGAGCACGCCGATCGCGCTCGTCACCCCGAACTCGCCGACGCCCTGCCGGAAGATGTACGTGCCGAGCACGTTGGTCTCGGAGATGAGACCACCGCGCTGCTGCAGCGTGTAGACCTGCGTGAAGATCCGCATGTTCCAGATCACCTGCAGCACGACGACGACCGTGAACACGTTCCGCAGGTACGGGAAGACGACCAGACGGAACCGCTGCCGACCTGTGGCGCCGTCGAGGGATGCCGCCTCGAGGACGTCGGGCGGGACCTGGCCGAGGCCGGCGTAGAGGGTGAACGCCGCGAACGGGATGCCCTGCCAGACGACGATGATCGTGAGGACGACGAAGAACGACCACGGATCCAGCAGCCACGAATGGTTCGTGAACGCGGTCGAGCCGGTCACGGCGTTGAGCGCCCAGTTGACGAGGCCGTACCGCGTGTCGAAGATCCAGCCCCACACCGTCGTGGCGGCGAGGGGCGGCATCGCCCAGGCCAGCAGCAGCCCCACCGACACGAGGGTGCGCCAGCCGCGGCTGAGCCGGGTGAGCAGGAGGGCGACGACGGTCCCCAGTCCCACGATGAGCAGCGTCATCACGAGCATGAGCCCGAGGCTCCGCACGAGCACGGCCGGGAAGTCCGACTGCGTGAAGACGGCCAGGTAGTTGTCGAATCCGACGACGTCGGGGGCCGTCCCCTGGATCTTGTTGCGGATCGAGTAGTCCGTGAAGGACTGCACGAGCATGAGGACCGCGGGGTACCCGACCATCACCCCGAGGATCACGAGGGACGGTCCGAGCAGCGTCAGGGCGGCGCCGGCATCCTTGCGCCGGCGGACGCGCTCGCGGGCGGTGCCCGCGAGCGCGTCCCGTGCCGGTGCCGTGGTGGTGGCGCTCACTTGTTGAGGATCGCCTCGATCTGGCTGTCGAGCTCCGCCGCCAGCGCGGGCACGTCGCCGCCCTGCGCGATCTTCACGAGTGCGTCCTTGATCACACCGGAGGACTCCACCTCCGCCCAGTTGGGGCTCGCCGGGACGGCCTTCGACGAGGCGGCCGCCTTCGCGGCCTCCGCGGTGATCTGGTCGTCGGGCAGGTGGCTGGCGAACGCGGTGCGTGCGGGGATCAGGCCGTTCTCGGCGAGGATCTGCTGGTACCCCTCCGACAGGATGATCCCGAGCGCGGCCTTCGCCTTGTCGGGGGCGTCGGACTTCGCGGCGACGGCGATGTTGGAGCCGCCGGCGAACACGGGAGCGACGTCCCCCGCGGTCATCCCCGGCAGCGCGAAGGCGGCGAGATCCTTGCCCGCCTCGTCGGGGCATCCCGGCGCGGCCTCGGCGTCCGCCGGCGCCAGGATCGACCACTTCACCCAAGCGGGAGCGGAGAGGAATCCGATCTCGTCGGCGCAGAACGGCACCTGCGGGTCGGTCTCGTCGCCGTCGGCCGGCGCGATCGTCGCGTTCTCGTACACGTCCTGCAGCATCTCGAGGCCTGCGACGCCGCCGTCGCTGGAGAATCCGCCGACCCACCGGTCGCCGTCCTGCGTGGCGATCTCGCCGCCGTTCGCCCAGACGAAGGGCAGGGCGTTGTACCAGTCCTTGCCGGGTGCGTAGATCCCCGACTTCGACGCCGTCGTCCCCTCGATGCCCGCCTGGACGTACTCCTCGAGCGTCGCGGGGACCTCGCCGTCGTGCGTGCGGGGCGAGAAGAACACCACGCGGGAGCCCGCGTAATACGGCGCGGCGTAGAGAGTGCCGTCCTCCGATCCGAGGTCGACGAAGCTCTGCAGCAGATCGTCGCCGCCGAGCTCCTCCCGCAGATCGGTGATGTCGGCGAGCATGCCCTGGGCGATGAAGCCCGGCGCCTGCGTGTTCCCGACCTCGACGACGTCGGGGGCGTCGTTCGATGAGAGCGCCGCGACGTAGTTGTCGGCGGTGTCCGCCCAGGTCTTCTCCTCCACGGTGAGGGTCCACCCGTCGTTCTCCGCCTCGAATGTCTTCTTGAGGTGGTCGCGCGCTTCCTGCGGGGTGTCGGTCCCCACCAGCCACACCGTCAGCTCTCCGGTCTCTTCGGTGCTGCCCGACGGCGTGCCGCCGGCGGCGCAGGCGGAGAGCGCGAGGGCGGACGCGCCGAGGAGCGACAGTGCTCCGAGGGTCTTCTTCATAGCGATTCCTTTGTTCCTGGGTGGGGGACGGGCCGGGCGGACCGTCCGTGTCATCGGGTCGTCAGGACACTCCGAGCCGGCCGGAGAGCACCATGACGGCAGCGCCGCGGAGGACGATGTCCTCGCCGTGGGTCGTCATCCGCACGTGCAGCTCGTCGTGGAAGGTGGCGAGGGTGCGCGTGCGCACCGTCTCGGCGGCAGCTTCCGCGAGGAGGTCGCCGAGGAGGTCCTCGGGACCGGAGAGCACGATCTCGGAGAGGTCGAGCGCCCCCACGATCGGCGCGAGCGCGATGCCGAGACGCTCCCCCGCGTCGCGCAGGACGCCGCCCGGATCACTGCTCGCCGCGACGCGCTCGGTCAGCGCAGGCACCGAGAGCCACGCTTCGAGGCAGCCGATCTTGCCGCAGGCGCACAGCGGACCGCCGTCGGTCCCGACCGTGACGTGCCCGATCTCGCCCGCCGCGAAGCGGGCGCCGGCCAGCGGCTGCCCGCCTGTCAGCAGACCGGCGCCGACGCCTCGACCGACCCGGACGAGGATGACGTCGTCGCCCGCGCCGCCGAAGGTGTGCTCCGCCAGGACGGCCGCGTTCGCGTCGTTCGCGACGAGGACGGGCACCGCCAGCTGAGCTTCGAGGATGCCGCTGAGGTCAAGACCCTCCCAGCCGAAGCCCGGCGCGGTCAGAACCGTGCCGCGGTCGTCGACGACACCGGGCGTCCCGACGCCGAGGCCGAGCACGGGGGCGTGGGCGTCGGCGATCACGGCGCGGGCGAGCTCGATGATGGCCGGCACGATGTCCGCGGCCGATGCCGGCACCGGCACCTCGTGCCGCGCGACGATCTCGCCGTCGAGGGTCAGGGTCGCGCCGCGGAAGCGGTCGCTGCCCGACAGGTCGAGGCCGGCGATCCGATGCCCGTCACGAGCGAGATCCACCAGGATGGCGGGCTTCCCCGGGCCGGATGCCTCGCGCACGCCTCGCTCGACGATGTAGCCGTCGCCGATCAGCTCCGCGACCAGATCGGAGATCGTGACCCGGGTGAGGCCGGTGGTCCGGGCGAGGTCGGCGCGACTCATCGCGCCGGCGGAGAACAGCGACTGCAGGACGAGCGCGCGATTGTGGGCGCGGGCGTGCTCCGGCAGGATCTTGCCCGCCGTGTGGCGCATCCGCGCGGGGCGCGGAGATCTCGTCGACGTCGACATGTTTGTTAGTAGAACTTACGAACTGCCCCGGCGCAAGCGTCTGACGCCGATTCGGCAGCAGTCTTAACAAACTTGTGACATTCGGCCCGCCGTAGAATCGGAGCATGTCCGACCTTCCCCCCGTGCGGCCCGCGACACCCGACGCCCCGCTGCCCGCCGCCGGCACCCGCGCGCCCCTGTCGGTCCTCGACCTGCTGGGCTTCCTCTGCGTCCTCTTCGCCGCGGGCACCCTCGCCGTCTGGGGCTTCACCGCCTGGGACATGCCCTGGAACATCGTCGTCGGCATCGCGGCACCGCTCGGAGCGCTCGTCATCTGGGCACTCTTCGTCTCGCCGCGCGCCGTGCTGCGCGTCCACCCGTTCGTCCGAGGTCTCGTGGAGCTCCTCCTCGCCCTGTCGGCCACCATCGTGTGGTGGAGCGCCGGGCAGGCGTGGATCGGTCTCGGCTTCGGCGTCGTGGCGGTCGTCGTCGGCGTCCTCGCCGGGCGCCAGCGGCTGGCATGAGCGAGGTCGTCGCCCGGCTCCGCGAGGAGCTCGGCGAGCGCGTCACCACCGACGTGGCGGAACGGGAGACCGTGCGCGCAGACAAGTCCGGTCACCGCGCGGCCGGCCTCCCGCTGGCGGTCGTGCACGCGGCATCCGTCGACGATGTCCAGGCGACCCTGCGGATCGCGCACGCCAGCGGAACCCCCGTCGTCGTCCGAGGTGCCGGGACGGGACTCGCCGGCGGAGCCAACACCGGCAGCGGTGAGATCTCGCTGTCCCTGCGGGCCATGGACGCCATCGTGGACGTGCGTCCCGACGATCTGCTCGCGGTCGTCGAGCCGGGCATCCTCAACGCCGACCTCAACGCGGCGCTGGCCGCTCACGGCCTGTGGTGGGCGCCCGACCCCGCCAGCCGCGACATCTCCACCGTGGGCGGCAACATCGCCACGGGTGCCGGCGGGCTGCTGTGCGCGAAGTACGGCGTCGTCCGCGATGCCGTGCTCGCGCTCGACGTCGTCCTGGCGGACGGGCGCCTCATCTCGGTCGGACACCGCAGCGTCAAGGGCGTGACGGGCTACGACCTCACCGCCCTGATGATCGGCTCGGAGGGCACGCTCGGCGTCGTGGTCGGGGCGACCCTCAAGCTCCGCCGCCTGGTTCCCGGCGTCACCCGCACCCTCACCGCCACCTTCCCCGACGTGCGCGCCGCGGCGGTCGCGTCCGCCGCCGTCACGGCCGCCGGCATCCAGCCCTCGATCATGGAGCTGATGGATGCCGTGAGCCTCGCCGCCGCCCACGCTCTGCTGGGACTCCCCCCACCGCAGCCGGGGGCCGCGCAGCTCACCGTGCAGACCGACGGCATCGCCGCCGCCGACGAGCAGGCGGCGATCGCGACCGTCCTGGCCGACGCCGGTGGCCGGGTGCGCCTCGCGGTCGACGACGTCGAGGCCGCGCAGCTGTGGACGGTGCGGCGGTCGATGCACCCCGCCATGGAGCGGCTCGGCACCACGCTCATCGAGGACGTCTCGGTGCCGCGGAGCGCCCTGCCGGCGATGTTCGACGAGATCGCCCGGATCGAGCAGGCGTATGGCCTCACGATCCCGACCGTCTGCCATGCCGGCGACGGCAACCTGCACCCGAACTTCGTGTTCGACGGCACCGAGGTGCCGGACGTCGTGTGGGAGGCGGCGGGCGAGCTGTTCCGCGCGGCGCTGGCACTCGGCGGCACCCTGACGGGCGAGCACGGCATCGGGGTCCTCAAGCGCCGCTGGCTCGCAGACGAGCTCGGAGCGGATCAGGAGGAGCTGCAGCGCGGCATCAAGGCGCTGTTCGACCCGGCCGGCATCCTCAATCCGGGGAAGGTGTTCGCCCCGCGGCCGTGACCCGTGCCGCGGTGCGTGTCACAGACCCTGCCAGGCCGGCTTGTGCGCATAGGCGTAGCGGTAGTAGTCCGCTCCGGCGAGCCGCGACGCGGCGGCCTCATCGATGATCACCGTCACATGCGGGTGGAGCTGGATCGCCGAGCCGGGCAGAGACGAGGTCAGCGGGCCCTCCACGGCCCCTGCGACAGCCGCGGCCTTGCTCTCGCCGAACGCGAGCAGCACCAGGTGGCGGGCCATGAGGATGGTGCCGAGTCCCTGCGTGATGCAGTGCATCGGCACGTCGTCCGCGGAGTCGAAGAACCGGGCGTTGTCGCGTCGCGTCTGCTCGACGAGCGTCTTCACCCTCGTGCGCGACGCGAACGACGAGCCGGGCTCGTTGAACCCGATGTGACCGGACGTCCCGATCCCGAGGATCTGCAGGTCGATACCGCCCGCGCGGGCGATGGCGCGCTCGTAGTCCTCCCCCGCATGCTCGATGGTCTCGGGGGCGCCGTTCGGGGTGTGGATGCGCGTCGGATCCAGCCCGAGCGGCTCGACGACCTCGCGGGTGATGACCGCGCGGTAGCTCTGCGGGTGCGCGGGATCCAGGCCGACGTACTCGTCGAGGGCGAACCCCTGCACCTGCGACACGTCCAGCCCGTCGAGCCGGGGTCGGAGCGCCTCATACACCGGGAGCGGGGTCGACCCGGTGGCCAGGCCCAGCACGGCGTCCGGTCGCTCGGAGAGCAGCCGCACGATCTCATCGGCGGCGAGCGCTCCGGCCGCGGCGGGCGATTCGACGATCACGACTTCGGCCACGGATCCCATTCCTCCCGTCGCGGCGGGCGCCGCGCCCGGCCAGTGTACGGCTGCCGCGCCGGACCGGATACGCGTCGACGCGCTCTCCCAGGCCGGTCGCGATACCATTTCCGGTACGCGACCGGATCACCTGGCGCGGCCTGACTGCTCCTCGGGGGGACCATGTCCGAAGTAATCACACGCTCCGAGCCCGACGGGTCGGTTCCTCCGGAGACGCCGGAGGTCCGATGGGCGCCCGCCGAGCCGGCGCCCAAGCGCCGTCACCTGGGCCTGAAGATCGGGATCCCGGTCGCCGTCGTCACCGTCGGGGCCGTCGCCGCGTCGCTCGTCCTCATCGCCCCCGGCACCGCGGTCGCCGGTGTCCCGGTCGGCTGGCAGACCCCGGGCATGGCCGCTGACACCGTCTCGAGCCACGTCGCCGGCATGACGGTCTCCCTCGGCGAGGGCGGCCCGACCGTCTCGGCGGCCGATCTGGGCGCTTCGGTGGATGCCGGGTCGCTCGCCGACGCCGCGTTCGCGCAGAGCCCCATGTGGAACCTGGGCAGCTGGTTCAGCGAGGTCGGCGGTGCGGAGATCTCGCTCGACGCCGAGCGAGCCACCGCGACGCTCCGCGCGGCCGCGCCCGAGCTCTACACCGACCCGACTCCGGCGGCGGTCTCGTTCGAGGACTCCTCCTACACGGTCAGCCCGGCCGTCGACGGCTCCGGCATCGCCCTCGAGGACGTCCGTGCCGCGCTCGAGGACGGCCTGTCGGACGGCTCCGCCACGGTCGTGATCGACCCGACGGCCGAGCCGGTCGCCTCCGCCACGACGACCGAGATGGCCGAGGCGACCGCCGACACCCTCAACGAGATGATCGACAACGCCGGCTTCTACGCGGCTGACGAGCGCGTGGTCGCCGTGTCCGCGACAAAGCTCGCCTCGTGGCTCACCGTCGACACCGACGCGTCCGGCGCGTTCACGATCACCGCCGACCCCGCCGCGATCCAGGCCACGGTCGACGGTCTGCCCGAGAAGGTCGACCAGGACCCCGAGTCCGCCGAGGTACTCACGAGTGAGTCCGGCGCGCAGCTCGTCACCCTCGTCGAGGGCCAGGACGGGCGCGTGCTCGGCGACACCGACGGCATCGCGCGCGACTTCGCCGAGCAGCTCACCGGCGGCAACGCCGCCTACGACCTGCCGGTCGAGGTGACGCCGCGCGAGACCGTCACCACCACACGACTGGCCGAGGTCGACCTCAGCGAGCAGCGGATCTACCTGCGTGAGAACGACAAGGTCATCGACACGTGGCTGATCTCGAGCGGGCGCGAGGGCGCGGTGACGTTCACGGGCCGCTACAGCATCGGCTGGCGCACTCCGCTGCAGGACATGAGCGGCACCTCGCGCGACACCGGCTCGAAGTACACGCAGCCCGATGTGCCCTGGGTGATGTACTTCAACGGCAACCAGGCGTTCCACGGGGCCTACTGGCACGACAACTTCGGCAACCGGATGAGCGCCGGCTGCGTCAACATGCCGCCGCACCTCGCCAAGAAGCTCTACGACTGGCTGCCCAACGGTGCGGACGTCTGGATCCACGCCTGACGCACGCGCGCGTCGCAACGACGAAGGGGCCGGATGCCGCGTGGCATCCGGCCCCTTCGTCGTCATCGGTCAGATCGCGTCGATGATCCCGTTCAGCGTGGCCGACGGGCGCATGATGCGGGTCACGAGCTCGGGGTCCGGACGGTAGTACCCGCCGATCTCCGCGGGCGATCCCTGCACGGCGTTCAGCTCGGCGACGATCGTCTCCTCGTTCGCGGTGAGCGCCTCGGCGACCGGACCGAACACAGCCGCCAGGTCGCCGTCGGTGGTCTGCGACGCCAGCTCCTGCGCCCAGTAGCTGGCCAGGTAGAAGTGGCTGCCTCGGTTGTCGATCGTGCCGAGCGCACGGCCGGGCGACTTGTCGTTCTCGAGGAACGTGCCGGTCGCGGCGTCGAGGGTCTCGGCCAGGACGCGGGCGCGGTCGTTGCCGGTCGTGTCCGCCAGGTGCTCGAAAGATGCCGCGAGCGCGAAGAACTCTCCCAGGGAGTCCCAGCGCAGGTAGTTCTCCGCCACCAGCTGCTGCACGTGCTTCGGAGCCGAGCCGCCGGCACCCGTCTCGAACAGGCCGCCGCCCGCGAGGAGCGGGACGATCGAGAGCATCTTGGCGCTCGTGCCCACTTCGAGGATCGGGAACAGGTCGGTCAGGTAGTCGCGCAGGACGTTGCCGGTCACCGAGATGGTGTCCTCGCCCGTGCGGATGCGGTCGAGGGAGTACTGCGTGGCCTCGGCCGGGGCGAGGATCTCGATCGTCAGGCCGTCGGTGTCGTGCTCGGCGAGGTAGGTCCGGACCTTCTCGATGAGCTGGGCGTCGTGGGCGCGCGAGGCGTCCAGCCAGAAGACGGCCGGTGCCCCGGTCGCGCGGGCGCGTGTGACGGCGAGCTTCACCCAGTCGCGGACCGCGACGTCCTTGGTCTGCGTCGCGCGCCAGATGTCGCCGGCGCCGACCGCGTGCTCGATGAGCACCGTTCCGGACTGGTCGACGATCCGCACCGCACCGGCCGACGCGATCTCGAAGGTCTTGTCGTGGCTGCCGTACTCCTCCGCCGCCTGCGCCATGAGGCCGACGTTCGGGACGGTGCCGATCGTGGCGGGGTCAAGCGGTCCGTGCGCGATGACATCGTCGATGACCGCCTGGTAGACCCCGGCGTAGGACGAGTCCGGGATCACGGCGATCGTGTCGGCCTCGCCGCCGTCCGCGCCCCACAGCTTGCCGCCGTTGCGGACCAGCGCGGGCATCGACGCGTCGACGATGACGTCGGACGGGACGTGCAGGTTCGTGATGCCCTTGTCCGAGTTCACGTACGACAGGCGCGGTCCGTTCGCCAGCGCGGCGTCGAACGCGGCGGCGATCTCATCGCCGTTCGCGACCGTGCCGAGCCCCGCGAGGATCGAGCCGAGCCCGTCGTTCGGGGTGAGCCCGGCATCCGCGAGGACGCCCCCGAAGCGGTCGAAGACGTCGGCGAAGAACGCCGTCACGACGTGGCCGAAGATGATCGGGTCGCTGACCTTCATCATGGTGGCCTTGAGGTGGACGGAGTACAGCACGTCGTCGGCCCGGGCGGCCTCGATCGTCTCGGCGAGGAACGCGTCGAGAGCGGCGGCGGACAGGAACGTGGCGTCGACGATCTCGCCCGGGAGCACCTTCAGGCCGCTCTTGAGCTCGGTCACGGTGCCGTCCTCGGCCACGTGCTGGATCGTCAGCACGTCGTCCGCCGCCAGGACCGTCGACTTCTCGTTGCTCTTGAAGTCGTCGTGACCCATGGTGGCGACGCGGGTCCGGGAGCCCTCGGCGAACGGCTTGTTGCGGTGCGGGTGCTTGCGCGCGTAGCTCTTCACCGAGAGGGGCGCGCGGCGGTCGCTGTTGCCTTCGCGCAGCACCGGGTTCACGGCGGATCCCTTGATCCGGTCGTAGCGGGCGCGCACGTCCTTGTCCTCGACCGAGGAGGCCTCATCCGGGTAGTCCGGGATGTCGTAGCCCTGCGACTGCAGCTCGGCGATGGCCGCCTTCAGCTGCGGGATCGAGGCCGAGATGTTCGGCAGCTTGATGATGTTGGCCTCGGGCAGCGTGGCGAGACCGCCGAGCTCGGCGAGGGCGTCGCCCACCTGCTGCTCGGGCGTGAGTCGCTGCGGGAAGGCGGCGAGGATGCGGCCGGCGAGCGAGATGTCGCGGGTCTCGATGGCCACTCCGGCCTGCCCGGCGACCGCCTGGACGATGGGGAGGAACGAAGCGGTGGCCAGTGCCGGTGCCTCGTCCGTATGGGTGTAGATGATGGTCGACTCGGACACGTGTCGTCTCTCCGTTTGAGCGGCAAATGGGATCCCGGCCAGCCTATCGCACGGGACCGAAGTCTCTCGATATCGAGATACTTCTCGCGCCGGCCGGCCCGGCGCCGCCGGAAATCGGCGTGCGCCGCGACCGATCTGTTGGGTACCCTGGCCGCATGACGGAGCTGCGATTGGTCGAACTGTCCGCGGATACGATCGTGGCGGTCAACACGATGTCCCTCAAGCCTGGGCAGGAGCAGTTCCTCGCCCCCACCAGCTATGCCGTCGCCGGCGCCGTCGTGAACCCCGCCACCGCGTGGCAGCGCGTGGTGCTGGACGGCGACGAGGTCGTCGGCTTCGTGAGCGCCAACTTCGACGAGGACGCCGCTCAGGACCACTTCCGCTCGGTGCTGTGGCGCATCAACGTGGACGCCGACGACCAGGGCCGCGGCGTCGGCCGCTTCGCCGTCGAGAAGCTCCTCGACGAGGCGCGCTCCCGAGGTTTCGACCACGTCAACGTCATCTACGAGGCGGGCGACGAGGGCCCCGAGGCCTTCTTCCGTCGTGTCGGCTTCACCCCGGTGGACGAGACGGAGTACGGCGAGGTCGTTGCCGAGTTCCGTCTCTGACGACCCGCTGAGACGAGCGGATGCCGGGACGCGAGCCCCGGCATCCGCTGCCCCTCCGCGTCAGACGAGCGACTCGCGCCACGCCCGGTGCAGCTGCGAGAACTTGCCCGTGCCCGCGATCAGCGCATCCGGGGTGTCGTCCTCGATGATGCGGCCGTGCTCCATGACCAGGACGCGGTCGGCGATCGCGACCGTCGACAGGCGGTGGGCGATGATGATCGCGGTCCGGTCGGAGAGCAGGGTCCCGAGGGCTTCCTGGATCTGCCGCTCGCTGGGGATGTCGAGCGATGCGGTCGCCTCGTCGAGGATCAGCACCGCGGGGTCGGCGAGGAACGCCCGCGCGAACGAGACCAGCTGACGCTGACCCGCCGAGACGCGGCCGCCGCGCTTGTTGACGTCGGTGGCGTAGCCGTCCGGCAGCCGCTCGATGAACTCGTGGGCGCCGACCGCCCGGGCCGCGGCCTTGATCTCGTCCAGCGTCGCGTCGGGCTTGCCGAGGGCGATGTTGTCCGCCACCGTCCCGCTGAACAGGTACGCCTCCTGCGTCACCATGACGATCGCGCGCCGCAGGTCCTTCGGGTGCAGCCGGCGCAGGTCGACGCCGTCCAGGGTCAGCCGTCCGCGGGTCGGGTCGTAGAACCGCGCGATGAGCTTCGCGAGCGTCGACTTGCCGGCGCCGGTGGTCCCGACGAGCGCGATCGTCTGACCGGCCGGGATGTCGAGCACGAACCGGGGCAGGATCGTGACCTCGTCGGAGTAGCCGAACTCGACCTCGTCGAATCGGAGGTGACCGCGGGCGACGCGCAGGTCGACCGGGTCGGTCGGGTCGGGGACCGTCGGCGACTCCTCGAGCACCCCCGACACCTTCTCGAGCGCCGCTGTCGCGGACTGGTACGAGTTCAGGAAGAACGCCACCTCCTGCATGGGCGCGAAGAAGTTGCGCACGTACAGGACCGCGGACAGCAGGAAGCCGAGCTCCAGCGCGCCGTCGATGACGCGGAACCCGCCCCAGAAGAGCACGAGCGCGAGTGCGACGGACGAGATGGCCATCATGCCGGGCTCGAACGTCCCGAACAGACGGATCGAGCGCATGTTCACGTCGCGGTAGTCGCTCGCGAGCTTCCCGAACTCGGCGTCGTTTGCCGGCTCCTTGCGGAACGCCTTGACGGCGCGGATGCCGGTCATCGACTCGACGAACTTGACGATGACCTTCGCGCTGATCACGCGCGACTCGCGGTAGACCACCTGTGACCGGAGGTAGAACCAGCGCATCAGGAGGAACAGCGGGAGCCCCGTCGCGGCGAGGATCAGACCCGACTGCCAGTCGAGCAGCAGGAGGGCCACGAGCGTGAACCCGCCGTAGAGCAGCCCCGAGACGAGCTCGTTGAGGCCGCCGTCGAGGAGCTCGCGGATCGTGTCCAGATCGCTCGTCTGGCGCGAGATGATGCGGCCCGAGGTGTACGACTCGTGGAACTCGAGGCTCAGCCGCTGCGTGTGCAGGAAGATGCGACGCCGCAGGTCGAACATGACCGCCTGGGTCAGTCGCGCCGCGACCACGGCGTACCAGCCGATGAGGGCTGCGCCGCCGATCGCGGTGACGAGGAAGACGACGACCACGACGATCGTCGGCATCCAGTCCGCCTGCTCGACGACGGCGGGCAGTGCGTTGGCGATGCCCCATCCGACGAGGGCCGGGCCCGCGACGCGCAGTGCCGTCGAGATGACGAGGACGATGGCGGCGAGCACGAGCTGCATGCGCAGCGGCGTCACGAGCGACCCCAGCAGCCGCAGCGAGCGCCGCCGGATCTCGCGGCTCTCCTCGCGCGTGTAGTCCGAGCGGTCTTCGCCGCTGGTGCCGGTGACGGTGCTCACAGCGACACCTTCCTCTCATGCTGACGTTCCTGCTCGTCCTCGAGGCTCGAGATGACGTGCCGGTAATGCTCGCTGGTGCGCAGGAGCTCGGAGTGCGTCCCGACCGCGGTGATGCGGCCTGCCTCGAGGAGCGCGACGCGGTCCGCGAGGGTCACGGTCGACGGGCGGTGCGCGACGATGAGGGCGGTGGTCTCGGCGAGCACTTCGCGCAGGGCGTCCTCGACGAGGGCCTCGGTGTCGACGTCGAGGGCCGACAGCGGATCGTCGAGCACCAGCACGGCGGGGCGTGCGGCGACCGCGCGGGCGAGCGCCAGCCGCTGACGCTGGCCTCCGGAGAGACTGAGCCCCTCCTCGCCGATCACGGTGTCCACGCCGTTCGGCAGATCGTCCACGAAGCCGGCCTGGGCGACCCCGAGCGCTTCACGGAGCACGCGCTCCGCCTCATCGCTGCCCGGCGTGAGGTCCTCGCGGCCGAGCAGCACGTTCTCGCGCACGGTCTGCGAGAACAGCGTGGCGTCCTCGAACGCCATGCCCACGTGCCGGCGCAGCTCGGCGAGCGTCAGCTCCCGCACGTCGACGCCGTCGAGCGTCACCCGTCCGCCGGTGACGTCGTACAGCCTGCCCGGCAGGGTCGTCAGAGTCGTCTTGCCCGAGCCGGTGAGACCGACGAGAGCCATCGTCTCGCCGGGGCGGAGCGCGAGGTCGATGCCGTCCAGCAGGTCGCGCTCGGCCTCGCCCGCGTCCTGATAGCGGAAGTGGGCGTTCTCGAACACGAGCGCCCCGCGCGGGCGCTCGATCGTCTTCGGGTCCACCGGGTCGGTGATCGTGTTCTCCTCGTCGAACACGTCGAACAGACGGTCCGTCGCGGTGCGCGCGTCGACGAGGAACGAGAACAGGAAGCCGATGGACTCCACCGGCCACCGCAGGATCGTCGCCATCGCGAAGAACGCGATCAGCGCGGCCCGGTCGATCTCGCCCGCCTGTGCGAGGAAGATGCCGGCGCCGAGGCACAGTGCGAATGCGATGTCGGGCAGGAGGACGAGCCAGAACCAGATCCAGCCGACCGCGCGCGCCTTGTTGATCTCCGTCTCGCGCAGCGTCTCCGCCTGCCGGGTGAACTTCTTGAGCGCGTGGCTGCCGCGACCGAAGGCCTTCAGCACGCGGATGCCGTGCACCGACTCCTCCACCGCCGTGGCGAGGTCGCCGGCCTGGTCCTGGCTCTGCCGCGAGAGCGCGCCGTAGCGGTTCTCGAAGATGTAGCCCGCGATCCACAGCGGCGCCGACACGACCACGAAGATCGTCCCGAGCACCCAGTGCCAGCGGAAGAGGATCGCCGAGCCGACGACGATCGTGATCGCGTTGACCACGAGCAGCACGATGCCGAACGCGAGCCAGCGGCGGATGAGACTGATGTCCTGCATCATGCGGCTGAGCAGCTGTCCCGACTGCCACCGGTCATGGAAGGCGACCGGCAGACGCTGCAGCCGGGAGAAGAAGTCGCTCCGCAGCTCGTACTCGACGCGCGTCGCGGGACCGAGCACGAACCAGCGGCGGGCCCACACCATCAGCGCCTCGAGGAGGCCGAGGAGCAGGATGATCCCCGCGCCGAGCGCGATGAGCCAGGGGTCGCCCGAGGCGATCGGGCCCTCGTCGCTGACGATCTGCTCGAGCACGAGCGGGATCCCGAGGGCGAGCAGGCTCGCCACGAGCGCGCTCGCGGCACCGAGGCCGAGGCGCGGGAGCACCGCCTTCGCGAACGGCAGCAGCCGGATGAGGGAGCGGAAGGTGGACAGACGGGGCGTCGTCGAAGAGGTCATGTTCCTGCAGGGGTGGAGACGGATGCCGAGGCGGCGGAGAGCGCAGCGGTGCGCGGGAGATCGGGGCCGACGGCCGCGAACGGAAGAGTGCGAGCGGAAGGTCTACCGCTCTGACGTCACCCCTTGCGGGCGGAGGGTCCGGCGGCGAGGGAGGCGACGGACTTCGTGGGAACGATTTCCGGATACATGGCTTCCTCCTGGCTTCAGCCGAACGGGGTCGACGCGGCGTGCGCGACAGCCCTCCAGGTTAGACCGGGTCCGCCACGGGAGGCAAGCGTTTTCTCAGCGGATCGTCGCCTCACGGGCGAGCAGGCGCTCCTTCACCGGCAGGCCCCAGGCGAAGCCGCCCAGCGCGCCACCGGTCCGGAGCACCCGGTGACACGGGACGAACAGAGCCGGGGCGTTGCGCGCGCAGATGGACGCCGCGGCGCGGACGGCTCCCGGCGAGCCCAGCGCGGCAGCGAACTCCGTGTAGGTCAGCGGGCTCCCCGGTGCGATCGACCGCAGCGCCGCCCATCCCGCCCGCTGCAGATCGGTGCCGCGCTGGGCGACGGGGACCGCGTCGATGGCGGCGAGGTCGCCGTCGTAGTACGCCGCGACGGCGGCCGCGGCATCCGTCCGCCCGGAGTCGACCTGTGCGGGCCGGTGCCGGGGGTGCAGCCGCACCAGGATCGCGGCCGGGTCCGCCGTCCATCCCGAGGCGAGGACCCGTCCCTCCGACTCGAGGATGGTGAAGGCGCCGTCGGCCGTGTCGACGGTCTCGATCAGTGCGGTCATGGCGTGGTCTCCTCGGGTGCGGGAAGGGCCCGCCACGCCTGCGTGACGGGGGCGGCGTACCAGAGGTGCGCCATCAGGTAGCTGCGCCAGGGAGCGACCCGGCGTGACCACTCGGTGAGCCCGCGGGCGTCGTCGGGGATGCCTGCCGCGGTGGCGCCCGCGCGCGCGGCCACGTCTCCGGGCAGCAGCACGTCGGGATCGCCGAGGACGCGCATCCGCACGTAGTCCGCCGTCCAGGGCCCGATGCCGGGGAGCGCGAGAAGGGCGGCGCGCTGCTCGACCGGGTCGTCCCCCGGGCTCAGCCGGAGTGCGCCGTCGGCGAGTGCGGCGGCCGCGCCGACGATCGAGCGCACCCGCGCGGCCGGCCCGCGGAGCACTTCCGCGCCGGAGGCTGCCACGGTCTCGGCCGTCGGGAACAGGATGGCCGGCCCGCGGACGGTGTCGACGGGCTCGCCGAGGTCGGCGACGAGACGCCCCATGACGGTCCGGGCCGCCGCCACGCTGATCTGCTGGCCGATCATGGCGCGGATCAGCATCTCATCGGCATCCATGGCGGCGGGCAGACGCACTCCCGGGACCCGGGCGACGAGCGGACGCAACTCGGGATGCGCACCGAGGGCCTCGTCGATCGCGGCGGGGTCCGCGTCGAGGTCGAACAGCCGCCGCACCCGGGCGATCAGCACGGACAGGTCCCGCAGCGTGGTGAGTTCGGCCTGCATCCGCAGTCGGCCGCCGGCGTCCTGGTGCACCTCGAACCAGGCGGTCCCGCCGGGAAGGCGCACGACCCGGCTGAACGATCCCGCGTCGCCCACCTCCAGCCCGGGGACGGCGTGCGCACGGAGCCAGCCGAACACGCCGACGGCGTCGAAGGGCTCGCGGACCGGCAGCGTCAGGTCGATGCGCCCGGGCCGGGGACCGCCGCCGGTGCGGCGGGCGCGCAGCTGCGTCGGCGGGAGCGCGAAGACCTCGCCGACCGTCTCGTTGAACTGCCGGATGCTCGCGAAGCCCGCGGCGAAAGCGACGTCGGCGACGGGCAGGTCGGTGTCGACCAGCAGCGTGCGCGCGGTGTGGGCACGGTGGGCGCGGGCGAGGGCGAGCGGTCCTGCCCCCAGTTCGGCGGCCAGCAGCCGGGTGAGGTGCCGGGTCGAGTACCCGAGGCGCGCGGCGAGGCCGGGGACGCCCTCCCGGTCGACGACACCGTCGGCGATGAGACGCATCGCGCGACCCGCGACGTCGCTGCGCACATTCCACTGCGGCGATCCGGGCGTCGCCTCGGGCAGGCACCGCTTGCAGGCGCGGAACCCGGCTTCGTGGGCGGCCGCGCTCGTCGGGTAGAAGGTGACGTTCGCCGGTTTCGGGGTGCGCGCCGGGCAGCTCGGCCGACAGTAGATGCCGGTCGATCGGACGGCGGTGACGAACTGGCCGTCGAAGCGGACGTCGCGCGCATCGATGGCGCGGTAGCGCTCGTCGAAGGTCATCGCGGCGATCGTCATGACCTCAGCCTGTCACGCCTCCCCGACACCGGCTCGCGGAAATCGGACACAACGATGCGCCGGCCGGCGTCAGCCCGCGGGGGCCCACTGCGCGATCCCCGACATCACCGGAGCCCGCGATCCGTTGCGCACCGTCACACTCGACAGCCCCGGGTCGACGATCGTCACCCGCGGGTTCACGGCGATCGGACGTGCGACGGCGGCGTCCACGATCGTCCGCTCGATCCGGGCCGTCAGCTCGCGAGCCGCGTACACGTCGACCGTCTCGGCGAGCGTCGCGATGAGGTCGTCCCGATCGGCGTCGGCATGCCCGGTGACGGATGCCGCGCCCTCGCTCCCCCACTGCGCCGCCATCTCGTCCGGCGTCTGCGGGATCCTCACGCGGTCGATCACGGCGTTCCAGCCGCCGCCCGACAGCGCCTTCGAGACGTCGTCGCTGCCGCAGTCGGCGACCGCCCAGCCCGCCTCCTTCGCGGCCTTCTGCAGGGCCGTGAAGGCCCCCGCGGCGAACGCGCTGCCGCGGTCGTACAGGACGCACACGCGCGTCCTCGCCGGCACCCCCGCGCGCGATCGGTCGAGCGGCGGGTCGTCGGCCGGCGTGCCGAGGGCGTCGGTGAAGCCGGAATCCTCGTTGACGATGTCGAATGCCCGCGAGCCGGGGGCCGCCACCATGGACGTGCTCTTCGCGTACACCCGCGCCCATTCGCCGGCGCCCGCGGCGACCATCTCATCGGCCGGGACGACCCGCAGGAACGCGGCCCGCGCCGCCCGGTCGGAGAAGATCCGGTCCGGCCGGAGCAGGACGCTCCACACCGTGCCGTCGTGCGTCGCCTGCACGGCGAAGTCACGGCGCTCCTTCTCCCGGATCGGCCCGCGGTTGTCGGCGGTCGGAGCGAGCGTCACGAGATCGAGCGAGTCGCCGACGGCCGCCGCCGGATCCTTCCCGCGCGGGACCAGGTCCACGCGTGCGATCCGGGGCGTCGCCGCTCCCCGGTAACCCGGATTGGGCACGAGCCGCACCGTCTGATCCCCTCCGGAGCCGTCGATCCCGTCCAGCAGGTAGGGGCCGCTCGAGATCAGCACCTCGGGGGCGGTGTCGCCGTCCGCCGCGATCTCGAAGGCCCGGTCCCACTCCTCCGCGATCGCCGCGGTCGCAGCCGCATCGCGCTCCGCCAGCGCACGGAGGACGGCCTGCTTGGCCTCCATCGGGTCGTCCAGCCCGAAGGCGCGCTCGCCGACGACGTGCGCGGGCACCGGAGCACTCACCGCGGTCTGCCAGGAGATGGTCGGCGCGGGGAAGGTCACCTCGATGGCGCGTGCGAACTCGTCCACCACGGGAGGGGCCGGAGCCTCGTCCTGCGAGGATCCGCCGTCGGCCGCGAAGGCACCGGCGGCCCCTGCCCAGCCGAGCATCAGATCGGCCGCGTCCACGGGGATGCCGTCGGACCACGATGGCTCGGCCAGGTCGTACCGCACGGTGAAGGGATCGTCGCCGGCGATGGACGCCGTCCCGAAGCTCTCATCGGGGATGAAGTCGCCGTCCACGGTGTCCCCGAACCGGGAGCGGGTCGCGGCGGCGATGTCGAGGTTGCCGGCCGTCGGGTGCGCTGCCGCGTTGAGCGAGGTCAGCTCCGCCGACCATCCCACGACGACGCTGCTGCCCGGGACGACGGAGGGCGGTGCGGTGGGTGCGCAGGCGGCCAGCCCGACGGCCGACAGCACGACGACGACGGCCGCGCCGCGGCGGGAGGAGTGCATCGTGGGCGTCAGGCGTAGTCGGTGCCGTCGTCGAGCTCGGCGGCCATCTCGCGGTACGGCTCGCTCTCTTCGCTCTCGAGCCAGCTGCGCGCGTACTCGAGCAGCACGGCGGGCGAGTCCTCCGCCTCCGCGGCCGACGAGAACGGCCCCAGGCAGTCGGCCGACGGGCGTTCGTCGTCGCGGACGACCGACTGCGTCGTGAGGTTGTACCAATAGGTCTGCGACGTGGTCATCGGCTCGACACTCCGTTCATCTCCCTGATCCTAATCACCCCTGACACGAAGAACGGGCCGCGGTGCGGATCGTTCGATCGCACCGCGGCCCGTGTCGTCGCGGGAGGCTCAGCCGCCGGCGAGCTCCGCGTCCGTGTCGCGGATGCGGTCCGCCATGCGGTCCAGCGCCTGCGCCATGTCGTTCACGGCCTCAGCCGCGTCGTCGAGCGAGGTCGTGAGCTCCGAGTACGCGGTCGAGTACGCCTCGGAGGCGTTCTCGGTCTTGAAGCCGTCCTGCACCAGGTCGTCGATGATGCCCTGGAGCTCCTTCAGCGTGTCGGTGACGGTCTGACGACCGTCGCGCAGCCGCTGTGCCGCGCTCTCCATCTCGCTGTACGTTGCACCGAAATCGTGTGCCATGAACCCGCCTCCCAGCGTGTCGTCGTTGTGCGAGCGCCCGTTCAACCCCCGCGGGATCGATGCTAGCGAAGGTTCTCAGACCCACCTATGGGGAGAACTACCCACCTGGGCGCGATGGGCGGTCAGTGGCCGATGGGTCCCTGCATGTCGACCATCAGCTGGATGGCCGTGAGGGTCTGCCGCTTGTGCAGCGTGTCGACGGTCCCGGGGCCGCCGAGCGAGGGAAGCGGCACGAAGATGAAGGAGTCGTCGAATGCCGGCGCCCCCTGCTGCGCGACCGCGTCGGGGAACACATCCCAGTTCAGCGTCCGGGACAGGTGCTTGGCGCCTGCGGCCCGCGTCAGGGTCAGGAAGGTCGCGGCCTTGCCGAGCCCGACACCGCGGTTCTCGCGGAAGATCAGCGCCACGAGCGAGTCGATGCCCGGCTCCCACAGGATCAGGTCCCCGAGACCGGTGACCATCACCGGGATGGCGACGCCGTCGCCCTGCGTCTTCCCGACGCGATCCCCGAGCTCGGCCTCGTACACCGCCGGATCGATCACACGCAGGAAGCCCTCGCCGAAGGTCCCCTGGCCGTAGCTCTCCCAGATCTCCTGGATCTCCGCCGGGACGCGCCCTCGATAGGCTTCGATGACCTCGGGATCGACGGGCGCGTGCGGGATGAAATCAGCGAGCTCCACCATGCCCACAACCTACCTGAAGACCACGTTCATGCGGACCCTGCTGAGGTCCGCACCGGGGTTCGCCTCGAGGTATCGGGCGACCGCCGCATCGATGTCCCCCACGCGGGTCCGCCACTGCGACCCCAGCGAGGAATTGATCCGGGAATCGCCGACTCCCGAGATGTCGGTGACGTCGCCGCCGGCGATGCCGTCGAGACGGTGGGTCGCGGCCTGGGTCCGCAGCCAGTCGCCGGCGTTGCGGGTCGCCTCGTCGTAGTCCTGCCCCTCCGACACCAGTTCGACGATCTTGTCCTCGAGCGCCGCATCGCGCGCGTACTGCTGCTCGCGGAGCGAGTCCGGCGTGCGACCCCGGTCGAGGTAGTCCGCCCGGTTACGCCGCCATTCGTCCACCGGCATCCGCTGCAGTGTCTCCATCTGCTCGTCGTACTGGCGGCTGTACTCGGCGGGATCGTGCTTCTTGTTCCGCCGGAACGGCTTCAGAGTCACCTCGAGGGTGTCGAGCTCCTCGACCCCGTCGCGGTTCCGTCGCTGCGTCGTCCGCAGCCCGCGCACCATCTCGCCGAGCTGACGACCGTGCACCGGAACGTCGTCCAGCGCCCGCAGCATGGGCCTGATCAGTTCGTCTCCGACTTTGCCCATCGTTCAGTCCCCCGTGATGTTGAGCCCGGCGAGATCCGCCATCAGCCGGTCCATGAGCGATTCGATGTCACCGGCGCGCAGGTCGAGCTCCTCCTCGGCCTGCTCGAGGGCCTGGAGATCCGCGTAGAACTCGTCGGGGTCGCCCGCGACCGCCTCCACCACGGGCGCGTTCACCGCCGCGGAGATCACTCCCGGCAGCTCATCGGCCAACGGCTCGATCACCATCGGCAGCACCTGGTTGAGCGCCTGCTCGATCGCGATGTCGACGGCGGCGTTCAGCAGCTTCTTCTTGATGATCAGCATCGGTCCGGCGCCGACGGCGGTGATCGGGTTCGTCAGCATCCCCACGAGGGCGATCATGGTGGTCGTCACGTCGGCGATCACCTTCACCTTCAGGCCGAGGACCACGCCGGCTGCGAGATCCATGCCGGTGGGCACGGGCCCGAGGAGGTCGACGAGGCGCTGCAGGTTCTGCGAGCGGTTGGTGTTCCACGCCGATACGAACGCGGGACCCGCGCGGCCCCGCATGGCTGCCGCGAGATCGCCGTTCACCTTCCGGTCCAGCGCCTGGAGCGACTCCTCGAGCTCATCGCGGAAGGTGCCGACGATCTGCGCGCCACGCCGCAGCTCGTCCTCGTCGACGTCCGGCCACTCGAACCCGAGCTTCTCCATCACCCAGATCAGCTCGTTCGGCAACATCATGCCCATGACACATCACCTCCCCCGCAGGTTACGCAGGAGGAGGCGAGATGCCCATGGGGAGAACTACCCGCCGGGGACGCGGGCAGGCACCTCGGCCGGGACGCTCGCCCGAGCCGCGGCCCGCGTCGCCGGCACGCCACCATCGCCGGCGCGCGGGGCGGCGTCGACCACCAGCGGCATCTGGAGGGTGACGGCACGCCCCGCCTGGACGAAGATCCCGCGCCCGACGGGGAAGTCCGACCGCTTGACGCGGCCGAACGGCGTCTTGAAGATCGCCTCGCCGTCGTAGGTGTCGGGCTTGAGCACGATGCCCTGCCGACCGGACTTCCACTCGCCGAGCACCCCGATGCTGCCGCTGGCGCGGGTGATCTCGGCATCGCCGACCAGCAGGTGCTCGCTGTCGTTCATCGCCTGCAGCAGAGCCCGCATGGGGCGGTCGGCGACGCTGTCGGACAGGTGCGGCATGTCCTCGATCACGATCATGATCCGCCCGCCCGGCGCGTCGCTGACGACGAGCTCCGCCAGCTCGGTCGCGAGGTCGCGCTCGTCCTCCGGCCGGGTGGCGCTGCGCACCCAGGGTCGGAAGTCCTTCAGATCGGCGCGGCGGCTGCCGAAGTGGTACAGCCGCACGGACGGGTCGAAGCGCTCCATCGCGACGACGAGCGCCTTGAGCGCGTTGGTGCGGCCCGACGCCGGCGGACCCGAGACGACGAACGACCCGATCGGCTCGAACCCGCGCGGCGCGAGGGTGTCGTCGGCGACGCCGAACACCGGCATCCCATCGACCTGCGCGGGCATGTCCGACGAGGGGACGGACGTCGGCAGCGCGCCGATCTCGGGCAGGTCGCGCACGCCGGCGGCACGCAGCCGCTCGCCGAGCGCGCCGAGCGCCTTCGTCTGCTCGACCGCGTTCGAGGTCCCGCCCAGCACGGCGATCTGAGCCTCGTGGCCGTCGATGACCGCGCGCCCGGGCGCGGACTGCTCGTCGAGCACGTCGCGCGGCGTGCCGAGGAGCATGTACTGGGACGGGTCGCCCATCCGCAGCACGACCCGGCGGGAGATGTTCGAGGCGACCGCGCTCGGCACGGCGTTCCCCCGGTCGGCCGTGATGACGGTGTGCACGCCGAGCGTCCGCCCCTCGCCGAGGATGCGCATGAAGGTGCGGTAGAACGGGCCGCGACCGGGCGCGACCTCCCAGTCCTTCTTGAAGTCGGGGAAGTTGTCGATCAGGAGGATGATGCGCGGCAGCAGCGGATCCGCGATGTCGCGGTACTCCTGCAGCGTGGCGGCGCTCGCGGCCGAGAATGCGGTCGCGCGACGGTCCATCTCGGCGTCCAGGGTGCGAAGCAGTCGCTGGATGCGCTCGACGTCGCCGCCGTCGACCACCGACCCCACGTGGGGCAGAGCCGCGAGGGCGCCGAGCGCTCCGGTCGCGAAATCGAGGCAGTACACGTTCACGCGGCCCCGGTCGGGCCGCATGCCGGCTGCGGTGCCGATCGTCTTCAGCACCGTCGACTTGCCCGACCCGGAGGTGCCGTAGACGACGAGCGAGCCGTCCCGGTCGGGAACGAACGCCGCGGCTTCCTGGCGCTGGTTCTCGGGGACATCCATGAGGGCGATCGGGATCCGCGTGTCGCCGTCGTTCGCCAGGCTCGCGAGGTCGACGAGCGGCGACAGGTCGTCCAGCCAGGGCCGGCGCGGGCGCGGCAGGCGCGCGAGCTCGCTCGCGCGCACGAGCGTCGACACGATCCGCTTCTGGTCGTTCGGCCCGAGGTCGTCCGCGTGGGACTCCGACTCGGCGGGGCGATCGGGCTCCCACTCGACGGCGGCGCCGAAGCGCAGCTCCGCGACGCGCACCTCGGCCACCGTGGTGTCCTCGTCGCCGGTCCAGGCGCCGGTGTAGGCGGACTGGAACGGCACCAGGCGGCCCGGGCCGGTCTTCGCGATCGCGCGACCGGGCACGGTCGCCGGGAAGCTCGCGGCGATCTCGTCGTCGACGACGTCGCGCGAGTCCGACTCGTCGGCCATGCGCAGTGCGATGCGGAGGTTCGTGTTGGCGCGCAGGTTGTCCTTGATGACGCCGGCGGGGCGCTGCGTGGCCATGATCAGGTGGATGCCGAGGGAGCGACCGCGCTGGGCGATGTCGACGACACCGTCCACGAACTCGGGCATCTCCGAGGCGAGCGCCGCGAACTCGTCGATGACGAGGACGAGCGAGGGCGGGCACTCCGGGTCCTGGCGCTTCTCCAGCTCGAGGAGGTCCTTCGCCTTCTTGCGGTTGAGGAGGTGCTCGCGGTGCTGCAGCTCGGCCCGCAGACTCGTGAGCGCGCGGCGCACGAGGTGCGGGTTCAGGTCGGTGACCAGGCCGACGCAGTGCGGCAGGTCGACGCAGTCCGCGAAGGCCGATCCGCCCTTGTAGTCGACGAACAGGAACGTGACCCGGTCGGGGCTGTGCGCGGCTGCCATGCCGAGCACCCAGGCCTGCAGGAACTCGGACTTGCCGGCTCCGGTCGTGCCGCCCACGAGCGCGTGCGGGCCCTGCGTGCGGAGGTCCAGCGCCATGGCGTCGCTGGCGCCCTGACCGATGATCGCGCGCAGCGTGCCGGCCTTCTTCAGGCGCGGTCGCGGGGTCGGCGAGCGATCGAGGATCGTGTTGTTCTGCCGCCAGCGCTCGATGACGAGGTTCGGGTTCTCCGCGATCGCCGGATCGACGAGCTGCAGGAACATGACGGAGTTCGGGATGTCGGAGGCGTCGTGGACGACCGTGCTGGCGTCCACGACCGGCGCCAGTCGCCGGGCGAACATCTCCATGTACGTGTTGGAGACGCCCTCCACGTTCACGTGCTCGAAGCGCTCGCCGCTGCGGACCAGTCCGACGCGGGCATCCGACAGGTCGTCGGACAGCTCGATGTAGCTGCGGCAGACGGCCGGGAGCGACTCGACGGTCGACGAGACGAAGACGGCGTGCACGCCGTGATCCGCGCCCCGCTCCAGCACGTCGGTGAGGCGACCGCGGTCCACGGGCGCATCGCCGGTGACGAACACGACGACCGAGATGGGCGGCGTGCGGGGGCGGTCCTCCGCGGCGCGCGCGACATCGGTGCCGTACACGAGCGGCTTCCAGTCCTCCTTGAACGGACCGCGCGGCTCGCCGGAGTCCCCCGCGGCCACGCGGCGGACGTACTCCTCGAGCGAGTTGAGCAGCGCGGCGCCGGTGGGCGCCGAGTCGGCGAGCGCCATGCCGCGGAAGGGGCTCCGCTCCGCGGAGGTGTGCGGCAGCCACTTCAGCCACTCGAGCTCCGGGGTCCACGCGGCGTCGGCGAACGCCACCGTGACGAGGTCGTTCGGCGCGTGCAGCCCGAACAGCTGGACGGCGACCCCGCGCATCGCGTCGGCGACCAGGGTCCGCGGGCCGGCGATGCCGATGGAGCCCGCGGCCGACAGCGTGTCGAACACCGGCACATCGTCGACGGACGCGTAGCGCTCGCGCAGCCGGTCCACGCGGTCGATGAACTCGGGAAGGCCGTCGGGGGTCTCGGCATCGTCGATGGAGTTGCGAGCGGGAAGCGAGCACGTGCCGAGCCGGAGTCCGAGGAAGTTCCAGTGCTCGCGCCGGCGCGTCCAGAGCATCGGCCCGAGCCGCATGGCCTGGTCGAAGACGTCCGCGACGGGCGGCGCCTCGGCGTTGCGCGCCAGCTCCTCTTCGGGCTTGCCGCGGAAGAAGTCCTCCTCGAGCTGCTCGAACTGCCGCTCGAACAGCAGCCGCTCGTGGTTCTCGCTCTTCTTGCTCTGCACCGACTGGTTGATGATGTTGCCGAGGGCCATGAGCGGCGTCATGACGATCAGCAGGAGCGAGCGGGGGTTGCCGTTGAGCGCGAACAGCGCGGCGCCCATCAGGATCGGCGCGACCATGATCGGCCAGGGGAAGATCTTGCCGAGCTTCTCCGTCGGCAGGCGCGGCGGCTTGAACCGCGTGCCGGGGTAGCGCACCTCGACGCGCGGGCTGCGGTTGAACAGCAGCCCGCCGCCGCGCTCGATGACGGGATCCTCCGCCGCCGCGCCGTCCCAGGACCGGGTGAGGTAGAGCACGAGCGTCGTCCCGCCGATGACGAAGGGCCTGCCGTCCTCGACGCGCACGCGCTGCATCTCGACGCCGTCGACGAGGACGCCGTTCGCCGAGTTGAGGTCGACGACCTCCGCATGGGCACCGACCTCGATGCGCGCGTGGCGCTTGGAGACCATCGGGTCCGCGAGGACGATGTCGTTGCTCGGGTCGCGTCCGATCGACACGTGGCCGGCCGAGAGGGCGAACTCCTGCCCGGCGAGGGGCCCGGACGTCGCGCGGAGCACTCCCGCGGCTTCGCGCCGGTCGGTCGAGACGTAGCCGGCGCCGTAGTTGACGAGGGATGCCGCGAACCCGGATCCGATCGGCGCTTCGCCGATCGGAAGGTCGTGCTGCAGCTCGACCAGGCGCGCACCCGTCGGGGGCGCGACGGCCAGCGTGAGGACGTCGCCCTCCGCGAACGGCACCGAGCGGGCCGGGTCCGAGGCGGCGATGTAGCGCGCCACGTCTCCGACGGTCGCGGTCGAATCGGCCGTGACGACGATGTCGACCGGGTCGCTCTCGTAGCGGTGCAGGGTCAGCTTCAGCCGCATGGCTCTCCTCTGAGGGGGTGCGTCCGGGACGCGGGGGTGCGGGAGGATCCGGCATCCGTCATAGCGGGACCACCTCGGCATGACGGTCGCCGAGCCGGATCGTGTCTCCGCCGGCTGCGGTGGCGGCGACACCGGGGGGAAGCTCGTGCTCCTCGCCGGAGCGGATCACCGCGGTGCCGTTCGTCGAGTTCCAGTCGAGCGCCTCGACGCCGCCGGGGACGGGGCGCAGGAGGGCATGCGTCTTGGAGAGCGAGCGGCTGGCGTCGGTGAGGCGCATCGTGCGGGCGCCCGGGACGGCGGCGGCGTCGGGGTCGCGGCCGACCAGCACGGCCTCGAGCAGCGGAATGGTCTCGCCGGTGTCCATCCGGAGGCCCCAGCGCGGCTCGGGAGCGGGCACGGCGGCGGGCGCCGGCTCGGGCGCCGGTGCGGCGGCGGGCGGCCGCTCGGGCGCCGGCGCGGCGACGTCCCGCAG
>NZ_JBFOKN010000002.1:0-922295 GCF_047246565.1 Microbacterium pasadenense | reverse complement strand
GGAGAGTAGGACACCGCCGGACTTCTTTTCGTGAAATGGCCACCCATCGCTGGGTGGCCATTTCTCGTTAACAACACGCACGAAGAGGATTGAAGAGAGATGACTGAAGAAGAGCGCCCCGGTCGTGATGGCGGGAAGCGCAGGTTCACACCGTCCTCTTCGAGCTCGCGCTCGGAGCGGCCCCGGTCGCCGCGCCCCGAGGGCGAGAAGCGCTCCTTCCCGCGACGTGACGGCGAGAGTCGTCCCTACCCGAAGCGCGACGCGGAGAGCCGGCCCGCGGAGAAGCGGGACGGCGACGCGCGTCCGTACTCGAAGCGCAGCGGAGATGGCCGACCGAACCAGCAGCGTGACGGCGGAGCCCGCCCGTACGCGAAGCGCGACGGCGACAAGCGTCCGTTCGAGAAGCGTGATGGTGAGCGTCGCCCCTACGAGAAGCGTGATGGTGAGTGTCGTCCGTTCGAGAAGCGTGATGGTGAGCGTCGTCCGTTCGAGAAGCGTGATGGTGAGCGTCGCCCGTTCGAGAAGCGTGATGGTGAGCGTCGTCCGTTCGAGAAGCGCGATGGTGAGCGTCGCCCGTTCGAGAAGCGTGATGGTGAGCGTCGCCCCTACGAGAAGCGCGATGGTGAGCGTCGCCCCTACGAGAAGCGCGATGGTGAGCGTCGCCCCTACGAGAAGCGCGGCGGCGGTGCCGGCTCGTTCGAGCGTCGTTCGTCGCGTCCCCCGCAGGACTCCGAGCGTCGCTCGCAGCCGTCGGGCCCCGTCGTTCCCGATGACGTCACCGCTGCCGACCTGAACGGCGCGGCACGCAACGAGCTGAAGACGCTGAGCAAGGACAATGCCGAGCAGGTCGCCCGGCACCTCGCCATGGCGGCCCGCCTCATCGACGAGGATCCGGCGCTCGCCCATGAGCATGCGCTGGCCGCGTCCCGCAGTGCCGGCCGCATCGCGGTCGTCCGCGAGACCGTCGCGATCACGGCCTATGCACTCGGTGACTTCGCCCTCGCGCTGCGGGAACTGCGTACATACCGGCGGATCTCGGGCAAGGACGATCAGATCGCCCTGATGGTCGACAGCGAACGCGGTGTCGGTCGCCCCGACCGGGCACTCGAGGTCGGGCGCGCCGTCGATCGTGCCGCCCTGCCGATCGAGGTGCGGGTCGAGCTGGCGATCGCGATGTCGGGCGCCCGCCTCGACCTGGGTGAGTCGGCGCGCGCCCTGCAGGAACTCGACATCCCCGAGCTCGACCCCGACCGGGCGTTCTCGTGGAGCCCCGCCCTCTTCAGCGCACGAGCTGCGGTCCTGGAAGAGCTGGGCCGCGACGATGAAGCCGCCGAGTGGTACCGACGCGCAGACATCGCCGCCGACGTCCTCGACGCGCAGAACGCCGACAGCGAGACCATCGAGGTCGACGAGATCGACGAGGTGGAGATCGTCGACGCGCCCATCGACGACGACTCCGCTCACGACCGTCGCGACGACGCTGCGGCGCCCGGACCGACCGACGGACCGACCGAGGGTGACGCGTCTCGGGACGACGCCTGATGGGGTTGTTCTCGCGCCCGCGACCCACGCCACTCACCGACGTCGACCTGGTCCTCGCCGACCTCGACGGTGTCGTGTACGCCGGTGACGGCGCCATTCCGCATGCCGTCGAGAGCCTGAGCCGGGCAGCTTCCGGTCGCCGGCTCGCCTACATCACCAACAATGCGTCGCGCCGCGACAGCGTCGTCGCCGGACACCTGACCGACCTCGGCCTGCGCACCGAACCCGAAGAGGTGGTCACGAGTCCGCAGGCCGCGGTGCGTCTGCTCCGAGACCGCGTGGCCCCCGGTGCGACCATCCTCGTCGTCGGCGGCGACGGTCTCGTGTATGAGCTCGAGAAGGCGGGATACGTCGTGACGCGCAGCGCCGACGATGCTCCCGCCGCTGTTCTGCAGGGGTTCGCTCCTGAGGTGGGCTGGGCGCAGCTGGCGGAGGCCGCCTACGCCCTCGCCGTCCCGGAGGAAGACGGCGGCATCCCGTGGATCGCGACCAACACGGACTGGACGATCCCGCAGAAGCGCGGTGTCGCCCCCGGGAACGGCACGCTCGTGTCCGCGGTCCACACCGCGGTCGGGCGGCTCGCGACCGTCGCGGGCAAGCCGGAGCGACCGATCTTCGATGAGGCGGTGGCGCGGTTCGGAGCGCGGCATCCGCTCTTCATCGGCGACCGCCTCGACACCGACATCGCCGGCGCCCAGGCGGCCGAGATGGAGTCGGTCCTCGTGCTCACCGGCATCGACCGGCCGAAGCATCTGCTGGCGGCGCCCGCCGCCTCGCGACCGACCTACATCCTCGGCGACCTCCGCGAACTGCACGAGCCGTACCCCGAGACCGTCGTCCAGGGCGACGTCACGACGGTCGGCAGAGCCGCCGTGCGCATCGAGGGGCCGGACGTCCGCATCCTCGCGGAGGGTGACCGGCCGATCGACCTGGTGCGCGCCGGCGCGGCGGCGATCTGGGGGACCGGGCGCGCGATCTACGGATTCCGGGTGCCGGAGCGGCTTTACGCCGATCCGTTCTCTCGGCGCTGACCTCCCGGCGGGTCGCTGGCCGCCGCGTATCGTGGAGGCATGGATGCCGCTGACGAGAACGACCGCCGCGAGGACCTGGTGTCGACGCTCGACGTCATCGAGGACCAGCCGCTGAGCGAGCGTGCCGCAGCGTACGCGCTGCTGCACGACGAGCTGGCACGGCGCCTCGAATCCGGACCTCGCGACCGCACCGCATGAGCGCACGGCTCGACGCGGCCGTCGCCGCGCGGGGTCTCGCACGCTCCCGCACCCACGCCGCTCAGCTCATCGAGGCGGGACTCGTGAGCGTCGACGGGCGTCCCGTCGTCAAGTCCTCTGCGAAGGTCGGTGACGAGCAGGAGATCACCGTCGCGGCATCCGACCACTACGTCAGCCGTGCCGCCCACAAGCTCGTCGCCGCGCTCGACGCGTTCGCTGTCGATGTCGCCGGTGCGCTCGCCCTCGACATGGGCGCGTCCACCGGGGGGTTCACGCAGGTGCTCCGCGAGCGCGGCGCCGCGCACGTGCTCGCCGTCGACGTCGGACACGGGCAGCTCGCCCCCGAGGTCGCCGGCGACCCCGGTGTCACCTCGATCGAGGGCTTCAACGTGCGCCACATGACACCCGCCTCACTGGCGGAGGCCAGCGGGATCGCCGAGGCGCCCACGGTCGTCACCGGCGATCTGTCCTTCATCTCACTGGCCCACGTCCTGCCGGCGGCGCGGTCGGTGTGCGCATCTGAGGCCGATCTCGTCCTGCTCGTGAAGCCGCAGTTCGAGGTGGGACGCACCGGTGTCCGCGAGGGCCTGGTGACGGATGCCGGCCGTCGTGCCGACGCGGTCGCCGGCGTCCTCTGGTCGGCCTGGGACGCGGGACTCGGGACCCGCGGAGTCATCGCGTCGCCCATCGCGGGAACACACGGCAACCTCGAGTTCGTCGCCCACTTCACGCCCGGGACCGGGGACGACACGAATCCGACAGAATGGTTGGAGACCGTGAATCGACTGGCAGGAGCCGCATGACCGACGCGACGCGCAACATCCTGGTGGTCGCCCACGCCCACCGGGACGAGACCGTCGCCGGTGCGCGTCGTGTGATCGCCGCGCTGCGTGCGGCCGGCGCCCGCCCCGTCCTGCCCGGCGACCCCGATCTCGTCGCGGTCGCACCAGATCTCGATACCGAGATCCTCGGTCGCGGCGTCGACATCACCGACATCGAGGTGGCGATCGTCCTCGGCGGCGACGGCACCATCCTCCGCGCCGCGGAGCTCAGCCGCGACGGGGCGGTGCCGATCCTCGGGATCAACATGGGCCACGTCGGGTTCCTCGCCGAGCTCGAGGCCGATGACATCGACGAGGCCATCGGCCGCGTCATCGACCGCGACTACGAGATCCACGAGCGCATGGCGCTGGCGGTCGAGGTCCGCGACGCCGACGGTGAGGTCGTGTACCGCACCTGGGCGCTCAACGAGGCGACCGTCGAGAAGGCGGCCCGCGAGCGGATGCTCGAGGTGATGATCGAGATCGACGACCGCCCGCTGTCGACGTTCGGCTGTGACGGCGTCGTGGTCGCGACGCCCACCGGCTCGACCGCCTACAACTTCTCCGCCGGCGGCCCCGTCGTGTGGCCGTCCGTCGAGGCCATCTGTCTCGTGCCGCTGTCGGCACACGCGCTGTTCGCACGGCCGCTCGTCCTCGGCCCGGACACGACCGTCATGATCGACGTCCTCCGCCGGAATCAGGGTGTCGGCGTGCTGTGGTGCGACGGCCGGCGCTCGCACGACCTGCCCGCCGGTGCGACGGTGCTGGTGCGCCGCTCGCAGCGGCCGGTGCGTCTGGCGCGTCTGCATCCCTCGGTGTTCACCGACCGTCTCGTCCGCAAGTTCCAGCTGCCCGTCTCGGGCTGGCGCGGGGACGCCCCGAAGGTCACCCCGTGATCGAGCAGATCCGCCTCCGGGACCTCGGCGTCATCGCGAGCGCGACCCTGCCGATCGGCCCGGGCTTCACGGCGATCACCGGTGAGACCGGTGCGGGCAAGACGATGGTCGTCACGGGGCTCGGACTCCTCCTCGGCCAGCGGGCGGACTCGGGTGCGGTGCGCTCGGGGGCCGACCAGGCTGCGGTCGACGGCGTCTGGATCGTCGGCGAGGCGGGGCCCGTCGTCGAACGGGTCCGGGATGCCGGCGGTGATGTGGAGTCGCTCGGCGACGGCCGCGCGGAGCTCTACCTCGGTCGCACCCTGTCGGGGGAGGGCCGCAGCCGCGCGACGGTCGGCGGCCGCACCGCGCCGGCGGGTGTGCTGGCCGACCTCGCCGACCAGCTCGTCGTCGTGCACGGCCAGTCCGATCAGCTCCGGCTCAAATCGGCGGCGGCGCAGCGCGATGCGCTGGACCGCTTCGGCGGCGAGGAGATCGCGGGCGCGCTCGCGTCCTATCGGGACGTGTTCGAGACGTGGCGCACCGCCGCCGCGGACCTCGCCACCCTCACCGCGGAGCAGGATGCCCGTGCGCGCGAGGCGGACGAGCTGCGCGCGGCGATCGCCGCGATCGAGAGCGTCGATCCGCAGCCCGACGAAGACCTCGAGCTCGCCCGCCGCGCCGAGCGGCTGGCGAACGTCGAGGAGTTGCGCCTCGCCGCGGCCACCGCCCATGCGGCGCTGTCCAGCGAGGACGATCAGCCGGACGTCCAGCTGCTGCTGGGCGAGGCACGGCGTGCCCTCGAGCGCGCTGCCGGCTCGGATCCGGCGCTCCGCGAGCGCGCGAGCGCACTGGAAGAGCTCGGCTACCGCGTCGCGGACGTCGCGGGAGAGCTCAGCGGCTACCTCGCCGACCTCGACGAGGGCGGCCCGCACGAGCTCGCCGCCGTCGAGGAGCGGCGCGCCGCGATCTCGGGACTCGTCCGTGCCCATGGATCGCTGGACGCCGCGCTCGATCTGCTGTCCACCGGGTCGGCGCGGCTCGTCGAGCTCGATGACGACTCCGATCGCATCGAACGCCTGACGGACCAGCGCGACCGCGCGCGAGCGGCACTCGACGACGCGGCATCCGTCCTGACAGCCGCCCGCACGGCCGCCGCGAAGAGGCTCGGCGACGCGGTCACCGAGGAGCTGCGACATCTGGCGCTCCCCGACGCGCGACTGAGCGTCGCCGTCGAGCCCGGGGCCGAGACGCTCTCGGGCCGGGATGACGTCACGATCCTGCTCGCTCCGCATCCGGGGGCGGACCCGCGTCCGGTCGCCCGCGGCGCATCCGGCGGCGAGCTGAGCCGCGTCATGCTGGCGATCGAGGTCGTCATCGCCGCATCCGACCCGGTGCCCACGTTCGTGTTCGACGAGGTGGATGCCGGCATCGGCGGCGCCGCCGCGATCGAGGTCGGGCGGCGACTGGCGAAGCTCGCGGAGAACAGCCAGGTCATCGCGGTCACCCATCTCGCGCAGGTCGCCGCCTTCGCCAACAACCACCTGTCGGTCGTGAAGGCGAACGACGGCTCGGTCACCGCGTCGAGCGTCCGTCGGCTCGACGGAGCCGATCGCGCCGCCGAGATGGCTCGGCTGCTGTCGGGGATGGCCGACTCGGATGCCGCGCTCGACCACGCCCGCGAGCTGCTCGCTCTCGGGGCGGCTCGCTGACGGCATCGGTCGCCGCCACGCCCGTGGCGCCGGAGCCGACTCCGGGCAGTCGCTGATAGAGTGAAAGCCCGTGACGGACACTTCGGGCGCGGGACGCAATTCCAACGACATCACCAAGCAGATCTTCGTGACGGGTGGTGTCGTTTCCTCGTTGGGCAAGGGCCTGACGGCTGCCAGCCTCGGCAATCTCCTCACCGCGCGCGGACTGCGCGTCGTGATGCAGAAGCTCGACCCGTACCTCAACGTCGACCCGGGCACGATGAACCCGTTCCAGCACGGCGAGGTCTTCGTGACCGACGACGGCGCCGAGACCGACCTCGACATCGGCCACTACGAGCGCTTCCTCGACATCCAGCTCAGCCAGGCGGCGAACGTGACGACCGGGCAGATCTACTCGCAGGTCATCGCGAAGGAGCGACGGGGCGAGTACCTGGGGGACACCGTCCAGGTCATCCCGCACATCACCGACGAGATCAAGCGCCGCATGCGCCTGCAGGCCACCGAGGAGCCGCGCCCGGACGTCATCATCACCGAGGTCGGCGGCACCGTCGGCGACATCGAGTCGCAGCCGTTCCTCGAGGCCGCGCGCCAGCTGCGGCACGAGCTCGGCCGCGACAGCGTCTTCTTCGTCCACGTCTCGCTCGTGCCGTTCATGGGAGCCTCGGGGGAGCAGAAGACCAAGCCCACGCAGCACTCCGTGGCCGCGCTGCGCCAGGTCGGCATCCAGCCCGACGCGCTCGTGCTCCGCAGCGACCGCCCCGTCAGCGAGAGCAACCGCAACAAGATCGCGCTCATGTGCGACGTCGACATCGAGGGCGTCGTCAACACGGTCGACCTGCCGAGCATCTACGACATCCCCTCGACGCTCAACGACCAGGGCCTCGACGCCTACATCGCGCGTCGCCTCGGACTGGCCGAGAAGGCCGGCGAGGTCGACTGGGCCCGCTGGAACACGGTGCTGCAGGCCGTCCACAACCCCAAGCACGAGGTCACCATCGGGCTCGTCGGCAAGTACATCGACCTGCCCGACGCCTACCTGTCGGTCACCGAGGCGCTCAAGGCCGGCGGCTTCGCGCAGGAGACGAAGGTCAAGATCACCTGGATCCCGTCCGACACCTGCGAGACGCCGGAGGGCGCCGAGAAGGCGCTGTCCGCCGTTGACGGCATCGTGATCCCGGGCGGCTTCGGCATCCGCGGCATCGAGGGCAAGCTCGGCGCCCTCAAGTTCGCCCGCGAACAGGGGCTCCCGACCCTCGGCATCTGCCTGGGCCTGCAGTGCATGGTGATCGAGTACGCCCGTCACGTCGCCGGCATCGAGGGTGCGTCCTCCAGCGAATTCGATCCCGAGACGGCGCACCCCGTCATCGCGACGATGGCCGAGCAGGTCGACATCCTCGACCGCGGCGACCTGGGCGGCACCATGCGCCTGGGCCTGTACGAGGCCGCGCTGGCCGAAGGCTCCGTCGCCGCGGAGGTCTACGGCAGTACGAGCGCGACCGAGCGTCACCGTCACCGCTACGAGGTCAACAACGCGTACCGTGCGCAGATCGCCGAGGCCGGACTCGTCTTCTCCGGGCTGAACCCCGAACTCGACCTGGTCGAGTACGTCGAGCTGCCGCGCGAGGTGCACCCGTACTACATCGCCACGCAGGCGCACCCCGAGCTCCGTTCGCGGCCGACCGAGGCGAACCCGCTGTTCAAGGGGCTGATCGCGGCGGCACTGGAGCGGCACCGGGCGAGCGAGCTCTTCGAGGTCGAGGACGAGGGCTGAGCGGACATGGCGGCTGAGGCATCCGTCCCGCTCCTGCGCGACGAGACGGCGCACGTCGATGTCACGGCGAGCGAGACCGTCTTCGAAGGTCGGGTCTGGAATCTCCGGCGGGACGAGTTCTCCTACGGCGAGGGCTCGATCGTGCGGGAGTACGTCGATCACACCGGCGCCGTCGCGGTGCTGGCCCTCGACGACGAGGACCGCGTCCTCCTGATCCAGCAGTACCGCCACCCGGTGCGCACCCGCGAATGGGAGATCCCGGCGGGTCTGCTCGACGTCCCCGGCGAGGACCCGCTCGAGGCCGCGAAGCGGGAGCTCGCGGAGGAGGCGGATCTGACCGCGGAGCGCTGGGACGTCGTCTCGGACTTCTTCACATCGCCCGGCGGCAGTGACGAGGCGATCCGCATCTACCTCGCCCGCGGGCTGACGCCGACGGCGGAGGCGTTCGCGCGGACCGAGGAGGAGGCCGACATCGAGCTGCGGTGGGTGCCGCTCGACGAGGCGGTCGACGCCGTGCTGGCGCGTCGCCTGCAGAACCCCTCCCTGGTCATCGCCGTGCTGGCCGCGCATGCGTCGCGGTCCCGGGGGTGGGCGACGCTCGGTGACGCGGATGCCGCGTGGCCGGGCAGGTCGCGACCGGTCGGCGCGCCGGCGCACTGAGGCCGCCGTGAGGCTCGAGCGCGCCGTCGACGCGTATCTGCGTCACATCTCGATCGAGCGCGGCCTCTCCGAACACACGGTGGCCGCCTACCGCCGCGATCTCGCCGGGTACGTCGACTGGCTCGCGGATCGCGGCGTCGACGACATCGAAGGCGTCACGACGCAGCTCGTGTCGGACTTCACGGCAGAGCAGGCCGCCGCGGACCCGCCGCCCGCGGCGACCTCGATCGCCCGGCTGCAGTCCTCGATCCGCGGACTGCACCGCTTCCTCACCCGTGAGGGGGTGGCCGCAGAGGATCCCACCGGCAGGCTGCGTCCGCCGAAGACGCCGCTGCGCCTGCCCAAGGCGCTCTCTATCGGCGACGTGGAGCGGCTGCTCGACGGGGCGGGTCCCGCGCCTGCGGATGCCGCTCCGGGCGATCTCATCGGCGTGCGCGACCGCGCGCTGCTCGAGCTGCTGTACGCCACGGGCGGTCGCGTGTCGGAGATCGTGCAGCTCGACGTCGACGATCTCAGCCACGGCGACGTGCTCAGGGTGAGGGGCAAGGGCGCCAAGGAGCGCATGGTCCCGGTGGGGTCCTACGCCCGCGCGGCCGTGGATGCATACCTGACGCGCGCACGTCCCGAGCTCTCACGGCGGGGGAGGGCGACGCCCCGTGCCTTCCTCGGCGCGCGCGGCGCACCGCTCTCGCGCCAGAGCGCGTGGCTGGTGATCCAGCAGGCGGCGGAGCGTGCCGGGCTGACGGCGCACGTCTCGCCGCATACGCTGCGGCATTCCTTCGCGACGCACCTCCTGCAGGGTGGGGCCGACGTCCGCGTCGTGCAGGAGCTCCTCGGCCATGCGTCCGTCGCCACGACGCAGATCTACACCCACGTCACCGTCGACGCCCTGCGCGACGTGTACCTCACGTCGCATCCGCGCGCCCGCTGATCATGGCGCCGCGCGCGGATCGCGGTCCGCCACGGCCCGCCTCCCGCGAGGCGCGCTCGCGATGACTAGAATCGGGGGACGCGCGGTGAAGGCGGGAGATCAGTGGCGGGCAGCAAGCGAAGCACGGCGGCAGCCGAGGGAACGGTGTCGGACGACACCCCGATGGGACCGACCGGTCGTCCCTATCACGGTTTCCCGACCCCGCCGAAGCTCGACGGTCCCGGTCCGGCACGGATCATCTCGCTCTGCAATCAGAAGGGCGGCGTCGGCAAGACGACGACGACGATCAACCTGGCGGCGGGCCTCGCGTCGTACGGGCGTCGCGTGCTCGCGGTGGATTTCGACCCGCAGGGCGCCCTCTCGGCCGGCCTCGGCGTGCAGACGCACGACGTCCCCACGATCTACGACCTCCTGCTGGATCCCAAGCGGGATCCCCGTGAGGTCGTCGTCCCGACCGCGGTCGAGAACCTCGACATCCTGCCTGCCAACATCGACCTCTCCGCCGCGGAGGTCCACCTCGTCAACGAGGTCGCCCGCGAGACGATCCTCGCCCGCGTCCTCCGCAAGGTGGCCGGCGACTACGACGTCATCCTCATCGACTGCCAGCCGTCGCTCGGCCTCCTGACGGTCAACGCGCTGACGGCGAGCCACGGCGTGCTCATCCCGCTCGAGTGCGAGTTCTTCGCGCTGCGCGGTGTCGCCCTCCTCATCGAGACGATCGACAAGGTGCGCGACCGCCTCAACTCGTCCATCGAGCTCGACGGCGTTCTCGCGACGATGTACGACCCCCGCACCCTGCACTCGCGAGAAGTCCTCGAGCGCGTCGTGGATGCGTTCGGCGATGACGTCCTCGAGACCGTCATCGGCCGCACCGTGAAGTTCCCCGACGCGTCCGTCGCGGGAGTGCCCATCACGAAGTTCGCGCCGGAGCACTCGGCCGCGCAGGCGTACCTGCGCCTTGCGCGGGAGCTGGTGTCCCGTGGCGCCGTCGCCTGAGCGCACCCCCGAACAGGTCGAGCCGGCGGCATCCGCCGACACCGCGGCGACGGATGCCGCTGCGGCAGCGGCCGACCCGGGCTTCCGCGTGTCGCTCGGCAACTTCGACGGGCCGTTCGACCTGCTGCTGAACCTGATCTCGAAGCACGAGATGGACATCACCGAAGTCTCCCTGAGCAGGGTGACGGACGAGTTCATCTCGTACCTCCGCGGTCTGTCCGATGAGGCGGAGCTGGAGCAGGCGTCGGAGTTCCTGGTCGTCGCGGCGACGCTGCTCGACATGAAGGTGGCGGGGCTCCTTCCCCAGGGCGAGCTGGTCGACGCCGAGTCCGTCGCCCTGCTCGAGGCGCGCGACCTGCTGTTCGCCCGGCTGCTGCAGTACCGCGCGTTCAAGGAGGTGTCGGCGTGGTTCGCCCGCTGCCTCGAGCGCGAGGGCAGGCGGCACGTCCGCGCGGTGCGGCTCGACGAGAAGCACCGCCGCGCGGTGCCCGAGCTGGTCTGGACGCTCTCGCCCGAGGATTTCGCCGCGATCGCCACCCTGGCGTTCACCCCTAAGGACATCCCGCACGTGGGGCTCGATCATCTGCACGCGCCGCTCGTGTCGATCCGCGAGCAGGCGGCGGTCGTCGTGACCCTGCTGCGGGATGCCGGGCAGCTCACCTTCCGCGAACTGATCGCGGGTGTCGACCAGGCCGGCGTCATCGTCGCCCGCTTCATCGCGGTGCTCGAGCTGTACCGGCACGCCGCCCTCTCGTTCGAGCAGCTCGAGCCGCTCGGCGAACTCACCCTGCGCTGGACCGCGGAACGCTGGTCCGAAGAGAACCTCGCCACTCTGGGAGCCGACTATGACCGATGAGACGACCGAGACCGAGGCGCCGCAGCGCTCGCAGGAGCCGGCTGACGTCGCCCGGCGGCTCGAAGCGATCCTGCTGATCGTCGACGAGCCGCAGAGCCTCGTCGCGCTCGCCACGGCGGTCGGCTCGCCCGTGCCGGCCGTCCGCCGCGCCGTCGAGCAGCTGGCCGCCGACTACGACGGCAGGACCGGCGGACCGCAGCGGGGCTTCGAGCTGCGCGAGGTGGGGGGAGGCTGGCGGCTCTACGTGCGCGAGGAGCACGACGATCTGGTCGCCGAGTTCGTCAACGGGCAGGCGCCCTCGCGTCTCTCGCAGGCGGCGCTCGAGACCCTCGCGGTCATCGCGTACAAGCAGCCGGTGTCGCGCAGCCAGGTCGCCTCGATCCGCGCGGTCAACGTGGATTCCGTCGTCCGCACGCTGCTGGCCCGCGGTCTCATCACCGAGGCGTTCACCGACCCCGAGACCGGGGCGATCAACTACCGCACGACCGATGCGCTGCTCGGCCACCTCGGCATCAACTCGCTCGACGAGCTGCCGCCGATCTCGCCGCTGCTCGACGGCGGCTCTGCCGGTTTCGAAGGAGAGGTGCTGCGATGACCGATTCCGAGGGCGTCCGGCTGCAGAAGGTCCTGGCGAACGCGGGCGTCGCATCGCGCCGCGTGTGCGAGGAGTACATCGTCGACGGTCGCGTCCGCGTCAACGGCACGGTCGTCACCGAGCTCGGCACGCGGATCGACCCCGAGGTCGACATCGTCGACGTCGACGGCACGGCGATCCAGCTCGACACCAGCAAGCGCTACGTCATGCTCAACAAGCCCACCGGGGTCGTCTCGACCATGAAGGATGAGAACGGCCGGCCTGACCTGCGCCGCTACACGAAGGAGTGGGAAGAGCGCCTGTACAACGTCGGCCGACTCGATGCCGACACGAGCGGGCTGCTCATCCTCACCAATGACGGCGACCTCGCGCACGTACTGGCGCACCCGTCGTTCGGTGTCACCAAGGTCTACATCGCCAAGGTCGACGGCAGGGTCACCCCGCAGACCATCGCGACCCTCACACGGGGCGTCGACCTCGAGGACGGGACGATCGTCGCCGACAAGGCGCGACTGCTCGACACGAGCGGCGGCACCAGCCTCGTCGAGCTCACGCTGCACTCGGGCCGCAACCGCATCGTCCGGCGCATGATGGCCGCGGTCGGTCACCCCGTCGTCGAGCTCGTGCGCCGGCAGTTCGGCCCGCTCCACCTGGGCACGCTCCCAGCGGGACGGGCCCGGGAACTGACTAAAGTGGAGCGCGGCGCCCTGCTGACATTGGCGCGCTCGGCGGACACTCCGCCCGGGGATCCCACTCAGGAGCAGTTGTGACCGACTCGACAGACGCGCGCGCCCGCGCCGTCCGCACGAGCGGAACGGTCCGCATCGTCGGCGCCGGCCTCCTCGGGTCGAGCATCGGCCACGCGCTGCGTGCGCACGGTGTCGACGTCGTCCTCGCGGATGCCTCCCCGGCCCAGCTTCGGCTGGCCGTCGACTACGGCGCCGGCCGCCCCGAGGCCGACGGCGACCGACCGGGTCTCGTCGTCGTCGCCGTGCCGCCGGACGTCACCGCGGACGTCATCGAACGCGAGCTCGTCGGACATCCGGATGCCGTGGTGACCGACGTCGCGAGCGTCAAGCTCGAGCCGCTGCAGACCCTCCGCGCCCGCGGTGTCGACCTGACCCGCTACATCGGCTCCCACCCGATGGCCGGCCGGGAGCGCGGTGGCGCCATCGCCGCCCGCGCCGACATCTTCCTCGGTCGCCCCTGGGTGATCTGCCGCGACGGGGAGACCTCCGCCCGGGACCTCGCCGTCGTCGAGGGCCTCGCCCTCGACCTCGGCGCCATGCCGGTCGAGATGAGCCCCGTCGAGCACGACCGGTCGGTCGCGCTCGTCTCGCACGTGCCCCAGCTCGTGGCCTCCCTCCTCGCCGGCCGCTTCGTCGGCGCCCAGGACGGCGCCCTGCGGCTGGCGGGTCAGGGCGTCCGCGACACCACGCGCATCGCCGCATCCGCACCCGAGCTCTGGGTGCAGATCCTCGGCGCCAACTCCGCGCCCGTCGTCGATGTGCTCGACGCACTCGCGGATGACCTGCGCACCGTGTCGTCGGCGCTCCGCGCGCCGGACAGCCCCGGGTCGCGACGTGCCGTCGCCGACACGATCCGCCGCGGCAACGAGGGCGTCGAGCGACTGCCCGGCAAGCACGGCCAGAACCGCCGCTTCGAGACCGTCGTGGTCATCGTCGACGACACCCCCGGCCAGCTGGGTCGCCTGTTCGGCGACCTCGGCGAGCTGCGGGTCAACGTCGAGGACTTCCGTCTCGAGCACTCGCCGGGAGCCCAGTTCGGCCTCGGCGAGATCAGTGTCGTCCCGTCCGCCGTGTCCGTCGCCACCGACGGGCTCGCCGAGCGGGGCTGGAAGATTGCGAGCCTCAATGACTGACCCGATCACGATCGCCATCGACGGACCCGCCGGCAGCGGCAAGTCGAGCGTGTCCAAGGAGGCGGCCCGTCGCCTCGGCTTCGGCTACCTCGACACCGGTGCCGCATACCGCGCGCTCGCCTGGCACGTCCTCGAGCACGGCGCCGACACCTCCGACCAGTCGGCCGTCGTCGACGCCGCCGGCGACTTCGCCTACGCGATCTCGCTCGACCCCGACGAGTACTGGGTGCGCGTGGGCGAGGTCTCGGTGACTGACGCCATCCGCGAGCCGCGGGTCAGCTCCGCCGTGAGCGGCGTGGCCCGTGTGCCGGTCGTCCGCGAGCAGGTCAACGGCCTCTTCCGCCGCCTGGTCGCCGAGTCCGGCCGGCCCGGCGTCATCGTCGAGGGCCGGGACATCACCACCGTGGTCGCCCCCGATGCGCCCGTGCGCATCCTGCTGACGGCTGCCCCCGAGGTGCGCGCCGCCCGGCGCAGCGCCGAACTGACCACTCAGGATGCCGCGGCCGTGGCCGCCGCGCTGCACAAGCGCGATGCATCCGACTCCCAGGTCGCCGACTTCCTCACTGCCGCCCCCGGCGTGACGGTCGTCGACTCGACCGACCTGGACTTCGCACAGACCGTCGACGCCGTCTTGGACGTCGTCCGGTCCGGAACAGGAGGCTCACGATGAGCACCGAGAACGATTACGAAGGCGGCCCCGACCAGCTCGAGGAGAAGCTCGCCAACCTCGACGAGGAGCTCGCCGACCAGCGGGCCGCCGCGCTGCGCGCGTCGCTCGCCGACTACGAGCTCGACGAGGAGGACGCCGACCTGCTGGCCGGCTTCACCGCCGGCGGCGAGGTCGTGGAGATGCTTCCCGCGCTCCCGGTCGTCGCGATCGTCGGTCGGCCGAACGTCGGCAAGTCCGCGCTCGTGAACCGGATCCTCGGCCGCCGCGAGGCTGTCGTCGAGGACACCCCGGGTGTCACCCGCGACCGCGTCACGTACAAGGCGGAATGGCTCGACCGCAGGTTCACCCTGGTGGACACCGGCGGGTGGGAGGCGGACGCGCGCGGCATCGACCGCTCGGTCGCGGCACAGGCCGAGATCGCGATCGACCTCTGCGACGTGGTGCTGTTCGTGGTGGATGCGATGGTGGGCGCGACGTCCACCGATGAGCAGGTCGTGCGGATGCTGCGCAAGGCCAACAAGCCGGTGTTCCTGGTCGCGAACAAGATCGACGATGTTCGCCAGGAGCCTGAGGCGGCGGCGCTCTGGAACCTCGGTCTGGGCGAGCCGCACCCGGTCTCGGCCATCCACGGCCGCGGCGTGGCGGACCTCCTCGACGCGATCATGAAGGTGCTGCCGGAGGTGTCCGCCGTCGCGAAGCATGAGCTCGGCGGACCGCGTCGCGTCGCGATCCTCGGCCGGCCGAACGTTGGCAAGTCGTCGCTGCTGAACAAGGCCGCGGGGGAGGAGCGGGTCGTCGTCAACGACCTCGCCGGCACCACCCGCGACCCGGTGGACGAGGTCGTCGAACTCGGCGGGAAGCTGTGGCGGCTGGTCGACACCGCCGGCATCCGTCGTCGTGTCCACCTGTCGCAGGGTGCGGACTTCTACGCCTCCCTGCGCACCAGCGCTGCGCTCGAGAAGGCGGAGGTCGCCGTCGTCGTCCTCGACGTGACCGAGTCGATCAGCGTGCAGGACCTCAACATCATCGACCTGGTGCTCGAATCCGGCCGCGCGCTGGTGCTGGCGTTCAACAAGTGGGACCGCCTGAACGACGACGACATGGACAACGCCGATCGGCGTCGCTACCTCGAACGCGAGATCGAGCAGGACCTCGCGCACGTCACGTGGGCGCCCCGCGTCAACCTGTCGGCCCGCACCGGGCGTCACCTCGACAAGCTGGTGCCCGCGCTCGAGACCGCCCTCGCGTCGTGGGATCAGCGCATCCCGACCGGCAAGTTCAACGCGTTCCTGTCGGAGCTCGTCGCCGAGCACCCGCACCCCGTCCGCGGCGGAAAGCAGCCGCGCATCCTGTTCGGCACGCAGGCGTCCACCCGGCCGCCCACCTTCGTGCTGTTCACCACCGGCTTCCTCGACCCCGGCTACCGTCGCTACATCCAGCGGCGCCTGCGCGAGCTCTTCGGGTTCGAGGGGACGCCCATCGTCACGAACATGCGCGTCCGCGAGCGCCGCCAGCGCTGACGGCCGCCTGTTCCGGCGCGTGACGCGTGCTCGGCCACCGCGGATGCGTGCGTGAGAGGGTGGATCCATGAGGATCGAGCAGCCCGACAGCGGCGGACCACGTCGCCCGTCGGGTCCGCGAGATCCTGGTGATGCGTGGGTGGTCGCGGACTCCGGTGAACGCTACTGGGGACGCTTCGGCGCCGCGGGCCTCCTCGCGCACGATCCCGCCCGGGGGGTGCTCCTGCAGCACCGGGTGTCGTGGAGCCATTTCGGTGGCACGTGGGGCATCCCCGGCGGCGCGCGCCACGAGGGCGAATCGGCGACGGATGCCGCGATGCGCGAGTCGCTGGAGGAGGCGGGCGTTCCCGGAGATGCACTCGCTCCGCTGCTGACGAGCGTCCTGGATCTGGGCGTCTGGTCCTACACGACTCTGGTGGCGCATGTGACGAGGCCGTTCGAGCCGGTGATCGCCGATCCCGAGAGCTATGCGCTCCGGTGGGTTCCCGTCGGCGAACTCGACAGCCTGCCGTTGCATCCGGGCTTCGCGTCCTCCTGGCCCGCTCTGCGCGCGCTGCTGAACGAACGACCCACGATCCTGGTCGATGCGGCGAACGTCGTGGGGTCCGTGCCGGACGGCTGGTGGCGGGATCGCGCCGACGCCGCCGAGCGACTGCTGACAGATCTCGAGGCGGTCGCTCGCGCGGGGTTCGATGCGCGCTCGCTCGGTCTGCCCGGCGCCGTGTGGTTCCCGCACGTCGTGGCCGTCCTCGAGGGAGATGCTCGTGACGCCCGGGCGGTCGGTCCGACCGTCGAGCTGATCCGGGCGGCGGGGTCCGGTGAAGAGACGCTCGTCGCCGAGGCGGCCGCGCGCATCGCGAGGGGCGAGCGCGTCACGCTGGTGACGAGCGACCGTGGTCTGGCCGAGCGCGCCACCGCCGCCGGCGCATCGGTGCGGCCGGTGTCGTGGCTGCGCGACGCGTTCCGGCCGTGACCTCCTCGCGCCCCCGTCGTGTCACGGCCGTGGTCGTCGCCGTCGTCGCCGTCGCGACCGGCCTCGCCGTGCACCTGGTGGCGGCAGACGGCGCGGCATCCGACGTCGCTGGAGACGCCCTGTACGTCATCGCGGTCTGGGGCGGAATCGTCGCCCTCGCCCCGCGGTGGCCGTCCGCCGCGGTGGGCGGTGTCGTCCTGGCGTGGTGCGTCGGCGTCGAGCTGTTCCAGCTGACCGGCCTGCCGGTGCAGTGGGCACAGGCGTGGCCTCCGGTCATGCTTGCGCTCGGCACCGTCTTCGACCTCCGAGACCTGGTCGTCTATGCGATCACGGCTGCGGTGATCACGGCGACGGATGCGGCGCTGCGGGGGATCCGGGGTGGCCCGCGAGCAGTGTCGCGCTGACGAGCGTCAGCGGTCGTCGCGACCGCGGAGCCGCTCGATGTCGCGTCGCTCGCGCTTGGTCGGGCGCCCGGCGCCGCGGTCGCGGACGGCGAGTTTCGCCACCGGTTCACGGACCGGAGTGCGGTCTTCGGCGGCGAGTGCCGCCTGAGGTGCACCGACGCGTTTCGTGAGGAGCTGGCGGACGGCGAGGATGCGGTCGAACCCCGCGATCCGCACCCGCAGCTCGTCGCCCACCCGCACCTGCTGCGCCGCTTTCGCCTTCTCGCCGTTCACGCGGACATGGCCCGCACGGCACGCCGTGGTCGCGGCTGACCGGGTCTTGTAGACCCGCACCGCCCACAGCCACGAGTCGACACGAACGGCGTCCGCCATGGTCGGCCTCCCGGTGTCATGCGTGCAACACGGCCCGGCTCCGGGCCCCGACCATCGTAGAACGCCGTCAGCCCCGTTCGATCCGGCGCCGCACGAGGTCGTGCATCGCCGTGTCGAAGGCGACGATGCGCACGTCCGTCACTGCGGTGTCGGCGGCGGCGATGGTGGCGACCGCGGCATCCACGGCATCCTCATGCGGCCAGCCGTAGATGCCCGCGCTGATCAACGGGAAGGCGACGGTACGCGCGCCCAGCTCGTCGGCGACGGCCAGGGCGCGGCGATAACACGACTCCAGAAGCGCCCGGTCACGCTCACCGGCGCGGAAGTTCGGGCCGACGACGTGGATGACCCAGCGGGCCGGCAGGAGACCCGCCGTCGTCCAGCCGGCGTCGCCGGTCGCCAGGCCGGTCGGGAAGCGGGCGATGCAGTCCTCGAGGATGGTGCGGCCGCCGGCGCGGTGGATCGCGCCGTCGACGCCGCCGCCGCCGCGCATCGCCCGGTTCGCCGCGTTCACGATCGCGTCGACATGCTGCTCGGTGATGTCGCCGCGGACGGCGGTGATCGTCGGCGTCACAGCGTCAGCGAGACGATGGGGCGGGCGGCGGCCGGTCTGGCGACCTCGGTGAACCCGGCCGCGAGGAAGCTCGACAGGGTGCCGTGGAAGAGCTCGTTCGACGTGAAGCGCTTGACGTCGGAGTCCAGCGGATATCCCTCGACGATCCGCGCTCCGGAGGTCCGGGCATGATCGACGGCCGCATCGAGAAGAGCGCTCGCGACGCCCTGGCTGCGGTGCTCGCGACGGACCACGAAACAGGTGATCGCCCACACGGTCGGATCGTCCATCGGCTCGGGCGATTTCTGGATGTTCCGGGTCCGGGCGAGGCGGGGCTGGTCGGGGCGTGGCGACACCTTGACCCAGCCCGCGGCGTCGCCGTCGACGTAGGCGATCAGCGCCGACGGGACGGATGCTGCCAGGTCCTCACGGAGGCGATCACGCCGCTGCTCGCGCGAGAGGGCGTCGAACTCCTTCGGCGCGAGCATCCACCACTGGCACCAGCAGCTCGCCCCATCGCCGCCGCCGGTCATGGTGCGCTCCGCATCCGGGAACCGGTCGGCGGTGGCCGGTTCGATCGTGAGGTGAGTCATGCCGGGAAGGTTAGTGGGCGGCGGGGACACGCGGAAGGCAGGGCCGGTTCGCAGCACCCCGAGAGAGCGGGTAGGATAGGGGAGTTGTCCGAGAGGACGATGTCCGGGATGTGGCGCAGCTTGGTAGCGCACTTGACTGGGGGTCAAGGGGTCGCAGGTTCAAATCCTGTCATCCCGACGGAATGAGAAAAGGCCCGCCTAATGGCGGGCCTTTTCTCATTCCCGCGAGCGATTGTCCAGGCGGGGCCCGCGGGTGGAGCCTCCGCGTCCCTTCTGCATTCGTGAAGCACGATGACGGCGCTGCCGGTGCTGATCGTGTTCGTGTTCGCGCTGCACCGCTGACGAGCTCAGGCGCGCCATCGCTGACGGCCGCATCTCCGAAATGGCTCTCGGGGCGATCAGTCAGATCCCGATGGACAGACTCCGATTCTTCCTGGCTGGGTCTGACGCAGGGACGCGCGGCGTCGCGACGAGTCCGCAGCCGCTCTCCGGGGACGAGGCGACTCGCCTTTCCATGCTCGCCTCGCAGATCTTCCAGGGGTTGGAGGTCGGCGACGATGAGCGTCTCCCAGCGATGCTCGAGGGGCTGACGACGCAATTCCATCTCACTCTCGAGAACTTCTCGCTACGGCCGCGCGCGCGGACTGGCGACCCTAGGGAATGAGGCGTTCGGCACGGTAGCGGTCGAACAGATCGACGAAGGCCCGCTCCGTACGCCGGTAGGCGAGGAAGCCGGCATCCCGGCTCTTGCCCATGTCGGTGACGACCTCCATGTCGCGGCCGAGGTCCGCGTCGGTGTGCCACCACGAGGCGATGCGGCTCAGGTCGGACTCGACGAGCCCATGCTTGCGGGCGATGTGGGGCCAAGCCTGCTCGTGAGCCGCCATCTGCTGCTCGAGGGGTCGCGGTGCGTCCTCGTACCCCTTGACGCGATCCGGGTCGACGCCGAGGTGTTCGGCCAGACGCGGCCACATCCAGCGCCAACGGAAGACGTCTCCGTTGACGATGTTGAACGCCTCATTGGCGCCAGCCGGATCCGTCGCGGCCCACACCATCTGCTCGGCGAGAACACCGGCGTCCGTCATGTCGGTCAATCCGTTCCACTGCGTGTCGCTGCCGGGGAAGACGAAGTCGAGGTCGAGCTCCTTCGCGATCGTCGCCTGTGCGGCGATCGTCAGCCCCATGTTCATCGCGTTGCCGACGGCGTACCCGATGATGGTGTGCGAACGGTGCACCGACCAGGTGAAGCCCTGCGCCGCTGCCGCGGCGAACAGCTCGTCCTCCTGCGCGTAGTAGAAGTTCGGGGTGTCGAGCCGCTCCTCCTCCTCGTGGAACGGGGTGTCGGGCATCTCACCCGCGGCGTACGCCTCGAACGGACCGAGGTAGTGCTTCAGCCCGGTCACCAGAGCGACGTGCTCGAGGGGCGCGTGCGCGAGCGCTGCGAGAAGATCGCGCACCATCGCGCCGTTGACCGCGATGTTCTCCGCCTCGGTGGCCTGCCGCTGCCAGGCCGTGAAGAACACGTGGGTGGGATGCTCGTCGGCGAGGGCGGCCGTGAGGCTGCTCGGGTCACGCAGATCGGCCGCGATGCCTCGCACCGCTCCGTCGGTCAACGCGCGTCGCGAGAGAGCGAGCACCTCCCAGCCGTCTTCCACCAGCTGGTCGACGAGCGCCGATCCGGTGATGCCCGAGGCGCCGACGACGAGAGCGCGGCGGATCGGAGAGTCGGGGGCCTGCGTCGAAGTAGTCATCCTGAGGTCAACAGCTCACGCCCAGCGGCATTCCTCAGGTCGCCGAGGTGGTGAGGCGCCGCCCGAGGTACGGCGCCGTCCGGTTCTTGTGCCAGCGTCATGCGTCGTCGCCCAGCTGGCACACCGCCATTCATACGGTGGCATCCACCGTGCCCGCATCGCCTTCAACTTCGACACAGCCCTCATCGGCACCTCACTCTCCGCGGGGCGCCGATGCCCGGAGGGTGGTCGGTGCGCCGAGATCGGGCGCCCACCATATTGGCGGTCGGCGTCCAAGACCAGCCCTTTGTCCCAATTTTTCCGGGATGGCTTCATTGAGCGCATGACATCCCGCACGGCCCTGACGACGATACTCAGCGCAGCGGCGTGGCTGTGTCTCGTGGCGGGGCTCTCTGCCGGCGTGCTGGGCGAAGGCGGCTCTCCTGCGGGAGTCGTGTTCTGCGTGGCATCCGCTCTGCTGTGGATGCCGGGGCTTCGCACCGCCGCGCTGTGGATGCGATCCGCGGCCCGGCCGGTGCCCGCGCCGGCATCTCTGACCGGCCCACGGCGGGCCGACGCCGACCTCCGCATCGCGCTGCTCTACTGCGTGACCGACGATGTCGATCTACGCGCGATCGCCGCCAGCATGCGTCAGGACCGTCCCGTCGACACCGTCATCCTCGATGATTCGGGCGACTCCGCGACGCAGCGCAGGATCGACCTCTTCGCTGCACGAAGCGGATGCCGGGTGATCCGCCGCAGCGACCGTGCCGGCTACAAGGCCGGGAACCTCAACCATGCTCTGTCGGTCCTTCGCGGTCAGTTCGATGCGTACGTCATCTGCGACAGCGATGTCGTCCTGCCGACCGAGTTCGCACGCGTCGCTGCCGGTGCACTCGCAGACCCCGCGGTCGCTGTCGCACAGGGAGCGCCGGATGCCCGCGGCGGGCGCACATGGTTCGCGCGCTACTTCGGCCCGCTGTTGACGACGCATGTCGCGATGACGCGACGGGGCCGTGAGGCGCACGGCGTCGTGGCGTTCCTCGGCAGGGGAGCGATGGTGCGAGCGACGGCACTCGATGCGGTGGGGGGATTCCCCACGGCCGTCGCCGAGGACCTCTCGCTCACGGCCGCGCTGCGACGCCACGGGTGGCGGCTCGTCAACGTCGATCTGTCGTTCCGCGAGGACTACCCGGTCGACTACCGCTCCTTCCGGACGCAGACCCGCAAGACGGCGGAAGGGGCCGTCGAGTTCCTGCGGCGCCCCGGTCACCTGCGCGGGCTCCCGCTCCGAGAGCGGATCGACCTCCTCCTCGACGTCTCGATGGTGCCGGTGACCGCGCTGGCGGGCGTGACCGCCCTGATGTCCGGCTCTGTTCTGGCCGCGAACGGCGAACCGCCGCCCGTGTGGGCGCTGGCGGTGAGCGCCCTGAGCGCTCTGGCGCCGCTGCTGCCCGAAGCCGTGGCGCGCGGACGCACCGAGCGGATCCCGGCGGCGCTCATGTTCGTCGGGCTCGGCGGAGCGCTCTACGCCTCGTCCATGTTCGTCATGCTCGGGGCCGTCCTGCGCACCGTCGGGGGCGGCCGGGCGGTCTTCTGGACGACGCCGAAGACAGCCCGCAGGCTCGGCCTCCGGCAGGTGCTCGTCCAGCTCGGACCGGAACTGATCCTCGCGCCGCCGCTGATGGTGGCGACGATGCTCGTGTCCGGCATGCCGCTGTCCGCTGTCGGGCTGCTGTGGCCGCTGGTGGCGTCGCTCGCCTTCCTGTACCCGGCGATGCGGGCAGTCGCGGTCCTGCCGGTGGATCGTCCGCGGCGGGAGCGCCGCCTGGCGCCCCTGCGACGGACGGAGAACAGTCTCGCGACGACGAGGTCCTGACGCCGCCGGGTCCCGCCCCCCGGACGGCTTCGCGGTCCGCTCATGTCGGCGGATCGTCCTAGGCTCGTCCGGTGGGCATCGGAGAGATGGTGGCGCCGCGGCGGCTGGGACGCGACTTCCGGTGGCTGCTGGCCTCGTCGTGGACCAGCAATGTCGGCGACGGCATCGCGCTCGCCGCCTCACCGCTGCTGATCGCCTCGATGACGGATTCGCCCGTGCTCGTGGCATCCGGAGCCGTCATGCAGTTCCTGCCCTGGCTCCTGTTCGGGCTCCACGCCGGTGCCATCGCGGACCGGGTCGACCGGCGGGTGCTGATCATGCTCGCCAACAGCACGCGTGCCCTGGTCCTCGTGGGGCTCTGCGTCTTCCTCGTGACCGGCGCCGCGAGCATCTGGATCGTGCTCGCGGTGGCATTCGTCTACGGCTGCGCGGAGGTCTTCGTCGACACGACCAGCAGCACCCTGCTCCCCATGATGGTCCGCAAGGCCGATCTCGGCGTCGGGAATGCCCGGCTGCAGGCCGGCTTCCTCGTCGCGAACCAGTTCGGCGGCCCGCCGCTGGGAGCGTTCCTCTTCGCCCTGGGGTCGTTCTGGCCGTTCGCGGTCCAGGCGATCTGCGTCGCGCTCGCCGTGGTGCTGATCTCACGAATCGCCACCAGTCGCGTCGTCCCGGCGCACGAGGATCGCCGTCGCACGGCGGTGCACACCGACATCGCCGAGGGAGTGCGCTGGCTGTGGGGGAACCCGCCGGTGCGGACGCTCGTCATCATCATCCTGACCTTCAACATCACCTGGGCGGCGCCGTGGGGCGTGCTCGTGCTCTATGCGACCGAGCACCTGCAGATGGGACCCGTCGGATACGGGGCGCTCACCACCGCCTCCGCGGTCGGCGGCCTGCTCGCGACCGTGAGCTTCGGCTGGCTCGAGCGACGCTTCTCCTTCACCGCGCTCATGCGCGTCTGCCTCAGCGCGGAGGTGCTCATGCACCTCGCGTTCGCGCTCACGACCTCCGGCGGCGTCGCCCTGGTGATCATGTTCGCCTTCGGGGCGTACGCGTTCGTGTGGGGGACCATCTCCACCACCGTGCGTCAGCGGCTCGTCCCGCACGGACTGCAGGGACGGATCGCCTCCGTCAACATGGTCGGCGTCTTCGGCGGTCTGGTCATCGGTCAGGCGCTCGGCGGCGTCATCGCACAGGTCTGGGGTCTGACGGCGCCGTGGTGGTTCGCGTTCGTCGGCGCCGCCCTCACCCTGCTGCTGGTGTGGCGCCCGATCTCGCACATCGCCGCCGCGCGCCCGGCCGCGGATGAGGACGCCGCCGCCGAGGGCTGATGGCGCGAGCTCGCCGTGCGGTCCGTTTCTCCCCGTGGTGCATCCGCGGATGCCGTTCGCCCGGAATACCTGTTAGGCGCCCGTCGGCACTCGTCGAGCGTGACTCTTCTCATCGAAGGAGCTGGAAGATGAACAGGAAAATCGGAATCGCCATGGCCACTCTCGTCGCGGGCGCGCTCGTCCTGAGCGCGTCGCCGGCGTCAGCCCACGGCGGAGCGAAGCCGGCCGGCACGATCGTCGACGTCGCGGTGGCGGCATCCGGCGGAGGAACGCCCGACAGGAACGGCTCCGACTACGACCTGCTCGTGCAGGCCGTCCTCGCCACCGGCCTGGACGGCGCGCTCTCGGACACCGGCACGAAGTACACCGTCTTCGCACCGAACGACCGGGCGTTCCTGCGGCTCGTCACCGACCTCACCGGCACGCGACCCGCTTCCGAGGCGGCCGCCCTCGACACCATCACAACCGCCTTCACGACGGAGCAGATCGCCGACATCCTGCTGTACCACGTGGTCGCGGGCAAGAAGCTCGGTCCGATCCAGGTCCTGCTGTCGAAGAAGCTCACGATGGCCAACGACGGCATCGTCAAGCCGCGCGGCTTCACCCTGCGCGATGAGACCCCGTCGCTGAAGGATCCGCGCCTCGTCCTGTGGGACATCAACATCCCCGCATCGAACGGAGTCATCCACACCATCGACCGCGTGCTCGTACCGGCAGCCTGACCGCGACGCGGAGAAGCCGGGACCGCCCGATGCGGTCCCGGCTTCTCCGCGCCCGGCCGGACGCAGACAGCCGCAACCCCTGGCCCGCCCGCGGAACCCGGTCGCCACGGCCAACTGCCAGGCGCCTCCTGCGAGACTGGATGGGCGTCGCGGCTCTCGCGGCGTGTGCAAGGAAGGGGGCATCCGTGCCCACCTGGTTCGAACATCTCATCCACGCCGTCACAGGCCGCATCAGCGCCCACGATGGACTGCCCGATCTCCGCGAGCTCCCGTCCGAGCGGGTCCCCGTCGAGCGGACCCCGTACCTCGTGAACGACCGGGAACGCCGCTCCCAGGACGACCGTCTCTACGTCCTGCGGCGCGAGCCGCGGTCGCGGCGCCACGATGCCGAGGTGGCCGTCTACTCGAACGGTCGCGGTGTCGGCTACCTCTCCCGCACCGCAGCGCAGTCCCTGGCGGCCACTCTCGACGGCCTCGGCGGCGCGGCCATCGTCAACGGTGCCGGCTCGAAGCAGGGCAGCATCCGGCTCTGGGTGGACGTCCCTACATCCGACGCGCTCGCCGGCGCCCTCCCCGCGGCGTGAGCCGCACGGCCATCGAGGTCACAGGTCTGCGACGCGGATGAGGACCTTCCCGACCGTCGCGTCCTCCACGGCGTCATGCGCTGCAGCCGTCTCGTCGAGCGAGAACCAGGTCAAGGGGAGTCCGGCGTCGTCGCCGACGGGCAACGCGCCGTCCTCGAGGGCCCGGGTGATGTCCTCGGCGGCCGCCGCGTGCGCCGCCTCGCCGACCGTGTAGAGCAGAACGCCCTGCACGCGGACGTTCTTGGCGAAAGTCGGGCGGATCGGCATCGCGAACTCCTCGCCACCGTCGTCCGCGTAGAACGCGATCACGGCGTGGTTCGCGGCGACCTGCGCGTCGACCGCGGCGTTCACGGCGAGGGACACCTCGACGATCTGGTCGATGCCCTCCGGCGCCACGTCGCGGATCTTCGCGGCGAGGTCGCCGGTCGTGTAGTCGAGCACGTGGTGGGCACCGGCTGCGCGAGCCAGGGTCGCCTTGGCGTCGGAGCTGACTGTCGCGATGACGGTGGCGCCTGCCCACCGGGCGAGCTGGATCGCGGCATGGCCGACGGCGCCCGCGCCGCCCGCCACGAGCACCGTGCGTCCGCTCAGGGCACCGGGCACCAGTCGGGCAGGACCGTGCTCGTGCACCGTCAGCGCCCGGTGAGCCGTCACGGCGGGCACACCGAGGCTCGCGGCGACCTCGAAGCCGATGCCGTCGGGAAGCCGGACGGCACGGGATGCGGGAACCACCGTGTACTCCTGCGCGGTGCCGGTGGGACGCTGATGCTGGGCGAGGTGCACCCAGACCCGGTCTCCGACGCTGAGCCCGGACACTTCCTCGCCGACCGCGTCGACGACGCCCGCGCCGTCCTGGTTCGGCACGACCTCGGCGAAGTTGCCGCGCTGCGAGCCGTTTGCGCGCGCCTTCCAGTCCGTCGGGTTGACGCCGGAGACGGCGATGCGCACGCGCACCTCGCCCGGGCCGGGATCGGCCGCTTCGCGGTCGACGAGGGACAGGACGTTCGACGCGCCGGGGGCGCTGTACACGATGGCCTTCATGCGGGACCCAACCGTACGGCGCGGCGGGACATTCCCCGGCGCGACGCTTTCGGATGTCGACGAACGGATGCCGCGCCGCGTACCGCCGTCGTGCGCCTGGCATCCCGTGGCGCCGAAGGCAAGACCCGTCGCCCATCTCGCCCGTCCCGATAGCCTGAAGCCATGCAGCATCGTTCTCTCGGCCGCACCGGCCGCACCGTCTCGGCCATCGGACTCGGCACGTGGCAGCTCGGCTCGGACTGGGGTGACGTCTCCGAAGACGACGCGACCGCGGTGCTCGCCGCATCCGCGGAGGCGGGCGTGACGCTCTTCGACACCGCGGATGTCTACGGCGACGGTCGCAGCGAGACGATCATCGGCCGCTTCCTCGCCTCGCACCCGGACTCTGGCATCACCGTCGCGACGAAGATGGGCCGGCGCGTCCCGCAGGAACCCGAGAACTACACTCCGACGAACTTCCGCGCCTGGACCGACAGGTCGCGCCGGAACCTCGGCGTCGACACCCTCGACCTCGTGCAGCTCCACTGCCCGCCGTCCGAGGTGATCGAGTCCGAGGCCACCTACGATGCGCTCGACGACCTCGTCGAGGCGGGCGCGATCGCGGCATACGGGGTATCGGTCGAAACGGTCGAGCAGGCCCTCGCCGCACTGCGGCATCCGAACGTGACCAACCTGCAGATCATCTTCAACCCGTTCCGGCTGAAGCCGCTCGACGAGGTCCTCCCCGCCGCCGCGGCGGCGGAGGTGGCGGTCTTCGCCCGCGTTCCGCTGGCGTCGGGTCTGCTCAGCGGCAAGTACACGCGGGACACCGAGTTCGCCTCGGACGATCACCGGTCCTTCAACCGCAACGGCGAGGCGTTCGACAAGGGTGAGACCTTCTCGGGCGTCGACTTCGAGACCGGCCTCCGCGCGGCGGACGAGCTGACGGCGGCGCTGCCGTCCGGCGCGACCCTTCCCGCCGCGTCACTCGCGTGGGCGGCGTCCCAGCCGGGTGTCACCAGCGTCATCCCCGGCGCGCGCAACGTGCGCCAGGCGCAGGCCAACGCGGCTGCGGCCGCTCTCCTCGAAGACGCCGATCTCCGCGCCTTCGGCGCGGCCGTGCAGAGCGTGTACGACCGCCTGCTGCGCGCCGACATCCACCCGCAGTGGTGAGCGAGACGGCCGCGCCGCGGCCGGGAGATGAGCCGACGATGACGGACGACGCCCCCACCAAGCCGCTGCTCGCCCGCATCGTAGCCTGGACGCTGTCGCTGCGCATCGTGCGCGCATACCTCCGCTACGGCGAGCATCGCGGTGCGATGCTCGCCGACAGCGTGACGTATCGCACGCTGTTCAGCGTCTTCGCGGGCGTGCTGCTCGGGTTCTCCGTCGCCGCACTGTGGCTCGCCGGGAACCCCCAGGCGTGGGACGCGCTGATCGACGCGGTCGACAACGTGATCCCCGGTCTCGTCGGCACCGGCGGGCTGATCGACCCCGACGACCTCGCCGAGCCGCTGGCGCTGTCGTTCGCCGGTGCGCTCTCGCTCCTCGGTCTCGTCGGTGCGGCCATCGGAGCCATCGGCTCCCTGCGGACCGCCCTTCGCACGATCGCCGACAAAGTGCACGACGACACGTTCTTCCTGCTCGTGATGCTGCGGAACCTCGGGCTCGCCATCGCGATCGGGGCGGGCCTGATCGCCGCCGCGGCGGCCACAATCGTGGGCACGGCGGGGGTCGGGATCATCGCCGACCTCCTCCGCGTCTCCGAGGATGCGCCCGTCACGCGGATCCTCAGCGGCGGCGTCGCCGTGGTCGTGACGTTCTTGCTCGACACCGCCGCCGTGGCGTTCCTCTTCCTGACGCTGTCAGGCGTGAAGGCGCCCGCGCGCGTCCTGTGGACCGGCGCGGTCCTCGGCGGCATCGGGCTGACGGTGCTGCAGCAGCTGTCGAGCCTGTTCGTCGGCGGCGCTTCGTCGAACCCGCTGCTCGCGTCCTTCGCCTCACTGATCGCACTGCTGCTGTGGATCAACCTGTCGTCGCAGGTCATCCTCATCGCGTCGTCCTACATCGTCACCGGGACGCTCGAGCACGAGGACCGGGTGCGCACGAAGCACGGCGCGACGACGATGATCGAGCGTCGGGTGCAGACCGCCGAGGACCAGGTCCGTGCCGCGACCGTCGAGCTGCGGGCCGCTCGGGACGCGCTCGCCGAGGAGCGCAGCGACGGCTGAGCGGATGTCCGACCGGTCACGGCCTCGGAAAACATCGTGGCTCCGGGCGGAACTATCGGCGGCCGGTGTGTACGGTCGAAGACGTGACAACCCCCATCATCCCTTCGCGTCCCCAGGTCAGCCACCCGCTCGCACGAGGTCCGGTGAGCCCGCCGCCGGCGACCGTCGACGGCTTCGTGGCGCAGTTCCTGCAGAACCTGACCAACGGTCGTGGCGTCTCGCTCCCGGCCTCCACCGCGAACGACCGCTACTTCGCGCTCGCCGCCACGGTCCGGGACTACCTCATGGGCCGCTGGCTGGATGATGTCCGGAAGTACCGGTCGTCTCAGGCGAAGGGTGTCGCCTACCTGTCCGCGGAGTACCTCCTCGGCCGTCAGCTCGACAACAATCTCCTCGCGACCGGCCTGACCGACATCGCGGGGGAGGCCCTCTCGGCATGCGGGATCGACATCGAGGAGATCCGGGCGCTCGAGGTCGAGCCCGGCCTCGGCAACGGGGGACTGGGACGTCTCGCAGCCTGCTTCATCGACTCGCTCGCGACGATGGGCGTGCCCAACATCGGCTACGGCATCCGGTACGAGTTCGGGATCTTCCGGCAGACCTTCGTCGACGGTCAGCAGGTCGAGCAGGCCGATTCGTGGCTGTCGCTCGGCTCGCCGTGGGAGTTCCCGCACCCGGAGGCCGCCCAGACGATCTCGTTCGGCGGTCACACCGAGACCTACGACGACGGCGGGGTGACCCGCACCCGCTGGGTGCCGTCCTGGAACGTGCAGGCCGTGCCCCACAACTACATGGTGCCCGGCTACCACAACGGCCGCGTCAACACCCTTCGGCTGTGGAGCGCACAGGCCACGAGCGGGTTCGACCTGCGGGTGTTCAACGAGGGGGACTACCAGGAGGCGGTGCGGGCGCAGACCTACGCCGAGAACATCTCGAAGGTCCTCTACCCCGAGGACTCCACCCCGCAGGGCAAGGAGCTGCGTCTGCAGCAGCAGTACTTCTTCGTCGCGGCATCCATCGGCGACTTCCTCAACCTGATCCTGCCGCGGGACCAGGACCTCACGAAGCTGTCCGAGCGTGTCATCTTCCAGCTCAACGACACCCACCCGGTGATCGGCGTCCCCGAGCTGATGCGCGTCCTCGTCGACGAGCGCAAGCTCGAGTGGGATGCCGCCTGGCAGATCACGCAGCAGTGCTTCGCGTACACGTGCCACACGCTGCTCCCCGAGGCCCTCGAGGTGTGGTCCGGCGATCTGCTCGGGCGGCTGCTGCCGCGCCACCTGGAGATCATCTACCGGATCAACGACGAGTTCCTCGCCGACGTGCGTGACCGGTACGGGGACGACCCGGATCGCATCCGCCGGATGTCGATCATCTCGCCCGACGGTGCGGTCCGGATGGCGTACCTCGCCACGGTGGCGGGCGCGAAGGTCAACGGGGTCGCGGAGTTGCACTCGCAGCTGCTGCGGGAGAAGGTGCTCCCCGACTTCGACGAGTTCTATCCGGAGAAGTTCACCAACGTCACCAACGGCGTCACGCCTCGACGCTTCGTGCGCCTGGCGAACCCGCGGCTGTCGCATCTGATCACCGACACCATCGGACCCGGCTGGCTGACCGATCTCGATCGGCTGCGCGAACTCGAGCCCTACGCGGACGACCCCGAATTCCGCTCCGCGTTCACGGCTGTGAAGGCCGCGAACAAGCGGGTCCTCGCGCGGACACTGCAGGCGAGGGACGGGCTCACCGTCGACGACAGCCATCTGCTGGACGTCATGGTCAAGCGCCTCCACGAGTACAAGCGGCAGACGCTCAAGCTCCTGCACATCGTCACCCAGTACGACGCCATCGCGTCGGGGCGCGTGGCCGCGGCCGACGTGACGCCGCGCACCTTCGTGTTCGGGGCGAAGGCTGCGCCCGGCTACGCGATGGCGAAGCGCATCATCCACCTCATCAACGCGGTGGGCGAGGTCGTCAACAACGATCCCCGGGTCGAAGGGCGCCTCGCGGTGCTCTTCCCGCCGAACTACAACGTGACCCTCGCCGAGCGGGTCGTTCCCGCCGCCGACCTCTCCGAGCAGATCTCGCTCGCCGGCAAGGAGGCCTCGGGGACCGGCAACATGAAGTTCGCGCTCAACGGCGCCCTGACGATCGGGACCGACGACGGCGCCAACGTCGAGATCCGCGAGCTCGTCGGCGACGAGAACTTCTTCCTCTTCGGCATGACGGAGCCGGACGTCGCGGCGCTGTCCGATCGGGGCTACCACCCCATCGACTTCGTCCGCGCCGACGAGAACCTCGCACGAGCGCTCGGCCTCATCTCGTCCGGTGCGTTCTCGGGGGGCGACGGATCGGTGTTCGAACCCGTCGTGTCGAACCTGCTCCACCACGATCCGTTCATGGCCCTCGCGGACTACACCTCCTACATCGCCGCGCAGGAGAAAGTCGACGCGCTCTACGCGGACCGCGACGCGTGGACACGCGCTGCGATCCTGAACGTGGCGCGGTGCGGCTTCTTCTCCTCGGACCGGTCGATGCGCGACTACATCGACCGCATCTGGCACGCGACGCCGATCAGCTGAGGTCAGCGGGCGTAGCGTTCCACGAACGCGCGCAGGATCGCCCCCGTCTCGGTGACGGGCGCGCGGTGCACGGCGGCGACGGTCGTGTCGTACTCGTGGGCCTCGAAGTAGCCGTAGCCGCGGTACGCGTCGACGCGCACGAGGATGCCGTCCAGGTCGAGCTCGGGATGGAACTGCGTGGCATAGACGTTCCGGCCGACGCGGAACATCTGCACGGGGCAGCCGGGGGAGGATGCCAGGAGGGTCGCCGACGGCGGCAGCTGGGAGATCGCCTCTTTGTGCCCGACGAAGGCGCGGAAGGTGGCCGGCAAGCCCGCGAGCAGGGGATCCGCGGCGCCCTGGTCGGTCAGGGTGACGTCCACGACGCTGATCGGCTCCCCGTAGGTGCGATCGATGCGGGCGCCCTGGTGCGCGCCGACCGTGCCGATGCCGTAGCAGGCGCCGAGGAACGGGACGTCCCGCGCGACGACCTCATCCAGCAGCGTCGCGAACTCCGCTTCGACCCGCCGCTGGACCTCCGACTTGCGTTCGGCGGGGTCCGAGGCGTTGAACGGGCCGCCGCCGACGAAGATCCCCGAGATCGCATCGAGATCCAGGTCGGGCATCCGCTCCTGCTCGAGCCGGACCCGCCGCACGTCGGCCTCGGCCAGCCCGGAGTGCCGCAGGAAGAGCGCGTACTCCTCGTCCGCGGGGACGTCCTCGGCGCGGGTGGCGAGGAGGACGAAGGGCTTGCTCATCCCGCCAGGCTACGCGGAGCGGAGTACCACCGGCGACCGCCGGGGGCAACCCGGTGAGGCCGGGGCGGGCTCTCGTTAGAGTCGATGGCGGAGGTATTTCTCATGTCTATTGCACGACTTCACGGCGGCCCCCTCGACGGCCAGACCCTTCCCCTCGACGACGCGACGGACGACCGGCTGATCCTGCCGTACAGCGACACCCAGATCGTCTACGAGCGCGCCGGTGCCGACGAGAACACCGGAGACGCGGACGGGGCGACGACCACGGACTTCCGCTTCGTCGAGACCGAGGGAGACATCGACCCGTCCGCCGACGAGCGCGACGACCGCGTGAACCTTGACGACTGAGCCGGAGCACTCGCTCGAGATCGAGCGGAAATACGACGTAGACGAGGACACGCCGCTGCCCGACTGGGCCGCTCTTCCCGGCATCGCGTCGGTCGACGCGCCGGAGGTCCGCGAGCTCGACGCCCGGTATCTCGACACGTCCGACGGCGCGCTCGGTCGCGCACGCGTGGCGCTCCGCCGACGCGTGGGCGGACCGGACGAAGGCTGGCACATCAAGCGGGTGACGCCCGCCGGCAAGGCCGAGTCCCGGTGGCCCCTCGACGAGGCGGATGCCGGGACCGAGCCCGTGCCGCCGGCCGAGATCGTCGCCGCCCTCGCCGAGGTCGCGGCCCCTCCGTTCACGGTGCTCGCGCGCATCCGCAACTCACGGACCGCGTACGCGCTGCGGGACGGCGGCGGCGGCCTCGTCGCGGAGTTCGTCGACGACCGGGTCACGGCGACGGACGAGCGTGCCGGACGCGAATCGTCCTGGCGGGAGTGGGAACTCGAGCTGGGCCCGGCCGCGCCCGCCGATGAGCGGAGCCGCGACGACCTGTTCGCGCGGGCGGACGATCTGGTCCGCGCCGCAGGAGGACGCGTCGCGGCATCCGGCTCGAAGCTCGGCCGCGCGCTCGGACTCTGACGGCCGCGCCCCGCGATCGCGCGATCAACGCACTGACGCCGCCCCCGGCTTCGATGGGGCGGCGTCAGTCCTGTCGATCAGGCTCCTCGATAGGTGTCCGTATCGACAAGCCCGGTCGGGTCAGAGGTTGATCATGTGCCCGGCGAGGCCGTGGAACGCCTCCTGCAGGCCCTCGGACAGCGTCGGGTGCGTGTGCACGTTGCGGGCGGCCTCGAGAGCCGTGAGGTCCCACTTCTGCGCGAGCGTCAGCTCGGGGAGGAGCTCGGAGACGTCCGGCCCGATGAGGTGGCCGCCGAGCAGCTCGAGGTGCTCGCCGTCGGCGATGAGCTTGACGAATCCGACCGGCTCGCCGAGCCCGTTCGCCTTGCCGTTCGCCGAGAACGGGAACTTCGCGACCTTCACGTCGTAGCCCGCGTCCCGCGCCTGCTGCTCCGTCAGACCGAACGAGGCGACCTGCGGCGAGCAGAAGGTGGCGCGCGGCATGTTGCGGTAGTCGCCGAGCGTCTGCGTCTCGGCCTTGCCGATGGTCTCGGCGGCGACGACGGCCTGGGCCTCGGCCACGTGGGCGAGCTGCAGCTTGGCGGTGACGTCGCCGATGGCATAGACGCCCTCGACGTTCGTCCGCATGTGGTCGTCGATGTCGATCGCACCGCGATCGGTGAGCTTCACGCCGGTCTTCTCGAGACCGAAGCCCTCGACGCGGGGAGCGAAGCCGATCGACATGAGGACCTTGTCGGCCTCGATCTGGCCCTTGGCGCCGTCGGAGTTCGCGGAGTACGACACGGTGACCTTGTCGCCCGAGTCGACGACGGACTCCACCTTGGTCGAGGTGAGGATGTCGATGCCGTACTTCTTGTACTGCCGCTGGATCTCCTTGGAGACCTCGACGTCCTCGTTCGGGAGGGCGCGGTCGAGGAACTCGATGATGGTCACCTTGACGCCGTAGTTCGAGAGCACGAAGGCGAACTCCATGCCGATCGCCCCCGCGCCGACGATGACGATCGAGTCGGGGAGGTCACGGGTGAGGATCTGCTCCTCGTAGGTGACGACGTTCTCGCTGAGAGTCACGCCGGGCAGCAGGCGCACCGTCGAGCCGGTGGAGATGATGACGTTGTCGGCGGTGACGGTCTCGGTCGAACCGTCGGTCTTCGTCACCTCGATGGTCTTGGCGTCGAGGAACGAGCCGCGGCCCTGGTACTCGGTGACCTTGTTCTTCTTCATCAGGAAGTGGATGCCCTTGACGTGCGTCTCCGCCACCTTGCGGCTGCGGTCCCACGCGGTCCCGAAGTCGAAGCTCACGTCACCGCTGATGCCGAAGAGGTCGGCCTTGTGGGTGAAAGTGTGGGCGAGGTCCGCGTTCTTGAGCAGCGCCTTGGAAGGGATGCAGCCGACGTTCAGGCAGACACCGCCCCAGTACTTCTCTTCGATGATGGCGGTGGACAGTCCGAGCTGTGCCGAGCGGACGGCCGCGACATAGCCGCCGGGGCCGGCACCGAGGATGACGACGTCGTAGTGAGGCATGCTTCCAGCCTAGTCCGCCGCGCGAGACTCAGTCCTTCGTCGCACCCCGCCGGCCGCGCGAGATGGCGATCGCGATGACGATGCCCACACCGAGGAAGAGGACGCCGGCACCGACGGCGTACGGGGTGCCGTTGAAGCCCTCCGTGGAGCCCTCGGCCTCCTGGATGGTGCCCTCCGCGCAATCCTCCGCGGCGGCCTGCGCGCCGGCGTCGCCGACGGAGAACTCGAGCTCGTCCGAGATGGGATGCCCGTCGCTCGAGACCACTCGCCACGCGACGTACACCGCGCCCTCGACCGGGCCGGTGATGGCCTGGGTCACCTGGACGCCGTCCACCACGGGGTCGCCTTCGGCGATCGACACGCAGTCCTGGTCGAACACGGCGATCTCGGTCGACCCGGGCTCGGTCAGCGGGGTGTTGCTGAACGTCAGCGTGATCTGCTCGGGCGTCTCACCCAGGACCGCCTCGTCGGCGGGGTCCGAGCTGACGAGCTCGTCGTGAGCGGCCGCGGGTGCGGCGGGGAGCAGGAGCAGGGCGGCAAGCCCCAGTGCGGCGAGGACGGAACCGGTACGCGAGGACTTCAGTGCAGGCATGCTCCGACGCTAGTACGGGTCGTCGGCTGCTGCCTGGCCCTGTCGTCCCGCGGTGACGCCGACTAACATGTGCGCGGCGGGGCCTTCCCGATCGCACCGGCCGATCTTCGCACCGTCACGCGACGTGCCCGCCGTCGGCTCCGTCGACGCCGATCCGCGCCTCGTCTGTGATCTGCTCCTTGTCCGGAAGGGGTGGTGTACGCGAGGCTACGGGGACGGCTTTTCCCGTGTCGCGCCCGACGACACAGTCGGAACCCAGTGACGAGCCGATCCGTCGTGATGCCGATCGCAGATCGGACAGCGGATCGGTTAGTGTGGAAGAAGGAGGACATCGTGGACGACACTCACCGCTCCGGCGGCGACATCCATCGCGACGCGGAGACGTCGGCTCAGCCGCGACTCGTGGATGCGACGCAGACGTTCGGGCACGATTCCGACCTGTCGTTCGTGCCTTTCGGCAATGAGCTGACGCCCGCCGAGGTCGAGGCGATCAACGCACTCCCCGGTCGCGCCGCCCTCCTCATCGTCCGCTCCGGCCCCACCGCCGGTGCCCGGTACCTGCTCGACACGGATGTGACGACCGTCGGCCGTCACCCCGAGGCCGACATCTTCTTCGACGACGTCACCGTGTCACGCCGGCATGCCGAGATCACGCGCACCGGCGCGGTCTTCGAGCTGATCGACCAGCGTTCGCTCAACGGCACGTACGTCAACGGCGAGCGCGTCGACCGTGCCACGCTCACCGACGGCGCGGAGGTGCGCGTCGGCAAGTTCCGGCTGAACTTCTTCGTGGCGCCTGCCGAGCGGGCGATCGGAGCGTGACACCGGCCGCAGCGCCCCGTGGACGATCATCGTCCTCGGGCTCACTCAGCATCGGCCAGGTCCTGGCGCGGCTGAGCCCGGAGTTCCCCGCGCTCACCGCCAGCAAGCTCCGCTTCCTCGAGGTGCAGGGGATCGTCACGCCGGTGCGCACCGAATCCGGGTACCGGAAGTTCTCGCCGACCGACGTCGATCGACTGCGCACCGCGCTGACGATGCAGCGCGACTACGGCATCCCGCTCGCCCGCATCCGCGAGTACCTCGAGGAGCACGCGGACGCCCAGGCGCCGGCGGCACCGGCCTCGATCGTCCAGACGGCCCGGCGCTACCGCCGTGACGAACTGATCGCCACCGCCGGAGCCAGCACGGGTCTGCTCAACGATGCGGTCAGTGCCGGCCTGATCGCGCCGGCCGATTCCTACGACGAGCGGACGCTGGGCCTCCTCCGCTCCCTCGTGGCGCTCGAGGCGCACGGCATCCAGCCGCGTCACATCCGGAGCGTCCGCCAGACCGCCGAACGCGAGGTCTCCCTCATCGAGAGTGCGATCGCCCCGCTCATGCGCCGATCGGATGCCGGTTCTCGTGCGCGCGCGAACGAGCTCGCCCCCGAGCTCGCCCGGCGCATCGACGAGATCCGCGACGTCTTCGTCCGCGCGGCGCTCGACCGGCTCACGCCCTGACACATCGCCGCGACACGCCGACCGCCTGAGCCGGATGTCGTTGCCGCACGACCTTCCAGCATCTAGCGTGGAAGGACCGAACACCGCTGGAGGTCCCGATGACTGCGCATGACGCGCTCGGAGAACAGAAGTTCACCACGGAACTCCTGTTCACGGACGGGCTCCCGGAGATGGACGACGAGGTCGGCTACCGGGGCGCCGTCGCCGCACGCGCCGCCGGCATCACCTACCGCCAGCTCGACTACTGGGCTCGCACCGAGCTCGTCGAGCCCACCGTTCGCGGTGCGTCGGGATCGGGAACCCAGCGGATGTACGGATTCCGCGACATCCTGGTGCTCAAGCTCGTGAAGCGGCTCCTGGACACGGGCATCTCGCTGCAGCAGATCCGCACCGCCGTCGACCAGCTGCGTGCGGCCGGCATCCGCGACCTCGCCGGTACGACGCTCATGAGCGACGGCGCCTCGGTGTACCTGTGCACCTCGAACGACGAGGTCATCGACCTGGTCAGCCGTGGTCAGGGCGTCTTCGGCATCGCGGTGGGCAAGGTCCTCCGCGAGGTGGAGACGACTCTCGTCGAGTTCGACCCGCAGGCACCGGATCCCGTGGACGAGCTCGCCGCTCGCCGCGCCGTCCGCAGCGCCTGACGGCCACCGCGTCCCGCGCAGACCGGGGTGAGCTCCTCCGGATGAGCTCCGGGCGGTGTGTCAGGCCTGGGCGGCAGCTCCGGCCACCGGGATGCGGCCGGTGCGGACCACGCGGTCCAGCAGCGAGTCGAAGTCCGCGGCGAGCTCCTGGGCGGAGTCGCCGGGCCAGATGTGCAGCGGCTTCGCGGCGCCCTGCGCCTGCTGCAGCGAGGTGCGCTCGGGCAGCTGCGGCGTCAGCACGAGCGGTCCGAACATGTCACGCAGCTCCTTGATCCGGAACTGGTGCTCGATCGACTGCGGGCGGACGCGGTTCACGACGATGCCGAGCGGCTGGAGCCGGGGGGAGAGCCCTCGGCGGATCTCCTCGATGGCCCGCAGCGCGCGGTCGGCGGCGGCGACGGAGAACAGGCCGGGCTCGGTGATGACGATGACGCGGTCGGACGCCGCCCACGCGGTGCGGGTGAGGGCGTTCAGCGACGGCGCGCAGTCGATGAGGACGAGGTCGTAGTCGGCCTCGATGGTCGCGAGCGCCTCCTCGAGCTTCCACACGTCGCGGACGCTCGGGTGGGGGCCGTCGAAGTTGATGGCGGAGGGGCTGCCGATCATGACGTCGATCGTGCCGGGGTGCACTTTCGCCCAGCCGCTCGAGGTGATGGCCTGACGGACCACCTTCTCCTTCGGGTTGGCGAGCACGTCCGCCACGTTGAGACGACCGGCGACCTGGATGTCCATGCCCGTGGACACGTCGGACTGCGGGTCGAGGTCGACGACCAGGGTCCGCACCCCGCGTGCGAACGCCGCCGAGGCGAGGCCGAGGGTGACGGTGGTCTTGCCGACGCCACCCTTGAGCGAGCTGACGGAGAGTACGTGCACGAGGCACTACGTTACCGTCCCCTAGGCTGTGAGGGTACTCAGCCCGATCGCCGGTGAGCCCGAAGCCGTGGCGCCCCTGCACCCCCTTTGAGGTGAGAGCATGTTTCGCAAGATCCTGGTCGCGAACCGCGGAGAGATTGCCATCCGAGCATTCCGAGCGGCGTACGAACTCGGCGCGCGCACGGTCGCGGTCTTCCCTTACGAGGACCGTTACTCCCTGCACCGCCTGAAGGCGGATGAGGCCTACCAGATCGGCGAGGTCGGACACCCCGTCCGCGCGTACCTCGACGTCGACGAGATCATCCGCGTCGCGCTCGAGAGCGGCGCCGACGCGATCTATCCCGGCTACGGCTTCCTGTCCGAGAACCCCGACCTCGCGGCGAAGGCCGCCGAGAACGGCATCGCCTTCATCGGCCCGGCGTCCACGGTGCTCGAAATGGCGGGCAACAAGGTCACCGCCAAGGAGCACGCCGTGGCGGCGGGCGTCCCGGTGCTGCGCTCCACCGAAGCATCCGACGACGTCGACGCACTCGTCGCGCAGGCCGAGGACATCGGCTTCCCGATCTTCGTCAAGGCCGTCGCCGGCGGCGGCGGGCGAGGCATGCGCCGCGTCGAGGTGAAGGAGCAGCTCCCGCCCGCTCTCGCGGAGGCCATGCGTGAAGCGGGCAGCGCGTTCGGCGACGCCCGCGTCTTCCTCGAGCAGGCCGTCCAGCGGCCGCGCCACGTCGAGGTGCAGATCCTCGCCGACAAGGCGGGTCAGACCGTGCACCTCTTCGAGCGCGACTGCTCGGTGCAGCGCCGCCACCAGAAGGTCGTCGAGATCGCGCCGGCCCCGAACCTCTCCGACGAGGTCCGCTCGAGTCTGCACGCCTACGCCGTCGCCTTCGCCAAGTCGATCTCGTACGAGAACGCGGGCACGGTCGAGTTCCTGCTCGAGACCGCCGGTCCCCGTACGGGCGAAGTGGTCTTCATCGAGATGAACCCGCGCATCCAGGTCGAGCACACCGTCACCGAGGAGGTGACGGACGTCGACCTGGTCCAGTCGCAGATGCGCATCGCCGCGGGGGAGAGCCTCGACGACCTCGGTCTGCAGCAGGAGAACATCCACCTGCGCGGCGCGGCACTGCAGTGCCGCATCACGACGGAGGACCCGGCGCAGGGCTTCCGTCCCGACACCGGCAAGATCACGACCTACCGCTCGCCCGGCGGTGCCGGCATCCGTCTCGACGGCGGCACGACCGCCGCCGGCTCGCAGATCAGCCCTCACTTCGACTCGATGCTGTCCAAGCTCACCTGCCGCGGGCGCGACTTCGCGTCGGCGGTGCGCCGTTCGCGTCGCGCCCTGGCGGAGTTCCGCATCCGCGGCGTCTCGACGAACATCCCGTTCCTGCAGCGCGTGCTGGACGACCCGGCGTTCGTCGCGGGCGACCTCAGCACGGCGTTCATCGATGAGCGTCCGGAGCTCGTGAACGGGCGCGAGTCCAAGGACCGCGGCTCCAAGATCGTCTCGTGGCTCGCCGACGTGACGGTCAACCGTCCGCACGGCGACAGCCCCGTGCACACCGACCCGGGGACGAAGCTGCCCGCGATCGACCTCTCGGTCGAGCCGCCCACAGGCTCCCGTCAGAAGCTGCTCGAGCTCGGTCCGAAGGGCTTCGCCGAGGCGCTGCGGGCGCAGCGCAGCCTGGCCGTGACCGAGACGACGTTCCGCGACGCGCACCAGTCGCTGCTCGCGACGCGGGTGCGCACCAAGGATCTCGTCCGGGTCGCGCCCCATGTCGCGCGGCTCACCCCGCAGCTGCTGTCCGTCGAGGCCTGGGGTGGGGCGACGTACGACGTCGCCCTCCGCTTCCTCGGCGAGGACCCGTGGGAACGCCTCGACGCGCTCCGCTCCGCGCTGCCGAACGTCGCGATCCAGATGCTCCTGCGCGGCCGGAACACGGTCGGCTACACGCCGTACCCCACGAAGGTCACCGACGCGTTCGTCGCCGAAGCCGCGGCATCCGGCGTCGACATCTTCCGCATCTTCGACGCGCTGAACGATGTCAGCCAGATGCGTCCGGCGATCGATGCGGTCCTCGCGACCGACGCCGCGGTCGCCGAAGCCGCGATCTGCTACACGGGCAACCTGCTCGACCCGGCGGAGGACCTGTACACCCTCGACTACTACCTGCGGCTCGCCGAGCAGGTCGTGGACGCGGGCGCCCACATCCTCGCGATCAAGGACATGGCGGGTCTGCTGCGTCCCGCGGCGGCCTCGCAGCTCGTGACGGCGCTCCGCGACCGCTTCGACCTGCCGGTGCACGTCCACACCCACGACACAGCGGGCGGTCAGCTCGCGACCCTGCTCGCCGCGAGCGCGGCAGGGGCGGATGCCGTCGATGCGGCCGCTGCGCCGATGTCGGGCACCACGAGCCAGCCGTCGCTGTCGTCGCTCGTCGCGGCGCTCGCGAACACCGACCGCGACACGGGTCTCGACCTGCAGTCCGTCTCCGACCTGGAGCCGTACTGGGAGGCCGTCCGCAACCTCTATGCGCCGTTCGAGTCGGGCCTGCCCGGCCCCACCGGCCGCGTCTACCACCACGAGATCCCGGGCGGGCAGCTGTCGAACCTGCGCCAGCAGGCGATCGCGCTGGGGCTCGCCGAGGACTTCGAGCTCATCGAGGACATGTACGCGGCCGCGAACCGCATCCTCGGCCGTGTGCCCAAGGTGACGCCGTCCTCGAAGGTCGTCGGCGACCTCGCCCTGCACCTGGCTGCCGTGAAGGCGGACCCGGCCGACTTCGAGGCCAACCCCGAGAAGTACGACGTGCCCGACTCGGTCGTCGGGTTCATGGCCGGCGAGCTGGGCGATCTGCCCGGTGGCTGGCCCGAGCCGTTCCGCTCCAAGGTGCTCGCCGGGCGGACCGTGAAGGTCGGGGTGACCGAGATCTCCGATGAGGACTCCGCCGCGCTCGACGCCGATTCGCAGACGCGCCGCACGAAGCTCAACACGCTCCTGTTCGCCGGCCCCACGAAGGCCTTCCACGACGTGCGGGAGACCTACGGCGACCTGAGCGTGCTCGACACGATCGACTACCTGTACGGGCTCGTCCCCGGTCAGGAGCACGTGGTGGAGATCGAGCGGGGCGTGCAGCTGTACGTCGGGCTCGAGGCCATCGGCGAGGTCGACGAGAAGGGCATGCGCACGGTCATGGCGACCCTCAACGGCCAGCTCCGTCCGGTCGCGGTGCGCGACCGGAAGGTCACCGTCGAGGCGCGCCAGGCCGAGAAGGCCGACACCTCCAAGCCCGGCCAGGTGGCCGCTCCGTTCTCGGGCGTCGTGACGCTCAAGGCGGAGGAGGGCGCGAAGGTGCAGGCGGGGCAGCCGGTGGCATCGATCGAGGCGATGAAGATGGAGGCGGCCATCACCGCCCCCGTCGACGGCGTCGTCGAGCGGCTCGTCATCGCCGGCACGGCGCAGGTCGAGGCGGGTGACCTTTTGCTGGTCGTTCGCCCGGCCGAGTAACCTGGTCTGTCGGGCGTCTCCGCCCGGAACCGACCTGGAGTGAACCGTCCGATGCGCGACCGCGACAACGACCTGCCCGACGACGCCGACAACGGCGTGCTGGCCAGCACCGAGAACCTCGCCACCACGGGGATGATCGGCATCGTCGACGGCGCCACCGCGCAGGTCGACGTCACGCTGCCGCCGCTCGCCGACGATGACGACGACGACTACGCGGACGACGACGGCGCCGTCTCGGCGGCGCCCGCCGAGACCATGACGTTCGACGCCGATCCCGCCGCACCGGTGAGCCCAGACGCTCCGCATCCGGCGGCAGCCGACGGCATCGTGGACGCGGAGCTCGTCGTCGATGCGCCGGCCACCGGGGCGACCGCCGCGGCGTACACCCGGCGGCAGATCCACCACACCGCCTCCGTCCACAAGCATTCGCTCGAGCGGGTTCGGGTGGCTCCGGTGGAGCCCGAGCTGCTGCAGTCCCGTCGGCTCGACCAGCTCGGCGTCGATCGCGAGAGCGCCGATCTGCTGACCGCCGACCGGCTGCTCGACCCCGCGCGGGTCGCCGACCCCGAGCCCGAGGGCGGCTGGCAGCGGCTCGTCTACGCCGCGACAGCCCGCCGCGTGAACCTGGGCGACAGCAGGCGCGTCCGTGAGCGCAAAGAGCTCGACGCTCGCATCGGCGCTCCGCTCAGCGGCGGCGCGAAGTTCGTTCCCGTGCTGTCCCGGAAGGGTGGCGTCGGCAAGACGAGCGTCACGACCCTTCTCGGCATGGCGCTGGCGGACGCCCGGGAGGATCGCGTCGTGGCCGTCGACGCGAACCCCGATCGCGGCACGCTCGCCGAGCGCATCGGCCGCACGAGCGGCAAGACGGTCCGCGACCTCGTCCGTCTCCGCGCGGAGGTTACCGGGTACAACGACCTCTCGGCGATCGTCTCGCGGGACGAGACCCGTCTGGACGTCCTGGCATCGGACGCCGATCCGCACCTGTCCGAGGCCTTCAGCGACCGCGACTACCACGACGTCGCCGCCGTCGCCGCCCACTACTACTCGATCGTGCTGACCGACACCGGTACCGGCATCGTGCATTCGGTGATGGATGCCACCCTCGAACTGGCCGACCAGCTCATCGTGGTCGCGGGTCGCAGCATCGACGAGGCCCGTCTGGCGTCGGAGACCCTGACGTGGCTCGAGACGAACGGCTACGCCGCACACGTCCGAGGGGCGATCGTCGTCCTCAACAGCTCGCGCCCCGGCGCGAGCCTCGTCAAGCCGGCCGAGCTCGAGGCGCACTTCCGCAGCCGCGTGCGCGCCGTCGTCTCGATGCCGTACGACGCGCACATCGCGACCGGTGGCGCCGTGACCTTCCGCGAGCTGGACCCGCGCACGCGCCAGGCGGCGCGGGAGCTGGCCGCGACGCTCGTCGAGGGCCTCCGCAACCCGAGCGCGGGGAGCTGACGTGACCGTCCGCACCATCCGCATCTTCGGCGACCCTGTGCTGCGTGCCGCCTGCGAACCGGTCGGCGAGATCGACGACGGCATCCGCGGTCTCGTCCAGGATCTGCTGGACTCCGTCGCCCTGCCCGGCCGGGCCGGCGTCGCGGCGCCGCAGATCGGCGTCGCCGCACGCGCCTTCAGCTACAACGTCGACGGCGACATCGGCTATGTGCTCAATCCGGTCCTCGAGGTGTCGGGCGAACCGGAGCCGACGGGGGAGGGATGCCTGTCGGTTCCCGGCCTCTGGCATGACGCGATGCGACACCCGTGGGCCCGCGTCACCGGGACCGACCTCGACGGCGAGGAGATCGTCATCGAGGGCGAGGGGCTCCTGGCGCAGGCTCTTCAGCACGAGTGCGACCACCTCGACGGCATGCTCTACCTGGAACGGCTGCCGAAGGACGTCCGCCGGCAGGCGATGCGCGAGGTGCGCGAGTCCGACTGGTTCTGACCTCGCCTGACGACGATGGAGGGGGCCCGGAACGCCGGGCCCCCTCCATCGTCACCGGCCGGTCAGTTGCCCAGCGAGATGTTCGTCGTCGAGACCTTCGCCGCGTACAGCTCGTCGATGTCGGCGGCGAAATCCTCGAGGATGACGTTGCGCTTGATGCTCATCTTCGGGGTGAGGTGGCCTGAGGCCTCCGTCCACTCGGTGTCGAGGAGCACGAACTTCCGGATGGACTCCGCGCGGGACACGCCCTTGTTCGCGCGGTCGACCGCCGTCTGAACCTCCGCGAGGACCTTCTCGTTCCGGACCGCCTCCGACATCGGCAGATCGCCCGGCAGGCCGTTGTTGCCGAGCCACGTCGGCAGCATCTCGCGGTCGAGCGTGATCAGCGCCGCGATGAAGGGCTTCTGGTCGCCGACGACCACGACCTGGCCGACGATCGGGTTGGCGCGGATCGGGTCCTCGAGCACGGCGGGGGCCACGTTCTTGCCGCCCGCGGTGACGATGATCTCCTTCTTGCGACCGGTGATCGTGAGATACCCGTCCGCATCGACGGTGCCGATGTCGCCGGTGCGGAACCAGCCGTCGTCGAAGGTGTCCCGGGTGGCATCGGGGTTCTTCCAGTACTCCTTGAAGACGTTGATGCCCTTGACCTCGATCTCGCCGTCCTCGGCGAGGCGGATGCTGACGCCGGGGAGGGCGGGGCCGACGGTGCCGATCTTGGACTTCTCGGTCCGGTTCACCGTTGCCGGCGCGGTCGTCTCGGTGAGGCCGTAGCCCTCGAGGATGTGGACGCCCAGACTGTGGAAGAAGTGGCCGAGCCGGGGACCGAGGGGCGCCGAGCCGGAGACGGCGTACTTGACGTTGCCGCCCATCGCGGTGCGCAGCTTGCTGTAGACGAGCCGGTCGAACAGGGCGAACTTCACCTTCATGCCGAGCGGGATCTTCTCGCCGTCCTGGAGGCGACGCGAGTGCTCGACGGCGGTCGCGGCGGCGGCCCGGAAGATCTTGCCCTTGCCGCCGGCTTCGGCCTTCTGCTCCGCGGAGTTGTAGACCTTCTCGAACACGCGCGGCACGGCCAGCAGGTACGACGGCTTGAACGAGCCGAGGGCGGCGAGCAGCTTCGTCGTGTCGGGCTCATGGCCGGTCTTGACGCCGGCGTGGATGTTCAGCACGGCGATGAACCGGGCGAAGATGTGCGCCAGCGGCAGGAACAGGACGGTGGAGGCGCCGGGCTCCTCGACGACGGAGCTCAGCGCGACGGCCGAGTTGCGCGCCAGCTCGACGAAGTTGCTGTGCGTGAGCACGCACCCCTTCGGGCGTCCGGTCGATCCGGAGGTGTAGATGAGGGTGGCGATGTCGTCGCCGTTCGCGAGCGTGCGGCGCCGCTCGATCTCGGAGTCGGCGACGTCCGCGCCGGCGCCCGACAGGGTGTCGAGGTCTCCCGCGCTCATCGTCCAGACGCTCCGGACCAGGGGCACCTCGTCCCGGATCTCCGCCACGCGCGCGGCGTGCGCCTCGCCCTCCGCGATCACGGCGACGGCGCCGGAGTCGGAGAGGATCCACTGGATCTGCGTCGCCGAGCTCGTCTCGTAGACCGGGACCATGACGGCACCGGCGAAGAAGAGGGCGAAGTCGACGAGGGACCAGTGATATGTCGTCCGAGCGATGAAGGCGACCTTGTCGCCGGGCTCGATCCCGGCGGCGGCGAAGCCCTTCGCCAGGGCGGTCACCTCGCGGGAGAAGTCGGCGGCGGTGACATCGCGCCATCCGCCACCGTCGGGAACGGCGAACAGAGCGAGCGACGGTGTCGCCTTCACACGTGCGACCAGCAGGTCTGACGCGTTCGCCGTCGGGTCGGCGGGTATGACTGCAGGGACGTCGAATTGTACGGCGCTCATGGGCGGCAGCTCCTTCGGTACCGGGTGGCGTCGGGTAGGTGCGACTGAGTCTAGGGCACCGTGACCCTCGATCCCACGGAACCGGCCGCGGACCGCGCCGCACTAGACTCTCGGATGCCGTGCGCGCACGCGCCGGCGGAGAGGGAGTGGCGTGCTCAACGTCGGCATCGACATCGGTGGGACCAAGATCGCCGGAGGCGTCGTGGACGAGGCGGGCACGATCCTCGAGCAGCGTCGGGTTCCCACCCCGGCCGATCCCGCCGCTCTCGCAGAGGCTGTGGCCGTGATGGTCCGTGACCTCACCGCCCTGCACGACGTGCACGCCGTCGGCGTCGCCGCCGCCGGGTTCATCGACGTCACCCGCTCGGTGATCCTCCACGCACCCAACATCGACTGGACGAACGAGCCCCTGCGCGCCGAGCTCGAAGGTCGCATCGGACGGCCCGTCACCCTCGAGAACGATGCGAACGCGGCGGGGTGGGGCGAGTTCCGCTTCGGCGCCGGCCGCGATGTCGACAACATGGTGATGCTCACCCTCGGGACGGGCGTCGGCGGAGCCGTGATCATCGGCGGTGAGCTGGTCCTCGGCGGCAACGGCACGGCGGCCGAACTCGGCCACATCCGCTTCGAGCGCGGCGGTCGCCCCTGCGGCTGCGGCCAGCGGGGATGCCTCGAGCAGTACGCCTCGGGGCGAGCCCTGCAGCGTGAGGCGTCGGAGATCGCGGATGCCGGGGGAATCGGTGCGGGTCTCGCGGCGGCACGCACGGCCGACGGCATCGTCCCGGGCGCCGCGATGGCCGAGCTGATCGCCGCCGGAGACGCCGGCGCGCGGGAAGCCGTCGAACGGGTCGCGACCGCGCTGGGAGAGGCGTGCGGCGGTGTCCAGTCGGTGCTCGACCCCGAGCTGTTCGTCATCGGAGGCGGAGTGGCGGATCTGGGGGAGCACCTGCTCCACCCGGCGAGGACGGCGTTCGCGGCATCCCTGCCGGGCTACGGCCAGCATCCCGTCGCGTCGTTCTCGATCGCCACGCTCGGCAACGACGCGGGCCTCATCGGCGTCGCCGACCTCGCCGGAGGACGCGTCTGAGATGGTCTACTGGATCCTCAAGTACCTCGTCATCGGGCCGGTCGCCAAGGCGATCTTCCGACCGTGGGTCGTGGGACGGCGCAACATCCCGGCATCCGGCGCCGCGATCATCGCGAGCAACCATCTCTCCGTCAGCGACTCGATCTTCTTCCCACTGATGATCGACCGACCGATGTCGTTCCTCGCCAAGAGCGACTACTTCACCGGCAGGGGCCTGAAGGGCTGGGCGACCCGGCTGTTCATGAAGGGCACCGGTCAGATAGCGATCGACCGCACCGGTGGCAAGGCCTCGGAGGCGTCCCTCAACACCGGCCTGCAGGTGCTCGGCCGCGGTGACCTGCTCGGGATCTACCCCGAGGGCACGCGCAGTCCCGATGGGAAGCTCTATCGCGGCCGCACCGGGCTGGCGCGCATGGCGCTGGAGGCCCGCGTTCCCGTCATCCCGGTGGTCATGGTGGGGACGGACGAGGTCATGCCCATCGGCCGCGCGATCCCGCGGGTCGGCCGGGTCGGGATCATCATCGGCGAGCCGCTCGATTTCAGCCGGTTCCAGGGCATGGAGTCCGACCGCTTCGTGCTGCGGTCGGTCACGGACGAGATCATGGTCGCGCTCCAGCGCATGGGCGAGCAGGAGTACGAGGACGTGTACGCCTCGACGGTGAAGAACCGCGCCGCGGCCACCGCCTCGTGAGCGTCACAGGACGCGGGCGCGCGTCCCGGCCCCGGTAGAATACGGGGATGCCCACCTCTCTCGACCACTGGCGCTCGCTCCCGATCAAGCAGCAGCCCATGTGGCCCGACTCGGACGCCGTCGCCGCGGTGTCGGCCGAGATCGCCAGCCTCCCTCCGCTCGTCTTCGCCGGCGAGGTCGACAACCTCCGCGACCGGCTGGCCCGCGCGGCATCCGGTCAGGCGTTCCTGCTCCAGGGCGGCGACTGCGCAGAGACCTTCGCCGGTGCCACCGCCGAGCAGATCCGCAACCGCATCAAGACGGTGCTGCAGATGGCCGTCGTCCTCACTTACGGTGCGTCGATGCCGGTCGTCAAGATGGGGCGCATGGCGGGGCAGTTCGCCAAGCCGCGCTCCAGCGACACCGAGACCCGCGGCGACATCACGCTGCCGGCCTACCGTGGCGACATCGTCAACGGCTACGACTTCACCGAGGCCTCCCGGACCGCGGACCCGCAGCGACTGCTGAAGGGGTACCACACAGCGGCATCGACGCTGAACCTGATCCGAGCGTTCACCCAGGGCGGCTTCGCCGACCTCCGCGAGGTGCACAGCTGGAACCAGGGCTTCGCGAAGAACCCCGCCAACGAGCGGTACCGCCTGCTCGCGTCGGACATCGACCGCGCCATCAAGTTCATGGAGGCGGCGGGCGCCGACTTCGACTCGCTGCGGGGCGTCGAGTTCTACACCGGCCACGAGGGTCTGCTCATGGACTACGAGCACCCCATGACGCGGATCGACTCGCGGACGCTCACGCCGTACAACACGGCCGCCCACTTCCTGTGGATCGGAGAGCGCACGCGCGACCTGGACGGCGCGCACGTCGACTACTTCTCGAAGATCCGGAACCCCATCGGCGTGAAGCTCGGACCCACGACGACGCCGGAGACCGCGCTCGCGCTCATCGACAAGCTCGACCCGGCTCGCGAGCCCGGTCGACTGACGTTCATCACGCGCATGGGGGCCGGCAAGATCCGCGACGCGCTGCCGCCGCTGCTGGAGGCGGTCCGTGACTCCGGCGCCACGCCGCTGTGGGTGACCGATCCCATGCACGGCAACGGGATCACGACCCCCACCGGGTACAAGACGCGTCGGTTCGACGACGTCGTCGACGAGGTCCGCGGCTTCTTCGAGGCGCACCGCTCGGTCGGCACCTTCCCCGGCGGCATCCACGTCGAGCTCACCGGCGACGACGTCACCGAGTGCCTCGGCGGCTCGGAGATGATCGACGAGGCGACCCTCGCCACCCGCTACGAGAGCCTGTGCGACCCGCGCCTGAACCACATGCAGTCGCTCGAGCTCGCCTTCCTCGTGGCCGAGGAGCTCGGCAAGCGCTGATCGGCTGATCCGCTGACGCGGGTGTCCCGGGGAGATCCCGAGCCACCCGCGTTCGCACGCGGCGGCCGGGCGCGGCCCGTGCCGGGGTCAGCCGAAGGGCTGGAAGACGGGCGTCAGGTGCACCGTCGTGCCCGGGCGCTCCATCGCTCCCGGCTCGGGGCTCATCGCGCTCACGCGGTAGACGTCCCAGTAGCGTCCGCCGAGAGGGAGCTCGGCGTCGTCGATGTTGGGGTTCACCTTGAATCCCGCCGACTGCAGCGCGTCGACCGCGTCCCGGATGCTCTGGCCCACGACGTTCGGGACCTCGATCGGCCGCGGGCCGTCGGAGACGACGATCGTCACGGTCTCGCCGCGCTGCCAGGAGCCGCCGCCCTCGCGCTCGGTCATGCGGATGACCAGGTCGTCGGCGACCTCGCTGCTGTACTCGCGCGTCTGGTCCACCTCGACGCCCGCGTCGCGGAGCATCCGCACCGCGTCATCGCCGGTTTCTCCGACGACGTCCGGCAGCGGGCCGAGCGACACCCGCAGCTCGGCCGAGGAGCCCTCGAGGACCCGGCATCCCTCGGTGCACTCGACGGGCTCGTCGCGTCCCGGCTGCGTCACGTACACGCGGACCACGCGGTCCGGATCGAGCGACGTGAAGTAGAGGTTGGTCTCGGCGACCTCGATGTTGTTCTCGGCGAGCACCGTCTCGGCATCGGTGACATCCAGATCGCGCAGAGTCGGGAGCTCGGCTGTCGCCGGTCCCGCCGAGATCGACACCGTGACGGTGGCGTCGCGATCGAGCCGGTCGCCGGCCTCGGGGGTGGACCCGAGCGCCTCACCGGCGGGGACGTCCAAGCTGTTCACGGACTCCTCGACGGCGACGAGCGACCGCTCTTCGAGGATGTCGGCGGCATCCTCGAAGCTCATGCCGGTGACGTCGGGGACCTGCACGAGCGAGCCCGGGCCCGAGCCGAACCACCAGCCGAGCCCACCCGCGGCAGCGGAGAGGAAGAGGACGATCGCGAGCAGCCAGCCGCCCTTGACGGCGTTGCGGTGCGAGCGCTGCCGCAGTCGCGTGGCGTTGTCGACCTCCGTGGTGACGCTCGGGGCGGTGAAGGTGCCCGGCATGACCCGCGTCAGCTCGTCGGAATCCAGCGAGTCGTCCACCACGACGGCGGCGCCGGCGGGCGTGGAACGGACGACCTGCGGGAAGATCCCGAGCTCCCGTTCGATCTCGCGGAAACGGTCGAGCATCTCACGGGCGTCCGTGGGGCGATCGTCCGGGTCGCGCTCCGTCGCCCACAGCACGAGTTCGTCGAGCTGCTCGGGCACGCCGGGGTTCTTCACACTGGGGCGGGGGACCGAGTGCGTGGCGTGCTGGTACGCGATCTGCATGGGCTGCTCGCCCTTGTACGGCTGCTCGCCCGCGAGCATCTCGTACAGCATGATGCCGAGGGCGTAGATGTCGCTGCGCGCGTCGGCGGTCCCCCGGGTCACGAGCTCGGGAGCGAGGTAGGCGATCGTCCCGAGCAGCATCTGGCCGGTCGCGGTGTTCGCACTCGTCGCCCGGGCGAGCCCGAAGTCGCCGATCTTGATCCGGCCGTCCTCGGCGAGGAGGACGTTCTCGGGCTTGACGTCCCGGTGCACGATGCCGGCGCGGTGCGCGGCCGCCAGGCCGGCCAGGACGGCGTCCATGATCGTGATGGTCTGCGGCAGCGTGAGTCGGCGCTGCTCGCGGACCAGTTCGCGCAGCGTGATGCCGGGCAGGTACTCCATCACCAGGTACGCCATCTCGCCGTCCTGGCCCTGATCGAACACGTTCACGACGTGCGGATCGGCGAGGCGCGCGGCGGACCTGGCCTCCTGGATGAAGCGGTTCTGGAAGACGGTGTCGTCGGAGAGGTGGCCGTGCATGACCTTGAGCGCGACCCGGCGCTCGAGGCGCAGATCCGTGGCGACGTAGACGGTCGCCATTCCTCCGCGGGCGATGCGAGCGCGCACCCGGTACCGGCTGTCGACCAGACGGCCGATCAGCGGGTCGGTCTGCTGACTCGTACTCACGGTCCGAGTCTACGGAGCGGATGCCGCGAGCCCGGTGAGCGGCTCACCCCGGGGCGCACCCGAAAACGATCACCCGTAGACGTCGATCCAGCGGTGCGCCTGCTTCTCCCAGATGCCGTACCGCTCGGGGTAGGCCGAGATCTGCACGGCCTGCGCCGCGTCGGCGAGATCCATCTTCTGCCATCCGGGGACGTCCAGCAGGCCGCGGGTCTCCTGACCGTTGGGGTCCTGCGGCCCGCCGAAGAAGGCCGCGGCGGCGCGGCGCCGATCGCGCACCTGGTCCTCGGTGCCCCATCCGGCGCTCGGGCGCTGCTGGAACAGGCCCAGCGAATCGCGGTCGCCCCAGTCGAGGTTCCGGATCCAGGACTCCACCATCGCGGTCGACAGGGCGACCGCGATGCCGTCGCGCGACACGCCGCGGCTGCGTCCGACCTCGATGATCAGCCGCACGTTCGCGATCTGGTCGTCGTCGAGGACGACGTCTGCCGCGTCCGCGGCCGTGCGGGCCACGATCGGTGCCGTGCCGGGGATGGTCAGCTTCTGACCCGGGTAGATGATCGAGCCGCCATCGAGGTCGTTGGCAGCGAGCAGCCGCGAGAGGCTGATGCCGTGGCGATCGGCGATGGCCCACAGGGTCTCGCCCGAACCGACCTCGTGGTGCGCCGTCGCCGTCCGGGGCGACGCGGTGGGCGCTGCGGTGCGACCGGCGGCGCGCTGCACCTTCTGCTGCGTCCCGGGGATGGTCACCTTCTGCCCCGGGCGGATCATGGTCGAACGGCCGAGCGAGTTCGCCTCGGCCAGCGCTGCGACGGTGACGTCGTACCGGCCGGCGATGGCCCACAGCGTGTCGCCGGTGCGCACGGTGTGCACGCCGGCGCCCTGGGAGGTGCCGCCGTCCTTGTCCGGGGAGGCGGCCTTCTTCCGGGTCGCGGCCTTCGCCGGCCCGGCCCCGAGGCGGAGCACGTCGCCGGGGCGGATGACGGACCGCCACGAGAGGTCGTTCCAGGCCAGGACGTCGGCGGTGCGCAGACCGTGGCGGGCGGCGACCGCGCTGACCGTGTCCCCGTGCGCGACGGTGTGCGTCCGGACCGAAGAGGACGCCGCCGGCACGCCGACCACATCGACGTGGGTCGCCGTCGGACGATCGGCGAGGGGCCGCGGTGCGGCCGGGGCGCTCTCGGCGGCGGCCGCGGGGGAGGGGGCGCCCGTGAGAGTGGACAGCGACAGCGCGATGGAGCCGATGACCGCCGGGGCGGTCACGTGCATCGCGGTCGGGCGGAGAGCGTCGTGTCGGCGCAAGTGAGTTCCTTCGTTTTTCGGCCCCAGGTGTACGCGACCCCAGTCGTCACAGCCCCCGCACACGCTGGCACGGCTTGTGACTCACGTCAACAGATGTGACCGATGTGAAAGATGTGAATGTTGTCATGTGCGCCGCCGACATCGCCGCAGGAGTCGGACGACGACGGTGCGGCCGGATGGAATAGTGGTCGTGTGACCACCGACACGCCCACCCCCACCGACTGGCTGACCCTGCCCGATCTCGTCGAACTGACGGGAGAGTCGCTCGGCCGTGTGCGACGGATGCTCGACGAGCACCAGCTCGTCGCGACCCGCCGTCACGGCGCTCCGACCGTGCCGTCCCTCTTCCTCGTCGACGGCGCGCCGTTGTCGTCCCTGCGGGGAACGATCATCGTGCTGCAGGATGCCGGATTCTCCGACGACGAGGTCATCGACTGGCTGCTCGCGCCCGACGAGTCCATCGGCCTCGCGCCGATCGAGGCGCTCCGCGCCGGTCGCAAGAGCGAAGTGCGACGGGTCGCGCAGACGCTCGCGTAGGTCCGGCGGCGCCCGCCCGGCTCAGGACGAACGCACCGTCGCCGCGCGAGCGAGGTCGCGCAGCTCTCCGACGGCCCCGTTCCCGAGATCCGCTCCGCGCAGCGCACGATCGGCTTCGTCCGCCCACGCGGCGATGTGATCCTCCACGCGGGCGAGGGCGCCCGTGTCGACCATCGTCTGCTGCAGGAAGCCGACCTGCTCCGGCGTCAGGTCCGGCTCGCCGATCAGCTCGTCGAACACGCGCTTCGTGCCGCGGCCCAGCTCGGCGCGGGTGTAGGCCACGAGCAGGGTTCGCTTGCCCTCGCGCAGGTCATCGCCGACGGGCTTTCCGGTGACGGCGCTGTCTCCGAAGACGCCGAGGACGTCGTCCCGCAGCTGGAAGGCCAGGCCGATCGGGTGACCGAAGCGACTCAGCGAGTCGTACTGATGGGATGCGGCGCCGGCGAGTGTCGCGCCGAGGAGGAGCGGATGCTGGACGCTGTAGCGCGCCGACTTCAGCGAGGCGATGCGAAGCGCGCGCTCGGCATGCTCGGAACCGGGCGCCGCGACGTGTGCGGATTCCTCCGCCACATCGAGGAACTGCCCGATCGTCACCTCGCGCCGCATCCGCGCGTACTCGACGCGGGCCGCCGCCGCGCGCTCGGAGTCCGCCCCCGACGCGAGACCCTCCTCGAACAGGTCGTCGCTCCACGCGACCAGGAGGTCGCCCAGCAGGACCGCGGCCGATCTCCCGAAGGATGCCGCGTCGCCGGCCCAGGCGGCGTGCCGATGGCGTGCCTCCCAGGCGCGGTGCGCCGCCGGTCGGCCCCGACGGGTGTCGGAGCTGTCGATGATGTCGTCGTGGACGAGCGCCGCCGCGTGGAACACCTCGAGGGCGGCCGCGGCGGAGACGACGGAGTCGGGGGGAGTCGTGTCGGGACTCCCGTTCGCGGTGACCACGGCGCGCCATCCTGCGACGCAGAATCGCGCGCGGAAGCGCTTGCCTCCGGTCGCGGCCTCCGCCCCGGATTCGACGAACGCGCGGGCTTCGGAGCCGAGCTCGGCGACGATGTCGCGCTGTGCCCTCAGGAACCTCTCGACTCGCTGGGAAACGGCCGCGATCGGCGAATCGGGAGGGGACACAGGCCTAGCCTAGTGATCACGCGCACGCGTAGACTCGATGGACCGGACTTGAGGGGGATGCATGCCACTGTCAGAGCAGGAGCAGCGTCTGCTGGACGAGATGGAACGCCATCTCATGCGCAACGACACGGACGTCGTGAGCGCTGATCGCGGCGCCAACACGCTGAGTTATCGGAACATCGTCTACGGCTCGGTCATCGTGCTCCTCGGCATCGCCGGCCTGGTCGTGGGTGTCGCCTCGTCGCTCATCATCGTGGGGGTCATCGCCTTCGTCGTGATGGTCGGCGGCGTGGTCCTCGCCTTCACCCCGACCCGAGGTGTCGCGTCCGCCCGGGCGGAGTCCGTCGGCACCCGCAAGCCCACCGAAGCACGCGCCTCCGGCTCCTTCATGGACCGGATGAACGACCGGTGGGACCGACGGAACGACGGCCGCTGACACCGCCCCTCCACCACCCTCCACTTCGAGAAGCACCGACCTCCGGGTCGGTGCTTTTTTTCGTGTGCGGCGGCGTTCCGAGGCGCTGTCGTCGTGGCGCCGTTCCCGCGAGCGCAGCGGATCGGCGCGCGGGAGGGTGCCGCGCCCAGAAAGTAGTCGCCAAGTGGAGGGAAGTGGAGTAAAGTGGCGTGCACCTGGAGTGGTCCGGATTAAGGGGGTGGCCCGATCATGCTGTTGGGCACGCACACCCCCAAGCTCGACGACAAGGGCCGCGTCATCCTCCCGGCGAAGTTCCGGGACGATCTCGGGCCGGGCGTCGTGGTCACCCGGGGCCAGGAGCGGTGCCTCTACGTCTTCAGCTCGGTCGAGTTCGAGCGCGTCTACGAGCGCATCCGCGAAGCGCCCCTGACGAACAAGCAGGCCCGCGACTTCCAGCGCATGTTCCTCTCCGGGGCGAGCGCGGAGAAGCCCGACTCCCAGAACCGCATCACGATCCCCCCGCACCTGCGGACCTACGCGAACCTCGAGCGCGAGCTCATCGTCACCGGTGTCGGAGCGCACGCGGAGATCTGGAACGCCGACGCCTGGAACTCCTACGCCGACAGCAACGAAGACACGTATTCCGACATGGAGCAGGAGGTGATCCCCGGACTCTTCTGACCCTCGGCTGTGACTCCCAGCCGCACGCCCTGACGCACTTCCCCGGCGCCAGGTCGGAGCGGATGGGGATCAGAGCCGAGGGGACCGGTCCTCTCGACATCATGGCCCTCGACGACATCCACACCCCCGTTCTGCTCGACCGCTGCGTCGAGCTGCTCGCCCCCGCGCTCGACCGCGAGGGCGCCGTCTTCGTCGATGCGACCGAAGGCATGGGCGGACACTCCGAAGCTATACTCGAGCGCTTCCCGCAGGCATCCCTCATCGGCCTCGACCGCGACACCGACGCCCTCCGCATCGCGGGGGAGCGGCTCGCCCGGTTCGGCGATCGCGTCTCCCTCGTGCACACCGTCTACGACGGCATCGCCGAGGCGGTGCGATCCGTGGGCCGTCGACGCGTCGACGGCATCCTGTTCGACCTCGGCGTCTCGTCGCTGCAGCTCGATGAAGCGGACCGCGGCTTCGCGTACTCCCAGGACGCTCCGCTCGACATGCGCATGGACCAGACCGCGCCCACGACGGCCGCCGACATCGTCGCGACCTACGGCGAGGGCGATCTGCGCCGCATCTTCGAGCGCTACGGCGAGGAGAAGCTCGCGGGGCGCTATGCCCGCGCCATCATCGCCGCGCGGCAGCAGGCCCCCATCGAACGGTCGTCCCAGCTCGTCGAGGTGCTGATCGGGGCGACCCCGGTGGCCGTCCAGCGCGAGCGCGCCGGCCACCCCGCGAAGCGCGTCTTCCAGGCACTCCGCATCGAGGTCAACGGCGAGCTCGCCGTCCTCGAGCGGGCTCTTCCCGCAGCTCTCGATCTGCTGCCGGTGGGCGGCCGGATCGTCGTCATGTCGTATCAGTCGCTCGAGGACCGGCTGGTCAAGCGTGTGTTCGCGGACGCCGCGGCGTCGACGGCGCCGGCCGGACTGCCGATCGAGCCGCCCGAGCACGCACCGAAGTTCAAGCTCCTGGTGCGGGGTGCCGAACTGGCATCCGACGAGGAGAAGCTCCGCAACCCGCGCGCCACCCCGGTGCGCCTGCGTGCGGCCGAACGTGTGAGGGAGGCAGCATGAGCGCTCCGGCTCTGATCCCGGTTCCCGAGGTCCGCCCCGCCGACGGCGTCGGCCACCGGCTCCGCCCCCTGGCCGACGCCCGCCCGCGTCGGCGCCCGCGCCTCGTCTTCGGGATCGTCGCCGTCGCCGGTGCCGTCGCCATCGGCGCGATCCAGATGGGACTGTCCATCGCGACGACGCAGGATGCCTTCCAGGTGCGTGCCCTCACCGCAGATCAGCGCGCCGTCAACTGGGAGAAGCAGATCCTCCAGGATGAGATCGCCGGACTCAGCTCACCGCAGTTCCTCGCCGCGAATGCGGCGGCTCTGGGGCTCGTCGCCGGCGGGGAGCCGAACTACCTCCGGCTCAGCGACGGCACCACCCTGGGCGCCGGGCAGGGCGCCTCCGACGCGTCCAGCATCGAAGCGCTGTCCCGTGCCGCGGTCTCGAACGCCCTCGTGAGCGACGTCCCCCTCGTCACGGACCCCGAGGCGAGCATGAACGCCGGCGTCGCCGTGGACGAGGCGCTCCTGGCCAATACACCGACACCCCCGCCGATCACCGACGGACTTCCGACCCCGACCACACACTGAGAAGCATGACGACTCGAGCCACCCGAAGCCCGCGCCGTCGAACGGTCGTCGCCCTCGCCGTCGTCCTCGTCGTCCTGATCGCGTTCGTGATCCGCCTCATCGACATCCAGATCGTCAACGCCGATCAGCACGTGAGCGACGCGCGCGACAAGGGCATGGAGGTCACCTCCAGGCTCGCCGGGACACGCGGGGAGATCGTGGACGCGAACGGCACGCCGCTCGCCTCCAGCATCCTGCTGTATGACGCCAAGCTCGACCCCTTCATCGCGATCCAGGGGATCAACCAGCGGGGCGAGGACGGCGCGGTCGTCCTGGACGAGAACGAGAAGCCGGTCCGTCTGACCTGGCCCGAGCTCGCCGTGCAGATCGCCGACGTCACCGGGCAGGACGTCGCCGACGTCGAGGCGATCGTCACGGATGCGCTGGCCGCGGACCCGCACAGCCGGTTCGCCTACCTCGACCGCTACATCTCCACGGCGGAGTTCCGCGCGCTGGCGGACCTCGAGCTGCCGTTCCTGAGCTTCGAGCCGCACCCGTCCCGCACGTATCCGAACGGCGCCGTCGCGGGCAACCTCCTGGGATTCGTCGGGAGCGACGGGAAGCCGCTCGAAGGCGTCGAGGAGATGCAGAACGACTGCCTGACCGCGACCGACGGCAGCATCCGCTACCAGCGCGGCGCCAACGGCGTGACGATCCCCGGCACCGCGGTCGAAGAGCCGGCGGTCAACGGCGGCACCCTGAAGCTCACGATCGATGCCGACCTGCAGTGGTACCTGCAGCAGCTGATCGCCGAGGAGACCGACCGCTACAAGGCGGACTGGGGCGGGATCATCGTGATGGAGACGGCGACCGGCAAAGTGCGCGCCATGGCTGAGACGCCGACCGTCGACCCCAACGATCCCGGTGCGAGCGAGCCCGAGGACCGCGGATCGCGACTGCTGCGCTACTCGTACGAGCCCGGCTCCACGTTCAAGCCGGTCACCGCGGCCACCGCCATCGAGCAGGCGGGCGTCACCCCCGGCACGGCGGTGGAGGTGCCGGACCGTCAGGTCTTCGACAACGGCGCCGTCGTCAACGATTCCGAGAACCACGCCACCGAGAACCTCACCCTGACGGGCGGCCTCGTCACCTCGTCGAATGTCGCGATGTCGAAGTTCGGCGGCATGGTCGATGCGCAGACCCGGCACGATTATCTCCAGCGGTTCGGGGCCGGCCAGCCGTCCGGACTGAACTGGACGGGCGAGCCGCAGACCACCCTGCACCCCGCCGAGCAGTGGGACAGCCAGTCGAACTACGCGACGACCTTCGGACAGGCGTTCACCGTCACCGCCGTCCAGGTCGCGAACGCCTATCAGGCCTTCGCGAACGGCGGCCTGCGGATGCCGGCATCCCTCATCGAGTCCTGCACCACCGCGGACGGGACCGTCATCGAACCGGATCTCGCCGAGCCCGTGCAGGTCATCGAGAAGGAGACGGCGGAGCAGATCTCGCTCATGCTGGAGAACGTCTTCGCACAGGGCACGATGGCCGACGACGTCGCCATCGAGGGCTACCGCATGGGCGGCAAGACCGGCACGGCGCAGGTCTCGGACGGCCGCGGCGGGTACAAGTCCAACCTGTACTTCACGTCGCTGGTCGGCTACGCCCCCGCCGACGATCCGCAGTATGTTGTTCTGACCGTCTTCGACGAGCCCAAGAAGCAGCGCATGTCGTCGGCCAATCGCTCGGTGTTCAAGAAGGCGATGACCCAGGTGCTCACGCACTACCGCGTCATGCCGTCGGGCTCGGAGACCCCCCTCCTGCCCGTGAACGGTTGAACCGGGCGCACGAGGAGAATCCCACCGCATGATCCGCATGACGCTCGCCGAGGTCACCCGTGCCGTCGGCGGCACCCTCCACCTGCACGCATCCGATGCCGACGACACGACCGTCGACGGCGTCGTGGACACCGACTCCCGCGAGATGGGCCCGGGCTCCGTGTTCGTGGCGAAGCCCGGCGACGTGACGGACGGCCACCTGTTCGTGGATGCCGCGGTCCGAGCCGGCGCAGCGCTGGCGATCGTCGAGCACACCGTCGACGCGCCGGTCTCGCAGATCGTCGTCCCGGACGCCGTCGCCGCCCTCGGCGATCTCGCCCGCGAGGTCGTGTCCCGGGTGCGCTCGCGCGGCGACCTGCGCGTGGTGGGCATCACCGGATCCAACGGCAAGACGACCACGAAGAACCTGCTCGCCCGCATCCTGCAGGACGAAGGGCCCACCGTCGCGCCGCGCGCGTCGTTCAACAACGAGGTGGGTGCACCCGTGACGATGCTGCGCGTCGTCGATACGACCCGGTTCCTGGTGAGCGAGCTCGGGGCGTCACGCCCCGGACGCATCGCCGAGCTGGCCGGCCTCATCACGCCCGATGTCGGTGCCGTGCTGATGGTGGGCCTCGCCCACGCCGGCGGCTTCGGCGGTGTCGAGGCCACCCAGAAGGCCAAGCAGGAGCTCATCGAGTCGGTGCGTCCCGGCGGCGTCGCGGTGCTGAACGCCGACGACCCGCGGGTGGCGGCGATGGCGGCCGCGGCCGAGGCGCGCGGTGTCGCCGTCCGGTGGTTCGGTCGGGGCCCCGACGCCGACGTGCGTGCCGAAGACGTCGAGGTGACGGCATCCGGCACCCGCTGCACCATCGTGGTCGGCGGCGAACGGCACCCCCTCGTGCTGCGGGTGCTCGGTGAGCATCACGTCATGAACGCCCTCGCCGCGATCACGATCGCCGGGGTCCTCGGTGTCGCCGCGGCGGACGCCGTCGCACGTCTGGAGACGGTGGAGATCGCGGAGCGCTGGCGCATGCAGCCGCTCGGATCGGACCGCATCCGCATCATCAACGACGCCTACAACGCCAGTCCCGACTCGATGTCGGCGGCGCTGCGGACCGTCGCCCAGATCACCGAGCCGGGTCAGCGGAAGGTGGCCGTCCTCGGCGCCATGAGCGAGCTCGGCGAGCAGGCGGGGGAGGAGCACGACCGCGTCGGGCTGCAGGCCGTGCGCCTGCGCTACGAGCGCATCGTGGTCGTCGGACCGGACGCGCGGCGCCTCTACCTCGCCGCGATCAGCGAGGGCTCGTGGGACGGCGAAGCCGTCTTCTTCGCCAGCGCCGATGAGGCGTTCGACTACCTGCAGACCGAGCTGCGCGACGGCGATCGCGTCCTCGTGAAGTCGTCGAACTCCGCCGGCCTCAGGTTCCTCGGCGATCGTCTGGGAGAATCGTTCTCGTGAGATCTCTCCTTGCCGCTGCGACGATCTCGCTGGCGTTCACCCTGTTCCTGACTCCGCTGTTCATCCGACTCTTCCAGCGGATCGGGTGGGGACAGGTGATCCGCACGCCCGAGGACGTGAACAACCCGAGCCACCACGCCAAGCGCGGCACGCCCACCATGGGCGGGATCGTGTTCATCCTCGGCACCGTGGTCGGGTACTTCGTCGGCACGCTGACCGGCGGGACGGCACCCACCATCTCGGGGATGCTCGTCCTCTGGATGATGGTGGGCCTTGGCGCCGTGGGGTTCATCGACGACTACATGAAGGTGCGTCAGCAGCGGAGCCTCGGGCTGTCGGGCTGGCGCAAGATCGTCGGGCAGATCGCCGTCGCGGTGCCGTTCGGGATCATGGCGCTGAGCTTCCCCAACGCCTACGGCGAGACGCCGGGCTCGCCGTACATCTCGTTCTTCCGGGACATCCCGACGCTGTCGTTCATGGCGCTCGGCGCGGTCGCCGGCTGGATCCTCTATCTCGCGTGGATCTCGTTCATGTCGGTCGCCTGGTCGAACGCGTCGAACCTCACCGACGGCCTCGACGGACTCGCGACCGGCGCCGGCATCTTCACGATCTCGGCCTACAGCCTCGTGACCTTCTGGCAGCTGCAGCAGCGATGCCACTCCACGGCGCTCGCCGCGGAGTACACGTCGGGCTGCTACGACACCCGCGACCCGATGGGCCTCACGATCGTCGCCGCCTCGTTCGTCGGCGCGCTCGTCGGCTTCCTGTGGTGGAACGCGCCCAAGGCGAAGATCTTCATGGGCGATGTGGGCTCCATGGCCATCGGCGGCGTCGTCGTCGCGATGGCGGTCCTCAGCCGCACCCAGATCCTCGCGGTCATCATCGCGGGCGTGTTCATCATCGCCCCGGCATCCGTCATCCTGCAGCGCGCCTACTTCAAGGCCACCGGCGGCAAGCGGCTCTTCCTCATGAGCCCGTTCCACCACCATCTCGAGATGCGCGGGTGGCCGGAGATCACGATCGTGGTCCGCATGTGGATCATCGCGGGCATGCTGGCGGTCTTCGGCGTCGGCCTGTTCTACGTCGGCTGGCTCGCGGCAGTATGACCGGGCGCCTCGACACACTCACCAGCTGGAACGCCGACTGGTCGGGCCTGCGCGTCGCCGTCCTCGGCCTGTCGATGACGGGGTTCTCGGTCGCCGACACGCTGGCCGAACTGGGGGCGGACGTCCTGGTCGTGACGGAACAGGCCTCGGAGGAGTACGCGCGGCTGCTGCCCGTCATCGGTGCGACCCTCTGGGAAGGACCGCTCGACACGGTCCCCGAGGTGCTGCGCGAGTACGCGCCGGAGGTGATCATCGCCTCACCCGGCTTCCCGCCGCACCACCCCGTCGTCGCGTGGGCGCGCGAGCAGGGCATCGCACTGTGGGGCGACCTCGAACTGGCCTGGCGCGTCCGCGACAAAGTCGCGCGCCCGGACGGCACCCCCGCCGACTGGGTGATGATCACGGGCACGAACGGCAAGACGACCACGACGCAGTTGACGGCGTCGATGCTCGTCGCGGGCGGTCTGCGGGCCGCGCCGTGCGGCAACATCGGCGTGCCGGTGCTCGACGCGGTCCGTGATCCGGCCGGGTTCGACGTCCTCGTCGTGGAGGTCTCGAGCCACCAGCTCTGGTACCTGAGCCTCCAGTCGGGTCCCGATCGCGTCTCGCCGTACGCGAGTGTCTGCCTCAACATCGCCGAGGACCACCTCGAATGGCACGGCTCCTTCGCCGCGTACCGCCACGCGAAGGCCTTCGTGTACGAGAACACGCGGGTCGCCTGCGTGTACAACAAGAGCGACGCCGCGACCCGCGAGATGGTCGAGGACGCCGATGTCGTGGACGGATGCCGCGCCATCGGCTTCGACCTGGGCGTGCCCGGCCCGAGCGACGTCGGCATCGTCGACGGCATCCTCGTCGACCGCGCCTTCCTCGAGGAGCGGCGCACCAACGCGCTCGAACTCACCACTCTGGAGGAGCTCGCGGCATCCGCCCTCGCCGCTCCCCACATCGTCGCGAACATCCTCGCGGCGGCCGCCCTCGCCCGGGCGCTCGACGTGGCACCCCTCGCGATCCGCGGCGCGCTCCGCGACTTCCGGCTGGACGCGCACCGCATCGAGGTCGTCGCGGTCGACGCGGGCGTCACCTGGATCGACGACTCCAAGGCCACCAACCCGCATGCGGCCTCCTCGTCGCTCGCGGCCTTCCCCGGTTCGGTGTGGGTCGTCGGCGGCGTCTTCAAGGGCGTGGACGCGAGCGATCTGATCGCCGAGCGCGGACCGCAGGTCAAGGCCGCGATCGTCATCGGCGTCGAGCGGGCCGGGATCACGGCGGCGTTCGCACGACACGCGCCCGCAGTGCCGGTCTTCGAGGTCGACCACACTCAGACTGAAGACGTCATGACCGAGGTCGTCGCGCTCGCGGCGGACGTGGTCCGTGACGGAGACGTGGTCCTCCTCGCTCCGGCCGCGGCATCGTTCGACCAGTTCGCGTCGTACTCGGATCGCGGTCGGCGCTTCGCCGCCGCGGTGCAGGAGCGGATCGGGAAGGATGCCGGTGACCACGACGACCGACCGTCCCGTCCCGGCGGAGCCGGCTGACGACCGACCCGCGTTCCTGGCGAGGGTGAACCTCGGCCGCGTCTTCACGCCGGTGCCGAGCGAGTTCCTGCTCATCCTGTCGACGGCGCTGATCCTCACCGTGTTCGGGCTCGTCATGGTGCTGTCGGCGACCATGGCCACGTCGGTCGGCTCCGACGGCGGGCCGTTCCAGACGGCGATCAAGCAGTCGATGTTCGCCGTCGTCGGCATCCCGCTCATGCTCGTCCTGAGCCGCCTGCCGGTGCTGTTCTGGAAGCGCATCTCCTGGATCGCGCTCGGAGGCGCGCTGGGTCTGCAGATGCTCGTCTTCACGCCGCTCGGCTACTCGTTCGATGGAAACCGCAACTGGGTCTCGATCGCCGGTCAGCAGCTGCAGCCCTCCGAGTTCCTGAAGCTCGCCTTCGCGCTGTGGCTCGGCTACGTGCTGTACCGCAAGCAGACGCTGCTCTCATCGTGGAAGCACGTGTTCATCCCGGTCGTCCCCGTCGCCATCATCGTGATCGGGTCCGTCGTGGCCGGCCGCGACCTCGGCACGGCGATGATCCTCGTGCTCATCCTGCTCGCCGCGCTGTTCTTCTCGGGCGTCAAGTTGCGCCTGTTCATCATCCCGGCGGCCCTCGCCGCCGGCGTCGTCGCCTTCCTGGCGATCTCGAGCCCGAACCGCATGGCTCGCATCATGAGCTTCCTCGATGCGAACTGCATCGACGACTACCTCGACGGCTGCTACCAGCCGCTGCACGGCATCTGGGGCCTCGCGAGCGGCGGGGTCTTCGGGCTCGGGCTCGGCAACTCCCGCGAGAAGTACGCGTGGCTGCCCGCCGCCGCCCACGACTACATCTTCTCGATCGTCGGCGAGGAACTGGGTCTCATCGGCTGCGTCGTCGTCCTCGCCCTGTTCACGCTCTTCGCGATCGGCGCCTTCCACGTCATCCGCAAGACGCCGGACCCCTTCATCCGGATCGCGGCAGGCGGCATCACGGTGTGGATCGTCGGCCAGGCGCTCATCAACATCGGCGTCGTTCTCCGCGTGCTGCCCGTGCTCGGCGTCCCGCTGCCGTTCATGTCGCAGGGCGGCACGTCGCTCGTCTCGGTGCTCATGGCCTGCGGCGCGCTGCTCGCCTTCGCCCGCACCCTGCCCGCCTCGCAGCCGGCGGCTGCCGCGGGCGGCGTCGCTCCCCGCCGGTAGGCTCGATCCGGTGACGACGTACCTTCTGGCCGGCGGCGGGACCGCAGGCCACGTGAACCCGCTGCTCGCCGTCGCGGACGCCCTGCGCGCCCGCGAGCCCGAGGCGACGGTGCTCGTCCTCGGCACCCGCGAGGGGCTCGAGGCGCGGCTCGTGCCGCTCCGCGGCTACGAGCTGCTGTTCGTCGACAAGGTGCCCTTCCCGCGCCGGCCGAACGCGGCCGCCCTCCGCTTCCCCGCCCGGTTCGCGCGAGCGATGCGCCAGGTGCGCGCTCACATCCGCGACCGCGGTGTCGACGTCATCGTGGGGTTCGGCGGCTATGCGTCCGCCCCCGCGTACCTCGCCGCGCAGCGATCGCACGTCCCCTACGTCGTGCACGAGGCGAACGCCAAGCCCGGCCTCGCCAACATCCTCGGCGCCCGCCGGGCCGCGGCATCCGGCGTCGCCTTCGACGGCACGCCGCTGCGCGGCGCGGAGGTCGTCGGCATGCCGCTGCGCCCCGAGATCGTCTCGCTGGATCGGGAGGGCCTCCGGAGTGAGGCGGCCGCCGCCTTCGGACTCGACCCTGCGCGTCCGGTGCTGCTGGTGTTCGGCGGTTCGCTCGGTGCCCGGCGGCTGAACGCGGCCTTCGCCGAGGCGTGGCGCGATGTGACGGATGCCGGCTGGCAGATCCTGCACGCGGTGGGGGAGCGGAACGAGCTCGCCGATCCGGGCGACCCGTCGTACCGTGTGGTCCCCTACATCGACCGGATGGACCTCGCCTTCGCGCTCGCGGACGTCATCGTGTCGCGCTCCGGCGCCGCCACGGTGAGCGAGATCAGCGCGCTCGGACTCCCCGCGATCTACGTGCCGTACGCCGTCGGAAACGGCGAGCAGGCGCTGAACGCGGCATCGGCGGTGCGCGCCGGGGCGGCGATCCTGATCGACGACGCGTCGTTCACGGCTGACCGGGTGCGCTCGCACGTCGTGCCGCTCATCCGCGACGCCGACGCCCTCACCCGGATGCGCGCCGCGGCGGCCGGCGTCGGCACGCGCACCGGCAGCGAGAACGTCGTCGCGCTCATCGACCGCGCGCGGGGGCGCTGACCACCGGCCGACGGCCCGCGGCCGCGGGAGACGGTGCGGAACGGATGCCCGGGTCGGCGCAGCGCGCCGCAGCGAACGTCCGGGGTCGCCGACCTAGACTTGTCTGGCCATGATTCGACCCGATCTCACGCTCCCGATGCCCTCGGACATCACCGCCGCCCACTTCATCGGGATCGGCGGGTCCGGCATGTCGGGCCTCGCCGGGATGTTCCTCGACCGTGGCATCCGCGTGTCGGGATCCGACCGCTCCGACAGCGCCGCGATGCAGGCCCTCGCCGCTCGCGGTGCCGTCGTCTCGGTGGGTCACGCCGCGGCGAACCTGCCGGACGACGTCGACGCCGTCGTCTTCACCGGCGCCATCTGGCCCGAGAACCCCGAGTACCTGCGGGCGAAGGACCGCGGCGTCGCCGTGCTGCACCGCTCGCAGGCACTGCACTGGCTCGTCGGCGGACGTCGACTGGTGAGCGTCGCCGGAGCCCACGGCAAGACCACGTCGACCGGCATGATCGTGACGGCGCTGCGGGCGGCCGGCGCCGACCCCACGTTCGTCAACGGCGGTGTCATCGCGTCCCTCGGCGTCTCGAGCGCGACCGGGTCGGACGACGTGTTCGTCATCGAGGCGGATGAGTCGGACGGCTCCTTCCTGCTCTACGACACGGCCGTCGCCCTGATCACCAACGTCGATCCGGACCACCTCGACCACTGGGGTTCCCGCGAGGCCTTCTACGACGGCTTCGTCCGATTCGCCGACGCCGCCCGCGAGGCCGTCGTCATCTCGGCCGACGATGCCGGCGCCCGCGAGGTCCGCGCGTCGCTGAGCCACTCCCGCGTGCTGACGTTCGGCGAGTCCGAGGGCGCGGACGTGCGCGTGACCGACATCGTCACGGACGGTCCGGTGTCCTTCACGCTGCACCACGGCGATGCCACGGCCTCGGGACGCCTCGCCGTGCCGGGTTCCCACAACGCCGTGAACGCCGCGGGGGCCGTCGCGGTGCTGCTCACCCTCGGCTACGACCTCGAGCCCGCGCTGCGGGCGGTCGAGGAGTTCGGCGGCACCGTCCGGCGCTTCGAGCTGCACGGCATCCGTTCCGGTGTCAGCGTGTACGACGACTACGCCCACCACCCGACCGAGGTCGCCGCGGCGCTCTCCGCCGCCCGCACCGTCGTGGGCGAGGGGCGCATCATCGCGCTCCACCAGCCGCACACCTATTCGCGCACGCAGGCCATGTACCGCGAGTTCGCGGACGTCCTCGAGTCGCACGCCGACCACACCGTCGTCCTGGACGTGTACGGCGCGCGCGAGGACCCGGTGCCCGGCGTCACGGGCGAGCTCGTGAGCGGCGCCTTCACGGATGCCGATCGGGTGCACTTCGTCGCCGACTGGCAGCAGGCGGCCGACTACACGGCGTCCGTCGCGCAGCCCGGGGACTACGTCATCACCCTCGGCTGCGGCGACGTGTACCGCATCATCCCTCAGGTCCTGAGCGCACTCGGGTCGGAGCAGGACTAGCGATGCGACGGCCGTCTCCGCTGCCGTCGACGCCGCCGGCGCATTCCTCGGCCGAGCCGTCCGACGGGTCGGGTGCGCAGGGCGACACGGGTGGACCCGATCGGTCCGAGCCGCTCCTGCCGGCCCCGGCGCGCCGACCCGCCGGAAGCGCCCGTCGCTCGGGTGCCGGACCCGCCGACACCGTCCACGACGATCCGGCGCCGTTCTCCGCGGACCGGGCGGCCGGCCCGGCGGCGCCGGGCCCCCACGACGAGACCGTCCCGCTCGAGCCGTTCGGCGAGTCGGGACCCCTCGCCCCGGTGGTGCCGTTCGCCCCACCGGTTGACGGGCGGGTCGAGCCGGACGACGACGTCGCCTCGGCTCCCGCCGACTCACCGCCGACCGATCGCACCGGCGACACCGACCTCACCGCCGACGCTCCGGAGGACCGGCCCCTCGGCTGGCGGGACGTGTGGACCGCCGCCCGTGCCCGGCGCCGGGCGCTGCGCCGCGAGATCCGACGGTTCACGGCCCGCCAGCGCCGCCGCCGCAATGCGTGGATCGCGGGGCTCGGCGCGGTCGTGATCGTCGGGCTGGGGGCCGTCGCCACCGCGTACAGCCCGCTGTTCGCCGTCTCGGAGATCACGGTGGTCGGGACCGACCGCCTCGACGCCGACGCCGTCGAGGCGGCGCTGGGCGGCCAGATGGGCATCCCGCTCGCGCTCGTCGACTCGAGCGAGGTGAAGGCGGCGCTCGTCGGGTTCCCGCTCGTGGAGACCTACACCGTCGAGGCGCGCCCGCCGCAGGAGCTCGTCGTGCGGATCGTCGAGCGCACCCCGATCGGGTCGGTGTCGTCGAAGGCCGGTCACACCCTCGTGGACGCCGCGGGCGTGGCCCTGCAGACGACGAAGAAGGCGCCGAAGGGCTACCCGCGTCTCGACGTCGCGGGCGGCCCGGGCTCGCGGGCCTTCGGCGCCACCGGGGCGGTGTACCGCTCCCTGCCCGAGGACCTGCGCACGCGGGTGAGCGCCATGTCCGCCACGACCCCGAACGACGTCACCCTGACGATCGACGGCGCGGACGTGCTGTGGGGGAGCAGCGCCGACTCCGCGGAGAAGGCGGTCGTCCTCGCCGCCGCGATGAGCGCCAGCCCTCCCGACGAGGTCGAGATGTACGACATCTCCTCGCCCGGCGCCGTCGTCATCCGCTGATCACGGACCCGATCTCGCGACACGCCCGCACCGGTGCCGTCGCGCGTCCCGACCGCGCCTACTTTCGGAATCAGGAATTGCATACCGGGCAATTCTTTAAACCTCTGGTTGAGGTTGAAGGTTTAACCCACGGTGTGGACGATACGGAGGCCGGCGTGAGCCAGAACCAGAACTACCTTGCAGTCATCAAGGTCGTTGGCGTGGGCGGTGGCGGTGTCAACGCCGTCAATCGCATGATCGAGCTCGGCCTGCGCGGCGTCGAGTTCATCGCCGTCAACACGGATGCCCAGGCGCTGCTGATGAGCGACGCCGACATCAAGCTCGACGTCGGTCGTGAGCTGACGCGAGGCCTCGGAGCGGGTGCCGACCCCGAGGTGGGTCGCCGCGCCGCAGAGGACCACGCCGAGGAGATCGAGGAGGCCCTCGCCGGCGCCGACATGGTCTTCGTCACCGCCGGAGAGGGCGGCGGCACCGGCACCGGCGGCGCCCCCGTCGTCGCCCGGATCGCGAAGTCGATCGGCGCGCTGACCATCGGTGTCGTCACGAAGCCGTTCTCGTTCGAGGGTCGCCGCCGGCAGACCCAGGCCGAGACCGGCGTGGCGAAGCTGAAGGAAGAGGTCGACACCCTCATCGTGGTGCCGAACGACCGCCTGCTCGAGATCAGCGACCGCGGCATCTCGATGATCGAGGCGTTCGCGACCGCCGACCAGGTCCTCCTCGCCGGTGTCCAGGGCATCACCGACCTCATCACGACGCCCGGTCTCATCAACCTCGACTTCGCCGACGTCAAGTCGGTCATGCAGGGTGCCGGCTCGGCGCTCATGGGCATCGGCTCCGCGCGCGGCGCCGACCGCGCCATCAAGGCTGCAGAGCTGGCGGTCGAGTCGCCGCTGCTCGAGGCCTCGATCGAGGGTGCGCACGGCGTGCTGCTCTCGATCCAGGGCGGCTCCAACCTCGGCATCTTCGAGATCAACGACGCGGCGCAGCTGGTGAAGGAGGCCGCGCACCCCGAGGCCAACATCATCTTCGGAACCGTCATCGACGACACCCTCGGCGACGAGGTGCGGGTCACCGTCATCGCCGCCGGCTTCGACGGCGGCGAGCCGTCGGCGAAGGTGGAGCCGATCATGGCGACGCGTCCCGCCAGCGCCCCGGTGCTGCCGCCGCTGCCCGCCGACACGGTCGCCCGCGACCTGGCCGCCGCCGAGGCGGCCGCGCCGCGCGAGTCGGTCTCGGTCTCGGCTCCGGCCTCGAGCTCCGAGTACGACTCGGCCTTCGGCGACGACGACCTCGACATCCCCGATTTCCTGAAGTAAGCCGGTGGATCTCCGGTCGCGGCTCGCCGACGTCGACGCGCGCATCGCGGATGCCGCTCGGTCGGCGGGCCGCGATCCGTCCAGCCTGACTCGCATCGTCGTCACGAAGTTCCATCCGGTCTCGCTCATCGACGACCTCGCCGCCCTCGGCGTGCACGACGTGGGGGAGAACCGGCAGCAGGAGCTGACGGCGAAGCGGGCGGACTACGCGGGGGAGCCGCTGCGCTGGCACTTCATCGGGCAGGCGCAGACCAACAAGGCCCGCGCCATCCGGCTCGCGGCGGACGCCGTGCATTCCGTCGACCGCCCCCGCCTGGCGGACGCGCTGCACGCAGCCCGGCCCGAGGAGGACATCGCAGGCCCCCTCGATGTCCTGCTGCAGGTGAACCTCACCGACGACCCGGGTCGCGGCGGCGTGGCGGTGGACGGTGTCACCGCTCTGGCGGAGCATGTCGCGGCATCCTGCCCCTCACTGCGCCTGCGGGGCGTCATGGGGGTCGCACCGCTCGACGAAGCCCCCGCCGCCGCCTTCGCGCGGCTCGCGGCGTGCGCAGCGGACGTGCGACGCGTCGTGCCGGACGCCGCCTGGATCTCCGCCGGGATGACCGGCGACTTCGTCGACGCGATCGCGGCGGGTGCGACACACCTGCGGATCGGGTCGGCAATCACGGGCCCGCGGCCCGTGCACGGATAGCCTCGACACAGACGAGCAAACGGAGGATGCGATGTCGAACCCGCTCAAGAAGACCATGGTTTACCTGGGCCTCGCCGATGAGGAAGAGGTCTACGAGGAGCCGGCTCCGCGCCGTGAGAAGCAGGTCGAGAACAAGACCGCACCGGTGACGCCGATCCACCGGCCGGCCGTGGTCCGTCAGGCTGCACCGGCCGCCATCAGCGAGATCGTCACCGTCCACCCGAAGCAGTACCGCGACGCGCAGGCGATCGCCGAGAACTTCCGCGACGGCATCCCGATCATCATCAACCTCTCGCAGATGAGCGACGCCGACGCGCGCCGCCTCATCGACTTCGCGAGCGGTCTGTCGCTGGGTCTGTACGGCCGTATCGAGCGGGTCACCAGCAAGGTGTTCCTGCTCTCGCCCGAGAACATCGCAGTGTCGGGTGAGGGGGCGATCGCTCAGGGCGACGCCGACTCCACCCCGTTCACCTCCTGACGTCGTGCAGATCGTCGGCTTCATCGCCGGAGTCCTCAACACGCTGCTGCTGATCTACGTGCTGTTCCTCCTGGCGCGCCTGATCCTCGAGTACATCCCGATGTTCAATCGCGAGTGGCGCCCCCGGGGCGCCGGCCTCGTGGTGGCGGAAGCGGTCTTCACGATCACCGATCCGCCGCTGCGGTTCTTCCGCCGCATCCTCCCGCCGCTGCGCATCGGGCCGATCGCCCTCGACCTGGGCTATCCGGTCACGATGCTCTGCTGTTTCGTCCTGTTGTCCGTCACGCAGGTGCTGAGCCGGCTCTGACTCGAGTCCCACCCCGCCGTGGGTGCGGACTATGCTGTCGGGGTACGGCTCGCGCCCCGCGGGTCATCTGTTGACTGGCCCGCCTCCTGAGCCCCGAAAGAGGAAAGACACATGCCTTTGACTCCTGAAGACGTTGTCACAAAGCAGTTCCAGCACGTCCGGTTCAAGGAGGGTTTCGACCCGGACGAGGTCGATGACTTCCTCGACGAGATCGTCGTCGAGTGGCGCAAGACCATCGCTGAGAACGAGGAACTGAAGGCCAAGCTGGCCGCCTACGAGTCGGGCGAGACCCCCGCCGAGGCTCCGGCCGCCGACGAGGCCCCCGAGCCCGTCGCCGAGGCCCCCGCCGAGCAGCCGGCACCGGCCGAGGCTCCCGCCGAGCCCACCGGCGCCCTCGCTCCCGCGGCCGCCTCCGCCGGCATCATCGAGCTGGCCCAGCGCCTGCACGACGAGCACGTCGCCGAAGGAAAGGCCCAGAAGGAGAAGCTCGTCGCCGAGGCGCAGGCCGAGGCCGACTCGATCCTCACCGAGGCCCGCACGAAGGCACGTGAGGAGATGACGCGCCTGGAGAACGAGCGCGGCACCCTCGAGACCCGCATCGGCGAGCTCCGCCAGTTCGAGCGCGACTACCGCGTCCAGCTGCGCGGCTTCATCGAAGAGAAGCTCCGCGACCTCGACGTGGCAGGCACGTCGGGCGCCACGCCCATCGCGTCCTGACACTCGACGCCTTGTCGAGCAGAACGCCTCTGCGTACTGCGGCGGCCGGCACCATCATCGCGATCCTCGCGGTGGTGGTGCTGGCCGCTGATCAGTTCACCAAGTACCTCGCCCTCCAGGACCTCCCCTACCAGGAGACGGTTCCCGTGCTCGGCGACTTCCTCCAGCTGTACCTGACCCGCAATCCCGGCGCCGCGTTCTCGCTCGGCGAGGGCGTCACGTGGGTCTTCACCCTCGTCATGGCCGCCGCCGCCGTCGCCATCGTCGTCCTCGCGGCGACGCGCGTCCGCTCCCGGGCGTGGGCCGTGATCCTCGGTCTGCTGCTCGGCGGCATCCTCGGGAACCTGACCGACCGCGTGCTCCGGGAGCCGGGTCTCCTCGTCGGTCATGTCGTCGACTTCATCCACACGCCGTGGATGTGGCTCGGCTTCCCCTCGGCGATCTACAACATCGCGGACATGTTCATCGTCACGATGATGATCTCGGTCGCCGTGCTCGTCCTGCTCGGCGTCCGCTTCGACGGCAGTCGCGAGAAGGACGACGTCGCCGCGGAGCCCGCCGTCGAGAAGACCGACTGAGATGCCCACCCGCGCTCTCCCCGTCCCGGACGGGCTCGACGGCGTCCGCGTGGATGCCGCGCTGGCGAAGCTGCTGGGGTTCTCGCGCACCTTCGGCGCCGAGGTCGCCGAAGCGGGCGGCGTCGCCGTCGACGGTCGCACGGCCGGCAAGTCGGACAAGCTCGTCGCCGGCGGCTGGCTGGAGGTGACGTGGGAGGACAAGCGCGAGCCCGAGATCGTTCCGATCGCGGTTCCCGATCTCGGCATCGTCCACGACGATGACGAGATCGTCGTCGTCGACAAGCCCGCGGGCGTCGCCGCCCATCCCTCCCTGGGCTGGGAGGGGCCGACCGTCGTGGGCGCCCTCGCCGCGGCGGGCTTCCGGATCGCGACGTCGGGGGCTGCCGAACGGCAGGGCGTCGTCCATCGCCTCGATGTCGGGACGAGCGGCCTGATGGTGGTCGCGAAGACCGAGCGCGCCTACACCGCCCTGAAACGCGCCTTCAAGGAGCGTGAGGTCGACAAGATCTACCACGCCGTCGTGCAGGGGCATCCCGACCCGCTGACCGGCACGATCGACGCGCCGATCGGTCGGCATCCCAGCCACTCCTGGAAGTTCGCGGTGACGCCCACCGGCAAGGACTCCGTCACCCACTACGAGACGCTCGAGGCGTTCCCCGGCGCGTCGCTGCTCGAGGTGCACCTCGAAACCGGGCGCACCCACCAGATCCGCGTGCACATGGCGGCGCACCGGCATCCGTGCGTGGGAGACCCGCTGTACGGGGCCGACCCGACCGTGGCGCAGCGCCTGGGGCTGACCCGGCAGTGGCTGCACGCCCGCGAGCTGTCGTTCGCGCATCCCGTGACGACCGACTGGGTGACGTTCGCATCCGACTATCCGGCCGACCTGGCCCACGCTCTCGACCTGCTGCGCGGCGACTGACCCGCTGACCGGCGGGAACGGATCCCGCGCTCACGGGGAGGGTCGTGCCCGACCGGAGGTCGTGGCATCCTGTTCGCCATGTCCATCGAGGTGCGGGCGGCGACCGAGTTCGCCGATGTCGCCACCATGCTCGGGCCTCGGCGACCGGACGCCGACGTCTGCTGGTGCCTCAGCTATCGGGTGGCTGCCAAGGAGAACGCGGCGCTGCATCGCGAGGCGCGGGGCGACCGCATCCGCGAGCTCATGCGGCGGGGGCCGCCGGGCGTCCTGGCCTACGACGGGGACGAGGTCGTCGGGTGGGCTGCGGTGCACCCGCGCGCCGACACCTCCTTCGCGACGAACCGGAGGATCCCGCACCTCGACGACCTGGACGTGTGGAGCGTCTGGTGCATCCGGGTGCGCCCGGGGCATCGGGGCGCCGGACTGTCGCACGCACTCCTTGCCGGCGCCGTCGACTACGCGCGGACGAGCGGCGCCCCCGCCGTGGAGGGGTATCCCGTCGACAACGGCGGCGAGAAGGTCGACCTGACGATGGCGTACGTCGGCACGCGGTCCCTGTTCGAACGGGCCGGCTTCCGCAAGGCGGCGGACACGACGTCGACGCTGAACGGGTTCCCCCGCGTGCTGATGCGGCTCGATCTGGGCTGAGTCAGCGGCCGCCGGCGAACGACGCGGGGTCGTCCTCCGCGATCGCCAGGGCGATCTTGCGGACGTGCGACTGCTCCACCTCGACGAGTTCGCCGAGACCGTACCAGCCGACCTCGGTGACCTCGCCGTCGGCGGGGTGGGGCTCGCCCGACACCCAGTCGGCACGGAACACGAGGTCGAGGTAGTCCACCTGGTCGCCGTTGTCGTAGACGATGCGGGGGACCTGCTGGACGTGTGCGAGCCGGGTGACCCGGACGGTGACCCCGGCCTCCTCGAGGCACTCGCGGACGACCGCGTCGGCCGGCTCCTCGCCGGGGTCGACGATCCCCGAGACCGGCTGCCACGAGCCGTTGTCCGCGCGGCGGCCGATCAGGACCTTCTCGTCCTTGAAGACGATTGCCGTCACCCCGACGAGGGGCAGGGGAGCGGTGCCGATCTTCTCGCGCAGCGACAGGACGAAGTCAGGAGTGGCCATGCCGCCAGCCTAGGGTTCCCGGTCGCGGATGCCGGAACGCTCACCTTCACGTCGAACCTGAACCCACCTGCGCGGCGGACGGCGATCCCGGGCCGAGGATGTCGGGCGGCTTCGTAGACTCGGGGGGTGGCATCCGATTCCTTCGTCCATCTGCACGTGCACAGCGAATACTCGATGCTCGACGGCGCCGCCAAGATCAACGCGATGACGCAGGCTGCGGCCGAGTACGGGATGCCGGCCATCGCCGTCACCGACCACGGCAACACCTTCGCCGCGTTCGAGTTCTACCGCGCCGCGAAGAACGCCGGGGTGAAGCCCATCATCGGCCTCGAGGCGTACGTCACCCCCGGCACCCACCGAAGCGACAAGTCCCGGGTCGCGTGGGGCTCGCCCGACCAGAAGAGCGACGACGTCTCGGGGTCGGGCGCCTACACCCACATGACCATGTGGAGCCAGAGCACCGAGGGCATGCACAACCTCTTCCGGCTCAGTTCACGCTCGAGCATGGAGGGCTACTACTTCAAGCCGCGCATGGACCGCGAGCTGCTGCAGACCTACGGCAAGGGGCTCATCGCGACGACGGGATGCCCCTCGGGCGAGGTGCAGACCCGCCTGCGACTGGGACAGTACGAGGCGGCACGGGCGGCGGCGGCAGAGTTCCAGGACATCTTCGGCAAGGAGAACTACTTCGCCGAGATCATGGACCACGGTCTCTCCATCGAGCGCCGGGTCATGACCGACCTGCTGCGGCTCGCGAAGGACCTCGACATCCCGCTCGTCGCGACGAACGACTCGCACTACACCCACCAGCACGAGGCCGACGCCCACGAGGCCCTGCTCTGCGTGCAGTCGGGTTCGACGCTCGACGACCCGAACCGCTTCAAGTTCGACGGCGACGGCTACTACATCAAGACGGCGCAGGAGATGCGCCAGCTCTTCCGCGACCACCCCGAGGCGTGTGACAACACCCTGCTCATCGCGGAGCGGTGCGAGGTCGGGTTCAACACCTCCGCCAACTACATGCCGCGGTTCCCGGTGCCCGACGGCGAGACCGAGGACAGCTGGCTCATCAAGGAGGTGGAGAACGGGCTCCACTACCGGTACCCCGCCGGGATCCCCGACCGCGTGCGCGCGCAGGCCGAGTACGAGACCGGGATCATCCTGCAGATGGGGTTCCCCGGCTACTTCCTCGTCGTCGCGGACTTCATCAACTGGGCCAAGGACCACGGCATCCGGGTCGGCCCCGGGCGCGGCTCCGGTGCCGGGTCCATGGTGGCGTACGCGATGCGCATCACCGACCTCGACCCGCTCGAGCACGGGCTCATCTTCGAGCGCTTCCTCAACCCGGACCGCGTGTCGATGCCCGACTTCGATGTCGACTTCGACGATCGGCGTCGCGGCGAGGTCATCGACTACGTCACCGAGAAGTACGGCTCCGAGCGCGTGGCGCAGATCGTGACGTACGGCACCATCAAGTCGAAGCAGGCCCTGAAGGATGCCGGTCGTGTGCTCGGCTTCCCGTTCAGCATGGGCGAGCGCCTCACCAAGGCGATGCCGCCCCCGGTCATGGGCAAGGACATGCCGCTGGACGGCATGTTCGATTCTGCGCACCCGCGGTACAAGGAGGCCAGCGAGTTCCGTGCGCTGATCGACACGGACGCCGAGGCCAAGACGGTCTTCGAGCGCGCGCTCGGACTCGAGGGGCTGAAGCGCCAGTGGGGCGTGCACGCCGCCGGTGTCATCATGTCGTCCGAGCCGCTGCTCGACATCATCCCGATCATGCGCCGCGAGCAGGACGGCCAGATCGTCACGCAGTTCGACTATCCGTCCTGCGAGACGCTCGGTCTCATCAAGATGGACTTCCTGGGGCTCCGGAACCTCACGATCATCTCCGACGCGCTCGACAACATCCGCTCGAACCGCGGCGAGGAGATCGACCTCGACAAGCTGCCACTGGACGACCGTGCGGCCTACGACCTGCTGACCCGCGGCGACACCCTCGGCGTGTTCCAGCTCGACGGCGGTCCCATGCGGTCGCTGCTGCGGCTCATGAAGCCCGACAACTTCGAGGACATCTCGGCCGTCATCGCCCTGTACCGTCCGGGCCCGATGGGGGCGAACTCGCACACGAACTACGCGCTGCGGAAGAACGGCCTCCAGCCCATCACGCCGATCCATCCCGAGCTCGAGGAGCCACTGCGGGACATCCTCGACACCACGTACGGCTTGATCATCTATCAAGAGCAGGTCATGGCGATCGCGCAGAAGGTGGCCGGGTTCTCGCTCGGCCAGGCCGACATCCTGCGCCGCGCCATGGGAAAGAAGAAGAAGTCCGAGCTCGACAAGCAGTACGAGGGCTTCTCGGGCGGCATGAAGGAGCGGGGCTTCGGCGAGGCGGCGATCAAGGCGCTGTGGGACATCCTGCTGCCCTTCTCCGACTACGCCTTCAACAAGGCGCACTCCGTCGCGTACGGACTGGTCTCGTACTGGACCGCCTACCTCAAAGCCCATTACCCCGCCGAGTACATGGCGGCGCTGCTCACGAGCGTCGGCGACTCGAAGGACAAGATGGCGGTCTACTTGAACGAATGCCGCCGCATGGGCATCCGGGTGCTGCCGCCGGACGTCGCGGAGTCGATCCGGTACTTCGCCGCCGTCGGCCAGGACATCCGCTTCGGTCTCGGTGCGGTCCGCAATGTCGGCGCGAACGTCGTCGACGGGATCATCGCCGGGCGCGAGGACGGCCCCTACACGAGCTTCCACGACTTCCTGGCGCGGGTGCCGGCGCACGTCGCCAACAAGCGCACGGTCGAGTCGCTGATCAAGGCCGGCGGGTTCGACTCGCTCGGCGCGACGCGTCGTGCCCTCATGGAGATCCACGAGGACGCCACCGAGCAGGCCGTCCTCGACAAGAGGCGCGAGGCGAACGGCGAGGTCGGGTTCGACTTCGACAGCCTGTGGGGCGACGACGAGCCGCAGCAGGCGGCCCGTGTGCCGGAGCGCCCGGAGTGGACCAAGAAGGACAAGCTGGCGTTCGAGCGCGAGATGCTCGGCCTCTACGTCTCCGACCACCCGCTGGCCGGGCTGGAGATCCCCCTCGCCAAGCACGCGTCGACGTCGATCCACGACCTGCTGGCATCCGACGACATCAACGACGGCGACCAGGTCACCATCGCCGGACTCGTGACGAGCGTGCAGCATCGCGTGGCGAAGCAGAGCGGCAACCCCTACGGCATGATCACCGTCGAGGACTTCGACGGTGAGGTCACCGTCATGTTCATGGGCAAGACGTACACCGAGTTCCAGTCGATGCTGCAGGCCGATGCGATCCTCGTCGTGCGGGGGCGTGTGTCGCAGCGCGACGACGGCCGCAACCTGCACGGACAGTCCGCCTTCTCGCCGGACCTGGGCGCCGTGGACGCCTCGGGACCCCTCGTGCTGCTGATCCCCGAGCATCGGGCCAGCGAGACCACCATCGGTCAGCTCGCGGCGGTGTTCGACCGGCACCCCGGGTCGACCGAGGTGACGCTGAAGCTGCACCGGGGCGGAACCGCGAAGGTGTTCGAGGTGCCGGCCCAGGTCGGCGTGTCGGTGGACCTGTACGGCGAGCTCAAGGGGCTGCTCGGCCCGCAGTGCCTGGGCTGAACCGCGCGGGCCGACGAGGGTAGGATCGCAGGCGGCGTGGATTCGCGCCGTCCGGAAGGAGCATCGTGACCGACGAGAAGACGACCCCCGAGAACCCGGAGGAGCCGGAGTTCGCGTACGACGACGTTACCGACACGGCGGTGCGAGAGCCCGCGACCTCTGCGTACGGCGAGGCTGCACCCGCGGCCGAGCCGGTGCACGCCGAGACGGCCGACTACTCCGGACTGGACTCCTGGCAGCCGGAGAGCGCCGCCGGGCCGGCTTTCGCGGACGAGCCGACCACGCCGGACGAGTCGGGCGCGCCGGATGCCGCCTTCCCCGCCGCACACGGTGAGGACGGCGCCCCGCCGCAGTACGGCGTCGGGCCGTTCTCGCTGCGAGAGGTCACCCTGCTCGGGGTGTGGGCGCTGGCCTTCCTCTTCTCCTTCTTCCCGCTGTACGTCGACACCGACGTGAGCCGCCTCATCGGCGGGGGCGCGACGGTCTGGACGTCCGGCATCGACTGGGTGCTCGGCATCGCGGCACCCACCGTCGCAGTCTTCCTGATCGTGCTGCGTCGGTTCTCGCCGCAGGGGATCCGCCGGTTCGGGTCGCTGGGCATCGACCAGTTCGCGTCGGTCGCCTTCTCGGTGTCCGCCCTCGTGTGGCTGAGCTGGCTGTGGGGCAACATCGCCCGCGGCATCGACAGCGGCTTCTGGCTGAGCAGCTGGGTCGTCTGGGTCGAGGTCGTGCTGATGCTCGCCGGCGTCGCCCTCACGGTCGTCGCGCCGTTCATCCCGCCGTTCCACGAGGACTTCCTGCACCGTCACGAGTCGACCGCGCACCGCGTCGCGCGTGCGGCGCGTCCCGTCGTCGCCCGGCCGATCTCCGACGCCCGCTACACGATGGCTGCGCCGTCGGTCGATCCCGACCCGGCACCGTTCGGCGACCCGATCGACGAGAGCGAGCCGGCGCCGATCCCGGCTCCCGCCCACCAGGCGTTCTGGGCGCTCGCCCCGGTCGAGCGTGACGTCGTCGACGAGAACGGCATCCCTCTGTTCCGCATCGGACCGACCGCGTGGGCGCTCGTCATCGAGGACCGCGGCGACAGCTTCGTCGTGCGCCACGAGGACGGCCGGATCGGATACCTCACCGACGTCTCGGGCGTCACCCGCGGCTGACCTCCCGGTAATCTGGAAGGATGCTCCGCACGATCGACCTGCGCGGCCGCGCCACGTCCCCCAATGACCTGCTCGCGGCTGTGCCGCGCGCATCCGCAGCTCGAGACGAGGCCCTCGCCACGGCGGCGGCGATCGTCGCCGATGTCGCGGCCCGCGGCGAGGACGCCCTGCGCGAGCAGGCGTCCCGCTTCGACCGCGTCGACGGGCACGACGTCCGGGTCCCCGAGGCGCACCTCGACGAGGCGCTCGCCTCGCTGGACGCGGACATCCGGAGCGCCCTCGAGAAGGCGATCGATCGCGTCCGCCGCGCGTCGGCCGCCCAGGTCCCGCCGCCCGTCGTCACCGAGCTCGGGGCCGGCGCCCGCGTCGAGCAGCGGTGGCGTCCCGTCCGGCGCGTGGGCGTGTACGTCCCCGGCGGCAAGGCGGTGTACCCCTCGAGCGTCGTCATGAACGTCGTGCCCGCGCAGGTCGCCGGTGTCACCTCGGTGGCGCTCGCGTCGCCGCCGCAGCACGAGCACGGCGGGCGCGTGCACCCGGTGATCCTCGCCGCCGCCAGGCTTCTCGGGGTGACGGAGGTCTACGCGATGGGCGGCGCCGGGGCGATCGGAGCCTATGCGCACGGCGTCCCGGAACTGGGACTCGAACGCGTCGACGTGATCTCGGGCCCGGGCAACAACTTCGTGGCCCTCGCCAAGCGCGTCGTGGCGGGCATGGTCGGCACCGACTCCGAAGCCGGCGCGACCGAGATCCTCGTCGTCGCCGACGACTCCGCCGATGCCGATCTCGTGGCGGCAGACCTCGTCAGCCAGGCCGAGCACGACGAGCAGGCCGCGGCGGTGCTGGTGACGGCATCCGAGTCCCTCGCCTCGGCTGTGTCGGACGCGGTCGAGCGCCGCGCGGCGGCGACCCTGCACGCCGGCCGGATCGCGCAGGCCCTCGCCGGGCCGCAGTCCGCGATCGTCCTGGTCGACGACCTCGCGACGGCGACCGCGTTCAGCAACGCCTACGCCCCCGAGCACCTCGAGCTGCACCTGAGCGACCCCCGCGCCGAGGACTTCGTCAACGCCGGTGCCGTGTTCGTCGGGCCGTGGACGCCCGTCAGCCTGGGCGACTACCTCGCCGGCAGCAACCACGTGCTTCCCACCGGCGGCCAGGCGCGCTACGCGGCCGGGCTCTCGGCATCCACCTTCCTCCGCCCGCAGCAGGTCATCACCTACGACCGCGAGGCGCTGGCGGCGGTGCGCGACGACATCGTCACGCTCGCGACGGCCGAGGTGCTCCCCGCCCACGGCGAGGCCGTCACCGCGCGCTTCGAGGCATAGGCTGGAACCGAGATGCACTGTCCCTTCTGCCGCCATTCCGACTCCCGGGTCATCGACTCCCGGACGAGCGACGACGGCCTCAGCATCCGGCGTCGCCGCCAGTGCCCCGAATGCGGCGGCCGCTTCTCGACGATCGAGACCGCCAGCCTCAACGTGATCAAGCGGTCCGGGGTCGTCGAGCCCTTCAGTCGCGAGAAGGTCATGTCGGGCGTCCGGAAGGCATGTCAGGGCCGACCGGTGACCGAGGCGGACCTCGCGGTGCTCGCCCAGGCGGTCGAAGAGGCGGTCCGCCAGACGGGCACCTCGCAGATCGACACGAACGAGATCGGGCTGGCGATCCTCGGGCCGCTCCGCGAGCTCGACGAGATCGCCTACCTGCGCTTCGCCAGCGTCTACCAGGCGTTCGAGACGCTCGAGGACTTCGACGCCGCGATCGGGCAGCTGCGCGCGGACCAGGCCGCGAAGCTGCAGCGCACCGAGAGCTGACAACCGTCGCGTCGCCTTCACCGGGAGCGGCATCGGCGGAGCGCGAGCCGGCTCTAGGCTGGAGGCGATGTACCGCCTCCTCTTCGACCTCGTCCTCCGTCGCCTCGACCCCGAGAACGCGCACCACCTCGCGATGCCGGTGATCCGGCTCGCCGGGCGCCGTCCGCTGTCGTGGATCGTCCGCGCCCTCACTCGGCCGGCTCCGCAGCTGCGCACCGAGGCTCTCGGGCTCGTGTTCGACTCGCCGTTCGGTGTGGCCGCCGGCTTCGACAAGAACGCCGTCGCGGCGATGGGGCTGCACGCTCTCGGCTTCGGGCACATCGAAGTCGGCACGGTCACCGCGATCGCCCAGGAGGGCAATCCCCGCCCGCGCCTGTTCCGTCTCGTCGCGGATCGTGCGCTCATCAATCGGATGGGATTCAACAACCGGGGCGCCGCGGCTGCCGCGGAGCGCCTCCGCCGACTGCGCAGCCGGTCGTCACGTCCCGTCCTGGGTGCCAACATCGGCAAATCGCGCGTGGTCGACGTGGCGGACGCCACCGCCGACTACGTCGCGAGCACCCGCCTGGTGGCTCCCGTCGCGGACTACCTCGTCGTCAACGTGTCGTCGCCGAACACGCCGGGACTCCGCGGCCTGCAGGCGGCGGAGACCCTCCGGCCGCTCCTCGAGGCCGTGCGCGATGCCGCCGGCCGCACGCCGCTGCTCGTCAAGATCGCCCCCGACCTGGCCGACGACGAGATCGACGGCATCGCACGCCTCGCCGTGGACGCGGGGCTGGCCGGCCTCGTCGCGACGAACACGACGATCTCCCGCGACGGACTGTCGACGGATGCCGCATCGGTCGAGGCGATGGGAGCGGGCGGTCTCTCCGGTGCGCCGCTGAAGGCGCGCTCGCTCGAGGTGCTGCGTCGTGTGCGCGCCGCCGTCCCGCCCGACTTCTGCGTCATCGCCGCCGGGGGAGTCGAGACCGGAGCGGACGTCGCCGAGCGGCTCGCCGCTGGCGCCACCCTGGTGCAGGGCTACACGGCCTTCGCCTACCGCGGGCCGTTCTGGGCGCGCCAGATCAACCGCGAGCTCGCCCGCCTGACTGCCTGACCGTCCGCGGTCTCGCGGTAGGTCCGGCGCACATTAGAGTTCTCTCATCTACCACTGGGTGATGGGAACAACTCGATGAAAAAACTCTTGGCCGCGCCGGTCGTCTTCGCGACGATCACTGCGCTCTCGCTCACCGGCGCATCGGCGGCTGCCGCCGACGACGCCGCACCGGTGGTCGCATCGGTCACCGTGAGCGAGCCGTCCGTGCTGACGCTCCCCGCCGGCGATGGCGTCCGCGACACGACGACATTCGACGTTCGCTCGGACATCGCCACCACGGTCGCGCTTCAGCTCGTCGATCCCGCGGACGAGACCGTGGTCCGGGACCTGCCGAGCGTGACCCTGACGGATGAGAATCTGGTCGCCACGGTCGATCTGGATCTCAGCGGCGTGACGCGTGCCGGCGGATTCGCCCTGCGCGCGACCCCTGACGGCGGCGAGACCCAGTCGCGCAAGGTGATCGTCGGGTCGGGTCAGCCGCAGTTCGCCGTGATGTCGCTCGATCGGAGCGTCGTCTACACCTACAAGAAGGCGGTGGCGCGATCGGCCGTCGCGAAGGTCTACGCCCGGGACGAGACCGGACTCACGATTCCGTTCTCCGGGACCGTCACGGCCGCCGTCGGGAAGAAGAAGGTGACGCACGCGGTGGCGTCCTCGACCGGCGCCTCCACCAAGACGACCGTCACTGGTTCCTCGCTCGCGGTGGGGACGGCGAAGCTCGTCTTCACGGCCCGGGCGCAGGGGGCGTCGGCGATGGCGAAGGCGTCGCTGACCGTCACGAACGTCGCGGTGACGAAGACGGCGATCACCGCATCAGCCCGGACCCTGTACCCGACGAAGGACGGCTACCTCGACGCCACACGGTTCAGCGTGTCCAGCGCCTCCAGCACCGGCGACACCGTCAAGACCTCGGGAGCTGTGAAGGTGACCAGGAAGGGCAAGACGGTCGCGTCGTGGAAGCTGACGTCATCGAAGAAGTGGTCCGCGACGTGGAACGGCAAGGTGAAGGGCAAGGTCGTTCCCGGCACCTACGCCGTGAAGGTGTCGATGAAGGGTCCCGAAGGTGCCACGAAGACCGCCTCCACATCGGTGACCGTCAAGGCAGGAAAGCTCGTCACGAAGACGACGAAGAAGACCTACACCGCCGCTTCGATCCTCAAGAGGTATACGCCTCTCGACGCCGATGAGCTCGGCCTCTGCGAGATCTACGGCGGCACGGTCGGGTGCCTCGGCTTCGATGCCTACTTCGGAGAAGATGTGATCTCGCTGCTCTCCTTCGGCACCGTGTCCGTACCGAGCGCGGTCGTGAAGGCTGAGAAGTACGGCGGCGCGAAGGTGAAGATGTCGCTCCGGGCGTCGGACATCGCCGGTGAAGCAGTGTGGGGGTATGGGCCCGAGTCCGACCCGACGAAGAAGCTCACCACCATGCAGATCGGCTCGTCGTCGGCAGGGTGGCTGGGGCTGCCTCCTTCGACCAGACGACTCGGGGTCGCCGCGGCCACGGCGGAGTACAGCTACTTCTTCGCTGAGAGCGTCACGGTCACCTACAGCTACAAGGTGATGAGCACGTAACGCATCGCGCAACGACGAAGGCCCCGCACCTCACCGGTGCGGGGCCTTTCTCGTGTACGGGGTCAGGCGGGGTACTGACCGCGCTTGACCTGCGGCTTGGGGAGGCGCATGAACCGCATCTGCACCGAGCGCATCGCGGCGTACCAGCCGAGGCCCTTCTCGCGGCGGTCGCCCCACTTCTCCTTCGCGAGCTTCTTGACCTTCCGGCTCAGCAGCACCATGTCCGCCACGACGAAGAGGATGAAGGCCCACAGCCCGAGGTAGGCGTAGAACACGACCGCGTTGATCTGGATCAGCGAGATGAGGATGACGAGCACCAGGAGCGGCATGACCAGCTCGCCGAAGTGCCATCCGGCATCCGTGTAATCGCGGGCGAACTTGCGCTGAGGTCCGCGGTCGCGGGGCGTGAGGTAACGCTCCTCGCCGTTGGCCATGCCGACGCGGGCCTTCTCGCGCTGTGCCGCGAGTTCGGCCTTCGCCCGCGCGCGGGCCTCCTTGGTGTTGGCGACGAGGGGGCGCCTGCGGGCCGCCTCGCGCTCGGCGCGCGTCGGCGTCGGGCGGTTCTTGCCGGGCCCGCTGGGGACGTCGGGAGCGGTATCGGCGGGAGGCGGTGTCTTGGCCACGGGGGAGGGTCCTCGGTTCGACGAAAGGCGTGCCCCATAAGATTACCCGCATGACCTCCGACACCACCCGCTCCGAGGCGGTTCGCGACGCAGGCCTCGCCGCCGTGCCCGCCGCGATCGCCGATCTGGGCGCCCTCGTGCGCATTCCGTCCGTCGCCTTCCCGGGATTCGACCGAGCCGAGGTGGAGCGCAGCGCTGCCGCGGTGAAGGAGCTCGTCGAGGGGATCGGCATCTTCGAGCGCGTCGAGGTGAAGACCGCCGTGGTGCCCGAGACCGGTGCCGAGGGGATGCCCGCGGTGCTGGCCACGCGCGCCGCCCGCAACGGCCGACCCACGATCCTGCTGTACGCGCACCACGACGTCCAGCCCGCCGGCGACGAGGAGCTGTGGGAGTCGCCGCCGTTCGAGCCGACGGTCCGCGACGGGCGGATCTACGGGCGGGGCGCCGCCGACGACAAGGCGGGCATCATGGCGCACATCGGATCGCTCCGTGCGCTGACCGAGGTGCTGGGATCCGACTTCGATCTCGGCGTCAATCTGTTCTTCGAGGGCGAGGAGGAGGCCGGTTCCGCATCCTTCGCCTCGTTCCTCAGCGACAACGCCGACGCCCTGCGCGCGGATGTCATCGTCGTGGCCGACTCCGGGAACTGGGATGCCACCACCCCGGCGCTCACCGTGTCCCTGCGCGGCAACGTCCGCTTCACGCTCGATGTCGAGACGCTGGAGCACGCGTCGCACTCGGGCATGTTCGGCGGCGCCGTCCCGGACGCGATGATGGCGACGGTGCGCCTGCTCAGCACGCTGTGGGACGAGGACGGCGCCGTCGCGGTCGCGGGACTGACCGCGCGCGAGGCCGCGACCCCGGACTACGACGAGGCCACCCTCCGCAGCGAGGCGGGGCTCCCGGACGGGGTCTCGCCGATCGGCCGCGACGAGATCCTCAGCCGGATCTGGAACAAGCCGTCGATCACCGTCACGGGCATCGACGCTCCGAGCGTCCGCAACGCCTCGAACACCCTCAGCCCGAAGGTCTCCGTCGTCATCAGCACCCGTGTCGCCCCGGGCCAGGACGCCCGGAGCGCCTTCGCGGCGATCGAGGAGCACCTGCGGAAGAACGCGCCCTTCGGAGCGCGCCTCGCCTTCCGCGACCTCGACTTCGGCGACCCGTTCCTGGTGGACACGAGCGGGTGGGCCGTCGCGCAGGCGCGGGATGCCCTCGCCGCCGGCTACGGCAAAGAGCCGGTGGACATCGGCGTCGGCGGCTCCATCCCGTTCATCGCGGACCTCGTCCGCGAGTTCCCCGGTGCGCAGATCCTCGTCACCGGAGTCGAGGACCCGCACGCACGCGCCCACAGCCCGAACGAATCGCTGCACATCGAGACGTTCCGCAATGCGCTCGTGTCGGAGGCGCTGTTGCTGGAAAGCCTCGACGCGACAGCCCGGTGAGGATTGCTCGGCGTAGAATCGGTGGAGTACGCCGCCCCCGCTTCTGCAGAGCACTGGCGGCCCGAACACGGGGAGAGTCATGACCGACATCGCCACGCCCATCACCACCGAAGCGCCCGCCCACGGCGTCGGCCTCACCGAGGCCGCAGCCGCCAAGGTGAAGAGCCTCCTCCAGCAGGAGAACCGCGACGACCTGCGCCTGCGGGTCGCCGTCCAGCCCGGCGGATGCTCGGGCCTCATCTACCAGCTCTACTTCGACGAGCGCTACCTCGACGGCGACCAGACGGTCGACTTCGACGGCGTCGAGGTGATCGTGGACGACATGTCCGTCCCCTATCTCGACGGCGCGAAGATCGACTTCAAGGACACGATCTCCGAGCAGGGCTTCACGATCGACAACCCCAACGCCGCCGGCAGCTGCGCCTGCGGCGACAGCTTCCACTGACAGAACCCGGGCCCCTCACTTTCGGCCGGGCATCCTGGAGGGATGGCCGGAATCGCTTGAGAGGGTGCCCTAGACTGGCATGAGTCTGACCTTCATGTCCCCGAAAGGTGCACCGTGCGCGTCAACCGCCGAGTTCGTTGGGCCGTCATTCCGCTCGGGATCGCTACGGCGATCTCGCTGGCGGCGTGCAGCCCGACCACAGCGAACGGCTTCCTCCCCGGCTTCGACGCAGAAGGGGGTCAGGCGACCAACCAGACGTCGATGATCGCCGGCCTGTGGACCACGTCCTGGATCGTCGTCCTCGTCGTGGGTCTCATCACCTGGGCGCTGATGGGCTTCGCAGCCATCGCGTACCGTCGCCGCAAGGGGCAGTCCGGCCTCCCGGTGCAGCTGCGCTACAACATGCCGATCGAGATGTTCTTCACGATCGCGCCGGTCATCCTCGTCCTGGGCTTCTTCGCCTTCACGGCGCGCGACCAGTCCATCCTGGAGACGCAGTACGACGAGCCGGACGTCTGCATCACGGCCATCGGCAAGCAGTGGGCCTGGGACTTCCAGTACAACGGCAGCGACTGCGAGGAGAGCGAAGGCTCCGTCTGGAGCATGGGTGTCCAGGCGCAGACCGACGAGCAGGGCAACGTGATCAACGAGATCCCCGAGCTCGTCCTGCCGGTCGATCAGACCGTCAAGATCAAGCTCGAGTCGCGCGACGTCATCCACTCCTTCTGGATCATCGACTTCCTCTACAAGAAGGACATGATCCCCGAGCACGACAACTACTGGTCGTTCACGCCCACCAAGGAGGGCGAGTTCGCCGGCAAGTGCGCCGAGCTCTGCGGGCAGTACCACTCGATGATGCTCTTCAACGTGAAGGTCGTCTCCGAGACCGAATACGAGGACTACCTCGCAACGCTCGAGGCCGCCGGGCAGACCGGCGACATCAGCGACGTCTACGACCGTCTGCAGAACGCGCCCGGAACCGACGGCGCGAGCACCGCTGAGGGAGAGCAGAACTGATGGCCACCATCACACCCCCCGCTCCGACCCTGCCTCCCCGACAGGCCGCTCTGCTGAGCAGCAGCCGGGTTGAGAACAAGGGCAACATCATCGTCAAGTGGATCACCTCCACTGACCACAAGACCATCGGGTACATGTACCTGATCGCGTCGGTGCTGTTCTTCATGCTCGGTGGCGTCATGGCGCTCATCATCCGCGCCGAGCTGTTCGAGCCCGGCATGCAGGTCGTGCCGACCAAGGAGCAGTACAACCAGCTCTTCACGATGCACGGCACGATCATGCTGCTCATGTTCGCGACGCCGCTGTTCGCCGGTTTCGCCAACGCGCTGCTGCCGCTGCAGATCGGTGCTCCCGACGTGGCGTTCCCGCGTCTGAACGCCTTCGCGTTCTGGCTGTTCTCCTTCGGATCGCTGATCGCCGTCGCCGGATTCCTCACCCCGCAGGGTGCGGCGTCCTTCGGGTGGTTCGCCTATCAGCCGCTCGCCAACGAGACATTCTCACCGGGTGCCGGTGGCGACCTCTGGATGCTCGGCCTCGGCATGAGCGGTTTCGGCACGATCCTCGGTGCGGTGAACTTCATCACCACGATCATGACGATGCGCGCCCCCGGTATGACGATGTGGCGCATGCCGATCTTCAGCTGGAACACCCTCGTCACGAGCATCCTGATCCTGATGGCGTTCCCGGTGCTGGCTGCCGCGATCCTGGCCGCCGCCGCAGACCGGATCCTCGGCGCTCACATCTACGATCCCGCCAACGGCGGTCCGCTCCTGTGGCAGCACCTGTTCTGGTTCTTCGGACACCCTGAGGTCTACATCATCGCGCTGCCGTTCTTCGGCATCGTGTCGGAGATCTTCCCGGTCTTCAGCCGCAAGCCGATCTTCGGCTACAAGACGCTCGTGTACGCGACCATCGCGATCGCCGCGCTGTCGGTCTCGGTGTGGGCGCACCACATGTACGTGACCGGTGGCGTGCTGCTGCCGTTCTTCGCGCTCATGACGATGCTGATCGCCGTGCCTACGGGCGTGAAGATCTTCAACTGGATCGGCACGATGTGGCGCGGCTCGATCACCTTCGAGACGCCCATGGTCTTCGCCCTCGGCTTCCTGGTGTCGTTCGTGTTCGGCGGTCTGACGGGCATCATCCTGTCGTCGCCGCCCCTCGACTTCCACGTGTCGGACTCGTACTTCGTCGTCGCCCACTTCCACTACGTGGTGTTCGGCACTGTCGTGTTCGCGATGTTCGCCGGCTTCTACTTCTGGTGGCCGAAGTGGACCGGCAAGATGCTGAACGAGCGCCTCGGCCTCGTGCACTTCTGGCTGCTCTTCATCGGCTTCCACATGACGTTCCTCATCCAGCACTGGCTGGGTGCGGACGGCATGGTGCGCCGGTACGCGGACTACTCGTACGCGGACGGCTGGACCTGGCAGAACCAGCTGTCGACGGTCGGATCGATGATCCTCGCCGCGTCGATGGTGCCCTTCCTGCTGAACGTGTGGCTCACCGCCCGCACGGCGCCGAAGGTGACCGTCAACGACCCGTGGGGCTACGGCGGCTCGCTCGAGTGGGCGACCAGCTGCCCGCCGCCGCGCCACAACTTCACGTCGATCCCGCGCATCCGCAGTGAGCGCCCCGCGTTCGACCTGAATCACCCCGAGGCGGGAATCCCTGTCGGTGTCGGCCCCGCGAAGGACGCGCCCGACGCGCCCGTCGTGGATCTCTCGAACGGTGAGGTCAAGTAAGTGCGCGCCAACGTCAACCTGTGGTGGATCCTCTGCGCCTTCTTCGGTCTGGTCGCGATCACCTACACGCTGTGGAACATCATCGCGAACCCGGACCTGCCGTGGTTCAACGCGACGGAGTGGGTCGGATCGGTCGCCCTCCTCTTCCTGGTGGCCATGAGCGCACTGATCGCGTTCTACGCGTCCCGGGTCGAGCGCGCGCAGGGCGGCGTCCTGCCGGAGGACTCGCTCACGGCGGACATCGACGACGGCGACCCTGAGCTCGGGGAGTTCTCGCCGTGGTCGTGGTGGCCGATCGTGCTCGCCGCCTCGGCCGCCGTCTTCATGATCGGCATGGCGGTCGGGACGTTCATGATCCCGATCGGCGTCGCGATCTTCGTGGTCGCGATCGTGGGCTGGGTCTACGAGTACTACCGCGGGTACTTCGCGCGCTGAGGACACCTCGATCCGAGTGCAGGCAGGGTTCTGTCCCGACGATGGCGGTTGCCGTGACGTCGAGCAGGACCCTGCCTTCACTGTTTCTGGGAGCGGCGTCGCCGACGGGATCTGATCCGAGGCCGTTCGATCGCCGCAGGCGCCTCGGGTGACGCCCATCGGTGATCCGCCCGGTCTCCTGACGCCGTGCGGCGGAAGCGGCTGCTGCATCCGGACAGCCGCTTCCCGGCCGCGGCGGAGAGAAGCCGCCGGCATCCACTCCGCTGCGAGGGCGAGGCTCCCGAGACCGCACCGTTCGCGCCCGCCCGGTCCTGCGCGATCGCGCCGGCGCTCGTGTGCCCCCTGAGGCGCCGCTGAGCTCAGGAGCGGACCGACATGACCAGCGGGTCGAAGATGCGGGGGAGCGCGCCGTCGGCGCCCTCGACGGGGAGCCCCTCGCGTGCCCAGTACTCGTAGCCGCCGATCATCTCCCGGACGCGGTAACCGAGGGTGGCGAACTCGACAGCCGCCTTCGCGCCGGCGTTGCAGCCGGGGCTCCAGCAGTACACCACGACGGGGCGATCGAGCGGGATCTCCTGCAGAGCCCGGCGGGCGATGTCGCGGTAGGGCATGTGCACCGCCCCGACGGCGTGCCCCTGCGCCCAGGCATCGGTACTGCGGACGTCGACCAGGACGGACGGGTCGCCGGCCCGCTGGGCGGCGTACACGTCACTGGCATCCGTCTCGTGGCGCAGCTTCTGCGAGAAGTAGGAGAGGGCGTCAGGCGCTGTCGTCATGCATCCGACGCTACGGGACGACGAAAGCGGCGAGGCCCGACCTCTCGGTCAGACCTCGCCGCTTTCCTGCCAGTGAGGGTCACTCGTCCTTGTCGGTCGAGTCCTTCTTGTCCTTCTTCGGCTTGGTGCCGCTGTCCGCGTCGTCCGGCACGATGACGTTCGACGGGCGGTTCGCCGTCTCGCTGTTGTGCCCGTCGTCGATCGGGTGGAGGGGAGCCTCGGGAACACCGGCGCGCTCGTGAGCGCCGCGGAGCTCCGCGTTCTCCTCCTCCTCGATGTGGTCGAGCTCGTGGTGCTGGTGCGCCACCGCGGCCTCGATCTCACTCTGGGTGACGGGCGACAGCCGGTCCTCGAAGAACCAGCGGGAGATCCCCGCACGCAGGTTCTGGTGCCACGGGATGCGGCCCTTGGCGTTCGGACGCACCACGAGCGGCTCGTGGATCTCGAAGTCGATCAGCTTGATCCGCTCGTACGCGTCGACCGGCTGGTGGACCTCGATGTACTCGCCACCGGGGAGGCGGACGATGCGTCCCGACTCATAGCCGTGCAGCGCGATCTCGCGGTCCTTCTTCTGCAGCGCGAGCGCGATCCGCTTCGTGACGAAGTAGCCGACGATCGGGCCGATGAACAGCAGCGCCTGCAGTGCGTGGATGACGCCTTCCATCGTGAGCGAGAAGTGCGTCGCGATGATGTCCGAGGATGCCGCTGCCCAGAGGACTGCGTAGAACACGACGCCGGCGACGCCGATCGCGGTGCGGGTCGGCGCGTGACGGGGACGCTGCGCGATGTGGTGCTCGCGCTTGTCACCCGTGATCCACGCCTCGATGAACGGGTAGATCGCGACGAGGACGATGAACAGCCCCAGCACGACGAGCGGAAGGAGGATGCCGAACGACCACGTGTTGTTGAACAGGACGATGTCCAGGTTCGACGGTGCCAGACGCAGCGCGCCGTCCGCGAAGCCGATGTACCAGTCGGGCTGGGTTCCAGCGGACACGGGGGAGGGGTCGTACGGACCGTACGCCCAGATCGGGTTGATCGTGAACAGGGACGCGATCAGCACGATCACACCGAACGTGATGAACAGGAAGCCGCCCATCTTCGACATGTAGATCGGCACCATCGGGTAGCCCACGACGTTGTCGTTGGTGCGGCCCGGGCCGGCGAACTGCGTGTGCTTGTTGATGATCATCAGCATCAGGTGCACCACGAGGAGCCCGATGAGGATGAGCGGAAGCAGCAGGATGTGCAGGGTGTACAGGCGTCCGACGATCGCGTTGCCGGGGAACTCGCCGCCGAAGAGGAGGTACGAGGTCCACGTGCCGATGAGCGGGATGCCCTTGACCATGCCGTCGATGATCCGGAGGCCGTTGCCCGAGAGCAGGTCGTCGGGCAGCGAGTAGCCGGTGAAGCCCTCTGCCAGCGCGAGGATGAAGAGGATGAAGCCGACGACCCAGTTCAGCTCGCGCGGCTTGCGGAACGCGCCCGTGAAGTAGATGCGCAGCATGTGCACACCGATCGAGGCGATGAACAGGAGCGCTGCCCAGTGGTGCATCTGCCGGACGAGCAGGCCGCCCCGCAGATCGAACGAGATGTGCAGCGTCGACTCTAGGGCCGCGGACATCTCGATGCCGCGCATCGGGATGTAGGCGCCGTCGTAGTGCGTCGGGGCCATCGACGCCTCGAAGAAGAACGTCAGGAATGTCCCCGAGAGGAAGACGACGACGAAGCTCCACAGCGCGATCTCGCCGAGCATGAAGGACCAGTGGTCGGGGAAGATCTTCCGCCCGAGTTCCTTCATCAGGCCCGAGATGCTGGTGCGCTCGTCGAGGTAGTTGGCGGTGGCGCCGATGAAGCGGCCACCGAGGGGCTTGTCGGCCGGCTTCGCGGCGGATGCCGGCGCGGACTCAGTCGCGGTGCTCAATGACGCTCCCAGAAGCTCGGCCCGACGGGCTCTTCGAAGTCGCTCTTGGCGACGAGGTAGCCCTCAGCATCCACTTCGATCGGCAGCTGGGGGAGCGGTCGCGCGGCCGGTCCGAAGATGACTTCGGCGCCGCGCGACACGTCGAACTGCGACTGGTGGCAGGGGCAGAGGAGGTGGTGGGTCTGCTGCTCGTACAACGCGACGGGGCAGCCGACGTGCGTGCAGACCTTCGAGTACGCGACGATCCCGTCGTACGTCCAGTCGAGGCGGTTGTGCTCCGCCGGCAGCTGCTCGGGGAGGAGGCGCATCAGGAGGACGATGGCCTTGGCCTTCTCCTCGAGGTAGCCGTCGTGGTGGTCGAGCTCGGCGAGCGACTCCGGGATCACGTGGACAGCCGACCCGAGGGCGACGTCCGCCGCGCGGATGGGCAGACCGGAGGGGTCGTGCGCGAGGCGCTCGCCCTTCGTCCACATGGTGTGCTTCAGGAGCGCGACCGGGTCGCCGGCGAGCGGGTGCTCTTCGGAGCCGTGCGGCGCGAGGCCGCGGAAGAGGGTGACGCCGGGGATGATCGAGGCGACCAGGGCGGCGATGAGCGAGCCGCGGATGGCGGTGCGACGCCCGAAGCCGGACTCCTCGTTCGCCTCGCGGAACACGTTGACGGCGGCCTCGCGCGTGACCTCGGTGCCCCGGGTCGCGTGACGGAGCTCGATGTGCTCCCGGTCCGGCATGATCGCCTTGGCCCAGTGGATGGCGCCGATGCCGATGGCCAGGAGTGCGAACCCGATGCCCAGACCGATGAAGAGGTTGTTGTTGCGGATGTCGCCGAACTGGCCGCTCTCGATGGGGAAGAGCATGTAGGCGGCGACCGCCCAGAGGCTCGCCGCGAGCGAGATGTAGAACAGGGTGTAGACGGTCCGGACGGCGCGCTTCATCGCAGCCGGATCCTTGTCGGTCATCCGCTCGCGGTGGGGCGGCAGGCCCGGGTTCTGCACGGGGTCGGTCACCGCGACGGCGAGTCCCGATGGGGCCGGATGTGCGGCCCTCTCGAGCTCGAGCGGCTCTTCCTCGTGTGACATTGTGCTCCTCGCCTTGAAATTCTCTACGTCAGTAACAGATCAGTTGGACTTCGCCGTGATCCACACGGAGATGCCGATGAGGGCGCCGATGCCGAAGATCCAGATGAACAGACCCTCCGAGACCGGACCCAGCGAGCCGAGGCTGAAACCACCCACGTCTTCGCTCTCCTGGAGGTACATGAGCGCGGAGATGACGTCGCGCTTCTCCTCCGGGGTGAGGGTCATGTCGTTGAACACGGGCATGTTCTGCGGGCCGGTGACCATGGCGGCATAGATGTGCAGCGGGCTGGTCCCGGTCAGTGCCGGCGCGTACTTGCCCTCGGTCAGCGCGCCACCGGCGGCGGCGACGTTGTGGCACATGGCGCAGTTGATGCGGAAGAGCTCGGCGCCGGCCGTGAGGTCGCCTTCGCCGTCGAGGATCCGGTCGTCGGGGTACGACGGGCCGGGGGCCTCGGACTGCACCCAGGCGGCCATCGCCTCGATCTGCTCCTGCGTGAACTGCGGGGACTTCTGCGGCGCCTGCGGCCCCTGCATCTGCAGCGGCATGCGACCGGTGGCGACCTGGAATTCGACGGACAGCTCGCCGACGCCGAACAGCGAGGGGCCGTCGTCGGTGCCTTCCAGGTTCAGGCCGTGGCACGTCGCGCAGTTGGCCTGGAACAGCTTCTTGCCGTCCTCGACCGTCAGCTGCGACTCGGCGGCGGAGGGTTCGGTGGATGCCATCGCCGCGGATGCGCCCGCGTAGATGCCACCCGTCAGCAGGAGGCCGACGCCGATGAGGGCGGCAGCAGCCCACTTGCTGCGACGGCCGGTCTGCCGACGCGGGGTCTTGGATGCCATGGAGGAACTCAGCTCCGCTCTCGTTACTTGAGGAAGTAGATGACGGCGAACAGGACGAGCCACACGACGTCGACGAAGTGCCAGTAGTACGACACGACGATGGCGGTGGTCATCTCCTTACGCCCGAAATTCTTGACCGCGAACGCGCGACCGATCACCAGCAGGAAGGCGATAAGGCCGCCGGCGACGTGAAGGGCGTGGAAGCCCGTCGTCAGGTAGAACGCCGATCCGTACGAGTCGGCGCTGATCGGCATGCCTTCCATGACGAGCGTGGCGTACTCCCAGACCTGACCGGACACGAAGATCGCGCCCATGATGAAGGAGAGGAAGAACCACTCGACCATGCCCCACTGGCGGAAGTTCCAGATGGAGCCCCTGCGGTAGGGCTGGAAGCGCTCGGCAGCGAAGACGCCGGCCTGAGCGGTGAACGACGACAGCACCAGGATGAGCGTGTTGACGGCGGCGAAGCCGACGTTCAGCAGCTCGGTGCGCTCGGCCCAGAGGCCCGGCGAGGTGTTGCGGATGGTGAAGTAGATCGCGAAGAGACCTGCGAAGAACATCACCTCGCTGCCCAGCCAGACGATCGTTCCGACGGCTACCGGGTCCGGTCGCTTCACCGAACGCAGTGCCTGGTTGTAGGTCGCAGGAGTGGTCGTCACACCCTCCATTATGGCCGATATTCGGGCGGAGGTTTCGCATCCCTGAAGGTAGTTCTCTCTTTCGGGGGTGTGAGCGTTCGCCGAGGTCTGGCCGGGAGTCGCCTGGGCGTCTGCTGAGTAGGATCGATGACCATGGCGGACATCTCCTCGTGGCCCGGAATCCTGTCGACGCTGCTCGCGGGAGAGGACCTGAGCGTGTCCGAATCGACGTGGGCGATGCGCCAGGTGATGACGGGCGAGGCCACGCCGTCGCAGCTCGCGGGGTTCCTCATCGCACTGCGCGCCAAGGGCGAGACGGTCGACGAGATCGTCGGGTTCCGCGACGCCATCCTCGAAGCCGCGGTGCCGCTCCCGGTGCCCGCGGACGTGCTCGACATCGTCGGCACCGGCGGCGATCGTTATGGAACCGTCAACGTGTCCACAACGGCATCCGTCGTCGTGGCCGGGGCCGGCGTGCCCGTCGTGAAGCACGGCAACAAGGCCGCCAGCTCCAAGTCCGGTTCCTCGGACGTGCTGGCCGCGCTCGGGATAGACCTCGCGCAGAGCCCGGAACGGGTGGCAGCGGTCCTCGCCGAGGTCGGGATCACGTTCGCGTACGCGTCGGCGTTCCATCCCGGCTTCCGTCACGCGGGACCGACCCGCGCCGAGCTCGGCATCCCGACCGTCTTCAACTTCCTCGGTCCGCTCTGCAACCCGGCGCGCGCCGAGGCCAACGCCGTCGGGGTGGCCCAGCTCGATCGCGTGCCCCTCATCACCGGCGTCTTCCGCACCCGCGGCGCTACGGCACTGGTCTTCCGGGGCGACGACGGCATGGACGAGCTGACGACGACGGGTCACAGCCGGATCTGGGAGGTGAGCCGCGGCGACGTCCGTGAGCACGACCTCGACCCTCGCGACCTCGGCATCGCCCGCGCGGAGATCTCCGACCTCCTCGGCGGCGACGCGACGCACAACGCCGGGATCATCCGGCGCACGCTGGAGGGCGAGGTCGGCCCCGTGCGCGACATCGTCCTCCTGAACGCCGCCGCGGGCATCGTGTCGTACCGCCTCTTCCGCGATCCCGCGCAGCTGCAGCGGCCGTTCGTCGAGCGCCTCGCCGAGGCGCTGACGGATGCCGAGGCCGCCGTCGACACCGGCGCGGCGAAGGCGAAGCTCGACGCATGGGTCGAGGCCTCTACGCGCTGATCGGACCGCGCGGCCGCATCGGTGGCGCGCTGTCGGGCGAGCCGGAGGGACCGGGCTTGTGCGAGGTCGGGTGTGCCGTCCGCGTCGGAGATGCCAACCGGTGGTGTCGGCGGGGACGGCGGGGCGATTCAGAACGGTGCGGTTCCGCTCGGTCCGGGCGATCCTGCAGGGGTGAAGGCAACGGCCGGGGTGGGCGCGTCTTCGCGGTAGGTGCTGCCGAGGGGTGAGGTCCACTCCAGGACGCCACCCGGCAGTTGTCGTACTTTCCAGGCGGTGAACTGCTTCATCGAATGATGCCGTTGGCACAGGTGGGCCAGGTTGCGCAGCTCCGTCTTGCCGCCCTTGGCGTGGTCGTGGGTGTGGTCGATCTCGCAGCGGATCGCCGCGATCCGGCAGCCGGGGAATCGGCAATGCTGGTCCCGTGTCTGCAGATGTCGCCGCATGGGAAGCGGCACCCGGTACACGTCGACAGCTGTGGTGGTGCCCGTGACGGGGTCGGTGAAGATCCGCTCCCAGATCCCGACCGCCCCCGCGAGGGTGCGAGCGGCCCCCGCGTCGATCGGGGAGCGCCCCATCAGGTCGACCGGTCCGTGATCGGTGCCGTCGAGGACCCCGATCGGCAGCACGACCTGTACCCGCGCGCGGATCGCGCCGAGCGGACCCGCCGTCGCGTCGACGCTGTCATCCAATGCGGGGGTGCCGGCGAGCAGCAGGTCGGCGAACACGTCGGCCCGCACGAGGTCGATCCCGCGCGCGTCCGTCGCCACGACGGCGGTGTCGGTGCCGGTGGCGGTCGCGACGGCGTTGCCGACCGGGGGCAGTCCGAACGCTGCACTGCCCAGCTGGGCCTCGGCCCGCTCGGCTTCCGCCCGCTCCGCCTCGGCCCGCTCGGCGCGGGTGTCCATGATCGCCCGGGCCTGCTGCGTCAGCCGGTCATGGATCCCCTCCGCCAGCACCGTGGGAAGCGTCGCGATCAGATCCGACATGCCGTCCCTGCCCGGCACGAGTCGCACGCACCGGCCCGCGGCTGCGTTCTCGTGACGCTCTGTGAACGACCGCGGGTGCATCCGCTGCGCGATGATCTCCAGCTCCGCCCGCACCCGGTTGGGCGTGTCCTTCTCGCACCGCACGATCGCCGCCGCTTCGAAATCCGCCCGCAGCTCGAGCGGTACGACGCCGCCCGCATCCACGATCACCAGGACATGCCCGCGCGTGATCCGGCCCGTCTCCCATGCGGCCAGTGCCGCCGGGTAGCCCTCCACGATCGTGCGAGCCTCGTCGATGCGCCGCTGCACGGTCCGGTCGGTGGTGCGCATGATGCCGCCTACTTCGGCCGCGATCGACCGCAACGCCATGTCGTGGACCCGCACCCGAGACCCGCTGCCCGCGGCTTGATTCTCCGCGAGCCGACCCGCCCGCGCGAGCACCCGGAGCTGTTCGATCTGCACCGCGGCGAGCCGCCGCTCCAAGCCCTCGACGTCGTGCACGACGGCGGCGAGGGACGCGAGGTAGGCGTCCGATCCCGGTGTCTCCGCGGTGCTGTTCATACCCCCATTCTGACGAGGGCCACCGACATCCGACCCGCTCACCAGCGGAGTTATCCACAGGCGAGCGGAGGCGGATCAGCTGTCCCTGGCGGGCTCCGGACCATCTTCCGGAGCGGTGGCAGGGGCCGAGACGACCCGTGCCGGTGCGCCTGGTCATGAGGTTGCCGACCATGACCGACACCGTCGCGAGCGCTGAAACGAGGTTTCGCAGAAGAAGGCGGGCCTCGCCGAGATCATCGGAATCCTGGGAATCCTGGGCGGCACCGCCCTTGATGGTCGCGGGGATCGTCGTCTGGTCGTCATCCAGCACCACGCCCTCGAGATGTCGGGCGGCAAGACCTACGCTGAACTCGATATGGATGACTCGGTGCGCGCGACCCTCATGAACGCCTCCTTCCTCCGAGCGTCGCTGTTCACCTCGGCGGTGTCCTTCGGTGTCGCGGCGTCCGTGATGGGAGTCGGAGTCCTCTCGCTCCGCTTCGGCGCCGCACGCCGCAGCCTCGCCGCGATCCCGCTCGTCGTCCGACGAGCCGCGCTCGTCTGAGACAGCCATGAACCCCGTCGACGCCCTGACCGAGATCGCCGAGCTGCTCGAGCGGGACCGGTCGTCCCGCTACAAGTCCAAGGCGTTCCGCGCCGCGGCGCAGACCGTAGCCGGCCTCAGTGAGGCCGAGCTCGCCGACACCGCCCGACTGAGATCCCGGAAGGGCATCGGCGACTCGACCTTCGCGGTCATCACCGAGGCGCTCTCGGGCGTCGTGCCGGCGTACCTCGTCGAGCTCCGCGACCGCGTCGCCCCGCCCACGGAGTCGGCGCTCCGGAGCGCCCTGCGGGGCGACCTGCACTCCCACTCGGAGTGGTCGGACGGTCTGACCTCGATCGATCTGATGGTGGATGCGGCGCGCGCGCTCGGCCACGAGTACCTCGCGCTGACCGACCACTCGCCGCGGCTCCGCGTCGCGCGCGGGCTGTCGTCGGAGCGCCTGCGGGAGCAGCTCGAACTGGTGCCCGGTTTCGCGGCGGACGGGTTCACGCTGCTGAGCGGCATCGAGGTCGACATCCTCGACGAAGGCGCGCTCGATCAGGAGAACGCCCTCCTCGACGAGCTCGACATCGTGGTGGCATCCGCTCACTCGAAGCTCCGCATGGACGCTCGCCCGATGACGCGTCGTCTGGTCGCCGCGGTCGCCAACCCGCGTGTCGACGTGCTCGGCCACGTCACCGGGCGTCTCGTGAGCGGGGCTCGCGGGACGCGACCTCCGTCGGAGTTCGACGCGCGGGCCGTGTTCGAGGCGTGCGCCGAGCATGGCGTCGCGGTGGAGATCAATTCGCGGCCCGAACGCGAGGACCCGCCCGACGATTTGCTGGCCCTCGCCGCCGAGATCGGATGCCTCTTCGCGATCGACTCCGACGCCCATGCCCCCGGTCAGCTGTCGCTGCTGGACTACGGCGCCGTCCGGGCGGAACGGGCCGGGATCCCCGCGGAACGGGTGATCACGACGTGGCCGCTCGACCGGCTGCGGGCGTGGACGCGAGAGCGGTAGGCACGCGCCGGCGCGGCCGAGCGGGTGACCGACGCCCCGTGATCAGGCGCGCGCGGTGATCGCGTCGGTCGCGCGCGTGGCCGACGAACCGAGCGACCACAGCTCGGCGAAGGCGGTGACGGCATCGGCATCCGGGGCGCGCAGCCGGGACTCGACGTCGGGAAGCTCCAGGGTGCGGACCACTTCGACGACGGTCGGCGCGACCGCCAGGTAGTCGGCGGCCGCCGTGATCTTGGCACGGACGCCGGCGCTCATGCCGTCACCCGCCTCGGCTGCGGCCACGATGCCGGCGAGGTCGCCGTGCGCCGCAAGGAGCGTCGCCGCCGTTTTCTCTCCGACGCCCGCGACGCCCGGCAGTCCGTCGGACGCATCGCCGCGCATGACGGCGAAGTCGGCGTACTGCGTCGGGAGGATGCGGTACTTCTCGACGACGACCGCGTCGGTCAGGACCTCGAGATTGCTCATCCCGCGGCCGGTGTAGACGACCCGGATGCCGCGGGAGTCGTCCACGAGCTGGAAGAGGTCGCGGTCGCCGGTGATGACGTCGACCGGCATGTCGCTCTGCGATGCGAGGCTGCCGATGACGTCGTCGGCTTCGTGATCCGCGGCGCCGACGATCGGGATGCCCATGGTGGCCAGCGCCTCGCGGATGATCGGCACCTGGACCTCGAGCGGATCGGGGACCACCTCGACGTCGGGGCCCGCCGGGATGACCTCGGCGACCCGGTGGGTCTTGTAGCTCGGAATGAGGTCGACGCGCCACTGCGGGCGCCAGTCGTCATCCCAGCAGGCGATGACATGGGTGGGCTCGTACGTCGTGACGAGCTTCGCGATCATGTCGAGGAGGCCGCGGACCGCGTTGACGGGTGTGCCGTCGGGCGCCTTGACGGTGTCGGGCACGCCGTAGAACGCGCGGAAATAGAGGCTCGCAGTGTCGAGGAGCATGAGGCGGTCGGTCACGCGACCATCCTGGCACTCAGCAGCCCGGACCGCCCGGGTCCTCGTCGCAGCTGCGGTCGACGAGCGCCGTCTCGACCTCGACGACGCGGATGCCGGTGCCGGCGGACTCGACCGTGAGCAGTCCGGCGATCGGGAACCAGCCGAACCCGGCATTCCCGGCCGCGGCGTACCGGACCTCGACCCGCGCCGTGTAGTCGCCGGGCTCACCGTAGCTGTGGCTGGTCGCCGTGGCCGAGAACTGCGGCGCATCGAGGTCGGCCCACTCGGTCCCCGGCGTCGTGGTCTCCTGGCTCGCGCCGTCGCCGTAATGGAACAGGTACGACACCGGTGTGAACCGGACGGTGACGGGAACGCCGAAGATCGCGCCGTCGACGCTCTCCGGGCCGGCGTCGACGACGAAGTTGGTCGGCATCCCCACCACGCCGACGCCGTCCGGCTCGGCGACGAAGGACGGGGATGCCGGTGCGTAGGCCGCGACGTCGCCGATCGTCGCGGTGGTGATGTCGACGCCGGGCTCCGCCGGGTCACCCGCCTCGGGCTCGTCGTCGGCGACCGGGGTCGTACCCCGGCAGACGCTGTCGTACGGGCAGCGCGCGATCCACTCCTCGAAGGTCAGCCCGCCCGGATAGACCCGGTCCGCCTCTTCGTGGCGGACGGGACCGCCCGGTCCGCCGCCGTCAGGCGTCCCCGGCGGGCGGCTGCCGCCCGGCGATCGATCAACGTCCCGGGTGACCTTCGACGCGTCGATCGTGACCGATGAGCCGTTGTTCGATGAATCGCACGAGGTCCATACGGATTCGGCGCCACAACCACTAGCGCCAGTACTGAGCGCTAGCGCTAAGGGTGCCGCGAGGACCGTGGTCAGCCACATGGTTGGTCACCTTGAGTCTGGCTCGAAGAAATCCGGAGATCGGTTCCCGAGGGCGTGACCGAAGCGAGCACAACCCGCAACTCCTGGAGGTCGTTGCGATCGTCAGGAACGACGGAAGTTCCGTCGGGTCTTCTGATCTCAACGTCCGATACGTCGAGACACACATCGAGAATGGCTTCGCGACTAGCTTGCGAATACTCCACGAGACTTACGTCAGCGAGACTCGTTTCTCCTTCCTTCCTGAGTCCTTCTGAATGAAGGCTCGTCAGTTCCTTCTTCGATCCGTTCAAGGCGTCCCCTGCAAGCAGGGCATACACCGGCTCGAAGGTCGCCGGATCCGACAGGTCGACATCGTTCAGCGCATCGACGTATGCGCGGTAGGTCGCCTCGGCCGCGGCGAAGGCCTCCTCCTCCGACGCGAAGCCCGTCGGGGTGGGGGACGGGACGGGGGAGCCCGGCGCGCAGCCGGTCACCGAGGCGAGCAGGGCGACCGCGACCGACCACCGCAGCGCTCGCCGACCTCCTGACATGCGACCACCGTAGTGAGCGGGACGGCCGGCCACGACGGTTTTCCACAGGTCGTAGGCTGGATCCGACGATTCCGGCGATGGGGGAGAACATGTCGTTCGGGGCTGCGGCATCCGTCCCTCGGGGCACCCGACCCGCCGCGGGCGATCCCTGCCCGTGCGGCGGCGGAGCCTTCGGTGCCTGCTGCGGACCGATCCTCGCCGGCGACGCCGCTCCCACGGCGGAGCGCCTCATGCGCTCGCGGTACACCGCGTTCGCCGTCGGTGACGCGCAGCACCTCCGCGACACGTGGTTCCCGGCGACGCGGCCGGCCACGGTCGCTCTGGATGCCGCGACCCGCTGGCGCCGACTGGAGATCGTCGCGACCGGCGGCGAGCCGGGTGCGGACAGCGCGACCGTCCGCTTCCGGGCGTCCTGGGCGGATGAGCGCTCGCGGCGGGGTGGCGTCATGGAGGAGGACAGCCGCTTCGTTCGGCGATCCGGTCGCTGGTACTACGTCGACGCGGTCTGATACCCTGAAGCGTCACACGAGTGGCCCTTGAGTCACGCCCGTGCGGCATCGCAACACCTTCCACCACGCTTCGAGCGGTTCCCGTGCGTCCTCGTACGGTCGGCCCCGAGGCCCGACGACAACACCATCCAAGGACAACCCCCTACATGACTAACGCAACGACCGCCCCGGCCACCAAGCAGGTCGCCATCAACGACATCGGATCTGCTGAGGACTTCCTGGCCGCGGTCGAACTGACCCTGAAGTTCTTCAACGACGGCGACCTCATCGAAGGAACCGTCGTGAAGATCGACCGCGACGAGGTCCTCCTCGACGTCGGTTACAAGACCGAGGGCGTCATCCCCTCGCGCGAACTCTCCATCAAGCACGACGTCGACCCCAACGAGGTCGTCAACGTCGGCGACCAGGTGGAAGCCCTCGTCCTCCAGAAGGAGGACAAGGAAGGCCGCCTCATCCTGTCCAAGAAGCGCGCACAGTACGAGCGCGCGTGGGGCGACGTCGAGAAGATCAAGGAGAACGACGGTGTCGTGACCGGTTCGGTCATCGAGGTCGTCAAGGGTGGTCTGATCGTCGACATCGGCCTCCGCGGCTTCCTGCCCGCGTCGCTCATCGAGCTCCGCCGCGTCCGCGACCTGACGCCGTACCTCGGCCAGGAGATCGAGGCCAAGATCCTCGAACTCGACAAGAACCGCAACAACGTCGTGCTCTCGCGTCGTGCGCTGCTCGAGCAGACCCAGTCGGAGTCGCGCTCGAATTTCCTCAACAACCTCCACAAGGGCCAGGTCCGCAAGGGCACCGTCTCGTCGATCGTCAACTTCGGTGCGTTCGTCGACCTCGGTGGCGTCGACGGTCTCGTCCACGTCTCGGAGCTCTCGTGGAAGCACATCGAGCACGCATCCGAGGTCGTCGAGGTCGGCCAGGAGGTCACCGTCGAGATCCTCGAGGTGGACCTGGACCGCGAGCGCGTCTCGCTGTCGCTCAAGGCGACCCAGGAGGACCCGTGGCAGGTCTTCGCCCGTACCCACGCGATCGGTCAGGTCGCCCCGGGTAAGGTCACGAAGCTCGTCCCGTTCGGTGCGTTCGTCCGCGTCGCCGACGGCATCGAGGGCCTCGTCCACATCTCCGAGCTCTCCGGCAAGCACGTCGAGCTCGCCGAGCAGGTCGTCTCGGTCGGCGAAGAGGTCTTCATCAAGATCATCGACATCGACCTCGAGCGTCGTCGCATCTCGCTCTCGCTCAAGCAGGCGAACGAGTCGGTCGACCCGAACGGCACCGAGTTCGACCCGGCGCTGTACGGCATGGTCACCGAGTACGACGAGAACGGCGAGTACAAGTACCCCGAGGGCTTCGACCCCGAGACCAACCAGTGGAAGGAGGGCTTCGACGAGGCCCGCCTCGCCTGGGAGGCCGAGTACGCCGCTGCTCAGGGTCGCTGGGAGGCTCACAAGGCTGCCGTCACGAAGGCTCTCGAGGCCGAGGCTGCGGCTCCCGCCGAGACCGGTGGCTCGACCTTCTCGTCCGACGTCGCCGGCGGCGCCGGCACGCTGGCCGACGACGAGGCGCTGGCTGCGCTTCGCGAGAAGCTGTCCGGTCGCTGATCGAACACTCACCACCCGAGGGGTCGGAGCTTCGTGCTCCGGCCCCTCGGTCGTTTCCCGGGACGGATGCCGCCCCTCCCCGGGTGCCGGTCGCCGCTGATCGGGACGGCGGAACGGTAACGTTCTGATGTGGCATCTCCGGAGCATCAGGGCACTCGTCGTGGGGAATCCGGCGAGCCGGGTCGCCCGCCGCGTCGACTCTTCGGCGACCTCGGGGCGATGCCGCTGACGGAGCTCCGGGAACGCGTCGTCGCGAACAACCAGCTCATCCTCACCGCGATCGTCGCGGGCATCTACCTCACCGGCATCACGGCGGGGTGGCTCCGGAACGCTCCGCAGTTCGCCACCGGCGTGGTGATCATCCTGGTCGCCGCCCTCGCCAGTCTCGCCGTGCCGTGGTCGCGCCTCCACCCGTCGTGGGTCGCCGCCGTCCCGCTCGTCGACATCGTCGCGATCGCGCTGATGCGCTCGTCGGACGTTCCCGGTGTCGCACTGCTCTGGGCGTTCCCCGTGATGTGGCTGTCTTCGCTCAGCCGCCTCTGGTTCGTCGTCTCGTGCGTCTCCACCATCGCGGCCTACTGGATCACGCAGGCGTTGATGCCGCGGTTCGAGTGGACGTGGGCGGTCATCGTCCTCCCGGCCGTCATCGTCGCGATCGGCGCCTCCGCCGACAACGCCACGCGTCGGTTCGCCGCGCAGCGGGCACTGCTGCGCACGCAGACGGACCGGCTCACGGCGGCGCTGCGGCACGCGAGTCGTCAGGAGCTGCTCCTCACCGAGGTCCTCGACACCGTCGACTTCGGGGTGCTCCGGTTCGGGCCGACCGGTGACATCACCTTCGTCAACGACGCGCTGGGGCGGTTCCAGCAGCGCATCCCGACCTTCGGCAAGCTCGACCCGGTCGAGGGCATCTTCGCGGCGGACGGGCAGACGCCGCTCGAGCCCACCGAGCGTCCGCTCGCCCGACTGGTGCGCGGGGAGTCCTTCACCGACCTCGTCGTCTGGTATCCGGTCTCGGAATCCCGCCGTGCCGCCCTCAGCCTGACCGCCCGGATGATGACGGATGCCGACGGTCAGCCGGCCGGCGCCGTCCTGGTGGCCCGTGATGTGACCGAGGAGCGGACCGCGCTGAAGGCGCGGGACAGCCTCGTGGCATCCGTCTCGCACGAGCTGCGGACGCCGCTCACGTCGATCCTCGGCTACCTCGAGCTCGCGCTCGACGCCGACGGCGTCCCCGACGGCGTTCGCCGCCAGGTCGACGTCGCCTATCGCAACAGCGAACGACTGCTCGGGATCGTCTCGGGGATCCTGGCCGCCTCGACGGCCTCGCGGATGTCGGCCGAGGTGACCCTGTCGCCGGTGGACTGCGATCTCGGCGCGCTGCTGCGGGCGTCGGCCTCGGACCTCGGTCCGATCGCCCGGGAGCGCGCCATCCGCATCGACACCGACGACGTCCCGTCGGTGTCGGCGTTCATCGATCCCGCACGGGTCCGGCAGGTCATCGACAACCTCGTCAGCAACGCGATCAAGTTCAACCGGGACGGCGGCACGGTCACGCTCGGCAGCTCGACGGACGGTGTGCACACCTGGTTCCTCGTCCGGGACTCCGGCATCGGGCTCTCCGGCGACGACCAGGATCGCGTGTTCGAGAGGTTCTTCCGTGCCGAGAGCGGGGTCCCGGGCACGGGGCTCGGGCTCGCCATCAGCCGGGAGATCGTGCAGGCGCACGGCGGCGAGATCACGCTGACCTCCACCCTGGGCCTCGGGACGACCTTCATGGTGCAGCTGCCCGCGACCGCCACGGTCGCCGCGTCCGGCGTCCCGGAGGACCCGGATGCCGATCCCCGCCCGGAGGCGCTGCGATGAGACTCGATCTGCTGACCGCGGTGGTCATGACCGCGATCGTCGCGCTCGTCGCCGCGACGATCTTCGTGGTGGAGACCCTGCGTCGCCGCGACACCGGAGCCGGCCGGCTCTGGGCGGTGGGGTACCTGTGCGGTGCCGCCACGACCTTCGCCTACATCTCGTGGGCCGCCGGTGTCGGCGGCGCCGTCGCCATCGCGATCGGCAACGCGGCGTTCACGCTCACGCCCGGATTCATCTGGCTCGGGAACCGGCGCTACAACGACCGTGCGCTCACGCTCTCGGGCGGCATCGTCGGGGTTCTCGCGGTCGCCGTGTTCGTCTCGGCGCTGATCCGCGTGCCGGCGGAGGGCAGCTGGGGAGGGTGGAGCGTCATGGCCGCGACCATCGTGGTGTTCTTCGGGCTCGGCGGCGCGGAGGCGCTCCGCCGTCCCATGGGGCGTGTCGGCAACGCGCGGCTGTTCTCCGGGGTCCTGTTCGCCGGCGCCCTGTACTACGCGCTCCGCCTGATCGCCTACCTGGCGGCCGGGCCGCAGAGCGAGTTCTTCGACACCTGGTTCGGCTCGATCTCCGCCAACATCGCCACCGTCGTCCTGACGATGGTGGCCGTCGTCGTCACCTCCCTCCTGCGTGCGACGAAGAGCGCGACCCAGCGGTACGAATGGCTGAGCGACAACGGGATCGCGGCGGACGGGGTGCGCCTGGCGGGAAGCTACCGGGACGCTCTCGCCGACCTGATCGAACGGGCCGGATGGCGTCAGGAGCCGGTCAGCGTCGTGGTCGTCCACATCGACGGGCTCGATGAGATGGCGGCGGCGTTCGGAACGGATGCCACGGACGAGGTCGTCGCCGCATGGCGCGGCGCGGTGCGACGGTACGCGCCCGCGGCCGCCCTCGTGGGCGAGGACAGCGACTCGACGCTCTCGGTGTGCGGCCTGGCGACCACGGCGGCCGACGCACGGCGTCAGGCGGCTGCCATCTATCGCGGCTGCATCGACGAGCTCGCCGGCAGCCCCACCGGGCTGCTCCCGGTCATCGGCGTGGGCGTGGCGCTCACCGAGACGGTGGGCTACGACACCGTCCCGCTGCTCGACTCCGCGCGCACGGCAGCCGTGCGGGCGGCGCGCAACCTCGAGGCATCCGTCCTCTTCGGCGGACTCGAGGACGCGCGCTCGCGGTTGACATGAGCGCGCCGTGGCATCCTCGAAGGGTGACTCTTCTCGCTCTCACCGGCGGCATCGCGTCGGGCAAGTCCACGATCGCCCGTCGCCTCTCCGAGCACGGCGCCGTCGTCATCGACGCCGACCGGATCGTCCGATCCGTGCAGCAGCCCGGTTCGCCGGTCCTCGACGCCATCGCGGCGGCGTTCGGCGCCGACGTCATCACCGCGATGGGGGAGCTCGACCGGCCGCTGCTCGCGCAGCGCGCCTTCGGCGACGCGGAGGCGGTCGCGCGTCTGAACGGGATCGTCCACCCGGCCGTCCGGGCCGAGTCGGCGCGGCGGTTCGCCGAAGCCCTCGACGCCGACCCGCGTGCGATCGTCGTGTACGACGTCCCGCTGCTCGTGGAGGCGCGCGCGGAGGACCCGTGGGAGCTCGTCGTGGTCGCGCATGCGCCCGCATCCCAGCGGCGGCAGCGGCTCATCGACCTGCGGGGCATGTCGCCCGAGGAAGCCGACGCGCGTCTGGCCGCGCAGGTGGACGACGAGCAGCGGCTCGCTCTCGCCGACGTCGTGATCGACACGACGGGGACGATGGCCGACACGCTCGCGCAGACGGACCGGCTCTGGGAGCGGCTCCGCGCCGAGCAGACGGCCGCGGACTGACCCAGGCGCCTGCCAGGGCGCACGCCCACGGCGAACGCCCGGCCCGGTGTCGGTGGCCCCGCCTACCCTGGAAGGATGCAGACCACTCGATCCGTCCGCCCCTTCGAGGTCGTCAGCGAGTACATGCCGAACGGCGACCAGCCGAAGGCGATCGCAGAGCTCGCCGCCCGCATCAACGCCGGCGAGACCGACGTCGTCCTGCTCGGCGCGACCGGTACCGGCAAGTCGGCGACGACCGCCTGGCTCATCGAGCAGGTGCAGCGGCCGACGCTCGTGATGGCCCACAACAAGACCCTGGCCGCGCAGCTGGCCAACGAGTTCCGCGACCTCATGCCGAACAACGCGGTCGAGTACTTCGTCAGCTACTACGACTACTACCAGCCCGAGGCCTACGTCCCGCAGACGGACACCTTCATCGAGAAGGACTCGTCCATCAACGCCGAGGTGGAGCGACTGCGTCACTCGACGACGAACTCACTGCTCAGCCGCCGCGACGTCGTGGTGGTCTCCACCGTCTCGTGCATCTACGGCCTCGGCGCGCCCGAGGAATACCTGCGCGCGATGGTCGCGCTGCAGGTGGGGGAGCGCTACGACCGCGACGCGCTCATCCGGAAGTTCATCGCCATGCAGTACAACCGCAACGACGTCGACTTCTCGCGCGGCAACTTCCGCGTGCGGGGCGACACGATCGAGATCATCCCGGTGTACGAGGAGTACGCCGTGCGGATCGAGCTCTTCGGCGACGAGATCGAAGGACTGTACATGCTGCACCCGCTGACGGGTGACGTCGTCCAGAAGCTCGAGAGCGTCCCGATCTTCCCGGCATCCCACTACGTCGCGGGCACCGACACGGTGCAGCGCGCGATCAAGACGATCGAGCACGAGCTCGAGGAGCGCCTGAAGGAGTTCGAGTCCCAGGGCAAGCTGCTCGAAGCGCAGCGCCTTCGCATGCGCACGACCTTCGACCTCGAGATGCTGCAGCAGCTCGGGTTCTGCTCCGGGATCGAGAACTACTCCCGTCACCTCGACGGACGGATGCCGGGCGAGGCGCCGCACACGCTGCTCGACTTCTTCCCCGACGACTTCCTGCTCGTCATCGACGAGTCGCACGTCACCGTGCCGCAGATCGGGGCGATGTACGAGGGGGATGCGTCGCGCAAGCGCACGCTCGTGGACCACGGGTTCCGGCTGCCGAGCGCCATGGACAACCGGCCGCTGCGATTCGACGAGTTCAAGCAGCGCGTCGGCCAGAGCGTCTACCTCTCCGCGACACCCGGGCGGTACGAGATGGGCATCGCGGACGGCGTCGTCGAGCAGATCATCCGTCCCACCGGTCTCGTGGACCCCCAGATCATCGTGAAGCCCTCGAAGGGTCAGATCGACGACCTGCTCGAGGAGATCCGGCTCCGCGTCGACCGTGACGAGCGCATCCTCGTGACGACCCTGACGAAGAAGATGGCAGAGGAGCTCACCGACTTCCTCGGTGAGCACGGGGTCCGGGTGCGTTACCTGCACTCCGACGTCGACACCCTGCGACGGGTCGAGCTGCTCACCGAGCTCCGGCAGGGGGTGTACGACGTGCTCGTCGGCATCAACCTCCTCCGTGAGGGTCTCGACCTTCCGGAGGTGTCCCTCGTCGCGATCCTGGATGCCGACAAGGAAGGCTTCCTCCGGTCGGGGACCTCGCTCATCCAGACCATCGGGCGCGCTGCGCGAAACGTCTCGGGCGAGGTGCACATGTACGCCGACAAGATGACCGACTCCATGAGCGCGGCGATCGAGGAGACGGACCGGCGTCGCGAGAAGCAGATCGCGTACAACCTCGAGAACGGCATCGACCCGCAGCCGCTGCGCAAGCGGATCGCCGACATCACCGATGCCCTGGCCCGCGAGGCATCCGACACGCAGGAGATGCTCAACAGCCGGAGCGCCGGCAAGACGAAGTCCGGCAAGGGCAAGAGCCCGACTCCGCAGCTGCGACGCGAAGGCATCGCCGCCGAGGGTGCCAATCAGCTCGAGGCGACGATCGCCGACCTGTCGGCGCAGATGCTCGCCGCCGCTGACGAGCTCAAGTTCGAGCTCGCCGGGCGACTCCGCGACGAGGTGCAGGACCTCAAGAAGGAGCTGCGGGCCATGGAGCGCGCCGGGCACGCCTGAGACTCACCGTGCGGCGGACGGCTGGGCCGTGCCGCCGACCCGGGGGTTCGGGCGCATGGCGCCGGCCGTGGCAGCCGCCTCCGGCGATCACCCGATCGTCGAGCGGAGGTCAGGGGCAGTGCATGCGCGGGCGCTCGCCGGAACGGTCGAACGTGTGGGCCGACATCGGCGCGCCGCAGAGCGGGCACGCGCGCTCGGTCCGCACGGGCTCCGGCTCGGTCTCGTAGGGGCCGACGGACGCCGGCCCGGCGTAGCGGATGAGGCGGCTGTTCCAATAGGCGTACCAGCCGCCGGCCGCACGTACGCGCTCGCGGAGGCGGGGTCGTTCCGGTGTGGGCTCGGGCATGTTCCTTAGTGTACTAAGGATTAGGGAGGATAGGATGGTCATCATGAATGACGACGAGGCCCTGCGTCTGGACAGCCAGCTCTGCTTCGCGATCGTGACGGCCGCCCGCAACGTCGTCTCGATCTATCGACCGGTGCTGGAACCGCTGGGTCTCACGCACCCGCAGTACCTCGTGATGCTGGCGCTGTGGGAGCGGGCGCCGCAGTCCCTGTCGGAGCTCGCCGCGGAGCTCTCGGTCGAACCCGCGACCCTCTCGCCGACCATCAAGCGTCTCGAGTCGCAGGGACGCGTCGCGCGTCGCCGCCGTGCGGAGGACGAGCGGGTCCTCGAGATCACCCTGACAGAAGAGGGCGTCCGCCTGCGGGAGCAGGCGCTCTCGGTGCCGCGTCAGATCATGGCGCGCGTGGGACTCACCGCCGCCGACATCGCGGCGCTCCGCGACGGCCTCGCCCCGTTCGCGCAGCGGCTCCCCGCCGACGCCGTACCAGGCTGATCGCTCCGAGCGAAGCCCGGGCCCGATGTCGGGAGCCCAATCTAGGATTGTTCAGTGCCCATCGTCCCCGTTCCTTCCGCGTCCAAACTCAGTGTCCGCGGCGCCCGCGTCCACAACCTGAAGAACGTCGATCTCGAGATCCCCCGTGACTCGCTCGTCGTCTTCACGGGGCTGTCCGGTTCGGGCAAGTCCAGCCTCGCGTTCGACACGATCTTCGCCGAGGGGCAGCGCCGCTACATCGAATCGCTGAGCTCGTACGCGCGGCAGTTCCTCGGCCAGGTCGACCGGCCCGACGTCGATTTCATCGAAGGGCTCAGCCCGGCCGTGTCGATCGACCAGAAGTCGACGAACCGGAACCCCCGCTCGACGGTGGGAACGATCACCGAGATCAACGACTACATGCGCCTGCTGTGGGCCCGCATCGGCGTGCCGCACTGCCCGGAGTGCGGTGAGCAGATCCAGCGGCAGACGGTGCAGCAGATCGCCGACCAGCTGATGGAGCTGCCCGAGCGCACCCGGTACCAGATCGTCGCCCCGGTCATCAGCCAGAAGAAGGGGGAGTTCGTCGACCTCTTCAAGGAGCTGTCGGCGAAGGGCTACGCCCGCGCGATCGTCGACGGCGAGGTGGCGCAGCTCGCCGAGCCCCCCGTCCTCAAGAAGAGCTACAAGCACGACATCGCGGTCGTCGTCGACCGCCTGGTCGCGAGCCCCGACATCCTGAGCCGGGTGACCGATTCGGTCGAGACGGCACTGGGCCTCGCCGGCGGCATCCTGCAGGTCAACTTCGTCGATGAGGAGGGCGAAGCCGCCTGGCAGAGCTACAGCGAGAAGCTCGCGTGCCCGAACGGACACGCGCTGCAGCTCACGGAGATCGAGCCGCGCACCTTCTCGTTCAACGCTCCGTTCGGCGCCTGCCCCGCCTGCTCGGGCCTCGGCACCCGCATGTCCGTCGACACCGAGCTGCTGCTCGGCGACGAGGAGCTGTCGATCGCCGAAGGCGTCATCATCCCGTGGACCACCCAGGGCAAGGGTCTCTTCCAGTACTACGAGCGGCTGCTCGTCGGTCTGTCCGACGACCTCGGCTTCTCGCTGGACACCCCGTGGAAAGACCTGCCGATCGATGTGCAGGACGCCGTGCTGAGCGGCGAGAACTACAAGGTCACGGTGAAGTGGAAGAACCGGTACGGCCGTGAGATGCGGTACGCATCGGGCTTCGAAGGGGTCATCCCGTACATCGAGCGCCAGTTCGCGTCGGCGGAGAGCGATTCGCAGCGACAGCGCTGGGGCGAGTTCCTCCGCGAGGTCCCGTGCCCGGTCTGCAACGGCGACCGCCTCAAGCCGGAAGTCCTCTCGGTGCTCGTGCACGGCCACTCGATCGCCGATGCGTCCCGCCTGAGCCTCGGCGAGGCGCAGGCGTACTTCGCCGACCTCATGCTCACCGATCGCGAGGCCACCATCGCCGCGGCCGTGCTGCGCGAGATCCGCGCGCGGCTGGACTTCCTCATCCAGGTGGGGCTGAACTACCTGAGCCTCAGCCGCTCCGCCGGTTCGCTGTCGGGAGGCGAAGCACAGCGCATCCGCCTGGCGACGCAGATCGGATCGGGGCTGACCGGCGTCCTCTACGTGCTTGACGAACCGTCCATCGGCCTCCACCAGCGGGACAACCGGCGGCTCATCGAGACGCTCGTGCGCCTGAAGAACCTGGGCAACACCCTCGTCGTCGTCGAGCACGACGAAGAGACGATCCACGCCTCCGACTGGGTGGTCGACATCGGACCGCGGGCCGGCGTCCTGGGAGGGAACGTCGTCCACTCCGGACCGGTCGAGCAGATGCTGACCGACGAGGCCTCCATCACGGGCGCCTACCTGAGTGGTCGCCGCGCGATCTCCATGCCGAACAAGCGTCGCAAGATCGACAAGTCGCGCCAGGTCCGGGTCGTGGGCGCGCGCGCCAACAACCTGCAGAACGTGACCGTCGACTTCCCGCTCGGCGTGCTCACCTCGGTCACCGGCGTCAGCGGCTCGGGGAAGTCGTCCCTGGTCAACGGCATCCTGTACGAAGTGCTCGCCACCCGGCTCAACGGCGCGCGCCGGGTCGCCGGCAAGCACACGCGGGTCACCGGACTCGAGCACCTCGACAAGGTGGTCCACGTCGACCAGGCGCCCATCGGACGCACGCCGCGGTCGAACCCGGCGACGTACACCGGCGTCTTCGACCGCATCCGCTCGCTGTTCGCCGACACGCCCGAGGCGAAGGTCCGCGGCTATCAGCCCGGCCGGTTCAGCTTCAACATCAAGGGCGGCCGGTGCGAGGCGTGCTCGGGCGACGGCACGATCAAGATCGAGATGAACTTCCTCCCCGACGTGTACGTCGACTGCGAGGTCTGCCACGGCAAGCGCTACAACCGCGACACCCTCGCCGTCCACTACAAGGGCAAGAACATCGCCGAGGTGCTCGAGATGCCCATCTCCGAGGCGGCGGAGTTCTTCGAGCCGATCCAGGCGATCCATCGGTACCTGAAGACCCTGGTCGACGTGGGCCTCGGCTACGTCCGGCTCGGCCAGTCGGCGACGACCCTCTCGGGCGGCGAGGCGCAGCGCGTCAAGCTCGCCACGGAGCTGCAGCGCCGGTCGAACGGCCGCACGATCTACGTGCTCGATGAGCCGACGACCGGCCTCCACTTCGAAGACGTGCAGCGCCTGCTGGACGTGCTCAGCAGCCTGGTCGACAAGGGGAACACCGTCATCGTCATCGAGCACAACCTCGATGTCATCAAGTCGTCCGACTGGGTCATCGACCTCGGCCCCGAGGGCGGCTCGGGTGGCGGAACGGTGCTCGCGACCGGCACCCCGGAGCAGATCGCCGCGGTGCCCGAGAGCCACACCGGCCAGTTCCTCGCCGAGATCCTGGGAGTTGTTCCGGCGCGCAAGGCCGGCTGACGTGGCATCCACCCTCCCGTACAAGCCGAAGCCGGGTGAGATCCCCACGAATCCGGGGGTCTACCGGTTCCGCGATGCCGACGGCCGCATCCTGTACGTCGGCAAGGCGAAGAATCTGCGGGCCCGGCTGTCGAACTACTTCGCGCCGCTCCACACGCTGCACGAGCGCACGCGGCGGATGGTGACGACGGCGGCGAGCGTCGAGTGGACGGTCGTCAAGACCGACGTCGACTCGCTGCAGCTCGAGTACACCTGGATCCAGGAGTACTCGCCTCCGTTCAACGTCCGGTACAAGGACGACAAGTCGTACCCGTACATGGCGGTGACCCTCGGCGACGAGGCTCCGCGCGTGATCGTGACGCGGAACCGGAAGATCTCCGGAGCGAAGTACTTCGGACCCTTCCCGAAGGTCTGGGCGGTGCACGACACGATCGACCAGCTCATCAAGGTGTTCCCGATCCGCACCTGCAGCGACTCGTCCTACAAGAAGGCGATGGCCACCGGTCGGCCGTGCTTCCCCGGCCAGATCGGCCGCTGCGGCGGCCCGTGTTCGATGAGAGTGACCATCGAGGAGCACCGGGCGATCGTCGACGACTTCGTCGCGTTCATGTCGGGCGGCGACAAGCGCTACGTGAAGCTCCTCACGGCACGCATGCGCGAGGCCGCGGCGGCGATGGACTACGAGGCGGCGGCGATCTACCGCGACAAGCTGCAGGCGATGGATGCCGTGCTCAACCGCAGCGCGCTCGTGCTGAGCGAGGACACCGACGCCGACCTGTTCGGCGTCGCCGAGGACGAGCTGTTCGCCGCAGTCCAGCACTTCGTGGTCCGCGGCGGGCGGGTGCGAGGGGTCCGCGCCGCGACGATCGACAAGGAGCTCGACATCACGGGCGCCGACCTCGTGGACCAGCTGCTGCAGCGCGCCTACGGGGATGCGGCCCCCGAGGACATCCCGCGTCAGGTACTCGTCCCCTCGCTCCCGGAGGATGCCGCCGAGCTCGAGCAGTGGCTGCAGTCCCGCCGCGGCAAGAAGGTGACGCTGCAGGTCGCGCAGCGGGGTCAGAAGGCCGACCTCCTGCGCACCGCGACGGTGAACGCGCAGCAGGCGCTCCTGCTGCACAAGATGCGGCGGACCAGCGACTACACCGCCCGGACGAAGGCGCTCACCGACCTGCAGGAGGCGCTCGAGCTCACCGAGGCGCCGCTGCGCATCGAGTGCTTCGACGTCTCGCACCTCGGCGGCACGAACGTCGTCGCATCGATGGTGGTCTTCGAGGACGGCCTGCCGCGCAAGGATCAGTACCGGTCGTTCTCCGTCACGGACACCACCGACGACACCGACTCGATGTATCAGGTGCTGACCCGGCGCCTGGCGCACATCGACCGGGACGAGGCCGAGGCAGCGTCCGTCGACGTGACGGCAGACGGCGCGGTCGATACGACGCGGAAGCGCCCCCGGTTCGCCTACCGGCCCCAGCTGCTCCTCGTCGACGGCGGCAAGCCGCAGGTCGAGGCGGCGGCACGGGCGCTCCGCGACGCCGGCCACCCCGAGATCGCGCTCTGCGGCATCGCCAAACGGCTCGAAGAGGTGTGGCTGCCGGGGGAGGACTTCCCGGTGATCCTGCCGCGCACCTCCGAGGCCCTGTACCTCCTGCAGCGGCTGCGTGACGAGGCGCACCGCTTCGCCATCACCCACCAGCGCAAGAAGCGCAAGCGCGACATCACGACGGTGCTCGCCGAAGTGCCCGGACTCGGCGACGCGCGCATCAAGGCGCTCCTGCGGCACTTCGGCTCGGTCAGCGCGCTGAAGAAGGCGTCGCCCGAGGAGATCCAGGAGCTTCCCGGCATCGGGCCGCGACTGGCGGCCGCCATCCACGCGCACCTGGCCCCGGCCCAGGTGGCGGACGTTTCGCTGGTGGACGCGAATGATCGCTAGGCTGGCAGCGAGCGCAGACAGGGGCTGATCACGGTGGCGGACGGGCAGACGGCGGGGGAGATCCTGATCGTCACCGGCATGTCCGGAGCCGGTCGGACGACCGCAGCGAACGCGCTCGAAGACCTCGACTGGTACGTCGTCGACAATCTGCCGCCGCAGATGCTCAAGCCGTTGCTCGATCTGACGGCTCTCGCCGCCGACGCCCTTCCGAAGGTCGCCGCCGTCGTCGACGTCCGCGGCCGTCAGCTGTTCGGCGAGCTGCCCGCCGTCACCCGCGCGCTCCGCGGCGGTCGCCAGGTGAGGGTGCTGTTCCTGGATGCGGCCGACGACGTCCTCGTCCGCCGCTTCGAAGCCGTCCGGCGACCGCACCCGCTGCAGGGCGAGGGAACCATCCTCGACGGCATCCGTCGTGAGCGCGAGCGGGTGGCATCCATCCGCGAAGCGGCCGACCTGATCGTCGACACCAGCGCGCTGAACATCCACCAGCTCGCGAACCGCGTCGTCGACCTGTTCAGCGAGGAGGGCGACGCCCGTCACACTGTGACGGTCATGAGCTTCGGCTTCAAGTACGGGCTGCCGCCCGACGTCGATCTCGTCGCCGACATGCGCTTCCTCCCGAACCCGTACTGGGAACCCACGATGCGGCCGCTCACCGGCAAGGACGAGTCGGTCCGGGAGTTCGTGCTCGGGCAGGACGGCGCGCGCGAGTTCATCGACGCCTACGCCACGGCGCTGCATCCCGTGCTGCAGGGCTATCAGCGCGAGAACAAGCGCCACTCGGTCATCGCGATCGGCTGCACCGGGGGCAAGCACAGATCCGTCGTCACCGCCCTCGAGCTCGCGGACCGGCTCTCCCACGAGGCAGGGGTGGCGGTCCGCGTCACGCACAGGGACCTGGGCCGGGAGTAAGCTGATCCTTTGTCCCCGACCGCCCCACCCGAAGGATCGCTGTGCCGCTGACTGCTGACGTGAAGACGGAGTTAACCTCGGTCAGAGACCCGCGGCCCACCGCACGGGTGGCCGAGCTGACGACGATTCTGCGCTTCTCGGGCGGGCTCCACTCGATCGCCGGTCGCGTCGCCGTCGAGGCGGAGCTCGAGACCGACACCCTCGCGCGCAGAGTCGCGCGCGACCTGATGGAGATCTACGGGGTACGCCCCGAACTCGCCCACGTGCAGGCGTCGGGAGGCCGCACCGGCAACTCCTTCGCAGTCCGCGTCATCGACGGCGGTGAGACGCTCGCGCGCCAGACCGGTCTGCTCGATTCCCGCCGTCGTCCCGTCCGCGGGCTGCCGAACAAGCTGACGACCGGAGCACGCCCCGACCTCGCCGCCGTCTGGCGGGGCGCGTTCCTCGCCACCGGCTCGCTCTCGGACCCGGGCCGCTCCGCCGCCCTCGAGGTCGCCTGCCCGTCGGGAGAGGCCGCGATGGCCCTGGTCGGAGCGGCACACCGTCTCGGGATCGCCGCGAAGGCGCGTGAGGTCCGTGGCATCCCACGTGTGGTCGTCCGCGACGGCGAGGCCATCCGCGCCGCGCTGCTGATGATGGGCGCCCAGAAGACGGCCGCCGCATGGGAGGAGATGCGCCAGCGTCGCGAGGTGCGCGCCGGCGTGAATCGTCTCGTCAACTTCGACGACGCGAACCTGCGTCGCTCCGCGCAGGCCGCCGTCGCCGCGTGCGCGCGGGTCGAGCGCGCCCTGGAGATCCTCGGCGACACCGTTCCGGGCCACCTGAAGCAGGCGGGCGATCTCCGCCTCGCGCATCGCGACGCGAGCCTCGACGAACTCGGCCACCACGCCGACCCGCCGCTGACCAAGGATGCCGTCGCCGGCCGCATCCGGAGGCTGCTCGCGATGGCCGACAAGAAGGCCGCGCAGGACGGCGTCCCCGACACCGAATCCGCGGTGCCCGCCGGCCTGGAGGACTGACGTCTACGTCTTCTTCCGCCGGGAAGCAACCACGCGCGCCCTGCGTTGGCGCTCAATAGGATGACATCGACCCGCCGCATCCCGGTGCGGCACGAACAGGAAGAAGAGGACATGGCGACCTACACGCTGCCCGAGCTCCCGTACGACTACTCCGCGCTGGAGCCGCACATCAGCGGCAAGATCATGGAGCTTCACCACTCGAAGCACCACCAGACCTACGTCACCGGCGCGAACACCGCGCTCGAGCAGCTCGCCGAGGCCCGCGAGACGGGCAACCTCGCGAACGTCAACAAGCTCGAGAAGGACCTCGCGTTCAACCTCGGCGGTCACGTCAACCACTCCGTCTTCTGGACCAACCTGGCGCCGGCCGGCAACGGCGGCGGCGGCGAGCCGGAGGGCGAGCTGCGCGCCGCGATCGACGAGTTCTTCGGCGGCTTCGACAAGTTCCAGGCGCACTTCACCGCCGCCGCGACCGGCATCCAGGGCTCGGGCTGGGCCGTGCTCAGCTGGGACGCGATCGGCTCGCAGCTGATCGTCCAGCAGATGTTCGACCAGCAGTCGAACGTCGCCCAGGGGACCGTCCCGATCTTCCAGCTCGACATGTGGGAGCACGCCTTCTACCTCGACTACCTCAACGTCAAGGCCGACTACGTCAAGGCGGTCTGGAACATCGCGAACTGGCAGAACGTCGCACAGCGTCTCGACGCTGCACGCCAGCAGACGGCCGGGCTGCTCTAGTAGTAGGGTCGTAAACAGGTGAGGATGCCGGGCTCCTCCCGGTAGCGGGGGCCGAGCTCCGGCATCCTCTCTCTTTGTCAAATGATTGCGCACCGGCACCGTTTCTCCGGCGTCGCGCGCGACGAGAAACGGGAGACAACGTGTCTGTCAAGATCGGCATCAACGGCTTCGGCCGCATCGGACGCAACTACCTCCGCGCAGCGCTCGCGCAGGGTGCGGACCTCGAAATCGTGGCGGTGAACGACCTCACCGACAACAAGACGCTGGCCCACCTGCTGAAGTACGACTCGATCCTCGGGCGCCTCGACGCCGAGGTCTCGTACACCGGTGACTCGATCACCGTGGGCGACAAGACGATCAAGGTCTTCGAGGAGCGCGACCCCGCGAACCTCCCCTGGGGCGAGCTCGGCGTCGACATCGTCATCGAGTCGACCGGCCGCTTCACCAACGCCGAGGACGCCAGGAAGCACCTCGCCGGCGGCGCGAAGAAGGTCCTCATCTCGGCTCCCGCCAAGGGCGAGGACGCCACGTTCGTCATCGGTGCGAACGAGGACCTCTACGACCCCGAGAACCACGACATCATCTCGAACGCCTCGTGCACGACCAACTGCCTCGCACCGCTGGCGAAGGTCCTCAACGACAACTTCGGCATCGTCAAGGGCCTGATGACGACGGTCCACGCCTACACGGCCGACCAGAACCTGCAGGACGGCCCGCACAGCGACCTCCGTCGTGCCCGCGCCGCCGCGCTCAACATCGTTCCGACCTCGACCGGTGCCGCGAAGGCCATCGGCCTGGTCCTGCCCGAGCTCAAGGGCAAGCTCGACGGCTTCGCGCTCCGCGTGCCGGTTCCCACCGGCTCGGCGACCGACCTGACCGTCGAGCTCGAGCGCGAGGTCACCGTCGAGGAGATCAAGGCTGCGTACAAGGCCGCCGCGGACGGCCCGCTGCAGGGCATCCTCAAGTACACCGAGGACGAGATCGTCTCGAGCGACATCGTCACCGACGACCACTCCTGCATCTTCGACGCGGGCCTGACCCGCGTCATCGGCAACCAGGTCAAGGTCGTCGGCTGGTACGACAACGAGTGGGGCTACTCCAACCGCCTCGTCGACCTCACCGAGCTCGTCGCCAGCAAGCTCTGACGATGGCTCTGCGCACCCTCGATTCGCTGGGTCCGCTCGCCGGCAAGCGCGTCATCGTCCGTGTCGACTTCAACGTCCCCCTGAAGGACGGCGTCATCACGGACGATGGCCGCGTGCGTGCGGCGCTGCCCACGCTCACCGCTCTGGTCGGCCAGGGTGCCCGCGTCATCGCGGTATCCCACCTGGGGCGGCCCAAGGGCGCGCCCGACGCGGCGTACAGCCTCGCACCCGTCGCCGAGCGGCTCTCCGAGCTGCTCGGCAGCCCGGTCGCCTTCGCGACCGATACGGTCGGCCCCTCCGCTCAGGAGACGGTCGCCGCGCTCGGTGACGGCGAGGTCGCCGTGCTGGAGAACCTCCGGTTCAACGCCGGGGAGACCGCGAAGGACGAGGCCGAGCGCCGCGCGTTCGCAAGCGAGCTCGCCGCCCTCGGCGACGCCCTCGTGTCGGACGGCTTCGGTGTCGTGCATCGCAAGCAGGCGTCGGTCTACGACCTCGCCGAACTGCTGCCGTCGGCCGCCGGCTCGCTGATCGAGAAGGAGGTCGATGTCCTCGACCGTCTGACCGAGCGCCCCGAGCGTCCATACGCGGTCGTGCTGGGCGGGTCGAAGGTCAGCGACAAGCTGGGCGTGATCGAGCACCTCCTGCCCCGCGTGGACAAGATCCTCGTCGGCGGCGGCATGCTGTTCACCTTCCTCGCCGCTCAGGGTCACAAGGTCGGCAAGAGCCTCCTCGAAGAGGACCAGCTCGAGACGGTGCGTGGCTACGTCGCGACGGCGAAGGAGCGCGGCGTCGAGATCGTGCTCCCCGTCGACGCCGTCATGGCCGCGGGATTCGCGGCGGATGCGGCGCACGTCGTCGCCGCTGCGGATGCGCTCGAGGACACCGAGTTCGGTGCGTCCGGCATGGGCCTGGACATCGGGCCCCAGACGGCGGAGCTGTTCGCCGACGCGATCCGGGGCGCGAAGACGGTCTTCTGGAACGGGCCCATGGGCGTGTTCGAGATGGCGCCGTTCGCAGCCGGGACCGAGACGGTCGCGCGCGCGCTGACCGAGGTCGACGGTCTCTCGGTCGTCGGTGGTGGCGACTCGGCCGCCGCCGTCCGTCAGCTCGGTTTCGCCGACGAGCAGTTCGGTCACATCTCGACCGGCGGCGGGGCGAGCCTCGAATTCCTCGAGGGCAAGAAGCTGCCCGGATTGGAGATCCTCGGATGGGAAGCGTGACGCGCAAGCCGCTCATCGCCGGCAACTGGAAGATGAACCTCGACCACCTGCAGGCGGTCGCGTTCGTCCAGAAGCTGCACTGGACGCTGAAGGATGCCGGGCACGAGAACGATTCGGTCGAGGTCGCGGTCTTCCCGCCCTTCACCGACATCCGCACCGTGCAGACGCTGATCGACGCCGACAAGATCCCGTTCGCCCTCGGCGCGCAGGATCTGTCGACGAAGGACTCCGGCGCCTACACCGGTGAGGTCTCCGGCGCCTTCCTCGCGAAGCTCGACGCCCGCTACGTCATCATCGGCCACTCCGAGCGCCGGGAGTATCACGGCGAGTCGGACGACGTCGTCGCGGCGAAGGTGCAGGCCGCGCTGCGGCACGGGCTCGTCCCGGTGATCTGCGTCGGCGAGACCGCGGAGGACCTCGAGAAGTTCGGCGCGTCGGCGGTCCCCGCCGGTCAGCTCAAGACCGCGCTCGAGGGCGTGGCATCCGATGCCGACATCGTCGTGGCCTACGAGCCGGTCTGGGCGATCGGGTCGGGCCAGGCCGCCACCCCCGACCAGGCCCAGGAGGTGTGCGCCAAGCTGCGCGCCGTCGTCGCCGAGTCGCTCGGTGCCGACGCGGCGGAGAAGACGCGGGTCCTCTACGGCGGTTCGGTGAAGTCGGGGAACATCGCGAGCTTCATGCGCGAACCCGATGTCGACGGTGCCCTGGTGGGTGGCGCGAGCCTCGTCGTCGACGAGTTCGCCGCCATCATCCGATACCAGAAGCACGTCGGCGTCTGAGCTGTGCGGCGCGGCTCCGCCCGGGGCCGCGCCGCACAGCCGGTATACTCGTGCTCTGTGCGCTGAGCGACTCGGCGACCCGAAAGGCTTTCAACGACTGTGGACATCCTCCAGCTTGTGCTGCAGGTGCTGCTGGGAATCACCAGCCTCCTGCTCACGCTCCTGATCCTCCTGCACAAGGGACGCGGCGGCGGCCTCTCCGACATGTTCGGCGGTGGCATGAGCTCCGCCATGGGCTCGTCGGGTCTCGCCGAGCGGAACCTCAACCGGTTCACGATCGTGCTCGCCCTCGTGTGGTTCGTCGTGATCGTCGCCCTCGGCCTGATCACCAAGTTCCAGGGGCTCTGATGGCCACCGGGGGTAACGCGATCCGTGGCACGCGCGTCGGCGCGGGGCCCATGGGCGAGCAGGATCACGGACATCACGCCGATCGTGTCGCGGTGTCCTACTGGGACGCGCTCGGCAACGAGACCGTGCGCTACTTCGCCGCCGGCATCGCCGAGGAGGAGATCCCCGAGATCATCGACTCGCCGCGCTCAGGTCTGCCGGCCGGCCGCGACCGCGAGAACCCTCCCGCCGTCGCGAAGAACGAGCCCTACAAGACGCACCTCGCGTACGTGAAGGAGCGCCGCTCCGAGGAGGAGGCGGACACCATCCTCGCCGACGCGCTCACGCAGCTGCGGGAACGGCGCGGCCAGGACTGATCCGGCCGAGCCGGTCCTCCGGGACCGCCTCCCGCACGGTCCGTTCGGGCCCGCATCGGCGCGGGTCAGAACTCCGGATCGATGAGCTCTTCGGGCACCGACCCGGCCGCGGCCTGATCGACGAAGAAGACCGTCTGCTTGCGACCCTTCGCGCCCGCCGCGGGAACGGAGTGGTAGCTCGCGCCCGCGAGAGCGAGGCCCAGGGCCGAAGCCTTGTCCTGACCGGGCAGCACGAGCCACACCCGTCGCGCGGAGTTGATGACGGGACGCGTCAGCGTGATGCGGTCGGAGGGGGGCACGGGGGAGTCGCGCACCGGGAGCACCGAGTGCTCCGTGTCGGCGATCTCGGTCCGGTCCGGGAAGAGCGACGCGATGTGACCGTCGGGGCCCACGCCGAGGAAGCACACGTGGAAGACCGGCCACGCCTGGTCGTCGGTGCCGAAGCCTGCCAGCTCGTCGGTGTAGCGGGCGACGGCGGCGTCGAGGTCGACGCCCTCGTCGGCGGCGGGGATCGCGTGGATGTTCCCCCCCGGGACGTCGATGCGGGACAGCAGCGCGTCTGTCGCGGTCCGCTCGTTCCGGTCGGCGGCATCCCGCGGGAGGAAGCGCTCGTCACCCCACCAGAAGTGGACGCTCGACCAGTCGACGTCCCCGCGTGAGGGGTGCTCGCCGATGGCTCGCAGAACCGCCGTGCATGCGTTTCCGCCCGTGAGCAGCACGTGCGAGGTCTTGCCGGCGGCGGCGCGCTTGCGGGCGCGCCGCACGAACTGCTCGGCGATGCCGGACGCGAGGGCGTCGGCATCCGGGAAGACGACGACGCGCTTCTCTGCCCGGAACTCCGTCATTGGTCTCCTACCTCGTGGGAGGCTCGAGGCGCTCCCACCCATCGGTGATCACTCGACCATACAAGAGGTCCGGATCGAGTCGGCGCAGCTCCTCCGCGAGGCACTCGCGGAGCGAGCGGCGCGGCAGCACGATGTCGTGCGTGGGCTGGCCGGACTGGGTGAGCGTGGCGTCCGTCTCGGTCGTGCGCTCCAGGAGGATGTCGCCTGAGCTCCGCACGAGACGGACCGAGCGGATGCCGTGGCTCCACTCGTCCTCGGGGGCGTAGTGCCAGTCGACCGGCACGTCGAGCATCAGGCGGAGCCAGGCGGCGAGCAGTCCCGTCGACGGCGAGCTGTCGGCGCCGATGACCTCGACGGCGGTGACCGGCTCGTAGGGCGGCTGATCGAGCACCGCCGCCAACTGCTCGCGCCAGTGGGTCAACCGCGTCCAGGCCAGGTCCGTGTCGCCGGGGCGGTAGGTCGAACCCAGGGTGTCGAGGCTCTCGCGGACGCGCGGGCGCGTGGACGCATCGGTGATGCGCCGCTGCGCCATACGGCCGATGGCGGAGCCGGCGGGGTCGCTCGGCGCGTCGTCCGGCCACCACGCCACGACGGGCGCGTCGGGCAGGAGCAGGCCGTTGACGAGGCTCTCATGGCTGCCCGCCACCTCGCCGTGCGCGCGCAGGACGATGACCTCGCTCGCACCGGCGTCGCCGCCCACACGGATCTGCGCGTCCAGGCTTGTCGTGCCGTCAGGATCGAGGACGAGCACGATGACGCGCATCGGATGCTCGCGGGATGCGGCGTTGGCGGCGTCGACGGTCGCCTCGTCCAGCCCGCCCTTGGAGACGATGACGAGGGTCAGCACGCGGCCGAGGGCGACGGCGCCGCCCTCCTCGCGCACGCTCACGAGGGAGCGGGCGATCTTGGACACGGTGGTGTCGGGCAGATCGACGATCACGGGCGCCTCCAGACGCGGCCGTCGCGGGCCAGGAGCTCATCGGCGGACGAGGGACCCCACGATCCGGGGGAGTACTGCTCGAGAGGCTCGTCCTGCGCGGCCCAGAACTCCTCGATGGGGTCGAGGATGCGCCAGGACAGCTCCACCTCCTCGTGACGGGGGAACAGCGGCGGGTCGCCCAGCAGCACGTCCAGGATGAGCCGCTCATAGGCCTCGGGACTCGACTCGGTGAACGCGTGGCCGTAGCCGAAGTCCATCGTGACGTCGCGCACCTCGTTTCCGGCGCCGGGGACCTTCGATCCGAACCGCAGGGTGACGCCCTCATCCGGCTGGATGCGGATCACCAGTGCGTTCTGGCCGAGCTGGACGGCCTGACTGCGCAGGAACAGGAGCGGCGGCGTGTGCTTGAACACGACGGCGATCTCGGTGACCCGGCGGCCCAGCCGCTTGCCGGCGCGCAGGTAGAACGGCACGCCGTTCCAGCGCCGGGTGGCGATCTCGAGCTTCAGAGCGGCGTACGTCTCGGTCGCCGACTGCGGGTTCATGCCCTCCTCGTCGAGGAAGCCGGTGACCTTCTCGCCGCCCTGCCACCCGCCGGCGTACTGACCGCGGGCGGTCGCCGTCGACAGGTCGTCGGGGAGCTTCACGGCAGCGAGCACCTTCTCCTTCTCGGCACGGAGGTGCTCCGCGTCGAGCGAGATCGGCTCCTCCATCGCGGTGAGGGCGAGCAGCTGCAGGAGATGGTTCTGGATGACGTCGCGGGCCGCGCCGATGCCGTCGTAGTAGCCCGCGCGACCGCCGACGCCGATGTCCTCGGCCATCGTGATCTGGACGTGGTCGACGTAGTTCGCGTTCCACAGCGGCTCGTACAGCTCGTTCGCGAAGCGCAGCGCCAGGATGTTCTGGACGGTCTCCTTGCCGAGGTAGTGGTCGATGCGGAAGATGGCGTCGGCGGGGAAGGCGACCTCGAGGGCCTCGTTCAGCTCGCGCGCCGTCTGCAGATCGCTGCCGAACGGCTTCTCGATCACCACGCGGCGCCAGCGGTCGGTGTCGGGGGTGTCGTCCACCAGACCGGAGTCGCGCAGCTGGCGGGCCACCGTAGGGAAGTCCTTCGGCGGGATCGACAGGTAGTACGCGTGGTTGCCCATCGTGCCGCGTTCGACGTCGAGGCGCTCGACCGTCTCGCGCAGCCGTGCGAAGGATGCCTCGTCGTCGAACTCGCCCTGGACGAACCGGATGCCCTGGAGCAGCTGCTTCCAGGTCTCCTCGCGGAACGGCGTCCGCGCATGCTCGCGGACGGCCTCGTAGACGACCTTCGCGAAGTCCTGGTCCTCCCAGTCCCGGCGGGCGAACCCGACGAGTGCGAAGCCGGGAGGCAGGAGGCCGCGGTTCGCGAGGTCGTAGACGGCCGGCATGAGCTTCTTGCGCGACAGGTCGCCCGTCACGCCGAAGATCACCAGCGCGCTGGGACCCGCGATGCGATTGAGACGGCGGTCGTCGGGGTCGCGGAGCGGGTTGACCCCGCGGCGGATGTCCTCTGCCATCGGATCAGTTCGCGGCGCTGAGCGCCTCGCGCACGGTGCCCTGGAGGTCGTGCCACGAGACGATGAACTTGTCGACGCCCTCGTCCTCCAGCACCTGCGTGACATCCACCAGGTCGATGCCGGCATCCGCGAGCTGGTCGAAGACGGCGTGCGCGTCGTCGTAGTTCGTGGTGACGGTGTCGCCGGCGATCTCACCGTGGTCGAAGGTGGCCTCGAGCGTCTTCTCCGGCATCGTGTTGACGGCGCCGCGTGCGACGAGCTCGGTCACGTACAGGGTGTCCGGCAGGGCCGGGTCCTTGACGCCGGTCGACGCCCACAGCGGCCGCTGCACGTTGGCGCCCGCAGCGAGGAGCTCGGCGGCGGCCGGTTCGGCGAAGGTCTTCTCGAACAGCTCGTACGCCAGGCGCGCGTTGGCGATGCCGGCCTTGCCCTTCAGCGCGGTCGCCGCGTCGGTGCCGAGCGCCGCGAGACGCTTGTCGACCTCGGTGTCCACGCGGGACACGAAGAACGACGCGACCGAGTGGATCGTGGAGATGTCGTGGCCGTTGGCCTGAGCCTGACGGATGCCGGCAAGGTAGGCGTCGATGACGGCGGCGTAGCGCTCGAGGCTGAAGATCAGGGTGACGTTCACCGAGATGCCCTCGGCCAGGACGGCGGTGATGGCCGGGAGGCCTGCGAGCGTCGCGGGGATCTTGATGAGCGTGTTCGGCCGGTCGACCTTCGCCCACAGCTCCTTGGCCTGGGCGATCGTCGCGTCGGTGTCGTGCGCGAGGTCGGGGGAGACCTCGATCGACACGCGGCCGTCGACGCCGTCGGTCGCGTCGAAGACGGGGCGGAAGAGGTCGGCGGCGTCGCGGACGTCCGTCGTGGTGATCTCGAAGATCGCCGTGTCGACGTCGACGCCCTGCGCGGCGAGAGCCTTCAGCGGGGCGTCGTACGAGTCGTCGTTGCTGTTGCCGATGGCGGCCTGGAAGATCGACGGGTTCGTCGTCACCCCGACGACGTTCCACTCGGCGATGAGGGTCGCCAGGTTGCCCGTGTCGATGCGGCCACGCGAGAGGTCGTCGAGCCAGATGCTGACGCCGGCGGCGGACAGGTCCGCAGTGGGGGTGCTCATGAGTTCTCCTTGACAGTTGCGCGGGCCGCTTCCACGACCGCCTCGGCGGTGATGCCGAACTTCTGGAACAGGGTCTTGTAGTCGGCGGACGCGCCGAAGTGGTCGATGCCGACCGTGCGCCCGGTGTCGCCGACGACGCCGCGCCACAGACCGGTGGCACCGGCCTCGACCGAGACGCGCGCCTTCACGGCGGCGGGGATGACGGATTCGCGGTACGCCGCATCCTGCTCGGCGAACCATTCCAGGCTGGGGGCCGACACGACGCGCGCGGCGATGCCCTCGCCGGCGAGCGTCTCCCGGGCGGCGACCGCGAGGGCCACCTCCGAGCCGGTGGCGATGAGGACGACGTCCGGCTCGCCGTTCTCGGCGTCGATCAGCACGTACGCACCCTTCGCGACGCCGTCGGTGCCGGCGAAGCCGTCCTCCCCGCGGGGGAACACGGCGATGTTCTGGCGCGTGAGCGCGATGCCCGACGGGCCCCCCTGCCGGCGGAGGATCTCCAGCCACGCCGCCGCCGTCTCGTTGGCGTCGGCCGGACGGACCACCGTGAAGTTGGGGATCAGGCGCAGGGTCGCGAGCTGCTCGATCGGCTGGTGCGTGGGACCGTCCTCACCGAGCGCGACGGAGTCGTGGGTCCACACGAACACCGAGGGGATGTCCATGAGGGCGGCCAGGCGCACCGCGGGACGCATGTAGTCGCTGAAGATGAGGAACGTGCCGCCGAAGGGGCGAGTCGGTCCGTGCAGCGTGATGCCGTTGACGATCGCGCCCATCGCGTGCTCGCGGATGCCGAAGTGGAGCACGCGGCCGTAGGGGTCGCCGGACCATTCGTGCGTCGACCACTCCGACGGGATGAAGCTCTTCGAATCCTTGATCGTGGTGAGGTTCGACTCGGCGAGGTCGGCCGATCCACCCCACAGCTCGGGCAGCTCAGCGGCCAGCGCGTTGAGGACCACACCCGACGCGGCGCGGGTGGAGACGTCCTTGCCGGGCTCGAACGTCGGGAGGGCGTCGGCGATGCCGTCGGGCAGGGTGCCCGCCTCGAGACGGTCGAGGAGCGCCTTGCGCTCGGGGTTCGCCGCTGCCCAGGCGTCGAAGGACTCCTGCCAGGCGGCACGTGCGGTGGCGGCCCGGTCGGCGAGGGAGCGCGTGTGGGCGAGCACGTCGTCTGCCACGACGAAGGTCTCCTCGGGATCGAACCCGAGCACCTTCTTCGTCGCGGCGAGTTCGTCGGCGCCGAGGGCGGAGCCGTGGATCTTCCCGGTGTTCTGCTTGCCGGGCGCGGGCCAGCCGATGATCGTCTTCAGGATGATGAGCGACGGCTTCGACGTCTCGCCCTGGGCGGCCTCGAGCGCGGCGTGGAGCTCGGTGATGTCCTCGACGTACTCGCCGGTCTTCTTCCAGTCGACCGTCTGAACGTGCCAGCCGTACGCCTCGTAGCGGGCCTGGACGTCCTCGGTGAACGCGACGTTGGTGTCGTCCTCGATCGAGATCTGGTTCGAGTCGTAGATCGCGATGAGGTTGCCGAGCTGCTGGTGGCCGGCGAGGGAGCTGGCCTCGGAGGTGACACCCTCCTGAAGATCGCCGTCTCCGGCGATGACGTAAACGTTGTGATCGAACGGCGAGGTGCCGGGCGCGGCATCCGGGTCGAACAGTCCACGCTCGTAGCGGGCGGCGTACGCGAAGCCGACGGCGGAGGCCAGCCCCTGGCCGAGCGGGCCGGTGGTGATCTCGACACCCTTCGTGTGGCCGTATTCGGGGTGACCGGGGGTCAGCGAACCCCACGTGCGCAGCGACTTGAGGTCGTCGAGCTCGAGGCCGAAGCCGCCCAGGTAGAGCTGGACGTACTGGGTGAGCGAGGAGTGGCCCACCGAGAGGATGAAGCGGTCGCGGCCGAGCCAGTGCGTGTCCGCGGGGTCGTGCCGGAGCACCCGCTGGTACAGCAGGTAGGCGGCCGGTGCGAGGCTCATGGCCGTGCCGGGGTGGCCGTTGCCCACCTTCTCCACGGCATCCGCGGCGAGCACTCGCGCGGTGTCCACCGCTCGTCGGTCGATCTCATCCCATGCCAGTTCTGACACCTGGTGGCCTTTCGTCGGGGAGCGGCGCGGTCGGGGCCTGCAGAAGCGGCCCAACGTCGCGCGTCGGAGATTTTCAGCATATCCATCCGCGGGATCACGCGGGGCCGGGAGGTCCGCGTGTGACGCTTCGCGCGGTACGCCGCCCGCGAACCCCCCGGAAGGCGATGGCGTAGACTCGGGGGGACGATCAACAGCGGCAGGGGCGATGGCAATCACAGAGACCGACGGGCGCGCGACGGCGACCGGAAAGCACTCGATCGGCAGCACCGTCAGCGCCTACGTCCAGCTGACGAAGCCTCGTGTCCTCGAGCTGCTGCTGGTGACGACCATCCCGGTCATGTTCCTCGCCGAGAACGGTCTGCCGGATCTGTGGCTGATCGTCGCGACCGTCATCGGCGGCGCGATGAGCGCCGGCTCGGCGGCATCCTTCAACATGTACCTCGATCGCGACATCGACGCGCACATGAAGCGGACGAAGAACCGTCCGCTGGTCACCGGCGAGATCAGCCCCCGAGGCGCGCTGACCTTCTCGTGGGTGCTCGCCGTGGCCTCCACCGTCTGGCTCCTCGTCTTCACGAACTGGGTCGCCGCGGCGCTCAGCGTCGCCGCGATCTTCTTCTACGTCGTCATCTACACGATGATCCTCAAGCGCCGCACCGAGCAGAACATCGTGTGGGGCGGCATCGCGGGATGCTTCCCGGTGATCATCGGCTGGTCGGCTGTCACCGGGTCGCTGTCGTGGACCCCGTTCATCCTCTTCCTGCTGGTCTTCCTGTGGACGCCGCCGCACTACTGGCCGCTGTCGATGAAGTACAAGGGCGACTACGAAGAGGCCGACGTCCCCATGCTCGGTGCCACGCGCGACGGCGTGCAGGTCGGCCTGCAGGTCATCCTGTATGCCTGGGCGACGCTCGCCAGCTCACTGCTGCTGATCCCGGTCGCGCCGATGGGGCTCGTGTACACGGTCTCCGCCCTCGTGTTCGGCGGGTGGTTCGTCGTCGAATCGCACGTGCTCTACAACCGGGCCGTCCGGGGCGAGAAGGTTCAGCCGATGCGCGTGTTCCACGCCTCGATCACCTATCTGACCCTGCTGTTCGTCGCGATCGCGATCGACCCGCTGCTGCCCTTCTGAGGCCGGCCGCGCCGCTCCGCTCCGGCGAGAACCCGGCGCTGCGGCGGCGCACCTCTCCGTGCCCGCCGGCAGCGCGCGGGTGCCCTCAGCGGTCGGTCGTCGGAGCGGCGGATGCCGGTGCGACGGATGCGTCGCCGCCGGCGACCGGCGCGATCGCCGGCTCCTCCTCCTGGGCGGCGGCCGGTGCGTCATCGGCGTACGCCGACACGGCCTCGGCGATCTCGTGGGGGAGGGCCGCGCGCAGCGCGCCCAGGGCGGCCGCGAGTCCCAGCCCGAGGACGCCGGCGCCGATGAGGACCGCGCCGACCACGCCCCACACCTGGCCGAGATAGATCTCGATGCCCGTCGTGGTGCCCTCGGTCAGTGCCTTCTCCATGGCGGCGAGCTTGTCGAGCAGGACGATCGTCCCGACGACGGCGGCGGTCAGGGAGCCGGCGATCAGCAGCCAGAACGGGATGCTTCGGACCAGGCGGGGGCGGGTGTTCATCGGATCTCCTCCGTGTCGGGGCCGCCCGGTCGTGGGCGGCCCCGGCCACTGTTCAGGGCCGACCCGGGCGAACCCGATGCGCCGCCTATGAGGTTTCGATGCGCTCCGGCGTCGCCGCGGACTCCGGAGCGACGGCGACCTCGCGCTTGAGTGACAGGACGGTGAGCGTCAATGCGGCGCCCAGCAGCGCCGCCAGGACCATGTGCACGCCGACGGCGAATTCGGGCAGCCCGTTGCGGGCCTGGTAGAGGCCGACCGCGATCTGGACCACCTCGACGAGCAGCAGCATCGACACCCAGAACCGCGTCGGCAGTCGGCGCGCCCAGGCCACTGCCGCGAGCATCAGGGTGACCGCGACGAGCGCGTAGCTGGGCCACGCGTGGATGTGCTGCAGCACCTCGGCGTCGAAGCCGTTCCGCCCTGCCGCGGCGTCGCCCGAGTGGGGTCCCGCGCCGGTCGTCAGGATGCCGAAGGCGACGGTGATCACCATCAGGAGCGTGGCGAGGTGGGTCAGGATCGCGTACCACGTCGGCACGACGCGCCCCCGCGGACCGATCGGGCGGTCCAGTCGGTACAGGAACGCGGCGCAGACGCTGACCATCGCCACCGACACGACGTAGTGGAATCCGACGATGAACGGGTTCAGTCCGGTGAGGACGGTGACGCCCCCGACGATGGCCTGCGCCACCACGCCGCCCAGAACGATCGCCGCCAGCAGGAAGAGGTCGGGCCGGCTCCGCCGCATGCGCCAGACGAGGGCCACCACCACGAGGGCCAGGATGCCGACGAGCCCGGTCAGGGTGCGGTTGCCGAACTCGATGACGCCGTGGATGCCCATCTCGGGTGTGGCCACGAGGGACTCGGGCGTGCACGTCGGCCACGTCGGGCAGCCGAGGCCGGACCCGGTCAGGCGCACAGCGCCGCCGGTCGCGATGATCAGGACCTCGGCGAGGAACGACAGCCACGCGAACACGCGGAGCGCGCGGGGGATCGCCACCGCCGTCGCTGCCGGCGCGGGGGACTGTGTGGTCAGCATGGATCGCCTCCGGGGCACGGGCTCGGCACGCCGCGGATGGTGGCGTTGCCTGTAGAATGGCGGGGTCGGCGGGAGCGACGTCATGTCGCAGCCCGCATAACGATTCTAGGCGCGGTCCGCGCCGGTAAAGAGCGGCCAGCAAGCGGCATCCCCCTCGCGCACTCCTCGCGGGACAGGGAATGCCGGAACGGATGACACCGTTGCCGCCTGTGAGGAGGAAATGTCATGTCTGATGTGCTCATCGACCGTCCCGAACTCGACAGCCTGGGGGTGTACGAGTTCGGCTGGCACGACGCCGACGCTGCCGGCGCCGTCGCGCAGCGAGGGATCAACGAAGACGTCGTCCGCGGCATTTCGGCTCTCAAGAGCGAACCCGAGTGGATGCTCAAGACCCGGATGAAGGGCTACCAGCTCTTCGGCCGCAAGCCCATGCCGACGTGGGGTGCCGACCTGTCTGGCATCGACTTCGACAACATCAAGTACTTCGTCCGCTCCACCGAGAAGCAGGCGCAGTCGTGGGAGGACCTCCCGGAGGAGATCCGCAACACGTACGAGAAGCTCGGGATCCCCGAGGCCGAGCGCCAGCGTCTCGTGGCCGGCGTCGCCGCGCAGTACGAGTCCGAGGTCGTGTATCACCAGATCCGCGAAGACCTCGAGCAGCAGGGTGTCATCTTCATGGACACCGACACCGCCCTCCGCGAGCACCCCGAGTTCTTCGAGGAGTACTTCGGCACCGTCATCCCGGCCGGCGACAACAAGTTCGCCGCGCTGAACACGGCGGTCTGGTCGGGCGGCTCGTTCGTCTACGTCCCGAAGGGCGTGCACGTCGAGATCCCGCTGCAGGCCTACTTCCGCATCAACACCGAGAACATGGGCCAGTTCGAGCGGACGCTGATCATCGCCGACGAGGACTCGTACGTCCACTACATCGAGGGCTGCACCGCCCCGATCTACAAGTCCGACTCGCTGCACTCCGCCGTGGTCGAGATCATCGTGAAGAAGAACGCCCGCGTTCGCTACACGACGATCCAGAACTGGTCGAACAACGTCTACAACCTCGTCACCAAGCGTGCCGTCGCCCACGAGGGCGCCACCATGGAATGGGTGGACGGCAACATCGGCTCCAAGGTGACGATGAAGTACCCGTCCATCTTCCTGATGGGCGAGCACGCGAAGGGCGAGACGCTCTCGGTCGCCTTCGCCGGTCCCGGCCAGCACCAGGACGCCGGCGCCAAGATGATCCACATGGCGCCCTACACGCAGTCGTCGATCGTGTCGAAGTCGATCGCGCGCGGCGGCGGACGTGCGGGCTACCGCGGCGAAGTGCGCGTCGACGCCAACGCGCACCACTCCGCCAACACGGTCCGCTGCGACGCTCTCCTGGTCGACACCATCTCGCGCTCCGACACGTACCCCGCGATCGACATCCGCGTCGACGACACGCAGCTCGGTCACGAGGCGACCGTCTCGAAGGTCAGCGAGGAGCAGCTCTTCTACCTGATGAGCCGTGGGATGCCGGAGGACGAGGCCATGGCGATGATCGTCCGCGGCTTCATCGAGCCGATCGCCCGCGAACTGCCCATGGAGTACGCCCTCGAGCTCAACAAGCTCATCGAGATGGGCATGGAAGGATCCGTCGGCTGATGACGACAGCGACTTCGGCCCCCGCGGCATCCGCGGAGGGCCACATCGACCCTGCAGCCACACTGACCGATGGGGCCGTCGTCCCGATCCAGACCCGCTCCGAGCGGCCCTGGTCGTTCGACCCGGCCGACTTCGGGACGCCCACCGGTCGCGAGGTCAACTGGAAGCACACGCCGATCAGCCGCCTCGGTGCGCTCTTCGTCGACGAGGCGGCACCGGCCGACGTCATCGGCGTGACGGTGTCCGCACCGGCGGCCGTCGAGCAGGCGCGGCTCGCGCCCGGCGAGGCGCCGCGCGGCGAGGTGTTCCGTCCCGAGGATCTCGCGAGCGCGATCGCGTGGACGCAGGAGGCGGAGGCGCCGCTCGTCCGCATCCCCGCCGGCGTCGAGCTCGATGAGCCCGTCATCATCCGCCTCACCGGCAACGGCGGCGTGGCGCACGCGCACGTCGTGATCGAGGCGCAGGCCCATTCGCGCGGCACGGTCATCCTCCGTCACGAAGGATCGGCCCAGCAGGCGCAGAACGTCGAGATCATCGTCCGCGACGGTGCCGCGCTGACCGTCGTCACGGTGCAGCGCTGGGACAACGACGCCGTGCACCTGTCGGCGCATCAGGCCCGCGTCGACCGCGACGCCTCCCTCACCCACATCGTGGCGAGCCTCGGCGGCAGCGTCGTGCGCGTCAACCCGTCGGTCGAGCTCGCCGGGTCCGGGTCGCAGGGCAGGCTCTACGGCCTGTCGTTCTCGGACGCGGGGCAGCACCTCGAGAGCCAGGTGTACCTGCACCACAAGGGTCCGCACACGACCGGAGACGTCCTGTACAAGGGCGCCCTGCAGGGCGAGAACGCCCGCAGCGTGTGGATCGGCGACGTGCTGATCGGGCCGGATGCCGTCGGCACCGACTCGTACGAGGCCAACCGCAACCTGGTCCTCACCGACGGCGCCCGCGCCGACTCGATCCCCAACCTCGAGATCGAGACGGGGGACATCGTCGGCGCCGGGCACGCGAGTGCGACCGGCCGCTTCGACGACGAGCAGCTCTTCTACCTGCAGGCCCGCGGCATCGCCGAGGACGAGGCGCGTCGCATGGTCGTCCTCGGCTTCCTGCTGGAGATCGTCCAGAAGCTCGGCATCCCCGCGCTGGAGGAGGAGTTCACGGCTGCGATCGAGGCCGAGCTGGCGGCAGGAGCGGACGCGTGAGCGCGCAGAAGGTCCTGCAGCTGAGCGACCTCTCCCAGGACACCGCCGTGCGGGTCGAGGTGAACGGCGTCGCCATCGCCGTCGTCCTCGACGGCCAGGGCGAGGTGCACGCCATCGGCGACACCTGCACGCACGGCGACATCTCGCTCGCCGACGGCTTCGTCGAGGGCGAATCGCTGGAGTGCTGGGCCCACGGCTCGGCCTTCTCGCTCCGCACCGGCCGCCCCCTGAACCTCCCGGCCTATGAGCCGGTGCCCGTCTACGAGGTCACGATCGACGGGGATGACATCCTCATCGACCCCGCCGTGACCAAAGCAGTGAACTGAAGAAGGAAGCCTGACATGTCAGTCCTCGAGATCCGCGACCTCCACGTGACGGTCGAGACAGAAGCCGGCGAGACGCCGATCCTCAACGGCGTGACCCTCACGGTCAACACCGGTGAGACGCACGCCATCATGGGCCCGAACGGCTCGGGCAAGTCGACGCTCGCGTACACGATCGCCGGCCACCCCAAGTACACCGTCACGAGCGGGTCGATCACCTTCGACGGCGAGGACGTCCTCGCCATGTCCGTCGACGAGCGCGCCCGCGCGGGACTGTTCCTCGCGATGCAGTACCCGGTCGAGATCCCCGGCGTCACCGTGACGAACTTCCTGCGCACCGCGAAGACCGCCATCGACGGCGAGGCGCCCTCGATCCGCGCCTGGTCGAAGGATGTCAAGCAGGCCATGAAGAACCTGCGGATGGACGCGAAGTTCGCCGCCCGCAACGTCAACGAGGGCTTCTCGGGCGGCGAGAAGAAGCGCCACGAGATCCTGCAGCTCGAGATGCTCCGTCCGAAGTTCGCTGTGCTCGACGAGACCGACTCGGGTCTCGACGTCGATGCGCTGAAGATCGTCTCCGAGGGCGTCAACCGCGCCAAGGAGCAGACCGACATGGGTGTGCTCCTGATCACGCACTACACCCGCATCCTGCGCTACATCAAGCCGGACTACGTCCACGTCCTGGTGAACGGTCGGGTCGCCGAGGAGGGCGGTCCCGAGCTGGCGACCCGCCTGGAGGACGAGGGCTATGACCGTTTCCTCGCCCCGGTGAGCGGCGACGAGGCTTAGGATCGACCCATGCCCGAGACGCTCGCACCCGAGAAGTACGACGAGGTCACCGAAGCCCTGAAGGACGTGATGGATCCCGAGCTGGGGATCAACGTCGTGGACCTCGGCCTGATCTACGACCTCGGCTGGGACGACGAGAACGACGCGCTCGTCATCCACATGACGCTGACGTCGGCCGGATGCCCGCTGACCGACGTGCTCGAGGAGCAGACCGGCCAGGCCCTGGACGGCGTCGTCGAACGCTTCCGCATCAACTGGGTCTGGATGCCGCCGTGGGGTCCGGAGCGGATCACCGATGACGGCCGCGACATGATGCGCGCCCTCGGCTTCTCGATCTGAGACTCCCGGATGCCGCGACCTGTCCTGTGACGGGGTCGCGGCATCCGTCCGTTCCGGGGCTCAGTACTCCGCGCGGCCGAGCCGCCAGTAGCCCATGAACGCGACCGCGCGACGGTCGACGCCGAGCTGAGCGACGAGGTGTCGCCGCAGGGCCTTGATGGCCGAGGCCTCGCCGGCGAGCCAGGCGTACAGGTGCGCGCTCTGCAGTGCGGCGCCGCCCTTCGCGGTGCGGGGGACCTCCCAGAGGATGCCGCCGTCGATGTCGACCTCCTCGACGTTGGCGCCCTTGCCTTCGGGAGCGAGGACCGCCGCTGCGGCCTCGACGGCGGGCACGAGGTGGTCGTGGCGCTCGTCGTGCGACGAACGGGCGGCCACGCGGTACTCGAAGCCGGGGTGGTGCGGCAGGTAGGCGACGTCCTCGGGATGCGGCACCTCGAGGACGACCGTGCCGCGCGCCGTCGCGGGCAGCTGCTCCAGGATGACCGCGATCGCGGGTGCCGCGGTCTCGTCGCCGGCGAGGAGGATGCCGTCGGTCCGCGCCGGCGGGACGAAGTCGATCCCGAAGCTCACGCCGGTGTGCGCCGTGGTGGGTGCGAAGATGAGGAGCTCATCGCCGACCCGGGCGTTCGCGATCCACTCCGACGCGGGTCCGATCACATCGTGCGAGACCATGTCGACGTCGACCTCGCACGACTCGTTGCGGACGTAGCGGGTGGTGTAGGTGCGGAACGGCGGCCGGGAGTCCTCGGGGAGCGCGCGCCATTCGGTGTACCAGTCCTCGCCGAGGGGCATGTCGTCGAGGCCGACGGATGCCGTCGGGAAGACGACCTTGATGCGCTGGTCGAAGCCGGTGTCGCCGTACGAGCACAGGTCGTCGCCCGCGAAGGTGAAGCGGCGGAAGCTCGGCGTCAGGTCGGTGATCGCGCTGACGCGGACTCGGAAGAACCTGTTGGCGGGGGCAGTCATGAGTGCACGGCGTCTTTCTGGGACTCGGGGAGGATGCGGTGGCGGCCGCGCGGGAGGACGAGCGGGGTCCCCGAGACGGGGTCGGGGATGACGCGGCAGTCGAGGTCGAACACGTCGGACATGAGCTCGGCCGTGACGACGTCGCCGGGTGCGCCGGACGCGACGACCCGGCCCGCTCGCACGGCGAAGAGCTGGTCCGCGTAGCGGGCGGCGAGGTTGATGTCGTGCAGGACCATCGCGATCGTCGTGCCGCGCCGGGTATTGACGTCGTGGAGGAGGTCGAGGATCTCGATCTGGTGCGTCACGTCGAGGAAGGTCGTGGGCTCGTCGAGCAGCAGCACGTCGGTCTCCTGGGCGAGCGCCATCGCGATCCAGACACGCTGGCGCTGGCCGCCGGACAGCTCGTCCACGGGGCGATCCGCGAGGTCGGCGATGCCGGTGGCGTCCAGCGCATCGGCGACCACCTCGTAGTCGCGAGCGGTCCATCGGGCCATGAAGCGCTGATGCGGGTGCCGGCCGCGGCCGACGAGGTCCGAGACGACGATCCCCTCCGGGGCGCTGGGACTCTGCGGCAGCAGCCCCAGCATCCGCGCCACCTCGCGCGACGACCGGCGCGAGATGTCCTCGCCGTCGAGCAGCACGCTGCCCGACCGGGGAGGGACGAGGCGGGCCAGTGCGCGCAGGAGGGTCGACTTGCCGCATCCGTTCGCGCCGACGATCGCGGTCACCTTGCCGACCGGGATCTCCAGGTCGAGATCCTCGATGACGGTGCGGTCCTCGTAGCCGAGGGTGAGGGCGGATGCCGTGAGGGTGCGGGTCACAGGGAACCTCCGGAACGGTGCGTCCTGATGAGCAGGAGAACGAGGAAGGGGGCGCCGAGAGCCCCGGTCACGACGCCGACGGGGTAGCGGCCGTCGAAGGCGAACTGGCCGACGAGGTCGGCGACGAGCACGAGCAGCGCTCCGACCAGGCCCGCAGGCAGCGCGAGGGATGCCGCCGGGCCGACCAGTCGGGCGGCGATGGGCCCGGCCATGAACGCGACGAACGCGATCGGCCCGGTCGCGGCCGTCGCGATCGCGAGGAGGGCGACGGCGACCAGCAGGAGCGTCAGCCGGGTCCGCCCGACGCGGACGCCGAGCGCCGCAGCCGTGTCGTCGCCGAGGCGCAGCAGATCGAGATTGCGGCCCTGCGCGAGCAGGACCGGGACGAGCACGATCGTCGCGATGACGACGGGGGCGGCGCTCTCCCACGTCGCGCCGTTGAGGCTGCCGGTGAGCCAGCGCATGGCCGTCTGGAGGTCCCAGGCGGCCGCCTGCGACAGCGCGTAGGTGACGACCGCGTCGAGCATCGCGGCGACGCCGATGCCGATCAGGATCAGCCGCGTTCCGGAGAATGCGCCGCGCGACGACAGCCCGGCGATCGCGAGTGCCGTGACGAGGCCCCCCGCGAGCGCAACCGCCGACACCGCGGCGCCGCTCAGGGAGAAGAACACGATCCCGACCACGGCCGCGGCGCTCGCGCCCGCGGTGATCCCGATGATGTCGGGTGAGGCGAGCGGGTTTCGCAGCATGGTCTGGAAGGTGACGCCGGCCATGCCGAAGGCGATCCCCGCCAGCACCGCGAGGGACGAGCGGGGCAGGCGCAGCTCGCCGACCGTGAAGGAGGCGCCGGGGACCGTCTCGCCGAGGACGACACGCATCACCTCGCCGGGGCTGTAGAACGTGTTCCCGACCATCAGGGAGACGGCGTAGACGGCGAGGACCAGCAGGATCAGCAGACCGGTGACAAAGGTCCGGCGCCGCACCCTGGTCCGGCGCCCGTGCGCGATGACGGCGGCGCTCACAGCTCACGCACCCGTCGACGGCGCAGCAGCCAGATGAAGAACGGGGCGCCGATCACGGCGGTGACGATCCCGACGGGCACTTCGCCGGGTCGGGCGACCAGCCGGCCGATGACGTCCGCGCCGAGGAGCAGCGCGGAGCCCGCCAGAGCGGAGAAGGGCAGCAGCCAGCGGTGGTCGGTGCCCACGAGCATCCGACAGAAATGGGGGACCACCAGTCCGACGAACGCGATCGGCCCGGTCACCGCCGTCGCCGTGCCGCACAGGATGACAGCGCCGAGGGCGGCGAGCGCGCGCGTGCGGCCGACGTGCTCCCCGAGGGAGGCCGCGAGGTCGTCGCCGAGGGCGAGGGAGTTCATGCCTCGCGCGGTCGCGAGGCAGATCAGCGCGCCGACGGCGAGGACGGGCAGGACCACGGCGATCCGGTCCCACGTCGCACCGCTCACTCCGCCGATCTGCCAGAACCGGAAGTTCTCGAGGACGTCGACGCGCGGAAGCAGGATGGCGCTCACGAGCGAGGACAGCGCTGCGGCCGTCGCGGCTCCCGCCAGAGCGAGCTTGAGCGGGGTGGCGCCTCCGGTGCCCAGCGAGCCGATCGCATACACGAACACGGCGGCGCCCGCGGAGCCGACGACCGCGAGGGTGAGCGTGACGTAGGGGTTGGTCACCGCGAAGAAGGCGATCCCGATGACGACGGCGAGCGACGCGCCGCTCGTGATGCCGAGGATGCCGGGATCGCCGAGGGGATTTCGCGTCACGGCCTGGATGGCGGCCCCCGAGAGCGCGAGCGCCGCGCCGGCGAGCACGGCCAGTGCGGTGCGGGGGAGGCGGGACACGACGGCCGCCTCGGACACGGTCCCGGTGCTGCCGCCGAGGCCCGCGATGATGTCGTCGAGCGATACCCCCCGCACCCCGAGCGCGACCGACGCGCCGACGAGGACCAGGATCAGCGCGGCCAGCGCGCCGAGCCAGGCGAGACGCACCGCCGCCGGACGCCGCAGCGAGGCGGCATCCGGCGGTGATGTGCGGAGGGCTGTCGTGCTCACTCGCCCGCGTTGAGAGCGTCCGCGAGGACGGTGAAGTAGTCGTCGATGCCCCAGGAGATGGACAGCGGCGACGGGTTCGCCGAGGCTGCCAGCGGAGCGTTGTTCTCGAGGATGGCGATCCGGCCGTCCGCGATCGCCGGGATCTGCGACAGCAGCGGGTCTGCCTGCAGCGTCTCGACGAGGGCGCCGTCCGGGTCGCCGTACGTCACGAAGACGTCGACGTCCTCGAACCGGTCCGCCTCCTCGGAGCTGACCTCGGCGTAGAACGCGGCGCCGTCGCTCGACTCCTCGACGATGGACGGGAGCGGCAGTCCGAGGCTCGAGAGGAAGCCGGGGCGGGTGTCGAGATCGGTGTACAGGGTCACCTTGCTGAGGTCCGCCTCGTCGAGCCACGAGAACAGCACGGCGGACTCGGCCAGGCCGGGGTGGGAGGCGAGGGCCGTGTCGACCTCGTCGTGCAGCTCCGCGATCAGCTCGTCGCCCTCGGCGGCGAGGCCGAGCGCAGCGGAGTTGAGGCGGATCATGTCCTCGTACGAGGTGCCCCACGCGACCTCGGGGTACGCGACGACCGGAGCGATCTTCGACAGCGTGTCGTAGTCCTCCTGCGACAGGCCGGAGTACGAGGCGAGGATGACGTCGGGCTGCGTGTCGGCGATCTCCTCGAACGGGATGCCGTCCGTCTCGTCGAACAGGGCCGGGGCGTCGCCGCCGAGCTCGGCGAGTGCGTCCTCCACCCAGGGGAGGACGCCGTCGCCGTCGTCGTCGCCCCACGTGGCCTTGCTCATGCCGACCGGAACGATGCCGAGCGCGATCGGCACTTCGTGGTTGCCCCACGCGACCGAGGCCACGCGCTCGGGCTTCTCCTCGATGACGGTCTCGCCGAAGGCGTGCTCGACGGTGACGGGGAAGGTGCTCGAGGCGGCCGTGTCGTCCGCGGCCGGAGCCGTCGCGGCGGGCGTGCTCGCCGAGGCGCAGCCGGTGAGGGCGAGCAGGGATGCCGCGACGAGGGCGGCGGCGGTGCGGATGCGAGGCACGGGGGCTCCAAGATCGAACGTTTAGGGTCGCCTAACCTTACATCGGTCTCTCGCCCGGGCGGAAATCGCGGACCTGGTCACCCGCCGTGAATCCGGGAGCACGGCGAAGGGGTCCGCGCCGGGTGGCGCGGACCCCTTCGGGTGGTGGTCGATCAGCGGCGGGAGCGACGCTCGACCGCCGAGACGCCGAGCCAGGCGGCGGGGACCAGCACGGCGGCGAACCCGGCCTTGATGAGTCCGGGGACGACGAACGGCAGGACGCCGGCGCCCAGCACGGAGGCCGCCGTGACGTCGGTGCCCACGACCACGCCGAGGATCAGCGCCATGTAGGGCACCCCGACGAGGAACGGCACGATCGAGGCGGCGACGAACCCCACGAAGGCGAGCACCGGCTTCCGGTCCCAGGCGCGCTCCGCGAACCAGCCGGCCACGAATGCGGCGGGGATGAAGCCGAGGATGAAGCCGAACGACGGGCTCAGCACGTACGCGGGCCCCGCGACGGCGCCGGCGAAGACCGGCGCGCCGGCGAGGCCGGCCAGCAGGTAGGTCGTGAGTGCCGCGGCACCCCGGCGCGACCCGAGAGCCGCCCCGACGACGATGACCCCGAGGGTCTGCCCGGTGATGGGGACGGGGCCGATGAAGAACGACACCTTCGCGAGCAGGGCGACGAAGGCGACACCGGTGAGGACGAGAGCGGCATCGACGGCGAACGCCTTCGCGCGGCTGGAGGGCTGCGCGAGCAGGTCGGCGAGCACGGGTCGGCGGGCAGCGGCGGACAGCGACATGGAGCCTCCTGGAGCGTGGGATGCGCGCTGCAGCGCGCTCGTCCGCACATCCTATGGGCGGCGCGAGATCGGCGCGAAACGCTGTCGACGCGCCACAAGATCTATACTGGTGATTTGGCCGATCGGCCGATCCCCCCGGAAGAATGGACGTCTGCTGTGCTCGCCGTGCACGATCTCGAGATCCGCGTGGGCGCTCGCACGCTCATGTCGGAGGTGTCGTTCCGGGTGTCCCCGGGTGACAAGATCGGTCTGGTCGGGCGCAACGGTGCCGGCAAGACCACGCTGACGAAGGTGCTCGCGGGCGATCTGCTCCCCGCGGACGGCCGCGTGGACCGCTCCGGGGAGCTCGGCTACCTGCCCCAGGATCCCCGCACGGGTGACCCCGAGATGCTCGCCCGCACCCGCATCCTCGACGCCCGAGGGCTCGGCAGTCTCGCGATCGGCATGCGCGAGACCAGTGAGCTCATGGCGAGCGACGACGCCGACGTCGCGGCGAAGGCCATGCGCAAGTACGGCAACCTCATGGAGCGGTTCGAGTCCCTCGGCGGCTATGCGGCCGAGGCCGAGGCGGCATCCATCGCGCACAACCTGTCGCTGCCCGACCGCATCCTCGATCAGCCGCTCAAGACCCTCTCGGGCGGTCAGCGCCGCCGCATCGAGCTGGCGAGGATCCTGTTCTCGGACGCCCAGACGATGATCCTCGACGAGCCGACCAACCACCTCGACGCGGACAGCGTCGTGTGGCTGCGCGAGTTCCTCAAGGGCTACAAGGGCGGCCTGATCGTCATCAGCCACGACATCGAGCTCGTCGGCGAGACCGTCAACCGGGTCTTCTACCTCGACGCCATGCGTCAGGTCATCGACGTCTACAACATGAACTGGAAGAACTACCTGCGTCAGCGGGTGGCAGACGAGGAGCGTCGCAAGAAGGAACGCGTCAACATCGAGAAGAAGGCGACCGCACTGCAGCTGCAGGCCGCCCGATTCGGTGCGAAGGCATCCAAGGCCGCGGCCGCGCACCAGATGGTCGCGCGCGCCGAGAAGATGCTGTCGGGCCTGGAAGAGGTCCGGCAGGAGGACCGGGTCGCGAAGCTCCGGTTCCCGAAGCCGGCGCCGTGCGGCAAGACGCCGCTCATGGCGAAGGGTCTCAGCAAGTCCTACGGGTCGCTGGAGATCTTCACCGATGTCGACCTCGCGATCGATCGGGGCTCGAAGGTCGTCGTGCTCGGGCTCAACGGTGCGGGCAAGACGACGCTGCTGCGGATGCTCGCCGGCGTCGATCAGGCGGACACGGGCGTCATCGAACCCGGTCACGGACTCAAGGTCGGCTACTACGCACAGGAACACGAGAACCTCGACGTCGACCGGTCCGTCCTCGAGAACATGATGTCGGCGGCGCCGGACATCACCGCCACCGATGCGCGGAAGGTCCTCGGGTCGTTCCTGTTCACGGGCGACGACGTCCTCAAGCCCGCGGGTGTGCTCTCCGGCGGCGAGAAGACCCGGCTGTCGCTCGCGACGCTCGTCGTGTCCTCGGCGAACATGCTGCTGCTCGACGAGCCGACCAACAACCTCGACCCGGCGTCCCGCGAGGAGATCCTCGACGCCCTCGCCCACTACGAGGGCGCGGTCGTCCTGGTCTCGCACGACGAGGGCGCGGTGCAGGCGCTGAACCCCGAGCGCGTCCTCATCCTCCCCGACGGCGTCGAGGACATCTGGGGCCGCGACTACATCGACCTCATCACCCTCGCCTGACGTCCGCCGGGCGGCGGGACGCGGCGGCGCCGCCGATTCAGCGAGCGTCGAGCAGCTCGTCCTCGTCCTGCATGTCGCGGTCACGACGGCGGGTCGGCCGAGACGGCCGGTCGCGGACGCCGGCCTCGATCTCGGCGTCCTCGCGACGGTGCTTCATCTCGGTGCGGATCATGTACCAGATGAACGCGAAGCCCATGACGGCGAACAGGATCCACTGGATCGCGTACGACAGGTGCGGACCGGGATCCTCCGAGGGTGCCTCGAGCGCGTTCGGCCGATCGGCCGGTGCCGGGTCCTCGGCGTTCATCAGGACGTAGGCGGAGGCGAGCGTCCGGTCCTCGTCGCCGAGGAGGTCGGCGATCAGGGGGAGATCGATCGTCGGAACCTGCCCTTCGGGAGCCGACCGTCCGTCCCGGGCCGACATCTCGCCGGGCTGGAGCCGTCCCGTGACGGTCACCTCTCCCGCGGGAGCCGCCGGCACGGTGTCGGGTTCGGGCCGGTCCTGCCCGGGCGGGACCCAGCCGCGGTCGACGATCACGATGCGGCCGTCGTCGGTGCGGAAGGGCACGAGCACCTCGAAGGCGCTCGTGCCGCCGCGCGGCCGGTTGCGCACGAGGAGTGTCTCGTCCGACAGGTACTCGCCCCGGAGCGTCACCGGGCGCCACTCGTCGTCGGCATCGAAGTCCTCGCCGGCCGGGACGACATCGCCGAGCGGGACCGGGTCGCGATCGTAGTTGCCCGCGACGAGCGCCAGCTCGGCGTCACGTTCGGCCATCCGGTCGAACTGCCAGTTCGACAGCAGCACGCAGGCGAGGGCGAACACGACGGCGATCGCCACGTAGCCGCTCCAGCGGAGCGCCGTCCGGGCGTTCACGACGCGTCTGCCGCGTCGAACGCGACCACCTCGACGGGGAAGCCGCGAGAAGCCAGGTACTCCCGGAGGAACGCGACGTGCTCGGGGCACGCCGCCCAGATCTTGCGCCGCTCCGGCCCGTGGATGCGGGGATTGCGCCACACCACCTGCCACGCGGCGTCGGCGCGGCAGCCGGCGCGCGAGCACTGTGCGGCCGTCATCGGTCCTCCGAGGTGGGGTCCTCCGGCAGCCCGTCGTCTGCTCGGGATCGCGGGGGCGGCGTGGGGTGGGCGGCATCGTCGCGCCGGGGAGTCTCCTGGAGCCGGATGATCCCGTCGTCCGTCACGGTCGGCGCGGGAGCGGGCGGGGCGGATGCCGCGAGTGGACGCATCGGCGGCTCGGCCTTCCGGGCGGTCGTCCCCGCGCTGACGTTGGCGACGACCACGGCCAGATAGGGGAGCACGACCGCCCCGAGGGCGAACAGCCACGTGTACCAGCCGTACGGCGTGACCGTCACCATCAGGATGAAGCACACGACGCGCAGGCTCATCATGAGGAAGTACTTCCGCGAGCGCGTGCGCGCGTCGTCCTCCGGAGCCGTGGCGATCGAGGTCGCCGACTGCGGGGGTGCGGTCTTGGTGCGGCGGGACGTGGGGGATCAGCTCCCGATGGTGGGGTTCGTCGACATGGTGCCGGCGACGAGGGCGAACCACGTGAAGAACAGGATGACCCCGAGGACGACAAGACCCAGGCTGACGTAGCCGATGATCGTGCCGGCGAGGGCCATGCCGCGGCCCTTCTCACCCGAGGTGCGCAGCTGCTTCAGCGACATGTGGCCGGTGACGATCCCGACGATGGAGCCGATGAACGGGAAGAACGTGAGTCCGGTGATGGCGGCGACCAGGGAGATGATCGACAGCGCATTGGTGGGAGCGACGGGACCGTACCCGTACGCCGCGCCGTAGCCGGCCGGCTGACCGTAGCCCGCCGGGGGCTGCCCGTATCCCGCGGCGGACTGGCCGTGGTCCGAGGTCGGGTAGGCGGGCGGGCTGTACGGTGCCGGGGCGGCCGGCGGCGGGTACGACGCGCCCGCGTAGGGCGGCGCCGGCGGCGGGGTCGGCTGCTCGGGGTTCGTGGCGTCGGTCACGGACGTCTCCTTCTCGCGGGTGCCCTTCCAGCGTACCCGTCGTACCGCCGGTAGGCTGGGGCGGTTCACCGCCGGTCCGAGCAAGGAGCACCATGTCCAGCGAACGCGTCGTCCTCGTCACCGGTGGCAACCGAGGCATCGGCCGTGCCATCGCCGAGCGGTTCGTCGCGGACGGCTATCGGGTGGCGGTCACCGCGCGGTCGGGCGACGGTCCTGCGGGCACGCTCACCGTGCGTGCCGACGTGACGGATGCCGCGTCCCTCGACGCCGCGTACACCGAGGTCGAGCAGCAGCTCGGACCCGTCGCGGTCGTGGTCGCGAACGCGGGCATCACGAAGGACACCCTGCTGCTGCGCATGACCGAGGACGACTTCGACTCCGTCGTGGCCACCAACCTCGGCGGCGCGTTCCGCGTCGTCAAGCGCGCCGCGAAGGGCATGCTCCGGGCGAAGTGGGGTCGCGTGATCCTCATCTCCTCGGTCGTCGGGCTGTACGGATCCGCCGGCCAGATCAACTACTCGTCGTCGAAGAGCGCTCTCGTCGGCTTCGCCCGGTCGCTGACCCGCGAGCTCGGGTCCCGGGCCATCACGGCGAACGTCGTCGCGCCGGGGTTCATCGAGACCGACATGACGGCCGAGCTCCCGGCCGACACGCAGGCCGAGTACAGGAAGAGCATCCCGGCGGGCCGGTTCGGCTCGGCCGAGGAGGTCGCTGCGGCGGTCGCATGGCTCGCCTCCGACGACGCGGCGTACATCTCCGGCGCGGTCATCCCGGTCGACGGCGGCCTCGGCATGGGGCACTGACGCCGCGGGGCCGCTCCTGAGCGCCGGACGGGCGGACGACGGCCGTCGTCCCCGCCCCCGGCGGGGCCGCCTCAGCCGATCGCGGCGACCAGCTCGCGGGCGAGGAGCGCCGGATTCGAGAACTGCGGCCAGTGGCCGGTGCCGAGCTTCACGACGCGAGCGTCCGCGATCGCGTCGAACTCCTCGGCGAACGCGCCCCACTGCCGGACGGCGTCCCGGAAGGTCTCGTCGTCCATGCCTCCCATGAGCATCGTGACCGGGACGGCGTGGCGCCGTCCGCCGCCGAGGCCGAGGCTGTCGGTCGGCACGCGCGCCGGCACCGAGGCCGTGGTCGGCGCCGTCCGTGCGCGGGTCGCGTCGTCGAGGTCGGCGACGTCCTCCGCGTCGAAGAAGTCCCAGCCCGGGAACGGGACCACGCCCTCGACGACCGGGAACTCAGAGATCTCGGCTCCCGGGGGCGGTGGGGTCGTGTCGACGAACACGACGCGGTCGACCCGGTCGGCACGGGCCTCGGCCGCACCCCAGGCGACGTTCCCGCCCCCGCTGTGCCCGACCAGCACGACCGGTCCGCCGAGGTCGTCGATCCGCGCGACCACGGCGGCGACCCAGTCCGCGATCCCGACGCCGGCCGAGGCGGATGCCGGTTCGCCGACGCCGGGCAGGGTCATCGGATGCGGTGTGTGGCCGGCGTCGCGGAGCGCGGGGGTGATGTCGTCCCACGACGACGCGTCGAGCCACAGCCCGGGGATGAGGATGACGTCCATGGCGCGAGCGTACGCGGGGCGGCCGACGTCGGACAGGCGCGTCAGGGGAGGAGCGGGATCACCTGAGCGAGGTCGAGGGGCCCGACGACCACGTCGGCACGCCGCCGCACGGCGGGCTTGGCGTTGAACGCGATGCCGAGGCCCGCGGCATCCATCATCATCAGGTCGTTGGCGCCATCGCCGATCGCCAGCGTGCGGGTCATCGGAACCCCGGCGGCGCCGGCCCACTCCCGCAGTGCCGCCGCCTTGCCGGCGGCGTCCACGATCGGACCGTCCACCACACCGGTGAGAGCCCCGTCCGCGTGGGCGAGACGGTTCGCGCGCCACACGTCGATGCCGAGGTCCGGCGCGACGACGTCGAGGATCTCGTGGAAGCCGCCGGACACGACGGCGGCCATCCCGCCGCGGTCGTGGATCGCGGCGACGAGCTCGCGGACGCCGGGCGTCGGCTCGATGCGCGTCAGCACGCGTTCGAACGCGGTCAGCGGGACGCCGGCCAGCGCGGTGACCCGCGAGCGCAGGCTCGCCGCGAACTCGACCTCACCGCGCATCGCCGCCTCGGTCGCCGCCGCGACCTCGGCGCCACGGCCGGCCTCGTCGGCGATCAGCTCGATGACCTCGTTGCGGATGAGGGTGGAATCGGCGTCGAACACGACGAGGAAGCGGGCGTCAGGCACCCGTCCACGCTACCGGTCGCGACGCGCCGTCCCCGCCGGCTCAGGCGCGGATGCGGACGTTCTTTCCCACGACGGTCAGGCCGCTGTCGGTCACGGTGAAGCCACGCGAGAGGTCGAGCTCACGGTCGACGCCGACCGTCGCGCCCGGCTCGAGCACGACGTTCTTGTCGAGGATCGCCCGGTGCACGCGGGCTCCCGCGCCGACGCTCACGTAGTCGAACAGCACCGAGTCGGTGATCGTCGAGCCGCCGCCCGAGAGGGTCCACGGGCCGACAACGCTCCGTTCGAGGTGCGTGCCCGAGAGCACGCTCCCGAGCGAGACGATCGAGTCGATCGCGTTGCCGATGCGTCCGACGCCGTCGCGCACGAACTTGGCGGGCGGTGAGTTGACCGACTGCGAGCGGATCGGCCAGTCGGTGTTGTAGAGGTTGAAGATCGGCAGCGCCGAGATGAGGTCCATGTGCGCGTCGAAGAAGGAGTCGATCGTCCCCACGTCGCGCCAGTAGTCGCGGTCGCGGTCGGTCGATCCCGGCACGTCGTTCCGCTTGAAGTCGTAGACGGCGGCCTCGCCGCGGTTCACGAAGTAGGGGATGATGTCGCCGCCCATGTCGTGATTCGACGTCGGCAGCTCGCCGTCCGCCTCGACCGCCTCGATGAGGGCGTCGGTGTCGAAGACGTAGTTGCCCATCGACGCGAGCACCTCGCCCGGGCTGTCGGCGAGACCGGTGGGGTTCTGCGGCTTCTCGAGGAAGTCGCGGATGGTGACCCCGTCCGCGGGGTCGACGTCGATGACGCCGAACTGGTTCGCCAGCTCGATGGGCTGACGGATGCCGGCGACCGACGCACGGGCGCCCGACGCGATGTGGGCGTCGATCATCTGCTGGAAGTCCATGCGGTACACGTGGTCGGCGCCGATGACGGCCACGATGTCGGGCTTCTCGTCGTGGATCAGGTTCAGCGACTGCAGGATCGCGTCGGCCGACCCCGAGAACCAGCGCTTGCCGAGGCGCTGCTGGGCCGGGACCGACGTGACGTACGCGCCGAGCAGTGCCGACATGCGCCACGTCTGCGAGACGTGGCGATCGAGACTGTGCGACTTGTACTGCGTGAGAACGACGATCTGGCGGAGCTCGGAGTTGATGAGGTTCGAGATGGCGAAATCGATGAGTCGGTACTGGCCGCCGAACGGCACCGCCGGTTTGGCTCGATCCTGCGTGAGGGGCATGAGACGCTTCCCCTCGCCACCGGCGAGGACGATCCCGAGAACCTTGGGCGATGCTGGCATGTGCCCAGACTATGGGGCGCGGAGACCGCGGGGCCAGGACTATGGCCGGGGTTGCCGTTGTACTAGCGTTCGTGCCATGCGCGTCGACATCGTCACGAAGGAGTATCCGCCGGAGATCTACGGAGGGGCGGGAGTCCACGTGACGGAGCTCGTGAAGGCGCTCCGTTCGCGGGTGGAGGTCCAGGTCCGGGCCTTCGGCGGCGACCGGGACGAAGCCGACACCACCTCGTACCGCGTGCCGGCCGAGCTCGCCGACGCCAACGGAGCCGTGCAGACGCTCGGCACCGACCTCGAGATCGTCGGCGACGTCGCCGGGGCCGACGTCGTGCACAGTCACACCTGGTACGCCAACTTCGCGGGGTTCCTCGCGTCGATGCTGCACGGCGTCCCGCATGTGATCACCGCGCACTCGCTCGAACCGCTGCGGCCGTGGAAGGCCGAGCAGCTCGGCGGCGGGTACGCCGTCTCCAGTTACGTCGAGAAGACGGCGTACGAGAACGCGGCGGCCGTCGTCGCGGTCAGCGACGGCATGCGCCGCGACATCCTGCGCAGCTACCCGTCGCTCGACCCGGACAAGGTGCGAGTCATCTACAACGGCATCGACGTGGATGCCTGGCATCCGCGCGAGGATCCCGCGCTGCTGGAGCGGTTCGGCATCGATCCGTCGCGCCCGTCCGTGGTGTTCGTCGGGCGCATCACGCGGCAGAAGGGGCTGCCGTACTTCCTCCGCGCCGCGGAGATGCTCCCCGCCGAGGTGCAGCTGATCCTCTGCGCCGGCGCTCCGGACACCCCCGAGATCATGGCCGAGGTGCAGGGGCTCGTCCGCGACCTGCAGCAGACGCGGGAAGGCGTCGTGTGGATCGAGGAGTTCCTCCCGCGTCCCGACCTGTGCACGATCCTGACCGCGGCGACCACGTTCGTGTGCCCCTCCGTCTACGAGCCGCTGGGGATCGTGAACCTCGAGGCGATGGCGTGCGGGGCGGCGGTGGTCGGCACCGCGACCGGCGGCATCCCCGAAGTCGTCGTCGACGGCGTGACCGGACGTCTCGTGCCCATCGACCAGTCCCAGGACGGGACGGGAACCCCGCTCGACCCGGATCGCTTCGTCGCCGATCTCGCCGCCACCCTGACCGATGTGGTGTCCGATCCCGAGCGGGCCAAGGCGTACGGACGCGCCGGGCGTGAGCGGGCCGCCACCGCCTTCAGCTGGGAAGCCATCGCGGACGCCACGGCGGCGCTGTATCGCGAGGTGGCCACCACCGGCCGATAGGCTGGTGGCCATGCCTCAGGTGCTCGAACTCGCCGACGTCGTCGTCCGTCGCAACGCCCGCAACATCGTCGACGGGATCGACTGGACGGTCGACGCCGACCAGCGCTGGGTGGTGCTGGGCCCCAACGGCGCCGGCAAGACCACGATCCTCCAGCTCGCCGCGACCCTCGTCCATCCGACGTCGGGCGACGTGACCGTCCTCGACGAGCGGCTCGGCCGGACGGACGTGTTCGAGCTGCGGCCGCGGATCGGCTTCGCCTCCTCGGCAATGGCGAAGCGGGTGCCGCAGGACGAGACCGTGATCGACGTCGTCCTCACCGCCGCCTACTCCGTGATCGGTCGCTGGCGCGAGGACTACGAGCCGATCGACGAGCGCCGCGCCCGTCGGGTGCTGGCGGAGTGGAGCCTCGGCGACCTCGCCGACCGCACCTTCGGCACGCTCTCGGACGGCGAGCAGAAGCGGGTCCAGATCGCCCGCGCCGTCATGACCGACCCCGAGCTGCTGCTGCTCGACGAGCCGACGGCCAGCCTCGACCTGGGTGCCCGGGAGGAGCTGCTGAGCCTGCTCGGCGGGTACGCGCGGGAGGAGACCACTCCGGCGATGGTCATGGTGACGCACCACGTCGAGGAGATCCCCGTGGGCTTCACGCACGTCCTGCTGCTGCGAGACGGCGGCGTCGTGGCGCAGGGGCCGATCGAGGAGGCCCTGACCTCCGAGACCCTGACCGAGACCTTCGGCATCCCCATCACGCTGACATCCGACGGCGGGCGGTTCGCCGCCCGTGCGGCATCCTGATAGAATCTCTCTTTGGTGCAATCGCGCCGCAGACTTTCACCCGCCCCTGGCAAAATCCAGGGCACTTCGTGAGGAACCCAATGAAGACTGACATCCACCCCGAGTACCAGGCCGTCGTTTTCCGCGACCTCGGCTCCGGCGAGACCTTCCTGACCCGTTCGACGGTCTCCAGCGACAAGACGATCGAGCTGGACGGCGCGACCTACCCGGTCATCGACGTCGAGATCTCGTCCGCCTCGCACCCGTTCTACACGGGCAAGCAGCGCATCATGGACTCGGCCGGTCGCGTCGAGAAGTTCAACCAGCGCTTCAAGAACTTCGGCAGCAAGTAAGCAGCCACCTCGAAGGCCCCGCTTCGGCGGGGCCTTCGTCGTCTCCGTCTAGACTCGCCGCCATGCGACCACGCTCCCTGCCGGTCCTCATCGCCGGCGTCCTGCTCCTGGGCGGATGCGGGGCAGCGGAGCGTCCTGCGGGCGACCGCCCTCCTCCGGACGGAGCGCCGTCCTCGGTCGCGCCGACAGTCGCCTGTCCGCAGCAGCCCGGCGTGGAGCTCCCGCCCGGTTGCGCGGCGTACGACCCGGATGCGGCCATGCGCCTCAACGAGCAGTACCGGCAGCGGATGCCCCTTGAGCCCGAGCACGCCGCTGAGGCCGGGGAGATCGTCGCCCAGGTCCGCGCGGACCTGGAGCGGCTGGGAGAGCACGGGGGCGACGAGACGGCCGTCCGTGCCGTCCTCGAGCGAGCCGGATTGACCGCGGTGCAGACCCGCGCGGCCGCCGGCGATGTGCTGTTCGGCGCGATGCCGCCGGGCGGTGGGTGCGTCTACGGCGCCGTCGAAGCCGAAGCTGTCACGGTGGACGCCGGCGGTGTCATCATGGACGGCGGCTGCCTGCCGGCGCAGTGACGGCGGCCGCCTCAGCGGATCGGCCAGCTGCCGTCGAGTGCGTCCTCCGGGTCGAGCCGGCCCACTTTGACGAAGTATTCGGTCAGACTCTCCGCCTGCGCCCGCGCCCAGCCGATCTGCTGCGTGTGCAGCTCGACGACCGACAGCGACAGCTCGAAGCGAGCGGCGATCGCCTGAGCCACGCGGCCCGCCGCCACCGCGTCCGCGGCCGCGTCGTGAGCGCCCTCGAGCAGGACGCCGTAGTGAGCGGATGCCGCCTCGAGGGTGCGCTTGCCGCGGCGGTACCGGTCGTACGTCTTGTCGACCACGAGCGGGTCGATGACGGGGGACGGGTCGTCGATGGGCGCAACGCCGTGCCGCAGGCCCTCGTAGCGGAGCATCGAGAAGTCGAACGGGGCGTTGTACGCGACCACCGGGATGCCGGCGTCGAGGAGCTCGCGCACGGCGGCGGTCACCTCCGCGACCACCTCGGGGGCGGGACGCCCCTCGGACCGCGCGCGTTCCGTCGTGATCCCGTGCACGGCGGTCGCACCGGCGGGGATGTCGATCCCCGGATCGGCGAACCAGCTGCGCGCTGCGACGACGCTGCCGTCGGGGGCGAGCACCCCGACGTGCGCGGTCACGATGCGGTCCTCACGGACGTCGATGCCCGTCGTCTCGAGATCGAACACCCCGATCGGCCCCGAGCAGGGACCGGGCGCGGGGACGACGAGCGTGACGGCGGGCTGCTCGGCGGGCTGCTGCATGGCGGAGGACGCGGCAACGAGCGCGACGGCAGGCTGCTCGGCCGCGGCCGCGGCGGCGGACGCGGCGACGAGCGCGACGGAGGCGACGACCTCGTTGACCGCGGCTGCCGCCGGTGCGGACGACGGCACCTCCCGCGGTCCGGTGGCATCGGGCGACGTCGCCGCGGCGCCTCGGCCGGCCGGACCGTCATCCCAGGCGTCGTCGTCCCACAGGGTGAGCGGCTGCCAGGTCGTCATGCCTCCGACGGTAGAGGCGACCGCGGACATCCCGGTGGTGGCGCGCCGTCCTCGTAGACTCGACGGATGACCGCGCCGCACCCGTACGCCGAGCAGCTCGCCCGGATCCCCGTCGAACGACACGAGGTGACGGTCGCGGGCGGCACGACCGCGTACTGGGTCTACGGTCCCGCCGACGCGGACACGACGATCCTCGCCGTCCACGGGTTCCGTGGCGAGCACCACGGGCTCGAGCCCATCGTCGCATTCCTGGACGGGGTCCGCGTCGTCTCACCCGACCTGCCGGGATTCGGCGAGACGGCGCCGCTGCCCGGCGGACGCCACGACCTCGACGCGTACGCCGACTGGCTCACGCGCTTCGCCGCCGCGGTGGCCCCCGGCGCCGTCGTGCTGGGTCACTCGTTCGGGTCGATCGTCGCCTCCGCGGCTGTCGCCCGCGGGCTCGCGACCCCGCGGCTGATCCTGATCAACCCGATCGGGGCGCCGGCGCTCGAAGGGCCGCGCGGCATCCTCACCCGTCTCGCGATCTTCTACTACTGGGCGGGCGCAACGCTCCCGGGCCGGCTCGGCGCCGCGATCCTGCGGAACCGGCTCATCGTCCGCGTGACGAGCATCGCGATGGCCAAGACGCGGGACCGAGCGCTGCGCGCGTTCATCCACGACCAGCACGACACGTACTTCTCGCGTTTCGCGGACCGCGACACGCTCCACGACGCCTTCGTCACGTCGGTCTCGAACGACGTGCGCGGTGCCGCGGAGGCCATCACGCAGCCGACGCTCCTGATCGCCGCCGAGAAGGACGACATCACGCCGCTGTCGGCGCAGCACGAGCTGCAGGCGCTTTTCGCGGACGCGGACCTCGTGGTCATCCGCGGTGTCGGTCACCTGATCCACTACGAGACGCCGCGCGCCGCGGCATCCGCCATCACTCGGTTCCTTCAGCCTTCCGGCGCCGATACGCGTTGACGTTCATGCGGTTGCCGCAGTTGCCGGTGTCGCAGTAGCGCTTCGACCCGTTCTTCGAGTAGTCGATGTAGACGGCGCCGCAGTCGTCCGCGCCGCAAATGCGGACCCGGTCGAACTGATCGAGGCGGATCACCTCGACGAAGGCCATCGCGACCTCCACCATGATGCGGAGGGCGAGCGGGTCGCTCTCGTCGGTCGCGTGCACGTGCCAGTCGTAGTCGTCGTGGATGACGAGCTGGGGGAGGGCCCTGCCGTCGCGCAGGAGCGCATTGACGATCGGGACGGCGTCGGCGCGGTCGCCCGCCCAGAGCTCGTGGAGACGGGAGCGGGCGGCGCGCAGCTGCGACAGCTCGACGTCGTCCCGCCGGATCGCTCCGGTGTAGGGGAACTCGGTGAGGTACGCCGCCAGGTCGTCCTGCGAAGTGAGGCGGTCGACCCCCTCGGGATCGGTTTCGGGGAGCGTGTTCACGAGCGCTGTCGCTGCCCGCAGGGACAGCTCGGTGTCACGGATGAAGACCATCTTGACTCCTGACTTCGGCGGGCGATACTGTCACCAGTGTAAACACTGCTCACTCCTGACAGTCTCTTCTTCCCCTTCGAGGACATCCGGTGACGCACACGGCAGCCATCCCCACCATCCCGGCCCGACGCGCCGCCGCCGACGCGCACCTCGTCCGGATACCCGGCGCCCGCACCCGCGGCCTGGTCCTCGGGGTCATCAGCGCGTTCGCGTTCTCATTCAGCGGGCCGCTCGTCAAGCCGCTCCTCGAAGCCGGCTGGTCGCTCTCGGCAGCTCTCGTCGTGCGGATCGGGCTCGCCGGCCTCGTCCTCTCGCCCGCCCTCATCCGCACGATGCGCCGCGAGCCGGGCTTCCTGCGCCGGCACTGGCTGTCGCTGCTCGCCTTCGGGCTGTTCCCCGTCGTCGGCTGTCAGCTGCTGTACTTCTCGGCCATGCAGCGGATGCCGGTGGCGGTCGCCCTGCTCATCCAGTACCTCGCGCCGGTGTTCCTCGTCGCCTTCTTCTGGATCCGCACCCGCGTCGCGCCGTCGCGCACGGTCATGATCGGCACGGTGGTGGCTGTCGTGGGGCTCGTCCTCGTCGTCGACATCTCGAGTGCACGGTTCGACCTCCTCGGCACGCTGTTCGCGCTCGGCGCCGCCGTCTGCGCGTGCGTGTACTTCGTCATGAGCGAGCGCGCGGGCGCCGATCTGCCGCCGCTGGCGCTCGCGTCGGGCGGTCTCCTCACCGGCGCCGCCGTCATCGCGCTGCTGGGGGTCACCGGGGCGCTGCCCTTCGCGGCCCCGCAGGTGACCGTCGTCGTGGGCGGCCTGGCACTGCCCGGCATCGTCGTCATCGCGTTCGTCGGCTGCGTGTGCACGGCGCTCGGCTACGCGCTCGGCATCCAGGCCGTCCCGCTCATCGGATCGCGGCTGGCGTCGTTCGTCGGCCTGTCCGAGGTGCTGTTCGCGCTGCTCCTCGCGTGGGTCTTCCTGAGCGAGGTCCCCGCACCGGTCCAGTTCGTCGGCGGCGCGCTGCTCCTGGCCGGCGTCATCCTCGTCCGCCTCGACCCGCGCGCGGGGGCGGGGGTCAGCGCTCCCGTCGAGCCTCTGCCAGGAGAGGTCGGACCCGGTACCCGATGACCTCGCCCATGGCGAGGGACGTCTCGGTCCGCTCCACCCCGTCGATGGCGAGGATCCTGGCGTCCACGTCGAACAGGTGCTGCGTGTCGCGTGCCGCGACCCGCACCAGCAGGTCGATAGGGCCGCTGAGGCCGTGACACTGCACGACCTCGGGGATCAGCTCCAGTTCGGCGGTGATCCGCGGCAGGTCGGCCTGGCGGACCTGCACCTGCAGGACGGCGTCGATGGCGTACCCCAGGGCGGCCGGTGTCATCGCGCGCTCGAAGGACAGGAAGACGCCCGACCGCTCCAGCTTGGCCATCCGCGCCTGCACCGTGTTGCGGGAGAGCCCGAGGCGTTCGGACAGTGCGACGACGGTGGCGCGGTGGTCATCGGCGAGCGCGTTCAGCAGCTCGAGATCGACGGAGTCCAGGACGCTCATAGTGCGAAACCCTAGCAGGACGACGCGTCGATAGTTGCGCATCCTGCTCAGCGTCGTTTCGGATGCTTGAGCGAGGTGCAATGTCGGCATAGTCTCGCCGCATCCGGCGACGATGCCGGTGTTCTGCGCCGGTCGGCCGTCCACAAGAGGTCCGACCGCGATCAGAGAGGACGATGATGACCGACACTCTGACCCCCGCCGCCGCCGCGTCCACCGACACCGAGGACGTCGCGCGCCTGCTGGACCACGAGGGCGTCCGCGTGCACGACGAGCGTCTCGATCCGTGGATCGCCGACGTCGACGCGGCCATGCTCCGTGAGCTGTACCGCGACATGGCGCTCACCCGCCGCCTCGATGCCGAGGGAGTCGCCCTGCAGCGGCAGGGGCACCTGGGGCTCTGGGCTCCCGCGCAGGGCCAGGAAGCGGTCCAGGTCGGCACCGCGTGGGCGTGCCACGACGACGACTTCCTGTTCCCGAGCTACCGCGAGATCGGCATCGAGCTCGTCCGCGGTGTGTCGCCGGCCGACTTCGTGATGGTCTGGCACGGCGCGCAGCACTCCAGTTACGACCCGTACGCCGTCGCCATCGCGAACCCGCAGATCATCATCGGCGCGCAGAGCCTGCACGCCGTCGGATACGCCATGGGCATCCAGCGCGACGGCGGCGACCAGGTCGCCGTGGCGTACTTCGGCGACGGCGCGACCAGTCAGGGCGACGTCAATGAAGCGATGGTCTTCGCCGCCTCGTACGAGGCTCCCGTCGTGTTCGTCTGCTCGAACAACCAGTGGGCGATCTCCGAGCCGGTGGGCCTGCAGGCGCGGTTCCCCATCGCGGGGCGGGCGCCGGGGTTCGGCATCCCGAGCATGCGGGTCGACGGCAACGACGTCCTCGCCTGCGTCGCCGCCATGCGCTGGGCCGCCGATGTCGCGCGGAGCGGCGGTGGCCCCGCGTTCCTTGAGGCGGTCACCTACCGGATCGGCCCGCACACGACGTCGGACGATCCCACCCGGTACCGCAGCGCCGAAGAGGTCGACCACTGGCACGCCCGCGATCCGCTCACGCGGGTGGAGGCGTACCTGCGCCGCATCGGCGGCTTCGACGACGCCTTCGCCGAGAGCGTCACGACGGATGCCGACCGTTTCACCGCCGCGATGCGCAGCGCCGTCGTCGGTGCGCAGCCGCCGGCCCCGCTCGCCGTCTTCGACCACGTGTACGCCGAGCCGCACACCGGCATCGCCGAGCAGCGGGCGGACTATGCGTCCTACCTCGACGGCTTCGGATCCGGAGGTGCCGCGTGACCGCGCTCACCCTGGGCAGAGCGCTCACCGCCGCCATGCGGCGCGCCATGACGGACGACGACCACGTCCTCGTGATGGGCGAGGACATCGGCAAGCTCGGCGGGGTGTTCCGCATCACCGACGGGCTGCAGGCCGAGTTCGGTCCGCGCCGGGTCGTCGACACGCCCCTCGCCGAGTCCGGCATCGTGGGCACCGCCGTGGGGCTCGCGTTCCGGGGCTTCCGTCCGATCGTCGAGATCCAGTTCGACGGGTTCGTCTATCCCGCGTTCGATCAGATCGTCAGTCAGGTCGCGAAGCTGCACTACCGCACCCGCGGGCGGGTGAAGATGCCGCTGACGATCCGCATCCCGTGGGCCGGCGGCGTCGGTGCGGCGGAGCACCACTCCGAGTCGCCCGAGGCCTACTTCGTGCACACCGCCGGGCTCCGCGTCGTCGCCGTGTCGAACCCGCAGGACGCGTACACGATGCTGCGCCAGGCCATCGCCTGCGACGACCCGGTCATCTTCCTTGAGCCGAAGCGGCTCTACCACTCCAAGGGCGAGGTCGACCTCGACGGCGACATCGCGGATGCCGCGCCCCTCGGGCTCGCCCGCACCGTGCGCGAGGGCACCGACGTGACGGTGCTGACGTACGGCTCGCAGGTGACGGTCGCGCTCGACGCGGCGATGGCCGCGGAGGACGAGGGGATCTCGCTCGAGGTCATCGACCTCCGGTCTATCTCACCCGTCGACTACGCCGCCGTGACGGCATCCGTCCGTCGCACCGGTCGGGTCGTCGTGACCCACGAGGCGTCCCGCGAAGGCGGTGTCGCCGCGGAGATCATCGCGAGCGTCACCGAGAAGTGCTTCCACCACCTCGAGGCGCCGCCTCTCCGTGTCACCGGCCACGACATCCCCTACCCGCCCGCCAAGCTCGAGCAGTACCACCTGCCCGACCTCGACCGGATCCTCGACGCCGTCGACCGGGTGCTCGGCCGGCCGAACAGCATGTCGGGGGTGACGGCGTGATCACCGACTTCCGACTGCCCGACCTCGGCGAGGGGCTGCCCGAGGCGGAGATCGTGCAGTGGCACGTCGCGCAGGGCGATGCCGTGGCGCTGAATCAGACGATCGCCGAGGTGGAGACCGCCAAAGCCGTCGTGGAGCTGCCCTCGCCCTTCGCCGGGACCGTCGCCGCTCTCCGACACGGCGAGGGCGACGTGGTCGCCGTCGGCGAGGTGCTCATCTCGTTCGACGTCGGCGACCCCGACGGCACGCCGACGGATGCCGCGGCTCCCGCCGCCGGCGACGCGGAAGCCGTCGCCACGACCGGGACCGAACCCCTCGGCACGACCGAGAAGCGGGTGCCGAACCTCGTCGGGTACGGCGCGGCGCCCCGGACGGCCGGCCGGCCGCAGCGACGGCAGCGCGGCGGGGCCGCCGCCGTCCCCGTCGACACCGCCGTCCGCGAGGCGGCGCCGCACGACGCGATCGCCGACGCGCCGCCCGAGCGCGAGCCGCAGGAGCGTCCGCGCTCCACGCCTCCGGTCCGCAAGCTCGCGAAGGATCTCGGCGTCGACCTCGACCTCGTCGCGGCATCCGGGGTGACCGGGATCATCACGCGCGAGGACGTCGAGGCGTACGCCGCGCGCACGTCGGCCGCGCCGGCGCAGCCCGCCGAGACGCCGGTCAGCCCCGCCGGGGTCCGCCCCGCCGGGGGCCGGGACGCCGACGGGGAGCGGGAGGAGCGCGTCCCCATTCGCGGCGTCCGCAAGCACACCGCCGACGCGATGGTGCGCTCGGCCTTCACCGCCCCGCACGCGTCGACCTTCCTGACGATCGATGTGACGGCATCCGTCCGGCTCGTCGAGGGACTGCGCGGCGACCGTCGGCACGCGGAGCACCGCATCGGGATCATGGCCCTCGCCGCGAAGGCGGTGTGCCTGGCGCTCGGCCGGAACCCCGACCTCAACGCGACCTGGGATGAGGCGGCGGGGGAGATCGTCCGGCACCGCTACGTGAATCTCGGCATCGCCGCCGCGACCGATCGGGGCCTCGTCGTCCCGACCGTGAAGGACGCCGATCGGATGCCGCTGCCCGACCTCGCCGGGGCCATCCGCGCGCTCGCCGAGACGGCACGGGCCGGGCGGACGAGTCCCGCGGACCTCGCCGGGGGCACGTTCACGATCACCAACTACGGGGTGTTCGGCGTCGATGCCGGCACGCCGATCCTCGTGCCCGGTGAAGCCGGGATCCTCGGCCTCGGCGCGGTGCGGCGCCAGCCGTGGGAGCACGAGGGGACGGTCGCACTCCGCGACGTCCTGACCCTGAGCCTGTCCTTCGACCACCGACTGGTCGACGGCGCCGAAGCGGCGAGGTTCCTCGCCGATGTGGCGGATGTGCTCCGCGAACCCGGAAGGGCGATGATGCTCGCATGAGCCTCGGAATGACGAACTACGACCTGTCCGAGGACCAGCGGGAGCTCGCCGGGCTCGTCCGCTCCTTCGCAGCCGAGGTGGTCGCCCCGGTGTCCTACGAGGCGGACCGCACCAAGACGCTGCCGATGGACGTCGTGTCGCAGATGGGCGACCTCGGCCTGTTCGGGCTGCCGTTCCCCGAGGACGTCGGCGGGCAGGGCGGCGACTACGTCGCACTGGGCCTCGCGATCGAGGCGATCGCGCGCGTCGACCAGTCCCTCGCGATCACCCTCGAGGCGGGCGTGAGCCTCGGTGCGATGCCGGTGTTCCGGTTCGGGAGCGACGAACAGCGCGCGGAGTACCTGCCCGACCTGCTCGCCGGGCGGGCGCTCGCCGGCTTCGGTCTCACCGAGCCCGAGGCCGGGTCGGATGCCGGTGCCACCCGCACGTCGGCGCGCCTGGACGGCGACGAGTGGGTCATCGACGGGGCGAAGCAGTTCATCACCAACTCCGGCACGAGCATCACGCGCTTCGTGACGGTCACGGCGGTGACAGGAGACGGCAGCGGGGGACCGCGGGAGATCTCGACGATCATCGTCCCGAACGGCACGCCCGGTTTCACCGTCGGTCCCCCCTACGACAAGGTCGGCTGGCATGCGAGCGACACGCATCCGCTCACCTTCGACGGGGTGCGGGTGCCGGCATCCCACCTCCTCGGTGAGCGCGGTCGCGGCTTCGCGAACTTCCTGCACATCCTCGACGAGGGGCGCATCGCGATCGCCGCCCTCTCGACGGGAGCGGCGGAGGGATGCCTCGAAGCCGCGGTCGACTACGCGCAGAGCCGGATCGTGTTCGGCGAGCGCCTCGGCACCCGGCAGAGCATCCAGTTCACGCTCGCGCGGATGCAGCAGCGCGTGCACGTCGCACGACTCGCGTGGCTGCACGCCGCACGGCTGCGCGACGCCGGCCGCCCGTTCAAGACCGAGGCCGCGATCGCGAAGCTCACCGCGAGCGATGCGGCGATGGACAATGCGCGCGACGCGACGCAGATCTTCGGCGGCAACGGGTTCATGAACGAGTACCCCGTCGCCCGTCACTTCCGCGACTCGAAGATCCTCGAAGTCGGCGAGGGGACCACCGAGGTGCAGCTCCTCGTCATCGCCCGCGCGCTCGGCGTCGTCTGAGCACGCGGCCGGTGCGCGGCCTCAGGCCGGGACGCCGGGGGAGGCGAGCAGGCGCAGCCGCTCCCGCTCGACGAGGAAGGTGTGACGCGACCCGTTGGCGAGCTTGACGCCGGCGACGGGGTGCACCCCGCCGGTGGCATGGCCGATGACGGCGCGGATGAGCGCGCCGTGCGCCACCACGATGATCTCGGGCGCCCGCGGCGCCGTCGCGCGGCGGGCGTCGCGCACGACCTGCTGGATCCCGGCGACGGCACGTCGCGTGACGGCGTCCCAGGGCTCGGCGTTCGGCACGACGGCGGTGTGCCATTCGCCCCAGCGCTCCACGAACTCGGTGTCGGTGACGCCCTCGGCGTCGCCGTACGATCGCTCGCGCAGAGCCCGGTAGGTCTGCGGGGCGGGCACCCCGAGGGCGTCCGCGATGATCTCGCCCGTCTCGCGGGCGCGGGCCAGGTCGCTCGACGCCAGCACGATCGGGACGTCGGGGTTCATGGTCTCGGCGAGTTCGAGGCCGACGGCGCGGGCTTGGGCGCGGCCCGTCGCATTGAGGGGGATGTCGGTCGATCCCTGGATCCGTCGGTTCAGGTTCCAGTCGGTCTCGCCGTGGCGTACGAGGGTGAGGGTGGTCACCGTCCGAGCCTACGTCCGGGCTCGGGCGGGGTCGTCCCGCTCCGTCCCCGCTCAGGAGATCGCGGCCAGGGCGCGGGTGAGGGCGGGGAGGACGTCCGAGGTGCCGGCCTCGATCTTGACGATCGCGCGGTTGTCGCCGCGCGTCTCGCCGCGGTTGACGATGACGATGGGCAGCCGGCGTCGGCGCGCGCGTTCGAGGAGCCGGATGCCGGAGTTCACGACGAGGGAGGATCCCGCGACCAGCAGGGCGGTGCTCGCGGTCACGAGCTGCTCGGCCTCGCGGAACTTCACGGCCGGGATGTACTCGCCGAAGAAGACCACGTCGGGCTTCAGGACCCCGTCGCAGACGGAGCAGGTGGGGACGATGAAGCGGTCGCCCGTGGTGGGCAGCACGTCGCCGTCGGGTCCGAGCTCCACGCTGTCGGGCACCGTGATCCACGGGTTCTCCCGGTCGATGCGGGCGCCCAGGTCGCGGCGGTCGAACACCTGCCCGCAGTGCAGGCAGGTGATGCGACGCATCGTGCCGTGCAGCTCGACGACCCGGCGGCTGCCGGCGCGCAGGTGCAGCCCGTCGACGTTCTGGGTGACGACACCTGTCGCGATGCCCGCGCTCTCCAGGTCGGCGAGGGCGCGGTGCCCCGCATTCGGCTGCGCGGAGGAGAAGGCGCGCCATCCCAGGTGGCTGCCGACCCAGTAGCGGCGACGGGAGGACTCGTCCGCGAGGAACTGCTGCGCGGTCATCGGGGTGCGGACCGGCGCGCCCTTGCCGCGATAGTCGGGGATGCCGGAATCGGTGGACAGTCCCGCGCCCGTCAGGACCGCGACGCGGTGACCGGCGAGCACGTTGATCGCGCGTCCCACCGCGGCCGTCGTGTCGGCGTCGAGATCCTCCAGCGTGCCCATTCCACCTCCCGGGCTCCCGAGCCTACGCCGTCCGCTTTTCGCAGAGGTTAACGGACCGCGTGACAGCATGGGGAGATGACGACCGTCGCGATCGAGGACCCGGCCGATCCGCGGCTGAACGACTACCGCGGCCTGACCGATACCGCGTTGCGGCGCGTGAGCGAGCCGGCGGGCGGCCTGTACATGGCGGAATCGGCGAAGGTCATCGCCCGGGCGATCGCCGCGGGACACCGCCCCCGGTCCGTGCTGGTGCAGGAGAAGTGGCTCGACGAGGCGCGCGGTCTCGTCGGCGACGCGCCGGTCTACGTCGTGTCGGATGCCGTCGCCGAGCAGCTGACCGGCTATGCCGTGCACCGGGGCGCGCTCGCCGCGATGCACCGGCCCGAGCTGGCCCGTCCCGAGGACGTGATCGCCGGGGCGCGCACGGTCGTGATCCTCGAGGACATCAGCGATCACACGAACATCGGCGCCGCCTTCCGCGCGGCGGCGGGGCTCGGTGCGGATGCCGTCCTCGTCACCCCGCGGTGCGCGGACCCGCTCTACCGCCGGAGCGTGCGGGTGAGCATGGGCACCGTGTTCCAGGTGCCCTGGACCCGGCTGCCCGAGTGGTCGCACGCGAAGCCGATGCTCGCGGGCGCCGGCATCCATCTCGCCGCGCTCGCGCTCGCCGACGACGCGGTCCCGCTGGACGTGTTCGCCTCTGACCGACCGGACCGGGTCGGCATCGTGCTGGGTGCCGAGGGCGACGGCCTGTCGCGACATGCGCTGGCCGCCGCCGACACCGTCGTCACGATCCCGATGACGGGCGGGGTGGACTCGCTCAACGTCGCGGCAGCGGCGTCCGTCGCGCTGTGGGCGCTGCGCTGAGGCCGGCGGGGACCGGTACGGCGCCGCACCGGGTGCCGCCCCGGGGGAGCGCTATCGTCGCGGTCTGTGCACCGACGATGGCACGGGTGCGGGGGAGGGACGCCTTCGATGGCACCGTCTCTTGGGTGGGGACGCTGTCGGACGCGCGCTGCTGCGCTGGGCGCGACGTCGGCGATCCGCGCTGTGTTGAGCCGCCCATCGGCGGCAGGACTCGACGCTCGGGCTGAGGCGCCGTCGCGGGTAGGGAGCTTGCGGTGAGCTCACCTTCGCCGGCGTGGCGCTGCGCCGACGCGTTCGCGGACGGAGAGATCACCTCGACGACGACCGCGCCGCCCGCGACCGGCGGGCGGATGCCCGGCGCAGCGCCGCACCGATCCTGCGTTTCTTGAGATGGCGAAGGCGCTGCGCAGACAGCCCACGCGGAGGTCCCTCGAGGGGCTGTGGATAACTGTCGGATCGGCCGGTTCGATGTCGGAGGCCCTCACCAGAATGGGGGTATGAACACCCCGTCCGAGCAGGTCCCGCGTGACGCGTATTCCGCGTCGCTGGCGAGGATCGTCGCGGACGTCGAGACCGTCGAACGGCAGATCGCCACGGGTCAGATCGCGCAGTTGCGGGTCCTCGCCCGAGCCGGTCAGCTCGCGGAGGAGCAGGCGGTCGGCAGTGGGTCTCGGGTGCGGGTGCACGACATGGCACTCCGGTCGATCGCAGCCGAAGTCGGCGGCATCATGCGCACCACCGACCGGACCGTGCAGCGCCGGATCGACGAGGCCCGCACCATCGTGGAGGGCTACCCGGCCGCGCTGGGCGCGTGGGAGGCGGCCCGGATCACCCGCGGGCACGTGCTGGTCATCGTGGACACCGGGGGCGTCGTCCCGGTCGAGCTGCGACCCGAGTTCGAAGCCGCCGCGATCAGCCGCTGCGAACAGGACACCCCGAACCGGGTGCGCGCGGAGCTTGAGATCCTCGCGCAACGGCTGCACCCCCGCTCTTTCACGGAACGGCACGAAGAAGCCGCCGCCAAGCGGTGTGTGAGGTTGATGCCGGGGCGGGACGGGATGTCGGACCTGATCGCGACACTGCCCACGGTGATCGCCGAAGGCATCCACGACCGGCTCACCCAGCAGGCCCGGGCGATCATCGACACCCGCACGGAACGGGCAGCGACAGCTGCCGACCGCCGCGCGACCGAACGGGTAGGAACCGGCGCTTTCGGGAACGGTGACGGTGCGACAGGCAGTGCACTCGGCGACGGCACGACGAACGCCGCGGACGCCGTGGACGTGGTGGCAACTGACAAGCGCCCGATCGACCAGGTCCGGGCCGACGTGTTCGCCGACCTGCTGCTCGCCGGGACACCCGCCCTCGACGACACGATCGACACCAGCGCGGGTCCGCTCGGCGCGATCCGCGCCCGCGTCCAGATCGTGCTGCCCGCCTCCTGCCTCGACGGCACCGGTCAGGCACCCGTGGACCTGATGGGACGATCACCCATCGACGCGGCAACCGCCCGCACGCTCGCCGGATCGGTGGGGATCTGGGAGCGGATGTTCACCGACCCCGTCACCGGCACCACCGTCGCCGTCGACTCGTACCGGGTTCCGCTGCCGATGCGCCGGTACCTGCAGGCGAGGGACCAGCACTGCCGGTTCCCCGGCTGCCGGGTGCCCGCGATCCGCTGCGAGATCGACCACACCCACGACCACGCCCTCGGCGGCAGAACCGAACTCCGAAACCTCGCCCACCTGTGTCAACGGCACCATTCCATGAAGCAGTTCACCGCCTGGCGGGTCCGACAACTCCAGGGTGGAGTCCTGGAATGGACCTCACCCGCCGGCAGGACCTACCGCGAAGACGCACCCACCCCGGCCGTCGCCTTCACACCTGCCACCGGACCCGACAACACCAACCGCACCAACCGCACCGACGCCCCACCCTTCTGACCCGGACACCACCGCCTCGACGGGCAACCTCACTCCGTCTAGGGCGCCGATCGATCGAGCAGCGCGCAGCTGTTCCGGCGGAGGCCACGCGCGCTACCGCACCGCGCACCGCCGACGGCGCAGGCCCTTCGCTGGGTGTGCACGCCGACGGCACGGCCGTTTCGTTGGTGCGCGCCCCGACGGCACGGCCGCTTCGCTGGTGGGCACCCCAACGGCGCCAGCGCCGCGCCGGGCGGCTCCTCAGTCGGCGTCGCCGTCCCGGCGCAGCGGGAGGGCATCGGGCCGCTTCGCCGTGATGGCGTCGCCGGAAGACTGATGGCGCAGCCGACGCAGCACCCAGGGCACGAAGTGCGCGCGGGCCCAGACGAGGTCGTTCGCCCGCGCGGCGCGCCAGGTTACCGGCGGGAGCGGGTCGGGCTGCAGCGGCAGCAGGTCGTTCGGGACGTTGAGGGCGCGCAGCACCATGCGGGCGACCTCGTGATGCCCCAGGGGATTGAGGTGCAGACGGTCGTCGTCGAAGAACCGCATGTCCTGCACCTCCTTGAGCGCCCACTGGTCCGCCACGACGCAGTCGTAGCGGTTCGCGATGCCGCGGATGTTCTCGTTGTAGATCGCGACCCGGCCGCGGATGCCGCGGAACACCGGAGTGAAGCGGGTGTCGATGCCGGTGAACACGACCACCGTCGCACCCTGCGAAGACAGCCTCGCCACGGCGTCCTCGAACAGCATCGCGACGGCGTCGGGGTCGCCGCCGGGACGGATCACGTCGTTGCCGCCGGCCGAGAACGTCACGAGGTCGGGCTTCAGGGCGACGGCGGGCTCGACCTGCGCGTCGACGATCTGCCGAATCAGCTTCCCGCGGACGGCGAGGTTCGCGTACGCGAAGTCGTCCACCTGGCTGGAGAGGACCTCGGCGACGCGGTCCGCCCAGCCGCGGTGGCCTCCGGGCCGCGACGGCGCGGGGTCGCCGATGCCCTCGGTGAACGAATCGCCGATCGCCACCATGCGGCGCCACGGGTGAACCGCGGGGTTGACTGCGTATGAGGTTCGAGCCTCTTCGGGCTCGGAGTCGTTCTCGCGCATGACACCTCCGCCTCGAGGCTACCCGGTCTCCTTTTCGCGTCTCGCTGTCGGGGGGAACGCCTATCGTGGATGCACGTGACAGAAGACGAGGCGACGCGAGAGCAGGAGGAGATGGCGGAGACCCAGTTCGGAAGTTTCGCCGCCGAGCACCTGTCGCCGGCCTTCCCGCAGCGTGCTCCCTGGGGCACCGCGCAGAGCCTGCGCGCCTGGCAGGCCGAAGCCCTCGAACAGTACTTCGCCTCCGATGGCCCCGACGGCATCGGCGGCGGCCCGCGCGACTTCCTCGCGGCCGCGACACCCGGTGCCGGCAAGACGACCTTCGCGCTCCGCCTCGCGAGCGAGCTGATGCGCCGGAACATCATCGATCGCATCATCGTGGTCGCTCCGACCGAGCATCTGAAGACGCAGTGGGCCGATGCTGCGGCCCGCGTCTCGATCCGCCTCGATCCCCGCTTCAGCAACAAGCACTACGCCCCGGCCCGGCACTATCACGGCGTCGCCGTCACCTACGCGCAGGTCGCGGTCAAGGCATCCGTCCACCAGCACCTGACCCTCGACTCGCGCGCGCTCGTCATCCTCGACGAGGTCCACCACGGCGGCGATGCGCTCAGCTGGGGTGACGCGCTCCGCGAGGCGTACGGCCGCGCGACGCGGCGACTGCTGCTGTCGGGGACCCCGTTCCGCAGCGACACCGCACCGATCCCGTTCGTCGAGTACCACCCCGACTCGAAGGGCATCCGTCTCTCGAGGACCGACTACAACTACGGCTATGGGCGCGCACTCGCGGACGGCGTCGTCCGCCCCGTCCTCTTCCACGTCTACGCCGGCCAGATGCGGTGGCGGACGAAGGCGGGGGACGAATACGAGGCCCACCTCGGCCAGGACAACACGAAGGACGTCAACGCGCAGGCGTGGCGGACCGCGCTCAACCCCGACGGCGAATGGATCTCGGCGGTGCTGCGGTCCGCGGACCGGCGCCTCACCGAGGTGCGTCAGGATGTCCCGGATGCCGGCGGCCTGGTCATCGCGACCGACCAGACGGCAGCGCGTGCGTACGCCGCGATCCTCCGCGACATCACGGGCGAGTACCCGGCGGTGGTGCTGTCCGACGACAAGGCGGCGTCTGGCCGCATCGAGACCTTCGGCCAGTCGACGACGCGCTGGATGGTCGCGGTGCGGATGGTGTCGGAGGGTGTCGACGTGCCCCGGCTGGCGGTCGGGGTGTACGCGACGAGCGCCTCGACGCCACTGTTCTTCGCCCAGGCGATCGGCCGTTTCGTCCGTGCGCGGCGCCGCGGCGAGGCGGCATCCGTCTTCCTCCCCAACGTGCCGCAGCTGCTCGCCCTCGCGAACGAGATGGAGCGCCAGCGAGACCATGCGCTGGACCGCGAGGGCGACGGCGAAGACGGCCTCGAGGACGCCCTGCTCGAAGAAGCCGAGCGCGAGGACAAGGCCTCGGACGCGCTGCTCGAGGAGGGCAGCTACCAGGCGCTCGGATCGGTCGCGCACTTCGACCGGGTGCTCTACGACGGCAAGGAGTTCGGTCAGCTCGCGGTGCCGGGAACGCTCGAGGAGGAGGAGTTCCTCGGCATTCCGGGACTGCTCGAGCCCGAGCACGTCCACGACCTGCTGATGCAGCGGCAGGCGCGGCAGGGCCGCCACCGGAAGGCCCGTGAGACGCACGAGGCGCAGCGGGCCGAGGCGACGGGTGAGCCCACGACGCTGCCGCCGGCGCTGCACCGCACGCTGCGGGAGCAGCGACAGCTGCTCAACAGCCTCGTCGGTCTCTACGCGAGGCAGAGCAACCAGCCCCATGGCGCCGTCCATGCGGAGCTGCGCCGCATCTGCGGCGGCCCCGAGGTGGCGCGGGCGACCGTCGCCCAGCTGCAGGCGCGCATCGACGTGCTTCGCCGTCGCGTCCACTCCTGATCCCCCGGTTCGGCGATCCGAAATTCTGACAATCGCCGACGTCGGCGGTCGTGGGTCGCCGCCGCTGGCTACCGTGGAGGGGACATGAGCGCGCAGATCCCCCCGGCTTCGACACCACCGACGGCGAAGGATCGCCGCCGCTGGGCCCGGTACCTCGTCGACGAGCGCGCCGAGGCGCGCGTGTACCGGGAGCTGGCGACCCGCAAGTCGGGCGAGGAGCGCGCCATCCTGGTCGACCTCGCCGAGGCGGAGGGTCGCCACGAGGCGCACTGGCTCGCACTGCTGGGCGGCGAGCCCGTCCGGCCGCCCCGCGCATCCACACGGACCCGGCTGCTCGGTGTCATGGCGCGGCGCTTCGGGTCGATCTTCGTCCTCGCGCTGGCACAGAACGCGGAGAACCGCTCGCCGTACGACGACGACCCGTATGCCACCGCGGCGATGCGCGCGGACGAGAAGATCCACGGCGAGGTGGTGCGCAGCCTCGCGGCGCGCGGCCGCATGCGCTTGTCGGGGAGCTTCCGCGCGGCGGTCTTCGGCGCCAACGACGGGCTGGTGTCGAACCTCGCCCTCGTGATGGGCATCGGTGCGACCGGTGTCGCCCCGCAGTTCGTCCTGTTCAGCGGGATCGCCGGCCTGCTCGCCGGCGCCCTGTCGATGGCGGCGGGGGAGTTCGTGTCGGTGCGCTCGCAGCGGGAGCTGGTGGAGGCGACCCACCCCAACAACGACACCGACCACGTCCTCCCGGACCTCGATCTCGACGCCAACGAACTCGCGCTCGTCTACCGGGCGCGCGGCATCGACGGCGACGAGGCGCTCGCTCGCGCCCGACGCGTCATCGCGACCGCGCAGGCCAGTGACCCCGCGATTCCCTATCGGCGTCCCGCCGAGCCGTCGGCCGACCTCGAATCGATCGGCTCCGCCGTGGGAGCTGCGGCATCAAGCTTCGGGTTCTTCGCTTCGGGCGCGCTCATCCCGGTGCTGCCCTGGATCCTCGGTCTCGAGGGTGTCACGGCCGTCGTGATGGCCCTCGTCCTGGTGGGGGCGGCGCTGCTCCTGACGGGTGCGACGGTGGGGCTCCTCTCCGGCGCCCCGCCGCTGCGACGGGGCCTGCGGCAGCTCGCGATCGGCTTCGGCGCCGCGGCGGTGACGTACGTCCTCGGCCTCGCCTTCGGCGTGTCGGTCGCATGAGCGGCGAGCCGACGCGCGCATGCCCGGCTCGATTTATCGTCCCGCTCGGATCGTGCTAACCTCGATCTTCGGTTGCGAAACCGGAAATACTCTGCGCGGGTGGCGGAATAGGTAGACGCGCTAGCTTGAGGTGCTAGTGCCCGAATAGGGCGTGGGGGTTCAAGTCCCCCCTCGCGCACAGAGGACAGAAGGCCCCGGCCGGGAAGAGATTCCCCGCCGGGGCCTTCTGCGTTCCGCCCGGCTGCCCGGGGGTAGCGTGGATCGCATGCCCGAACACGATGAGCTCCCCGAGGTCGCCCGCGTCGCGCGAGATCTCATCCGCTTCGACACCACGAACTACGGCGAAGGCCGCGCGAACGGCGAGCGCGACGCAGCGCAGTACGTCGGCCGCTACCTCGAGGCACTCGGTCTCACGCCCGAGTACTACGAGCCGATCCCCGGCCGCACGAACGTGTCGGCGCGCGTGCCGGGCCGTGATCCCGAGAAGCCGGCGCTGATCCTGCACGGACATCTCGACGTCGTCCCGGCGGTCGCCGCGGACTGGAGCGTCGATCCGTTCGAAGGCGTCGTCAAGGACGGCATGCTCTGGGGGCGCGGCGCCGTCGACATGAAGGACATGGACGCCATGATCCTCACATCCGTGGCCGAGCTCCTGCGCGCCGGCGAGCGACCCGAGCGCGAGCTGATCCTCGTGTTCTTCGCCGACGAGGAGAACGGCGGTGTCGAGGGATCCCAGCTCGTCGTGCGCGACCGGCCGGAGTGGTTCGCGGGGGCGACCGAGGCGATCAGCGAGGTCGGCGGCTACTCCATCGCGGTGGGCGACCGCCGCGCCTACCTGCTGCAGGTGGGGGAGAAGGCGCTCATCTGGATCCGCCTGCACGCGCGGGGGATCGCCGGGCACGGCAGCCGTCACCACCCCGAGAACGCGATCACCCGTCTCGCCGAGGCCGTGTCGGCGCTCGGGCGTACGGGCTGGCCGATCGAGCTGACGTCCACCACCCGGCAGCTGGTCGCCTCGCTGGCCGATCTGTCCGGCGGACTCGCGGACGATCCGGACACCGTCGCGGACGCGACCGGACCGGCATCCGCCTTCCTCCGCTCGACGTTCCGCACCACGACGAACCCGACCGGACTCACCGCCGGGTACAAGCACAATGTCATCCCGGATGCCGCCACCGCCGCGATCGACATCCGCACGCTGCCCGGGCACGAGGACGAGGTGCTCGCCGAGGTGCAGCGCATCGTCGGCGACGATGTCGAGATCGAGGTCGTGCACCGCGACATCGGACTGGAGGTCCCCTTCGCCGGTGACCTCGTCACCGCGATGGTCGACTCGCTGGCGAGACACGATCCGGGCGTCCCGGTGATCCCGTACCTTATGGGTGGAGGAACGGACAACAAGGCCCTCGCCGAGCTCGGCATCGCCGGTTTCGGATTCGCACCGCTGCGCCTCCCCGCCGACCTCGACTTCACGGGCATGTTCCACGGTGTCGACGAGCGCGTCCCGATCGACGCCCTCGTGTTCGGTCAGCGGGTCCTCACCGACCTCATCCGCACGTACTGAAAGGCGCCCATGCAGCTTCTCGAGGCGATCATCCTCGGCATCGTCCAGGGCCTGACCGAGTTCCTCCCGATCTCATCGAGCGCGCACCTGCGCATCGTGGGCGAGTTCCTGCCGTCGGCCGAGGACCCGGGGGCGACGTTCACCGCGATCACCCAGATCGGCACCGAGCTGGCGGTGCTCGTCTACTTCTGGGGACGGATCACGCGGATCATCGCGGCGTGGGCGAGATCGCTCACCGGCTCGGTGCCGCGCGACGACCCGGATGCGCGCATGGGATGGGTCGTCATCATCGGCACCATTCCGATCGGGGTGCTCGGGTTCCTCTTCCAGGACGTCATCCGGGACACCTTCCGCAACCTCTGGCTGGTGGCGACCGTCCTGATCGTCTTCGGCATCATCCTCGGGATCGCCGATGCGCTCGGTCGCCGCGTGCGCACCGAGAAGGACCTCACCATCGGCCATGGCCTGACGCTCGGCGTCGCGCAGTCGCTCGCGCTCATCCCGGGCGTGTCGCGCTCGGGTGCGACGACGACGGCGGGACTCGCGCTGGGGTACACGCGGCCCGCCGCCGCGGAGGTCGCCTTCCTCCTGGCCGTCCCGGCCGTGTTCGGCAGCGGCCTGTACGAGCTGCTCCAGGCGATCCGCGAGCCGGGCGCCGCCGTCTTCACCCTCGGTGAGACCGCCGTGGCGACCGTCGTCGCCTTCGGCATCGGATGGGCCGTCATCGCGTACCTGATGCGCTACCTCAAGAAGGGCAGCTTCCTGCCGTTCGTCATCTACCGCATCGTCCTCGGCGTCGTGCTGCTCGTCCTGCTCGGGACGGGCGTGCTGCAGGCCTACTGAACCTCCGCGGCGCGCGGGCTGCCCTCAGCGACGCGGATCGTGCCCCCCGCCGCGGGGTCCGTCGCCGCGGCGGCGCAGGTACTTCTCGAACTCCTGCGCGATCGCATCGCCGGACGCCTCGGGGGAGTCCCAGGTGTCGCGGGTGTGCTCGAGCTGGCGGATGTACTCCGTCATCTCCTCGTCGTCGGCGGCGGCCGCGTCGATCGACGCCTCCCAGGCGAGGGCGTCGGCCGGGAGCTCGCCGCGAGCGACCTTCGCTCCGGTGATCTCCTCGAGCTTGTCGAGGAGGGCCAGAGTCGCCTTCGGGGACGGTGTGTGCCCTGCGACGTAGTGCGGCACGCTCGCCCAGAGCGCGGCTGTCGGGATGCCCGCCTGCTCGGCGGTCGCCGCGAGGACCGACAGGATCCCGACGGGACCCTCATAGGTGGGGCGCTCGAGGTTCAGGTGCGTGCGGAGGTCGTCGTCGTCGGACCCCGCGAAGACCGAGATCGGTCGGGTGTGGGGCACGTCGCTCATCATCGATCCCAGGGCGACGATCCCGGTGATGTCCTCACGCAGCGCCGCGTCCACGAACTCCGCCGCGAACGCCTGCCAGGCGCGCGCCGGCTCGGGGCCGGTCAGCAGCCACAGCGACACGTCGTCGTCCGGGCGGGTGGGGCGCCACAGGGTCGCCTCCGGCCAGATCAGCGTGCGGGCGCCGTCGGCATCGAGCTTCATCTGCGGCCGCGTGTACTGGTAGTCGAAGTACAGCTCGGGATCCACGCCGAACGCCCGCTCAAAACGACCCGCGGCGCGCACCTGGGACGCCGCCGCCGTCGCCGCCTCGCCGGCATCGTTCCAGCCGTCGAAGGCGATCACGAGCACCCGCTGTCCCAGTCCCTGCACGGACATCCCCTCTTTCAGTTCCCCCCACGATACGCCGCCCGCCGTCGGGTGGGCAGGTGCCCCTCGCCTAGCATGGAGCCGTGACTTCCCCCCTTCCCGCCGCTGTCCTCTGGGACATGGACGGCACCCTCGTGGATACCGAGCCGTACTGGATGGCGGCCGAGACGCGCCTCGTCGAGCGATACGGCGGGGCCTGGACGCACGAGCAGGCGATCCAGCTCGTCGGCCTCGGCCTCGAGGATTCCGCCGTCGTCCTGCAGGCAGCGGGCGTCGAGATGACCCGGCCCGAGATCGTCGCGCACCTCACCGACGAGGTGATGCGGCAGCTGAAGGAGCAGGGCGTGCCCTTCCGTGCCGGCGCACAGGAGCTGCTGCGAAGCATTCGCGATGCGGGCATCCCGACCGCGCTCGTCACGATGTCGATGAGCCGCATGGCGCACGCGGTGGTCGAGCTGATCGACTTCCCGGCCTTCGACCTGGTCATCGGGGGCGACGACGTGGCGAGGCCGAAGCCCTTCCCCGACCCGTACCTGCAGGCCTGCGAGAAGCTCGGCGTGGCGGCCGGTGACGCCGTCGCACTCGAGGATTCTCCCAACGGCGCGCGGGCGGCGATCGCGTCGGGCGCCGTCACGATCGGCATCCCGAACGTGGTCGCCCTCGACGACGTCGGAGCCTTCGCACTGTGGCCGACCCTCGAGGGCCGGACCGCCGCCGACCTCGCCGGGGTGCTCGCCGAGGCGCGCGCGGAGGTGCGCGCGTGAGCGCCGACCTGCGGCCGAGCGGGCCGTTCCGCCTCGGCGACCGGGTGCAGCTGACCGGACCCAAGGGGCGCCTCCACACCGTGACCCTCCGCGAGGGCGGCGAACTCCACACCCACCACGGCGTGCTGCGTCATGAGAGCATCATCGGCCAGCCCGACGGCTCGGTGGTCGTCAACAGCGGCGGGCACGAGTACCTCGCGCTCCGGCCGCTGCTCCGCGACTTCGTGATGTCGATGCCGCGCGGGGCCGCGATCGTCTACCCGAAGGATGCCGCGCAGATCCTGGCATCCGCCGACATCTTCCCCGGCGCGACCGTGGTCGAAGCGGGTGTCGGCTCGGGCGCGCTGTCACTGTGGCTGCTGCGCGCGATCGGCGGGAGCGGTCGCCTGGTCTCCTTCGAGCGGCGTGAGGAGTTCTCGCAGGTCGCCGAGGCCAACGTCGAGACCTTCCTCGGCCACTACCCGGAGAACTGGAACGTCGTCGTCGGCGATCTCGCCGAGCAGCTGCCCGAGGTCGCCCCGGGCGGCTCGGTCGATCGCGTCGTCCTCGACATGCTCGCGCCGTGGGAGTGCATGGACGTCGTCGCCGAGGCCCTCACGCCCGGCGGCGTCGTCCTCTGCTACATCGCCACCGCGACCCAGCTGAGCCGCGTCGCGGAGTACATCCGCGGCACTGGTCTGTTCACCGAGCCGGAAGCCACCGAAACCATGATCCGCGGCTGGCATGTCGAAGGTCTGGCCGTTCGCCCCGACCATCGCATGGTCGCGCACACCGGATTCCTCATCACCGCGCGCCGGCTCGCGCCCGGAGCGGTCCCGCCCGACGTCCGCAAGCGCGCGCTGAAGAAGCCGAGCTACGCCGACGCGGACGTCGAGGCGTGGACGCCCGGCGCAGTGGGCGACCGTCAGATCACCGACAAGAACCTCCGCAAGCGCGTGCGCGACGCGCAGCGCGCCGTCGACGGCGCCCGGATGGCGGCGGAGGATCGTTCGGACGAGCCCGTAGACTGAACGAATGCGTCAGATCTCCGCTGCGGTGGCCGTGCTCGGCCTGTCCGCATTCGCTCTCGTCGGGTGCGCGGCATCCGGTTCCGCGTCCGCCGACCCCGGCTGCGACCGCGTCGTCTCGGACTCGTCCGCCCTGGACCTGATCGACGTCTCGGGTCCCGAGGGAGAGCCCGCGGCCACCACCACCGCGCCGGTCTACGTCGACGAGACGGTGTGGACGGACCTCGAGGTCGGGTCCGGCCCCGCCGTCACGACGCGCGCGCAGGACGTCCAGTTCACGACGACGATCCTGGGCGGCGCCACCGGTCAGACCCTCGTCACCTCGGGAACGCAGATCACGTCCGTCGAGACCTGGTCGCAGTACTACGAGGGCATCGCGAAGATGCTGCAGTGCGCGACGGAGGGCTCCCGCATCGTGGGCGCCGTCGCCGCCGAGGATCTCGCACCCGAGGCCGCGCAGAGCATGGGCCTCGGCGAGAACGACTCCGCCATCTTCGTCGTCGACCTGCAGAAGGTGTACCTGCCGGCGGCGAACGGGGCCCCGCAGTACGTCGAAGGGAGCGGCATCCCCAGCGTCGTGCTCGACACGGCGGGCCGGCCCGGGATCATCGTCCCCGAGGCTGAGGCGCCCGAGGATCTCATCGTCAAGACCCTGAAGAAGGGGGACGGCGAGGTCGTCGATTCCGACGCGACGGTGCGCGTGCACTACACCGGTGTCCTCTGGGAGACCGGCGAGGTGTTCGACTCATCCTGGGAGAAGGGCGCCAGCGCTGCGCTGAGCCTCGACGGCGTCGTTCCCGGTTTCGCCCAGGCGCTCGACGGCCAGACGGTCGGTTCGCAGGTGCTCGCGGTGATCCCGCCCGATCTCGGTTACGGCGACCAGGCGCAGGGCACCATCCCGGCCGGATCGACGCTCGTCTTCGTGATCGACATCCTCGGCATCGACGAGCCCGCCGCAGCCGCGCCGACTCCGTGACCCGCCGCGGGGGCACCACCCCCGCCGAAGCCTAGGATGGTCGCGTGGCCACCGACTCGACCCGCAGCGCGCCCGAGGAGCGTCTCGTCAACCTCGTCGTCGCGCTGCTCGCGACCGAGCAGGGGCTGACGAAGGACACGATCCTCACCTCGGTCGCGGGATATCGCGAGCAGGGCGCGGGCGGCGCATCGAAGGACGCGCTCGAGAAGATGTTCGAACGCGACAAGGAGAACCTGCGCGCGCTCGGCGTCCCGATCGAGACGATCGGCGATTTCGCCGACCCCGACGACCTGCGGGAGGCTCGGTACCGCGTGCCGACGTCCGAGTACGCGCTGCCCATCGACATCGACTTCACCCCCGCCGAGATCGCGGTCCTGAACCTCGCCAGCGGCGTCTGGGGGGAGTCGTCGATGTCCGCGCAGGCCAGGAGCGGGCTCCGGAAGATCCGAGCGCTCGGCATCGAGGTCGACGCGCCGATCATCGGGTACGCGCCGCGCATCAGCCTGCGCGAGCCGTCGTTCGCACCGCTGCAGCGCGCCATCGAGCAGGGCCGGGTCGTCGAGTTCGACTACGTCAAGGGCGGCTCGGATGTCGCCCATCGACGCCGCATCCAACCGCTCGCCCTCCTGGAGTACGAGGGGCGGTGGCACGTCTACGGGTTCGACGTGGGGCAGGACGCGGAGCGCACGTTCCTGCTCACCCGCATCAGCTCGGACGTCGTCGTCACGCGGACGCCCTTCGACCTCTCGCTGCGCGCGGGAGCGGGGGAGAAGGCCCTCTCGGGTCTCGAGGCACTCGCCTCGCGCCAGCGCGCCCTCATCGAGGTCGAGCCGGGCACCGAGGCAGCGCTGCGGCTGCACCGGCGCGGCATTCCGGCCGACCAGGGCGTCCTCGTCCCGTACGTCGACGGCCAGATCTTCGCCGACGAGCTCGCGTCGTACGGTCCTGAAGTGCGGGTGGTCGCGCCGGCGGAGCTCCGCGCCGCGGTGATCTCCCGTCTCGAGCGGGCCCGCGGTCTGCATGCGGAGGCCGTCGCATGAGCGCACGTCCACTGGTCGCGACCGACCGCGCCTCGCTGATCCTGCAGCTCGTGCCCTACCTCATCGGACACGGCGAGGTCTCGGTCGCCCAGGCCGCCGAGGAGTTCGACGTCACGCCCGAGCAGATGCGCGAGATGGTCGAGAAGCTCACCGTCATCGGCCTGCCCGGCGAGGGCGGCTTCTGGCAGATGGCGAACGACCTCTTCGACATCGACTGGGACCTGCTGGACGAGCAGGACCGCATCGTCATCACCAACGCCGTCGGCCTGGAGCGCACGCCCCGGCTGACCGCGCGGGAGGCAGCCGCCCTGCTGGCCGGTCTGCAGCTCGCCGCGAGCCTGCCGGGCGTCGGCGACAGCGGCGTGGTGCAGGGGCTCCTCGCCAAGCTCGCGCGCGGCGCGTCGAGCACTCCCGCCGACCTCATCGTCGCGCCCACCGCGGTGGACGACGTCCGGACGACCGTGGCCGAGGCGCTCCGCCGCGGCGTCGCCGTCTCGTTCACCTATCAGGCGCCGGATGCCACGCCCACCACGCGCACGGTCGACCCCGTGAAGGTGCACATCGCGGACGGCCAGTGGTATCTCCAGGGATGGTGTCACCTGCGGACGGCGATGCGCACCTTCCACCTCGACCGGGTGTCCGATGTCGCGCTCACCGCGATCCCGAGCTCCCACGGCGGCGATTCGGTGCCGGACCTGTTCGAGCCGACGGAGTCGGATGCGATCGTCGAGGTCCGCTGCCGAGCCGATGTGCTCCCGCTGCTCGGCGAGTACGTCGACCGCACCTCCGTCGCGGGCACCGGCGCCTATCGCACGGCGCGCCTCCGCGTCGCGGACGAGCGCAGCCTCAAGCGCGTCGCGGCACGTCTGGGCGGCGACGTCGAGATCATCGGTCCCGTCGGCGCCCGGCAGGCGGCCGCGGCATGGGCGGACGCGGGGCTCGCGCAGTACCGCTGAGCCGGCAGCCGTCGGCGGCCGTTAGACTGGGGCCACATCGACCCGAGGAGCTCTTCATGGCCGGCTTGCAAGGATGGCACCTGATCATCGTCCTGGTGGTGATCCTGCTTCTGTTCGGGGCTGCCAAGCTCCCCGCGCTGGCCAAGAGCGTCGGCCAGTCGGCACGAGTCTTCAAGGGCGAGATGAAGGCGATGAAGGAAGAGGATGCGCCCGCGGCGTCCGAGCCGCCCGCATCCACCCCGACGCCCGAGAACCCATCCGCCGCGTCGTCCGTCCCGCTGACGCCTCCGCCGGCCACCGGCTCGAGCACGCCGCAGCGCCCCACCTCCTGACGGGGCCTTGGCGACGACACACCCCGCAGTGACCGGCGGGGACGTCCCGTACCGCGACAAGCGCATGTCGCTGGGCGATCACCTGCGTGAGTTCCGCAGGCGGCTGCTCATCGCGGCGGCCGCACTCGTCGTCGGCATGGTCGCCGCCTTCTTCTTCGCCGAGCGGATCATCTGGGCCATCACCGAGCCGATCCGGATCGTCGCCGAGCGGCGAGGCGACGGCGCCGACGTGGGCCTGATGTTCGACACCGTCACGTCCGGCTTCGACCTGCAGATCCGGATCGCGTTCGCCGTCGGCCTCATGGTGTCGGCACCGGTGTGGCTCTGGCAGATCTGGGCCTTCCTCATGCCCGGGCTCACCCGGAAAGAGGTCCGGTACACGATCGGCTTCGTCGCCGCCGCGGTTCCGCTGTTCTTCGCGGGGGCTTACTTCGGCTGGCTGGTCATGCCGCACCTCGTCGAACTGATGGCAGGGTTCACGCCGGAGGGCGCGGCCAACTGGTACCAGGCGAAGTACTACTACGACTTCGTCCTCAAGCTCCTCCTCGTCGTGGGCGTCTCGTTCGTCACCCCGGTCTTCCTCGTCGCCCTCAACCTCGCCGGTGTGATGACCGGACGGGAGATCATGAAGGGCTGGCGCATCGCGATCGTCATCGCCACCGTCTTCGCCGGCGCCGCGACTCCCGCCGCCGACATCGTGAGCATGCTCGTCCTGGCGGCGATCCTGACGGTTCTTTTCTTCGCCGCGGCGGGACTCTCGATGCTCTTCGACCGCCGTCGCCGCAAGCGCGACGCGGCCCTCCTCGGAGCGCCCGCATGAGCGATCCCGCGTCGCGGTACGCCGCCGCCGAGGCCGAACGCCGGCACCCCGTCTCGGCATCCTTCGCCTCGTTGCAGAAGTTCGACCTCGACCCGTTCCAGATCGCGGGATGCCACGCGCTGGAAGAGGGCCGGAGCGTCCTCGTCGCCGCCCCCACCGGTGCGGGGAAGACGATCGTCGGCGAGTTCGCGGTCCACCTGGCGATGCGCGAACCCGGCGACAAGGCGTTCTACACGACGCCCATGAAGGCCCTGTCCAACCAGAAGTTCCGCGAGCTGCAGGACGTGTACGGCGAGGGCGAGGTGGGTCTGCTCACCGGCGACACCAACATCAACGGCAATGCGCGCGTCGTGGTGATGACCACCGAAGTGCTCCGGAACATGCTCTACGCGAATTCGCCCGCCCTCCGTGGCCTGCGGTACGTCGTCATGGACGAGGTGCACTACCTCGCGGACCGCTTCCGCGGCCCGGTGTGGGAAGAGGTCATCATCCACCTCCCGCAGACCGTGCGGCTCGTCTCACTGTCCGCCACGGTCTCGAACGCCGAGGAGTTCGGCGACTGGCTCGACACCGTGCGCGGCGACACCGCCGTCATCGTCTCCGAGACGCGGCCGGTCCCGCTCGAGCAGCATGTGCTCGTCCGCGGCGATCTGCTGCCGCTGTTCGACGATCGCGCGGGAGTCGCCACCGCTCAGGTCAACCAGGAGCTCACCCGCATCCGGTCCCCGAAGGGCGCCACGTTCGAGAACAACCGGCGCGCGTCCGAGTACCGCAGTCGCGACGATCGCGAGGCGCGGCGCCCGCACCGCGGCGGAAGGCGCCCGGTCCGCCCCTCGAACGCGCAGCGCATCGAGCGGATCGACCGCCCGCAGGTGGTCAAGCTGCTGGGACAGGCGAACCTGCTCCCGGCGATCTTCTTCATCTTCAGCCGCGCCGGCTGCGACGCCGCGGTCCAGCAGGTCCGGCGCTCGCATGTGAAGCTGACCACGCCTGCCGAGCGGGACGAGATCAGGGACATCATCGACGACCGGCTCGCGCCGCTGCAGGACGAGGACCTCGCCGTCCTCGGGTACTGGGAGTGGCGCGACAACCTCGAGCGCGGCGTCGCCTCCCATCACGCCGGCCTGCTGCCGGCGTTCAAGGAGGTCGTCGAGGAGCTCTTCCAGCGCAAGCTCGTCAAGGTCGTCTTCGCGACGGAGACCCTCGCGCTGGGCATCAACATGCCCGCGCGCACCGTCGTGCTCGAGAAGCTCGAGAAGTTCAACGGCGAAGCCCGTGTCGCGATCACGTCGGGGGAGTACACCCAGCTGACCGGCCGCGCCGGCCGCCGCGGCATCGACGTCGAGGGGCATGCCGTCGTGCAGTGGACCGAGGGACTCGATCCGCAAGCCGTCGCCGCGCTCGCCTCGCGTCGCACCTACCCGCTCAACTCCAGCTTCCGGCCCACCTACAACATGGCCGTGAACCTGATCGACCAGTTCGGCCGAGAGCGTGCGCGAGAGATCCTCGAATCGTCCTTCGCGCAGTTCCAGGCCGATCGGGCCGTCGTCGGGCTCGCGCGTCAGGTGAAGGATGCCGAGGCGTCCCTCGCCGGGTACGAGACGTCGATGACCTGCGACCGCGGCGACTTCACCGAGTACTCCGGCATCCGGCGCGATCTCAGCGACCTCGAGAAGCTGAACCGCGCCGACAGGACGGCACCGAGTCGGATCCGCGCGCAGCGGCAGAAGGACCTGCAATCGCTGCGACGGCGGATGCAGCGGCATCCGTGTCACACCTGTCCGGACCGCGAGGCGCACGCGCGCTGGGCGGAGCGGTACTGGAAGCTGCGTCGACGCACCGACAAGCTGAGGCGCGATATCGAGACGCGCACCGGCACGGTCGCGCGCATCTTCGACCGCATCATCGATGTGCTGACGCAGCTCGACTACGTGACGTTCGAGGCGGGCACCGCCGCACTGACGGATGCCGGGCGCACGATGCGCCGCATCTACGGCGAGCGCGACCTGCTCGTCGCCGAATCGCTGCGGCGCGGGCTGTGGCGGGACCTCGACCCGGCGTCCCTCGCCGCCCTCGCATCATGCCTGGTCTACGAGCCGCGGCGCGACGAGTCCGGCGAGTACGGTCTGCCGCGGGGGCCGTTCCGCGAGGCGCTCGTCCGCACCCAGGACCTCTGGGCGCGTCTCGACGACCTCGAACAGGACAATCGGCTGCCCGGCAGTGAGCCGCTCGCGACCGGTCTGGCGCGTGCCATGAACTCGTGGGCCCGCGGTGCGACACTCGACCGGGTGCTGGAGGAGGCCGACCTGGCGGCCGGCGACTTCGTGCGATGGACGAAGCAGACGATCGATCTGCTCGACCAGCTGTCGATGGTCGCCGACGCCGACGTCGCGGTCGCCGCGCGCCGGGCCCTGGACGCTGTCCGACGCGGCATCGTCGCCTACGCCTCGGTCTGACCGGGCGGCCGGCCGCGTCCCGCGCGGCAGAAGCGCCGGCCGGCGCGGCTCGCGCGCTAGAGCGACGCGAGCAGGGCGCGCAGGGCGCCGCCGTTCCTGTTGAAGTCGAATTCCCAGGGCGACGTGTAGTCGGCGCCTTCGCTCTCGAGCGGCGGGTTCCAGAAGTAGTCGACCCGGTCGGCCTTCGTCAGGCCGATGAGGTGCTCGGTTCGCCCGGAGTAGCTCTGGGAGTTGAGGATGATCATCGCGTCGAGATGGTCGGCGAAGATCGAGTTGTACATGCCCGAGCCGCCGAAGCCGGCGATGACGCGTGCGTTTCCGAACAGCTTCGCCTGCCCCTCGAGCGGATGGTCCTCCGGGTAGACGACCGTGAATCCGTGATCCTCGAACAGCTGGTCGACCGCCGAAGCGTTCCGGCAGCCGCGCTTCTTCACCCCGTATCGGCGAGAGACGAAGATCTTGCGGGGCGACGAAGGGTCGACCTCCACCAGTTGCTCCCGCATCCTCGACCAGGTCTCCGCGACGGCCGGATGGACGAAGAGGCTCGGCGAGTACTGCAGGCCCAAGGAGGGCACGATCAGTCGCCGCAGCCGCGCCGGCTTGGACACCCAGGTGACGCGGTCGCGCGGTACTCCCGCGGCGAAGAGCATCTCGTACGGCCGCCGATCGCGCCCGATGGATGCCGTCGGCTCGGGCAACAGGAACCGAGCGTCCGGATACCGTGCTTCGATCTCATCGAGTGCCCAGAGGCGAGCCACGGTCTGCGCGATGAGGTGGCCGAAATGCCCGTGGAAGGGATGCGTGAGGTCCACATACTCGGCATCCGGCAGAAGAGGCGCCTTCGAGGCGTCCCGCAGCCGGTACACCGTGTTCTGGTGGGCGCTGAACGGCTGGTGGGGCAGCATGAGGTACTTCGCGTTGCCCCAGGGGTACCGGAACGAGCTCGGCAGCACGGTCGATTCCACGCTGAAGGCCATGTGTCCGTGGAAGCCGATGTCGCCCTCGTACCGCCGGAGCGTCATCGGAGGGACATCCAGGACCGACTCCACCCGGCGCGGCATCCGGGCCGGCTCGTGGTGGTCGACGACGGCGGGGGACTCGAAACGCCCGCCGGGCAGCGTGAGCAGCACCTCGTGCGAGGCCTTCCGGAGTCGCTGCGGCAGGACCTCATCGGCGTCGCGCTCGGTGACCGTGACGGCGTAGGCACGGCGGCGGCGGAACCACGACAGATCTGCGCGTATGGAGGAGCGCGCCGTGGCGGCGGTGAGCTCCTTCAGCTCAGCCTCCGTGAAGCCCGAGACCGAACCGGCTGCTCCGGACACCCACGCGGCCAGGGTCGACGCGCCGGCCCTCGACTGCCGCCCGGCGCGCGCGGTCGGCGCGCTGACGACATACAGCCCGCCCGGCCGCAGGAAATAGTACGCCCAGCCCCACAGCTCCACACGGCTGCTGTGCGTCGCCGTGCGGAGGTCGACGAAGCAGTCGACGGGCGGCATCCGGCGCAGCAGTTCGCGGAGCGCGGCCGAGTCGGCGAACGCCGCGTCTCCCGCGCGCGCCTTCGGCTCCTTCGGCAGGTCTCCCGTCCAGAGGACGCGGACGTTCTGGTCGGCGAACCGATCCCGCCATGGATCGACGTCCCGGTCGGTAGACGCGACCAACACCACGAGCGCGCGGCGGCCGCGCATCCTCGGCGATCCCGCGGCGACGTCGTACGTCTCCTGAGCGTGGTCGGGTCGCGCAAGCGACATCCGTACGGTCTTGACTACCCGACGTGCGGATGAGAGAAGGCCTCGCCCGGACCCAAGGATTCGAATCACCGCCGGAGCGTATCAGCATCCTCCCGAGCAACTCCTGCGGACCCGCGGTCGCCGGGCGACACGAACGCCCTGCTGCCAGTCGAGGCATCGAGAGATATGGCTCCTATCTCATCAATGCGGACGGATACGGAGATTGGGTGAAGGGCGACAATGCCGCTGAGTGTGCGGCTTACATCAGCGCGTGGTTCCAGGGTCTGATGTCGAAGCGTCAGTCGTCAGCAAGCTCGATCGAGATGGTGACGGGGCGAAGCGGATCCGGCTTCGAGCCCGTCGCGTTAGAGGGACTTATCGACGAGATCCTGAGTCGATCCATGCTGAAGCGAGCCTCCCATGATGCCGCCCGGTTGACTTCTCCCCATCGGAATGAAGCTGTGCGTTTGCGGGTCTTCGAGTCTGGCGGGCTGGTGGAGAGTCGCGGACGAAGATTCTACGTGGCAGGAGTCGATGGCGGGCTACAGGCTGCAGCCATCGTGGGGTACCTGGATGGTTCATCGGACGACACAGATGAGTAGGGCATCGTGTATTCGCCGGAACCTGCCAGGAGGTGTTGGCGAGGCTGTCGATTTCTCCCGCCTTGTTGCGGACTCGGAGGGAACCGATCCATCCGACGGTGGTGGTCTCCTACGCGATCGACACCTGGCTGAACGGTGACCTCGAGGCGACTGTCCTCACTGCCGCAGCGGCAGCATCAGGGCGTGTGGAGGGGATGACGGGAATCGAACCCGCGTAATCAGTTTGGAAGACTGAGGCTCTACCATTGAGCTACATCCCCGAAACCGCTGAAAACAGCGACTCGACGAGTCTAGCGGACTCGGTCGGCTAGACTTACCAACGGCCGTTTTTCGGCGCTCGCCCCGTGCGCGCCCGGGGCGTAGCTCAGCTTGGTAGAGCGCCCGCTTTGGGAGCGGGAGGCCGCAGGTTCAAATCCTGTCGCCCCGACAACGACCCCCACGAACCCAGACCCCAAACGGACGCGCATGTGTGCGGCCGGAGAAGGAGAACGACAGGCATGGTCACCAGCACCGTCGAGCAGCTCAACCCGACCCGGGTCAAGTTCCACATCACGGTCACCCCCGACGAGCTCAAGCCGAGCATCGCGCACGCCTATGAGCACATCGCTCAGGACGTGCAGATCCCCGGATTCCGCAAGGGCAAGGTCCCGGCTCCCATCATCGATCAGCGCATCGGTCGCGAGGCCGTGCTCGAGCATGCCGTGCAGGAGGGCCTGGACGCGTTCTACCGCGAGGCCGTCACCGCCAACGAGGTCCGCATCGTCGGCCGTCCCTCGGCGGAGATCGTCGAGTGGCCGAGCACAAAGGACTTCACCGGCGACCTCAAGGTCGAGGTCGAGGTCGACGTCCGCCCCGACTTCGAGCTGCCGTCCTACGACGACATCACGATCGAGGTCGACGCCGTCGAGACCGACGACGCCGCGATCGACGCCGAGCTCGACAAGCTCCGCAGCCGCTTCGGCACCCTCGTGACGGTCGACCGTCCCGCCAAGACCGGCGACTTCGTCGAGCTCGACCTCGTCGCGACGATCGACGACGCCGAGATCGACCGCGCTGAAGGCGTGTCGTACGAGCTCGGCTCGGGCGAGCTGCTCGAGGGCATCGATGAGGCGATCGAATCGCTGACCGCCGGTGAGGACACGACGTTCCGCTCGAAGCTGGTCGGCGGCGAGCGTGCCGGCGAAGAGGCGGAGGTCGCCGTGTCGGTCAAGGCCGTCAAGGAGCGCGAGCTGCCCGAGGCCGACGACGACTTCGCACAGGTCGCCAGCGAGTTCGACACCATCGCCGAGCTGCGCGAGAGCCTCGTCGAGCGCGTCTCGCAGCAGTCGGTCTTCACGCAGGGCTCGGCGGCGCGCGACAAGCTCATCGAGGTCCTCATCGAGAAGTCCGACATCCCGGTCCCCGCGAAGCTCGTGGAGGACGAGGTCCACGCTCACCTCGAGGGCGAAGGCCGGCTCGAGGACGACGTGCACCGCGCCGAGGTGACGGAGGCGAGCGAGAAGCAGTTCCGCACCCAGATGGTCCTCGACAAGGTGGCCGAGAAGCACGAGGTGCAGGTCTCGCAGGAGGAGCTGACCCAGTACCTCATCCAGTCGTCGCAGCAGTACGGCATGTCGCCGCAGGAGTTCGTCGACGCGCTGCAGGAGGGCAACCAGATTCCTCTCATGGTCGGCGAAGTGGCCCGCAACAAGGCCCTCGCCGTCGCGCTCGGCAAGGTGACGGTCGTCGACACGGCCGGTAACCCGGTCGACCTCACCGGCTTCGTCGCCGTCGAGGACGAGTCCGCCGAGGGTGACGCCGCCGAGGGTGACGCCGCCGCGGACGACGCCGCCACGGAGGACAAGCCCGCGAAGAAGGCTCCGGCGAAGAAGGCGCCCGCCAAGAAGGCTGACGCCGATGATGCCGAGGCGCCCGCCGAGAAGGCTCCGGCGAAGAAGGCTGCCGCCAAGAAGGCGCCCGCCAAGAAGGCCGCTGCCGATGACGCCGAGGCGCCCGCCGAGAAGAAGGCGCCCGCCAAGAAGGCCCCGGCCAAGAAGGCCGCTGCCGCGGCTGACGCCGACGCTGACGCGCCGGCGAAGAAGGCGCCCGCCAAGCGCGCGACCAAGAAGGCCGCCGACAGCGAGTGAGCACCGCGCCCGAGGGCGGTGGGAGCCGGAAGGCCCTCACCGCCCTCGGGCGTTTCCGGGCACGGATGCCGCGTCCGGTATGCCCACGGCGAACACGGGCGAGACGCTGATTTCGCGCCGCTAGATTCGAATCACGAACACGAATCCAGGAGAACATCCATGGCTGAACCCCTTATGGCAACCAGTGTCTTCGACCGGTTGCTGAAAGACCGCATCATCTGGCTCGGTTCGGAGGTGCGCGACGAGAACGCGAACGAGATCTGCGCGAAGATCCTGCTGCTGGCGGCGGAGGATTCCGAGAAGGACATCTACCTCTACATCAACTCGCCCGGCGGATCGATCACCGCGGGCATGGCGATCTACGACACGATGCAGTTCGTCCCCAACGACATCGTCACCGTCGGCATCGGCATGGCGGCCTCGATGGGCCAGCTCCTGCTGACCAGCGGCACCAAGGGCAAGCGGTACATCACGCCGAACGCCCGCGTCCTGCTGCACCAGCCGCACGGCGGTTTCGGCGGCACGTCGAGCGACATCCAGACGCAGGCGCAGCTCATCCTCGACATGAAGCGACGCCTCGCCGAGATCACGGCGGCGCAGACCGGCAAGTCGGTCGAGCAGGTCAACGCCGATGGTGACCGCGACCGCTGGTTCACCGCCGACGAGGCCCTCGAGTACGGATTCGTGGACCACATCCGCGAGTCGGCGACCGACGTCGTCGGTGGCGGCGGAACCGAGAACTGAGCGATCGAAGGATGACGACACAGATGAACACCCCGACTTTCGGTCGCCCGCAGGGCATCGCCATGCCGTCGAGCCGCTACATCCTCCCGCAGTTCGAGGAGCGGACGGCCTACGGCTACAAGCGTCAGGACCCGTACAACAAGCTCTTCGAGGACCGCGTGATCTTCCTCGGCGTGCAGGTCGACGACGCGTCGGCCGACGACGTGATGGCGCAGCTGCTCGTCCTGGAGTCCATGGACCCCGACCGTGACATCATCATGTACATCAACTCGCCCGGTGGCTCGTTCACCGCGATGACGGCCATCTACGACACGATGCAGTACATCTCGCCTCAGGTGTCCACGGTCGTGCTCGGCCAGGCCGCCTCCGCGGCGTCCGTGCTGCTCGCGGCGGGTGCGCCCGGAAAGCGCCTCGCGCTGCCGAACGCCCGCATCCTGATGCACCAGCCCGCTGTCGGCGAAGCCGGCCACGGACAGGCATCCGACATCGAGATCCAGGCTGCGGAGATCCTCCGCATGCGGACCTGGCTCGAGGAGACGATGGCGAAGCACACCAATCGCACGGTGGAGCAGGTCAACAAGGACATCGACCGCGACAAGATTCTCTCGGCGCACGAAGCGCTGGACTACGGGATCGTCGATCAGGTCCTGACCTCCCGCAAGCGGACGCCTGCCGCGATCACGTCCTGACGCCTGACCGGTGCCCCGTCGATACCGGCGGGGCACCGGTGTTCCACGGGCCGCGCCCACACTCCCGTCGCAATCCAGCGCGTGTCGGGATCTGGGATTAGGCTCGAAGTCACCAGCACGAAACGGCGAGGGGGAGCCACATGGCACGCATCGGTGAGAGCGCCGACCTGTTCAAGTGCTCCTTCTGCGGCAAGAGCCAGAAGCAGGTGCAGCAGCTCATCGCCGGTCCCGGGGTGTACATCTGCGACGAATGCGTCGAGCTGTGCAACGAGATCATCGAAGAGCGCATGGCAGAATCCGGCGACGGCGAGGTCACCGATTTCGATCTGCCCAAGCCGCGCGAGATCTTCAGCTTCCTCGAGGAGTACGTGGTCGGACAGGACCCCGCCAAGCGGGCCCTCGCCGTCGCGGTCTACAACCACTACAAGCGCGTCCGGGCACGCGGCACGCTCCAGTCCGCCGAGCAGCGCGCCGACGAGGTCGAGATCGCGAAGAGCAACATCCTGCTCCTCGGGCCGACCGGCTGCGGCAAGACGTACCTCGCCCAGACCCTCGCGAAGCGGCTCAACGTGCCGTTCGCCGTCGCGGATGCCACGGCGCTCACCGAAGCCGGCTACGTCGGCGAGGACGTCGAGAACATCCTGCTCAAGCTGCTGCAGGCTGCGGACTTCGACGTCAAGCGCGCCGAGACCGGCATCATCTACATCGACGAGGTCGACAAGATCGCGCGCAAGGCCGAGAACCCCTCGATCACGCGAGACGTGTCCGGCGAGGGCGTGCAGCAGGCGCTGCTGAAGATCCTCGAGGGGACCGTCGCCTCGGTCCCTCCGCAGGGCGGCCGCAAGCATCCGCACCAGGAGTTCATCCAGATCGACACCACGAACGTGCTGTTCATCGTGGCGGGCGCCTTCGCCGGCCTCGAGGACATCATCTCCTCGCGCGTCGGCAAGCACGGTGTCGGCTTCGGCGCCCCCCTGCAGGACAAGGAGCAGGAGCTCGACGTCTTCCGCGACGTGCTGCCGGAGGACCTCCACAAGTTCGGCCTCATCCCCGAGTTCATCGGCCGCCTGCCCGTGGTCACCACGGTGTCGCCCCTCGACCAGGACGCGCTGGTCGAGATCCTCACCGGACCGAAGAACGCGTTCGTCAAGCAGTACCAGCGCATGTTCGAGCTCGACGGTGTCGAACTCGAGTTCGAGGAGGAAGCGCTCCGCGCCATCGCCGATCTCGCGGTCGCCCGCAAGACCGGCGCCCGCGGGCTGCGCGCCATCCTCGAGGACGTGCTCGGCCCGATCATGTTCGACATCCCGTCGGCGGACGACGTGGACAAGGTGATCGTCACCCGCACCGCCGTCACCGACGGCGCCCCGCCGACGCTCGTCCTGCGCCAGAAGCGCAAGAGCGCCTGACGCCGCAGGATCCTCTCGACCGGCGCTGCAGAGCCTCGCGTCGGGATGTCGGACGGGAGACCTAGGGTCCCGGTATGGGACGCATCCTCTTCGACACCGCCACCTCGCTCGACGGCTACATCGCGGACGAGCAGAACTCGCTGACCTGGCTGTTCGACGTGGACAACGGCGACACGCCGGACGAGTCACTGCTGCCTGCCGCGGCGACGGTGCTCGTCGAGGGATCGACGACGTACGAATGGGTGCTCGCGGAGAGCGACATCCTGGCGCACCCCGAACGATGGCGCGAGTTCCACGGCGATCGTCCGACCTTCGTCTTCACGACCCGCGACCTCCCGGCACCGGCAGGCGCCGACATCAGGTTCGTCTCCGGAGCCGTGGCCGACATCCTGCCGGACCTCCGGGAGGCTGCGGGGGACGGCGACATCTGGGTGGTCGGCGGGGGCGACCTCGCGGGCCAGTTCCTCGACATCGACGCGCTCGACGAGATCGCCGTCTCGGTCGCCCCGGTCCTGCTCGGCGGCGGGGCTCCGCTGCTGCCGCGCCGGGTCGACTCCGACCGCCTCCGCCTCGTGTCGGCGGAGGCGGTCGGTCAGTTCGCGCGCCTGGTGTACGCCGTCACGGCGGCCTGAGGCTCGGTCAGCCGGCGAGCCCTCGGCGCTCGAGCAGCGGCTCGATGCGAGCGTCGCGTCCGCGGAAGTCGCGGTACGCCTCGAGCGGATCCTTCGACCCGCCGACGGCCAGCAGGCGGGTCCGGAAGCGCTCACCGTTCTCGCGTGCCAGGCCGCCGTTCTCGCGGAACCACTCGACGGTGTCCGCGTCGAGCACCTCGCTCCAGATGTACGAGTAGTACCCGGCGCTGTACCCACCCGAGAAGACGTGCGCGAAGTACGTCGAGGAGTAGCGGGTCGGGACGACCGGGTTGTCCAGACCGATGTCGGCCAGCGCCATCGCCTCGAACGCGGGCACGTCGATCTCCGACGCCGCGCCCTCGGCGTCCAGGCTGTGCCAGGCCTGATCCAGCCACGATGCGGCGAGGTACTCGCTCGTGGCGAACCCCTGGTTGAAGGCTTCGGAGGCGCGCAGCCTCTCGACCACCTCGGTCGGCAGCGGTGCGTCCGTCTCGTGGTGGCGGGCGTACGAGGCGAGGATCTCCGGCCAGAAGATCCACATCTCGTTCACCTGGCTGGGGAACTCGACGAAGTCGCGGAAGACGGCGGTGCCGGCGAAGTGCGGGTACGTGACGGTCGCGAACAAGCCGTGCAGTGCGTGGCCGAACTCGTGGAAGAGCGTGGTGACCTCGTCGAGGGTGAGCAGCGTGGGCTTTCCCGGCGCCGGCTGGGGGACGTTCAGGTTGTTGACGACGATGGGGGACGTGCCGCGCAGCACCGACTGCGAGGCGATCGAGTTCATCCAGGCGCCGCCGCGCTTCGTGTCGCGGGTGTACAGGTCGAGGATGTACAGCCCGAGGTGGGAGCCGTCCTCGTTCGTCACCTCGAACACGCGCGCTTCGGGATGGTACGCCGGGATGTCGGGCCGCTCGGCGAAGCTGAGCCCGTAGAGAGCGCCGGCGGCGCGGAAGACGCCGTCGACGAGCACGCGCTCCGCTTCGAACCAGGGCCGGAGTGCGGTTCGATCGAGGTCGTACCGGGCCGCGCGCACCTTCTCGGTGTAGAAGGCCCAGTCGTGGGCCTCGAGGGCGAACCCCGAGCCTGCGGCATCGATGATCTCCTGCAGCGCCTCCTGCTCACGGCGTGCGTTGGCGGCGGCGGGCTCTGCCAGCCGCCGCAGGAGATCGTGCACGGCCTCCGGTGACCCCGCGGTCTGATCGGCGGTGATGTACGCCGCGTGGGAGTCGTGGCCGAGGACCCGGGCGCGCTCGGCGCGCAGCCGGACGATCTCGGTGAGCACCTCGCGGTTGTCGAACCCGTTGCCTCGCCGGCCGCGCGAACGCGATGCCTCCATCAGCCGCCGTCGGCTGTCCCTGTTCGTCAGGGTGGAGAGGTAGGGGTGGCCGGTGAAGAGAGTCAGGGTGACGACGAACCGGCCGTCGAGCCCGCGATCGGCGGCGTTCTGCGCCGCCGCGGACAGCTCACCCTCGGTGAGGCCGTCGAGCTCCGCGACGTCGTCGAAGACGACGGCGAGCTCGTTGGTGTCGGAGAGCAGGTTCTTCTCGAACGTCGAGCTGAGGACGGACAGCCGCTGGTTGAGCTCGGACAGGATGGTCTTCTCGGTGGAGTCCAGCCCCGCTCCGGCGTTCGTCATCTCGCGGTGGTGACGCTCGACGAGGTACCGCTGCTCCGCTGTCAGGTCGGCGGAGTCGAGTCCTTCGTGGACGGCGGCGATCCGCGCGTAGAGCTGTGCGTCCAACTGGACCGCATCCTGATGCGCCGACATCAGCGGTGCGAGGGTCTCGTCGATCTCCTGGATCTCGGGCGTCGCGTCCGCGGAGGCGACCGTGTAGAACGTGCGGGCGACGCGACCCAGCAGGTCGCCGGATCGCTCCAGCGGAAGGAGGGTGTTCTCGAACGTGGCGGGCTCGTCCTGCGCGGTGATGGCCGCGATCTCGGCCAGCTGCTCGTCGAATGCGCGGCGGAAGGCAGGCAGGTAGTGCTCCGGGCGGATCCGCGGGTAGTCCGGGAGCTCGAACGGCAGGGGCGAGGGCGTCATCAGCGGGTTGGCAGCATCCGTCATCGACCCAGCCTAGGCGCCGCCGTCCTCGCCACGGGCACGACATGCGCGCACGGAGCGCACACTGCCCGGCGGGAAGGGGGCGCTGTGCCGTGCGGCGGAGCCGTCAGCTGAGGCCGTCGTCGTCCAGGTGCCCGACGACGACCCGGCCGTCGGCCTCTCGGCGCACGACCACGCCGGTGTCGAGCTCGGCGACCGGCCGACCCTCGAGCCACGTCAGGGTCCATCGCGGGCGCGGCTGGCCGAGCCCGTCCGACGGGACGGTGGCGTCCACGGCCGCGATCTGCTCGTGCAGGTCCGCGGGCACCGCTGCGGGCGGCGCGTCGCCGCTGGTCCATCGAGTGCCGAGCTGCATGGTCAGACCTCCTGAGGGGCGAGGACGATATCGGTCACGGTGAGTGCGTCGCCGTCGGCGTACGAGACATCCGCGATGCGTCCGACCGCGGCGAGGTCGCCTTCGGCGGAGCGGACGGCGGCGATCGCCTCGGCCGGGCCGGAGATCGTGAGCGAGGAGACCGCGGTCTTCTGGGACGCCTTCGCCTCGGTCTTCGCGCGGCGGACGGCGATCAGGGCCTCGCCGACGGTGCGGAGCACAGCCGGGTCGCCTTCGATGCCCAGAGGCTCGGGCCAGGACGCGGTGTGGACGGAGCCGTCCTCGAACCAGGACCACGCCTCCTCGGCCGCGAAGGACAGGATGGGCGCCAGCAGGCGCAGCAGCGTCGACAGTGCCAGGCGCAGCGCGAGAGCCGCCGAAGCCTGCCCGGCATCGGACCGGTCGTATGCGCGCTCCTTCACGAGCTCGAGGTAGTCGTCGCAGAAGGTCCAGAAGAACGCCTCGGTGATCTCCAAGGCGCGGGCGTGGTCGAACGACTCGAAGGCCTTCGTCGCGTCGCGGACGACGTGATCGAGGGTCGCGAGCATCGACGCGTCGAGAGTGCGGGTCACCCGGGCCCCCGACGGCACCGGGAACGACAGCACGAACTTCGCCGCGTTGAGGACCTTGATCGCGAGTCGGCGGCCGATCTTCACCTGCGTCGGGTTCTGCGGGTCGAACGCCGCGTCGGCGCCCAGGCGGCTCGAGGCGGCCCAGTACCGGACCGCGTCGGTGCCGTGGGCGTCGAGGATGTCCGCAGGGGTGACGACGTTGCCCTTGGACTTCGACATCTTCTTGCGGTCGGGGTCGACGATGAAGCCGGAGATGGCGGCATCCGTCCACGGCGCCCGGCCGTCCTCCAGCACGGAGCGCACCATCGTGGAGAAGAGCCAGGTGCGGATGATGTCCTGGCCCTGCGGGCGCACGTCGAACGGGGCGACGAGGTCCCACAGCTCATCGTCCCGCTGCCAGCCGCCGGCCAGCTGCGGCGTGAGGGACGAGGTGGCCCAGGTGTCGAAAATGTCCTTCTCGGCGTCGAAGCCACCGGGGACGCCGCGCTGGTCCTCCGTGTAGCCGTCGGGCACGTCGGTGGTGGGGTCGACGGGCAGCCGCGACACGTCGGGGGTGAGCACGCGGTCGTAGTCGCGTTCGCCGTTCTCGTCGAGCGCGTACCAGACCGGGATCGGCACGCCGAAGAAGCGCTGGCGCGAGACGAGCCAGTCGCCGGTGAGGCCGTTGGTCCAGTTCTCGTAGCGGACGCGCATGAAGTCGGGATGCCACCCCATGCCGCGGCCCATCTCGATGAGCTTGTCGCGCAGCTCTGCATCGCGCGCGCCGTTGCGGAGGTACCACTGGCGCGTCGAGACGATCTCGAGCGGTCGGTCGCCCTTCTCGTAGAACTTCACCGGGTGGGTGAAGGGCTTCGACACCTCGAGCAGCGCGCCCGATTCGCCGAGCAGCTCCACGACGCGCTTCTTGGCGCTGAACACGGTCTTGCCGGCGAGCTCCGCGTAGGCCGCCCTGGCGGTATCCGTCTCGATGGCATCGGGAGCATCCGCGAGCACGCGGCCGTCCTTGCCCAGGATCGTGCGGTTGGGCAGGTCCAGCTCGCGCCACCAGATGATGTCGGTCACGTCGCCGAAGGTGCAGATCATCGCGATCCCGGTGCCCTTGTCCTGCTGTGCGAGCGGGTGCGCGAGGACGGGGACCTCGACGTCGAAGAGCGGGGTCCGGACCGTCTTGCCGAAGTAAGGCTGGTAGCGCTCGTCGTCGGGGTTCGCGACGAGGGCCACGCAGGCGGGGAGGAGCTCGGGACGCGTGGTCTCGATGTGGATGTCGCCCGAGCCGTCCGTCTTGGCGAAGGCGACCCGGTGATAGGACGCCTGCTGGTCGCGGTCCTCGAGCTCCGCCTGCGCGATGGCCGAGCGGAAGTCGATGTCCCACAGCGTGGGCGCCATGGCCTGGTAGGCCTCGCCGCGCTCGAGGTTGCGCAGGAAGGCGAGCTGGCTGGTGCGGATGGTGTCATCCGAGATCGTGCGATAGGTCTGCGTCCAGTCGACGGAGAGGCCGAGCTTGCGGAAGAGGTCCTCGAACTGCTTCTCGTCCTCGAGGGTGAGCTCCTCGCACAGCGCGATGAAGTTCCGCCGGCTGATCGGCACCTGATCGGCGGGCTTCAGGCTCTTCGCGTCGCCGCGGAACGGCGGCGTGAAGTCGGGGTCGTAGGGCAGGGACGTGTCGCAGCGCACCCCGTAGTAGTTCTGCACGCGGCGCTCGGTGGGCAGGCCGTTGTCGTCCCAGCCCATCGGGTAGAAGACCGTCTTGCCGCTCATGCGCTCGAAGCGCACCTTCACATCGGTGTGGGTGTAGCTGAACACGTGGCCGATGTGCAGGGATCCGGATGCCGTGGGCGGGGGAGTGTCGACGGAGAACACGCCCGCGCGGCCCTTCGCCGTGGCGGCGTCGCGGTCGAACAGGTAGGTGCCGGCTGCGGACCAGTTCCGGTCCCACTTCTGCTCGAGGCCCTCCAGAGCGGGCTTGTCCGGGATCTGCGCGTTCGTCATGGTGCTCCTCGAGCGATATGTGCGGCACTGTGTGAGCGTGCCTGAGTGTGGATCCCCGCCAGTCTATCGGGGCCGCCTCGCCGTTTCCCGGGAGGCGGCCCCGACGGACCGGTGCACCTCAGAAAGCCGCTTCGATCGTCTCGTTGTCGTCGATGATCGCGCGCACGGCGTCGCTCGTGAACGCCTCGGTGAGCGCTGCCGTCGCGTCGGATCCGGACTCGGATTCGGGAACGACGACCTGCAGGGCGAAGCGGTCGTCGAGCTCGGTGATCAGGCCGTCGTCCTGCGGGGTGAGGCCGAGTGCCGAGATGTGCGAGGGCCACTGGAACACGAGCTCGGCCTCGTCGTACGCGGTGTTGAGCTGGGCGATCTCGACCTGCAGGAACTCGAGGTCCTTCGGGTTGTCGGCGATGTCGTCCACCGTCGCGGCATAGGGGTCGACGCCTTCGTCGAGGGTGATCACGCCCTCGTCGGCGAGCAGCTTCAGGGCGCGGCCGGTGTTGGACGAGTCGTTCGGGATCGCGACCGTGTCGCCGTCGCCGAGGTCGTCGATGCTGTCCAGGACCTTCGAATAGAACGCGATCACGAAGTTGTAGACCGGCTGGACCGCGACGAGCGACGCGTCGTTCTTCTCGTTGAACTCGGTCATGTAGGGCTCGTGCTGGGAGAAGTTCGCGTCGATGTCGCCGGCGGCCAGCATGTTGTTGATCGTTACGTAGTCGCTGACCTCGACGAGTTCGATCTCGTAGCCGTCGGCGACCTCGTCCGCCGCCGCCTCGACGATGTCGGTCATGGGCGACGTGACGGCTCCGACGCGGAGGGTGACCGTCTCGGCGTCGCCGGTGGGCGCATCGCCCCCGGCGGCGGCGCAGCCTGACACGGCGACGAGGGCGCCGAGGGTGAGCGCGGCGAGGGCGGGACGGACGGCGGGATGACGGGACATGATGCTCCTTGGTGGGGGTCAGCGGTGGTCCAGGCGCACCGACAGGCGGTGGCCGATGGACTGGATCACGAGCACGGCGATGAGGATCACCAGGATCGTGAAGTACATGAGGGGGTAGTCGTACTCCTGGTAGCCGTACCGGAGGGCGAAGTCGCCCACCCCGCCGCCGCCGACGACACCCAGCACGGTCGAGTACGACAGCAGGCTGATGGTCGCCGACGTGAGCGCGTAGACGAGTCCGGGCACGGCTTCGGGCAGCAGGAACCGCAGCACGGTCTGCGGAAGCGTGGCGCCCAGCGTCTGCGCGACGCGCGGGATGCCGGGACTGATCTCTCGAAGGATCTGCTCGACCAGCCGCGCGTAGATCGCGACGGCGACGACGCACAGCGAGAAGGTCGCGGCGGGGGTGCCGAACGTCGTGCCGTAGATGGCGCGGGTGACGGGGATGAGGAAGACGACGAGGAGCAGGAAGGGGAAGGAGCGGACGACGTTGATGAACAGGTTCCCCGCCGTCCAGACGACGCGGTTGTGCGCGATGCCACCACGCGCGGTCAGGTACACCGCCATGCCGAGGGGGAGCCCGAGCACGACGGCGGCGGTCAGCGACACCCCGAGCATGTAGCCCGTCTCCGCGAGGCTCTCGACCAGGTCGTCTCCGCGGTCGCCGAGGGTCGCGAGGAGGGGATCCAGGAAGCCGTCGTTCATGCCCCCAGCTCCCGCCGGGCGCGCTCGAGATAGGAGCCGCGCTCGCCGTCGGCGGGAGGGCCCACGGTCAGCGTCTCGCGCAGCACGCCCTCCTCGAACAGCGCGACCCGGTCGCACACGGCGCGCACGACCGCGAGGTCATGGGTGACGACGACGACCGTGGTGCCGAGGCGGTCGCGGGCGTCTCGGAGCAGATCGAGCACGCCCTCGGTCGTCGTGGCGTCGAGAGAGGATGTCGGCTCGTCGCAGACGAGCAGCCGCGGGCGGGTGACGAGGGCTCGGGCGATCCCGACGCGCTGGCGCTGTCCGCCGCTGAGCTGGGCCGGGTATGCGTCCGCACGCTCGGTGAGCCCCACGAAGCGGAGCATCTCATCGACCGCGGCGGCGTGGGCCGCACGGTCCGAGCGGCGGCCGGGGCGTAGCCGCAGCGGAACGGCGACGTTCTGCCGGACGGTGCGGTTCCCGAGCAGATGGACCCCCTGGAAGACGACGCCGATCTGACGGCGGAGCGTCCGACGTCCCGACCGGTCGAGACCGGAGACGCGCTCGCCGAGCACCTCCACCGTCCCGGTCGTCGCGGCCACCTCGCCGGTGAGCAGGCCGAGGAGGGTGCTCTTGCCCGCGCCGCTCTCGCCGATCACGCCGAGGATCTCACCGGGACGCACGGTCAGGTCGACGTCGCTGAGCGCTCGGACTCCGTTCGGGTACACCACGCCGGCGGCGGAGAGCTGGGCCGGCGCAGGGGCGGAAGAAGGCACAGGGAACCTCGGTCGGGAGTTGTTGGACGAAGTACAACTATACTGGCGGGATGAGCACGAGGTACCGGACGGCGGCGATCAACGACGACGGCGGCGCGGGGATCAGCCGGGTGCCGGGAGGCCTCGAGGTCCGCGTCGCGAACCCGCTCGACCCGGACTTCGACACCACCGCCAGCAACCCCGAGCAGCTGCTGGCGCTGGCGTGGGCCACCTGTCTGAACGCCACCGCTCAGGCGGTCGCTCGGCGCCGGCACCGGACGGCGGTGCGGGTCGAGGTCGAGATGCAGGACGCGCCGGACCGCGGCGGCTACGAATTCGTCGTGACCGCCTTCGTCTCGGCGGAGGGACAGGACGCGGCATCCGTCACCGCGCTCGCCGAGCAGGCGCACGCGCGGTGCCCGGTCTCGCGGCTGCTGCAGGGGTCCTCGACCGTCGCGGTGCGCACCGAGCCGTGGCGGGATGCCGACGCGGCCTGACCGCCGCGCGCGACGCGCATCGCGGGTCAGCCCCGGACGTCGATCCCCAGTGCGGCGGCGAACGAGGTCGCGTGCTCCGCGGCCTGCGCGCCGGACATCGTCGCGCCGCGGAGCGCACGGACATCGGTGAACGACAGCGCGTCGAGCCCGCGCAGATCGAGGTCGACCGCCTGCATCTCGCGGGTGTCGAACTCGTCCACGCGCGTCGCGGAGAAGGCGAGCCGCTCGATCCGCGCGCCGGGGGCGTCCCACGCCGTGATCCGGCAGTCCGTCACCTGCACGTCCCGGAGGGTCGCCGAGCCCGCCGAGAGGTAGTCGATGCGCACGCCCTCGAGGAGGACGGCGTCCCAGCGCCCGCGGGAGAGGTCGAGGCTTCCGATCCTCCCGCCGCGCACGATCACGGTGCGCCAGGTCGCATCACGGGCGATCACCTCGGTCGCGACGGGCTGCTCGAGGTACACATCCGAGACGGTCGCGCCGGTGAGATCGAGCCGGTCCACGGACGCCGCGGTGATCGTGCACTCGCTGATGCGCGAGTGCCCCGCATCCGTCCGCCCGCCGGCGAGGTGGACGCGCGCGCCGGTGATGTCGCCGGAGCGGGTCAGCTCGCCCGGCTCGAGATCGGGCGGCAGATCGGGAGCGGCCATCCGGGGCGGGTGGGGATGGATGCGCGCGCGGGCCATGACGTCAGCCTAGAGCGCCGGTATGATGGGGTCATCAGCACCGATCCGGTCATCACCGGGGAGCTCTCGGAAGAACAGCGGTCCGCCGCCCAGTAGACCCGAGCGGGGCAGGCCCGTGACAGCCGCAGATGAGAGGGTGCGCCGTTCCCACGGGTCGCACCAAGCGGGGTGGTACCGCGGTCGTCAGATCGTCCTCGCAGGAGACGACCTGCAGGAGCACCATGACTTACCCCCGATCTTCCGCCTTCGGCCCCGCGGCCTCCGTCGTGCCGAGCCCGAGCTTCCCCGACGTCGAGCGCGACGTCCTCGCGTTCTGGGAGCAGGACGGCACGTTCCGCGCCTCGATCGAGCAGCGCGAGGGCGCCGACGAGTGGGTGTTCTACGACGGCCCGCCGTTCGCCAACGGCCTGCCGCACTACGGCCACCTGCTCACCGGGTACGCGAAGGACCTGTTCCCGCGCTTCCAGACCATGCGCGGCAAGAAGGTCGACCGGGTGTTCGGCTGGGACACGCACGGCCTGCCGGCCGAACTCGAGGCGATGAAGCAGCTCGGCATCACGGAGAAGAGCCAGATCGAGGAGATGGGCATCGACGCGTTCAACGCGAAGGCCCGGTCCTCGGTCCTGGCGTACACCCATGAATGGGAGGACTACGTCACCCGTCAGGCGCGCTGGGTCGATTTCGAGCGGGGCTACAAGACGCTCGACACCGGCTACATGGAGTCGGTCCTGTGGGCGTTCGCGACGCTCTGGGACAAGGGCCTGGCGTACGAGGGCCACCGCGTCCTGCCGTACTGCTGGCGCGACGAGACCCCGCTGTCCAACCACGAGCTGCGCATGGACGACGACGTCTACAAGATGCGGCAGGACCCGTCGGTCACGGTGACGTTCCCGCTCGTCGGCGCGAAGGCCGAGTCGCTGGGGCTCACCGCGGTCCGCGCGCTCGCGTGGACGACGACCCCGTGGACGCTCCCGACCAACGTCGCGCTCGCCGTGGGGCCCGACATCGCCTATGCCGTTCTGCCCGGCGGACCGGCGGGCGCCGCCGACGTCCACGAGGACGCCCTCGAGGGGGAGTCGCACCGCTACCTGCTCGCCGTCGACCTGGTCGGCAACTACGCGAAGGACCTCGGCTACGAGTCCGCCGACGCGGCCCGTGCGGCGGTCGAGCGGACCATCCCGGGATCCGAGCTGGCGGACGTCCACTACGACCGTCTCTTCGACTACTACGCGGACGAGGAGACCTGGGGCACGCACACCGCGTGGCGCGTCCTCGTCGACGACTACGTCACCACGAGCGACGGCACCGGCATCGTCCACCAGGCTCCCGCCTACGGTGAGGACGACCAGCGGATCACCGCAGCCGCCGGCATCCCCCTCATCATGAGCCTGGACGACGGCGGCCGGTTCCTGCCGCAGGTCACCGATGTCGCCGGCGAGCTCTGGCTCGACGCGAACCGCCCTCTCATCCGTCTGCTCAGCGCCGAGGGCCGACTGCTGCGCGAGGCGAGCTACGAGCACTCGTACCCGCACTGCTGGCGCTGCCGGAACCCGCTGATCTACAAGGCGGTCTCGAGCTGGTTCGTGAGCGTCACGTCGATCAAGGACCGCCTCGTCGAGCTGAACGACCGGATCACCTGGGCGCCCGAGAACGTCAAGCACGGCCAGTTCGGCAAGTGGCTCGAGGGCGCGCGCGACTGGTCGATCAGCCGCAACCGCTTCTGGGGCTCGCCGATCCCGGTCTGGAAGAGCGACGATCCCGAACACCCCCGCGTCGACGTCTACGGCTCCCTGGCGGACATCGAGCGCGACTTCGGCCGGCTCCCCATCAACGAGGCGGGAGAGGTCGATCTGCACCGCCCGTTCATCGACGAGCTGACCCGGCCCAATCCGGACGACCCCACCGGGCGCTCCACGATGCGTCGCATCGAGGACGTCTTCGACGTCTGGTTCGACTCGGGCTCCATGCCGTACGCACAGGTGCATTACCCGTTCGAGAACCGCGACTGGTTCGACGAGCACGCCCCCGCCGACTTCATCGTCGAGTACATCGGACAGACGCGCGGCTGGTTCTACGTCATGCACGTCCTCTCCGGAGCGCTGTTCGACCGGCCCGCCTTCGCCGGCGTCGCCTGCCACGGCATCGTCCTCGGCAGCGACGGGCAGAAGATGTCGAAGTCGCTGCGCAACTATCCGGACGTGAGCGAGGTGTTCGATCGCGACGGCTCCGACGCGATGCGCTGGTTCCTCATGAGCTCTTCGGTCCTGCGCGGCGGGAACCTGGTCGTCACGGAGGAGGGCATCCGCGCCGGCGTCCGCGAGTTCCTGCTGCCGCTGTGGAACACCTGGTACTTCTTCTCGACGTACGCGAACGCCGCCGGCGGTCCCGAGGGCACCGGCTACGAGGCGCGGTGGCGCACCGACTCGACGAACGTGCTCGACCGGTACATCCTCGCGCTGACGGGCGACCTCGTCCGCGGTGTGGCCGCCGATCTCGACGCACTCGACTCGACGATGGCCGCGGCGAAGCTCCGCGACTTCGGCGAGGCGCTGACCAACTGGTACGTGCGTCGCTCGCGCGACCGGTTCTGGGTGGGGGTGGATGCCGCCGACCCGGCCACCACCGAGGCGTTCGACACCCTGTACACGGTCCTCGAGACGGTCACCCGCGTCGCCGCCCCGCTCATCCCGCTCGTGGCCGAGCGCATCTGGCAGGGCCTGACCGGCGAGCGCAGCGTGCACCTGCAGGACTGGCCCGACGCGTCGGCGTTCGCGCCCGCATCGGACATCCGCCAGGCCATGGACACCGTCCGCGAGGTGTCGTCGGTGGCCAACGCGCTGCGCAAGAAGGAGGGCAAGCGCGTGCGGCTGCCGCTCGCGGCGCTCACCGTGGCGGTCGCCGACACGGCATCCCTCGCCCAGTTCGAGGAGATCCTCCGCGATGAGCTCAACGTCAAGGGCGTCGAGCTCGTCGAGCTCAGCGAGGGGCTCGCCGAGCAGTACGGGATCACCCCACGGCTCGCCGTGAACGCCCGGGCCGCGGGTCCGCGGCTGGGGAAGCAGGTGCAGCACGTCATCAAGGGCGCCAAGGCGGGCCTGTGGACGGAAGAGGACGGCGTCGTCGTCGTCGACGGCATCGCGCTCGAACCGGGGGAGTACGACCTGACCCTCGAGGCGGGCGGCGTGGCCGAGGGCACCGCCATCGCGCTGCTGCCCGCCGGCGGCTTCGTGCTGCTCGACACCACGACCACGCCGGAGCTCGAGGCCGAGGGGCTGGCACGCGACGTGATCCGCGCCGTGCAGGACGCCCGGAAGGCGGCCGGATTCGACGTGAGCGACCGCATCGCGCTCCAGCTCACGTTCGACGTCGACGCGGATGCCGAGGCCGTGGCATCCGCCTTCGACCTCGCCGACGTGGCAGGGGAGACCCTCGCCGTCGCCGCCCTCGTCGCGACGTCGGCCGGCGTCACCGTGCGGGGCGAGGCGCTCCGCTCGGCACCGGAGCACACCGGGACCGTCCCCGCCGGGACCTACGCCAACGCCGGCGGCTTCACGGTCGGCGTTCGCCGGATCGGAGCGACCTCATGAACGACCGCACGCGAGCGGATGCCGTCTACGCGGCGCTGCTGGAGCGCCAGGGCGAGCGGTGGGTCGAACCCCGCGTCGACCGCACCCGGCGGGCCCTCGACCTGCTGGGCGACCCGCAGCGCACCTACCGGGTGATCCACGTCACCGGGACGAACGGCAAGACGTCGACGAGTCGCATCATCGAGTCGATCGTGCGTGCTCACGGACTGCGGACGGGCCTGTTCACGAGTCCCCACCTCGAGCGCTTCACGGAGCGGGTCATGGTCGACGGCGAGCCCATCGCGGACGCCGCGATCGCCGACGCCTGGGAGGAGATCGCGCCGATCGTCGCTCTCGTCGACGCCGAGCTCGAGGCGAAGGGCGAGGCCGCCCTCACCTTCTTCGAGCTGCTCACCGTGCTCGCGTTCGTCGCGTTCGCGGACGCCCCCGTCGACGTCGCCGTCGTCGAAGTCGGGATGGGCGGGGAGTGGGATTCCACGAACACCGCCGATGGCGACGTCGCGGTCATCGCGCCGATCGACATCGACCACGCCGACCGGCTCGGCAGCACGATCGCGGAGATCGCCCGCGTCAAGGCCGGGATCATCAAGCAGTCCGCCGCCGTCGTCTCCGCGCAGCAGGACCCGGCGGCCGCGGCCGTGCTGACGGAGGCCGCACGGCGACGTGAGGCGACGCTGGCGACCGAGGGGGAGCAGTTCGGGCTGCTCGAGCAGAAGCTCGCCGTCGGCGGCCAGCTGGTCACGGTCCGCGGGCTCGCGGGCACCTACGAGGAGCTGTACCTGCCGCTGTACGGCGCCCACCAGGGCCACAATGCGGCGCTCGCGATCGCTGCGGTGGAGTCGCTCATCGGGGGAGCCAGGCAGACCCTTGCGGGCGACGTCCTCGCCGACGGACTCGCCGGCGCCACCTCGCCCGGCCGACTGCAGCTGGTGGGCGTCGCCCCGACGGTCCTCGTCGACAGCGCGCACAACCCGCACGGTGCCCGCGCCCTCGTGACGGCGCTGAGCGACTCGTTCGACTTCGATGAGTGGGGGCTCGTCCTCGGCGCCTTCGAGGACAAGGACATCGCCGGGATCGTCGGCACGCTGGCCCCCGCCGCGGCGCACGTGTTCGCGACCGCGCCGGAGTCCGATCGGGCGGCCGACCCCGACACCGTGGCCGACCTGGCCGAGCAGGCGGGCACGCCGGTGACGGTGCATCACGACCTCGGGCAGGCATCCGAGGCCGCGCGGGCGTGGGCTGCGGCATCCGAGCGCCGCGCCGTCATCATCGCCGGCAGCGTCGTGCTCGCCGGTGAAGCGGTCATGCTCGCGGCGGCCGAGGACTGGAAGGCCGGGTACGAGGCATGAGCAGCCGGGTCCGCCGGCGGCGCGGCGCGCAGGAGTCGCTGCTGTCGGTCGTATTGGCATCCGAGTCGATCGTCGTCTTCCTGGGAGGGCTCGTCGCCTACGGGCTGAAGGCCCTGCCCGCCGGGATCGACGACTGGTGGGGCATCGTCGCGGGCGGAGCGCTGGCCGTCGTCATGCTGGCGACCTCGGGACTGCTGCGGCACCGCTGGGCGGTGTACCTCGGTGCCGTGCTGCAGGTGGTCCTGGCGCTCGGAGCGTTCTTCGTGCCCGCCCTGCTGATCGCCGCCGCCGTTTTCGGCGCGCTGTACGTGTATGCGACGATCAAGGGCGGCGCTCTCGATGAGCGCAATGCCTCGCTCGCCGCGCAGGCGGAAAGAAACGGAGACTGACATGGCCACCGAACAGACCCTCGTCCTCGTCAAGCCCGACGGCGTCGCCCGTGGACTCACCGGGGTGATCCTCGCCCGGATCGAGGCGAAGGGCTACGCCCTCGTCGACCTCCGCCTGGTGGAACCCGACCGCGCGCGCCTCGAGGAGCACTATGCCGAGCACGCCGGCAAGCCGTTCTACGAGCCGCTGCTCGATTTCATGATGTCGGGACCGTCGGTCGCCATCCGTCTCGCGGGCAACCGCGTCATCGAGGGCTTCCGCTCGCTCGCCGGCACCACCGACCCGACGACCGCGGCACCCGGCACGATCCGTGGTGACTTCGGCCGTGATTGGGGCCTCGCGGTGCAGCAGAACCTCGTGCACGGCAGTGACAGCGCCGAATCCGCGGCCCGCGAGCTGACCATCTGGTTCGACTGAGCTTTTTCACGACGACGCAGCGCCCGGCGGAATGGCTTCCGCCGGGCGCTTGGTCGTGTGCGGGCGTGCCCGCAGCGGCGGACGGATGCCCCGGATCAGAACTCCGCGATCCAGTTCAGGCGGAGCTGGGCGAGCAGACCGACCACGGCGAAGGCGAGGATCGCCATCAGGGGCACCCACGGCGCGAGGGCGTCGCCGATGCGCCGCACGCGGTCCGACCGGCCCAGTGCGCCGATCCGCAGGAGATGGACGGCGACGGCGAAGAACGTGGGGATCGTCACCGACCACGTCACCATGCACCAGGGGCAGAGTGTGCCGAGCACGTAGATGCTCTGCGAGATGAGCCAGATCACGAAGCCGAGCGCGGCGGTGACCCCGAGCCCGAACACGAGCCAGAACCAGCGTGCGAAGCGGGCGCCCGCCAACAGGGCCGCGCCCACGACGACCGGTGCCATCCATGCCGTCAGTCCGAGGATCGGGTTGGGGAAGCCGAAGACCGATCCCTGCGGTGACTGCAGGTTCGCGCCGCACTGCACGAGCAGGCTGATGTCGCATGCGGCCGTCGCGTTCGGGTCGGCGAGCAGCTTCAGCCGCTCGAGGGTCAGCTCGAAGGCGGCGAACCATCCGATGATGCCGGCGACGATGAGCCACACGGCGAGGACGGGCGATCGGGGCGGGTGCTGCCGGGTCGTCATGGGGCTGATTATCGCACCGCCGCTGATGCCGGCCGGAGCGCCGCGACCGTGGAAATGGGTGGCGAGTCACGGTTTCGGCGCGTTAGTGAGATAATGGTGGTCGATGTCCGCGCGGCCGCGCCGCCCGGGTGTCACCAGAAGACTTCGGGCGATGACCGCCCGCGCAGCACGACCCCCGCGCAGAGAGCGGGAACCAGCTGCATACCGAATGAGTTCGCGGCTCCTCCGAGACCGGAGCGGCGCCGCCAGAGTTTCGCCAGACGGCGCGCGGAGCCGTCGGCTAGGAGTAAGCCAGTGATGGCCGACGACAACACCGAATCAGCAGCAGACACCCAGGATGAGGCTTCGAGCGGATCCGTCCCGGATCCGAGGTCCGACGGGGCGACCGAAGCGCCCGAGCGTGAGGCGTCCGTCGACACCTCCGCCCCTGACGCCCCTGACGCCCCTTCGGCTGACGCGGATGCGGCACCCGCGGCCGACGCGGCGACCGGCGACTCGCCGGCGGCCGAGCAGCCGGCGGAGCCCGAGCAGCCGGCCGAGCCTGAGCAGTCGGCGGAGCCCGAGCAGCCGGCCGAGCCCGAGCAGCCGGCCGAGCCCGAGCAGCCGGCCGCCGAGCAGTCGGCCGCCGGACAGCGGGCCGAGCCTGAGGGCTCCGACGCCGCGCAGCCGGCCGAGCCCGGGCAGCCGTCGAAGCCCGAGGACTCCGCCGTGGCCGGGGCTTCGACCGAGCCGGCCATCCCGACCGCCGTGAGCCTGGGCCTGCTGCCCGAGGAGTTCGTCTCGACGGTCTCCACGGCGCTGCACTTCTACGCTCCCGAGGTCACGCCGCTGCCGGCCCGCCCGGGCGACCGTGCCGACCGGAACGATCGCGACGACCGCGATGACTCGGACGACGCCGCATCCGAGTCCGGATCGAGCTCGCGCCGCCGCAACCGCCGCCGCGGCGGCAACGGCGAGCCTGCCGAGGAGCCGGCGCCGCGTCGCCGTGCCGTCGAGGTGATCACCGAGCCGCAGCGGATCAAGGGCTCGACGCGTCTCGAGGCGAAGAAGCAGCGCCGGCGTGACGGTCGCGAGGCCGGGCGCCGACGTCCCGTCGTCACCGAGGCCGAGTTCCTCGCGCGCCGCGAGTCCGTCGACCGCGACATGATCGTCCGCTCGAAGAGCGGCCGCATCCAGATCGCGGTCCTCGAGGACGACGTCCTCGTCGAGCACTACGTCGCCCGCAACCAGGATGCGTCGCTGATCGGCAACGTGTACCTCGGCCGGGTGCAGAACGTGCTCCCCAGCATGGAGGCCGCCTTCGTCGACATCGGCCGCGGCCGCAACGCCGTGCTGTACTCCGGCGAGGTCGACTGGGATGCCGTCGAGACCGGCAACCAGCCGCGCCGCATCGAACTGGCGCTCAAGAGCGGCGACCGCGTGCTCGTGCAGGTCACGAAGGACCCGGTCGGCCACAAGGGTGCGCGCCTCACGAGCCAGATCTCGCTCCCGGGCCGGTACCTCGTGTACGTGCCCGGCGGAGCCATGAACGGCATCTCCCGGAAGCTGCCCGACACCGAACGTGCGCGTCTGAAGAAGATCCTCAAGGAGGTGCTGCCCGAGTCCTCGGGCGTCATCGTCCGCACCGCGGCCGAAGGCGCGACCGAGGAGCAGCTGACGCGCGACGTCCAGCGCCTCACCGCGCAGTGGGAGCACATCAGCACGCAGACCGAGAGCGGCCAGGCGCCCGCGCTGCTGCACTCCGAGCCCGACCTGCTCGTCAAGATCGTCCGTGACGTCTTCAACGAGGACTTCACGAAGATGCTCATCCAGGGCGACGAGGCGTACCAGACGATCACGTCTTACCTGACGGGCGTCGCCCCCGACCTGCTCGAGCGCGTCGAGAAGTACGAGGGCGAGCGCGATCCGTTCGACGAGTTCCGCGTGACGGAGCAGATCGAGAAGGCGCTGGACCGCAAGGTGTGGCTGCCCTCGGGCGGTTCGCTCGTGATCGACCGCACCGAGGCCATGACCGTGGTCGACGTCAACACCGGGAAGTTCGTCGGCACCGGCGGAAACCTCGAGGAGACGGTCACCAAGAACAACCTCGAGGCGGCCGAGGAGATCGTGCGCCAGCTGCGACTGCGCGACATCGGCGGCATCATCGTGGTGGACTTCATCGACATGGTGCTCGAGTCCAACCGCGACCTCGTGCTGCGACGCCTCGTCGAATGCCTGAGCCGTGACCGCACGAAGCACCAGGTGGCCGAGGTCACCTCGCTCGGCCTCGTGCAGATGACCCGTAAGAAGCTCGGTCTCGGCCTGCTGGAGACCTTCAGCGAGGCGTGCGAGGTCTGCGCCGGACGCGGTGTCATCGTGCACCACGACCCCGTCGTGAAGCATCGTTCCGGCAACGGCGGCGCGGGCAACGGCGGCGGATCCTCCAACCGGCGCTCCCGTTCGGGTGGCGGCTCCGGTCCGTCCGCCGGCGGCTCCGGCGGGAACGCGGCCGGCCCGGCGACCGGCGGGACCCACGTCATCACCGAGGGCGTCAAGTCCGCGCTCGCGCAGATCGCCGCGTCCACCATTCAGGCCCAGGGCGAGGAGGCCGTCGACGAGGTCCCCGAGCCCGCTGCGGCTCCGGTGGAGCGCGCGGAGCGCCCCGAGCGGGCGAAGCGCCCGCGGAAGAAGAAGGCGGATGCCGCGCCCAAGAGCGACGCCGATCGGCTGCTGGACTCGGTCCTCGAGGCTCTTCCCGAGCCCAAGGCGCCCGGTCAGGGCCGGGCGCGCCGCCGGGTCAGCACGGCCGCGCTGACCGGCACTCCGGTCTCGACCACGCCCGACGAGGCCTGAGCCCCATCGTGCGCACCGCCATCACCGCCCGCGACGCTCGCGGGCGGTGATGCGCAGGCCCGAGGCGATGAGCCGGCGGGTGAGCTCGTGCGCGCTCACCGCGACCGCCCCGGCCGCGGTCAGGCGGGGAAGGGCGTCCTCGGGGACGTCGTAGTGGTCGCGGTCGAACGCGCGGCTCGGGATGCCGTGGGCGGCGGCGAAGGCGTGGAGTTCGCGCAGGTCGCTGTCCGAGACCATATGCGCCCACAGGCGACCGTGGGCGGGCCACATCGCGGGATCGACGAGGATGGCCATCCGCCGATCCTAACGGCGACCGCGGGACGCGGGCCGGGACGCGACGCGCGGAGGCGCGGCGCTTTTGCCTCGGAGCCGGTGATCGGGTATTCTGGTCCCTTGGTGCGTCACGTGTCGCAGGCCATTGCGACGCAGAGCCTGGCTTCCGCACCAAGACTTCCCAGTCTCCATAGACAACGGAGCCGTGCGCTCCACAGAAGAAACAAGGTGTGAAGTGGTTTACGCAGTTGTGCGCGCCGGCGGACGTCAGGAAAAGGTCGAAGTCGGCACCATCGTGGTGCTCGACCGCCAGAAGGCGCGGATCGGCGACGAGATCAAGCTCCCCGCAGTCCTGTTCGTCGACGGTGACACCGTGACGACCGATGCGGACAAGCTCGCGAAGGTCACGGTCACCGCCGAGGTCCTCCGCGAAGAGCGCGGCCCCAAGATCATCATCCAGAAGTTCAAGAACAAGACCGGTTACAAGAAGCGCCAGGGGCACCGTCAGGACCTCACGCGCGTCAAGATCACCGGCATCAAGTAAGCCAGGAGGCACGAGAGATGGCACACAAAAAGGGCGCAAGCTCCACCCGCAACGGTCGTGACTCCAACGCACAGCGCCTCGGCGTGAAGCGCTTCGGCGGCCAGAAGGTCCTCGCCGGCGAGATCATCGTCCGCCAGCGCGGCACCCACTTCCACCCCGGCGCCGGCGTCGGTCGTGGCGGTGACGACACGCTCTTCGCCCTCGAGGCGGGCGCCGTCGAGTTCGGCAAGAAGGGCGGCCGCAAGGTCGTCAACATCGTCGCACTGGCGGAGTAAGACACCGATTTCCACGATGAGGGGCGGGCTGCGGCCCGCCCCTCATCTGTTTCCACCGACAGGAGAACCGCATGGTGACGTTCGTCGACCGCGTGACGCTGCATCTGAGCGCGGGCAAGGGCGGCAACGGCTGCGTCTCCGTCCGGCGAGAGAAGTTCAAGCCCCTCGCAGGACCCGACGGTGGCAACGGAGGCAGCGGCGGCGACATCGTCCTCGTCGCCGACCCGCAGGTCACCACGCTCCTGTCGTACCACCACTCGCCGCACCGCTCCGCCGGGAACGGCGGCTTCGGCATGGGCGACCACCGCTCCGGCGCCGCGGGCGAGAGCCTCGAGCTGCCCGTCCCGGTCGGGACGGTCGTGAAGGACGAGGACGGCGAGACCCTCGCCGACCTGGCGACCCCCGGCATCCGTTTCGTCGTCGCGCCCGGCGGGCAGGGCGGTCTCGGCAACGCCGCCCTCGCCAACCCGAAGCGCAAGGCTCCCGGGTTCGCGCTGCTCGGCACGCCCGGATGGGAGGGCGACGTCCACCTCGAGCTGAAGACGGTGGCGGATGTCGCGCTCGTCGGCTTCCCGTCGGCGGGCAAGTCGAGCCTCATCGCCGCTGTCTCGGCCGCTCGTCCCAAGATCGCCGACTACCCGTTCACGACCCTCCACCCGAACCTCGGCGTCGTCCAGGCCGGCGAATCGCGGTTCACCGTGGCAGACGTGCCCGGGCTCATCGAAGGTGCCAGTGAGGGCCGGGGTCTCGGCCTCGAGTTCCTGCGGCACGTCGAGCGGTGCACGGCGCTCGTGCATGTGCTCGACTGCGCGACCCTCGAGCCGGGCCGCGACCCGATCAGCGACCTCGACGTGATCCTCGCCGAGCTCGCCGCCTACCCGGTGCCCGAGGGTCAGGTCCCGCTCCTCGAGCGGCCGCAGCTCGTCGCGCTGAACAAGCTCGACGTGCCCGAGGCCAAGGACCTCGCCGATCTCGTCCGACCCGAACTCGAAGCCCGGGGCTTCCGCGTGTTCGACATCTCGACGGTCAGCCGGGACGGTCTGCGTCAGCTGACCTACGCGCTCGCGGAGATCGTCGAGGAGCACCGCGCCGCACTTGCCGCCGCGCCGGCGCCCGAGCGCATCGTCATCCGGCCGCAGGGCTCCGAGAAGGAGTTCGAGATCCGCGTCGAGGGCGGCACCTACGGCAACGTCTACCGCATCCTGGGTGCGAAGCCGGTCCGCTGGGTGCAGCAGACCGACTTCCAGAACGAGGAGGCCGTCGGCTTCCTCGCCGACCGGCTCGAGAAGCTCGGCATCGAGAACGAGCTCTTCCGCCTCGGCGCCGAGTCCGGCTCGACGGTCGTCATCGGGCCCGGCGACGGGATCGTCTTCGACTGGCATCCGTCGCTCGGCTCGGCCGCCGAGCTGATGACCGCGCCCCGCGGCACGGATCCCCGACTCGACCTGAACCCGCGCCGGACCACGTCGCAGCGCCGCGAGCGCTATTACGAGCGCATGGACGCGAAGGCCGCGGCGCGTGCCGAGCTCGAGAACGAGCGACTCGCCGGCGGCGGCGGCGGGGCCACGTGGGAGGACGAGGACGAGTCGTGAGCGTGCAGGAACGCGCCGGCCTGCCCGGCGCCCGTCGGGTGGTCGTGAAGGTCGGTTCCTCCTCGATCAGCGGCGACAACGCCGAGAAGATCCAGCCGATCGTCGAGGCCCTCGCCGAAGCGCATGCCCGGGGCACCGAGGTCGTCCTGGTCTCGTCCGGCGCCATCGCCACCGGCATGCCGTTCCTGCTGCTCGACTCGCGTCCGAGCGACCTGGCGACGCAGCAGGCGGCGGCCGCGGTCGGCCAGAACGTGCTGATCTACCGCTACCAGGCAGCCCTGCGGCCCTTTGAGATCGTCGCGGGCCAGGTGCTGCTGACCGCGGGTGACCTCGAGAACCCGACGCACCGCTCGAACGCCCGCCGTGCGATGGAGCGTCTCCTCGGGCTGCGGATCCTGCCGATCGTCAACGAGAACGACACCGTCGCGACCCACGAGATCCGCTTCGGCGATAACGACCGGCTCGCCGCCCTCGTCGCGCAGCTGATCGGCGCGGACGCGCTGGTCCTGCTCAGCGACATCGAGAGCCTCTACACGCGTCCGCCGGATGAGCCGGGAGCGGAGCCGATCCACACCGTGGCCTACGGCGACGATCTCGCGGGCTTCGAGTTCGGGTCGGTGGTCGTCAACAGCGTCGGCACCGGGGGAGCGGCGACGAAGGTCTCCGCGGCCCGCCTCGCCTCGACGGCCGGCGTCGGCGTCCTCGTGACCAGTGCGGACCTGGTGGCCGAGGCGCTCCGCGGCGCCGACGTCGGCACGTGGTTCGTCCCCCACCCGTCACCCGTCACTCCGGTCGGCACCGCGCCGATCCGGGTCACGGCGGACTGAGCGGACCCGTCCGCCGCTCTAGACTGGCGGGATGACCACCGCCGTCGTGAGCGCACCGGAGCGGATGCAGCGGGCACGCGAGGCCTCCCGTTCGATCGGGTTGCTGACGGATGCCGCCAAGGCCGAGCTCCTCCGCGGGATCGCCGCCGCGATCGACGCCTCGGTGTCCGAGATCGTGACGGCGAATGCCGACGACCTCGCCCGCGGGAGGGACGGCGGCCTCTCGACCGGGCTCCTCGATCGACTGCGGCTGGACGAGGGACGCGTGCGTGCCCTGGCATCCGCCGTCCGCGATGTCGCCGGTCTCCCCGACCCGGTGGGTCGCGTGCTCGAGGAGCGGGTGCTCGACAACGGTCTGCGGCTGCAGAAGGTGTCCGTCCCGTTCGGGGTCATCGGCTCGATCTACGAGGCCCGGCCCAACGTGACCGTCGACATCGCGGCGCTCGCGCTGCGCTCGGGCAACGCCGTGGTCCTCCGCGGCGGGAGCGCCGCGCAGTCGTCGAATGCGGCGCTCATCGCGGTGATGCGTGGGGCGCTCTCGGCTGCGGGAGCCGACCCGGAGGCCATCCAGACCGTCGACGACTTCGGTCGCGACGGCGCCAAGGCGCTCATGCGGGCGCGCGGCCTCGTCGACGTGCTCGTGCCGCGCGGCAGCGCCCAGCTCATCGAGACGGTCGTGACGGAGTCCTCCGTGCCCGTCATCGAGACCGGCGCGGGTGTCGTCCACATCGTGCTCGACTCGTCCGCTCCGCTCGAGTGGGCGACCGACATCGCGGTGAACGCGAAGGTCCAGCGGCCGAGCGTCTGCAACTCGGTCGAGACGCTGCTCGTCGTGCGGGACGCGGCGGAGCGTCTGGTCCCGCCGGTCGTGGCGGCCCTGCAGCGGGAAGGGGTCACGGTGCACGGCGACGACGCGGTGGCGCGCCTGGCCGCCGACGTCGTCCCCACGACCGAGGCGGACTGGGCGACCGAGCACATGAGCCTCGACGTGTCCGTGCGGGTCGTCGAAGACCTCGACGAGGCGCTCGCGCACATCCGCACGTACTCCACCTCTCACACCGAGTCGATCATCACCACCGACGAGGCGCACGCCGAGCGCTTCCTGGCAGAGGTGGATTCGGCGGTGGTCATGGTCAACGCGTCGACCAGGTTCACCGACGGCGGCGAGTTCGGCTTCGGCGCCGAAGTCGGCATCTCGACCCAGAAGCTCCACGCGCGCGGTCCGATGGGGCTGCCGGAACTGACGACGACCAAGTGGCTCGCGCGGGGCGACGGGCAGATCCGCTCCTGACCGCCTAAACTGGACCTGCACCCGCACCCCGAAACGGAGCCCGAATGAACCTCGCGACGACCATCGCCCTCGCCGGAGCCGAGACCGAGCACCATGGCAACGTGATGGCTGAGACCTTCGTCTACGGCCTCGTCGCGTTCGTGGTGTTCATCGCCCTCGCCCTCGTCACCCTGTCGTACCGCAACGTCGCCAACCGCCACTCGCACAAGGCCGAGTCGTACGCGCAGAAGAACCCCGTGCAGCAGGCGGGTCACGGCCACCACTGAGGCCGCACCGTATGACTTCTCCGCGCATCGGCGTGATGGGCGGCACGTTCGATCCCATCCACCACGGTCACCTGGTCGCGGCCAGCGAGGTCGCGCAGTGGTTCGACCTCGACGAGGTCGTCTTCGTCCCGACCGGCGAGCCCTGGCACAAATCCGGCGTCTCCTCGGCGGAGCATCGGTACCTGATGACCGTCATCGCCACGGCATCCAACCCCATGTTCACGGTCAGCCGGGTCGACATCGATCGCAACGGCGCGACCTACACGATCGACACGCTCCGGGAACTGAAGGCGCAGCGACCGGACGCCGACCTGTTCTTCATCACCGGCGCGGATGCCATCGCTCAGATCCTCGGATGGCGTGACGTGCAGGAGCTGTGGGAACTCGCGCACTTCGTGGCCGTGTCGCGCCCCGGTCACACCCTCAGCGTGGCCGGGCTCCCGACGGAGGATGTCAGCGAGCTCGAGATCCCCGCCCTCTCCATCTCCTCGACTGATTGCCGGGACCGCGTGAACCGCGGACACCCGGTGTGGTACCTCGTCCCGGACGGCGTCGTCCAATACATTGCGAAGCACCACCTGTATCGGAGCAAGGCATGAGCACACCAGAACAGCCGGGCACGCCTCCGCTGACCCGGCGACAGCTGCGTGAACTGCGCAACACCGCTTCCACCCCGATCATCACGCCGGAGGACGCCTACGAGGCCGCCGCCGCGGCGGCCGCCGAGCGCGCGGCGTCCGACTCCGCCGGGGGAGACGACGCGCGGGAGCCGGCTGCCGCGGATTCTCCGCCCGCAGGCGCCAAGGACGATGCGGCCGAGGAGGCCGACGCTGCTCCCGAGGCCACCCTCGAGGGCGCCGACGAGTCCGACGGCGAGCCCGAGCCGGACGGATCGGCCGAGGATGCCCCGCAGGATGTCGAGCCGACTCCTCAGCCGCAGATCCCCGCCGCGGTCGACCTCGACGCGGCGCCGGTGTCGCGCCGGCAGGCGCGTCAGCAGGCGAAGCTCCGGACCGCCGCGATCGAGGTCATCCCGTCCGCCGATCAGGCGGCCGCCGACGCCGGTGACCCGGGCCTGGCGGCATCCGATGCCGGCGAGCCCCACGACGACGTCGCGGACGTTCACGTCGATGACGCCGATGTCCACGTCGATGACGCCGATGTCCACGTCGATGACGCTGACGTTCACGTCGATGGCGCGGAGGTTCACGAGGGTGACCCGGACGTTCACGTCGATGACGCGGATGCTCACGTCGATGACGCCGACGTCGACGAGGACGATCACCCCGTCCATGAGGACGCCCCTGCTCCCGGCGAGGTCGACGGCGACGTCGCGGGCGAGACGGATGCCGAGATGGCCGAAGACGCGGACGTCGTCTCCGAGGACGCGACGCCGTCGCCGTCGCCCGGCGCGGATGACGACCTCCCGCTCGTCCACGTCGTCTCCCCGGGCCTCGGCGCGCAGCTCCTCGCCGGCGAACCCGGTGAGATCGAACTGCCGCCGTCCTTCGACCACCTCCTGTCGCGGGGCGGCGCGGGCTCCTCGTCGGCGCCGAACGCGCTGATCCTGTCGCAGACCCCCGACACGGGCTCGCTGTCGGTGCCGATCCTCGGAACCGGCGAGCTCCTGATCACGGGCAGCTACGCGCTGCCGGAGACCTACGGATCGACGGGCACCCTGCCCGGCGCCCAGGACGGCAAGGATGTCGACGCCGCCCTCATCGACGGCGAGCTTCCGCCCGCTTCGTCGCCCACCCCGATCTCCGCCAGCGCGGCGATCAGCACGATCAAGAGTGCGGACGAGATCATCCGCCCCCCGGCTCCCGAAAAGGGCAGCCGCCTCATGATGACGCTGGCGATCACCGCCGGCGCCCTCGCCCTTGCCCTTGCGACGGTTCTGATTCTCGCCGTCGTGAATGGAGTGTTCTGATGGTTGCCACCGAACGTACGCACGAACTGGTGCAGATCGCCGCCGCCGCGGCCGACAGCAAGGGCGGTGAGGACTTCGTCGCGTTCGACGTCTCAGAGCCTTTGCCGCTCGTCGACGCCTTCCTCCTCGTGACCGGCAACAGCGAGCGCAACGTCGCCGCGATCGCCGATGAGATCGAGGACCGGATGCTGCAGGCGGGGCAGAAGCGTCTGCGCCGCGAGGGCCGTCAGGAGTCTCGGTGGATCCTGCTCGACTTCGGCGACCTGGTGGTGCACGTCTTCCACGCTGAAGAGCGTGTCTTCTACGGGCTCGAGCGGCTGTGGAAGGACTGCCCGATCGTCCCGGTGACCGTGCCCGAGCACACCTCGCACGAGTGACGATCGTCGGCCGTGTTCAGAGCACGGTCGAACATGTTGTAAGCTGGATGAGTTGCCGCGAGCGGTGACGGAGGGCCTGTGGCGCAGCTGGTAGCGCACCTGCATGGCATGCAGGGGGTCAGGGGTTCGAGTCCCCTCAGGTCCACCAAACACCCCCGTTCAGTCGGGGGTTTTTGCGTTTCCGGGTCGTGTCGGGGGAGCCCAGGAAGACGCGCGATGTCGTCGCCTGCCGCGTGTCCGTGACCGGTGACTTCAGGTGAGTCGGCGGGGGATGCCTCGCTTGCCCGCGCCGAGGTCACGGGGATCGAGATCAGGTCTCCTCGTCCTCCGGGGTCCGGTTGTCGTCGACGGTCCGGCGATCGGCATAGGGGGTGTTCCCGGCCGGCGCCGTGAAGACGTCCTCCGGCGCGCGGGAGTCTGCATCATCGGGAGCACCCTCGGGCGCGGGCGGCAGGTGATCCTGCTCGCCGGCCACGAGTCGCTCCAGGTCGTGGTCGTGGTCGTGGTCGGAGGGCTCGTTCTCGGTGCTCATGTCTCAGCCTTTCGTGTTCGTCCCGTCCGCCCGAGTATGCCTGGTCCGGAACGTGGCGGCAGGCTCTGCCCTTCGCGGCATCCGGTGTGTACCCTCGCCGCAGGGCTCTGCTCGAGAGCCGGGATGGAGCAGGAGATGAAATTCTTCCAGAGACTCGGCCGGTCGCTCATGCTCCCGGTCGCCGTCCTGCCGGTCGCCGCGATCCTGTCCGGCATCGGCTATTGGATCAGGTCCGCGAACGGCGGCGACGACAACGTCGGGTCGGCGTTCCTCACGGCCGCGGGCGGTGCGCTGCTGGACAACCTGGCGCTCCTGTTCGCGGTGGGTGTGTCGATCGGCATGGCGAGGAAATCCGACGGGACGTCCGCACTGGCGGGCCTGGTGTCATGGCTGACGGTCACGACCATGCTCAGTCCGGCGACGATGTCGGCCTTGACGGGCACCGCCGTCGAGGATGTCGACGCGGCGTTCACGAACGTCGAGAACGTGTTCGTCGGCATCGTCTCCGGACTGATCGGCGCGTGGTGCTACAACCGCTTCAAGGACACGAAGCTGCCCGACGCGCTCTCGTTCTTCTCCGGCAAGCGATCGGTCGCGATCGTGACCGCCGGCGTCTCCCTCGTGTTCGCGCTGGTGCTCATGTTCGTGTGGCCGCTCGTCTACGGCGGACTCGTGACGTTCGGCGAGTGGATCGTCACCCTCGGGCCGGTCGGCGCCGGCCTCTACGGCTTCTTCAACCGCCTGCTCATCCCGCTGGGACTCCACCACGCGCTGAACTCGGTGTTCTGGTTCGACGTCGCCGGGATCAACGACCTCAACAACTTCCTCCAGGGATCGGAGGGCGACGGCGTTTACGGCGTGACCGGACAGTACATGACCGGATTCTTCCCCGTGATGATGTTCGGGCTGCCGGGTGCCGCCCTCGCCATGTACGTGACGGCGAAGACCCGCCGCCGCAAGGTCGTGGCCGGCATCCTCCTCTCCGGAGCCGTGTCGTCGTTCTTCGTCGGCGTCACCGAGCCCCTCGAGTTCGCGTTTATGTTCCTCGCTCCGTGGCTCTACCTCGTCCACGCCGTCTTCATGGGCATCTCGCTCTTCGTCTCGGCACTGCTGCCGGTGCGCATGGGCTTCGGATTCTCCGGCGGGTTCATCGACCTTGTCCTCGGCTGGGTCAATCCGATGGCCCAGAATCCGTGGCTCATCCTCGTGATGGGCGTCTTCTGGTTCGCCGTGTACTTCGTCGTGTTCCGCTGGATCATCCGGCGGTTCGACCTCAAGACGCCCGGACGGGAGGACGAGGACGTGCTCGACGAGGACGCAGCGGATGCCGCACCCCGCAGCGACTACCACGCGACCGCGGAGCGCTTCGTCGCGGCGCTGGGAGGCGGCGACAACATCGTCGAACTCGACAACTGCGCGACACGTCTCCGGATGGAGGTCGCCGACGTCTCGCAGGTCGACGACAAGGCTCTCGCCCGTGCGGGAGCGGCCGGCACCATCAAGCCGGGCGGCACCTCCGTCCAGGTCGTCTACGGGCTGAACGTCCAGTTCGTGAAGGATGCGATGGAGGACGTGATGCAGGGGCGCGCGCCGGCGGCTCCGGACACCACCCCGGCGGCTGCCGTCGTCACCGCCACGCAGGCGCCCGCGGTGGTGCGCATCGCGGCGCCGGTCGCCGGTCGTGTCGTCCGCCTGTCGGAGGTTCCCGACGAGATGTTCTCGGACGGGACGATGGGTCCGGGCATCGCGATCGAGCCGGCTGACGACATGGTCGCCGCGCCGGCGGACGGGATCGTCGAGAGCGTCTTCCCGACGGGGCACGCCGTGGGACTGCGCCTGGACGACGGCGCCGAGCTGCTGATCCACATCGGCATCGACACGGTCTCGATGAAGGGCGACGGCTTCACGACCCTCGTCCAGGCGGGGCAGCGGGTGAAGACCGGCGACCCGCTCGTCCGGTTCGATCGGGCGCGCATCCGGGATGCCGGTCACCCGACGATCACGCCGGTGGTCGTCCTCAACAACCCGGCGTCGCGCATCGAGCTGATCTGACGCCCGGGCTCAGCCGATGAGTGCGAGCAGGGTGCTCCGGATCGGCTGGGCCCGTGCCGTGAACCCCCGCTGCGCGGCGACGTAGGCGGCCTTGCCGGCGGGGGTCTCGACTTCCACCGGCTCGTAGCCCCAGTCGCGCAGGTCGTAGGGCGAGGCGCGCATGTCGAGCTCTCGGATGTCGCGCGCCAGGGTGAAGGCGTCCAGCAGGACGTCGCCGGGGACGAGCGGTCCGAGCTTCACCGCCCACTTGTAGAGGTCCATGCCGGCGTGCAGGCAGCCGGGCTGCTCCATCGCCGCCTGCGTGTCGCGGGTCGGCGCGAACCGGTTGCGGGGAACCGCGTCGGGGGTGAAGAAGCGGAACGCGTCGATGTGGGTGCAGCGGACGTCGTGGGCCTCGACGACCGCATCGGTGCCCGCGGGGCCCAGGCGCAGCGGCACCGGATGCCGTGTTTCGCGGTCGCGGTAGACCATCGCCCACTCGTGCATCCCGAAGCAGCCGTACGAGCCGGCACGACCGAGCGTGCTCGAGAGGATGCCGCGGATGGCCCGCACCAGCGGCTCCTTCTCGGCCAGGAACGCGGCGGCGTCGGCGATGACCGCATCGCCCTCGACCCGGTACCAGCGCCATCGCGCGTGCGGCGCGTCCGCGGCATCCGTCATCGCCACGTCCCGCCCCGGGTGCCACCGTCGGAGCAGGCTCGGCTTGTACGAGTAGTAGGTGTACAGGAAGTCGTCCACCGGGTGTGTCCGACCCCGCGAGACGCGAGCGCGCCGACCCGCGGTCAGCGCGTCGGCACGGTCCTCGTGCGCCCGCATCCGGTCGGTCCAGCCGGACCGGGGGAGGACGAGCGGAGCGGTCGGAGTCACTCCCCGAGGATAGTCCGGCGAGCTCGGACCGGACCCGGGATCAGACCGGCGCGATGAGGTCCGGGGAGTCGTTGCGGACGTTGCCGACGGCCGGGGACACCCGGTGATCGGTCAGGCCTGAGACGACCTCGGGGGCCGCATCCACCGCGGCGTCGAGGAGATCGCCGACGTTGTCCACGTCGGTGTCGAGCCAGGCGTCGGCGAAATCCGCGTCCACGAAGAGCGGCATCCGGTCATGGATGGAACCGAGCGGGGCGACCGCGTCACGGGTGAGGATCGTGAACGACAGCAGCCACTTCGAGGGATCCTCCTCGGCCTTCTGCGGGTCCTTCCACCACTCGTAGAGTCCCGCGAACAGCAGCGGTGAGCCGTCGGCGGGGGAGATGAAGTAGGGCACCTTGCCCTCGTCGGTCGTCGCCCACTCGTAGTAGCCGGTGGCGGGCACGATCGCGCGGCGCTTGATGAGCGCCTGACGGAACATCGGCTTGTCCTCGAGCTCCTCGGAGCGGGCGTTGAACGCCTTCACCCCGATCTTCGGATCCTTCGCCCAGCCGGGGATGAGCCCCCACCGGGCGGACTCGAGGCGCCGCGTGGGCGGGTCGGTCTTCACCGAGTCGAGCACGATGCCCACCCGGGCTGTGGGCGCGACGTTGTAGGAGGGCGAGGGGAGATCCTCGCCCTCGACGTCGACGCGCAGGACACCGACGAGCTCAGACGCGACATTCGCGACGACGAACCGACCGCACATGCTGTCAGCCTACGAGGAGGGAGGGACATCGCGGACGACATCCACATCGGTGAGACGCTCGAGCAGCTCGGACCCGTCGTCGCCGGTGACCCACGGGACGCCGGCGGCGGTGTGATCGTCCACGGCCGTGCGGCCACCGGCCAGGACGGCCTCCGCGGGGGAGAGTCGGCGGATCGCGACGGCGGCGACCTGCTCGGGATGCTCGGCGGTGAACGCCGTGTAGATCTGGTCGTCGTGCTGACCGTCGTCGCCGACGAGGAGCCAGCGGATGCCGGGGAACTCGTCGGCCAGCCGGCGGAGGTTGGCCGCCTTGTGAGCCTTCCCGCTCCGGAACCAGCGGTCGTGCGTCGGACCCCAATCGGTGAGGAGCATCGCGCCGGAGGGGAAGAGGTGGCGACGCTGGAAGCGCACCAGCGTGGGCGCGACGTTCCACGCGCCCGTGGAGAGGTAGAGGATCGGCGAGCCCGGGTTGTCCCGGATCAGGCGCTCGAGCAGGACGGCCATCCCGGGAACCGGCTGACGGGCGTGCTCGTTGAGGACGAACGAGTTCCACGCGGCAAGCAGCGGGCGGGGGAGCGCGGTGACCATGACGGTGTCGTCGATGTCGGACACGACACCGAACCGCACGTCCCGCCCGACGATGAACACGCGCGCCTCGACGGGGTCCGATCCTTCGACGCTCATCGTGATGGTCTGCCACCCGGCGGGGAGGGAGGCGGGCAGCACGATGTCGATGACACCGCCGCCGTCCGCCGCGACGTCGTGGCTCGTGCCGGCGATCGTGACCGTGACGTCGGCGTGGGCGATGGGGACCGACGCGAAGCTGCGCCATCCGCGCACACCCGCGTAATCGCCCCGTTCCCGCCGCTTCGTCTTCGGCGGGATCAGTACCCGGCCCAGCACGCGTACCCACTCGGTGCTCCCGTAGCCGGGGAACGCCGCGACGGTGGGGCGCTGCCCGCGCCCGCGCGCGCGCTTCGCTCGCCAGGCGTGGAAGCGGTACTCCAGACGCGCGAGCCAGAGGATCTCGGCGGTGGCCTGGTCGGATGCGGGGGGAGAAGTCATCGGTCCCAGTCTTTCACGGGCTGCCCGTCGGCGTCCGAGTCGACGCCGGCATCCGTGTCGGGACGCAGGTGACGCGCCTCGCGCGCCGAGATGACCCGCTTGACCACATAGGCGAGCACCAGGAACGCCGCGATGGCGCCGACGAAGAGGTATCCCGCGAAATGCAGGCTGTCGGCCAGCTCGCGGTACCCGCCCGCCGCGGCTGCGGCGACGGAGACGTAGGCGATCGACCAGACGGCGCACGCGGGCGCCGTCCACAGCAGGAACCGCCGGTAGGCGAATCCGCTCATCCCGACGGTGAGGGGCACCAGGGAGTGCAGCACGGGAAGGAAGCGCGACAGGAAGATCGCGAGGCCGCCGCGACGCCGCAGGTAGAGCTCGGCCCGGATCCAATTGCTCTCGCGGATGAGACGGCCGAAGCGGGAGAACCGGATGCGGGGTCCCAGCCACCTCCCCAGCCAGAAGCCGATGCTCTCGCCGATCAGCGCGCCGATCAGCACGGCGGTGATGAGGAGCGCCGCTTCGCCGACGCCCGAGACGGCCGTCCCCGCGACGATCACGATCGTGTCGCCGGGCACCACGAGACCGACGAGCACGCTCGTCTCCAGCATGATCGCGACACCTGCCACGAGGGTCCGCACGAGGGGGTCGACGTCCTGGACGGTGTCGAGCAGCCAGGTGAGGAACTCGTTCACTCCTTCAGGGTAGGCGGATCCGCACCGGTCTAACCTGGGGGAATGTCGAGCCCCCTCAGCACCGCCGTGCTGCCGGGCTGGTGCGACCCCGCCGAGATGTACGTGGCGGGCCCCGGACGGGACGGGGATTCGTTCTGGCTGGACGCCGGTCCCGAGGCCGTCAGCGGGTGGAGCTGGGTCGGGACCGGCGTGCCCGCGGGATCGCCTCGCGGCATCGTGTGCGACGACGACCGGGCGGACCACCCGGCCGGCGCCGCCGGGCCGTTCCGCGGCGGATGGATCGGCTGGGCGGGGTACGACGCCGGCGCGGAGCGGGCGGGCGCGCCCGCCTCCCACGAGCAGGGACCGCCCGAGCGATGGCTGCGCGTGGACCGCTTCCTCGCGTTCGATCACGCCGAGCGCCGCGTCATCGTCGTCGCACCGGCGGACGAGCTCGGTCACGCCGTCGCAGCCGCGGAGCGCTGGCGCGCCGCGGCGCGGCCGGTCGTGGCGACGGATGCCGAACCCGTCGCGGTGCGCGGCCGCCACGACCCCGCCGCCTACGCGCGGCTCATCGGGCGATGCCGGGACGAGATCCGCGAGGGCCGGGCCTATCAGCTGTGCCTGACGACGCGATTCGAGACGGCGGCATCCGTCGACCCGGTCCAGGCGTACCTGCGGCTGCGCGAGGCGACTCCGTCGCACCACGGCGGGATGATCCGGATCGGCGACACCGCGCTCCTCAGTGCCACGCCGGAGCGGTTCCTCGAGGTCTCCCGGGGCGTAGTCCGCACCCGGCCCATCAAGGGGACCCGTCCGCGCGGTGCCGATCCGGCGACGGATGCGGCGCTCGCCGCCGAGCTGCGCGCGAGCGAGAAGGAGCAGGCCGAGAACGTGATGATCGTCGACCTGATGCGCAACGACCTGCAGCGGGTGTGCCTGCCCGGGTCGGTGGCCGCCGAGCGGCTGCTCGACGTGGAGTCCTACCCCGCGGTGCACCAGCTCGTGAGCACGGTCGCGGGTCGTCTGCTCCCGCGCGTGACGATGGGCGCGCTGTGGGATGCCGCGTTCCCGGCCGGGAGCATGACGGGCGCGCCGAAGCTCTCCGCGATGCAGATCCTGCACCGACTCGAAGAAGGGCCGCGCGGTGTCTTCGCCGGGTGCTTCGGATGGGTCGGCACCGATGGCGCCGCCGACCTCGCGATGGTCATCCGGTCGATCGTCGTGCATCCGGACGGCGCCTACGTTGGCGCGGGCGGCGGCATCACGTGGGGCTCCGTCGCCGCCGACGAGGTCGCCGAAGTGGGCGTCAAGGCGCGCGGCCCGCTCGCCGCCCTGGGCGCCGCGCTGCCGCCGGGCTGGTGAAAGCGCCCGTCCGCTAAGCTGGACGGACGCCTTCGCGCGCCTTCCCGACAATGCACGATTGGTTCTCTGTGTCCACGAACACCCCCTCCGACGCCGCCTCCGCCCCCGAGCCCGGGAGCTTCGACACCCGGGCGATCCAGGCCAAGTGGCAGGCGCGGTGGGCCGAGGCGGACCCGTTCAAGGCGGGCGGCGCGAACGACACCCGCCCCCGTAAATACGTCCTCGGCATGTTCCCGTACCCCTCCGGCGACATGCACATGGGGCACGCCGAGAACTACGCGTATGTCGACTCGGTCGCGCGGTTCTGGCGCCACCGGGGCTACAACGTCCTCAACCCGATCGGCTGGGACTCCTTCGGTCTGCCGGCGGAGAACGCCGCCATCTCGCGTGGGGCCGGTGCGGACCCGCGCGAGTGGACGTACGCGAACATCGACCAGCAGCGGGCCAGCCTGCAGCACTTCGGGACCTCCTACGACTGGAGCCGTGTGCTCCACACCAGCGATCCCGAGTACTACCGCTGGAACCAGTGGCTGTTCCAGCGCCTCTACGAGCGGGGCCTCGCGTACCGCAAGCAGAGTGCGGTCAACTGGTGCCCGAACGACCAGACCGTGCTCGCCAACGAGCAGGTCGTCGACGGCCGATGCGATCGCTGCGGCGCCGTGGTGATCAAGAAGAAGCTCACGCAGTGGTACTTCAAGATCACCGACTACGCGGACCGCCTGCTCGACGATCTGAACCAGCTCGAAGGCTTCTGGCCCCACAAGGTGCTGCAGATGCAGCGCAACTGGATCGGTCGCTCGGTGGGCGCCGACATCGACTTCGAGATCGAAGGTCGGGCCGAGAAGATCAGCGTGTTCTCAACCCGCCCCGACACGCTCCACGGCGCGACCTTCATGGTCGTCGCGCCCGACTCCGACCTGGCCGCCGAGCTGGCGGAGGGATCGTCCGCCGAGGTGCGCGAGCGGTTCCAGGATTACCTCGGAGCCGTCCAGAAGACGAGCGAGATCGAGCGGCAGACCGCCGACCGGCCGAAGACCGGCGTCTTCCTCGACCGCTTCGCGATCAACCCCGTCAACGGCGAACGCCTGCCGATCTGGGCCGCGGACTACGTCCTGGCCGACTACGGCCACGGCGCGGTGATGGCCGTCCCCGCCCACGACCAGCGCGACCTCGACTTCGCGCGCGCGTTCGACCTGCCGGTCCGGGTCGTCGTCGACACGACCGCCCCCGTCACCGGAGCGATCCCGGTGATCGAGCTCGACGACGAGGGCGTTCCGATCGACCCGGGTGCCGACGACGACGACGAGCTGGCGTCGCTCGACCCGGCCCGGACGGGCATCGCGCTCACCGGTGAGGGCCGGCTCGTCAACTCGGGGTCGCTGAACGGCCTGAGCAAGCGCAACGCGATCAGCCGCGTCATCGAGCAGCTGGAGGCCGCCGGGACCGGCCGGGCGGCGAAGACCTACCGTCTGCGTGACTGGCTGATCTCCCGGCAGCGCTTCTGGGGCACGCCGATCCCGATGATCCACACGCAGGACGGCCGCATCGTCCCCGTCCCCGACGAGGAGCTTCCGCTGCGGCTGCCCGATGCCACCGGCCTCGACCTGAAGCCCAAGGGGACCTCCCCGCTGGGCGCCGCCACCGAGTGGGTCAACACCGTCGACCCCGAGACCGGTGAGCCGGCACTGCGCGACCCCGACACGATGGACACCTTCGTCGACAGCTCGTGGTACTTCCTGCGGTTCCTGGCGCCGAAGGACGGCGCGCAGGCGTTCCCGCCGGCGGAGGCCGCCAAGTGGGCACCGGTCGACTCGTACATCGGCGGCGTCGAGCACGCCATCCTGCACCTGCTGTACGCCCGCTTCATCACCAAGGTGCTGTTCGACATGGGACTGGTCGACTTCACCGAGCCGTTCACGAGCCTGATCAACCAGGGCATGGTGCTGCTCGACGGCTCGAAGATGTCGAAGTCCAAGGGCAACCTGGTCGAATTCGCCGCCAGCATGGACGACCCCGGCGCCGACGCGGTGCGTGTCGCCATCGCGTTCGCGGGCCCGGTCGAGGACGACATCAACTGGGAGGACGTCTCGACGACGGGCGCGCAGAAGTTCCTCGCGCGTGCCCTCCGCGTCGCCGCCGACGTCGACAGCCCGACGGACGTCCTGTGGGCGGACGGCGATGCGGCGCTCCGCCGTGTGACGCACCGCCTGTGGGCGGATGTCGTCGGCCTCGTCGAGCACACGAAGTTCAACGTCGTGGTGGCCCGGCTCATGGAGCTCGTCAACGCCACGCGCAAGACGATCGACTCCGGAGCCGGGAAGTCGGACCCCGCTGTCCGCGAGGCTGCCGAGGCCATCGCCATGATCCTCGACATCGTCGCTCCGCACACTGCGGAGGAGATGTGGGAGATCCTCGGATACGAGCCCTTCGTGGGACTCGCTCCCTGGCGTCAGGCCGACCCGACGCTGCTCGTCGAGGAGTCGGTCACCGCGGTCGTGCAGATCAACGGCAAGGTCCGCGCCACGCTCTCGGTGTCGGCGAAGATCTCCGCCGATGATCTCGAGGCGCTCGCCCGGGCCGACGAGAAGGTGCAGCGCGCCCTCGCCGGCAAGGACATCACCCGCGCCGTCGTGCGCGCACCGAAGGTCGTGAGCTTCACCACCGCCTGACGCGTCCGCCCGGTCACGCGGATCCGGTGGAGCCTTCTCCACCGGCCGGGGTCGGTCACGGTGCCTCCACGGGACAGCGGATGCCGCCACCGGCATCCGCTGTGAGCGAGATCGTCGTGGGGTGGGTGCGCAGGCGGCACCGGCGACACGGCGCCGGCTGGGGATGGGCGCCGCGGTGGTGCTCGTCATCGCGGCCGCCGTGATCACGCTCGCCCTCGGGTTCGTCCGGACCGGGTCGTCGACCGAGGTCGAGACGTTCCCGCAGGCGGCGCCGTCGATCGCTCCGGCGACGGTGTACGTGCACGTCTCCGGCGAGGTGCAGACGCCCGGGCTGTACCGCCTGTCGGACGGCGCCCGCGTCGTCGACGCCGTGGCGGCAGCAGGCGGCTTCACGGCCGACGCCGCTCCCGGCGGCGTGAACCTGGCCCGGCCGGTGAGCGACGGCGAGCAGCTCGTCGTGCCGGCGGAGGGTGCCGAGACGCCGGCCCCTGCGGAGGGAGCGGCGCCGCCGGGCGCCGGCGACGGCCGTATCGACCTCAACACGGCGGACATCGCGGCTCTCGACACCCTTCCGCGGGTCGGCCCCGCGATCGCGCAGCGGATCCTCGACTGGCGCGACGAGCATGGCCGGTTCACGAGTGTCGACGACCTCATGGCGGTCCCCGGGATCGGGGAGAAGATGCTCGCCGCCCTGCGGGATCTGGTGACCGTGTGAGTTCCCGCGCTGCGCGGCGTCGCGACCTGCGACTCCTCCCGGCGGCCGCAGCCGCGTGGGCCGGCGCCGGAGCCGCGATCCTCGTGCCGGACGCCGCCGCCCCGCTCGCCGTCGCGCTGTGGCTCGCCGCGGCGGCCGCAGTCCTCCTCGCCCGGCGCGGGGCGGCCCGGCACGGCACCGCTCTGGCTCTCGCCGCCGTCGCGATGTCTCTGGCAGCAGCCGCGGCATCCACGGTCGCGTTCGCGGCCCCGGCGCGCGACGCGGTGGCGACGCTGGACGTGGACGGGGGACGCGTCGTCGAACTCGACGCCGACGTCGTGGGGAAGGTCGAGGCGACGACGACGGGGTACCGCGTCGATGCGGTCGCCGTGCGCGCCCGGATCGGAGTGCGCGAGCGGGGCCTCGCGGCGCCGGTCCTGGTCCTGACCGACGAGCGACCGCCCGGTCTCGACCTCGGTGCGCGGATCCGGCTCACGGCGACCGCGTTCCGGGCGGATGCCGGCGACCGTGCCGTCCTCGTCGTCCAGGCGACGAGGATCGAGGTCCGGTCGCCGCCGACGGGCGTCCTGGCCGTGGCGGCCGCCCTGCGGACCGGACTCATCGCCGCCGTCGACGGACTGCCGCAGCCCGGGGCGGGCCTCGTCCCGGGCCTCGCGGTGGGCGACACCTCGGCGGTCGACGCGGACCTCGATGCGCAGATGAAGGCAGCGTCGCTGTCGCACCTGACCGCCGTGTCCGGGGCGAACTGCGCCGTCGTGGTCGGGATCGCGTTCGGGGCGGCGGCGCTGTGCGGCGCACGGCGCGGCATCCGCGTCGCGGTCGCGCTGACGACGCTCGTCGCGTTCGTCATCCTCGTCTCGCCGGAGCCGAGCGTCGTGCGCGCAGCGACGATGGCCGCTGTCGCGATGCTCGGCGTCCTGCTCGGGCGCATCGGCGCCGGCGTGTCGGTGCTGAGCGCATCCGTCTGCCTGCTCCTGGTAGCCGACCCGTGGCTCGCCTCCTCGCTGGGGTTCGCGCTGTCGGCGGTCGCGACGGCGTCGCTGCTGCTGTTCGCGGGCCCCCTGGCCGACGGGCTCTCGCGCTGGCTGCCGCCGCCCCTCGCCCTGGCGGTCGCAGTCCCGCTCGCGGCGCAACTGGCCTGCGGGCCGCTCCTCATCCTCATCGAGCCCACCGTGCCCGTCTACGGGGTCGTGGCGAACATGGTCGCCGGGCCCGCCGCTCCGGCCGCGACGGTGATCGGCCTGCTGGCCTGCCTCGCCCTGCCCGTCCCGGTCCTGGCACACGGGCTCGCCGCCCTCGCATGGGTGCCCGCGGCATGGGTCGCCGGCACGGCGGGCGTCGCGGCGCAGCTGCCGGTCGCCGCGCTCGGCTGGCTCGACGGCCTGCCGGGCCTCGTCGCGCTGGCGCTCACCGGCGGTGCGGTCGGGATCCTGCTGACCGCGCGCGCCGGGCGGCTGAGGTGGTTCGCCCTCGTCGGGCTCGTCTCCGTGGGCGCCGTCCTGCTCGCCGCCGGACCCGTCCGGTCCCTCGTCGATCGCGCCCGGATCCCCGCGGGCTGGACGATCGCGGCCTGCGAGGTCGGCCAGGGCGACGCCCTGCTCGTCCGCGACGGCGGCCGCACGATGCTCGTCGACACCGGGCCGGATCCGGCGCCGCTCTATGCCTGTCTCGACCGCTTCGCCGTGGCCCGGATCGACGTGCTGGTCCTGACGCACTTCGACCTCGACCACCGGGGCGGAGTCGACGCCGTCATCGGGCGCACCGGGCTGCTGCTGCACGGGCCGCCCGCCGGGCCCGACGACGCGGGCCTCGTCGCGCGCTTCGCGGCGGCCGGCGCACGGACGGAGCTCGCGACCGCGGGCACGAGCGGCGCCCTCGGCGCCTGCCGCTGGTCCTCGCTCTGGCCGAAGCCACGGGACGTCGTCTACCCGCCGGGCAACGATGCGAGCGTCATCGTCGACGTCACCGGATGCCGCGTGCCCGATGCGCTGTTCCTCGGGGATCTCTCCGCGCAGGCCCAGCGGTCGCTGGCGGCATCCGGCGTGCTCGCCCGCCCGTACGCGGTCGTGAAGGTCGCGCACCACGGCAGCGCCGACCAGGACCCGGCACTGTACGAGCGTCTCGACCCGCGGCTCGCGCTCGTCACGGTGGGGGAGAACACCTTCGGCCACCCGCGGGACGAGATCCTCGACGTGCTGGCCGACGTCGGCGCGGTCGTCGCCCGCACCGATCGGTCGGGGGACGTGGCGCTCTGGCAGGACGACGACGGACGCCTGCAGCTGTGGCGCTCGCGGGAGGGCGGGCGCCGGCGGCTGTCGGCGGCACTCGGTAGGCTGGGGGGATGACGCCGAGCCCCCGTCGCCCCGCCGCTCGGTCGGGCGCGAAGACCGCGTCGAAGATCCCGCAGGTCTCGTGGCGCGCCCCGCAGCCCGCGCCGGTCGTGCTCGTCTCCGGCCCCGAGGAGATCTGCGCCGAGCGGGCGACCGCCGGCATCCGCGACTTCCTCCGCGCCGAGGACCCGAGCCTCGAAGTCACCGATGTGCGTGCCGACGACTACGCACCCGGGACCCTGTTGGGCGTCGCCTCGCCGTCGCTGTTCGGCGAGCCGCGCCTGGTCCGCGTGTCGGGTGTCGAGAAGTGCTCGGACGCGTTCCTCAGCGAGGCGATCGCCTACCTGGCGCACCCGCAGGACGGTGCCACAATCGTGCTGCGCCACACCGGGTCCAGCGTGCGCGGCAAGAAGCTCCTCGACGCGATCCGCTCGGGTGCCGGCGGCGGCATCGAGATCGCGTGCCCCGCCGTCAAGCGCGACTCCGACCGGTTCGACTTCGCCGCCGGCGAGTTCCAGGCCGCGAAGCGGCGCATCGCACCGGCCGCGCTCCGGGCGCTCGTCTCCGCGTTCTCCGACGACCTGACCGAACTCGCCGCCGCCTGCCAGCAGCTCATCTCGGACGTCGACGGCGACATCGGCGAGCAGGTCGTCACCCGCTACTACGGCGGTCGTGTCGAGACCACGGCGTTCGTCGTCGCCGACACCGCCATCGCCGGCCGGTACGGCGATGCGCTGATCGCGCTCCGCCACGCGCTCGCCTCGGGGGCCGACCCGGTTCCGATGGTCGCGGCCATCGCGTCCAAGCTGCGCACGATGGCGCGCGTGGCCGGCAGTCGCGAGCCGGCATCCGCGCTCGCCTCCCGCATCGGGATGAAGGACTGGCAGGTCGACCGCGCCCGCCGCGACCTCGCCGGCTGGACGGAGTCCTCCCTCGGCCTCGCGATCCAGGCGGCCGCCCGGGCCGACGCCGAGGTCAAGGGCGCCTCGCGCGACCCCGTGTTCGCGGTGGAGCGACTCGTCACGATCATCGCGACGCGCGCGCCGTACGGCGCCTGACCCGCCGCGTCGGCCCGCGCCCCCGGCCGCGCGGTTCCCCCACCGACGACGAAGGCCCGCCCCGCGAACGGGACGGGCCTTGAGAAGAGATGCGGCTCAGAGAGCGGCGACCTGCTTGGCGATCGAGGACTTGCGGTTCGCCGCCTGGTTCTCGTGGATGACGCCCTTGCTGACGGCCTTGTCGAGCTTCTTGGTCGCCTTCAGCAGCGCCTTCTCGGCAGCGGCCTTGTCGCCGGCCGTGATGGCCTCGCGGGTCTGACGGACAACCGTCTTCAGCTCGCTCTTGACGGCCTTGTTGCGCTCGCGCGCCTTCTCGTTGGTCTTGTTGCGCTTGATCTGCGACTTGATGTTCGCCACGTCGACGTATCTTTCGTTCGGAGTTATCAGATGGATGTGCCGGGAGACAGAAGAGGGCTGTCGCACGGCGGTCGTGTGAGGGAGGTGCCCACACGCAAGCCAAAAACCGATTCTATCAGGTCCGCGGGATCATTCCGAAGCGGAGCCCCGCTCGGCCATCGTCGACAGGGCGACATCGATCACCGCGTTGAACACGCGCGGACGCATCGCCGTGATGAGGTGCGACGTCCGGGGCACGACGATCAGCTGGGCGTGCGGGACGAGCGAGGTGAACAGCCGCTCGTTCAGGCGAAGCTGATCCCACTGCCCGTTCACGAACCACGTGGGCACGTCGATCCGCCGGAGCGCCGCCATTAGGTCGAGCACCGAGAGACTCCGCAGGGCGACGTCCTGGGCGTCGTAGGCGTAGCCGCCGGCACCGAAGTCGGCGCGGGTCTCAGGCGGCAGGGTGCGGTCGAGGACCAGGTCGGTGAGCCACTGGCCACGGCGCGGGAGCCGGTCGAAACCGCGCGAGAGGGCGCGGTACAGGCGGAGGCCGACGCCGCGGGGGATCGAGGTGCACCCCGCGGCGATGAACGCGTCCACGGGCGGCTTCGTCTCGCGCCCCACGTACTCGATCGACACCAGTCCGCCCATCGAATGCGCGACGAGGAGCACGGGGCCGCGCGTCGCGGCATCCGTCACGGCGCGATCGATCGTCTCGAACGCGCCCTCCAGGGTGAAGGTCTCGTCCATGCGTCTGCCGTGCCCCGGCAGGTCGACCGCGGTCGAATCGATGCCCAGCGCGTCGAGGTGCTCGATCTGCGCGCGCCACATCGTCGCCGACGTGCGGATGCCGTGGGCGAACACCACCTGAGGTCTCACCGGATCAGCCTACGAAGGTCCGGCCCGCCGTGCACCGGAGCGGGGCGAGCCGACGGCCCGCCCCGCTCCGGGGAGCGGATCAGAACAGCACGCGCACCGTGACGGCACGGCTGTCCGACCCGGCCGCGACCGCAGGGTCGCTCGGGACGAAGGTGGCCGTGTACGCGTGCGTTCCGCGGGAGAGCCGTCCGAGGGTGGCGGTGGCGATGCCCCGCCGCACCTCGGCCGAGGCGACCACGGTCGATCCCTCGCGGAACTCCACGACACCGTCCGGACGGCCGCCCTCCTGCGTCACGTGCGCGATGAGCGTCGCCGGCAGGAACCGGTTGATGTGCACCGGCGGGAGGGCGATGAGGCGCGTCCTGGTCGACGCCGCCGGCTCGGCGGTCTCGGCGACGGTGATCGGGACCCGGACGACGGTGCCGCTCGGGGCGGCCGTCAGGGTCAGCGTCGCCGTGCCCGCCGCCGTGCCCGCGGGCAGCGTGACGCTGACGGATGCCGCGCCCGACGTGACCGGGACGGTCCCGAGCGCGGTCTCGCCGAGGCTGACCGTCAGCTCCGTGTTGGCCGGTGCGCCGAGGCTCGTGAGGTCGAGCCCGGCGACGTCGAAGGCCACCGTCTCTCCCGCCGGCACCGACTCGGGGACACCCGAGACCTGCACGCCGTGCTTCGCGAACGACGGGGCGATCGGCGAGTTCTCCGCGATGTAGTCGACCCACGCCTCGTAGTCCACGAGGCCGGTGTCGACGTATCCGGTGCCCTCGGTGAAGACGCGGAAGTTGTCGCCGCCCGCGGCGAGGAACGAGAACGTCCCGATCCGGTAGCTTCCCTCTAGGTCGATCGCCGCGCCGTCGACCGTGACCGACGTGATGCGCTCGCCCTCGGGCAGCTGCGGGTCGTAGGTGTAGGCCACGTTGTCCGACAGACCCAGCTGCAGGTACGGCCGCTGCGGCACGTTGCCGTCCGCGTCGCGCTGCCACTGCTGCTCGAGCATCGTGATGACCTGCTCACCGGTCAGCGTGACGAGCGCCAGCGTGTTGTTGAACGGCAGCACCGCGTTGGCCTGGCTGACCGAGAGCGTGCCGTCGGCGAGACCGGGAACGGCGCTCGCGCCGAACTCCGCCTGCGTGTCGAACAGGTCGGCACGCAGACCGCCCGGGTTCGTCACGCCGATGACCGCGCCGTCGGGCAGTTCGGCGAGGCTGTCGCGCAGCATGTTGGCGACCGTGTTCCCGAGAGTGGATTCCGCTGCGCGGTTGTCCCGCGCACCTCCGGCGTAGACCCCGTCGACGTACGAACCGCCGGAGTAGGCGGTCGTGATGTCGTCGGTGATCTCGCCAACGGCCGTGTTGCCGATCGCGGCGGCGTTGGCCAGGGCGGCCGTGACGATGCGGTCGACCTCCGCCACGCGGGGGTACTCGGCGACGAGGTCCGCCGCCGGCGTCGTCGTGCGAGCCACGTTCCGCTCCGCGTGCGAGGAGACCTCGCCGGTCGCAGGATCGATCGTCAGCGTGATCTCGCCGATGTTCGCGCCGTACGAGCCGGTCTGCACGATGGGGCGGGTGCGGTCGGTGCCGGGGATCGATGCCGACCAGGCGTACTGCTTGTGCGTGTGACCGGTGAAGATCGCATCCACCTCGGCGGCGGTGTCCTCGACGATGGACGCGAACGGACCGCCGGCGGCGACCTCGTCCTCGAGGGTCGCCCCGTCCGGCGTGCCGGCTCCCGCGCCCTCGTGGTACAGCGCGACCAGCACGTCGGCCTCGCCGTTGGCGGCGTCGCCGTCGCTCAGCTGGGCCGCGACGCGGTTGACCGCCTCGACGGCGTCGCCGAACTCGATGTCCACGATGCCGCTCGGGGTGACCAGCGACGGCGTCTCCTCGGTGACGGCGCCGATCAGGCCGACGGTGAGCCCGTCCGCCTCGAGCAGCGCGTACTCGTCGAGCGCGGGCGTCCGCGTCCCCTCGAGGTACACGTTCGCCCCGAGCTGCGGCGCGTCGAACTCGTCGGACACCCGCCCGTCGAGGTCGGCGAAGCCGCGGTCGAACTCGTGGTTGCCGACGGCGCTCGCCTGCAGCCCGAGCGCGTTCAGCACGTCGATCGTGGGCTGGTCCTGAGCGACCGACGACGCGAACAGCGATGCGCCGATGTTGTCGCCCGACGAGACGAACAGGACGGGACCGGATGCCGCGTCCCGCAGCTGCTCGACGGTGCCGGCGAACGCGGTGGTGCTGCCGTCGATGCGCCCGTGGAAGTCGTTGATGCCCAGCAGGGTCAGCTCCACCGGAGCGGCGTCCGCCTGCAGGCCCACGATCACGGGGTCGTGGTCGCTCGAACGGTACGGGTCGGCCGAGAAGAACTCGGCGCCGTGGGAGCGGAACCGGCTGTACTCCAGGGCGATCGATTCACCGGAGTTGATGTTCCAGATGTCCGCGCCGGTCGCCCGCGCGAGGGCGGCGTCGTTGAGGAGGACGTGGTCGAGCGAGCCCGACAGCCCGTCGAAGCTGTACGAGGACGTGTCGACGTCCAGCGCGTGCTCCGCGTCCGCGTAGCCCGCCTCGTACAGCACCTGCAGGGGATCCTCCTGACCGTAGGAGTTGAAGTCGCCGACGAGGGCGACGGCGTCCACATCGCCCTGGATCCCGGTGATCCAGTCGCGCAGGGCGGTCGCCTGACGCACGCGCGACTCGTTCGCCGCGCCCTGACCGTCGCCGGTGTCGGCGTCGCCGGGCCACGGGCCGGCGGAGCCCTTCGACTTGAAGTGGTTGACGGCGAACAGGAGCTCCGCGCCGCCGCCGGCGGGCTCGAACACCTGGGCGATCGGCTCGCGGGCGTTGCCGAAGGCCTCGCCGTCGCCGCTCTGGTCGCCGAGCGCGCGCGCAGCGCCCACGGGCGAGGCGAGGGCGGGCTGGTAGATGATCGCGTTCGTGATCACGTCCTGCTCGGATGCCGGCGGCAGGTCCGCCGACGACGGGACGAAGGCCCACGTGTCCTCGCCGGCCGCCGCGTTCAGGGCCGCCACGAGCGTCGAGGTCGCCTCGTCGGGCGTCTCGCCGAGTGCCGCGGAGTTCTCGATCTCCATCAGGCCGACCACGGCGGCGTCGACGGAGGTGATGGCGTCGACGAGCTTCGCCTGCTGCCGCGCGAGGTCCTCGGAATCCCATGCGCCGCGCTGGTCGCAGCCGCCGCGGACCGTGACCCCGTCGCCGAAGCGGTCGGTGTAGGCGGTGCAGGAGGCGCTGTCGGCTCCGAGGGTCGTGAAGTAGTTGAGGACGTTGAAGGACGCGATCGACAGGTCGCCGCCGACGGCTTCGGGAGCCGCCGTGCGGGTGTTCTCGAACGTCACGCTGTCCGCGCCCGAGCCGTCGGCGGTCAGCGGCGACGTGGGATTCAGCTTCCACGTGTCGTTGCGGTAGTCGACGATGAGGGGCTCGGTGAACTCGACGCCTGCGCCGACGATGATCGGCTCGCTCAGCGACACGTAGGCGGGCACGCGGGAGCTGTGGGCGGCGGAGGTGAAGTCGGTCGAGGTCCCGTCGTCGAGGACGACGCCGCGGGCCGCGTTGTCGGCTGCGACGGCCTTCGCGTCGTCCGAACCGGGACGCGCGACGTCGGTGGGCTGTCGCAGCGGGGAGGTCCCGCTCGCGAGGCCCACCTCGCCGTAGCGGTTGGTGTCGTAGGTGTTGGTGACGGTGAAGTCCCCTGCGGGGGCGATGAGCATCGATTCCAGCGTCTCGCGCGCGGCTGCCGACGTCGGCCAGGCGAGCGGAGCGGGCGAGGGAGCGGTGTCGGCCGTCACGACCTCGGCGGCGCCGGGGGCGACGGTGACCTGCGTCAGGCCGTTCCACTCCGACACGACGCCGGTCACGGTCACCGTGTCGCCCTGAGCGACGTCGTCGACGGCGCCGCGGGGGGCGTAGACGAACACGGCGTCGGATGCCGCGTGGTCGCGGAGATCCAGCTCGCCCCCGGTTCCCGCGGTCTGGATGACGTAGCCGTCGAGGCCGCCGGTCGGGTACCGGGCCGTCACGACGCCGGTCGTGGTGACGGTGGTGCCGACGAGCGGGGAGGCGTCCCCGGTCCCCTGGATCTCCGCGATCGTCACCGTCGTCGGCTCGGGCTCGGGCTCGGGCTCGGGCTCGGGCTCACCGTCGGTGCCGAGGCCTGTCGGGGTCGGCGTGCCGGCGGTGAAGTCCGCCGCGTTGTCCGCGGTATTCGTGTTCTCCGCGTCACGGGCGACGCTCGTGCTGTTGCCGGTGCCGGGAGCCGGCGCGCTGCCGGCGAAGGCGTTCGCCGTGCTGCCCCAGCCGACGAGGTCGACCACGTCGGGCAGTTCCGCGATGCCCGCGGTGCCCGAGATCGCCGATTCCGTCTTCACGAGCGCGACCTTGGCGCCCGATCCGCTCATCGCGATCGTGCCCTCGACGTCGGCCTCGAAACCGGGAAGGGCGGTGTTGGCCCCGGCGGCCTGGCCGACGAGGAGATGCTCGCCGGCGGGGAGGTCGAGGTCGCCGATCGGGGTGACCTGCCACGATCCGCCCGTCGCGGACGCGTACTGGACGCTGTAGCCGCTGAGATCGAGCGTCTCGTCACCCGTGTTCGCGACTTCGATGAAGTCCCGGTTGAAGGCAGCGCCGTTGTTCCCGCCGCCGCCGTACACCTCGGAGATCACGAGGGGCCAGGCGGGATCGACGGCGGCGCTCGCGGCGGCGGGCGCGAAGACGAGTCCGGTGGCGGCGAGCGTGGCCGCGGTGACGGCGGCGCAGGTGCCGGAGAGGCGGTGCCGCGTGCGAGGGGCCGGGGGGCGTGGTTGCATCACTGTGGTGTTCTCCCGAGGCGGTTCGGGCACGTTGGGTCATCCGCGCAGGATCCGACCGCCACCTTGAGCATTCGGGGCGTCGCGACGCCCCACAAGTGCGCATTCGGTTAACTCTTTCTCACGACGCCGAAACCTGGCGTGTCGGCGCCGGACCGGCTACCGTGCGGTTCGCGACACGGCGGGGACGCTCTCCCCGACGCCGGTAGACTCCAGGGGTCATGTCACCCCGCGCTCTCACGCCTCTGCAGCCCGCGGCCACGCCGCCCGCGCAGATCCGCAATTTCTGCATCATCGCCCACATCGACCACGGCAAGTCCACCCTGGCCGATCGCATGCTGCAGATCACCGGCGTCGTCTCCGACCGCGACATGCGCGCCCAGTACCTCGACCGCATGGACATCGAGCGCGAGCGCGGCATCACGATCAAGTCGCAGGCCGTCCGGATGCCGTGGGCCACCGCGGACGGCACGTTCGCGCTCAACATGATCGACACCCCCGGTCACGTCGACTTCACGTACGAGGTCAGCCGCTCGCTCGCGGCGTGCGAAGGCGCGATCCTGCTGGTCGACGCCGCACAGGGGATCGAGGCGCAGACCCTCGCGAACCTCTACCTGGCGCTCGAGAACGACCTCCAGATCATCCCCGTGCTCAACAAGATCGACCTGCCTGCGGCCGACCCCGACAAGTACGCCGCCGAGCTGGCGAACCTCATCGGCGGATCGCCCGAGGACGTGCTGCGCGTGTCGGGGAAGACCGGCATGGGCGTGGAGGAGCTGCTCGACAGGATCGTCGAACGCATCCCGGCGCCCGGCGGCGACGCGGACGCGCCCGCTCGAGCCATGATCTTCGACTCCGTCTACGACGCGTACCGCGGCGTGGTCACGTACGTCCGCATGATCGACGGCAAGCTCGAGCCGCGCGAGCGGATCCAGATGATGTCGACGCGGGCGACCCATGAGCTCCTCGAGATCGGCGTGTCGAGCCCCGAACCCGTCCCCACGAAGGGTCTCGGCGTCGGCGAGGTGGGCTACCTGATCACCGGTGTGAAGGACGTCCGTCAGTCGAAGGTCGGCGACACCATCACGAACCACCGGAAGCCCGCGACCGAAGCGCTCCCCGGGTACACCGACCCGAAGCCCATGGTCTTCTCGGGCGTGTACCCGATCGACGGCAGCGACTACGCCATCCTGCGTGAGGCGCTCGACAAGCTGAAGCTGTCGGATGCCTCCCTGCAGTACGAGCCCGAGACCTCCGTCGCGCTCGGGTTCGGGTTCCGGTGCGGCTTCCTCGGGCTCCTCCACCTCGAGATCATCACCGAGCGACTCGCCCGCGAGTTCGACCTCGACCTCATCACGACGGCGCCGTCGGTGACATACGAGGTCAAGACCGACACCGGCGAGATCGTGACCGTCACGAACCCGAGCGAGTACCCCGACGGTCGCGTCGACGAGGTCTCCGAGCCCGTCGTCAAGGTCGGCATCCTGCTACCCAAGGACTACGTCGGCACCGTCATGGAGCTCTGCCAGACCCGGCGGGGCACCCTGCTCGGCATGGACTACCTCAGCGAGGATCGCGTCGAGCTGCGCTACAACATGCCGCTCGGCGAGATCGTCTTCGACTTCTTCGACCACCTGAAGTCGAAGACGCAGGGCTACGCGAGTCTCGACTACGAGCCCGCCGGATCGCAGACGGCCGATCTCGTCAAGGTCGACATCCTGCTGCAGGGTGAGAAGGTCGACGCGTTCAGCTCGATCGTCCACCGCGAGAAGGCGTACGCGTACGGCACGCTGATGACCGAGCGGCTCCGCAAGCTCATCCCGCGCCAGCAGTTCGAGGTCCCCATCCAGGCGGCGATCGGCGCCCGCATCATCGCCCGCGAGAACATCCGCGCCATCCGCAAGGACGTCCTCGCGAAGTGCTACGGCGGTGACATCACCCGCAAGCGCAAGCTCCTCGAGAAGCAGAAGGAGGGCAAGAAGCGCATGAAGATGGTCGGCCGCGTCGAGGTCCCCCAGGAGGCGTTCATCGCGGCGCTCTCGGGCGATGTCGAGGGCAAGGACAAGAAGTAGCCCGGGTCGACAGAAAGGCAGGTGTCATGCGCCGCGGGAGTTTCCAGGCCGGAACGGTCGATTACGCCGCCGTCGGGGCGACGCAGGCAGCGGACCTCATGGGGTACCCGCCGCAGGGCAGCATCCCCGCCGAGGCGTCGTGGCGCATCGGCAGCGGTGAGGCGCGCTTCACGGCGTCCGCCGACCAGCTGCTCTCGTGGGGCGCGCAGCGCGGCGCCGGGCTGACGGTGCGCGACGTGCACCCGGCATCCGGCCCCATGTACACCGGCGTCGCCTTCGACGCCGAGGGCACCCCGGTGCAGCCGAGTCGCCTCGATCAGGAGCAGCGCTTCGACGCCGACGGCACGCCCTACGTCAGCCCGGGTGCGACTGTCCATCTGCGCGGCCGCGTCGGCGGATGCCGCGCCGACGCCGAGCTTCGGGTCATCTCCGTCATCGACGAGCCGCGCCGGGTCGGGTTCTCCCTCGGCACCGTCGGCGGCTCGGTCGTCAGCGGTGAGGAGTCCTTCCTGCTGGAATGGCGCGACAACGACGAGGTCTGGTTCACCGTCCGCGCGTTCGACCGGCCGACCGGGTCGCTGTACCGTGTGATCCGCCGGCTCGTGAAGCGCCGCCGCCGCGAGCTCTTCCAGGGCTACCTGCGGGCGATCTCGCCGCTGTACGCGACCGGATCCTGATGGGATCGGCCCTTCCCCTCGGCGACCCCGCCCCGCCCGACGGCGCCCTGCCGGACGGACTGGCGCTCGACCGCGCCGCCGATTTCGGCGTCTATCTCCACGTCCCGTTCTGCCGTGTGCGGTGCGGGTACTGCGACTTCAACACGTACACCGCCACCGAGCTGCGGGGCGCACGTCAGGACGCCTACGCCGACGAGGTGCTGCGCGAGATCGCGCTGTCGCAGCGCGTGCTCGCTGATCGCGGCGCGCTCCGCCCCGCCGCGACCGTCTTCTTCGGCGGCGGCACGCCCACGCTGCTGCCGCCCGGCGACCTCGCGCGCATGCTCGACGGCGTCCGCAGCGCCTTCGGGCTCGCCGACGGCGCCGAAGTGACGGTCGAAGCCAACCCGGACACGATGACGGATGCCGTCGCCGCGACCCTCGCCGGCGCGGGCGTCACCCGGCTGTCGATCGGCATGCAGTCGTCCGTCCCGCACGTGCTCGCCGCGCTCGACCGCACGCACGACCCCGCCAACATCGGGACCGCCGTCACGGCGGCGCGACGCGCGGGGCTCGCGGTGAGCCTCGACCTGATCTACGGCGCGCCCGGAGAGAGCCTCGACGACTGGCGCACGTCGCTGGAGACGGCGATCGCCCTCGCCCCCGACCACGTCTCGGCGTACGCCCTCATCGTCGAGGAGGGGACGAAGCTCGAGCGTCAGATCCGGCGCGGGGAGGTCCCGGCCCCGGACGACGACCTCCAGGCGGACATGTACGAACTGGCCGACGAACTCCTCGCCGGCGCCGGCTACGGCTGGTACGAGGTGTCGAACTGGGCGACGGGACGCGATCAGCGCTCGCGTCACAACATGTCGTACTGGCGCAGTCAGGACTGGTGGGGATACGGCCCCGGCGCCCACAGCCACATCGGCGGCCTCCGCTGGTGGAACGTCAAGCACCCGGCGGCGTACGCGCAGCGGATGGCGCTCGGGCAGTCCCCGGCGGCGGGTCGCGAGCGTCCCGAGCCCGAGGCGCGACGCCTCGAGGACATCCTGCTGCGCTCGCGCATCGTCGACGGGGTCCCGGTGTCCGAGGCCACCGAGGCGGGCCGGCGCCAGGTGGCATCCCTGATCGCCGACGGTCTCGTTGACGGCGCCGCCGCCATCGCGGGGAACGTGGTGCTGACCCGCCGCGGACGGCTGCTCGCCGATGCCGTGGTCCGCGCGCTGACGGCGTGAAATCCGGCGGCGGCCGGTTCGACGCGGTAGAATTGGCACTCGGCGATTGAGAGTGCCAGCGAGGAGGAGGAGTGATGGTCTCGGAACGCGGTCTTCAGGTCCTCCGTGCGATCGTGCAGGACTACGTCGACACGCGTGAGCCCGTCGGCAGCAAGGCGATCGTCGACCGGCATCACTTCGGCGTCTCCGCCGCCACGATCCGCAACGACATGGCGATGCTGGAGGACGAGGATCTCATCGTCGCCCCGCACACCTCGTCGGGCCGCGTGCCCACCGACAAGGGCTACCGCGTCTTCGTCGACCATCTCGCCGAGCTCCGTCCGCTGAGCCCGGCGCAGCGGACGGCGATCGGAGCGTTCCTCGAGGACACCGGCGATCTCGACGACCTGCTCGTCCGCACCGTGCGGACGCTCACCCGGCTCACCGGCCAGGTGGCCATCGTGCAGTACCCGTCGTTCGCCCGTGCCGACGTCTCCCACGTCGAGGTCGTCCACCTCGGCGGCACGCGCGCCGTGGTCATCGTCGTCACCGACACCGGTCGCGTCTCGCAACGCGTGGCCTTCCTCGCGTCGGAGCCGTCGGCGGACGAGACGGCGCAGCTCAAGATCGCCATGGCGACGCTGCTGACGGGGAAGAGCGTCGCCGACGGCGCCGCAGCGATCACCCGGCTGCTCGACGTGGAGCCCGCGGACGGCCGCGAGGACAACACCCGCATCATCCTGCGCACTCTCGGCGAGGAGCTCGAGGACTTCCGGCACGACCGTCTCGTCATGGCCGGGTCCGCCACCCTCGCGCGCCGGGAATCCGACTTCCGCGGCAGCATCTACCCGCTCCTGGAGGCGATCGAGGAGCAGGTGACGCTCCTGCGCCTGATGGGGGAGATGGTGGCCGACGAGCACGGCCTCGCGACCAGCATCGGGCGGGAGAACGAGCCCTTCGGTCTCGCGGAGGCGTCGGTCGTCGCGGGCGACTACGACGTCGTGGGGTCCCGGGCGCGTCTCGGGGTGCTCGGCCCGACCCGCATGGACTACCCCAGCAACCTCGCGTCGGTCCGAGCCGTCGCGCACTATCTGAGCCGCCTGCTCGAGGAAGACGAGAAGGCGCGCTGATCTGAATCGGCCTCCGGGCCGGAAAGGCGAATGTGGCTGACCACTACGAGGTCCTCGGTGTCGCGCGCGACGCGAGCCCCGAGGAGATCAAGAAGGCGTACCGACGGCTGGCGCGCCAGCTGCACCCGGATGTGAACCCGGGCGAGGACGCGTCCGAGCGCTTCAAGCTCGTGACGCACGCGTACGACGTGCTGAGCGACCCCGAGCAGCGCCAGCGCTACGACATGGGCGGCGACAGCGCCGCCGGCTTCGGTGGCGCTGGCTTCGGCGGCTTCAGCGACATCTTCGAGACGTTCTTCGGCGGCGGCGGCGGCGGCGGCCGCGCCGGGCGCCCGCGCTCCCGCCGCGAGCGCGGCCAGGACGCGCTCGTGCGCGTCGACCTGACCCTCGGCGACGTCGTCTTCGGTGTGCACCGCGACATCGAGGTCGACACCGCGGTGCTGTGCGAGACGTGTCAGGGCTCGTGCTGCCAGCCGGGCACCCAGCCGGTCACCTGCGACATCTGTCACGGATCGGGCCAGATCCAGCGCACCGTCCGGAGCCTTCTCGGCAACGTCGTCACCTCGCAGCCCTGCACGACCTGCCAGGGCTACGGCACGACGATCCCGTACCCGTGCTCCACGTGCCAGGGTCAGGGCCGGGTGCGCTCGCGCCGCACGGTCTCGATCGACATCCCCGCCGGCGTCGAGTCGGGGCTGCGGCTGCAGCTGCCCGGCTCGGGCGAGGTCGGTCCTGCCGGCGGTCCCAACGGCGACCTCTACCTCGAGGTGACGGTCGAGCCGCACGACGTCTTCAGCCGCGACGGCGACGACCTGCTCGCCACCCTGGAGGTGTCGATGGTCGACGCGATCCTCGGGACGAGCACCAGCATCGACTCGCTCGACGGTCCGGTCGACCTCGACATCAGATCCGGGATCCAGGCGGGCGAGGTCCTCACGGTCCGCGGCCGCGGCATCACCCCGCTCCGGGGCACCCAGCGGGGCGACCTCCGGGTCGGTGTGCAGGTCGTGACGCCGTCGCACCTCGATCCCAAGTCCCGCGCCCTGATCGCCGACCTGGCGAAGCGGACCAAGCCCGGCCCGCCGCGGCTGGCGGAGTTCCACCCCGGCCTGTTCGCGAAGCTGCGCGACAAGTTCAAGCGCTGACCCATGGCGCTGCACTTCCTCCTCGACACGGCGACGGACGCCCATCCCGGTGACACCCTCGTGCTGACCGGCGCCGAGGCGCATCACGCCGCGGCCGTCCGCCGCGTCCGTGTCGGCGAAGAGGTCACGGTCGGCGACGGGCGGGGCGTCCGGCTGACGGGAGCAGTGGCATCCGTCGCGCCGAAAGAGGTCCGAGTCGAGGTCGGGGAGCGCGTCGTGACCCCCGCGCCGACGCCGCGCACGGTGCTGGTCCAGGCCCTTGCGAAGGGCGACCGCGACGAGCTCGCCGTGCAGGCGGCGACCGAGCTCGGCGTCGATGAGATCGTGCCCTGGCAGGCGGCGCGCAGCGTATCGCGGTGGGATGCCGCCAAGGCCGCGAAAGGCGTCGCACGCTGGGAGACGATCGCGCGGGAGGCCGCCAAGCAGGCGCACCGATCCTGGCTCGCCGTCGTCTCGGATCCGAGCTCCACGCGTCAGCTCGCGGCCCGGTCCGAGCGGTGCCGGATGCTGGTCCTCGAGCCGACGGCATCCGTCTCGCTCACCGAGGTGGCCCTGGATGCCGCCGACACCCGCGACGTCGTGCTCGTGGTGGGGCCCGAGGGCGGCATCGCCCCGGACGAGCTCGCGACGCTCGAACAGGCCGGAGCCACCCTCGTCCGGCTGGGCGACACGGTCCTGCGCACCTCGACGGCCGGGCCGGTCGCGCTCGCCCTCGTGAATGCGGCGCTCGGCCGCTGGTGACCGCACCGGCGACCGGGACCGCCGCGGGACGCGATCGCTAGACTGAGGGGATGAGCGAACCCTCCGTCTTCACGCGCATCTTCCAGGGCGAGATCCCCGCGGAGATCATCGCTGAGACCGACAACGCCTTCGCCATCCGCGACAACGCGCCGAAGGCTCCCGTCCACCTGCTCGTCATCCCCAAGACGCAGGACTACCGCAACGTCGTCGAGCTCGCCGCAGGCGACCCCGCGCTGCTGGCCGAGATCGTGGGCCTGGCGAACTCGGTCGCGGCCGAGCACGCCGGCGGCGACTTCCGGCTCGTCTTCAACACCGGCGAGGGCGCCGGGCAGACCGTCTTCCACGTGCACGCGCACGTGCTCGGCGGCGGCCTGGCCGAAGGGAGCATGGGTGCCTGACGACATGGCGGGGGCCGGCGACGGCGCCACGGTCGACCGCATCTACGCGGACGGCGTCGCGATGGTGCAGCTGCTCGGCCCGCAGGACCGGCTGCTGCGCACGGTCGAGCGCGAGCACCCCGAGGTGCAGGTGCACGTCCGCGGCAACGAGATCACGCTGACGGGCGAGCGGGAAGCCGTCGCCCGCGCCCGGGCCCTCGTCGACGAGCTCATCGGGATGGCGCGCGCGGGGCAGGGCCTCGATCCGAGCGATGTGACCCAGTCGAGCCGGATCCTCCGCTCCGACGCCGGCCTCCGGCCCTCCGAGGTACTCGGCGAGGCGATCCTGTCGTCCCGCGGCAAGGTCATCCGTCCGAAGACGCTCGGTCAGAAGGAGTACGTCGACGCGATCGAGGAGAACACGATCGTGTTCGGCATCGGTCCCGCCGGCACCGGCAAGACGTACCTCGCGATGGCGAAGGCCGTGCAGGCCCTGCAGCGCAAGGAGGTCAGTCGCATCATCCTGACGCGTCCGGCCGTCGAGGCGGGGGAGCGGCTCGGGTTCCTGCCCGGCACCCTCACCGACAAGATCGACCCGTATCTGCGCCCGCTGTACGACGCGCTGAACGAGATGATGGACCCCGAACTGGTGCCGAAGCTCATGGCCTCCGGGACGATCGAGGTCGCGCCGCTCGCCTACATGCGCGGTCGCACCCTCAATGACTCCTTCGTGGTCCTCGACGAGGCGCAGAACACGACGCCCGAGCAGATGAAGATGTTCCTCACGCGGCTGGGCTTCGGCACGCGGATGGTGGTCACCGGCGACATCACGCAGGTCGACCTGCCGCAGGGATCGAGCGGGCTCCGCCTGGTGACCCGGGTCCTGAAGGACATCGACGACATCCACTTCAGCCGGCTGACGAGCGCCGACGTCGTGCGTCACACCCTGGTCGGCCGGATCGTGGACGCGTACAGCGTGTACGACGAGGAGCGGCTCGCCGCCCGCCGCGATCGCGACGAGGCGACCGAGTTCGCCAACCGTGCCGAGCGCCGTGCCCACGACCGCCCCACGCGTCCCGGACCCCGGGACCGTCAGCCCAAGCGAGGACGATCATGACCATCGAGATCACCAACGAGTCGGCGGTCGCCATCGACGAGACCGTGCTCCTGCGCCTGACCGAGCACAATCTCGCCGAGCTGCACGTCAGCCCGGATGCCGACCTCGCGATCCTCCTGGTCGACGAGGGCGCCATGGAGGCGCTGCACGTGCAGTGGATGGACGAGCCGGGACCGACCGACGTGCTGAGCTTCCCGATGGACGAGCTGCGCCCGGGCACGGACGAGGCGCCCACGCCCGCGGGCCTGCTGGGGGACATCGTGCTGTGCCCGCAGGTGGCCGAGACCCAGGCCCAGGCCGCCGGTCACCCCACGATCGACGAGCTCATCCTGCTCACGACCCACGGGCTGCTGCACCTGCTCGGGTTCGACCACGCCGAGCCCGACGAGGAACGTGAGATGTTCGGTCTGCAGAAGGAACTCATCGCGTCGTTCCGCGCCGTCGAGCGCCGACGCCGCGCATGACCGAGCTCCTCCTCCTCCTCGCCGCCGTCCTGCTGGTCGCACTCGGCGGACTCATGGCGTCGCTCGAGGCGGCGCTCGACGTCACGTCGCGCAGCGACCTCGCCGACCTCGCCGAGGACGGCCGCGGCGCCGAGTCGCTGGCACGGATCGCGGCCGATCCCGACGCCCACCGCACCGCCGTCGTCTTCATCCGCATCCTCGTCGAGACGGCGGCGGCCGTGCTCGTGACGGTCGCGTTCACGCTCCTGTTCCAGAACATCTGGTGGGCGATGCTCGCCGCGGTGATCGTCATGACCATCACGTCGTTCGTCCTCGTCGGCGCCTCGCCCCGCGCGGTCGGACGCCAGCACTCGAAGGCGTTCCTCCGCACCTGCGGCCGCCTCATCCGGGGCGCGCGCATCGTGCTCGGCCCGCTCGCCCACCTGCTGGTGCTGATCGGCGACCGGCTCACCCCGGGGATCAACCGCAACACCTCGTTCTCGTCCGAGGAGCAGCTGCTCAGCATGGTCGACGAGGCCGCGTCGCAGGATCTCATCGAGGAGGACGACCGCTCGCTCATCCACTCGGTGTTCGACTTCACCGACCGGTTCGTCCGGGCGGTGATGGTGCCGCGGACCGACATGGTGACCATGGACGCCGCCGCCACCACGCAGCAGGCGATGACGCTGTTCCTCGACAAGGGCGTCTCGCGCATCCCCGTCGCCGACGGCGAAGCCGACGACATCACCGGCGTCGTCTACCTGAAGGACCTCGTCCAGTTCGCCTTCCGCGACGAGACCGCCTGGCGCGGGGTCCCGGTGGCGCAGATCGCGCGGCCGGCGGTCTTCGTGCCCGAGTCGATGCGCGCCGAGACGCTGCTGCAGCAGATGAAGCGCGAAGCGGTGCACGTCTGCCTGGTGATCGACGAGTACGGCGGGGTGTCCGGCCTCGTGACGCTCGAGGACCTCATCGAGGAGCTCGTCGGCGAGATCGCCGACGAGTACGACGCGCGGACCACCGAGGTGTCGGACCTCGGGAACGGCCGGTTCCGGGTGAGCGCACGCCTCGGTCTGGACGAGGTCGGCGACCTCTTCGGGATCGAGCTCGAAGACGACGACGTCGACTCGATCGGCGGCCTGTTCGGCAAGGCGCTCGGCAGCGTCCCGGTCCCGGGGGCGCGCGTCGAGCACAGCGGTCTCATCCTCACCGGCGGCACGTCCCTCGGTCGCGGACGCGGCCTGGCGACCGTGTTCGTCGAGCGTTCAGAAAGCTTCGAGACCGCCGACGTGGCGCCCTCGACCCGCACCGGAGAGCTCCGCATCTCGCGGGGATCGGAGTAGACCCATGTCCCAGCGTTCCGGATTCGTCACCTTCGTCGGCAGGCCCAACGTCGGCAAGTCCACACTGACCAACGCGCTCGTCGGCGAGAAGGTCGCCATCACCAGCGACAAGCCGCAGACGACCCGCCGCGCGATCCGCGGCATCCTGAACCGTCCGTCCGGACAGCTCGTGATCGTCGACACGCCCGGCATCCACAAGCCCCGCACGCTCCTCGGCCAGCGACTCAACGACCTCGTCGAGCAGGTGCTCGGCGACGTCGACGCGATCGGGTTCCTCGTCCCGGCGACCGAGAAGGTCGGTCCCGGCGACCGGCGGATCGCCGCGTCACTCGACGGATACGGCCGCGCCAAGAAGATCGCGATCGTCACCAAGGTCGACATCGCCTCGCGCGATCAGATCACCGAGCGGCTCATGGAGGTCGATGCCCTGCGGGAGGACTGGGATGCCGTCATCCCGCTCTCCGCGGTGACCGACGACCAGCTGGACGTCCTCGCCGACGAGCTGCTGAAGCTCATGCCGAAGGGCCCGGCGCTGTATCCCGAGGGCATCGTCACCGACGAGACGCTCGAGGACCGCATCGCCGAGATCATCCGCGAGGCAGCCCTCGACGGCGTCCGTGACGAGCTGCCGCACTCCATCGCGGTGACGGTGGAGGACGTCGCGGACCGTGAGGACAGCGATCTGACCGACATCTTCGCGAACATCGTGGTCGAGCGCGACAGTCAGAAGGCGATCATCATCGGCAAGAAGGGGTCCCGCCTCGCCGACGTGGGCGCCCGGGCGCGCGCCGGCATCGAGCCGCTCGTGGGCCGGCGGGTGTTCCTGTCGTTGCGGGTGCGGGTCGCGAAGGAATGGCAGCGGGACCCGAAGCAGCTGGGGCGACTCGGCTTCTGATCACATCCGGCACGGCTCTCACCGAGGAGGACGGCATGGCGCAGGCATGGTTCGCGACGGGACCCGAGGGTCTCGAGACCTGGGAGCTGCGAGAGGTGGACGTTCCCGCGCCGCAGGCGGGGGAGGTCACCATCCGGGTCCACGCCGCCGGCATGAACCCGGCGGATGTGAAGCACAGCGCCCGGCCCGGGGCCACCTTCCCGGTCCCGCTCGGCTACGAGGTCTCGGGCGAGATCGCCGCGATCGGACCGGACACGTCGATCGGATCCGGATCCGGGTCGATCGGGGACGAGGTCGTCGCGTTCCGCGTGACCGGCGGGTATGCGACCGAGCTGACCCTTCCCGCCGAGAAGGTGTTCGCCAAGCCGCGCACGCTCACGCACCCCGCGGCCGCCAACCTGCTCCTGGCCGGTGCGACCGCCGCGGAGCTCGTGGAGCTGACCGGCGCGGGCGAGGGCGACACGATCCTGCTCCACGGGGCGTCGGGTGCGGTGGGCGTCAGCGTGCTGCAGCAGGCCGCGGTGCGCGGCATCCGCGTGGTGGGGACGGCGAGCGACGCCCGAGCCGACACGGTCCGCCGCTACGGCGGCATCCCCATCGCATACGGTCCCGGTCTCGCCGACCGTGCCGTGGATGCCGGCGGCCCCTATGCGGCGGCGGTCGACGCGATCGGCACGGACGAGGCGATCGACGTCTCGCTGGCGCTCGTCGCCGACCGCAGCCGCATCCTCACGATCGTCCGCCCCGACCGGGTCGCCTCGGACGGGATCGTGGCGATCGGCGGGATGAAGCGCGCGAGTGCCGTGTTCCGGGATGCGGCGCGTCCCGCCATCATCGACCTCGCTGAGCGCGGTCTCCTCGAGGTGCCCGTCGCCCGCACCTACCCGCTCGAGCAGGCGCGCGAGGCGGCGGAGCTCCTCATGACGGGGCACGCGGGCGGCAAGATCGCCCTGATCCCCTGATCCCCTGATCCCCTGATCCCTCATCCCTGATCGGCGCACCCGGCGATCCCCCGGGCGTCAGCCGACCTCGCGCAGGGCGGAGCGGATGAGGACCGTCCCCTCGCCGTAGTCGTCGTCCGCGGCATCCTGCCACGTGCCGTCATCCCACACGACCTGCACCTCGAGCCGGCCGGCTGTCGTGGTGGAGCTCAGGAGGTCGGCGCCGAGCCGGTCCGGGAGGCCCTCCTGGATCGCCGCCAGCTCGGCCGCCGTCGCGGTCCCGCCGTCGCCCGGCCCTGGATCCGAAGGCGCCATCGGATCGTAGAGCGCCAGCAGGATGGGCGGCTGGGTGAGCGCGAGCGTGTCGCCGTCGTAGGTGCCCTGGACGGCGTACGCGCCCCAGGTGACGCCCGGAGCCTCCTCCGCGCCGTCGACGCCGTCCCAGTCCCAGCCCTCGAGCGGGATGCCACCGCACTGCGGCGGGTACGACTCCATCACGCCGCCGAGGCACAGCTCCGGCCCGGAGCCGTCGTCGAGGACGGTGCCCTCACCGACGACGTCCCCGCCGGGGGGAGCGGGCCACAGCGAACCGAGCGAGAACCCGGCGGGGGCGTCGGCCGCCGGGGCGGGATCGGCGGGTGTCCCGCACGACGAGAGGACGAGAGCTGCTCCCAGGAGGCAGCCGGCCGTGACACGACGGAGCTTCATGCTCGAGGAGTGTCGGGGCGGTGGCGATCGTCTCGGCCGACCGCCGGATGGCAGCGCGGTGTTTCCGGTGTAACGTGGGCATATGCGCGCAGGCATGCTCCTTCTTAGTTGCCGCGACGAGACCTCGTATTAAGGGCCACTCTCGTCGCGGAGCTTTCCGTGGGTCCGCCATCACGCAGACGAGAGAAGACGCCACACCATGCGAAACAACCAGAAGCCCTCGGGCGCACCGATCCACAAGTACCGTCCGTACTCGGAGCAGATCCGCGTCGATCTGCCCGATCGCACCTGGCCGAGCAAGCGCATCGAGGTCGCACCCCGCTGGTGCGCCGTCGACCTGCGCGACGGCAACCAGGCACTCATCGACCCGATGAGCCCCGAGCGCAAGCGCGTCATGTTCGAGCTGCTCGTCGGGATGGGCTACAAGGAGATCGAGGTCGGATTCCCGAGCGCCAGTCAGACGGACTTCGACTTCGTCCGGCAGCTCATCGAAGACGACCTGATCCCCGACGACGTCACCATCCAGGTGCTGACCCAGGCGCGTGAGCACCTCATCGCCCGGACCTACGAATCGATCGCCGGCGCGAAGCAGGCCATCGTCCACCTGTACAACTCGACGAGCGTGCTGCAGCGCGAGGTCGTGTTCCGCAGCGATGAGCAGGGCATCATCGACCTCGCTCTCGAGGGCGCGCGGCTGTGCCGGCGGTTCGAGAAGACCATCCCCGAGACGACCGTCTACTACGAGTACTCGCCCGAGAGCTACACCGGGACCGAGCTCGAGTTCGCCGCGGACATCTGCAATCAGGTCATCGAGATCTTCGAGCCGACGCCGGACCGCAAGGTCATCATCAACCTGCCCGCGACGGTCGAGATGGCGACGCCCAACGTCTACGCCGACTCGATCGAGTGGATGAGCCGCCACCTCGCCCACCGCGAGAACGTCATCCTGTCGCTCCACCCGCACAACGACCGCGGCACGGCCGTCGCGGCGGCCGAACTCGGCTACCTGGCCGGCGCGGACCGGATCGAGGGATGCCTGTTCGGCAACGGCGAGCGCACCGGCAACGTCGACCTCGTCGCGCTGGGCATCAACCTGCTGACGCAGGGCATCGACCCGCAGATCGACTTCAGCGACATCGACCACGTGAAGCGCACCGCGGAGTACTGCAACCAGCTGCCGGTCCCCGAGCGGAGTCCGTGGGCGGGTGACCTCGTGTTCACCGCGTTCAGCGGGTCGCATCAGGACGCCATCAAGAAGGGCTTCGAGGCGATGGCTGCCCGGGCCGAGGCGGCCGGGACGTCCGTCGACGAGATCGAATGGGCCGTGCCGTACCTGCCCATCGACCCGAAGGACCTGGGCCGTTCGTACGAGGCCGTCATCCGCGTCAACTCGCAGTCCGGCAAGGGCGGCGTGGCCTACCTGCTGAAAGCGGACCACGCGATCGACCTGCCGCGCAAGCTGCAGATCGAGTTCTCCGGAGTCGTCCAGGCGAAGACGGATGCCGAGGGCGGCGAGGTCTCGAGCGATCAGATCTGGTCCATCTTCTCCGACGAGTACCTGCCTGCGGCCGCCGACGACGCCAAGTGGGGGCGCTTCGAGCTGCTGTCCACCGGCACCCGGAGCGACATGTCGGGCGATGTGCGACTCGAGGTGACGCTGCGCGATGGCGATGAGAGCGTCGCGGCATCCGGCGCGGGCAACGGCCCGATCGCCGCCTTCCTCGAGGTGCTGCGGGAACGAGGATTCGAGATCTCGCTGTACGACTACGTCGAGCACACCCTCGGCGCGGGCGGGGACGCCCACGCCGCCGCGTACGTCGAGCTCCAGGTCGGCGACCAGCGGCTCTGGGGTGTCGGGATCGACGGCGACATCTCCACCGCGAGTCTGAAGGCGGTCGTCTCGGCCGTCAACCGCGCCATCCGCACCCGGCGCCACGCCGGCGAGCTGGCCGGCGTCTGACGGGCCGGCGGGTCGCCGTCAGGGCCTGATGATGGGAATCGTCGAGGTCTCGACGGCGACCTTCCGCCGGTAGAGGGCGCGCTGCTCGGGCAGCGAGATGTCGAAGATCACCGCGAGGACGCGGATGACCGCCGTGACGCCGATGCACGCGAGGGCGGCGGGCAGCGCCTGGAAGCCGAGCGAATCGAGCGCGACGAGGACCGCGCAGCCGACCGCCGCCGCCACGGCGTAGAGCGACCCGACGTGCATCATGGCGACGGGCAGACCCATGAAGACGTCGCGGAGGAGGCCGCCGCCCACGGCCGCACAGGCGCCGACGAACACGGCGGGGATCGGCGGCAGGCCCAGGGCGAGTGCCTTCGTGGTCCCGAGGGCCCCGAACATCCCGATCGCGACGGCGTCGAGCGCCACGATGACGCCGTTCAGCCGCTGGAAGACGCCGGCGAGGAGCATCCCGATCAGCGAGGCGCCGGTCACGGTCAGCAGGTACCAGTTGCTCTGCAGGGTGACCGGCGTCGTGTTCAGCAGCAGATCCCGGATGAGACCGCCGCCCAGTCCCATCACGATGCCGATGATCGCGACACCCAGCAGGTCGAGGCGGCGCTGGCCGACGAATCCCGAGGCGAACAGGGCACCCTGCACGCCGCCGAGGCCGACGGCGGTCAGGTCCGCCCACAGCGGGATGAGGAACTGCGGCTCGGTCACGCCTTCATTGTGCCTGCTCGCGGGATAATCGGAGGATGCCGACATACCGCGACGAGGTCGTGGTCCTGCGCACCCACAAACTGGGCGAGGCGGACCGCATCGTGACGATGCTGAGCCGGCGCAACGGCAAGCTCCGCGGCGTCGCCAAGGGGGTGCGCCGCACGTCGTCCCGCTTCGGAGCGCGGCTGGAGCCGTTCATGGTCGCCGACGTCCAGCTCTACAAGGGCCGCTCGCTCGACATCATCCAGCAGGCGGAGTCGCTCGGGGCGTACGGCGCCGACATCGCGGTCCACTACGACCGGTACACGGCGGCCTCTGCGATGGTCGAGACGGCGGACCGGCTCAACGAGGCCGAGGCGACCCCGCAGCAGTACCTCCTCCTCGTCGGCGGGCTGCGTGCGCTGGCCCGCGGCGACCACGCCGCGCGGTCGGTCCTCGACTCCTACCTGCTGCGCGTCATGTCCCTGTCGGGATGGGCGCCGTCGCTGTCGGCGTGCGCGCGGTGCGGTGCGCCCGGTCCGCACCGCTGGTTCGTCGCCCAGCTGGGCGGGATCGTCTGCGACGCGTGCGCGCCCGCCGGCGCTGCGCGGGTCGCTCCCGAGACCGGTGAGCTCCTCCGCGCGCTCCTGGCCGGCGAGTGGGACGTCGTCGACGCGGCCGGTGACGGCGCCACGGCCGCCTCGTCGGGCCTCGTGTCGGCGTACGCGCAGTGGCACCTCGAGCGCGGCATCCGCTCCCTGTCCCATCTGGAGGCACCCCGGTGAGTCCCAAGCCGTACACCCATCGCGATGCGGTGCCCTACCGACCGCTGGACTGGACCGGCCTGCAGCCGCCGGCGTTCCCGAAAGGGGGCGTCCCGAACCATGTCGCGATCGTCATGGACGGCAACGGGCGGTGGGCGAACCGACGGGGACTCACCCGCATCGAGGGACATCGCGCCGGCGAGGAGGTGCTCCTCGACGTCGTCGCCGGTGCCATCCAGGCCGGCGTCAAGAACCTCAGCGCCTACGCGTTCTCGACGGAGAACTGGAGTCGATCGCCCGAGGAGGTCCGCTTCCTCATGGGCTACAACCGCGACGTGCTGCACCGTCGTCGCGATCAGCTGAACGAGTGGGGCGTGGCGATCCGCTGGGCGGGCCGGAAGCCGCGCCTCTGGGGATCGGTCATCAAGGAGCTGCAGTTCGCCGAGGAGCTCACGCGCGGCAACGACGTGCTGACCTTCACGATGTGCGTCAACTACGGGGGCCGCCACGAGATCATCGACGCGATGCGGGCGATGGGGGAGCAGATCGCGAGCGGCAGGCTCAAGCCCTCCGCGATCACCGAGAAGACGCTGCGCCGCCACCTCTACGTCCCCGACATGCCCGACGTCGACCTGTTCATCCGCTCCAGCGGTGAGCAGCGGACCTCGAATTTCCTGCTGTGGGAGGCCGCCTACGCCGAGATGGTGTTCCTCGACACGCTGTGGCCGGATTTCTCCCGCACCGACCTGTGGGGCGCGATCGAGCTGTTCCTCTCCCGGGACCGCCGGTTCGGGGGCGCCGTGGACGCTCCGCAGCCCTGAGGGGCATCGGCGGAATACCGGCGCGCATTCCGCGCGTTGCATCCGACGTGACGGATGCCATCAAGATCGACGTATGGAGTGACATCGCGTGCCCGTGGTGTTACATCGGCAAGCGCAACCTCGAGACGGGGCTCGCGGAGACGGCGGCGGACGCCGACGCGCCCCGGGTGGAGGTGACGTTCCACTCCTACGAGCTGTCGCCCGACACCCCCGTCGACTTCGACGGTGACGAGATCGACTTCCTCGCCACCCACAAGGGCATGCCCGCCGACCAGGTCACGCAGATGCTGGAACGCGTGACGGGCGTCGCCGCCGAGGCGGGTCTCGGGTACCGCTTCGACATCCTCAAGCACACCAACACCGTCAAGGCGCACGAGCTGCTGCACTTCGCGAAGGCGCACGGTGCGCAGCGCGAGATGACCGAGCGTCTGATGGCCGCCTACTTCACCGAGGGCCGCCATGTCGGCCGCGTGGACGACCTGGTCGACCTCGCCGCCGAGGTCGGTCTCGACGGCGCCGCGGCGCGGGAGGCGCTCGAATCCGAACGCCACCTCGCGGACGTCCGCGCCGATCAGGCGCAGGCGCAGGCATACGGGATCTCGGGTGTTCCCTTCTTCGTCATCGACGGCAAGTACGGCGTCAGCGGCGCCCAGCCGGCCGCCGCGTTCGCGCAGATCGCGCGCCAGGTGTGGGCGGAGCGCACCGCGCCCGCCGTCGCCGGCTGAGCGATCCGCCCGAATGCCCGAGGCCCGCCCCGGGAGGGGGCGGGCCTTCGTCGTGCCGAGCGCGCGGCTCAGACGAGAGCGGCCTCGATCGCCGCGATCACCTCAGGCTCGTTGGGCTTGGTCTGCGGGCGGAAGCGGTGGATGTCGCCCTTCGGGGTGACGAGGAACTTCTCGAAGTTCCACAGGATGGGACCCTTGGCCCGCTCCGCGTTGTCGGTCTTCTTCAGCGCCTTGTAGAGAGGGGCGGCGTGCGACCCGTTCACTCGCACCTTGTCCATGATGGGGAAGGTGATGCCCCAGTTGACGGCGCAGTAGTCCAGGATCTCCTCCATCGACCCGGGCTCCTGGCCCATGAACTGGTTGCACGGGAAGCCGATGACCTGGAGTCCTCGCCCGCCGTACTCGCGCTGGAGCTCCTCGAGCTGCTCGTACTGGGGCGCGAGTCCGCACTTCGAGGCGACGTTGACGATGAGGAACGCCTTGTCGCCGAAGTCCGCGAGGGTGGTCTCGTCCCCTCCGGCCGTCGTGAACGGGATGCCATGAAGGGGAGGGGTCTCGGTCATGCGTCCACGATAGGGCTCACCGCGATCCCGAACGTCCCTCGGGTCTGGGAGAATGGGATGGATATGTCCACCACCGTTGCTCCGCCCGCGCCTCTGCGCATCGGGCCGCTCACCCTCGACGCTCCCGTCGTCCTGGCGCCGATGGCGGGGATCACCAACACGGCGTTCCGGCGCCTGTGCCGCGAGTACGGCGCGGGCCTCTACGTCAGCGAGATGATCACGACGCGCGCGCTCGTCGAACGCAACGCGGCCACCCTCCGCCTGATCCGCCATCACGAGTCCGAGAAGCCCCGCTCGATCCAGCTCTACGGCGTCGACCCCGCGACGGTCGAGTCGGCCGTGCGGATCCTCGTCGAGGAGGATCACGCCGACCACATCGACCTGAACTTCGGATGCCCGGTGCCCAAGGTCACCCGCAAGGGCGGCGGATCGGCGCTCCCCTGGAAGACGAACCTGTTCCGCGAGATCGTCGAGCGCGCCGCTCGCGCCGCCGAGCAGATCCCGCTGACGGTGAAGATGCGCAAGGGCATCGACGGCGACCACCTCACCTACCTCGACGCCGGCCGCATCGCCGAGGACGCGGGAGCGGCGGCCGTCGCGCTGCACGCCCGGACCGCCGCGGAGTTCTACTCCGGCACCGCCGACTGGTCGGCGATCACGAAGCTCAAAGAGACCGTCACGAGCATCCCCGTGCTCGGCAACGGCGATATCTGGTCGGCGGCGGACGCCGAGCGGATGATGGCCGAGACCGGCTGCGACGGCGTCGTCGTCGGTCGCGGCTGCCTCGGCCGGCCGTGGCTGTTCGGCGATCTCGCCCGGACGCTCGGGACCGGGCACACCGCTCCCGCCGTCGACGCCACCCTCGGATTCGTCGCGCAGGCGTTCCGCCGCCACGCCGAGCTGCTCGTCGAGTTCTACGAGGACGAGGGCCGTGGATGCCGCGACATCCGCAAGCACGTGGCGTGGTACTTCAAGGGCTATCCGGTCGGCGGCGACCTGCGCGCGAAGCTCGCGACGGCGTCGAGCCTCGCCGAGATCGACGACCTCCTGGCCACTCTCGACGCGGACGCGCCCTACCCGGGTGCGGCTGCCGAGGGACAGCGGGGGCGGGCCGGCACGCCGAAGCGTCCCGCGCTGCCCGAGGGCTGGCTCGAATCCCGGGAACTGGGCGACGCGGCCTCCGCGACCCTCGCCGATGCGGAGCTCGACACCAGTGGCGGTTGAGCTGGCGAGCGGGGTCGGCATCGCGCCGGGCCGTCCCGCCGGATACGACGCACACGACGCGGAGCGCTTCCACCCCGAGACCCACCGGTCCAACCGTGACGGCTTCGCGCGCGACCGCGCACGGGTGCTGCACTCCGCCGCCTTCCGCCGTCTCGCCGCGAAGACGCAGGTCCTGAGTCCGGCGAGCCCCGCCGACTTCGCCCGGAACCGGCTCACGCACTCCCTCGAGGTCGCGCAGGTCGGCCGGGAGCTCGCGATCGCCCTGGAGCTGTCGCCCGACGTCGTCGACACCGCCTGCCTGAGTCACGACCTCGGGCATCCGCCCTTCGGCCACAACGGCGAGCGGGCGCTCAACGAGTGGGCCGAGGGCATCGGCGGGTTCGAGGGCAACGCCCAGTCGCTGCGCATCCTCGCGCGGCTCGAGCCCAAGGTCGTCGACGACGACGGCGAGAGCTTCGGACTGAACCTGACCCGTGCGAGCCTCGACGCGACCTGCAAGTACCCGTGGACGTCGGACCATGCGATCCCAGACCCGGGCGGACGCCAGAAGTTCGGCGTCTACGCCGAGGACGAGGCGATCTTCGCGTGGCTGCGGCAGGATGCTCCTGGGCGGGTCCGCTGCATCGAAGCCGAGGTGATGGACCTCTCCGACGACATCGCCTACTCCGTGCACGACTTCGAGGACGCCGTCCTCAACGGCTACCTCGACCCGCGACGCCTCGCGGATGCCCGCGAGCGCGAGGCGCTGCTGACGGCCATCCAGTCGTGGGTGGGCCTCGGGTTCAGCCGCGACGAGCTCGCCGACGCGCTCTACCGGATCGTCCGGCTGCCGGAGTGGATGACGGAGTTCGACGGCACGCGTGCCGCCGTCGGTCGCCTGAAGAATCTCACCTCCGACTTCATCGGCCGGTTCGCGCGCGCCGCCACGGCCGCGACCCGCGAGCACTACGACACTCCTGCCCTCACGCGGTACCGCGGGCGCATGATCATCCCGCGGGTGATCGAGGCCGAGATGGCGGTGCTGAAGGGGACGATCGGCGCGTTCGTGGTGTCGATCGACGGGCGCAAGGGACTCTACAAGGAGCAGCGTCGGGTGCTGAAGCGCCTGGCATCCGCTCTGCTCGAGCGCCCCGAGCACCTCGACCGCGTCCATGCCGTCGACTTCGCCGCGGCCGGGACGGATGCCGCGCGTAAGCGCGTCGTCGTCGACCAGGTCGCCACCCTCACCGACCGCTTCGCCATCGAATGGCACTCGGCGCTCGTCGGTCCCGTCGACCTGCGGGAGCTGGGACTCTGGCCCGGCGGTTCCCGGAGCATCGCCTCGCCCGGGTTCGCGCTGCCCGAACCGATCGAGGGACTCTGATGGCGCGGATCCGGCAGACCGACGTCGACGAGGTGAAGGCGCGGACCAACATCGCCGACATCGTCGGTGAGCGCGTGGCGCTGAAGTCCGCCGGGGTCGGCTCGATGAAGGGCCTCTGCCCTTTCCACGACGAGCGGAGCCCGAGCTTCCACGTCCGGCCGCAGGTCGGCTACTACCACTGCTTCGGGTGCGGCGAGTCGGGCGATGTGTACTCGTTCCTGCGGGCGATGGACCACCTGTCCTTCACCGAATCGGTGGAGCGGCTCGCGGGACGCATCGGCTACACCCTGCACTACGAGGACGGCGCCGCCGCCCCCGAGACGAGCGGGCGCACCCGCCTGTACCAGGCGAACACCGCCGCCGCCGAGTACTTCCGGTCGCAGCTGGCCAGCGCCGAGGCCGAGACGGGGCGACGATTCCTGGGCGAACGCGGCTTCGACGCCGGGGCCGCCGCGCACTTCGGCGTCGGCTACGCGCCGAAGGGCTGGGATCACCTGCGCGATGCGCTGCGCAAGCAGGGGTTCACCGACGAGGAGATGGCCACCGCCGGGCTCGTCTCGCAGGGGCAGCGCGGGGTCTACGACCGCTTCCGCGGTCGTGTCGTCTGGCCCATCCGCGACCTCACCGGGCAGACCATCGGCTTCGGTGCCCGCAAGCTCTTCGAGGACGATCAGGGACCGAAGTACCTCAACACCCCCGAGACGCCGATCTACAAGAAGGCGCAGGTGCTGTACGGCCTCGACCTCGCCAAGAAGGACGTCTCCCGCTCGCACCGCGTCGTCGTGGTGGAGGGCTACACCGACGTGATGGCCTGTCACCTGGCGGGGGTCACGACCGCGATCGCGACGTGCGGCACCGCATTCGGCTCCGATCACATCTCGGTGCTTCGTCGCGTCATGGGGGACGACAGCGCGTCGGGCGAGGTCATCTTCACCTTCGATCCGGATGCCGCCGGCCAGAAGGCCGCGCTGCGCGCGTTCGCCGACGAGAAGCGGTTCGCCGCGCAGACGTACGTCGCCGTCGCACCCGACGGCCTCGACCCGTGCGACCTGCGGCTGAACCGCGGGGACGGCGCGGTACGCGCGCTCATGGACGCGAAGGCGCCGATGTTCGAGTTCGTCATCGACCAGAAGCTCGGCGGGTTCGACCTGTCGAGCGTCGAAGGCCGGGTGGGCGCCCTCCGTGCCGCGGCGCCGATCGTCGCCGAGATCAGGGACTCGTCGCTGCGACCCGGCTACACGCGCGTGCTGGCGCGCAAGCTCGGCATGGACCTCGGCGAGGTGACGCCGGCGGTCGAGCGTGCGGCCCGGGGGAGCCGCGCATCGCGTGACAACGACTCGCCGCCGGTCCAGCCGGTCCCCGGTGCGCCCGCGGAGTCGGTGCGGGTCACGATCGGCACGCTTCCGCGCACGGCGGCCGTCGCACTCGAGCGTGACGCGCTCATGGGGGTGCTGCAGTACGGTCACACGCTGGACGCCGCCGAGGTCGACGCGGCGTTGACGCTGCCGATGCAGCATCCGGCGCTGGAGGCCGTCCGCCAGGCGGTCGTCGCGCAGCCCGACCGGTCCCGTGTGGGCTGGTCCACGGCGGCGGTCGACGCGACCCGGGAGCCGTTCCGCTCGCTCGCGGCGGAGCTTCTGACCTCGTCGTTCCCGGCGCTGACGGAAGCCGAGGCGAAGGCGTCGACGCGTGGACTGTGCCGACGGCTGCGGATGCGGGCGATCGACCAGGAGAAGTCCGAGCTGCTCGGCGCAGTGCAGCGCGTTCCGGCGGACTCCGAGGAGGGGCGCCGGGTGAGGGTCGCGCTGCGTGACCTCGACCTGCGGCGCCGGGCCCTCACCGAGGACGAATAGCGCGAGCCCGCCCGAGCGGGGAGGATGGAGCGCATGGTGCGTGTGATGGATGCCGATGCCGCAGTCAGCTGCGACGACCTGTCGATCGCCCGGGTCTCCGCCGACATGCGGGTCGTCGACGGCGTGACGTTCCGACTCGCCCCCGGCGAGGCGATCGCCGTCATGGGGGCCACCGGGTCGGGGAAGTCGAGCCTCGCGGCCGGACTCGCCGGCGCGCACTCGCGCGACCTGTCCATCGCGGGCGGCGCGGCCGAGGTGGCGGGGATCTCGCTGCGCGCACGCGGCCGGGCGGGCCGCATCCGTTCGTTCCGCACCGGGTACCTGGCGCAGGGGGCGAACTCATCGCTGCCGGCTCGGATGACGGTCGCGGAGATCGTCGCCGAGCCGATCACGGCGCGCGACCGGAAGGTCAACGAGCGCGCTCTCGCGCTGCGCGTCGCGGCGCTGCTGGATGAGCTGCAGCTGCCGCGGGGATCCGCGGAGAAGTACCCGTACGAGCTGAGCTCGGGCATGCGGCAGCGCGTCGCGATCGCACGGAGCCTGGTGCTCGATCCGAAGGTGCTGATCGCCGACGAGCCGTACGCGAACCTCGATGTGGACGTCCGGGCCGCGGTGCTCGACGCGCTCGGGCGCCGACGGGACGATGGCATGGCGATCGTCGCGGTGACGAACGAGCTCGAGCTGGTCACCGGCTTGCAGGCTCGGGTGCTCGTCCTGCGCGCGGGTCACCCGATCGGGCTGGGGCCGAATCCCGACGAGATCCTGTGGACGCCCGACGAGGCGACGTCGATCGCGGGATGAGCGCGCTCGCGGTCGCCGTCGCAGCGACACGGATGCCGTCCGGTGTTCAGAGCACCGCTGGAGATTTGCTACGATAGTCGGGTTGCCCGCTCGCGGGGAACTGATCCTCGGTAGCTCAATTGGCAGAGCAATCGGCTGTTAACCGATAGGTTCTTGGTTCGAGTCCAAGCCGGGGAGCCACGCGCCGAAACTCCTCCGATCCGTCGGGGGAGTTTCTGCATCTCCGCACGAATTCAAGCCGTCGCGGTCAGGAGTAACGCCGTGACGCGCCGGACCGTTCGGGGAGCGGGTCCGTCTGCGGGTGCTCCGATTTCGCATTCTGCCGCGGGATGACCACTTCCTTGACGATCAGCAGGATCGAGGCGGTCACCGGGACGGCCACGAGGGCGCCGAGAAGTCCGAGCAGGGTGCCGCCGATCAGCGCTCCGATGACCACGAGCGATCCGGGCACGGACACGGCGCGGTTCATGACCCGCGGTGTCAGCACGTACGCCTCGACCTGCATGTAGATCAGATACGCGATCGCGAAGACGACGGCCGACGTCGGATCGTGAAGGAGCGCCGCCGCTGATCCGACGAACCAGAAGAGAACCGTTCCCACCAGAGGGATGATGGTGAGGCTGAACGCGGTCACGGCGAGCAGGATCGCGAAGGGCTGCCCCGCGAGGGCGAAGACGACCAAGGCGAACAACGAGTTGAGGACCGCGAGGACCACCATCCCGCTGAGGTATCCGCCGACCGACCGGGTGATCTCCTCCGTGATCCGGGCGACGTCATCGCGGGAGCGTGCGGGACTCAACCGGTAGAAGGACTCCTTCATCTGTCGAAGCGAGGCGAGGAAGTACAGACTCAGGACGATCACGATGATCGTGCCGGAGATCCCCGAGAAGACGGAGATGCCGAGCTGGAGGACCCCGCCTCCCACGGCGGCGAGGCTCGCCGGATCGGTGAGGAACGTTTGGAGCTCCGAGACGAATTCGGAGACCTGGTCCCCGAACTGCGCGGAAAGCCTCGCGTAGACGTCGGTTTCCTGGAGGGCCGCGATCAGCTGCGGCAGGCTCCGGACGAATTGCGCGATCTGTTCGACGACGGTCGGGACGACGAGCCAGACGACGCCCGCGACGACGAGGGCAAAGGCCGCGTAGACGATCGCGATGGCGGCCGGCCTCGGGAATCGCGCCGACAGGCGGCGGACGAGCGGGTCCAGCCCGAGCGCGACGAACAGGGCGATGGAGATGTAGATCCAGACCGTGGACAGCCGGGTGACCGCGATGCCGAGGGCCAGGGCGAGCAGGGCGCCCGTCATAACCAGGAAGCCTGTTCCGAGCGGACGCCTCAGGATGACGGGCGACGCGCCTCGCTCGGCCGGCGGCGGCTGAACGTTCGAGTCGGTAGCGGTGATCTGCCTCCGGCGACTCATGCCGTCACCTTACGGTCACTCGGCATCTTTGTCAGCGCCGGCTGCGCACGGCGCCGCGGCGTGAGACTTCGCCCGGCCGAGCGTCTCTGAGGGGACCGTCAGCCGGAGGAGTCAGCTCGTGAGCTGTTCGCGGAGCTCGAAGTCGCCGGACATGGTGGCCGCCGTGATGCGGCCGTCGGCGAGGCGGAGGATCGTGAACTCTGCGACGTTCACGTGCCGTCGCGTCGGGGCGATGCCGCGGTAGGCGCCGACATGCGTACCGCTGCCGCGGAGGTGAGCGGCGATGCGATCGTCTTCGGCGACCACCTGGATGACCTTCCACCGCCAATCGGGGAACGCGGCGAACAGGTCGGCGAGGTCCTCCGTCCAGGACTCGACGCCCGCGGGCAGATGTGCTCGGCGAACGGTCGGGGTGACGAGCTCACGGATCGCGGCGAGGTCGTGGCGGTTGCAGGCGTCGAGGTAGTCCGCGAACCATTCGTGCAACTGCCATGGCTCCATCACCGTTCCATTATCGGGCGGATGCCGATGAGTGGGGTGATGGGCGGATGCGGGGACGCGTGCGCCTCGCGCCGTCTTCTCCACAGGTGGTCCTGCGGGCGGGTTGTCCACAGGAACCGGCGTTGATCTGGGGTTATGCAGAGTGGATGTCGGACCCCCTCGTCACAATTGGGGGTATGACAGCACTGGTTCCGGAGCCCGGTTCGGGGGCTCGGCGTCTCGCGGAGATCGTCGACGCGGTCGCTGGTCGGCGGCGGGAGATCGCCCGGTTGCAGGCGGCGGAGGCGGCGCTGTTGTCGGAGGCGATGGATGTCGCGTTGGAGCAGATGGGTCCGCCGTCGCGGGATCTGGATGCGCCGTATGACGTTCCGGTCCGGTCGGCGGCGGCGCAGATCGCGGTCGCGGTGCGGGTGTCGGATCGGACGGTGCAGGCGTGGATGGATGCCGCACACACGCTGTGCGACCGGTTCCCGGCAACCCACGCGGCGCTGGGTGAGGGCCGGATCGAGCGGTCGCATGCGCAGGTGATCGCCGAGGCCGGGGTGAACATCCTCGACGGGGAGTCGCGGGCGGAGTTCGAGGGGGCGGTGCTGCCGGTCGCGGAACGGGAGTCCGCGAACAGGTTGCGGCCGATCGCACGGTTGCTGGCGCAGCGGATCCACCCGATCCCCCTCGCGGACCGGCACCGGGCGGCCGCGACCCGCCGCGGCGTGTGGCTGCGGGAAGGCGTCGACGGGATGGGGGAGCTCGGGTTCAGCGGGCCGATGGTCCAGGTCGCCGCGATCAAGTCCCGCCTCGACCTGCTCGCCCGGGACGTCGTCGATGCCCGGCACGGACGGTCGGGTGGTGATCCCGGTGATGCGCTCGAGGGACTGAACGAGCCGTGCTCGAGGGATACCCGGTCGATGGGTGAGGTCCGGTTCGACGTCGCGGCGGACCTGCTGCTCACCGGGCACGCCGCTCCCCGGGACTCCGAGGACTCGATCCCAGCGGGGGATGCGATCCGTGCGCGCGTGCAGATCACCGTGCCGGTGCTGACCCTCCTGGGCAGGTCCGATGAGCCTGCAGAAATCGTCGGTCACGGGCCGATCGACCTGGACACCGCCCGGAACCTCGCCGGCGACGCACCCGGATGGGACCGGGTGCTCACCCACCCGGTCACCGGGTGCGTGCTCGCCGTGGACCGGTACCGGCCCACCGCCGAGCAGCGTCGCTTGCTCGCGGTGCGGGACGAGCACTGCCGGTTCCCCGGCTGCCGGCAACCCGCACACCGGTGCGACATCGACCACACCATCCCCGCCGAACACGACGGCCCCACCGAGATCTGCAACCTCGCCCACCTCTGCCGCAGACACCACACCCTCAAACACCACTCCGCCTGGAAAGTCAGACAACACCCCACCGGGGTCCTCGAATGGACCAGCCCGAGCGGCCACACCGTGCCCGACATCCCCGCCCGCACCCTCGTGTTCGCCGCGGTGGACCCGCCACCGTTCTGACACACCGGTGACCGGCGGAGCGGATCGACGTCCGCCCGGGTGCGGCGCGTCAGGCGTCGAGGTCGTCGACGCCTGGAAGCCAGCTCTGACCGGGCTTGCCCCACCCGCGCTTGCGTGCGATCTTCTGCGTCGTCTTCCAGTCCGAGTCGTCCAGGCGATCGATGTACAGGATGCCGTTGAGGTGGTCGAACTCGTGCTGCATGATCCGAGCGCGCCAGCCATCCACACGGATATCCAGCGGCTGACCGTCCAGGTCCGTGCCGATGACCCGGACCTCGTCCGAACGGCGGAGCGCGAAGCGTTCACCCGGGAACGACAGGCATCCTTCCGACTCGTCCTCCGGATCGGGCGAGCCCGGCTCCGCAGGTGTCATCCACAACTCCGGATTGAGGATCACGCCGCGCCAGGGCTCCCCGTCATCGTCCGCGTAGCTGTACGTGTAGATGCGAAGACCGACGCCGACCTGCGGTGCCGCGAGGCCGACGCCCGGGGCGGCATCCATCGTCTCGAACATGTCCGCGACCAGCGTGCGGATGTCGTCGGTCACCTCTCCGACGGGGGAGGCGACGGCGTGGAGAACGGGATCTCCCATGATGCGAATCGGTAGAACGGCCACGTCACCAGCCTATCCAGCCGTCCGCCCGGTATCGTCGGGGACGTGTCTGACCTGGCGACGTCCATCGGCGAGATCACCGACGAACTAGTCGGTGTGTTCCGGGACCCTGCCATCCTGATCGGCATCCCACTCGCCGTCCTCGGCGCCGTCTTCATGTCGTTCGGTGCGCAGTACCAGCACCGAGGGGTCCAGAAGGTCGAGCGGGAGAGTGCGAGGGCCGGCGACTCCGGGCTCAGCGGTGGTCAGCTCGTCCGGCTGCTGCGCCGTCCGTCCTGGGTGCTCGGCACCGTCATGCTCGGCCTCGCGATCGTCTGCCAGCTCTTCGCGCTGTCGTTCGCACCGCTCATCCTGGTGCAGCCGATCGGGGCGATCTCGCTCGTCATCACGACCCTCCTCAATGCGCGGATCAGCGGGCACAAGCCGACCGGACGCTCCATCACCGCGATCGCCCTGTGCGTCGGCGGCATCCTCGTCTTCGTCACCGTCGCCGCGCTGTACGCGACCGCGTCGCCGGTCAGCAACCCGCAGCTCCTCACCGTCCTCGCCATCCTGGTCGGTGTCGTCGTGGTGCTCACGGTGCTATGGCTGACGCTCCGCAAGCGGATGCGGGCGCTGTTCTACATCGTCGCGGCCGGCATCGTCTACGGCTTCGTCGCGACGCTCGCCAAGATCGTGATCAGCCGCATCCAGAGCGGCGACTTCGAGTGGCTGACGGTCGCCTGCGTCGTCGCACTGCTGGTGGGCACCGCCCTGGGCGCGTACTTCGTGCAGACTGCCTACTCGTCCGGTCCGCCCGATCTCGTCATCGCCGGTCTCACGGTCGTCGACCCGATCGTCGCGATCATCATCGGCCTCACGGTGCTGGGCGAAGCCCGCGGCGCTCCCTTCGGGGCCTACATCGGATTCGCGATCGCGGGAGCACTGGCTGTCGTAGGTGTCTTCCAGCTCGCTCGTTACCATCCGCAGGTGGTCAGTGAGAGCCAGGAGATCCCGATCCCACGTGGCAGTGCCGAGTTCTCGGACGCCAAGCACCCGTCGACGGGCTCGGTCCGCCTGACCGAGGCGGTCTCGAAGGTGTGGCCCGAGCCTCCCGTGAGCGACGAAGAGCGTCCCCGGCGCTAGGCTTTTCTCCGCAGGGGGCGGTGGCCAAGCTGGTCAAGGCAGCGGGCTCATAACCCGACGATCGTGGGTTCAAGTCCCACCCGCCCTACCGATTCGGCCCTGGGGTCCGCGAGATGGCGTGGGTCCCGGCTGTTGTGCGTGTCCGATGAAGCCGACATCACTCGGAACGGGACGGACATGGCGTCGCACTGCTAGACCGGTCTGCGGACGACCGTGAACCGATCGTGCTCCTCGGCGGGGGAGAATCCTCGCTGCTCGAACATCGCCCGCGGGCCGCAGAAGGACGATGCGTCGTCGTCGCGTTCCGCACTGCGGGGGTATCCCTCGACGAAACGCGCACCCCGCGACCCGCCGTCCTCGATGACACGGTCCAACAGTGCCGATGAGACACCGTGGCGGCGGTAGGGCGGCGCGATCACGAAGCACGACACGCCCACGACGGTGTCGGCGGCGGGTCCGTCGGGGTCGATGCCGTCGTATTTCGCGTACGTCGACCGGTACGACGCGTTGACCCACCCCGCCGGTCTCCCGTCGACGTAGGCGAGGTAGCCCAGCGTGGCTCCGGAGCGGAGCCGCTCGGCCATCTCTGCGCGCACGTCGCGCCACGGACGTTCCGGCACATCACCGGTGTGCGGATGAAGGCAGTAGCACGAGCCCCAGTCAGGATTGTCCGGGAATGCGTCGCGGTCGAAGAAGCGCAGCCAGTCATCGATGCGCTCCTCCGTGACGGGGTGCACCTCGATCGTCCCGATGGAGGGCAGTCGCTCGGTCGGGCCGACTTCGCGCGAGGATGCCTCCGCGAAGTTGCGCGCCCACAGCCGGATCTCGTCATCCGGGTACGGAACGTCGTGCTGCGCGCGCACGTGTGCGAGCAACCCCTCCGCAAGGGGTTCGACCGCGTCGCCGTCGAACCGGGCATCCTTCTCGAAGCACTCGACCCACATACCGTTCATCTTCCGAACGACCCCGCGCCGGATCAAGGGGTTGCGTCACCGACACGAGACCAGTGGGGACGCCGTGCTCTCTCATGCGGGCGTGCGCGATTCCGTCGCGAGTCGCCTGGTGGCGACCACCCGCATGGTCACCCGGATCACGCCGAGTGCCACGAGGAGGACGAAGGCCGCCCAGCTCACCGAGTACAGGATGGCGCCGACGCCGGAGTGGTCCCCGCCGCTGGTGCCGAGACCGTCGGCGACGGCCATGCCCGCCGGGAACCCCGCGATGAAGTAGGCGAACACGCCCAGCGCGAGCATGGCCAAGTAGCTGGCGGTGACATCCCAGGCGTGGAAGGCGGGGACGAGCGCCGCGGTGATGAGGATGCCGATCGCGAGCGCGACGCCGAAGCCCGCGATCGCGTACGGATACCAGCTGAAGATCACTTCGCCGCGCTCAGCCGCCACCGAGGCGATCTCCTCACGCGTGAGGCCGGGAGCCGCGGCGAGCGGGCTGAGGAACTCGGTGATGGCCACGATGAGTGCGGCGTAGGCCGTGACGAGCAGCGTACCGATGGCGGCGATCATCACGCGGACGGGGCGGGTCATGTCGCCATTGTGACGCACGCGAGAGCGGATGTGAGAGAGTTCCCGGATGGGTCTCATCGGGTGGCACGCGGTCATCCTCCTCGCTGTCGTCGTGGTCGTCGCGCTCGTGGTGTTCGTCGTGTACCGGTTGATCCTGCGGGCTGTGCGTCGAGGCGCGTTCGATGCTCGGGATGCCGCACGCGGCCCTCGGATCTAGCCAGCGCCACGTGCGGTCGGCCGTGCCGAAACCGCCGGTCGGGTCGCCGCCGGAGCCATGGCGTCCGGGAGAGGGGATCGGTAGGGTGCGGAGCATGAGCGATGCAGCGCGACGGGGCGGGTCCGCCTGGGTGCGCGTGACCGTGTGGGCGCTCGGCCTCGGGATCGCGCTCGGCGGTGTCGTCGTCGCGGTGGCGACCAGCAGTGCGTGGCCGCTGGTAGCATCCGCCGGGCTGGCCATTCCGATGCTCCTCGCGGGCCGACCTGATCGAGGCGCACGCCGAAGCGGGCGGCCGGAACGGAGCTCACGCGGTGCGGCAAAGGTCACGGAGCCCCTGCACTCGCGGTCATGACCCAGACACCGACCAGGCCGGCACCCGGGGCGCGTCTCCGCGGTAACTGCTCCGGCCTCGCATTCATCGCGGTCGTCATCATCGCCGCGCAGGCGCTCCACCTGTCGAACGCCGCCGCGTCCCTCGTGACGAGCATCGGAAGCTGAACGGGCCGCTCGCCGGAAGGGGCGGCACCCGCCGCCACGCCGTGTCGCGGCCCCGTCACCGCTGGACGCGGTCGTAGGAGGGCTGCCGCACGGCGCGGACCCAGCCGTCCATGCGCGCGCCGGGCAGCATGCGACTGCCGGCGTCGAATCGCAGCTCATCGGGGCGATCCGGCGCGTGCCGGAGCGTCAGGACCGCGAACGGATGCCACCGGCCGAGCGGCGAGGCGAAGAAGAGGCCGAGACGCCAGTCCTCGGCGCTCAGTGCCCGCTCCAGCTGCCGCCCGCCCGAAGGCAACGGCGGGCCGAGCGGCCGTGCGCGGAGGAGGACGGGCCCCCGCGTGCCGCGATACGGCAACAGCGTGCCGTACGAGGCGCGCGATGCCCGCCGATGCGGAATCAGCGCGAACCGGAGCGGGACGCCGACGCCCGTCGACGCGAACTCGATGTCGGCGGGGCCGTCGGACGTCTCGACACGCAGCGCCAGCCCGAGCACATCGGGCAGCGGCGAGGGGAGTCCGACCGACCGTGACAGCCGCGCGACGACCGGAGCCGAACGCTGGCGGGGCGGCTCATCGATCCACGCGATGCCGGACTGCGGTGCGTCGGTGATCCAGTGCACCGCCCCGTCGAGCAGCAGGCCTCGAGAATGGATGGGGCGCGGATGCCGGAACCGCTGCAGCAGGGCGAACCCGGCTCGGAGCGCACGTCCTGCGGCGCGGGCGGGGAACATCGGAGTCACCGGGTGATTACACCGCGGGTCCACCCTGTCTCCGATGGGGTTGCGCCGGGCCCGGCGGGCATCTAACGGCGCCGTGCGCGATTGGCAAGGGGGCCGACGTCAGCGTCTCTTCGGCGTGTCATATGGCAGGTCGCCGTGCGGAGATCGTCGCGCGGCGAGCGACCGGCGGAACGAACCGCGAACCGAACCCGGGGGAGGACCCGATGAGATCACTGGCAGAGCAGAGCACGACCGAGATGGGCGGGCGGGTGAGTGTCCTCGCGCGTCAGAAGTCCGACCACGTCGAGCTGGACCGCCTGCTGCACCGGCTCGACGGTGCCTCGCACGAGGACCAGCTGCCCGTGCTCATCGACCTCTACCGGCTCGTCTTCCCGCACGCGTTCGCCGAGGAATCCGTGCTCTGGCCGGTGATGCGCCGGGTTCTGCCCGACGGGGAGGAGCTGACGCTCCAGGTCGAGCAGGAGCACCAGGAGGTCAATGAGCTCGTCACCCGACTCGAATCCCTCGAGCCCGGCACCCCGGAGCGCACGGCGGCACTGGATCGGCTCGCCGAGGTGCTGCGGGAAGACGTGCGCGACGAGGAGGACGAGCTCTTCCCTCGGCTCCAGGAGCGCGTGTCCCCGGCGCAGCTGCGGATGCTGGGACTGGCCTGGGAAGTCGTCCGGCGCGTCGCCCCCACTCGCGCGCACCCGATCGTCGCCCGACGCCCCCCGGGAAACGTCGTGTCGGCCCTGCCGCTGTCGGTGCTGGACCGGACCCGCGACCGGCTGGATTCCGCCCGCCTGCGGGGCGGCGGCTCTGGGCGCGCACGTCGCGGCCTGAGCTCCGGTCTGGCGCGGCTCGCTCACGCGATCGAGCGATCACCCGCCATGCGGCGCGGCGAGGACCCCTCGACACGGGTTCTCCGCAAGCCCGGGCCCGCGTGGGGCCTCGTCATCGCGGCCGCTGCACTGGTGCTGACCGTCTGGCGGCGGCGGCGCTGACCGTCCGCCGCCGCTCGAGAAGGGACGTTCAGGCCCGGTCGTCGCTGTCGTCGAGGTCGACCTCGTCGCCCGCGCGGGCGGCATCCTCACTGACTTCGTCGCTCACGACCGGGGTGGGGGCGGCGTCGTCGGCGTGCGCGTCGTCGACGTCGCGTTCGTTCGGCGTGGTGTTGTCGCTCATGGGAGCTCCTTCCGTTTCAGGCCACCCTCGCAGACGCCGGGCGCCATGGTTACACGGTTGTGATTTCCGCCGATCGTGAGTGATAATGGCACCACAACCGCACATCTCATCGCCCGGTTCTCCCGGTCAGGTCGTAGGGGAAGACGTACCTGAACGAAACGGAGAGAACGATGGCGACACCACACGCGCGTGGAGTGATCTTCATTCACTCTGCGCCACGAGCGTTGTGCCCCCACCTCGAGTGGGCGGTGGGGCGCGCCCTCGGCCACGCCGTCAACTTCGACTGGGCCGAGCAGCCGGTGCTGTCCGGCAGCCGCCGTGCGGAGTTCTACTGGGAGGGGCCTGCCGGCACCGGCGCCGCTCTCGCGAGCGCGATGCGCGGGTGGGAGCACCTCCGCTACGAGGTGACGGAAGACCCCACCCCGCGCAGCGACGGCGGCCGGTGGCTGCACACGCCGAGCCTCGGCATCCACTACGCGCAGACGGACGCGGCGGGCAACGTGGTCATCGGCGAGGACCGGATCCGGTACGCGATGGAGATCGCGGCGGGTGACGTGTCCGAACTCGAGCGCGAACTGGACGTCGCGCTCGGCGCTGCGTGGGACGACGAGCTGGAGGCCTTCCGGCACGCCAGCGATGACGCCCCCGTCGTCTGGCTTCACAAGGTCGGCTGAGACGCTCCGGCGCCGACGGACACTTCCACACGACGCAGATCTTCAGGCGGGTGCACTCCTCGCGTACGGCGAGCGGCGCCCCGACCGGCCTCGGATGGCTTCCCGGGGACCGGGGCGGCACCGGCCCCGCCTGATCCACGAAGGACGCCCCCAGGAAGTATCCCGGGGGCGTCTTTCTCTGGCCGCGGTGAGCTCAGACCGATCGGAACGCGACGACGGCGTTGTGACCGCCGAAGCCGAACGAGTTGCTGATCGCGAGCTGATCGCCGTCGCCGAGCGCCACCGTCTCGCCGGAAAGGCGGAACGGCACGGCCGGGTCGGGCTCGGTGATGTTGATCGTGGGAGGTGCGACGCGGTCCCGGACCGCCAGGACCGTGAACATCGCCTCGAGGGCGCCTGTTCCGCCGAGCAGGTGACCGGTCGACGCCTTGGTGGCCGAGACGGGCAGCTCGTGCACCCGGTCGCCGAAGACGCTCTTCAGGGCGACGTACTCGTTGGGGTCGCCGACCGGGGTGGACGTCGCGTGGGCGTTGACGTGGGTGACCTCGTCGGGCGAGGCGCCCGCCATCTCGAGGGCGAGTCTCACGGCGCGCGCGGCGCCGGTGCCCTCGGGGTCGTTGGCCGTGATGTGGTACGAGTCCGCCGTGACGCCGCCGCCGACGAGCTCGGCGTAGACGGTCGCGCCGCGGGCCGTGGCGTGCTCCTCGGTCTCGAGGATCAGCACCGCCGCGCCCTCGCCCATGACGAAGCCGTCGCGGTCGATGCTGCCGGGGCGCGACGCGGTCCCGGGGGAGTCGTTGCGACGCGAGAGCGCCTGCATCGAGGCGAAGGACGCGATCGTGATCGGATGGATCGCCGATTCGCTGCCGCCGGCGATCACGATGTCGGCGAGGCCCGCACGCATGTGCTCGATCGCGTTCACGAGCGACTCGGTGCTCGAGGCGCATGCGCTGGCCACGGTTCGCGCGTAGGCGCGGGCGTTGAAGTGGAGCGACAGATTGCCGGCCGCGGCGTTCGGCATGAGCATGGGGACCGTCATCGGCATGACGCGACGCGGGCCCTTCTCGCGGAGCGCGTCCCAGGCGTCCAGCAGCGTCCACACACCGCCGATGCCGGTCGCGAACTCGACGCCCAGGCGGTCGGGGTCGACGTCGGGCGAACCGGCGTCCTCCCACGCCTCTTTCGCGGCCACCATCGCGAGCTGCGACGACGGGTCGAGGCGCTTGGCGACCGGACGGTCGAGGACCGTGTCGGGTCGCACCTTCGCCTCGGCGGCGAACGTGACGGGCAGCTGGTACTTCTCCACCCACTCGTGCTCGAGCGTCCGGGCACCGGACGTGCCGGCAAGCAGTGCCTGCCAGCTCTCGGGGGCGGTGCCGCCGATGGGGGAGGTCGCACCGATACCGGTGACGAAGATTCGCTGAGTGCTCATGGTCTCCTCGTGCGGCTCCGGTGGGGGCGAGCCCCCACCGGACGCGCGCGTCAGGCCTGGTTGGAGGTGATGTAGGTGACGGCGTCGCCGACGGTCTTGAGGTTCTTGACCTCTTCGTCGGGGATGGTGACGCCGAACTTCTCTTCGGCGTTGACGACGATCGTCATCATCGAGATGGAGTCGATGTCGAGGTCGTCGGTGAACGACTTCTCCATCGCCACCTCGTCGGCCGAGATGCCGGTCTCGTCGGTGATGAGCTCGGCCAGGCCGGCGAGGACCTCGTCGTTGCTGTATGCCATGGTTTTCTCCTTAGTGGGGGTCGGGCCCGGCGGGCCGGTTGTCAGTCTAGGTCTGGGAGTGCCGAGGTCACGGGAGGACGACGACCTGGGCGCCGAAGACGAGGCCGGCGCCGAAACCGATCTGCAGGGCCAGGCCGCCGCTCAGCTCCGGATGCTCCTCGAGCAGCCGGTGCGTGGCGAGCGGGATGGATGCCGCCGACGTGTTGCCGGTCGTTTCGATGTCGCGGCCGATCACGACGGTGTCGGGCAGCTTCAGCTGCTTGGCGAACTCGTCGATGATGCGCATGTTCGCCTGGTGGGGGACGAACGCGGCGAGGTCGTCCGGAGTGATCCCGGCATCCTCGATCGCCTGACGGGCGACCTTGACCATCTCCCACACCGCCCAGCGGAAGACCGTCGGGCCCTCCTGGCGGAGGGTCGGCCAGGGTGCGGTCCCATCGCGGAACTCGGTGAGGGTGTGGTTCATCCCGACGGCGTCGGCCTTCGACCCGTCCGAGCCCCACACGGTCGGGCCGATGCCCGGAGTGTCGCTGGGTCCGATGACCGCCGCGCCCGCCCCGTCGCCGAGGAGGAACGAGATGGAGCGGTCCGTCGGGTCGACGATGTCGCTCAGCTTCTCGGTGCCGATGACCACCGCGTAGTGGGCGGCCCCGGCGCGGATGAGGGCATCGGCCTGCGCGACCGCGTAGGCGAAGCCCGCGCACGCCGCGTTGACGTCGTAGGCGGCAGCGGGATTCGCGCCGACGCGGTCGGCGACGATGGCCGACACCGACGGGGTCTGCTTCGGATTCGACACGGTCGCGACGATGACGGCGTCGATCTGCTCCGCCGCGACGCCGGAGCGGGCGATGGCCTCGCGCGCGGCATCCGTCGCCAGGTCGATCGCGTCCGTGGTGGCGACGGCGCGGGCGCGCGTCACGATGCCGGTGCGCTGGCGGATCCACTCGTCGCTCGAGTCGATCGGGCCGACGAGGTCCTCGTTCGGGACGGCGTTCTCGCCGCGCGCGGCGCCGTACGCGTAGATCCGGGTGTGAGCCGGTCCCGTGGGCTGGTTCAGGATCGCAGTCATGCGTCTCCTCCGGTCAGGAGGGCGGTCGCCGCGGCGAGGTCCTCGGGGGTCTTCACGGCGACCGAGGGTACGCCGCGCAAGCCGCGCTTGGCCAGCCCGACGAGGGTGCCGGCGGGAGCCAGCTCGATGATCCCGGTGACGCCGGAGTCCGCGAACGACGTCATGCACAGGTCCCAGCGGACGGGATTCGCCACCTGGGCGACGAGCTGGTCGACGGCGGTGCGGCCGTCCGACACGAGACCGCCGTCCCGGTTGCTCCACAGCGACAGGGAGGGATCGGATGCCGCGACGTCGGCCGCCGCGCTCCGCAGGGTCTCGACGGCGGGAGCCATGTACCGCGTGTGGAAGGCGCCGGCGACCTGCAGCGGGATCACCCGGCTGCCCCGCGGCGCGGCTGCGGCCAGCTCGGCGAGCGGCGCGAGCGCGCCGGCGGCGACGATCTGGCCGCCGCCGTTGTAGTTCGCGGGGGTGAGATCGAGCGCCTCGAGGCGGTCCAGGACGGCGGTCTCGTCGCCGCCGACGACGGCGCTCATCCCGGTCTGCTCCTGGGCGGCGGCCTCGGCCATCGCGCGACCGCGGATGCCGACGAGCCGCATGCCGTCCGCGGCGGACAGCACACCGGCGGCGACGAGCGCGGCCACCTCTCCGACGGAGTGCCCCGCGATACCTCCGGGGCCCGGCGCGTCGGCGTCCGCGGTGAGTGCGGCCCACGACAGCAGGCTCGCGGCGACGATGAGGGGCTGCGCGACCTGCGTGTCGCGGATGCGGTCGGCATCCCACTCGGTCCCGGCTGCGATGAGGTCGACGCCGGCGTACTCGGAGTACTCCTCGAGGAGGCTGCGGGATCCCTCCCGCTCGAGCCACGGCGAGAGGAAGCCGGGGGTCTGCGAGCCCTGACCGGGGAAGACGGCGATGATCACGGTTTCCATCCTTACAAGAACGAGGAGCCTGCTGCTGTCGGTGGGCGCACAAGAACTGCGGGATGCTTTGTGCGCGCCCTACAGCCTGGCAGGTCCGGCTCAGCCGCGCCGGACGTTTCCGGCGCGTCGGCGGGCGACGTCGCCGCCGATCGAGCCCAGGATCAATGCCGTCTGCAGGATCAGCGCCTCCCGCGGCCCGGTGGCATCCCAGCCGATGACGTCCGAGACCCGCTTGAGGCGGTACCGGACGGTGTTCGGGTGCACGAACAGCTCCCGGGCCGTCGCCTCGAGCGAGCGGCCGTTGTCGAGGTAGCTCCAGAGGGTGGTGACGAGGTCGGTGGAGTGCGCCTGGAGGGGGCGGTAGATCCGCTCGATGAGCGTGCTCTTCGCGAGCGGGTCGCCGGCGAGGGCGCGTTCGGGCAGGAGGTCGTCGGCGTCGACGGGCCGCGGCGCGTGACGCCACGACTTCGCCACGGCGAAGCCCGCCAGCGCGGCTCGGGCGCTGACGCCCGCGTCGAGGAGCGCGGGAGCGGTCGGGCCCAGGACGAGGTGGCCGGTGCCGAACCCTGGCTCGAGCCGCCGCGCGATGTCGGCGAACGCGAGCTCTTCGGCGTCCTCCCGGCCGGACTGGTCGGCACGCCCGATGACGAGCACCAGGCGGGAGCCCTGCACGCCGATCAGGACGTCGACGCCGAGCTTCCGCGCGGTGCGACGCACCTGGTCGACGTCGAGCTGGGGCGGCGTGGTCCCGACGAGCACCGCCACCTCGCCGTGCCCGTGCCATCCGAGGGCCGCGATGCGGCTGGGCAGCTCCTCGTCCGCTTCACCGGTGAGGATCGAGTCCACGACGAGGGCCTCGAGTCGCGCATCCCAGAGGCCGCGCGCCTCGGCGGCACGCGCGTACACATCCGCGGCGGCGAAGGCGACTTCGCGGGAGTAGAGCAGCATGCTCTCCCGGAGCCCGTTGCCCTTGCCCGCGACGCGCTGCTCGGTCGTCTCGACGGTCACGCGGATCAGCTGGAGGGTCTGCGTCAGGCTGATGCTGCGCAGCAGCTCGCGCGGCGCCGACGCGAAGATGTCCGCCGCGATCCACGGCGTCGACGTCGGATCGTCGTACCAGTCGATGAACGACGAGATCCCCGACTGGGCGACGAGACCGACGGCCGACCGCCGTCCCGGGGGCATCTCGGCGTACCACGGCAGCGACTCCTCGAGTCGCCGCAGGGTCGTGGTCGCCAGATCCCCCGAGATGCGGCGGAGCCACGCAAGTGTCTCCGCCTTCTCCTGAGCGGTCGGCCGTTCGGTCATGTCGGCGGGTGTCAGGACTCGCCGCCCGCGTTGCCCGAGGTGCCCGCGCTGACGTCGTGCAGCCGGTACTTCTCGATCGCCTGAGCGACGACGTCCCGACCGATGACGCCGTCCTCCGCGAGGGAGAGCAGCGTGCGCACCGCGATCGAGGGGCCGTCGATCTTGAAGTGGCGACGGGCGGCGGCGCGGGTGTCCGAGAAGCCGAAGCCCTCGGCACCGAGCGTCGCGTAGCGGCGCGGCACCCACTGGCGGATCTGGTCCTGCACGGCGTGCATGAAGTCGCTGACGGCGACGACCGGGCCCTCCGAGTCGCGCAGCTTCTCGGTGATGTAGGCGGTGCGCGGCTCGTCGAGCGGGTTGAGGTAGTTGTGCTCGTCGGCGGCGAGGCCGTCGCGGCGGAGCTCCGTCCAGCTCGTGACGGACCAGACGTCCGCCACGACGCCCCAGTCGTCCTTCAGCAGCTGCTGGGCTTCGTGCGCCCAGGCGAGCCCGACGCCGGAGGCGAGGATCTGCGCGCGGTGGCCGTCCCCGTCGCCTGCCGAGACGCGGTGGATGCCGCGGACGATGCCGTCGACGTCGACATCCTCCGGCTCCTTGGGCTGCACGATCGGCTCGTTGTAGACCGTGATGTAGTACATGACGTTCGGGTCGGGGTGCTCGCCGCCGTACATGCGCTCGAGGCCCGCCTGCACGATGTGCGCGATCTCATAGCCGTAGGCCGGGTCGTACGACACGGTCGCCGGGTTCGTCGACGCCAGCAGGTGGGAGTGCCCGTCGGCGTGCTGCAGGCCCTCGCCGGTGAGCGTCGTGCGGCCCGCCGTCGCGCCGATGATGAAGCCGCGCGCCATCTGGTCGCCCGCCGCCCACTGCGCGTCGCCGGTCCGCTGGAAGCCGAACATCGAGTAGAAGACGTAGACCGGGATCAGCGGCTCGCCGTGCGTCGCGTACGACGTTCCGAGGCCGGTGAACGCCGCGACGGCGCCGGCCTCGTTGATGCCGACGTGGACGATCTGTCCCTGCGGGCTCTCCTTGTAGGCGAGCAGCAGCTCCCGGTCGACCGACGTGTAGTTCTGCCCGTTCGGGTTGTAGATCTTCGCCGTCGGGAAGTACGCGTCCATGCCGAACGTGCGGGCCTCGTCGGGGATGATCGGGACGATCCGGTTGCCGAAGTCCTTCGCACGCAGCAGGTCCTTGAGCAGGCGCACGAACGCCATGGTCGTGGCGACCTCCTGCGTCCCGGAACCCTTCTTGGGCAGCGCGTACACGCTGTCCTCGGGGAGCGAGATCGCCGTGTGCGACGACCGCCGCTGCGGCAGCGTCCCGCCCAGGGCGCGACGGCGCTCGACCATATACTGGATCGTCTTGTCCTCGGCGCCGGGGTGGTAGTACGGCGGCTCGTAGGGGTTCTCCTCGAGCTGCGCGTCGGTGACCGGGATGTCCATCTGGTCGCGGAACAGCTTCAGGTCGTCGAGGGTCATCTTCTTCATCTGGTGGGTCGCGTTGCGCCCCTCGAAGTGCGGACCGAGGCCGTAGCCCTTGACGGTCTTCGCGAGGATGACCGTCGGCTGGCCCTTGTGCTCCATGGCGGCCTTGTACGCGGCGTAGACCTTGCGGTAGTCGTGGCCTCCGCGCTTGAGGTTCCAGATCTGCTCGTCGCTGTAGTCCTTGACCAGGGCGGCGGCGCGCTCGTCACGACCGAAGAAGTGCTCGCGGACGAAGGCGCCGTTCTCGGCCTTGTACGTCTGGAAGTCGCCGTCGGGGGTGACGTTCATGAGGTTGAGCAGTGCGCCGTCGCTGTCGCGGTCGAGCAGGTCGTCCCACTCGCGGCCCCAGACCACCTTGATGACGTTCCAGCCGGCACCGCGGAAGAAGCTCTCGAGCTCCTGCACGATCTTGCCGTTGCCGCGGACGGGGCCGTCGAGGCGCTGCAGGTTGCAGTTGACGACGAAGGTCAGGTTGTCGAGGCCCTCGTTCGCGGCGACCTGGAGCTGGCCGCGGCTCTCGACCTCGTCCATCTCGCCGTCGCCCAGGAAGGCCCAGACGTGCGAGTCGGAGACGTCCTTGATGCCGCGGTTGGCGAGGTACTTGTTCGTCATCGCCTGGTACACGGCGTTGATCGGGCCGAGGCCCATCGACACCGTCGGGAACTGCCAGTAGTCCGGCATGAGGCGAGGGTGCGGGTACGACGGGAGCCCGTGCGGCGCGGCGGAGGCCTCCTGACGGAAGCCGTCCAGCTGCTGGGCGGTGAGGCCGCCCTCGAGGAAGGAGCGGGCGTACATGCCGGGGGAGGCGTGCCCCTGGAAGAACACCTGGTCACCGCCGCTGGCGTGGTCCGGGCCGCGGAAGAAGTGGTTGAAGCCCACCTCGTAGAGCGCCGCGGACGACGCGTACGTCGAGATGTGTCCGCCGACGCCGATGCCGGGGCGCTGCGCCCGGTGAACGGTGAGTGCGGCGTTCCAGCGGATCCAGCGGCGGTACCGGCGCTCGATCTCCTCGTCACCGGGGAACTCGGGCTCGCTCTCGGCGGGGATCGTGTTGATGTAGTCCGTCGTGGGCACCTGCGGGACGTTCAGGTGCAGCTCGCGCGAGCGCTGCAGCATGCTCAGCATGATCTCGCGGCCGCGGCCGGCGCCACGGGCGTCGACGAGCTGCTGCAGGGACTCCTGCCACTCGGACGTCTCTTCGGGATCGCTGTCCTGCGGGCCCTGCGAGTACGGATCCTGATCGTTGACAGTCACAAGAGGCCTTTCGTCGTCTGGCAGATCGTGCCAGGAAGGGGGAATCTGGCGGGGGTGGGCTTGTCAGCACCACACAACCCGCTTGTCCTCAGCCTACCCATTCCGCTCCGGGGTGAGCCGCCTCGTAGACTGATGCGCACCAGGGCCTTTAGCTCAGCTGGTAGAGCGCCACGTTTACACCGTGGATGTCGTCGGTTCGATCCCGGCAGGGCCCACGTGAAAGCCTCTCTCGCGCATCAGACCCGACTGCTCGACCTCGCCGCGCTCGACGAGGACATCCGCCGCGCCGATCTCGCGAAGAAGAACCCATCGCAGGGCGCGCGGGTGAAGGAGCTGCTGGCCGAGCGGGCCACGCTGTCGACCGAGCTCACCCGGCTGCTGGGCCAGCGCGACGACGCGCGGGCCGAGCTCGCCCGCATCGAATCCGACGTCGCCGTCGTCGACGCGCGATCGGCGCGCGACGCCGAGCGCCTCGCCGCGAGCACGAATGCGAAGGACGCGCAGGGCCTGGAGCACGAGATCGCCTCGCTCGCCAAGCGGAAGAACGACCTCGAGGACGCCGAGATCGTGATCATGGAGCGGATCGAAGCGCTCGACGCCGAGATCGCGGGGCAGGAGGCCCTCATCGCGGCGACGAACGACGAGGGCGCGCGGCTGAGCGCCGAGGGCAAGCGCGCCGTCGCCGAGGCGACCGCGAAGCTGGATGCCGCGACGCGCGACCGCGCCGCCGTCGCCGCCGAGCTTCCGGCCGATCTCGTGGCGATGTACGAGCGGCTCGCCGCTCGCGGCGTCGGTGTCGGTCTGCTGCACGAGCGGACCTGCGGCGGGTGCCGCATGGTGCTCTCCGGCACCGATCTGGCGAAGCTCCGCACCGTGCCCGAGGACGAGGTGGTCACCTGCCCCGAATGCGGGGGGATCCTCGTGCGCACCTACGACTCCGGTCACTGATCCCGCACACCCCATGAGCGAGCCGGCGCGCCACGGCGACGCGGCGTGGATCGTGGTCGGCGCGGCCTCCGGCGGCGTCGAGCTCGTCGAGTTCGACGCCGCGCTCGACGAGATCGCGCGGACACGGATGCCGCGGGTCGAGCTGCCCGCGCGCGTCGCTGCGACTCCCGCGGACGTGCGCTGGGTCTGGAGCGACGCGACCCACTGGTATGGACCGCTCGTCGCCGCCGGTGTCCGGGTCGCGCGGTGCCACGACCTCCGCCTCGCGCACGCGATCCTCCGCGACAGCGCGTCGGTCGCGGCCGCGTCGGACCTGCGTGCCGCCACCGCGTGGGATGCGCCGCCGAGCGCCACGGCGGAGACCGCGGCGACGCTGTTCGATCTGGAGGGGGGCGCGGCGGGCGTCCCGCACGACCTCGACGAGGCGCTGCGGGAGTTCGCCCGGCAGCAGGAGGCGCTGGCCGGAGGGGCGCCGGGGCTCCGCGTCCTGCTGGCGGCGGAGTCGGCGGGCGCCCTGCTGGCGGTCGAGATGCATGTCGCCGGCGTCCCGTGGGACGGAGCCGTGCACGACGGCATCCTCGAGGAGATCCTGGGCGCCCGGCCCGGAAGCGGGCGGCTGCCCCGTCGCGTCGAGGAGGTGGCGACGCAGGTGCGGGAGCTGCTCGGCGACCCGGCCGCGAGTCTCGACTCGCAGCCGAAGCTCCTGCGCGCCCTCCACCGGGTGGGGGTGCTCGCGGCCTCGACGAGCAGGTGGGAGCTCGCCGAGTTCGACCATCCCGTCATCGCGCCGCTGCTCACCTACAAGAAGCTCACCCGCCTGCTGAGCGCGAACGGCTGGGCCTGGCGCGAGGAGTGGGCGCCCGACGGCCGCTTCCGCCCCGTCTATGTCCCGGGCGGCGTCGTGACCGGGCGGTGGGCGTCGTCCGGCGGAGGCGCGCTGCAGCTGCCCCGCCAGCTGCGCCCCGCGGTGCATGCGGATCCGGGCTGGGTGCTCGTCGTCGCCGACGTCGCGCAGCTCGAGCCGCGCGTGCTGGCGGCGATGTCGCGCGACACGGCGCTGGCCGACAGTGCCCGCGGAACGGACCTGTACGAGGGGATCGTCGCCCGCGGTGTGATCCGGACCCGGCAGGAGGCGAAGGTGGCCATGCTCGGCGCGATGTACGGCGCCACAAGCGGCGACAGCGGGCGCCTCGTCCCCGCGCTGCGGAAGGCCTACCCCCGCGCTATGGGGCTCGTGGACGCCGCCGCGCGGACGGGGGAGGCGGGTGGCGTCGTCTCGACGTGGCTGGGGCGCTCCGCACCGCCGCCGACGGCGGAGTGGCACGCGCTGCAGGGCCGGGCGGGGAATCCGGATGCCACCGAGGCGGACCGGACGCGCGCGTCCCGATCGGCGCGGGACCGCGGCCGCTTCACCCGGAACTTCGTCGTCCAGGGCACCGCGGCGGAATGGGCCCTCGCCTGGCTCGCCGACCTCCGCCTGCGCCTCGCGGCCCTGCCGCCGGTCGACGATCGGGCGGCGGCGCCACGCTCCGGCATCCTGCAGTCGCGTCGTGCGCACCTGGCGTTCTTCCTCCACGACGAGGTGATCGTGCATGCGCCCCGCGAGCAGGCGGATGCCGCCGCCGCGGCGGTCCGCGACGCCGCCGACGCGGCGACGCGGCTGCTGTTCGGGAGCTTCCCCCTCGACTTCCGGCTCGATCTGCAGATCCGCGCGGATGCCGCGAAGGACTGAGATGCGCGGGCGGCGCGGCTAGACTCGGCATGCGAATGGGTCGGCTGGACGGTCGCGTTGCGGGTGACCGCACCGAGGAACGTCCGGGCTCCACAGGGCAGGGCGGTGGGTAACACCCACCCGGAGTGATCCGCGAGACAGTGCCACAGAGAGCAGACCGCCCCGGTTCCGACCGGGGTAAGGGTGAAAGGGTGGTGTAAGAGACCACCGGGATCGTGGTGACACGATCCGCACGGTAAACCTCGCCCGGAGCAAGGCCAGACAGAGGATGCTGACGCGGCTCGCCGAGTCCTCGGGTAGGCCGCTGGAGCGGCACGGCAACGTGTCGCCGAGAGAGATGACCGTCCACGGGGCATCCGCCCCCGGACAGAACCCGGCGTACAGGCCGGCCCATTCGTTCAACCACCACCCCTCACGTCACCCGCGTGTCTTTCTCATCGGAGGGGGAGGTGCCACTGCCGGTGGACGCGGGGGCCGCGAGCGCGATGAGCCCGATGGTCAGGACCGCGGCGGCGGCGTAGGTGATCTGCCCAGCGCGGGTCATCGGGTCTGCCATGACTTGTTGATGCGCGGGTCGATGATGATCTCGTCACCGGGCTGGAGGACCAGCCACTCCCCGGCCTTGTCGTCGTTGAGCATTTCGAGGCCCACCCAACTCACGCAGACACGGTCCCCGATCCCGCTGATCGTGTCGCCCGGAGCGACGATGTAGGTCGAGCGGTCCTCGCTGAGCGTGCCGTTCGCTCCCGGCATCGGGCCGCGTTCCTGGATTTCCTGGCCCCCGTTGACGGTCGCGGCCTTGATCTTGTCGACGCTGTCGCCCTCCCACTGGATGATGATGCGGGCGACGCCCCGGCATCCGTCCTCCTCTTCCTCCTCCTCGGGCTCCTCGGTGGGCTTGGGAGTGCTGACGACGGGCGAGCTGGTGCGCGGCTTCGTCGCGACGGGCTCAGCGGATCTCTCGGCGGCGGGTTCCTCGACGGCAGGCGTCGGGACGATCGCCCCGAGGGTGCCGACCGCGGGGGCCGCGAGGGCGACGAGCCCGACGAGCACGACAGCGGCGGCGGCCAAGGTGATCTTCTCGGAGCGGTTCATCGGAGGCGGATCACCTCGCCCGCCTGGATCGACCGCTGATTGTCATTCAGTTTGTTGACCGTCGAGCGGGAGACGCAGAACCGGCCCGCGACGGCGTCGAACGTGTCGCCCGCCGCCAGCTTGTAGGAGATCGCATAGCCGGTCGCGGTGCGCTCGATGACGTCGCCGGTCGCGTGCTCGAGCGGACCGCGATCCTGGCCCTCGGGTGACTCAGCGCAGGCGGCCTCGGCCTCGGCGCGAGTCTCGGAGACAGGCTCGACAGGCTCGTCGGTTTCCTTCGCCCAGGCGATCATGCGGTCCTCGTCAGGGGTGAGGTCGAGGCGCTGTCCGGGCTGGATCGTCTCGTAGACGCCCTCGTTCATCATGGACAGGGCGACGGAGTCGTAGCAGAACCGGTCCGCGATGCCGCGCATGTTGTCGCCCGAGGCGACGGTGTAGGCGATCGGGTCGCCGTCGCCGTTGACCTCGACGTCGCCCATCGCGCCGCCGTCCGCCCCGGTGTCGACAGCCTTGCCGTACTCCTGGACCTCCCAGACGCCGTCGGTCGTGCCGACCTGCGAGTAGGCGACACGTTCGCACTTCGGGTGCAGGACGCCGTCGGTCGGGCGACCGTTCTCGATGTAATAGGCCGTAGCGTCGTCGGCCTTCTGCTCGGGAGGCGTGGCCTTGGCCTTCTCGTAGGCGTCTGCGATCTTCTCGCCGCGGCTCTTCTCGGTGGCGGGCGTCTGGGATCCCGCTTCGCTCGTGTCGGACACGGAGCAGCCGGCGAGTGCGCTGAGGGCCAGGGTGAGGGCCGCTGCGATCGCTGCGATCCTGGTCGTGGTTCTCACGGGGCAAGACGGTACTCGTGTTGCTCCGGAGAAAGCCAGCCGGGCCACCCGTCCTCGGTGACGGTGCCCAGAGCCTGCCCCGCAGCGCGTGCGCGGAGCCGCCCGCATCGACCACGAGCGACCGTCATCAAAGCTCGACTGATGACGCTGTTGACCAGGGGTTACCTTGCCCTCGCCCCGGAGGGCGGGCGCGTCAGTGCGTCGTCGCCTCTGCCAGCCCTTCGGCCGCGCCGTCGCGTGTCGTGCGCGTCTCGCCGGCCAGCGCGAGGGCGGCGGCACCGATGATGCCCGCGTTGTTGCGGTGCACGGCGGGGACGATGCGCGTTCCGATGTCGAGCAGGGGCAGGAACTTGTCGGCGTGCTTGGAGACGCCGCCGCCGACGACGAACAGGTCGGGGCTGAAGAGGAACTCGACGTGGCTGTAGTACCACTGCAGCCGCGCGGCCCACTCCTCCCAGTCGAGCTTGTCGCGCTCCATCGCCGAATACGCGGTCCACGCCTCGGCGTCCCGCTTGTGGTTCGCGCGGTTGAGGTGGCCGAGCTCGGAGTTCGGAATCAGCACGCCGTTGTAGATCATGGCGCTGCCGATGCCGGTGCCCAGGGTCGTGAGGATCACGAGGCCCCCCTCGCCCCTGGCGGCGCCGTACCGCAGCTCCGCCACGCCGGCGACGTCGGCGTCGTTGGCGAAGTGGATGTCGCGACCGAGACCGTCCTCGAAGAACTCCTCGGCCTCGAAGCCGATCCAGGCGTCCGAGACGTTGGCGGCCGAGAGCGTCCGGCCGTTCTTCACGATGGCGGGGAAGGCGACGCCGAGGGGGATGTCGGACTCGGTGACCTCGAGCGTGTCGAGAACGGTCCGGACCGCGCCGAGCACGTCCTCGGGCTCCGCTCCCTTCGGGGTCGGGACCTTGATCCGGTCCGTGAGGAGGCTCCCGTCCTGGAGGTCGACGAGCGCCCCCTTGATCCCGGTGCCGCCGATGTCGATGCCGACCGCGGTCGTGGCGCTGGTTGTCATACTCCGAGCCTATCCGCCGTCCGGGCGCTGCTTTCGTAGGATGAACTGATCCCGAGGCCGAGGAGGGCCGAGATGAGCGAGACCGAGCAGTACTGGTACAACCTCACGACCAAGCAGGTGGAGCGAGGATTCGAGTCCCCGGCGGTCGACCGCGCCGGTCCGTTCGCCACGGCGGAGGAGGCGGCACGGGCGCCGGAGATCATGGCGGAGCGGTCCCGCGCGTGGGCCGAAGAGGAAGCGCGCGAGGACGGCTGGTCGGACCGATAGTCTGACAGTCGGCCCGCGGGAAGGATGCGATGGACAAGCAGCGTGACTTCGTTCTGAGGACGATCGAGGAACGAGGGGTGAAGTTCATCCGGCTCTGGTTCACGGATGTGACCGGCACCCTCAAATCGGTCGCGATCGCGCCCGCCGAGGTGGAGGGCGCCTTCGCGGAGGGCCTCGGCTTCGACGGCTCCGCCATCGAGGGGCTCACCCGCTCCTACGAGTCGGATCTGCTCGCCCATCCGGACCCCTCGACGTTCCAGGTGCTGCCGTGGCGCGGCGAGATCGACCCGACCGCGCGGATGTTCTGCGACATCACGACGCCCGACGGGCAGCCCGCCGTCGCCGACCCGCGTCACGTGCTCAAGCGCACGCTCGCGAAGGCCGCCGATGCCGGCTTCACGTTCTACACGCATCCCGAGATCGAGTTCTACCTGCTGAAGTCCTCGTCCTACGGTCCCGGCGGGCCCGAGCCGGTGGACTCCGCCGGCTACTTCGACAACGTCCCCGGCGGCACCGCGCACGACTTCCGTCGGCGGTCGGTGCGGATGCTGGAGGACCTCGGCATCTCGGTGGAGTACAGCCACCACGAGGGCGGGCCGGGTCAGAACGAGATCGACCTGCGCTACGCCGACGCCCTCGCGACGGCGGACAACATCATGACGTTCCGCACCGTGGTGAAAGAGGTCGCGATCGAGCAGGGCGTCTACGCGACCTTCATGCCCAAGCCGCTCAGCGGCCAGCCCGGCAGCGGCATGCACACCCACATGTCCCTGTTCGAGGGCGACGTCAACGCGTTCTACCAGGAGGGCGCCCAGTACCAGCTCTCCACCGTCGGCCGCCAGTTCATCGCCGGCCTGCTGCGCCACGCGAACGAGATCTCCGCGGTCACCAACCAGTTCGTCAACTCGTACAAGCGGCTGTGGGGCGGCGACGAGGCTCCCAGCTTCATCTGCTGGGGTCACAACAACCGCTCCGCGCTCGTGCGCGTGCCGATGTACAAGCCGAACAAGGGCCAGTCCACGCGGGTCGAGTACCGCGCGCTCGACTCCGCCGCGAACCCGTACCTCGCGTACGCGCTCATGCTGGCGGCGGGCCTGAAGGGCATCGAAGAGGGCTACGAGCTCCCGCCCGAGGCCGAGGACAACGTCTGGTCGCTGACGGATGCCGAGCGTCGGGCGCTCGGCTACGCGCCGCTTCCGGCCAGCCTCGACCACGCGCTGGAGTACATGGAGGCGTCGGAGTTCGTCGCCGAGACCCTCGGCGAGCAGGTCTTCAACTACGTGCTCCTGAACAAGCGTCGCGAGTGGCAGGAGTACCGCTCGCAGGTGACGCCGTTCGAGCTGCAGAAGAACCTCGAGATGCTCTGAGGCCATGGCCTCGACCGAGCGGCGGGCCGCGCTCACCGACCTCGCCCGGGCCGGCTTCGCCGACCTGGAGGCGTCGTCGGCGGCGCTCGACGAACTGGCGGAGCTGACCGGACGGGATCGAGTCGATCTCGTCGCGGCACTCTCGCGCGCGGCCGACCCCGACGGCGCCGTCGCGGCATCCGTTCGGATCGCCCGACGGGACGCGCCCGCGCTGCAGGCGGCGCTCGACACCTCCGAGTCGGTGGTCTGGCTGCTGCTCGGCGCGTCCGACGGGCTCGCGGACTTCTTCTTCCGGCATCCCGACGAGCTCGGCTGCCTCGACGGCGCCGGAGCAGCGCTGCCGACGGCCGACGAGATGCGGGCCGCGCTCCGCGGCTCGGTCGGCGCGGACGCCGACGGATTCGCCGCGGCGGGGGACGAGAGCGGCTGGGTCGCCCTGCGCGTGCGCTATCGCGCGCTGATCGCGCGCATCGCGGCGTTCGACCTGTCCGCCGGGAACGCCACCGACGTCCTCCCGGCCGTGGCAGCCGCCCTCGCCGACGCGGCCGGTGCCGCCCTCGACGCGTCGCTGTGCGTCGCGCGGACCCGGGCCGCGGGCGCGATGTTCCCCCGCGAGCAGGTGGGCGCGACGCGCCTGGCCATCATCGGGATGGGCAAGACCGGCGCGCGCGAGCTGAACTACGTCAGCGACGTCGACGTGATCTTCGTGGGCGGGGTGGCCGAGGGCGCGGACCTCGCCGAGGCGCGCGCGATCGACATCGCCACGCGACTCGCGACCCTCACGATGCGCGGGATCGCGGACGTCGAAGTCGAGCCGCCGCTGTGGGAGGTGGATGCGAACCTCCGCCCCGAGGGCAAGCAGGGCGCTCTCGTCCGCTCGCTCGACTCCCATCTGTCGTACTACGACCGCTGGGCGAAGAGCTGGGAGTTCCAGGCCCTGCTCAAGGCCCGCCCGCTGGCGGGCGATCTGATGCTCGGTGAGGCGTACTGCGCCGCCGTCCAGCCGAAGGTCTGGGCCAGCAGCGCGCGGGAGAACTTCGTCGACAGCGTGCAGCGCATGCGCGAGCGGGTCACCGAGCACATCCCCGCCGACGAGGTGTCCCGTCAGCTGAAGCTCGGACCGGGCGGCATCCGCGATGTCGAGTTCACCGTCCAGCTGCTGCAGCTCGTCCACGGTCTCGGCGACGACCGGATCCGGCAGCAGAGCACCCTCGAGGCGCTCGACGCACTGGTGGCCGGGGGGTACATCGGGCGAGCGGATGCCGCGGCGTTCGGACAGCACTACCGGACGCTCCGCGTCCTCGAGCATCGGCTGCAGCTGCGCCGGCTGCTGCGGACCCACCTCATGCCGACCGAGCCGGACGAGCTGCGCGTCCTCGCCCGGTCGTCACAGCTCGCTCCGGATGCCGGCGGCATCACCGCGCTGTGGGATTCCGTCAAGCTGCAGGTGCGCGAGATCCATGTGCGGCTGTTCTACCGGCCGCTCCTCTCGGCCGTCGCCGCGCTGCCCGCGGACGAGCAGACCCTCTCGTCCGCGCAGGCGCATGACCGGCTCGCCGCCATCGGCTTCCGCGATCCGGCCGGGTCGCTGCGGCACATCGGCGCGCTGACGAGCGGTCTCAGCCGCAAGGCGACGATCCAGCGGCACCTCATGCCGGTCATGATCCGGTGGTTCGCCGACGGCGTCGACCCCGACTACGGCCTCCTCGCGTTCCGACGGATCAGCGAGCGGCTGGGGGACACCCCCTGGTTCCTGCGCGTTCTCCGGGACTCCTCGGGCGCCGCCGAGCGGCTCACGCGCGTGCTGTCGGGTTCGCGGTACGCCGCCGACCTGATGGAGTGGATCCCCGAGTCGGTCGCCTGGCTGGACGGCGGCGAGCAGCTGCGGCCTCGCACGGGGTTCGCCCTGCAGGAGGAGGCGCGTGCGATCCAGACGCGGCACGAGCACATCGCGGATGCCATGCGGTCGGTGCGCGCGCTCCGGAGGCGGGAGCTGCTGCGTCTCGCGCTCGGCGCACTGCTCGGCGAGGTGACGATCTCGGAGCTCGCGGCCGGCCTCACCGCGATCAGCGAGGTCACGATCCAGGCGACGCTCCGTGCCGTGTGGCGCGAGGTCGTGCCGCCCGAGGACGCCGCGCTCGATTTCGCGGTCATCGCCATGGGGCGCTTCGGCGGTTCGGAACTCGGCTTCGGGTCGGATGCCGACGTCATGTACGTGTACGACCCGAACGGCATCGACCCGCAACGCGCCCACGAGCTGTCCCTCCGGATCGTGCAGGGGCTGCGGATGCACTCCGAGGACCATCGCGCGCCGTTCGACCTCGACGCCGGTCTCCGCCCCGAGGGCCGCAACGGCCCGGTGGCCCGCTCGATCGACGCGTACGCGGAGTACTACCGGCGCTGGTCGCTGTCGTGGGAGGCGCAGGCGCTCCTGCGTGCGCGCGGTGTCGCGGGCAGCATCACGCTCATCACGCGGTTCATGGAGCTCGCCGACGACCTGCGCTATCCGGCGGACCCCGATCCGCAGGGACTTCGCGAGATCAAGCGCATCAAGGCCCGGGTCGAGAACGAGCGGCTCCCGCAGGGCGTCGATCGTGCGCGGCACCTGAAGCTCGGTCCCGGCGCGCTGAGCGACGTGGAATGGCTCGTCCAGCTCCTGCAGCTCCAGCACGGCGCACGGATCGAAGGGCTTCGCACCACGTCGACGACGCGGGCGCTCGAGGCGGCACGCGATGCGGGCCTGGTGCCCGAGCCCGCCGCGGAGCGCCTCGCCGAGGCCTGGTGGCTCGCCAGCCGGCTTCGCTCCGCGAACACGCTGCTGTCGGGGCAGACGAGCGACGTCCTGCCGGTCGATCGTGGCAGACTCGACGGCATCGGCCGTCTCCTCGAGTACCCGCCTCGCTCCGCCACCGAGGTGGAAGAGGACTGGCTGCGCACGGCTCGCCGTGCGCGCCGCGCCTTCGAGACACTGTTCTACGGCTGATACCTCCTTCGAAAGGGACACATGTCTGTTGGTCTGCTCGCCGTCGTCGACGACATCCTGAGCGCGGCGCTGAAGGCTTCGGCCAAGTCGGCCGGCGTCGTCATCGACGACGCCGCCGTCACCCCGCAGTACGTCCAGGGCATCACGCCCGCGCGGGAGCTCCCGGTCGTCGGCAAGATCGCTCTCGGCTCGATCGCGAACAAGTTCCTCATCATCATCCCCATCGCGCTGCTGCTCACGGCGTTCGCACCGTGGGTGCTGCCGTACCTGCTGATCATCGGCGGCGCCTTCCTCTGCTTCGAGGGCGCGGAGAAGGTGCTGGAGTGGTTCGGCGTGGTCCACGACGCCCACGACGACGGCGCCCGCGATGAGAAGAAGCTGGTGCTGGGCGCGATCCGCACCGACCTCATCCTGTCGACCGAGATCATGCTGATCTCGCTGTCGAACCTCGAGGACGACCTCAGCATCTGGCAGACCCTGGCGATCCTCGCCGTCATCGCACTGATGATGACCGGTGTCGTGTACGGCGCCGTGGCGCTGCTCGTCAAGATCGACGACATCGGGCTGCGCATGGCGAAGAGCCCGGTGCGGCGCGTGCGGCACAACGGAGCGCGGATCGTCCGCTCGATGCCGGCCGTCTTCCGGGCCATCAGCATCATCGGCACCGTCGCGATGCTGTGGGTCGGCGGCCACCTCGTGCTCGAGAACCTCGGCGCGGTCGGACTGACCGCCACGACCGACCTGCTGCACGGCGTCGAGCACCTGCTGCACGCCGCCGGCGGGGTCGTGGTCTGGATCGGCGAGACGCTCGTGTCGGCGATCGCCGGGCTCATCGTCGGCCTCCTCATCGTGGGCGTCGTGCTCCTGATCGGCCGCCTGCGGCCCGGTCGTCCGGCGCACGTCCCGGCATCCGCCGCCGCGGGTGGGCACGGCGCCGGGTCCGACTGAGGCAGGCGCGCTGTCAAGGGGGACCGACGGAGGAACGGTCCGCTGTTAGCGTCGGGCCATGGACGACAACGACAAGCGCGCGACCGACGTTCCGACCGAGGCGACGGAGTCTCCCCACGCTGAGGATGCCGACGTCCGCCAGGACACGGCGTACAGTCCCGGCAGCGAGACCGAGACGCAGCAGAAGCAGGACGAGCATGTGTCCGCCACCGTGGACGACGATGACGTCGACGACTCGAAGGTGCAGGTCGCCCCGGGCACCGGCGGCCCCGACGACGTCGGCGAGGTCGACGTCGACCCGGGGGAGATCAACCTGCCCGGATTCTCCGGACGGTGACGAGCCCCGATCCGGTGTCGGCGAGGCTCAGGGACTACGACCTCGACGACCTGCGATCGCGTGTGCTGCCCGAACGGGGCGGCGAGGTGAACGACAGCATCCCTCAGCTGGCGGACGCCGACCCGGATCTGTTCGCGATCGCGCTGGCCGCGTCCGACGGGCGGGTCCGTCGCAGCGGTCAGTCGACGACCCCGTTCAGCATCCAGTCCGCCGTGAAGCCGTTCCTCTTCGCCCTCGCGCTGCACGACACCGACGGCGACGCGCTCGAGCGCGTCGGGATCGAGCCGACCGGCGAGGCCTTCGATGCGATCAAGCTCGAGAGCGGCACGGGGCGTCCGCCGAATCCGATGGTGAACGCGGGCGCGCTGCTCACGGCTGCCCTCGTCGCCGGCGGTGACGTCGCGGCCCGGAACGACCGCATCCTCCGGGGACTCTCGTCCTTCGCGGGGCGCGAGCTGCACGTGGACGAGGAGGTCGCCCGGGACGAGCACGCCCTCGGGGACCGGAATCACGCGCTCGCCCACCTCATGCGGGCCGAGGGGACGCTCGAGGTCACCGCCGACGACGCGGTCGAGGTCTACGCGCGGGCGTGCGCCGTCCGCGTGGACGTCGAGGCGCTGGCGGTCATGGGGGCGACCCTGGCGTGCGGCGGCCGGAACCCCGTCACCGGCGAGCAGGTGGTGTCGGCATCCGTCGCCCGCGACGTCGTGGCGGTGATGGCCACCTGCGGCGTCTACGACGGCTCGGGACGCTGGATGCGGAGTGTCGGGATCCCGGCCAAGTCCAGCGTGTCGGGGGCGATCGTGCTGAGCGTCCCCGGCGTCCTCGGCGCTGCCGTGATGAGCCCGCCGCTCGATCGCCAGGGCACGAGTGTCCGGGGGCACATCGCGAGCGGCCTGCTCAGCAGGGAACTGGGCGTCCACGTGTTCGGCGTCGGCGACACCGTGGCCGACCGGGATGGGGCGTGCCCCGTCGGAGACCATGATGACGCCTGAGCAGAACCGTCGCGGGCGCGTCGTCCTCGCGATAGGCGGCTCGCTGACGATCCTCGCCGTCCTCATCGTCGGGTGGGTCTGGCTGATCGCCTGACCGCCTGCGCGGGGAGGGCGAACGGGAGAACCCGCCCCGGCGGATGCCGGGACGGGTTCTCGTCGGTGCCGCGGACGGCGCGGAGGCGTCAGACGCCGAAGTAGAGCTCGTACTCGAACGGGTGCGGGCGCTGGGCCAGCGGCATGATCTCGTTCTCGATCTTGTAGTCGATCCAGGTCTCGATGAGCTCCGGGGTGAACACGTTGCCGCGGGTGAGGAACTCGTGGTCGGCGCGGAGCGCTTCGAGCGAGTCCAGCAGGCTGTTCGGGACCTGGGGGATGCTCTTGGCCTCCTCGGGCGGGAGCTCGTACAGGTCCTTGTCGATCGGCTCGTGCGGCTCGATGCGGTTGACGATGCCGTCGATGCCGGCCATCAGCTGGGCCGCGAACGCGAGGTAGGGGTTGCCCGACGCGTCCGGAGCGCGGAACTCGATGCGCTTCGCCTTGGGGTTCGATCCCGTGATCGGGATGCGGATCGCCGCGGAGCGGTTTCCCGCCGAGTACACGAGGTTGACCGGCGCCTCGAAGCCCTTCACCAGGCGGTGGTAGCTGTTGAGCGTCGGGTTGGTGAACGCCAGGACGGCGGGGGCGTGGGCCAGCAGACCGCCGATGTACCAGCGGGCGACGTCGCTCAGCCCGCCGTAGCCCTTCTCGTCGTAGAAGAGCGGCTGGCCGCCGTTCCACAGCGACTGGTGGGTGTGCATGCCCGAGCCGTTGTCGCCGAACAGGGGCTTGGGCATGAAGGTCGCGACCTTGCCCCACTCCTCCGCCGTGTTCTTGACGATGTACTTGAACTTCAGGATGTCGTCGGCCGCGTGGACCATCGTGTCGAAGCGGTAGTTGATCTCCGCCTGGCCGCCCGTGCCGACCTCGTGGTGGGCGCGCTCCAGCTGCAGGCCGGACTCGATGAGCTTGAGCGAGATGTCGTCGCGCAGATCGGCCTGCTTGTCGACGGGCGAGACGGGGAAGTAGCCGCCCTTGAAGGGGGTCTTGTTGGCGAGGTTGCCGCCCTCCTCCTTGCGACCCGTGTTCCAGGCGCCCTCCTCGGAGTCGACGAAGTAAAAGCTCTGGTTCTGCTTCACGTCGTAGCGCACGTCGTCGAAGATGTAGAACTCGGCCTCGGGGGCGAAGAACGCGGTGTCGGCGATGCCGGTCGAGGCGAGGTACTTCTCGGCTTTCTTGGCGACCTGGCGGGGGTCCTTCGAGTAGATCTCACCGGTGCGGGGGTTGTAGATGTCGAAGACCATGATCAGGGTCTTCGCCTCGCGGAACGGGTCCAGGTAGGCCGTCGTCACATCCGGGATCAGCTGCATGTCCGACTCGTGGATGTTCGCGAAGCCGCGGATCGACGAGCCGTCGAACAGCTGGCCGACCGTGAAGAACTCCTCGTCGACGGTCGAAGCCGGGATGTTGAAGTGCTGCTGGACACCGGGGAGATCCGTGAAACGGATGTCGAGGAACTTGACGTCCTCGTCCTTGATGAACGCGAGCACCTCGGATGAATCTTTGAACATGGAGTCTCCAAGATCGTGGTGCGATGACGGCGCCCGTCGGATCAGGCGCACATCGAACCTATCGGGAACCAGTTGCTCCGCAGTGTCTCCGATGTTTCGAGGATGTTACGCCACCGCGGATAGGCTGAAGGGGTGACCACGACCGTATCCGAGTATCCCGGCGAACGGCTCGGTCGCCCCGTCTCCGGCCCCGGCAGCATCGGCCGGCCCGGCCGCCGGATCGCCGCCCTGGCGATCGACTACGCGGCCGCGACCGTCATCGCGACCGCGTTCTTCGGCTTCAACCAGTTCGAGCTGCCCGATCAGGCGGGGTGGCGTCAGTTCGCGCCCATGATGGTGTTCGCCGCGCTGCAGATCCTCTTCATCCCGACCCTCGGCGGCAGCCCCGGCCACCGCATCGTCGGGATGCGCCTCGAGATGGTGCAGGGCGGCTGGGTGGGACTGTGGCGCCCGATCATCCGGACCGCGCTGCTGCTCGTCGTGATCCCCGCGGTCGTCTGGGACTCGGACCAGCGCGGCATCCACGACAAGATCGTCGGAACGGTGCTCGTCCGATCCTGATCCCGCCGCGGTGAGGCCGGCGGGGCCTCGGCTCAGCGGGGCCGCTGCGCGCGAGCGCGGAGCGGGTCGATCCCCTTGGGGATCGGCAGCGACGTGACCGACTGCGAGACGGAGTCGATGCGCTTGACGACGGCGGCGAGCGTGGCCCGGTCGACCGTCTTCGGAAGCGCCTTGATCGTCTTCGCCAGCTTCGAGATCGGGACCTCGCCCTCGCCGTGGCCGACGTAGAGGACCTCGACGTTCACGCCGGATGCCACGCGGGACACCTTCTTGCGCTCGTCGCTGACGAGACGGGTCAGACGGCCGCGGGCGCCCTCGCCGATGATGACGACGCCGCCGCGACCGACGGCGCGGTAGACGGCGTCCTGCGTGCGGGGGTTGACGCCCACGGGCATGTCCGAGGTCACCCAGCGGCGACCGAGACCGGTGGAGAGGATGTGCCCGGTCGCTCCCGGCATCCCGTCGAGCTTCTTGTACATCACGCGCGTCGACAGGCGGGTGAGGAGGATCATCGCGAGGAGGAGGCCGAGCAGCAGACCGCTGACGCCCCACAGGATGATGCTCCACAGCGCCACCGGGGGGATGAGGAAGCCGATGAGGACACCCACGCCGACGCCCACCACGAGCGCTCCGATGAGCGCCCACGGAAGCCAGCGGAACTCGCCCTTCGTGAACGTGTACAGCGAGCGGATCTGGGAGAAGAACCCGGGACGCTTCTCGGGTGCGGAACTGCGGGATGCCATGTGCTCAGCCTACCTTTGCGGCCCGCCGTCTTCTTCACCGTCGTCGACGGCATGATGCTGTCCCCAACCCGGCCGCGCGCGACGGCCGACGGGTGCGGCACGCGCACCCTGGGGTGATGGATCCCGTCGTGCTCGACCTGCCGCCCGCGCTCCGGGACCTGACCGCCGGCGATGCGCCGTTCCCGGGGACGCTGCGCGCGGGCGACCCGCCGACGGTGTGGACGGATGCCGCTGTCTTCGCCGCGAGCCCCGCATGGGCGGCCGTCGATGCGGAGCACCTGCTGACCGCACTGGACGCCGCCCAGACCCCCGACGGTCCGCGCGTCGTGCTGCCGCACTGCCCGCATCCGCTTCTGGACGTGATCACCACCGGGGCGCTGTCCCCGGGGGTGGTGGTGACGGTCGCGGTGAGCATGTTGCGCGGGGCGACCGAGGCGGACGCGCTCGGCGCTCGGACGGGCCGGTGGTGGGTCACGGGATCCGCTCGGCCCGTCCTGGCGTTGACGGGCGATCTGGAGTGGCGGACCGACACGGTGACCGCGTTGGAATCGCTCGCCGCCGACCAGGCCGAGCCGCTGGCCGACGCGCTCCGGCGGGCGTCCGCGACGGCCGCCGACCCGCGGCTGCTGCGTCGGGAGGGGGCGGCGATCGAGGCGGGGCTGTTCGGCCTCGCTGCACCGGCGCCGCTGTCGCTCGATCGTCGTGCGCACGCGGACGGGGCGGCGCCGCCGCGGCGGCGCCCCACGCCGGCACCCGAGACCGCCGGTCTGGCCGAGGGGGTCCGGGCCGCCGTGGCGCGTCTGGTGGACGGCGGGATCGCGGATCGGCTCGCCGGTGCGCTGTCATCCCTGCGGGCGGGGAGCCGGCGGCCGGGGCGGAGCACGAGAGGGCCGCGCGGGCCAGGCGGGCGCCGGCGCGTCGTCCTGGTGGCCGGAGTCGCCGCGGTGGCGGTCGTCCTCGCCGGGGCGCTGTGGCCGGCGGACGAGACGCCGGTGGCATCGGTCGAGACCCGATCCGCGCCGTGGTCTGGAGCGACGGCGTCCGCCCTCCCGCCGTCGGCCGCCCCCTCGGCGGAGGAGGAACCGGACGGGCTGACGGGTCTCGGCAGGGCCCTGGTCGACGCGGTCGTGGCGTGCGGCGATGACGCGTGCGCGGCTGAGCTGTGGGAGCGGCCCGAGCTGGCGGGGCCGGTGACCGCGGCGCGCGGCGCCTACGGGATCGAGGTCGTCGACGAGTACGGCGGCGTCGCCGCGCTCCGGGTCACCGGTGCGGGCGCGTCGCAGATCGTCGTGATCGTGCAGGTCGACGAACGATGGCTGGTCCGCGAGGTGTACGACCTCGCGGACCAGCCATGACGCTGCGGGTGATCAGGCTCCGAGCTGGCCCTCGAACGCGGCGGCTTCCAGGCGCGTCTTGACGGCGCTCAGGAAGCGGGCGGCGTCGGCACCGTCGATGACACGGTGGTCGTACGACAGGGCGAGGTAGACGTACGAGCGGATGCTGATCGCGTCCTTGCCGTCGACCGACACGAGGCCGGGTCGCTTGACGACGACACCGGTGCCGAGGATCGCCGACTGCGGCAGGAACACCACGGGCGTGTCGAACAGCGCGCCGCGCGAGCCGGTGTTGGTCAGCGTGAACGTGCCGCCGGCGAGCTCGTCGGGCTTCAGCTTGTTGTTGCGGGTCCGCTCGGCGAGGTCGGCGATCTCGTGCGCGATCTGCGCGATGTTCTTGTCACCCGCGTCACGCAGCACCGGGGTGAGCAGGCCGCGCTCGGTGTCCACCGCGATCGAGACGTTCTCCGAAGCCGGGTAGACGATCTGGTCCCCGTCCACGGTCGCGTTGATGATCGGGAAGGACTTCAGCGCCTCGGCCGCGGCCAGGGCGAAGAAGGGCAGGAACGACAGCTTGTCGCCCGTCTTCTCGAGGAAGGTCGCCTTCACCGAATCGCGGTAGTTCGCGAGCTTCGTGACGTCGACCTCGACGACCGTCGTGAGCTGAGCCGTCTGCTGCATCGACTCGACGGCCCGGCTGGCGAGGACCTTCCGCAGACGCGACATCGGCTGGGTCGTGCCGCGAAGCGGCGAGACCTCGATGGGCGCCGGCGCCGCGGCCGCGGCCTGCGGGGCCGACTCGGACGGCGCAGCCTTCGGCGCCTCGGCGGCCTTCAGGACGTCCTCCTTGCGGATGCGTCCGCCGACGCCGCTGCCGGTGACGGTGGTGAGGTCGACACCGTGCTGCTGCGCGAGACGGCGCACGAGCGGGGTGACGTAGGTCACGGTGTCGTCGTCCGCGACCGTCGCCTCCGCTGCGGCGGGCTCCTCCGTGGCGGGAGCGGCCGCGGGGGCCTCCTCCTCGGCGGGAGCAGCCGCAGGGGCCTCTTCCTTGGCGGGAGCGGCCTGTTCGGCGGGTGCGGGCGCTGCGGTTTCGGCGGGAGCTTTGGCGGCCGGCGCTTCGGCGGCGGGCGCTTCGGCGGCGGGCGCGGGGGCCTCGGCGGCGGGCGCGCCGGAGCCGACGCGGGCGAGGACAGCACCGACCTCGACGGTCTCGTCCTCCTGGACCAGGATCTCGGTCAGCGTGCCGGCCACGGGGGAGGGGATCTCGGTGTCGACCTTGTCGGTCGAGATCTCCAGGAGCGCCTCATCGATGGCGACCTCGTCACCCACCTGCTTCAGCCAGCGGGTGACAGTGCCTTCGGTGACGCTCTCACCCAGCTCGGGCAGGACGACGTCCTTCGCGTCGCCGTCGGCAGCGGGGGCGGCCTCGGCGGCGGGAGCGGACTCCTCGGCCGCGGGCGCGGGCTGCTCGGCGGCGGGCGCGGCTTCAGCCGGAGCCGCCTCTTCGGCAGCCGGCGCGGACTCGGTGGGAGCGGACTCGGCCGGCGCGGATGAGCCGTCGCCGATCTTCGCGAGGACGGCGCCGACCTCGACGGTCTCGTCCTCGTCGACCAGGATCTCCTCGATGACGCCGCTGACCGGCGACGGGATCTCCGTGTCCACCTTGTCGGTCGAGATCTCCAGCAGTCCCTCGTCGGCCTGGATGGTGTCACCGACCTTCTTGAGCCAGCGGGTGACCGTTCCCTCGGTGACGCTCTCTCCGAGCGCGGGGAGGACCACGGATGTGCTCATGACTGTGTCTCCTTCAAGAAAAGATCGATGTCTTTCCAGCTTAGTCGCCTGGGCGACGGGTCAGATTGTGTGCAGGGGCTTGCCCGCGAGGGCCAGGAACGCCTCACCCAGCGCTTCGCTCTGAGTGGGGTGGGCGTGGATGAGAGGCGCCAGATCCTCGGGGTGCGCCTCCCAGCCGACGGCGAGCTGACCCTCCGTGATGAGCTCACCCACGCGGTCGCCCACGAGGTGGACGCCCACGACCGGGCCGTCGGTGACCCGGACGACCTTCGCGATGCCGCTCGTGCCGATGATCTCGCTCCTGCCGTTGCCGGCGAGGTTGTACTCGTACGCGGTCACGGCGTCACCGTGTGCCTCGCGCGCCTGTGCCTCGGTGAGGCCCACCGAGGCGACCTCGGGGTGCGAGTACGCGACGCGCGGGATCGTCGTCTCGGGCACCGGCGTCGGGTCGAGGCCGGTGATCTGCTCGGCCACGAAGATCCCCTGCTGGAAGCTCCGGTGCGCGAGCTGGAGGCCCGGGACGATGTCGCCGACGGCCCACACGTGCGAGACGCTCGTGCGCAGCCGGTCGTCGACGCTCACGAAGCCGCGCTCGAGGGCGACGCCCGCGTCCTCCAGGCCGAGGCCCGCCGTGACGGGACCGCGGCCCACCGCCACGAGCAGGTAGTCGCCCTCGAGGACGGTGCCGTCGGACAGGCGGACCGAGACCCCGGCATCCGTCGTGTCGACGCCGTCGAAGCGCGTGCCCAGCCGGCTCGCGATGCCGCGCTTGCGGAACGCCCGCTCGAGAGCCTTGCTGGAGGCGACGTCCTCGGCCGGCAGCAGGTGATCGAGAGCCTCGACGATCGTGACCTCGGCACCCAGCGAACGCCAGACGCTCGCGAACTCCACGCCGATGACGCCGCCGCCGAGGACGATCACCCGCTCCGGGATCACGTCCAGCGACAGCGCGGACTCGCTCGTCAGGACGCGGCCGCCGATCTCGAGGCCGGGGAGGGTCCGCGTCGTGGAGCCCGTGGCCAGCACGACGTCGGTTCCCCGGTAGACGTCGTCGCCGACCGTGACGGCGGCGTCGGCGGTGAGGCGCCCTTCGCCGCCGACCACGGTGATGCCGCGCGCGGAGATGAGGCTCTGCAGGCCGCGGTACTTCTTGTCGACGATCCCGTCGCGGTACGCGGCCATCGCGGCCGGATCGATGCCGGTCAGCTCCGCCGTCACGCCGACGCCGGCGGCGCCGCGGACGGCGTCGGCCACCTCGGCCGTGTGGAGGAGGGCCTTGGTGGGGATGCAGCCGCGGTGCAGGCACGTGCCGCCGAGACGGTCCTTCTCGATGAGGGCCACCGACTTGCCGAGCTCGGACGCACGGATCGCGGCGGCGTACCCGCCGCTGCCGCCGCCCAGGATGACGACATCGAAAGAGGCGTCGGTCATCGGGCCTGTCCCTCCACGAAGGCGAGGAGCGCTCGCACCGCGGCGCCCGTGGGGCCCTTGTCGGTGGCGCCGTACGCGGCCTTGGTGCTGCCGCTGCCCGCGATGTCCAGATGCACCCAGGGGATCCGCGGGGAGTCCGCTTCGTCGCCGACGCGGCCGACGAAGCGGCGCAGGAACAGCGCCGCGAACATCGTCCCGCCGGAGGGATCGCCGATCTTGGCGTTCTGCAGGTCCGCGATGGGGGAGTCGAGCTCGTCCTCCATGTGCGCGGGGAGGGGGAGCTGCCAGGCGAGCTCGCCCACCGACTCCGCAGTGGCGAGGAACTCCGCGACCGTGTCGTCGTCGCCCATGACGCCGGTGTGACGGTTGCCGAGGGCGATGCTCACGGCACCGGTGAGCGTCGCGACGTCGACGATCACGTCGGGGCGGGTGCGGCTCGCCGCGGCGATGCCGTCGGCGAGGACCAGACGCCCCTCGGCATCCGTGTTCAGAACCTCGACGGTGGTGCCGTCGAGCATCGTCAGCACGTCACCGGGCCGGGTCGCGCGCCCCGACGGCATGTTGTCCGCGATGCACAGCCAGGCGCTGACGGCGACGGGCAGCTCGCGCTCGGCCGCGGCGCGGACCACGGCGAGAGCGGTGGCGGCGCCGCACATGTCGTACTTCATCCCGACCATGGATGCCGGCGGCTTGAGGGACAGCCCGCCCGTGTCGAAGGTGATGCCCTTGCCGACCACGGCGACGTGGCGGTCGGCGCCGGCGGGGGCGTAGGTGAGACGGACGAGCCGCGGCGGGCGGTCGGATCCCTGGCCCACGCCGAGGATGCCGCCGAAGCCCTGGGCGGCCAGCTCCGTCTCGTCGAGGATCTCCACCTCGATGGGGAGGTCGGCCACCTCGGCGGCTGCGCGGTCCGCGAGATCGGCCGGGCCCAGCCACTCCGCGGGGATGTTCACGAGGTCCTTGACGAGGGCGACGGCGGAGCCGCCGGCGGCCACGGCGGCGACGGCGGCATCGGAGACCTCGGACCCGGTGTGGACCGTCACGCGCTGGGCGCGCGTCTTCACGGCATCCGTCGTCTTGTAGCCGGCGAAGCGGTAGCCGCCCAGGACGGCGCCCTCTGCTGCGGCGCTCCAGTGCTCGTCGGCAGCGGGAACGGCGATCGCGAGCGCGGCGAAGCCGGTGGTGGTGCGCACCGCTGCGCCCACGGCCTCACGGACGGCCGCGGCGGTCGGGGCGGAGCCGGTGCCCACCACGATGATCGGGGTCGCGGTGGACTCGGGCGCGTACGCCCGTGCGGTCGAACCGGCGGCGCCGGTGAAGCCGATGCCGCGCAGCGCGGCGTCGAGCCCGGGCCACTCCGCCAGCACGGCGGACCCTTCATCGAGCGGCGGAAGCGCCAGCACGAAGGCATCGGCGTCGGAATCGCGGAGGGGGGACGAGGAGACGGTCAGCGCGGGGTACGGCATGACCTCCATCCTACGGAGCCGACGTTCGCTCAGAGCGGGACGCCGCGGCGGCCACCCCCGCTGAGCGGCTCGTACAGTGGGACCATGCCCCTGTCAGGTCCTCTCTATGAGCGTGTCGTTTCCGCCCCGTCGGTGCCGGCGGGACTCCCGCTCGTCGTGACGCTGACCGGATTCACCGATGCCGGATCGGCGGTGAGCCGGCTCGTCGACCATCTGCGCACCGAGCACGACCCGGAGCCGGTCGTCTCCTTCAACCCGGACGTCCTCTTCGATTACCGGGCGCGTCGGCCGATCATCACCTTCGACGGCGATCGCCTCACCGACTACGCCGCGCCGCGGCTCGAGCTCTCCCTCGTGCACGACACGCTGGGGCAGCCGTTCGTCCTCCTCTCCGGCTACGAGCCGGACTTCGCCTGGGAGGCCTTCGCCGACACGGTCGTCGGCCTTGCCGAAGGCCTGCAGGTGCGCTCGATCACGTGGGTGCACGCGATCCCCATGCCGGTGCCGCACACGCGACCGCTCGGCACGACGGTCAGCGGCACGCGCGCCGACCTGACCGAGGCGCACTCGATCTGGAAGCCGCGCACCCAGGTGCCGGCGACCGTCGGTCACCTCCTCGAGTACCGCTTCAGCGAGTCGAGCGCCTCCGTCGCCGGCTTCGTCCTGCTCATCCCGCACTATCTCGCCGAGACGGACTTCCCCGCCGCCGCCATCGCGGGACTCGACAGCATCTCGGTCGCGACCGGACTCGTCTTCGACAGCGACACCCTCCGCGAGGAGAACCGCGAGTACCTCGAGAAGGTCGACGACCAGGTCTCGAACAGCGATGAGCTGACGGCGATGCTGCACAACCTCGAGGCCCGCTACGACGCCTACATGGCGGGGTCCACCTCGGCGCAGCCGATCATCCACTCCGGCGACCTGCCGTCGGCGGACGAGCTCGCCGCCGAACTCGAGCGCTTCCTCGCCAACCGTCCCTCGGGCGACGACGACCGTCGACCCGGTCTCGGCTGAGCCGGGCCGCTCGATCCCCGGGCCCCGGGGAATGCACCACCGACGTCGGGTGTTGACATCGGTACGTCCTTCATGCATCCGAGACGTATGAGAGAATGGACGAAACGACCCGTTGTCACCGGCGGAACCGCGCTCCGTGCGCAGGCCACCGGACTTGACAAGGGTCTTACTAGTGTCCGAACCCCGGCGGATTGCCGTCGGTGAAAGGCGAGACGTGACTTCAGGCACGAGGACCACCCGCACGCGGTCGACCGAGACGGTCGATCCGGCGGCAGACGCGGAGACGACGGCGTCCGCGGCCACCGCTGAGAGCGCCACGAAGAAGGCACCGGCCCGTAAGCCCGCGGCCAAGAAGACCACCGCGGCCGCCAAGAAGACGGCCACCACGAAGGCTGCGCCCGCGAAGGCGCGCGCCTCGAAGGCGAAGCCCGCCGACGACGACGAGGACGGCGAAGACGTCGACATCGAGGACGTCGAGGTCGATGTCGCCGAGGGCGACGACACCGCGGACGACGCCAAGAAGGCGGATGCCGAGAAGGCCGACGGCGACGACGAGGAAGAGCCCGCCAAGCCGGTGTTCACCGAGCCGCTCCCGACGGGTGCCATCGTCATCTCGTCGGCGGACGACGACGAGGTCCCCGTCTACTCGACGCAGATCACCGGCGCGACCGCCGACCCCGTCAAGGACTACCTCAAGCAGATCGGCAAGGTCCCGCTGCTGAACGCGGCGGAGGAGGTCGAACTCGCGATGCGCATCGAGGCGGGACTGTTCGCCGAGGAGAAGCTGTCGCACATGACCGCCGCCGAGAAGTCGGCGCAGCTCGGTCTCGACCTGCAGTGGGTCGCCCGTGACGGGCAGCGCGCGAAGAGTCACCTGCTCGGCGCCAACCTCCGTCTGGTCGTCTCGCTGGCCAAGCGCTACACCGGTCGCGGCATGCAGTTCCTGGACCTGATCCAGGAGGGGAACCTCGGTCTCATCCGTGCGGTCGAGAAGTTCGACTACACCAAGGGCTTCAAGTTCTCGACGTACGCGACGTGGTGGATCCGCCAGGCGATCACGCGTGCCATGGCAGACCAGGCCCGCACCATCCGCATCCCGGTCCACATGGTCGAGGTCATCAACAAGCTCGCCCGCGTGCAGCGCCAGATGCTGCAGGACCTGGGACGCGAGCCCACGCCCGAAGAGCTCAGCCGTGAGCTCGACATGACCCCTGAGAAGGTCATCGAGGTCCAGAAGTACGGCCGTGAGCCGATCTCGCTGCACACCCCGCTCGGCGAGGACGGCGACAGCGAGTTCGGCGACCTCATCGAGGACACCGAGGCCGTCGTGCCGGCCGACGCCGTCGGCTTCACGATGCTGCAGCGTCAGCTCGAGTCGCTCCTGGACTCGCTCTCGGAGCGCGAGGCCGGTGTCATCCGGATGCGCTTCGGTCTCGGCGACGGTCAGCCCAAGACGCTGGACCAGATCGGCGACACGTTCGGCGTGACGCGTGAGCGCATCCGCCAGATCGAGTCGAAGACCATGGCCAAGCTGCGTCACCCGTCGCGGTCGCAGTCGCTGCGGGACTACCTCGAATGACCGACGCCGCGAACGAGGGCAAGGAACTCACTCGCGCGATCGACGGGGCGACGTACGCCCGGATCCCGATCCGGACGCACGTCGTCATGCCGGGGGAGGACCTCGACGGGATCGTCGTGCGGTACGCCGCCGACCAGCTGCAGCCGGGTGACCTGCTGTTCGTGACGGAGAAGATCGTCGCGATCACGCAGGGCCGGTCCTATCTCGTCGAGGACATCACCCCGCGTCCCCTCGCCCGGTTCCTGTCGCGCCACGTTGTGAAGACGGCGTACGGCATCGGGCTCGGCATGCCCGAGACGATGGAGATGGCGCTGCGCGAGTGCGGCACCCCCCGCATCCTGTTCGCAGCCGCCGTCGCCGCCGTGACGAAGCTCTTCGGCCGCCGCGGGGACTTCTACCGCGTCGCGGGGGACAAGGCGCGGTCGATCGACGGCCCCACACCGCACACCATCCCGCCGTACAACAAGGCTGTCGTGCTCGGACCGACCCAGCCGGCGAAGGTCGCGGCACGCCTCAAGGCAGCCGTGGGCGGCGCGAACGAGGTCGCGGTCGTCGACATCAACGACATCGGCGGCAACATCCTCGGATCGACGCTCGACCGTGCCGGCGAGCAGCGGCTCGTCCGCATCCTGGGCGACAACCCGCTCGGCCAGGGGCATCAGTCCACGCCGCTCGGGATCATCCGGCGCTCGGGGATCTGAGGCATGGGAGCCGTCCACCGCCTCTACCGTCGCGCCCGCTTCTTCGTGAAGCGCGTCGTGAACTTCGACCGCGATCGCGTCCTGCAGTTCGCCCGGCAGTCGGCACGGCTGTCCACGGCGCCGCTCGGGTGGGTCGTCCTCGACATGCTGTGGTGCTCGGTGCGGTACGAGACCACCTTCGAGAACTACTCGGAGTGGGACTTCCGCATCCTGCGTCCGCGCGAGCGCAAGACCTACATGACCGACCCGAAGTCGTTCCACCTGTCCCGCCGGCTGAACGACGACAGCCGGCGCGCCGTCTTCGACGACAAGCTCCAGTTCGCGGAGCGCTTCGGCGATGAGCTCGGGCGCGAGTGGATCGACCTGCGGCAGACGGATGCCGCCGCCTTCGGCGCGTTCGTGTCGCGGCATCCTCGGATCATCGCGAAGAACCCCGGCGGTGTGGGCGGCAACGGCATCTCGCTGCTCGACTCGGCCGACATCGACGATCCGGCGGCGACGCGCGACGAGCTGATCACCGCCGGTCAGGTGCTCGTCGAAGAGGTGCTCGTGCAGCATCCCGACATGGCATCCCTGTACCCCCGCAGCGTCAACTCGCTGCGCGTCGTGTCGTACCTGGACCCCGATGGCGAGGTGCACGTCCTCGCCGGCGTCCTCAAGATCGGCAACGGCGGCGTCATCGACAACTTCAGCAACGGCGGCATGTACACCATGCTCGATGAGCGCGGCCGCGCGCTGCACGCCGCCAGCGACGAGGAGGGCCGTCCGTTCGCGGAGCACCCGGTCACCGGCGTGACGATCACCGGCTTCCAGGTGCCGCTCTACGACGAGGTCCTCGCGCTCGTGGACCGTCTGGCGCGCACGGTGCCGGCGATGCCCTACATCGGCTGGGACGTCGCGATCACGGCGTCCGGTCCCGTGGTCATCGAAGGCAACCACAACACCGGCGTCTTCCAGTCGAAGCCGTCGGTGTCCGGGATCCGCTCCGGACTCCTGCCCCGCTACCGCGCCGCCATGCGCTTCTGACCCCGGAGGGATCCGCCGTGCGCCGCATCCGCGTCCGTCTGCAGTACCTCATCCGCCGTGCGCGCAAGCTGCGCCCGGGCAACCTCGTCGAGTTCGCGCGCACCGTGCAGCGGGTCTCGAAGGCGCCGCTGCCGGTGATCATCGCCGACATGCTGTGGTGCTCGGTGCGCTACGACATGGCGTTCCGCGACTACGCGGTGTGGGACATCCGCCTGCTGACCGCGAAGGAGCGGGCGACCTGGATGACGCACCCCAAGTCGTTCCGCATCACGAAGATGTACAACACGGCCGAAGGGCGCGCCAAGCTCGAGGACAAGCGCCGGTTCGCCCGGGAGTACGCCGACCTCCTCGGCCGCGAGACGGTCGACCTGCGAGACGTCGACGACACGGAGCTCGCCGCCTTCCTCGCGCGTCACCCGAAGGTGCTCACGAAGCCCAACGAGGGCCAGGGCGGGGGCGGCATCGACCTGCACGAGGCCGGTGCCGACACCGATCCGGCCGCGTTCCGCGCCGCGGTGACCGCCGCAGGGCAGTCGGTCGTCGACGAGTTCATCGTCCAGCACCCGGACATGTCGGCGATGTACCCCGATGCGGTGAACACCGTTCGCCTCATCACCTTCCTCGACGGCGAGGACCGCGTGCACCTGCTCGCCGCCGTCCTCCGCATCGGCAACGGCGACGTCATCGACAACTTCGCCTCCGGCGGGATGTTCACCATGCTCGATGACGAGGGCGTCGCGATGTACCCCGGCGTCGACAAGAACAGCAACGTGTACCGCGAGCACCCGGTGACGGGGACACCGGTCGTCGGGTTCCGCGTCCCGCTGTACGACCGCGTGCTCGACCTCGCCGCATCCCTCGCCCGGCGCACCCCGGAGGCGCCCTACGTGGGGTGGGACATCGCCCTCACCCCGACCGGACCGGTCGTGATCGAGGGGAACCACAACTCCAGCGTCTTCCAGCCGAAGCCATCGGCGTCCGGCGTCCGCACCGGTCTGCTCCCCGTCTACCGGGCGGCTGTCGGCTTCTGATCCGCGGCACGACGAAGGGCCCCGCCGATGATGGCGGGGCCCTTCGTCGATGTCGGGGGAGTCGGCGTCAGACCGCCTCGGTCAGACGAGCCGTCTCGTCGTGCCACGAGGTCGCGACGGCGCGGAGCTTCTCTTCGTACTTGCGTCCGTGGTGGGCGCAGAACAGCAGCTCGCTGCCGTTGACCTCGGCGGCGATGTAGGCCTGGGCGCCGCAGGAGTCGCAACGGTCCATCGCGGTGAGGCGGTGCTCGAGGACGGCTCCGGGCTGCGTGGTGGTGGTGGTGCTCATGTCAGGTGCCTCCTCGTAGTGCTCATGACGTATCGGTCATGTCATACAACCACGGGGCCGGTGGGGGTATGCCCGTATTGACGGGCATTTCGCTCACCGCGTACGGTACCTCTCCGCCGCGCGCGTCCGGTCCGGGAAGACCTGTGTGTCGGGGGAACCGGGAGGGGAGCGCCCGGATACGCTAGGAGATTGTGACCCCCGAGTATTCCGCCCATCATCTCCAGGTGCTCGAAGGGCTCGAGGCGGTCCGCAAGCGTCCGGGCATGTACATCGGGTCCACCGACTCCCGCGGCCTCATGCACTGCCTGTGGGAGATCATCGACAACTCGGTGGACGAGGCGCTCGGCGGTCACGGCACGCGGATCGAGATCCTGCTGCACGCCGACGCGAGCGTCGAGGTGCGAGACCGCGCGCGCGGCATCCCCGTCGACATCGAGCCGCGAACGGGTCTCAGCGGAGTCGAGGTCGTCTTCACCAAGCTGCACGCGGGCGGCAAGTTCGGTGGCGGCTCCTACGCGGCGTCGGGCGGCCTGCACGGCGTGGGCGCGTCGGTCGTGAACGCCCTGTCGGAGCGCCTCGACGTCGAGGTGGACCGTGCCGGCAAGACCTACGCGATGTCGTTCCACCGCGGCGAGCCCGGCGTGTTCGCCGGCGACGGGCCGAACGCGCCCTTCACGCCGTTCGAGAAGTCCAGCGAGCTGCGGGTCGCCGGCAGAGCCCCGAAGGGGTCGACCGGCACGCGCGTGCGGTACTGGGCCGACCGGCAGATCTTCACCAAGGATGCCGCCTTCGACCTGACCGAGCTGGAGCAGCGGGTCCGCCAGACGGCCTTCCTCGTGCCGGGGCTCGAGATCGTCATTCTCGACCACCGCGGCGAGGAGCCGCGGGAGACGAGCTACCGCTTCGACGGCGGCATCTCGGAGTTCGCCGAGTTCCTCGCGCCCGACGCGCCGATCACCGACACGTGGCGGCTGACCGGCGCCGGAACGTTCACCGAGACCGTCCCCGTGCTGCAGCCCACCGGCGCGATGATCCCCACCGAGATCGAGCGGGAGTGCCAGGTCGACGTCGCGCTCCGCTGGGGCACCGGCTACGAGACCGTCAACCGGTCCTTCGTCAACATCATCTCGACGCCGAAGGGCGGAACCCATCAGCAGGGCTTCGAGCAGGGCCTCATGAAGGTCGTCCGCTCGCAGATCGAGGCGAACGCCCGAAAGCTCAAGGTCGGCGCGAGCGAGAAGATCGAGAAGGACGACATCCTCGCCGGACTCACCGCCGTCCTCACCGTCCGTCTCCCGGAGCCCCAGTTCGAGGGTCAGACGAAGGAAGTCCTCGGCACGCCCGCGGTGCGCAACATCGTGGCATCCGTCATCACCACGCAGCTCGCCGCGCGCTTCGCGTCGACGAAGCGCGAGGACAAGGCCCAGTCGGCCTCGCTGCTCGAGAAGGTGGTCTCCGAGATGAAGGCGCGCATCTCGGCGCGCACGCACAAGGAGACCCAGCGTCGCAAGAACGCGCTCGAGTCGTCCTCGCTCCCGGCGAAGCTGGCCGATTGCCGGACGAACGACGTCGCCGAGTCCGAGCTGTTCATCGTCGAGGGCGACTCGGCGCTGGGGACCGCGAAGCTGGCGCGCAACAGCGAGTACCAGGCCCTGCTGCCGATCCGCGGAAAGATCCTCAATGTCCAGAAGGCGTCGATCAGCGACATGCTCTCCAACGCCGAGTGCGCCGCGATCATCCAGGTGATCGGCGCGGGATCGGGTCGGTCGTTCGACATCGAGGCCGCCCGCTACGGCAAGATCATCCTGATGAGCGACGCCGACGTCGACGGCGCCCACATCCGCACGCTGCTGCTCACGCTCTTCTTCCGGTACATGCGTCCGCTGATCGAGGAGGGCCGGGTGTACGCCGCCGTGCCGCCGCTGCACCGGGTGATCGCGATCAACCCGGGGTCGAAGCCGAACGAGACGATCTACACCTACAGCGAGCAGGAGCTTCACACGCTGCTGACCAAGCTCACGAAGGCCGGGAAGCGCTGGCAGGAACCGGTGCAGCGTTACAAGGGCCTCGGTGAGATGGATGCCGACCAGCTCGCGACGACGACGATGGACCGGGCGGGCCGGACGCTCCGTCGGGTGCGCGTGCAGGACGCCGAGGCGGCGTCGACGGTGTTCGAGCTGCTCATGGGCAGCGAGGTCGCCCCGCGGCGGGACTTCATCGTGTCCTCGAGCGAGAACCTGGATCGCGAGCGCATCGACGCCTGACGCCCGCTCGCGGTAGCCTGCGGGCATGCCGTCGCACCGTGTCCCCGCTCCCGTCCTCGCCGACGGCGAGAAGCCGAAAGGCCCCGCCTCCTACTTCCCGAGCATCGAGAAGACGTACGGACAACCCGTGCAGCACTGGCTCGACATCGCCGCCGAGGCGCTCGAGACCCGTTCGCACTCCGGCGCTGTCGCGGTGCTGAAGGACGACCACGGTCTCGGCCACGGGCATGCGAACGCGGTCGTCGCCTACGTGAAGGCGCACCTCGGCGGCTGAGGCCGAAGCCGCCGCTCGTCCCGAGTCCGGCTCAGGCGACGACCGTGCCGATCGCGCCGATGACGGCGTCCAGCGGCTGACCCGAGGCGTCGCGCTTGCCGCCGCCGTCGGGGAGCGGACGGACCGCGCCGTCGAGGCCGACCGCGCGCGGATCCTCACCGACCCACGCGAGGATCAGGGCATCCTCGCCGCGGAGGAAGCGCTGCGCGCGGACACCGCCGGTCGCGCGGCCCTTCGGCGGGAACTCCGCGAACGACGAGACCTTGCCGGATCCGGCATCCGTCCCGGGAAGCGCATGCGAGGAGCCCGCGATGGTCGCGACGACGGTGGCGTCGGACGCGGACACCGACGTGAAGGCGATGACCCGCGCGTCGGTGGCGAGGCGGATGCCGGCCATGCCACCGGCAGACCTCCCCTGCGGCCGGACGGCGGCGGCGTCGAAGCGGAGCAGCTGCGCGTCGCTCGTGACGAAGACCAGTTCGGTGTCGTCGGCGGCGAGCGCGGCGCCGACGACGCTGTCGCCGGCCTTCAGCGAGATGATCTCGGCGTCCGGCTTGCCCGGGGCGAGCTCCGTCGCAGCCACCCGCTTGACGACACCGGCCGCGGTGCCGAGCGCGATCGGCGCGGCGGCGTCCAGCGGAACGATCGTGACGACGTGCTCGCCGGCGGCGAGGCCCAGGTACTGGTCGGCACGCGTTCCCGCCCCGAGCTGCACCGAGTTCGCGGGGACCGAGGGGAGGTCGACCGGAGTGAAACGCACGAGGCGTCCTGCGCTCGTCACCGCGCCGAGGTCTCCGCGGGTGGTGCCGTCGACGGCGGCGCGGATCGCGTCGTGCTTCGAGCGCCGGGCCGGGGCGACGATGCCGCCGCGAGGGGCGTCGGCCACGAGCTCCGCTCGGACCATGCGGCCGCTCGCGGACAGGAACACGCGGCACGGCGCGTCGGCGATCTGCAGATCGGCGGGGGCCGCCGCACGGCCACGGGCGGTGACCGGGCCGCCGTTGAGCAGCAGGGTCCGGCGCGGGGTGCCGAAGGCCTCGGCCACGGCATCCAACTCGGTCGCGACCTGCCGGCGCAGCAGGACGTCGCTCGCCAGCAGCTCCTCGAGCGCCGCGATCTCGGCCTTCAGGTCGTCGCGCTCCGCCTCGAGCTCGACGCGGGAGAACTTCGTCAGTCGCCGCAGTCTCAGCTCGAGGATGTACTCGGCCTGCAGCCGGGACAGATCGAACACGTCGATGAGGCGGGTGCGGGCCTGATCGCTGTCATCCGACGTGCGGATGACCTGGATGACCTCGTCGATGTCGAGGATCGCGATGAGCATGCCCTCGACGAGGTGCAGACGGTCCTGCTTCCGGGCGAGCCGGAAGCGACTGCGGCGCGTGACGACCTGGATGCGGTGGTCGAGGTAGACGCGCAGCAGCTCCTTCAGCCCGAGGGTCTGCGGCTGACCGCGGACGAGGGCGACGTTGTTGATGCCGAAGGAGTCCTCGAGCGGGGTGAGCCGGTACAGCTGCTCGAGCACCGCCTTCGGGTCGAATCCCGTCTTCACGCCGATCACGAGACGGAGCCCGTGGTTGCGGTCGGTGAGGTCGGTGATGTCGGAGATCCCGGTCAGCTTCTTCGCCGTGACGGCGTCCCGGATCTTCTCCATCACGCGCTCGGGGCCGACCATGTACGGCAGCTCCGTCACGATGATCCCGGTGCGGCGGGGCCCGAGCGGCTCGATCGTCGACTTGGCGCGCGTGCGGAACGATCCGCGACCGGATTCGTACGCCTCCTTGATGCCGTCGAGACCGACGATGACGCCGCCGCCGGGAAGGTCGGGTCCCGGGACGAACTCCATGAGCTCGTCGAGTGTCGCCTCGGGGTGCTCGAGGAGGTGGGTCGCGGCGGCGACGACCTCGATGAGGTTGTGCGGCGCCATGTTCGTGGCCATGCCGACCGCGATGCCCGTCGTGCCGTTGACGAGCAGGTTCGGGAACGCCGCGGACAGCACCTCGGGCTGCTGGAACTGGCCGTCGTAGTTCGGGATGAAGTCGACGACGTCCTCATCGAGGTTCTCGGTGAGGGCCAGCGCGGACGGGGCGAGACGCGCTTCCGTGTAGCGGGCGGCGGCGGGACCGTCGTCCAGCGACCCGAAGTTGCCGTGACCGTCGATGAGCGGCACGCGCAGCGCCCAGTCCTGCGCGAGGCGGACGAGTGCGTCGTAGATCGCCGAGTCGCCGTGGGGGTGGAGCTTTCCCATCACCTCGCCGACGACGCGCGCGCTCTTGACGTGGCCGCGATCGGGCCGGAGGCCCATCTCCGCCATCTGGAAGAGGATGCGGCGCTGCACCGGCTTGAGCCCGTCGCGCGCGTCCGGGAGGGCGCGCGAGTAGATCACCGAGTACGCGTACTCCAGGAACGACCCCTGCATCTCGTCGGCGAGGTCGACATCCTCGATGCGCTCGACGGCGGGCGGAGGGGGAGGGGTGCGTGAAGCGGCCATGTCCTCGATCGGTCTTCGGGCGACGGTGGAGAAGTCGGCGGCAGGCGCCGGAGGGGGCCGTCGTCCCGTGTGGGAGACTGGCCCGGATGACTCCCAGCCTACCCGCGGACCCGCCCGGCGCCCGGAGCCTCACCGGTGTCGTCCCGCATGTGCTCGAGGCGCTGAACGGCCACGACGACTGGTTCGGCTCGGCCCGATCGGGCGTCGTCCTGCTCGTGGACGGCCTCGGTCGCGGCAATCTGACCGCCCGGGCAGGACACGCGCGCTTCCTCACCTCGCGGATGACCAAGCGGGATGCCGCACGGACCGTCTTCCCGGCCACGACGGCGTCGGCCCTGACGAGCCTGCTCACCGCCGAGCACCCGGGACGGCATGGCCTCGTCGGGTATCGCGTGCGGGTGCCGGGGACGGATGCCGCCCCCAATCAGCTGAAGGGGTGGGAGACCGACGGGCTGGACCCGCTCACGTGGCAGCGCAGCGAGCCGCTCCTCGAGCGCGAGGCCGCGGCGGGGCGCCCCTGCTTCGTCGTGTCGAAGCAGATCTACGCCGCCACCGGCTTCACGCGGGCGCTGCAACGAGGGGCGGAGTTCGTCGCGGCGGCCACGATCGCCGAGCGGGTCGATGCGGCGGCAGAGCTGGCACTGCGGCATCCGGGAGCACTCGTGTACGCCTACGTCCCGGAGCTCGACACCATCGGCCACGCGCGCGGATGGGAGAGCGACGAGTGGTCGGCGGCGCTCGAGATCGTCGATGCCGCGGCCCGGACACTCGATGCCGCGCTCGGTGGGACGGCCGGTGCGGTGCTGACGGCGGACCACGGCATGGTCGACGTCCCGCGCTCCCGGCAGATCCTGCTCGCCGACGGCGATGCGCACCTCGACGGCGTCCGCATCGTCGCGGGCGAACCCCGCATGCTGCACCTGTACACCGACGCGGGAGCCGCGGGCCGCGTCCTGACGGCATGGCGCGACGCCGAATCCCACAGGTCGTGGGTGTTCTCGCGCCAGGAGGCGGTGGACGCGGGGCTGTTCGGCCCCGTCGTCGACGCCGACGTCCTCGACCGGATCGGCGACGTCCTGGTCGCGGCGCGGGGCACGGTCGCGTACTACGACGACCGGGAGCGGGACAAGAAGCCGCAGCGCATGGTCGGCCAGCACGGATCGCTCACCGACCAGGAGCGCATCGTGCCGCTCGTGCGGCTCGGTGCGTTCGCGGGCTGAGCCCGATCAGCCGTCCTCGGTGCGGGCGCCGAACACGATCTCGTCCCAGGACGGCATCGACGTCCGGCCCTTGCGGCGGGTCTGTTCGGTCGGGGCGTCGGCGGCGTCCGACTCGGGCTGGGCCTCGCCGGAATCCGGCGACTCCGGCTCGGCCGAAACCTCGTAGCCGGGCTCGAGTGCATCGAACAGGGCGACGGGGGAGTGAGCGGGCTCCTCGGCGCGGCGTTCGCCCGGCATCGACTCGCGCTGTCCGCGCCGGCGCCGGAGCGCCTCGAGCAGGTCCGCCGTCTCGGCGGACGCGACCGGCGCGTCCGGTGCCCGCTTGATGGCGGCCTGCTGCACGGCGGGGGAGGAGGAGGCACGGGGCTCGGGGTTCTCGATGTCCGCTTCGGGCTCGACGACCCCGCGCGGGCCGAAGGCTCCACTGTCGAAGCGGGTGGCGTCCTTCAGCGGCGACGAGTCCAGCGCGCGCAGCCGCGGGATGAGCCCCTCGGGCAGCGAGCCCTGGCGCGAGAGCTGAACGGCATCCGAGTTCTGCGGGGAGAGGGTCGACCGTCGCGGATCGAAGCTCCACCGGGCGTCGTGGTCGACGTCGCCGGCCGAGAACTCGAGCTTGACGACCCAGCCGTTCGAGTCGCGCCAGCTCGTCCAGCGTTCGCCCGTGGCACCCGCCTCGGCCAGCTTGGCCCGGACGGCGTTGCCGAACGTCGGCTGTGCACCCGGGTCGAGCTCGCCGCCGATGAGGACGGTGACGGCCAGCGCCTGACCGACGATGTGCTCGCGTTCCGCGAGGACCGGACCCTCGAACCGCTGCACGTCCTCGAGACGGATGCCGAGCAGCTCGGCGACCTCGTCCGCGGACATGCCCGCGCGGATGTGCGCCTGGATGTCCCGGGGGTTCGGGCGGTTCGTGCGCGGTTCGGCGTCGCGCTGCAGCCGGCGCAGCTGCGCGCGCAGCGCTTCGTCGACGGCGAGCGAGAAACGGTCGCCCGATTCGGTCGCGAGCATCAGTCGACCGTCTTCGGTGCCGATGACTTTGAGCTGTTCCATGCGAACACCCTCCAGATCCAGCGTGTCCAGCAATGCTCGCACGGTGCCCGCCAGGCGAGGGGAATATCGCGGGCGCGCCGCGAGTTTGTGCAGGCGTCCCTCTGAAAGGGGGCGGCGGACGCGAATCCCATTTGCGATTCAGCGGTCCGTGATGCAAACTATGGCCGCCCGATCGGGCGCCTCCCCCAGCAACACCCGAAAGTTGAGACATTCTCGAATGGCCACGGACTACGACGCTCCCCGCAAGACCGAAGACGACAGCGAGTCGATCGAGGCGCTGAAGGAGCGGGTCCCGGACAAGCTGTCCGGGTCGGTGGACGTCGAGGACGCTGACAACCCGGCGGCCTTCGACCTTCCCGGCGCCGACCTCTCCGACGTCGACCTCGACGTCGTCGTCCTGCCTCCGCAGGAGGACGAGTTCACCTGCGTCGAGTGCTTCCTCGTGAAGCACCGCACCCAGATCGACCACCAGACCTCCGTCGGCGCCATCTGCACCGAGTGCGCCTGACCGACGAAGGTCCCCGGCCAGCCGGCGTGAAGCCCCGGCTGGCCTGATGCTCAACGGCCCCGCTGTGCGCGGGTGATCATCGCCGCCACCCGATCGGGTGTGCGCGACGAGAACACCCAGTGCGTGGCGGGGTCTTCCACGTCGGTGACGGGGACGCGGACGACCCCGTCGACGCCGCCGCGGAGCAGATGCCAGTCGTCGCGTCCGAGCTCCGGGCCGCGCGCGCTGCGCGCCGCCTGGCCTTCGAGGGGTTCGGGCGTGCCCAGGTCGCTGACCGGGATCCGAGCGCGGCCGACCCGCAGGACGCCGTCGACGACGGCGATCGTCGGGGCGGTCGCGAGGAGGGCCACGACGATGGCGGCACCCACCGCGAAGCCCACCGCGAGCGCGATCGTGCCGTCGAGCGGCGCGAAGACGATCGCGGCCATGGGTGCGCAGACGGCAGCGCTGACCAGCACCCACAGCGAGGGGCTCAGCCGCTCACGATAGGACGGGGCGGCGGTGGACGTGGTGCGGTCGGCGTTGTGCATTAGCCTCGGGGGGTGATGGATACCGTGGACGTTCCCATTATCTCGGCACATGTCCCCGTCTACGCCCACCCGGGTGACGCCGGCGCCGACCTCGTCGCGGCGGAGGCCGCTCGGCTCGAGCCGGGGCAGCGCGCGCTGATCGGGACGGGCGTGCGCATCGCGCTGCCCGAGGGCTATGTGGCGTTCGTCGTCCCGCGCAGCGGTCTCGCCGCCAAGCACGGCATCACCATCGTGAACGCGCCCGGCACGGTCGACGCCGGCTACCGCGGCGAGATCAAGGTGTCCCTGCTCAACACGGATGCCGACCACGCGTTCGACGTCGCTCCGGGCGACCGCATCGCGCAGCTGATCGTCATGCCCGTGCCGCGCGCGAACTTCATCCCCGTCGACGCCCTGCCCGACACCGCTCGGGGCGAGGGCGGCTTCGGCTCCACCGGATACACGACAGGACAACCCGCATGAGCGACGAGAGCGCGATCAAGTCGGCCCCGAGCGATCGGGCCGAGAACGGACCCTTCGACGAGTCGGAGGCGAACCCCGTCCGCCCCTACATCGACCTGGGCGGTGTCAAGGTCATGCCCCGCGAAGGGCTGAACCTCCGTCTCGAGGTCGAGGAGCAGACCAAGCGCATCGTCGCCGTCGGACTCGACTACGCCGGGTCGACGCTGCAGGTGCAGCCCTTCGCGGCGCCGCGTTCGAGCGGCCTGTGGGAGGAGACGCGCGAGCAGATCCGCCAGCAGATCCGTCAGCAGGGCGGTCGTGTCGAAGAACGCGAGGGCCCGCTCGGGCCGGAGCTGCTCGCCGAGGTGCCCGTCGTCGGCGCCGAGGGCGGCGCGGGCAAGCGGCTCGCCCGCTTCATCGGAGTGGACGGTCCGCGCTGGTTCCTGCGCGGCGTGATCGGGGGCGCCGCGGCATCCGACCTGGATGCCGCAGGTCAGGTCGAGGACCTGTTCCGGTCGATCGTCGTGGTGCGCGGCAACACCCCGATGCCGCCCCGCGACCTCATCCCGCTCAAGATGCCGGCATCGCCCGGCGGCGCATGACCGCCGAGGACCCTCGCGGTCCGGCGCCGGAGCAGCCGGACCGGCCGGGCCTCGAGCCCCCCGAGCCGACCGCATCAGACCTGCTCGCCGAGGCGCTGGGCGGCGCGGCGCGCCGCGCCGGGCTGGACCCCTCGGCCGAGGCGAGCACGGGCCATGTCGTGTGGCATGCGATGGGCGGCTGGCGCGGCGTCGCCGAGTCCGTTCTGCCGGGCCTCGCGTTCATCGTGCTGTACACGGTGTCCGATCAGAACCTCGTCGTGTCGCTCGCCGGATCAGTGGGTCTCGCGGTCGTGTTCACGGTGATCCGACTCGTGCAGCGCTCACCTGCCACGGCGGCCTTCGGCGGTCTCGTCGCAGCCGGCGTCGCCGCGGGGCTCGCCTTGTTCACCGGGCGCGGAGAGGACAACTTCGTCCCCGGGCTCATCACGAACGCCGTCTACGGCACGGCGTTCCTCGTCTCCGCCCTCGTCGGCTGGTCGCTCATCGGGCTCGCCGTGGGCTTCCTCATGAATGAGGGCGTCGCATGGCGGGCCGACCGGCGCAAGCGCCGGGTGTTCTTCTGGCTCGCCCTGGCGTGGGCAGCCCTGTTCTACGTGCGTCTGGCCGTGCAGTACCCGCTGTACCTGGCCGGCGCCGACGCGGTGGCGACGCTCGGCACCCTCAAGCTGATCATGGGGCTGCCCCTGTTCGCACCGCTCGTCGCGGTCACGTGGCTCGCCGTGCGAGCGCTGTATCCGCGCCCGGCGGCGTGATAGATTTATCTCGACATCAAGATAAATTCGACTCCCGTCCGGGTAAGGCGCGCCTCACTAGCCGCCGACGCCGACCGCGGGGAAGATAGGTCCGCAGGCTGTGCGTGTCTGCGCCCGCCGATGAAGGAGAGCACACGTGTCCACTGTGAACAGCTTCGGTGCCAAGAGCACACTGACGGTCGGCGACACCGACTACGAGATCTTCCGGATCGACACGGTCGCCGGCCACGAGAAGCTCCCGTTCAGCCTCAAGGTGCTGCTGGAGAACCTCCTCCGCACCGAGGACGGCGCGAACGTCACCAAGGAGCAGATCGAGGCGCTCGGGTCGTGGGATGCCGCGGCGGAGCCGAACACCGAGATCCAGTTCACGCCGGCGCGCGTCGTGATGCAGGACTTCACCGGCGTGCCCTGCATCGTCGACCTCGCCACCATGCGTGAGGCCGTCACCGCGCTGGGCGGGGACCCCAACAAGATCAACCCGCTGTCGCCGGCCGAGATGGTCATCGACCACTCCGTCATCGCCGACCTCTTCGGCACGGAGAACGCCCTCGAGCGCAACGTCGAGATCGAGTACGAGCGCAACGGCGAGCGCTACCAGTTCCTGCGCTGGGGCCAGACCGCGTTCGACGACTTCAAGGTCGTCCCCCCGGGCACCGGCATCGTCCACCAGGTGAACATCGAGCACCTGGCGAAGGTCATCTACGACCGTGACGTCGACGGCGTGCTGCGCGCCTACCCCGACACCTGCGTGGGCACCGACTCGCACACCACGATGGTCAACGGCCTCGGCGTGCTGGGCTGGGGCGTCGGCGGCATCGAGGCCGAGGCGGCCATGCTCGGCCAGCCCGTCTCGATGCTCATCCCGCGCGTCGTCGGGTTCAAGCTGAGCGGCGAGATCCCTGCCGGCGTCACGGCGACCGACGTCGTCCTCACGATCACCGACATGCTGCGCAAGCACGGCGTCGTCGGCAAGTTCGTCGAGTTCTACGGCGCCGGCGTCGCCGAGGTGCCCCTCGCGAACCGGGCCACCATCGGCAACATGAGCCCCGAGTTCGGTTCGACCGCGGCCATCTTCCCGATCGACGACGTCACGCTGGACTACCTGCGTCTCACCGGACGCGACGAGAAGACCGTCGCCCTCGTCGAGGCGTACGCGAAGGAGCAGTCGCTCTGGCACGACGCCGACGTCGAGCCCGTCTTCAGCGAGTACATGGAACTCGACCTCTCCACGGTCGTCCCCTCCATCGCCGGCCCGAAGCGTCCGCAGGACCGCATCCTGCTCTCCGAGGCCAAGTCGCAGTTCCAGCAGGACATCCTCAACTACGCCGCCGTGGCCGCGGAGGACTCCGTCGAGGTCGAGGGCACGTTCCCGGCCTCCGACCCCGGCACCGCGCCGGGCGTGGAGCGCGAGCACGTCTCCGCCGACGGCGTGTCGCACCAGCACGAGGCCCAGCACGCGGAGTCGGTGCTGTCGTTCAGCGGGTCGAGCCACCCGGCATCCAACCCGGTCACCGTCACCCCGCCCGAGGGCGCGCCGTACCTCCTCGACAACGGCGCGGTGACCCTCGCCGCCATCACGTCGTGCACCAACACCTCCAACCCGACCGTGATGATCGCTGCGGGCCTTCTCGCACGCAAGGCGCGCGCGAAGGGGCTCACCCAGAAGCCGTGGGTCAAGACCACGCTCGGCCCCGGCTCGAAGGTCGTCACCGACTACTACGAGAAGTCCGGACTCGACAAGGACCTCGAAGGTCTCGGCTTCTACACCGTCGGCTACGGCTGCACGATCTGCATCGGAAACTCCGGTCCGCTGATCGACGAGGTGTCGCAGGCGGTCAACGACAACGACCTCGCCGTCACCGCCGTCCTCTCGGGCAACCGCAACTTCGAGGGACGCATCAGCCCCGACGTGAAGATGAACTACCTCGCGTCGCCGCCCCTCGTGGTCGCGTACGCGCTGGCCGGCTCGATGAACTTCGACTTCGAGACCGACGCGCTCGGCAAGGACTCCGACGGCAACGATGTCTTCCTGAAGGACATCTGGCCCGCCTCCGACGAGGTGCAGGAGATCATCGACTCGTCGATCTCGCGCGAGCAGTTCATCAAGCAGTACGCGACGGTGTTCGACGGCGACGAGCGCTGGAAGACGCTGCCGACCCCCACCGGGCCGATCTTCGAGTGGGACGAGGACTCGACCTACGTCCGCAAGGCGCCGTACTTCGAGGGCATGTCGATGGACCTCACCCCGGTCGCCGACATCACCGGCGCGCGCGTCATGGCGACCCTCGGCGACTCGGTCACGACCGACCACATCAGCCCGGCGGGCAACATCAAGGCGGGCACCCCCGCTGCGCAGTACCTGATCGAGCACGGCGTCGCGCAGAAGGACTTCAACTCCTACGGGTCGCGCCGCGGCAACCACGAGGTGATGATCCGCGGGACGTTCGCGAACATCCGGCTGAAGAACGAGCTCGTCGCCGCCGTCAACGGCGGCCAGGTGGTCGAGGGCGGGTACACCCGCGACTTCACCCAGGCCGGCGGCCCGCAGTCGTTCATCTTCGACGCGAGCATGAACTACCAGGAGCAGGGCACCCCGCTCGTCGTGTTCGGCGGCAAGGAGTACGGCTCCGGTTCGTCGCGTGACTGGGCGGCCAAGGGCACGAGCCTGCTCGGGGTGAAGGCCGTCATCACCGAGAGCTTCGAGCGCATCCACCGCTCCAACCTCATCGGCATGGGCGTCGTCCCGCTGCAGTTCCCGGCAGGCGAGAGCTGGTCGTCGCTCGGCCTGGACGGCACCGAGATCGTCTCGATCACGGGACTCGAGCAGCTCAATGAGGGCGTCACGCCCAAGACGGTCCGGGTCACCGCGGAGCCGAGCGAGTTCTCGCCCGAGGGCAAGGAGACGGTCGAGTTCGACGCGGTCGTCCGCATCGACACCCCCGGTGAGGCCGACTACTACCGCAACGGCGGCATCCTGCAGTACGTGCTGCGCTCGCTCGTCTGAGCGACCGCATCGAGAACCCCGACTCCCGTCCGGAGTCGGGGTTCTCGGCGTTCGGGCCCGCGTAGACTCGGTGCATGAGTCTTCTGGAGAGCATCCGCGGTCCTCGCGACCTCGATGGGCTCTCGCACGAGGAGCTCCGCACTCTCGCCGAAGAGGTCCGCGGTTTCCTCGTCGAGAACGTCGCGCGCACCGGCGGACACCTGGGGCCGAACCTCGGCGTGGTCGAACTGACGATCGCCCTGCACCGCGTGTTCGATTCCCCGAACGACCCGATCATCTTCGACACCGGGCACCAGTCCTACGTGCACAAGCTGCTCACCGGCCGGCAGGACTTCTCGAAGCTCCGCTCCCGCGGCGGTCTCGCCGGCTACCCGCAGCGCGCCGAGAGCGAGCACGACGTCGTCGAATCGTCGCACGCGTCCAGCTCGCTCAGCTGGGCCGACGGCATCTCCCGCGCCTTCACCCGCACCGGGCGCAAGGACAACCACGTCGTGGCGGTCGTCGGCGACGGCGCGCTCACCGGCGGGATGACGTGGGAGGCGCTCAACAACATCTCCGACGACAACGACCGCAACCTCGTGATCGTCGTCAACGACAACGGCCGCTCCTACGCTCCGACGATCGGCGGCATGGCGCGCTACCTCAATCGCGTCCGCACGGCGGACACGTACGAGAACCTGCGCCGCGGCTCGGACACCGTCTTCCGGTCTCTCGGACCCATCGGCCGCGCGGTCTACCGCGGCGTGCGCGGCGGCACCCGGGGCTTCCTGTCCCGGTTCACGAACAACGCCGCCCTCTACTCGAACCTCGACATCAAGTACCTCGGGCCGATCGACGGCCACGACCTCGAGGCCCTCGAGGAGACCCTCCGCCTCGCGAAGGAGTACGGCGCCCCGGTCCTTGTGCACACGATCACGGAGAAGGGGCGCGGGTACGAACCGGCACGGCGGGACGAAGCCGACCAGTTCCACGCCGTCGGCAAGATCGATCCCACGACGGGCGAGCCGCTGGGCGGCTCGGATGCGGTCGCCTGGACGGACGTCTTCTCGCAGGCATTGGTCGCCGCGGGGGAGCGGGACCCGAAGGTGATCGCCATGACCGCCGCGATGCTGCGGCCCACCGGGCTGCAGGCGTTCGCGCAGCGGTTCCCGGATCGGGTCTACGACGTCGGCATCGCCGAGCAGCACGCCGTCGCCTCGTCAGCCGGCCTCGCCTACGGCGGGCTCCACCCCGTCGTGGCCCTGTACGCCACCTTCATGAACCGGGCGTTCGACCAGGTGCTCATGGACGTCGCCCTCCACCGGGCGGGCGTCACCTTCGTGCTCGACCGTTCCGGTGTCACCGGACCGGACGGGCCCAGCCACCACGGCGTGTGGGATCTCGCGATGCTGCAGCTCGTCCCCGGCATCCGCATCGCCGCACCGCGGGACGAGGAGCGCCTGCGCGAGCTCTTCGACGAGGCCGTGACCGTCGAGGACGCTCCCACGGTGGTCCGGTTCCCCAAGGGAGCCGTGCCCGAGGCGCTGAGCGCTCTCGAACGGCTCGCCGACGGCACCGACGTGCTGTACCGCAGCGGTGCCGAGGACGTCCTCCTGGTCGGGATCGGCCCGATGGCGCACCTCGCCATCGACGTCGCCCGGCGCCTGCGTGCGCAGGGCATCGGGGCGACCGTCGTCGATCCGCGATGGGCGGTGCCGATCCAGCCCGCGATCGTCGAGCTTGCTCGTGCCCACCGACTGGTGATCACGATCGAAGACGGCATCCGCGTGGGCGGCGTCGGCACGCGGGTGCGTCAGGTGCTCCGCGAGGCCGGTGTCTCGACCGCCGTCGACGAGCTGGGCGTCCCCGACGAGTTCATCGACCACGCCACCCGCGAGCAGATCTTCGAGGAGGTCGGACTCACCGCGTCGAAGATCGCGCAGGACGTCGTCGCGCAGGTCCTCGGCACCCGTGTCCCGATCGCGCGCCAGTCCGACGAGGACTCGCTGTGGACCCCGTCGCCCGTGGAGGCCCGCCGGAACGGCGACACCGCCTCGTCGTAGCCGAGCGTCGGCGGCGGGCATCCCGGCGCCGGCCGGCGTGGAACGATGGTCGGATGAGCACTGCGAACCTCACCCGGGAAGAAACCGCCCAGCGCGCCGCCGTCATCGATCTCCGCACCGTTCAGGTCGCCCTCGACCTGCGATCGGCGACGGATGCCGGCGCCGCCGCCTTCTCGACCGTGAGCACGCTCCGATTCGCGGCGTCCGCGGACGAGACCTGGATCGACTTCCTCGGCGAGGCGGTCGACGAGGTCGAGGTCAACGGCGTCGAGCAGCCGGTCGAGTGGGACGGCGCGCGCATCCGCGTCCGTGGACTCGGGGCGGAGAACACCGTCCGCGTGCGCGCCCGCGGGCGCTACAGCCGATCCGGCGAAGGGCTGCACCGCTTCGTCGATCCGGTCGACGAGGCCGTCTACCTCTACACGCAGTACGAACCGGCCGACTGCCGACGCGTGTACCCGTGCTTCGAGCAGCCCGACCTGAAGGCTCGGTGGTCGTTCCGCGTCACGGCCCCGGCAGGGTGGACCGTGCTCTCGAACTTCGCCGAGACCGGCCGGGCCGACGTCGAGGGCGGTGTCGCCGTCGAGTTCGCCGAGACGCCGCCCCTGTCGAGCTACATCACGGCTGTCGCCGCCGGTCCCTACGCCCGGGTGGCGGGTCGATGGGAGGGCGAGGAGCAGGCGGTCGACCTGGGCGTGCTGTGCCGCGCCTCGCTCGCTCCGCACCTGGAGGCGGACGAGATCCTCGACATCACCCGCCGCGGCCTGGCGTTCTTCACGGAGCAGTTCGGGCAGCAGTACCCGTGGGGGAAGTACGACCAGATCTTCGTGCCCGAGTACAACCTCGGGGCCATGGAGAATCCGGGCCTCGTCACCTTCACCGAGGGATACGTCTTCCGCGGCAGGGCGACACGGGCACAGCGCGAAGCGCGCGCGAACACGATCCTGCACGAGATGGCGCACATGTGGTTCGGCGATCTCGTGACGATGCGGTGGTGGGACGACCTCTGGCTGAAGGAGTCGTTCGCCGATTTCATGGGATCGCATGTCGCGGCAGCCGCGGGCGGGTTCCCGGACGCCTGGGTCACCTTCGCCAGCCGCCGGAAGGGATGGGCGTACACGCAGGACCAGCTCCCGACCACCCACCCGATCGTCGCGGACATCGTGGACCTCGAGGCCGCGAAGCTGAACTTCGACGGGATCACCTACGCCAAGGGGGCGTCGGTGCTGAAGCAGCTCGTCGGCTTCGTCGGCGAGGAGGCGTTCTTCCGCGGCGCCCGGCGCTACTTCGCAGACCACGCGTACGGCAACACGACGCTCCACGACCTGCTGACCGCGCTCGAAGCCGCGTCCGGCCGTGACCTGCGGGCGTGGAGTGCCGCGTGGCTCGAGACCACCGGCATCCCGACGGTCCGCGTCGAACGCGCCCCGCTCGCCGTCGTCCAGGACATCGCCCGTCCGCACCGGCTGCGGCTCGGCCGGTACGACCTGGCCGATGCGCGGCTCGTGCCCCGGGGAGAGATCACCGTCGACGTCACGGGCGAGAGGACGCCGGTGACCGCGCCCGTGCTGGCCGACGCCGACCTGATCATCGCCAACGACGACGACCGCTCCTATGCGAAGGTGCGTCTCGACGAGCGTTCCACGGCAGCGGTCGCGGCCGGCCTGTCGACCCTCCCGGACGCCGTGACCCGCGGTGTCGTGTGGGCGGCGCTGTGGAACGCGACGCGGGACGGCGAGATGGCCGCGGCGCGCTACCTCGGGGTCGCGGCCGAGCACGCACCACGCGAAGCCAACCCCGCCCTCCTCGCCGACGTGCTCGGCCATGCGGCGTTCGCCGTGTCGCACTACCTGCCGGACGCGGATCGGGCGGCGGGCGCCGCCGGCTGGCTCGACGGAGCCTGGCGGGCGCTGCACGACGCGGCGCCCGGCTCCGACGAGCAGCTCGTCTGGGCCCGCGCGGTGGGGTCGGCCGCCGAGCACAGCGACGTCCGCGCGGCGGAGATGGCCGGCATGCTGGCGGGCGACATCGCGGCGCCTGACGGCCTCTCCCTCGATCCCGAGCTGCGCTGGTCGTGGCTGCTGGCGCTGGCGGCGACCGGGCACGCCGGCGAGGCGGATGCCGCGGCCGAGTTCGCGCGCGACGCGACGGCGACCGGGCGCACGGCGCAGCTCGCGGTGCTCGCGGCACGGCCCGATGCAGGCGTACGCGCGGCTGCGTGGCGCGCCGCCTGGGAGGACGACTCACTGACCAACGACCACCTCGACGCGACGATCCGCGGCGCTCGCGCCGGCGGCCGCCGCGATCTCGTCGCGGGTTTCGACGCCGACTACTTCGCGCGCATCCGTCCGGCGTGGGAGGAACGCAGCATCGAGATCGCGGCGCGCCTCGTCCGGGGGCTGTTCCCGGCATCCGACTCGACGGGCGACGTGGACGCCTGGCTCGAGGCGAACCGGGATGCCGCCGCATCCCTGCGACGGATCGCGCTCGAGCAGCGCGACCACCTCGCGCGGGACCTGCGGGTGCGGGCCGCGCAGGCGTCGCTCACCGCCTGAGGTTTCGGCACGCGCGACGGCCCCGAGCCGAAGACCCGGGGCCGTCGCGCGTTGCAGCCGTCAGCCGGCGATGCCTCGGATGGGCGGGTTGTGGAAGGTCCCGCCGAAGACCCGCTCGCTCGCGCCCTCGCGGTCGAGGTAGGGCGTCGCCCCGCCGTCGATGAAGGGCCAGCCGGCGCCGAGGATCAGGCAGAGGTCGATGTCCTCGACCTCCGGGACGACGCCCTCGTCCAGCATGAGTCTGATCTCCTGTGCCAGCCCGTCCTGCACCCGCCGGAGGATCTCCGCCGCAGGGGTGGCCGTCGACCCGGCGGCCTTCTTGACGATCCGGTCCGCCTGCTTGGTGAACCCGGTGACGCGGCCGCCCTTGTCCTTCTCGACGACCTCCGAGAGCTCCGCGAGGTCGTGGAAGTTCTCGTTGGCGTAGAACCGCTCCGGGAAGGCCGTCACCATCGTGTCCTGCACGTGCGCGGCGACCTTCCAGCCGACCAGGTCGATGAGCTGGAACGGGCCCATGGGCAGGCCCAGCGGACCGAAGGCCTTCTCCACGTCGGCGACCGGGGTCCCCTCGTACACGGCGCGCGCGGCCTCTCCCATGACCTTGGCGAGCAGGCGGTTCACGACGAACCCGGGGGCGTCGGCGGCGAGGACGGCGTTCTTGCCGAGGCCCTTCGCGACGACGAACGCCGTCGAGAGGGCGGCATCCGACGTCGTCGACGTCTTCACGATCTCGATCAGCGGCATGACGGCGACCGGGTTGAAGAAGTGGAAGCCCACGAGGCGCTCGGGGTGCGCCAGCTTCGCGCCGATCTCCGCGACCGAGAGCGAGGAGGTGTTCGTGGCCAGGATGGCGTCGTCCGCGACGACGGCCTCGATCTCGGCGAAGACGGACTGCTTCACGCCGACCTCTTCGAAGACCGCCTCGATGACGAAGTCGCAGTCCGCGTACCGGCTCTTGTCGGTCGTCCCGGTCACGAGGGCCCGCAGCTGGTTCGCGGTGTCCGCGTCCACGCGGCCCTTCGCCTCCAGCTTGCCGATCTCCTTGTGGATGTAGGCGACGCCCTTGTCCACCCGCGCCTGGTCGAGGTCGGTGATGAGCACGGGGACCCGCAGCTTCCGGACGAACAGCAGCGCGAACTGGCTCGCCATCAGTCCGGCGCCGATGACGCCCACCTTGGTGACCTTCTTCGCGAGGGTCTTGTCGGGGGCGCCGACGGGACGCTTGGCCCGCTTCTGGACCAGGTCGAAGGCGTACATCGAGGCCGCGAACTGGTCGCCGGTCACGAGGTCCGCAAGGGCCTCGTCCTCGCGGGCGAAGCCCTCCGCCTTCGTGCCGCTCCTCGCCTTGTCGAGCAGGTCGAGCGCGGCGTAGGGCGAGCGCGGCATGGTGCCGATCTTCGATTCGAGCATGGTGCGCGCGACCTTGATGGCCAGGGGCCACTTCGTGAGTCGCTCGATCTTTCCCGGCTCGTTCTTCCGCGGGACCTTGACGGTGCCGCCCAGCACGCCGTCGGCCCAGCGGAGGGAGTCCTCGAGGTAGGTCGCGGCGGGGAAGATGGCGTCCATGATGCCCAGGTCGAACGCCTGCGCCGGCTTGAGCACCCGGTTCTGCTTGAGCGGGTTCGAGATCACCACCTCGAGCGCGTTCTCGATGCCGATGAGGTTCGGCAGGAGGTAGGCGCCGCCCCAGCCCGGGATGATCCCGAGGAACACCTCGGGCAGCGCGATCGCCGCCGCCGACGCGTCCACCGTGCGGTAGGACGAGTTGAGCGCGATCTCGAGACCGCCGCCGAGCGCGAGCCCGTTCACGAAGGCGAACGAGGGGACACCGAGCTCGGACAGCTTGCCGAGGACGTGGTGCCCCAGCTGCGCGATGAGGCGGGCGTTGTCCTTCGAGCCGACGCTGCTGACCTCGCTCAGGTCGGCGCCGGCCGCGAGGATGTACTGCTTGCCGGTGATGCCGACCGCCTGGATCTCTCCCGCGGCGGCGCGCGCCCGCAGGCTGTCCAGGGTCTGCCCGAGTGCGGTGAGGGTCGCGGGGCCGAGCGTGTTCGGCCGCGTGTGGTCCCGACCGTTGTCGAGCGTGATGAGGGCGAGCACCGCGCCGCTGGCGAGGGTGATGTCGCGGACGGGCGACTGCGTCACGACCTCGCTGTCCGAGAGGGCGAGCAGGGGCGAGAAATCGATCTGGTCGTAGTTCGTCATTCGCAGGTGCCTTACTTCTTCTTGCCGTTGTAGTGCGGGTTCTCCCAGATGACCGAGCCGCCCTGACCGAGCCCGACGCACATGGCCGTGAGGCCGTAGCGGACATCGGGTCGCTCGGCGAACTGGGCGGCGAGCTGGATCATCAGGCGCACGCCGGATGCCGCGAGGGGGTGGCCGAGGGCGATCGCACCGCCCCACTGGTTCACCCGCGGGTCGTCGTCGGCGATGCCGAAGTGGTCGAGCAGCGAGAGGACCTGGACGGCGAAGGCCTCGTTCAGCTCGAACAGGCCGATGTCGCCGATCGTGAGTCCCGCCTTTCGCAGCGCCTTCTCCGTGGACGGGATGGGACCGATGCCCATGATCTCGGGCTGCACACCGGCGAACGCGTACGAGACCATCCGCATCTTGGGCGTCAAGCCGAGCTCCTTCACGGCGCCGCCGCCGGCGAGCAGCGACATCGTCGCGCCGTCGGTCAGGGGCGAGGAGGTGCCGGCGGTGACGCGGCCGTGCGGGCGGAAGGGCGTCTTGAGTGCGGCGAGGTCCGCCATCGTCGTCTGCGGGCGGCGGCCCTCGTCCTCGGTGGCGAGTCCCCAGGCGCCTTCCGCATCCTTGATGGCGACCGGAACGAGGTCGGCCTGGAACCTCCCGGCCTCGTACGCGGCCTGTGCCTTGTGCTGGCTCAGCATGCCGAAGCGGTCGGAGCGCTCCTTGGTGAGCTGCGGGTAGCGATCGAAGATGCGCTCCGCCGTCACGCCCATGTTGAGGGCGCCGGGGTCGACCATCTTCTCCGCGACGAAGCGCGGGTTCGGATCGGCGTTGCCGCCGATCGGATAGTGCCCCATGTGCTCGACACCGCCGGCCAGGGCGATGTCGTACATGCCGACGCCGATCGATCCGGCCATGGTGGTGACGCTCGTCATCGCCCCCGCGCACATGCGGTCGATGGCGAATCCGGGCACCGTCTGGGGGAGACCCGCGAGGATCGCGACCGACCGGCCCAGCGTCAGCCCCTGCTCGCCGGTCTGGCTCGTCGCAGCGATGGCGACGTCATCGACCCGCTCCGCCGGAACCGCCGGGTTTCGCGCCATCAGGCCGATCGTCGCCTTGACGGCGAGGTCATCGGCCCGGGTGTTCCAGTACATGCCCTTCTCGCCGGCGCGCCCGAACGGGGTGCGCATTCCGTCGACGAAATAGACGTCCGAAAGCTCGGCCACACTGCCTCCAATGGTTGGGATTTCTCCAGCCTAGGGAGCCCGTGGCACGGGAAAAATCGGTTGGGTCGAACCTACGAACCGTCCTCGGGCACGTCCTCGGCCGCATGCACGGATTCCACAAAGGCGGCGGCGATCACCTGTGCGGTCTGTGCAATCTGCCAGCCGCGCGCGCCATGCTCTGCAAGCGCAGCGCCGACGGTCTCGGGCGTGATCTCGGCCGGCGGAGACCACGCGACGCGCCGCAGCGTGTCCGGGGTGAGGAGGTTCTCCGTCGGCATGCCGAGCTCGGCCGCCTGCGCCTCGACGGCGGGACGCGCCGCCTTCAGACGTGCATCGGCGGGCGGGTTCCGATCCGCCCAGGCGCGGGGCGGCGGCATCCCGTCCCCGGATCCTCGTTCGGACGGGAGGAGGGGGTCGGCGCGACCCGCCTCGATCGCGGCCCACCACCGGTCGAGCTGCGCGCGGCTCGCGCGGCCGGTGAAGTCCTTCACCCGGGCGAGGTCGGCCTTCGTCGCGGGGTTGGCGGCGACGGCGGCGACGAGTGCGCGATCGGGCACGAGGCGGCCGGGGGAGACGTCCTCCTCGCGGGCGAACTCCTCGCGGGCGGTCCAGAGCGCGCGGGCGATCGCGAGCGCCCGGCGGCCGCGGACGCTGTGCAGTCCGCTCAGTCGGCGCCAGGGCTCTTCGCGGGGCGGCTTCGGCGGACGCACGCGGACCGCCTCGAACTCCTCCTCGGCGAAGGCGGTCTTGCCCTGCTCGGCCAGTTCCGCGACGAGGGCGTCGCGGACGTCGATCAGGTGGAGGACATCGAGTGCGGCGTACTCGAGCCAGGACTGCGGCAGCGGTCTCGTCGACCAGTCCGCGGCCGAATGGGCCTTCGCGAGAGCGATGCCGAGGGTGTCCTCCACCACCGCGCCCAGGCCGACGCGCTCGTGACCGAGCAGCCGCGCGGCCAGCTCGGTGTCGAAGATGCGCGGCGGTTCGAGGCCGTCCTCCCGCAGCGACGGCAGGTCCTGGCTCGCGGCGTGCAGGACCCATTCGAGGTCGCCGATCGCGTCCTGCAGGGGGGAGAGGTCGCCGATGGCGGGTGGGTCGAACAGGAACACACCCGCGCCCCGCCGGAACACCTGGATCAGGTAGGCGCGCTGCGAGTACCGGAACCCGGACGCCCGCTCCACGTCGACGGCCACAGGTCCCGTACCGGCCGCGAGGGCGGCCGCCGCTTCGGCCGCCGAATCCCGATCGGCGATGACGTCGTACTCAGTCACGTAAGCTCCGCTGCCCGCCGAATACGGCGATGTCCTCCGACCCGGGCGGCAGGCCGGCCAGCATGCAGACCAGCTCCGCCCAGGCGTCCATGTGGCGCGTGAGGTCGCCGGCAGGCGACCACGACGCGCGCAGTTCGATCTGTGCGCCATCCCCCTCGGCGGCGAGCGTCCCGAAGCCCTTCGACAGCGTCTTCGTCGCCGTCCCGGATGCCGCCGAGAAGGCGGCGTCGCGCGTGCTCAGGGCGTCCACGAGCCACGACCACGCGACGTCCGCGAGCAGCGGATCGGTGCCGATCTCGGGTTCGAGGGGAGCCTGCGCGAAACACACGATGCGCCACGGCCCGCCCCAGGAGTCCGGCTCGTCGGCGTCGTGCAGGATCACGATGCGGCCCGTGCCGAACGGCGAGTCGACCCCGTCCGCCTCGGGCCGGACGTCACCCGCGAAAGCGATCGCCTCGGGGGCGAGCGAGCCGGGCGCAGGGATCTCGCGGACGACGAAGTCATCGCGGAACCGCTGAGCGCGCAGCGCCTCACCGGCGGCGGTGAAGGCGGGAGTGGCTCCCGGGGGTTGATTCACGCCGACAGACTAGAATGGCGGGACCATGAAGGCTTCCAGGCGCGCCGTGCCCGACGGTGCCCGACCCGGCTCCGTCGCGCTGGTGCGCGGAGCGGTCGTGGCGCTGACCACCGCCCTCGTCAGCGTGACGGGGCTGCTCGCCTTCCTCGCCGGCCGCGCCGCGCGTCAGGTGGTGACGCCGGCGGCCCGCGTCGCGGACACCCGGCTCGTCGACGTCGACACGGCCGCGCAGACGATCACGCTGGACCGCACCGCGCAGACGGTCCTGCCCGGTCGGTACGGGCTGTTCACCACCGGGACGCAGGACTATCTGAAGCTCGGCACGGTCCTCACCGCCGACGACGCCACGGTGACCCGGAAGCTCCTCACCCAGATCGGCGCCGATGACCGGCTCTCGGGGGCGGCGGCGTTCAGCGGCTGGTACTTCACCCGTCCGGAGGAGCTGCATCTGCCCTTCGAGTCGATCAGTGTCCCCACCTCGCTCGGTCCGGCCCCGGCGTGGGTGTTCCCCGCACCGGCGCCCACCGATGTCTGGGCGATCCACGTCCACGGCCGGGGGACGACGCGCTCCGAGAGCCTCCGGGCCGTCCCCGTCTTCCATGCCGCCGGGATCACCTCGCTGATCGCGTCCTACCGCAACGACGGCGAAGCGCCGCCATCGGCCGGCGGCACCTCTGCGCTCGGGGCGACCGAGTGGAGCGATATCGACCAGGCCATCGCCTCGGCCCGGCGCCGGGGCGCTCGTCGCGTGGTCCTGTTCGGATGGTCGATGGGCGGGGCGGTCGTCCTGCAGGTCGCGCTGAACTCCGCGCACCGCGACCTGATCGCGGGGATCGTGCTCGATTCCCCCGTCGTCGACTGGCGGCAGGTGCTCACCCATCAGGCGCGTCTGATGGGCCTGCCGGGGCCGCTCGCGAAGGTCGCGCTCGACGCCCTCGGGCGCTCCTGGGCGGGCCGACTCACCGGCTCGGACGTCGCCATCCCGTTCGACGAGCTCGATCTCGTGTCGCGGGCCGCCGAGCTGACCTCGCCCACCCTGATCCTGCACAGCAACGGCGACGACTTCGTCCCGCCGGACGCGTCACGGCTGCTGCACGCCGCACGACCCGAGCTCGTGGAGTTCGAGGAGTTCGAGGTCGCCGGCCACACCAAGCTGTGGAACTACGACGAGGAGCGCTGGGCCGCCGCCGTCCACGGCTGGCTCGCGCGGCACGGGCTCACGGGCGCTGCAGTCGCAGGTAGCTGAACCCGTCCTCGTCGACGAGCATCCCGACCGGCTCGGTCGCGATGCGCTCGGCGAGGTCGAGGAACGGCGACGCGGCGGGGACGAGCGCGGGCGCCGCGGTCACGCAGAACTCGTCGACGAGCCCGGCCCCGGCGAACTGCGATGCCAGCGACGGGCCGCCCTCGCACACGATGCGCCGGAGCCCTCGGCCGGTCAGCGCGGCGACGATGCCGGATGCCGCGATCGGACCCTCGCCGGGAAGCCGCACCACGGTCAGCCCGTGCAGGGCCGGCGGGGCTGGGGCGCCCGCCGGGAGGATGACCAGCACCTGGTCGTCGGTTCCGTCGGGATCGAGGGAGAGCCGATGACCGGCGAGGTTGCCCGAGGTCGAGACGACGGCGAGCCGCGAGCGACGCGGAAGGACGTATCCCTCGGCCCGCACCGTCTGCGCCCCGACGACGACGACGTCTGCATCCGCCCGGATGACGCCGAGGATGGCGCGGTCGACGCGGTTCGTGAGAGTGTCGCTCGTGCCATCGGCTCCCGCCGCGGCGCCCGTCAGCGTCGTGATCATGTTCACCCGCACGTATCCCCGGTCGTCCCGGGCGTAGCGCCGGGCCAGCCAGGCGCGGCCCTCGGGGGTCGCGGCATCCGTTCTCTCGCCGGATCCCGGCAGCACCTCGGTGACCAACACGCCGTCATCCTCGCACGCCGCTAGGGTTGGAGGGTGTCCCTCGCCTCCGCCGGAATCGTGCATCTGAGCGAACGTCACCCACAGGTCAGCGGAGCCGAGATGGTCGCCGCCCTCGTGCCGCCGCCCCAGTTCGACGGGGCGACGTTCGACACCTACCGGGCCGACCCGCAGTACCCGTCGCAGCAGGAGGCGAAGGACGTGCTCGCGCGCTTCAGCGGCGCGACAGCCGGCCCCGCCGCGAAGGGCGGCTTCTTCCGGCGTGCCAAGCGCGCGCCCGAGATGAAGCCCGGGTTCTACCTCGACGGCGGCTTCGGCGTCGGCAAGACGCACCTGCTCGCCTCGATCTATCACGCGATGCCGGCCCGCCGGAAGTACTTCGGGTCGTTCATCGAGTACACCGCGCTCGTCGGCGCCATGGGATACCAGAAGACCGTGGAGCTGTTCCGCGGCGCCGACCTCCTCTGCATCGACGAGTTCGAGCTCGACGATCCCGGCGACACGATGGTCATGACGCGCCTCATCGGCGAGCTGGTCCCCACCGGCACGAAGCTGGCCGCGACATCCAACACCCCGCCGAACGCGCTCGGCGAGGGGCGGTTCGCCGCGCAGGACTTCCTCCGCGAGATCCACGCGATGTCCGACAACTTCCAGACGATCCGCATCGACGGCACCGACTACCGTCAGCGCGCTGTCGACGGGCACGCCGTGGTGCTGACGGCATCCGCCTACGAGAAGGCGGTGTCGGATGCCGCAGGCTCCGCCCCCGCGACGGACGACGCGTTCGCGGACCTCGTCCGGCACCTCGCGACCGTGCACCCGTCCCGGTACATCCGTCTCATCGAGGGGATCGGGGAGATCGGCATCCGTGACGTGTTCACGCTGGACGACCAGTCGGCGGCGCTGCGGCTCGTCGCCTTCGTGGACCGCGCGTACGACGCGCAGATCCCGATCCGTGCGACCGGTGTCGCCCTCGACCAGGTCTTCGGCGAGGACATGCTCGGCGGCGGGTACCGCAAGAAGTACCTGCGCGCCATCTCGCGCATGGTGGCTCTCACCCACTCCTGAGCTCCTCCACGCCGCTTCAGCGGCAGCGCGAAACCTGATGTTTACGCGAGCGGCACCGACGTAACGGACGCGAAACACGGTTGCGCCGCCGGGCGAAACTGGCGACCTCGACACTGGGGACACCCGACGCGACACCTGCGTCCCTGCAGAGAGGTTTCCTTCGAGATGGATCAAGGCAACACAGCATTCATACTCATCGCGGCCGCATTCGTCCTGCTGATGACGCCCGGGCTGGCGTTCTTCTACGGCGGCCTCGTCAAGGCGAAGAGCGTCATCAGCATGATGATGATGAGCTTCGGCGCACTCGGCCTGATCGGCGTCCTGTGGGTCGTCTTCGGCTATGCGATCGCCTTCCCCGGTGCTGAGGGCACCCTCGGTCCCTGGGCGATCGACTGGAACGCCATCGGCCTCACCAGCCTGCTCGAGCCGGTGGCGGAGGACGCGACGTACCCGCCGATGGCCTTCGTGTGCTTCCAGGCCACGTTCGCGATCCTCACCGTGGCGCTGGTCTCCGGCGCGATCGCCGACCGCGCCAAGTTCGGCGCCTGGATGGTCTTCGCCGGTGTCTGGGCGACGGTCGTGTACTTCCCGGTCGCGAGCTGGGTCTTCAACTTCGGCCTCGCCGAGGACGGTTCGTTCGCCTACGGCGGCTGGATCACCCACGGCCTGCAGGAGGCGTTCGGCGTCGGCGCGATCGACTTCGCCGGTGGAACCGCTGTCCACATCAACGCCGGTGCGGCGGCCCTCGCCCTCGCGCTGGTCCTCGGCAAGCGCGTCGGCTTCCAGAAGGGCGTCCACGTCCCGCACAACCCGCCGTTCGTCCTGCTCGGCGCCGGTCTGCTCTGGTTCGGCTGGTTCGGCTTCAACGCCGGCTCGGAGCTCGCCGCCGACGGCACTGCGGCACTCGCGTTCATCAACACCATCGCCGCTCCCGCCGCCGCGCTGCTGGCGTGGCTCGTCGTGGAGAAGATCAAGGACGGCAAGCCGACCTCCGTCGGCGCGGCGTCCGGTGCGGTCGCGGGTCTCGTCGCCATCACCCCGGCGTGCGCTTCCATCGACCCGATCTGGGCGATCCTCCTCGGCATCATCGCCGGTGTGGTCTGCGCCCTCGCGGTCGAGCTCAAGTTCAAGCTCGGCTTCGACGACTCGCTCGACGTCGTGGGCATCCACCTCGTCGGCGGTCTCATCGGAACGCTGTACCTGGGCTTCTTCGCCCGCGGCACCGGCCTGTTCATGGGCGGAGACCTGACGCAGCTGCTGGTGCAGGCCATCGCCGCCGTCGCGGTTCTCGTCTACTCCTTCGTGCTGGCCTACGTCATCGGCTTCGCGATCGAGAAGACGATCGGCTTCCGCGTGAAGAACGAGGACGAGATCGCCGGCATCGACACGGTCGTGCACGGCGAGGCCGGTTACACCCTGGCAGACGCCAAGGCCTGACCTGCTGGTCCCGGACGGGGCGTCGCGGAGAGATCCGCGGCGCCCCGTCCGCCGTGTCCGCGGGCTGACGCCGCGGGCCGCCGGACGCCTGCGACAGGCTGCGGCGGCAAGTCAATCCCCTGGGAGGCGCGCGGGGCGCGTCCGTAGCGTGCGGGGATGGCCGAATCATCGTGGACCGAAGTGGCGCCGGGGTTCTTCGCCCTCACGACCGCCTACACGAACTGCTATCTGGTGCGGACGGCCGACGGGCTGACGCTCGTCGACGCGGGGCTTCCGGGGACGCGGAAGACGCTGACGGAGCTCCTCCGGCACCTGGGCGCGCAGGAGAGCGACATCGACGCCGTCGTGCTCACCCACGGGCACTTCGACCACGTCGGGATGGCGCGGGGGCTGTCCGGGGCGGGGGCCCGGGTCGTGGTGCACCCGAGGGATCAGCATCTCGCGCGGCATCCGTACAGCTACAAGCCGGCGACCGCCCGCGTGCCCTACCTGCTGAGCCACCCCCGCGGAGTGCCGGTCATCGCGGCGATGGCGGCGGCAGGGGCGCTCGGGGTGCGCGGCGTGCATGCGCAGCCCGACGTCGTCGACGGTGAGCCCGTGGACGTGCCCGGACGCCCGCGTGCGCTGTGGACGCCGGGACACACGGACGGGCACTGCGCGCTCCTGTTCGAGCAGGCGGGCGTCCTTCTGGCGGGGGACGCGATCGTCACCCTGGATCCGTACACCGGGGAGACCGGGCCGCAGATCGTCGCGCAGGCGGCGACGACGGATGCCGCGATGGCGCTGGACTCGCTGGAGGTGCTGGAGCCCACCGATGCGCGGCTGGTGCTCACCGGTCACGGCGAGGCGTGGACCGACGGCATCCGGACGGCCGTCGCGCAGGCACGGCGGGTCGGCGCGCACTGACGCTCGGCGGAGAAGAAGACGGTGGGCGATGCCGGACTCGAACCGACGACCTCTTCCGTGTGAAGGAAGCGCGCTACCAACTGCGCCAATCGCCCATCTGGCCACGAGGGCCAGTCATCGAGCATACCGGATGGCCGCGGCGTCTCCGTACCGCTCGGCGAGACACGCGCGGGGTGCCATCGGTTTTGCGCTCGACCGAACTTCGTCTAAAGTAATTCGAGTGCCCAGGGAAACCAGGGACACGCGGATGTAGCGCAGTGGTAGCGCATCACCTTGCCAAGGTGAGGGTCGCGAGTTCGAATCTCGTCATCCGCTCGAGTGTGGGGAATCTCCCTCTCCGGGGAGATCGCGTCACGTGGTCAAACCACACACGGTGGCGTGGCCGAGTGGCTAGGCAGCGGCCTGCAAAGCCGTCCACACGGGTTCGAATCCCGTCGCCACCTCCACTCACAACTCAACAGCCTTCACAGGCGCGATTGGCGCAGCGGTAGCGCGCTTCCCTGACACGGAAGAGGTCACTGGTTCGATCCCAGTATCGCGCACAGACAAACCCCCGGTTACCCGGGGGTTTTTTGTTGCCCGAAAGTCGATGTGCAACATCCGTGCAAGATCATTATCGCGCTCCGTGCAATAGTGCAAACGCTCCGCTGTCCCAGTAGAACTTCCCCATGACCAGGGAAAACGCAGCGGTTGAAGCTGCAACAACACAGGAATCTGCCGAGCGCTCGAGCACTGTCGCGCTCGGGCCAAATGGAGAGACGGCCGAGTACGTCTTCGTGACCCCAGAGATGGCGGTGGGGTGGCTCGCCGCGAACATCGATCGCAACCGCAACGTCAAGAAGAGCCGCATCAACGGCTACGTGCGGGACATCCAGAACGACAACTGGGTGCTCACAGGTGAGGCGATCAAGTTCGACACGACGGGTCGGTTGATCGACGGGCAGAACCGGTGCCACGCAATCATCGCGGCCGGCAGGGGAGCGTGGGTGCTCGTCGTACGAGGGATCAGTGAAAGTGCTCTTGTTGTGCTCGACTCGGGGTCCGCTCGCAACACGGGGGACATGTTGATCATCACCGGGCTTGCGGAGAAAGCGGACGCGAAGGACATCGGCGCAATCGCTCGACTGCACGTCGCTTGGAAGGCGGGCGATGTGAAACACGCCGCGTCGCACATCGGAGGCAGCACGCAACTCACCAAGACTGAGATGGCAGACGCCGTCCTGAGCATCGAGAACGTCGACTTCGCTGCTCGACATGCACGCGCCATGTATCGGTACCTGCGTCTACCGGTGAGCGCCTTGGGGGTGGCTTTCCTCGAGTTCTCCGCGATCGACACCGACGACACCGCAGAGTTCTTCAATCGCATCCGGGATGGCATCCAGAACGGTCCTGGTGACCCCTTCCTGACGCTTTCCCGCCGTGTGACGAACGACCTACAGGCTGGGGCATCTCGGCGCATCCTGCCTGGCCAGGCGCTTTTCTACCTCTTCCGCACTTGGAACGCGTTCCGGACCGACGAAACGTTGGTGAAGCTACAGATTGGATCGCCGCAGGCTGGCTTCACTCCGATCCCGGTGCCGCGGTGAACGCGGCGTTGGAGGGAAATCTGGCCGCGGCGGCGCGTGCCTGGAGTCGCACATTCAGCCTCGGTGCGCGTCAGAGAAGACGCGTGATTGCGCCCGCGTTACCCCCGCGTTGGGCAGTAACGTCTTGGTCTGTCGCACCGAACTGGCAGAATCTCGCATATGCCTGCGCATCCGAAACTCCCGAAGGACCATCCGGTCGCCACATGCTTCCTTGATGAAACCGGATCGATCTCGAATGATCGGTTCTTTGGTGTCGGGTTGATCAGTATCGATGAACCGTCTCGGCTACTCCGTAAAGTTCAGAATCTCCGCGATCGCAGACATTGGTACAAGGAGTTTCATTTTGCGAGCGTCACGCAGGGCACCCTGGACCTCTACAAGGAACTCGTAGACATCACCCTCGCGACAGACGGTGTTCACTTCTACAGCTTCATTGCTGACCGCAGCGTCGCGGATCCGGTTCAGCGCTTCGGCGACCGCTGGACCGCTTACCGGAAGATGGCCGAACAATTGGTCGTCGCGAGCGTTCCCCGAGGCGCCGTGGTCGCTGTTGTTGCGGACAACTACTCGACCCCTGCGGCCGTGCTCTTCGAGGAAGAACTGAGATTCAGCGTCAACCGGCGATTGAAGAGGCTGGCGGTCCAGTCCGTCTACCGGGCTGACAGCCATGCCTTCGACGGGTTACAAGTTGTCGACCTATTCACGTCGGCCGCTGCCTACGAGTTCCGCGCTGCCGCAGGCTTGGCTTCGGGCCACAACGTTAAGGGACAGTTGGCGAAGCATGTCCGGGATCAACTTGGCGCAACCTCGTGTCTTGAGGGTTGGCGCGACGCCGACCACAGCATCCAGGTCTACGATCACGGCAACGGTAAGCCGGGGAAATGAAGAACGACCCCGGCAGAAGCCGGGGTCGTTCTACAAGAGCCGGGCTATAGACCAGAGGTCCACACCCGTAGCAACCAGCTTATCACTCGAGCCCCTCGATTGGCTAATCAAGGCGTGGATTGGTCCGCCTGATGTCCCTCATCCTCCCCGTAGTCCGGGCAGGTCGTCGCCGTCGGTCGGCCGTTCGATCCAAGGCACGTCGAGGAAGTGCCCGCACCCGCCACAGACGTAGCCGGCGTCCGCGTCACGCATGACCGTGCCACAGAACGGACAGGCCGGTTGTGCGCCCGCTTCGAGCCCGTCGTCCGGTAGCCGCGTCATGCGCACAGCTTAGAGCGGCGGGAAGCTCCGACGGGGCAAGCTGGAACGCGTTCGGCCGCACGTCAGGGGGAGGTGGAGCTTCCCGCCTTCGCGATGGTACTGCATGCGAACGCATGGGGCACGGAACGTCGGACGTCCATGCCATCGTTCGTTGAGTGAGCACGAACCGCCGCTACGCCGATGCGGTGGATGCTCGTATGAACGAGCGAGCCGTTGAGGTTGTGGCGCGCGGTGCACAGTTGCAGTCGCTCACCGCCCTCGAGTTGCGACTCGATGAGGTGCCGCTGACTGTTGACCCTCGGCCGCGCCGGCGGGTGAAGGCGTGGGTTCGGTTCGGGGAAACACCAGTGCGGGTGGATGCAACCGCAGCTAGGTGGACGCCGGACGCCGTGGGGATCGTCTTCATGATCGGCGGCGAGGAGTACCGGTGCTGGGTTTGGTCCGGCGCGGTGGGCGAGGTCTCGATCTAGATAGAGTCGGCTCGTCAAGCTCAAGGGGGATGTATGCCGCTCGAATGGCCCATCATGCAACACACCGCCGGCGACATGCCGAGGGAACAGCAAGCGGAGATCAGCCGCCACCTGGATTTTTATGCCGACCAGGTTCTGGGGCTGCTCGGACCCGAGGGCCTCGATCGTTGGGCATCCCCGCTGTGGCAGTCATGGGAGCTTTTTGTCGTCGCTGACGGGTCGACCTGGATGGCGGGTTTCTACCCCTCGAAAGGCGGCACGCCTCGCGTGATGTTCTTCACATGGCGGGGCGTCTTGAACGAGACGAAGCTCCAATCCGTGATGCAAAGAGAACTCGGGGTGCAGGCAACGGTGGTCGTCACGGGTCCGAATAACGCTGAGACTTCGCAGACCCATGCTCTTCTGGGCGCTCAGGCGCGTACGCATGTCGATTCACTCGTAATGTCAGCACGGGTGGGGACGGTCGCCGAGGACTACCCACACCTGGCGCCCTACATCAATGCCTTCCTCGAGGATCATCCGGGGCCGTCGAAAAACGTCTTCATCATGATGCGATTCGCAAAAGCCAGGCCACTTGGCGAGGCCCACGCGACCATCAAGAGCACCCTCGCTGCACGGGGTCTCCACGGCGTACGGGCCGATGACCGGGATTACACCGGCGACGTCTGGTCCAACATCGAGCTTTACATGGCACTCTCCCATTACGGAATCGCAGTGTTCGAGGACGTGGCGAACCGGGATTTCAACCCCAACGTCTCGCTCGAGCTCGGCTACATGCTCGGACAGAAGAAGCGCGTGCTCCTCCTGAAGGAACAAAGCCTGCCAACGATGCCGGCCGACGTCGTACATAAGCTGTACCGCTCCTGGGACGCATTCGACGTGGAGAACACCGTGGGAGGTCAGGTCGCTCACTGGTTCGACAACGACATCCGCATCTGATTGGTGAGAGCCGCGCAGCCCCGACCGCCTCGAGAGGCAGCCGGGGGCTGAACTATGGAGGAAGTTAGAGCGCGTTGATTACGTCGCCCGCCGCGACGATGGGCATACCGAGGGTGGCAATGTAGTCGACGAGCTGTGTGAAGTCTGACCAGAGCCAGCCGTTGGAGCTTGGTGCGCTTGTGGGCAGGTCGTGGGTGACGATGTTGACCCAGAGCCCGTCCGCGTAGGCAGAGTCGACCATCGCCTTTGCCTGAGCAAGGCTGACGGATGCGCCGAGGACGATCGCGGATGCACTGTACCGGTGGTCAGACGTGGGTGTCATTAGCCGGGTGTCGTTGGTGCGCCCGTAACCGAAGTAGCGTCGCACGCTCTCGACTGACTTCTCGTCGAAAGGGCCGACCGGGTAGGCGTAGGACACCATCGGTGGGAAGCCGTGATCGAACGCCCACTGTCGCCCGGCGCGCATAGCTTCTTCGAGCGCTTCCTGGGTGAGGGTGGTGACATCGACGTGGCCGGCGTCGTTCATGGCGTGGAAGCCAAGCTCTGCGCCGTAGCTGAACACCGCCTTGCGGAGGTCGTCTTCGGTGTAGTAGCTGCCGCTCAGCCCGAGGCGTCCAATGATCGGGAACAGGCTGACCGTGCCACCCTTGCGGGCAATGTACTCGGCTGCCTTGATGTGTTCTTTCCAGGTGTCGTCGCAGGTGAAGGAGGCTGCCCCGTGGGGGAACTTCGAGACACCCTCGGTGTACTTCGACACGCCGCCGAACTTCACTGACACCGGGTCGCCTGCGCCGCCGACATCGCCGAAGAAGATGCGGAAACCTGTTGATCCTCCGCGGGTGGGTGAACCGGTGCGGGTCTGGTCGAGCACGGCGAACGGCACGAATAGCGGGGACCACTCGTCCTCCCACAGGGTGGACTTGCCGCCGCTCGGGAGGGTGAGGTTGACTCGGAATCGGTTCGCGAAGGTGTTGTCGCCCACGTCGAGGTAGAACTGCGTGAGACGCATCCGGTTCTTGACCTTCAGCCAGAACACGAGACCCTTGCTTGTGAGGTCGAAGTCTTGCCCGGTGACCTGGAACTTCACCGACGAACCTGCACCGCTGACGGCGGTCGCAGAGATGCACCGGTCGCCGATCGCCCAATCGGACGTGTCATTCAGGTTGTTCGTCCCGGTAGACGCTCCCGTCCAAGGATGACCAGCCACGAGCGGGGCGACGGTGGTCATCGGCGGTCGTGGCGTGCGCTTGCGGTCGAAGAGTGACGTGGACGCGAACGCACCGGCCAACTCGACCCGCATAGGCGACGCAGAGTCAGCCGCCTGGTCGCCGATGGCCTCGTTTGCGATCGACGCACTTGTGGCGTTTAGTCCAGCTTCGGTGAGTCGGGTGGGCAGGTTCGGCTCGGGGATCTTCTTGCCCGAGTCGAGGGGTGCGACACCGTTGGGTGCGTCACGCTGGACGGATCCGGCAGCCTCAACCGCCAGATCACGCGCCTCGACAGCGACACCCGCAGCAGACGTCGCCTGATCGACGACAGCCTGCCAAATCTGAACCTGGTTACCCGGGGACGGCGGAACAGGGACAATCTCGGAGAAGTCCAGCACGCCACCGACAGGGGCAGGGAAACTGGTCTGCACGTTCGGGAAGTTCTCACCCGACACGGTGACCCTCCACGTCCACCCGTTCGGGATCATGTCCGTATCGTTCGACGCGATGAGCCGCACACCAGGCAGACCATCCGGACCGATCAGCACGCCATCCTCATCGGTCACAGCCGGGACCGGGTCGATGGCGATGGTGCGCTTCTGGGAGGGGATCTTCGCGAGGGCAGGCTTCAGGTCCGGCGTAAACCAGAACTGCAGACCGATGGCGGGTATGGCATCGGGGTCGCGATCGGGATCCGACCCGTCTGCGACGCCCCGTGTGAATGTGCCGGTGATCTCGCAGACACCGATGTTTGAGGGAAGTGCCATTCTCAGTCCTTCGTCTTGGCGGCAGGCCGCTTGGGTGCTTCGCTCATCACGTTCCTCTGATGCCGCGTCTTGCCGCGGCTCGATGCCGCTCTCGGCAGAAGCGCGGTGAGGGTCCGCTAACGCACGCCGCGCATGGCTGCGAGGTGCGCGTCTTGCGCGTCGGCAGACCGATCAGCGGAGCGAACGTCCCGAACGGCTGCCGCCGTCATTGACGCGATGAGGCGGGCGCTCTCGACGGTCACAACGGAGGTCACGGGCCCAGCCGCAGCAGCACCGAAACCGACCGGGCCACCATTCACGAACCGCGGCAACGTCGGCTGCAGACGCTTCAACGACTCGACCGCCGCCTGCCCGCCCGCGCGCTCGACCTGAGCCGCCGACCACACGTTCTCGCCGTTCGACAGAAGCGCCGGAATCGAATCCGACGTAGACGAACCCGGCCCGTAAATCGGACCACCGAACGCCTTCTTCTGAACCTTCGTGTTCGAGCCCTTATTGAGCGCATCCGTGATGCCCTTGATGATCTTCGTCGTCTCGCGCTTCAACTGATCCCGGATCGCATCCGAGTTCTTCTTCGCCTCACGAACCTGCTTCTCAGCGCTATCGATCAGCTTCTCGAAGTTCGCATCCGCGACCGTGTCGCCCGACTGGTTCGAATATTTGTTGATCGTCCCGTACGAAGAGTTGATCGACTTGATCTCCGCCTTCGACGCCTCCAACAGCGCATCCACAATCGGCTCACCCTGCTCAATACCAAGCAGCGCGACCTCCTCAAGCAGAGCCGGATTCAGCCCCTTCTTGGACAGTCGCTTCAACTTCTCAGCGAACCGCTTGATCGCCGACGCATCCTTCTTCATGGTCGACGCAATCGACTTCGCGGACGTCGTGTCCTGCTGGGTCGTCGTCACGCCTGCGCCGGCAACAACGATCCCGTTGACGACCTTCGTGGACGACGAGCCCGTGGTCACAGTCTTCGACGTCGCCAGGTCGCCCGCGTTGAAGAACGACCGCACCGCCGAAGCCACGCGCGATGCCATCGACGACGCGGCATCCCGCAGATCCGACAGCTTGTCCTTCGCCTTGTCCAGACGAGCCGCAGCCTCATCGGCCCGCTTCTCGAGGCGCGTGAACGCCTTCTCGGACTTCAGCGCATCGTCACGAAGCCGCTTGCCATACTTGCCGCCAATGTCAGCCGCGATGTCGAACAGCTTGTCGACCAGCGACAGGGCGTTACCGCCCAGACCATCCGCGCGAGCCTCACCGCGACGAACATCACGGTTCCACTGCACAACCTGAGACCGGTCGATCGCATACGACACCTTGCCGCCCGAAGCGAACGTGGGGAGAGTTCCGGTCATCATCGCTTTGCGCCAGGCGTAGATCCTGTCGTGGCCGCCGGCGCGCTCGACTTCCGCTGCGGTGATGACGTGCTCACCGTTCGACAGCATCGCCGGGATCGAATCTGAGGTGCCGGTGCCCGGTCCGAAGATGGGGCCGCCAGTCGCGCGTCCGGGGCGTTCCGCGCCCGTCTCGACGCTCTGCGTGGCGCGGTAGTTGATCGTGCCTTGGAGCTTCCCGTATCGGTTGATGAACCCCTGCAAGGTGTTCACTGCGGATGCGACATTCGCGGTGAGACTCATCGTCATGTTTTCCGGCAGTGCATCCACTGCGGACTTCACGTCGGCGAGAGCGCCACGAACCTGGTCAGCGGACCCGAGCTGCTGGTCTGCCCACCTGCGCGCGGCGCCTTCGGACTCGCCCATGGCGATGCGCTGCTGCACGATGGCTTCGCGGCCCGCCTGCCACTTCGAAGTGGCCTCGTCGACGGAGCCTCCGTTCTCGAGGATGGCCTGAGCGGCGTCACGGTGCGCGGACTCGACCTCCCGCATCGAATCGCGCAGGCGGATCGACTCGTCATTGGTGCCGTTGAGCGACGCCTTCTGGTTCTCTGCGGCGTCCTTGAGCGTGTTGATCGCGCCCTGTGCCCCGTCGATCGCGTCGGCCATACCCATTGCTCCGCCGGCTACGCCGTCGAGCGCGGCAACAAGGGAATCCAGGTCGGCTGCTGCTGCGTCGGCTTCTGCAGCCAGAACTTCGGTCGCTGCCGCGGCGTCTGTTGTCGCATCCTTGGAGCCGCCTAGAGCGAACTGCAGGAGTACCTGATCGTCCGCAGCCAGACCAGCTGCGTCGGCCTGTGCAACAAGGTTCGCGCGCAAGGTCGATGAGCTGTCGATGAGAGTCAGAATGTTGTCATCGGTGAGCCCGTAGGTGTCCTGCAGTGCCGTGAGTGTCGCGGCGAGCTCGTCGGGGGAGGCTTTCGCGAGCGCGTCGCCGAGGTTGGTGACGGAGGCGGAGAGCTGGTCAAACCACAGATCGATTGGGTCGTTGCTGTTCGCGGACGGTCGTCCTTCTCGCATCTGATCGAGTACCTCGCTGAGGTCCTTGATATTGGCTTTGACGTTCTCGATCTCCCACGGGAACGCCGTTCCCTCGACGGATTGTGCGAGCGCCTTGTCGAGGCTGCCCTTTGTGAGCGTGTTTGCGAGCTCGGAGGACTCAGCCTCAATACCCCGAAGTGCATCACCCACAGCCTCAAGGCCGGCGACTGCCGCTCCCACGGCGGCGAATACCCCGACAGCACCCGCTACCGTTCCCAGTGCTCGTCCTGCCCGCTGGGCGGTGGGACCGAAGCCGTCCATCGCTGCCTGGAACTCAGCGACCTTCGGAACCGCGAGGAAGAACGCACCACCAGCCAGACCCGCAGCAGCACCCACAGCACCCACGCCGAGGGCGGCCTGCTGTGCCCAGTCTGGGAGGTCGTTGAAACCGTCGACGACCTCGGTGATGCTCTGCACGAGCGCACGCAGAGGACCGTCCGCGCCCGAACCCATCGCGATCAAGGCTGAGTCGAATGCGCCACCTAGAGCCTCGACGTCACCCTTCAGGTTGTCGAGCTTCGTGCGGGCCGTGTCGGCCGCGTAGCCCTGCTCGTCAACCTTGTCGGTCCACTTCTGGATACCCGCGGCGCCCTCATCCAGCAGAATGGTCGCGCCGCGGATAGCGTCCTGGCCGAAGATCATCGCCAGCGTCGTCTGCTTCTGCTGCTCTGACATCCCCGCGAGTGAAGTCTCGAGCTCACCCGCAAGACCAGCCAGGCCGACGAACTGGCCCGAACTGTCGTAGGCGTTGATCCCGAGCTCCTCCATGAGCGCGGTGACTTCCTTGGTCGGGTTCGCCAGCCGCAGAAGCATCGTGCGCATCGACGTGCCCGCGTCAGACCCGAGCATGCCCGCCGAAGCGAACGCCGACAGAACTCCGACGGACTCCTCGATGGACACACCGAACTGATTCGCGACGAGACCCGCCTGGTTGAGCGCCTGGCCCATGTCGGCGACATCACCCATGGCCTTGCCAGCGCCGGCCGCCAGAAGGTCGGCGACATGAGACGCCTCGCTCCCGTCCAAGCCAAACTGCTGCAGAGTCGTCGCCGCGATCTCGGCCGCCTCCGCGACACCCAGGCTTCCAGCCGCCGCGAGATCCAAGGATCCCGCGAGACCGCCCGAGAGGATGTCTGACGCACTCAGGCCCGCCTTCGCGAGCTCCTCGATCGCGTTCGCCGACTCCGTCGCGGAGAAGACGGTTGAAGCGCCGGCGTCGATCGCAGCCCGCCGCAGGGCATCGAGGTTGTTCTTCGCGTCCTGACCAGTCGCTGCGACGTTGGAGAGCGCGGCATCGAAGTCTGCGAAGCGTTTGACCGCGAGACCGACACCGGCAGCCATCGCACCACCGGTGGCGAGCATGCTGCGACCCAGCAGGTCGAACGCCTGCCGCTGCTGGGTGAGCTTCTCCGCTTCCGTGCCAACAGAGCGGGTGGCCTGAGCGGCCTTCAGCATGTTGGCCTGATAGTCCTGAACTTGCGCGCTCAGTTTTACGCGCACCACCCGGTCAGACATTGCGGGCCCCTTCGTCGCCGTCGGTGCTGAGGCCATCCCACGCTGCTTGCAGAGCCGCGACAGCAGCTAGGGCTTCCACGACGACGCATTCTTTCGCCGTTGGGTTCTTCAGCCGGCTGAGACGCACAAGGCGCTCCTGTGTCATTCGACGAAACTCGGGCCGATTCAGGTCCGGGCGATTGATTGGGTAGTTGCCGTCCATTGAGTTCCGTTCAGAAGTTGTCGTTGCCAAAGAGGTCGTTCACGAAGTGGCGCTCCTCACGGTCGTTGCTTGCGCCACTGACCCGGACTGACCCCTCGCGCGGCGCGACGTTCCCGGTCGCCCTCTGCTGCGCCGCCAGCCGCGCCAGGCGTTCCGCCTGCATCGCGAGCGTCGTTTCGTCGGTAGAAGTCATGAACTCGTCGCGAAGGTCTATGGGCACCGCATGGTGAAGCGCGAGTGCGTCTCGGCGAGCCTCGAAGCGTGCCTGCGCTAGCGCCTGCTCCTTTTCTCCGATCAGTCGTTCCATCTCATCGACGGCTTCCGCAGTCCTCGCGACCTCTTCGTAGTCCGATGGCCGCGAGCGTCGCAGCCGCTCCTGGACGATCTGGTCAACCTCCGACTGCGTGAAGCGCCGAGCGCTCACAACGGCGGCGACATCCGCGGGGGAGGGGGACGGGGAGTCATCAACGGCTGCGTCATCGCTCATTGGGGCCACCAACTTCCGTGAAAAAAAAGGACGGGGAGAGACGATCCCAAAACCCTGAGGTCTTTCCCCGGAGCCTTGAGGGGGACCCCGCCCTGGGGTCTCGATCTGTTTGAGTGCGCGCGGTTGCCATTGCGTCTGATCTGTCAGCTCGCGAAGATGGCGTACTGCATGGTTCGCTCGAGTCCCGCGTCCCTGGTGTCGATGAGGGTCTGCAGCTCCCGCACGGTGTCTGCGTACTCGGGCTTGGCGTGGGTGAATACCTGCGCGACGCCATGCCAGCGTTCCTGCGTCGCTCGATCGAAGATGGCGTGTGCGAGGTACAGGTCGTCCTGTCGGAGGGCGCGCTCGATGAGGGCCTTGGCTTCGTCCGCGTCTGCGATTCGGTCAGTGCGGTCCTGCGCATCGCGATAGGAAATGATCGAGGATGCGGTCGGCTTGGTTGGCGCTTCGATGATCGCTTTGCGGCTGTTGATGGCGGCGTTGATCACGGCCTCTTCCCGCTGGCGCAGGGCACCCAGGTCGGCCTTGGCGTGCGCGTAGGCATCTGCTTTCTGGTCTGACTTGCCGGTGTCGCTGAGCGTCGCATCGTTCTGGATGCTGGTCACGTTCTGGCTGTAGGTGCGCTGCACGCTTGTGGCGGATTCGCGGATGCTTGCGATCTCGGCTTCGAGTGATTCGAGTCCCATGTGTGTGAGTCCTTCAGTTCTTGCGCCGGCTGGCGATGTAGGTTCGGGCGTCGTCGTTCGTGATGAGCCATGTGCCGTTGACCTGGGTGGCGGGGAGATGGTTCTCCCGGATGTCTTTTCGGATGGTGGTCTCCCCTCTGCGTGATGCCCGATGTAGTTGCGGAACTGTCCAGTACTCACGTTCCTCTGATGCCGCCTCTTGCCGCGGTTCAGTGCCGCCCGCGGCAGATTCGCTCAGAATGGCTTTCTGCATGTCGTGAACGATCCGGTAGGCGACGTTGTCGTTACGCTTGAACTGCTTGAGAAGGCTGGCGAGGTTCGCCTCCTGGAAGACGATGCGCAGTTCTGCCATCGACATGACGTAGTGATTGGTCAGTGGCGCACCCATCAGTCCTTCCTCCTGCGGCGGGGGGAGGTGATATCGATCACCGGTTCCGAATGCTGACGTACCTGGTCGTAGTACTTCGCCAGTTCTTGAGCGAAAGCAGCAGGGTCGTTCCAGGTCCGCGTGAGTTCGTCGAAGTTGTCCGGCCTGGGGGCGATCATCAGAAGTTCACCCCTTCCGGCAGTTCTAGCTGCCAGGGCCTGACGTCGCATAGCGCGCAGGTGTTGTCCACGGTGAGCTTGTGTCGGCCGGCCGCGCATTCGGCAGCCTGGAGGGAGGCGACTACAGCCAGGTTCCGGTCGTCGACCGATTCGCGCGCCCCCTTGAGCGACGGAACGGGGAGATCGTCGGTCCATCGTTCTTTGCGAAGCCACGAGCTCAGCGCAGGAACGAAGCGCACCTCGGAGGCGGACCGCGCGTATGCCTGTCCGAACCGGGAGACGTCATGCTCCAGTTCTGTGACCGAACGGCGACGCGCTGCCTTCTCGAACGCATCCTTCGAGTCTCGCTTTTCGACCTTCTTCGGCCAGTTCTTCCACGCCCGCTCGAATGCCTCAGCGGGAGAGACTGAATGATCCTCTGAGTGATAACCCTGAGTGATCTCCTCTGCACCGGCTGTGGTCTGGGTAGGCGGCGGCTCAGAGCCGGTTAGGTTGCGGCTGTCAGCCTTGTAGGTTCCCGGCCTAGTGGGCGCTGCGCCTTCTAGGCTTGCAGCCGCGTAGGCGGTGTCGACGGTCGTCAGGTCGGACGTTCTGTACCCGCCCGCGCCGGTTCGGCGCTTTCGCTGGATCACCCCCAACCGCTCTAGTTCGCGGAGCCCTCGGCGAACAAAGTCGGGCGAGCTGCTGACCATCTCCGCGATCGTCTGCTGACCGACGAAGGTCTGGTGCGTCTTGTCGTCGGTGCGGTGGCAGAGGGCCGTCAGCACGACCTTTTCCCGCATCTCGAGATCAGGAAGGTTGTACGCCCATTCGGCGTCACGAAAACCCATCAGGCGATCACCTCGCCCGCGCGATTCGCCTGCGATCGGCGCTTGATCGGGGTATTCTTGACGGAGATCAGCCGGCCAGCCAGATCTTCGACAGCCGCCTCCGGGCGGCTTTCGTTTGCGTTCACTCGCCCGCACCTCCGATGTAACGAAGGGGTCGGGCTGACGCGACGATGTCTTCCAGGCGCACGCGAATAAGACGCGGTCCGAAACGTCGAGCTTCGATCTCGCCGCGAGTGATCATCCGGCGAACGGTGTCGGTACTGAGCGAGTAGTGCTTGGCCGCTACTTCGATCGGAACCCAGGGAGTGTCCGTGTGGGACATGAGGAAAGCCTCCGGAGCATGAGAAGTGATCCTCTGCTCGGAGGCTTATGCAACCGGGGAGCTACTCAGTCCGAAAACTAGGCCCAACGCCGTGCCCTTACAGCATACCGGGGCTGTGCGACATTGTGCCGCCTTCTGCCCCTTACTATCCGTTTCCCCATTCATCGATGTGTCGGACGAAAGCCCGTAGCGGCACCTCGATGATGCCGTCCTCACCGCGTAGCAGCGCCAACGCCGATATTGCGGGAGAAAGCTGCGTGGGGTTCGCGAATGGCTTGACGATGCGGCAATGCGGGCACTGAAGCCGCCAACGGCTGCGGAAGGCATTGGCGTCTCGGGCGTCTCGCCGCTCGTCGGGCTCCAACCATCGGTCGCCGACGAGCCACTGGGTGGCGCGCGGAATCACCTTGAAGTAGTGCGCTTCCGCATGTGCCGCGTATCCCGCCGTGCTCTCAACCCAATGATTGTGAGCGGGGTCGTCCGATGGAACGAAAGACGCTATCCGGTGTTTAGGGTGCGGTGCGATCTCTCGACCGCTGCAGTACACGGACACATATGGCCCGACCCCGACGAGGAACCGTGATGGGCCTCCGCGCCGTTCAGGACGCTCGTCCCAGTTCTTCTTGCGGCTCATCTGTACATCCTTCCCCGTCCCTCCGACAGGATTCGAACCTGTGACCGGTCGCCTAGAACGCGTTCGCTCTTCCTCTGAGCTACGGAGGGGGAGGGATGCCCGCCTGGCAGGCACCCCATGGTCATCCTGTTCCTCCTCAGAGCGCTGCCCGCCGGTAGACGTTCGCGATTCCATGCGCGCGACGGTAGCGGCTGACCGTCCGGTCAGAGATGCCGAGAGCCATTGCGATTGCTCGGTCGCTGAATCCGTAGGCGAGGAGGGTCCGGACGCGATCGTAGATTTGATCGGACTCGTACTTCGGGAAAGGTCCGCGGCGCGATGAGCGGACAGCCGACCTGACGGTCATCACAGGTCACCGAGTCCGGACATCCGGTCGTGTACATCGATCGGGCGTCGAAGCTCCCGCGCGGGTTCACATGCCTCGGCCAGCGCGCGAGCGAGGGTGTCGTCTCCATCGAGCACACGCCCGATCGATGACATCGGTAGCCCTGCGTCTGCACACGCGCGGCGCAGTTCGCTGACCGTCATCGAGTCGATCCTTGCGATGGCCTCGCGGTCGCGACCGCCGCTACGCGAGTTAGCGCCGATGAAGGCGAGGAACTCGGCATGGATCTGCTGGAACGACTCTGACAGCGCGCCGAGATCGCAGGCTTCGTCGGGGGCGAAAGTCCACTCCGTGAAATCGGGCATCCACTCAACGGTCGGCTTCCCCGAGCTGACGACGAACGCCACCTCGATGGCACCCGCTGTCACCGTCCTGCGGTGGTACGCGCGATCTTCAGCGTCTTGATCGTGGGAATGGTCGACCTCGCACCAGTCGTGCATTGCGCAGTCCTTGACGGCGCTTTCTCGGACGGTCCTGCGGGTATCGTTGTCAGTGATCATCTCGACTCCAAGTTGTGTGATCTTGCCCTCGTTCGAGTTGCCGCTCGAGCGGGGGCACTTTACGTGACGGCGGGCGCCGTCACTGCTCATGCGAGTTCGGACATCCGCCTCGCAAGCTCTTCATCGCGGCCAGCGGTGTGCTGGTAACGCATCGCGGCGACGACGGTCGAGTGACCAAGCCTCGCCTGCAGTTCTTTGAGGGTTGCGCCGGCGATCGCCGCCCGTGTCGCCCCGTAATGGCGCAGACCGTGCCAGGGCAAGTCCGGGCGCTTAGCGGCGACGCGCGCCGCGTTCCAGTGTTTGTAGAACGCTGACTGGCCCAGATGGCTCGAGCCATCAGCGCCGGGGAAGAGGAGCGACTCGGGGAACCGGGTCACGTTCTCTTTGAGATGAGTGAGCACGATGTCATTGACGTGGGGAGGCAGCACGATGCTCCGAACGCCAGCCTCGGACTTCGTCGGGCCCACGACGAATCCTTGACCAGTCACCTGCGTGACGCCTCGGGAAACATTCACGATGATTGCTTGCTCGCCGTTTTCGCTTTCAATGACGTCGATGTCTTTCCGTCTGAGTTCGGTGAGTTCGCCGTAGCGAACGCCCGTCCAGGCGGCTAGAGCGACAGCGGCCTTGAAGCGCGGAGTGATGACCTCGATGATCTTGGCGAGCTCAGCGGCGGTGGGGGGTGTGATCTTTCTTCCCGTGGACGCGGCTGCTGCTCCACGAATCTGACACGGATTGGTCTTGAGTCGGCCGTCGTTGACCGCCGTCGCGAGAACGGATTTCAGCAACTCGTAGGCGCGCGCAGCCTGAGTCTTCGTGCCGGCCTTCACAAGGTCGGAGTACCAGCTCCGCACAGCTTCTGACGTGATTGCGGTGAGTCGCAGGGGGGCGAAAGGCGCGAGCGGGCCGCGGATGAGCCGGCGGTACTCGGCAGCCGTACGTGGGCGAAGGTGTTCGCCGTGCCTGTTGGTCCGGGTGTCGATCCAGTTCTCCGCGTACTCCGCGAAGGTCGCCGTCTTCCCACGCTTTGCGCTCTCGGCCAGTTCGGCTGCGCCGCGGGACCATTCGCCCGAGAGTATCTGCGCCTGCTGGGTGACCAACCAACCGCGAGCATCGGTGAGGGTGTCGAAGGTTTGAGGAGCGTTGTGACGCTCGCCGTCGGGGCCGACGTAGGACGCCTGAACGCGGCCGCTGGGAAGCTTACGCACCGCCCCAAATGACTCTCGTCGCTTCCGTTTCGCCATCTTCTTCCCCGTCGCCCGTGCAATAACGTGCAATATCTCGTGCAGTCTATTGCTTGTTCCTGCGTTCCTGTGACGTTAACACTGGAAGCGCTGCATCCGCAAGAATACGGGCCAAAACGGGGCGTCTAGCGGCATCGGAGGCTCTGGTGATCAGTAGCGCAGTTACAGTTTCGATCCCAGTATCGCGCACAGACAAACCCCCGGTTACCCGGGGGTTTTTTGTTGTCCCGGAGTGGTTCCGCGATCGCTCCTCACACCTCCTCGCCCTGCACTCAGGCATGCGGGAGTGGGGACACGTCCCCACTCCCGGCTGAGATCAGGGGACGATGACGGCGCGACCGCGGACCGAGCCGGAGGCCAGCGCCTCGTAGGCCTTCGGACCGTCCTCGAGTGAGTACTGCTGCACCTCGACCCCCACGTGGCCCGAGCGCGCCAGGTCGAGCACTTCGATGAGCTCGCTGCGCGAACCCCAGTACGGGATCCGCAGGGCGGCGTCGTAGGCGATCGAGCCGAAGCCGACGTGAGCCGTTCCTCCGCCGATCCCGACGATCGTGACGTCCGCTTCGGCGGCAGCTGCCCCCACGGCGGTCGCGATCGTGGGGCCGGCTCCGACGAAGTCGAACACGGCCTCCGCGCCCAGGCCGCCCGTGAGCTCCCTGATCGCGGCGACGGCGTCCTCGTCGCTGAGGACGGCATGATGGGCGCCGACCTCGGTCGCGAGGCCGAGCTTCTCCTCGGAGATGTCGAGAGCGACCACGGTCGCCGAGGTGAGCGCCCGGAGGATCTGGATCGCGACGTGGCCGAGCCCGCCGGTCCCGATCACGACGGCGGTGGTCCCGGCACCGAGTTTCGGGAGAGAGTTCTTGATGGCGTGGTACGGCGTCAGACCGGCATCCGTCAGCGACACGTTCTCGACGGGGTCGAGGTCGCCGAGGGGCACGAGGTGGCGCGCGTCGTCGACGATCATGTATTCGGCCATCGAGCCGGGCGCCCCGAGCCCCGGAGGCATGATGCCCTCCGCGGCGGCGTTCGTGCAGTAGTTCTCCTTGCCCTGCGAGCAGTTGTGGCAGCGGCCGCAGCCCCACGGCCCGTAGACGGCCACCGCATCTCCCACGCTCACGTGCTCGACGCCCTCGCCGAGCTCGGCGACGATGCCGGCGCCTTCGTGACCGAGTGTGAGGGGGAGGGGATAGCCGGCCGCGGCGTACTCGTCGGCCGAAAGTCCCATGACGTACTCGTCCGAATGGCAGACGCCCGCTGCGGTGACCTGGAGGAGCACCTGACCGGGACCGGGAGTCGGCTTCTCGATCTCGACGACTTCTGGGTGGGATCCGATTCGTGTGTATTGGAGAGCCTTCATGCCTTCCACGCTACGTCCGCCCCCGGCGGCGAGGGCCGCCCCCTGTGATGCGGCCGCCGCCGCGGGTAAGCTCCGGCCTGGCCCGCGCACGTGGGCGCGCGGGTCGCGTACCGACGGCCGCTGCGAGGCGCGTCGTGGAGCCTGTCAGACTGGCGCGCATGACGACCGCGCGCATCGCCATCCTGTTCCTGCTGGCCGCCCTCGCCGAGATCGGCGGCGCATGGCTGATCTGGCAGGCGGTCCGCGAGGACAAGGGGTGGCTGTTCGCCGCCGCCGGCGTCCTCGCGCTCGGCGCCTATGGGTTCATCGCCGCGTTCCAGCCCGACGCGAACTTCGGCCGAGTGCTCGCCGCCTATGGCGGCATCTTCATCGCCGGATCCCTCGCGTGGGGCGTGCTCGTCGACGGCTTCACGCCGACCGTCTGGGACTATGCCGGGTCGGCCATCGCCCTGGTGGGCGCGGGCGTCGTCATCCTCGCCCCCGTCATCACCGGCGGCGCCGACGCATGACCTGCGGGGGACTGCCTCGCCGCTCGGTGCGGCGCTAGGCTCGCGCCATGGCGCATCTCGTACTCACCGTCGTCGGTGACGACCGTCCCGGGCTGGTCAACGCCCTCGCCGAGCAGGTCGCGGCGCACGGCGGCAACTGGGAGCGGAGCGAGCTCGCCGAGCTCGCGGGTGCCTTCGCCGGCATCGTCCTGGTCTCGGTCCCCGACGACCGGGAAGACGAGCTGACCGCCGCCCTCGAGCAGCTCGACGGCATGCTCCGGGTCACGGCCCACGGCGGTCACCCCACCGACGACGCCGCGGTGGGAGAGAGGGAACTGGAGCTGACGGTCCTCGGCAACGACCGTCCCGGCATCGTCCGCGACGTGACCGCGGCCATCGCCCGGCATGCGCTGAGCATCGACACGTTCCGCAGCCGCACCCTCGACGCTCCGATGGCCGGCGGGACGCTGTTCGAGGCGACCGTCGCCTTCCGGCTTCCCACGGGGACGGATGCCGGCACCGTCATCGGCGCGCTCGAACAGCTCGCCGGCGAGATCCAGGTCGACCTCGCCATCGCCTGAGCGGATGCCGCTCGGCGCCGTCTGTGGCGCGGTGCACCGACGACTAGACTCGGATCATGGAACACCGCCGGCTCAGCTTCCACGCCGGCACGCGAACGCCTCACGCCTGAGCGGGCAGAGCGCGGTGCGCTCGAAGCTGAGCAGCCGTATCCGAGCCACCCTCTGGAGAGACTTCCTTGACTGATGTGATCACCCCGGCGGACGTTCCGCTCCCCGCCGACGGATTCGCCGTGTTCCCCGACCGCTCGGTCGTGGCCCTCCGCATCGGCGGGGAGGTGAAGGACCTCGCCACCACGGTGACCGATCTCGACGGCGTCGAGCCGATCACCGTGAGCAGCGAGGACGGGCTCGCGATCCTGCGTCACTCCACCGCACACGTGCTCGCCCAGGCGGTGCAGCGCATCCGCCCGCAGGCCAACCTCGGCATCGGCCCCCCGATCACCGACGGGTTCTACTACGACTTCGGCGTCGACGACCCGTTCACCCCGGAAGACCTCAAGGCCATCAAGAAGGAGATGGAGCGCATCGTCCGCGAGGGTCAGCGCTTCGTCCGTCGCGTCGTCACGGACGACGAGGCCCGCGAAGAGCTGAAGGACGAGCCGTTCAAGCTGGAGCTGATCGGCCTCAAGGGCGGCACGAAGGAAGCCGCCGAGGGCGCCTCCGTCGAGGTCGGCGCCGGTGAGCTCACGATCTACGACAACGTGACCCGCGACGGCGTCACCGCGTGGAAGGACCTCTGCCGCGGACCGCACGTGCCCTCCACCCGCATGGTCGGCAACGGGTGGGACCTCACCCGCATCGCCGGGGCCTACTGGCGCGGCAGCGAGAAGAACCCGCAGCTGCAGCGCATCTACGGCACGGCATGGCCGACGAAGGACGAGCTGCGCGCCTACAAGGAGCGCCTCGAGGAGGCCGCCAAGCGCGACCACCGCAAGCTCGGGAAGGAGCTCGACCTCTTCTCGTTCCCCGATGAGGTGGGCTCCGGCCTGTCCGTGTGGCATCCCAAGGGCGGCATCGTCCGTCAGGAGATGGAGCAGCACGCCCTCAAGCGGCACCGCGAAGGCGGCTACACCTACGTCTACACCCCGCACATCACGAAGAAGGACCTCTTCGTCCAGTCGAACCACCTCGTCACGTACAAGGACGGCATGTTCCCGCCGATCCACCTCGACGAGGAACGGGACGACAACGGCGAGATCACCAAGCAGGGCACCGACTACTACCTGAAGCCGATGAACTGCCCGATGCACATCCTGATCTTCAAGGAGCGCGGGCGCAGCTACCGCGACCTCCCGATGCGGCTGTACGAGAACGGCACGGTCTACCGCTACGAGCTCTCCGGGGCTCTCCACGGGCTGACGCGCGTGCGCGGTTTCACGCAGGACGACTCGCACCTGTTCGTCACGCCCGATCAGCTCGAGGGCGAAGCCGAGAAGGTCCTCGACTTCGTGCTCACGATGCTGCGCGACTTCGGCCTGACCGACTTCGAACTCGAGCTGTCGATGCGCGACGACGAGAAGGAGAAGTGGATCGGCGACGAGGAGCACTGGGCGATGGCCACCGATGCGCTCCGCCGCGTCGCGAAGGCATCCGGCCTGAAGCTCACCGAGGTCGAGGGGGAGGCCGCGTTCTACGGTCCGAAGATCGACCTGAAGACGAAGGATGCCCTCGGCCGCACGTGGCAGCTGTCGACCGTGCAGATCGACTTCAACCTTCCCGAGCGGTTCGATCTCGAGTACACCGGTCCGGACGGCGCGAAGCATCGCCCCGTCATGATCCACCGGGCGCTGTTCGGGTCCGCCGAGCGGTTCTTCGCCATCCTGCTCGAGCACTACGCCGGTGCGTTCCCCGTCTGGCTCGCCCCCGTCCAGGTCGTCGGCATCCCGGTCGCGGAGCAGTTCGCGGACTACCTCGACGAGATCGTCGGCGAGCTGCGCACGCACGGCGTCCGCGCCGACGTCGACCACTCCGACGACCGCATGCAGAAGAAGATCCGCACCCACACGACGCAGAAGGTCCCGCTCCAGCTCATCGCAGGGGAGCAGGACCGCGCCGCCGGCACGGTGTCGTTCCGCTTCCGCGACGGCTCGCAGACCAACGGGATCCCGGTGGCGGACGCGATCCAGAGGATCGTCCACGCGATCGACGCGAAGACGCTCGTCAACACCGCGGAGGACCTCGCATGAGTGACGACACGGACCAATCCCGGGAGGACGCGGCGGACATGGCGGGCGTCCCCGACGAGTTCCAGCGGCTGTGGACGCCGCACCGGATGGCGTACATCCAGGCCGGGCCCGAGCCGCTCAAGCACGACTGCCCGTTCTGCGCCGCACCCGACAAGAGCGATGAGGACGGTCTCATCGTCGCGCGCGGCGAGACGGCCTACGTGGTCCTGAACCTGTTCCCCTACAACTCCGGCCATCTGCTGGTCTGCCCGTACCGTCACTTCGGCACCTACGACGAGGCGACGCCCGAGGAGGTCGCCGAGATCGGAGCGCTCACCCAGCTCGCCATGCGCGTCCTCCGCGACGTGTCGCGCTGCGACGGCTTCAACCTCGGCATGAACCAGGGCGCCGTGGCCGGTGCCGGAGTCGCGGACCACCTGCACCAGCACGTCGTCCCGCGCTGGGCGACGGACGCCAACTTCTTCCCGATCATCGCCAAGACCAAGGCGCTGCCGCAGCTGCTCGGCGAGGTGCGCGATGCGATCCAGGGGGCATGGCCGGTCTACTGACCGGCCCCCCTGCTCTCGACGTCAGCGGACCTGGGTGACCTCGAACTGCAGCCGCGGGCTCGCGTAGAACTCCTGCGACTCGATCAGCTGCAGCTCCCGCGAGCCGGCGTCGAAGGTTGTCTGAAGCAGGTCGAACACGCTCGAGGTGGTCTTCGCGAGCGCGTCGGCGGCATCGCCCGTCGCGCGGAAGTGGGCCGTGAACAGCGCTGCGGTGACATCGCCCGAGCCGTTCGCCTTCATCGGGATGTGCGGCGTCCGGACGATCCACGCGCCGGCATCCGTCACGGCCATCATCTCGATGGTGCCCTCGGGGCGGTCGGGACGCTCGACGCTCGTCACGAGGACGGTCGAGGGACCCATCGCGCGGGCGAGATCCACCGACGCGAGCGTCGAGTCGAGGTCGGCGGGCTCGGTCTCGGTCAGGAACCCGAGCTCGAACTGGTTGGGGGTGATGATGTCCGCGGCGGGGACGACGCGCTCGCGCAGCAGCACCGGGATGGACGGAGCGACGAAGCAGCCCGACTTCGCATTCCCCATGACGGGGTCGCAGGCGTACACGGCGGACGGGTTGGCCGCCTTCACGCGCGCGACGGCGTCGAGGATGACATCGCCGATGCCCTCGCCGCCCTGATATCCCGAGAGCACGACGTCGATGTCGGGGAACGCGCCGCGCTCCTCGATGCCGGTGATGACGTCGGCGACGTCGGTCGGACTGATGAGCGGTCCGCGCCAGGCGCCGTAGCCGGTGTGGTTGGAGAAGTTCACGGTGTACACCGGATAGACCTCGATACCGATCCGCTGGAGCGGGAAGACGGCGGCGGAGTTGCCCACGTGGCCGTAGGCGACGGCGGACTGGATGGAGAGGATCTTCACGAGGGGTTCGCTTTCGGGGAGGACGCGACCGCGTCGACGGCGGCGGCGATGTCGGTGGCGAGCCGGGAGGCATCGCCGTCGGTCAGGTCGTGCACGGTGAGACGCAGGTGGTGCGCAGCGTCGTCGTCGTCGAGGACGAAGTCGTCGCCGGGGCGGGCGAGCCAGCCTCGGCGCATGAGCTGCTCGGCCACGGCGCGGGCGCGCTGCGGCAGACGCACCCACAGACTGAGTCCGTCGCCGGCCGTGGCCGGGATCCCGGCCCGGGTCAGCGCGGCCGCGAACGACGTGTTGCGCTCGCGATAGTGCGCCGCGGCGCTTCCCACCTTCGCCGTGACGGCCGGGTCGGTGACGAGCGCCACGACGAGTCGCTGCAGCAGGTGGCTCACCCAGGTGGAGCCGGGGCTCAGCCGCAGCGCGAGCCGGCGTGCGGTCTCGGCGTCGCTCGCGGTGACCGCCAGGCACATGTCGGGACCGAGGAACTTGGAGACCGAACGGATCAGCGCCCAGCGCTGATGGTCCGGCCCGATGATCGAGTGGTAGGGCTGCCGGGACAGCATCGAGAAATGGTCGTCCTCGATCACGAGGACGTACGGATGCCGCGCGAGCACCTGCCGCAGCTGCGCGGCGCGCTCGGCGGTGAGGCTCACACCGGTGGGGTTCTGCGCGCGCGGTGTGCACACGATCGCCCGGACGCCCGCCGCGAGCGCGTCGCGGAGCCCGGCGACCGTCATCCCCTCGTCGTCCACGGGGATCGCGACGGGACGGTAGCCGCCGATCCGCACCGTCCGGAGGGCCGAGAGGAAGCAGGGGTCCTCCAGCCCGACGGCGTCGTCGCGGGTCAAGGCGTCGGCGAAGAGCCGCTCGAGGGCATCGACCGCGCCGCCCGTGATGGTCAGGTGCAGGTCGCTCCGCGCCGGCAGATCGGCCCCGATCCAGGCGCGCGCCCAGTCCTCCAGCGCGGGGTCGATCGTGGGCTCGCCGTAGAGGACGGGCCGGCCGGCGAGGTTCCGGAGCGCGTCCGACGGGTCGGGGATGAGCGCCGGATCGGGGTTGCCGGTCCCGACGTCGCGCAGCACGCTGTCGGGCGCGTAGCCTTCGTCGGCGATCGTGGAGCGCCGCGTCACCCGGGTGCCGGCGCGCCCGGCGGTCTCGACGGCGCCCGCCTGACCGAGCTGCCGGTACGCGGCGACCACCGTGTTGCGGTTGACGCCCAGCACATCGGCGAGTGCGCGCACCGGGGGGAGCGCCGCACCGGGGGACAGGTCGCCCCGATCGATGAGTGAACGGATGCTGTCGGCAATGTCGGCGGCCGACTCGCCGCTGATCGCCAGGACTCCGTTCGTCATGTCCGTCAGTCTATGTCCGAGACATGCTAGCTTTTGGCCTATGCCAACAACCGCCACCGGGACGGCGCGCGTCAAGCGCGGCCTCGCCGAGATGCTCAAGGGCGGCGTCATCATGGACGTCGTCACCGCCGACCAGGCCAAGATCGCCGAGGACGCCGGCGCCGTCGCCGTCATGGCGCTCGAACGGGTCCCCGCCGACATCCGGTCGCAGGGCGGTGTCGCGCGCATGAGCGACCCCGATCTGATCGACGACATCATCGCGTCGGTGTCGATCCCGGTCATGGCGAAGGCTCGCATCGGTCACTTCGTGGAGGCGCAGGTCCTGCAGGAGCTCGGTGTCGACTACATCGACGAGTCCGAGGTGCTCTCACCCGCCGACTACGTGAACCACATCGACAAGTGGGAGTACACGGTGCCCTTCGTCTGCGGCGCGACGAACCTGGGGGAGGCCCTCCGCCGCATCACCGAGGGCGCCGCGATGATCCGCTCCAAGGGCGAGGCCGGCACCGGCGACGTCTCGGAGGCCATGAAGCACATCCGCAGGATCCGGGGCGAGATCGCGGCCCTCGCCGCCCTGCCGCGCGACGAGCTCTACGTCGCCGCGAAAGAGCTGCAGGCGCCGTACGAGCTCGTCGCCGAGATCGCCGAGACGGGCACGCTGCCCGTCGTCCTGTTCGTCGCGGGCGGCGTCGCGACGCCCGCCGACGCCGCGATGATGATGCAGCTCGGCGCCGACGGCGTCTTCGTCGGATCGGGGATCTTCAAGAGCGGCAACCCCGCCGAACGCGCCGCCGCGATCGTGAAGGCGACGACGTTCTTCGACGACCCCAAGATCGTCGCCGACGTCTCGCGGGGACTCGGCGAAGCGATGGTCGGCATCAACGTGTCGGACCTGCCCGCACCGCACCGGCTGGCCGAGCGCGGCTGGTGAGCGGTCCGCGCATCGGCGTCCTCGCCCTTCAGGGCGACGTGCGCGAGCACGTCCGCGTCCTGGGGGGCCTCGGCGCCGAGGCGGTCCTGGTGCGGCGGCCGGAGGAGCTGGCATCCGTCGACGGGCTCATCCTTCCCGGCGGGGAGTCGAGCGCCATCGACAAGCTGAGTCGCGCGTTCGGCATGCAGCAGCCGATCCGCTCCGCGATCGCGGACGGGATGCCGGTGTACGGCACGTGCGCGGGCCTGATCCTGCTCGCGGACCGGATCGCCGACGGCATCGCGGGGCAGGAGAGCTTCGGCGGCATGGACGTCACGGTGCGGCGGAACGCCTTCGGCGGCCAGACGGAATCCTTCGAGACGTCGCTCGATGTTCCCGCGGTCGGTGCGGAGCCGGTGCGGGCCACCTTCATCCGCGCGCCGATCGTGGCGGAGGCCGGGGAAGGGGTCGAGGTGCTCGCGCGCGTCGAGGGCGGCAGGATCGTGGCGGTCCGGCAGGGGAACCTGCTCGGCACGGCGTTCCACCCCGAGCTGTCCGGGGACACCCGCTTCCACGAGCTCCTGCTGGCCGCCGTCCGCACGGCCCCGCGCCTCAGCGGGCCGCCACGAGCGACCGGATCGCCTCGAGCGTGAGGGCCACGTCGTCGGCGGTGGTCACCCAGGACGACACCGAGCAGCGGATGACGGCGCGACCCGCCCAGTCCGCCCCCGTCATCGCCGCCGTCCCCTCGGCGAGGATCGCGGCGCACAGAGCGCGGGTCGCCCCGTCGTCGTCGAGGCGGAACATGACCTGGGTGTAGACGACGTCGTTGACGACGGTGACCCCGGGGATCCGCGCCAGGCCGTCGGCCAGTCGCTGCGCGTTCTCGCACATCCCCTCGACGAGCGCGGCGACACCGCTCCGGCCCAGCGACCGCAGCGCCGCCCATGCCGGGACGCCGCGGCCTCGCCGCGACAGCTCGGGCGTGACGTCCCACGGGTCCATGCGGGAGTAGATGAGGTAGTCGCCGGCCGTCCGCAGCATCGCGATCGAGTCGGCGGCGTCGCGCACGATCGCCATGCCGCAGTCGTAGGGCACGTTGAGCGTCTTGTGGGCGTCGGTCGTCCACGAATCCGCCTCCCCGGTGCCGGCGACCAGATGGCGCAGGGCGGGGGATGCCGCGGCCCACAGGCCGAACGCGCCGTCGATGTGCACCCACGCGCCCGCCGCCCGCGCGACGGGGAGGAGGTCCTCGAAGGGGTCGAAGGCCCCCGTGTGCACTTCGCCGGCCTGCAGGCAGACGACAGCCGGGGCGCCCCGGTCCGCTTCGAGCGCCGCAGCGAGATCGGCCGGGCGCATCCGCCCCTGATCGTCCGTCGGCACCACGACGAGCTCGTCCGAGCCCCAGCCGCAGAACCGCGCGCCGCGGTCGATCGACGCGTGGCGGTGCTCGCCCACGACCAGCCGCACCCGCGGCGCCCCGCGCAGCCCCTGCCGCGTCTGGTCCCAGCCGACCCGGCGCAGCTGCGCGTGCTGCGCCGTCGCCAGGCAGACGGTGTTCGAGACCTGCGCCCCGGTGACGAAGCCGACCGAAGCGTCGGCCGGAAGACCCAGCAGCTCGCAGATCCACGCGCCGGCCGTCCGCTCGAGAGCCGCGACGGCGGTCGTCATCGTCGTGGATCCGGAGTTCTGATCCCAGGCCGAGACCAGCCAGTCCGCCGCGAGGGCGGCCGGGAGCGTCCCGCCGATGACGAACCCGAAGAAGCGGCCGCCGGGGATGCCGACGAGTCCCGGCTCGGCATCCCGCGCCAGCGTCGCGACGACCGAGGCCGGGTCCTCGCCGTCCTCGGGGAGCGGACCGCCGAACACGCGCTCCATCTCGGCCACGTCTGCGCGCGGCCAGACCGGTCGATCCGTGAGCGAGGCCAGGAAGCGGCCGGCCTCATGATGCGCGACCTCGAGCGCGCGTTCCCGAGCGTCCATGGCGAGAAGTGTCCTCGCGTCGCGGCGCCCGCACAACGGGCCCACCGTGCGCGGTCGTAGACTGGAAGTCGCGTTTTTCGAGAGGAGTCCCGTGAGCGGACATTCCAAGTGGGCCACGACGAAGCACAAGAAGGCGGTCATCGACTCCCGCCGCGCCAAGTCCTGGGCCAAACTCATCAAGAACATCGAGGTGGCCGCCAAGCTCGGCGGTGCCGACCTGCAGGGCAACCCCACGCTCTTCGACGCCGTCCTCAAGGCCAAGAAGACGTCGGTCCCGAAGGACAACATCGACCGCGCCATCAAGCGCGGTGCGGGCATCGGCGGCGAGTCGGTCGAGTACACCTCGATCATGTACGAGGCGTACGGCCCGAACGGCGTCGCCCTCATGGTCGAGTGTCTGACCGACAACAAGAACCGCGCCGCGGCCGAGGTGCGCACCGCCCTCACCCGCAACGGCGGCACCCTCGCCGACCCCGGCTCGGTCGCCTACAACTTCACCCGCAAGGGCGTCGTCGTGGTCGCCGGCGAGGGCACCACGGAGGACGACGTCATGATGGCGGCACTCGACGCGGGCGCCGAGGAGGTCGAGCCGCACGCGGACGGCTTCCAGGTCATCACCGAGGCGTCCGACCTCGTCGCCGTCCGCACCGGACTGCAGGAGTCCGGCATCGAGTACGACTCCGCCGACGTCGAGTTCGTCCCGAACCTCAAGGTCGAGATCGATGCCGAGACGGCACGCAAGGTCTTCCGGCTGATCGACGCCCTCGAAGACAGTGACGACGTCCAGAACGTCTACGCGAACTTCGACCTCACGGCCGAGGTCCAGGCCGAGCTCGAGAACGACGAGTAGCGACCGCCGGGCGCGCCTGGAGCGGATGCCGCACGTCCCCGCCTAGCGTGGGGGAGTGGCATCCGCTCTTCGCGTCCTCGGCATCGATCCGGGCCTCACCCGCTGCGGCGTCGGCGTCGTGGACGTGCGTCGCGACCGCAGCGCATCGCTCGTGCACGTCGGGGTCGTCCGTTCCGCGCCCGACCTCCCGATCGAGCAGCGCCTGGCGGTGATCGCCGCCGGCATCCGGAGCGTCCTGGCCGAGCACGGCCCCGACGTGGTCGCCGTGGAGCGCGTCTTCGCGCAGCACAACCGCAGCACGGTAATGGGAACGGCGCAGGCCAGCGGCATCGCTCTCATGCTCGCCGGTGAGCACGGACTCCCGGCGGCGACCCACACCCCGTCGGAGGTCAAGGCCGCGATCACCGGATACGGCAGCGCCGACAAGCTGCAGGTGCAGACGATGGTCGCCCGGGTGCTGCGGCTCGACGCCCTGCCGCAGCCGGCCGACGCCGCCGACGCCCTCGCCCTCGCGCTGTGTCACGCCTGGCGGCGGGGGCCCGCCCCCGCAGGAGCGGCCGCCGGGGCGCTCACCCCCGCGCAGCGGGCATGGGCGCAGGCGGAACAGGCGACGCGGCGCTGAGCGTGTCGCTCGAACATAGCTCCGAAGCCTCGCGTAGGGTCGGAGCATGATCGCCTCGCTCCGCGGCCGCGTGCTGCACCTCGAGCCGGAGTCGGCCGTCCTCGACGTGCACGGCGTCGGGTACGCCGTCGCCGTCACCGCGCAGCATTCGCGCGAGCTCCGCCTGGGCGACGAGGTGACCCTCCACACGTCGCTCATCGTCCGCGAAGACGCCATGTCGCTGTTCGGGTTCCGCGACCGCGAGGAGCTCGGCGTCTTCGGCCAGCTGCTCAGCGTCTCCGGCGTCGGCCCGAAGTCGGCCCTCGGGGTGCTGTCGTCGCTCACGGTGGACCAGATCGCCGCGGCGGTCGCCGACGAGGACGACGCACCTTTCCGGCGGGTGTCGGGCATCGGCCCGAAGACCGCGAAGCTCATCGTCGTCCAGCTGGCCGGAAAGCTCCGTGCGCCCGTCCGCGGCGCAGCGGATGCCGCGGCCCCCGCGCGCGGGCTGGCCGACCAGGTCGTCGCCGGACTCGTCGCCCTCGGCTGGAGCGAGCGCGTCGCGCTCGACGCCGTCGCGGCGGTCGCCGACGACGCACCCGCGGCAGCCACCGTCCCCGCGCTCCTGAAGCTCGCCCTCGCCCACCTGGGACCCGCGCGGAAGGAGCGGACCGGTGTCTGAGGTCCGCGACGCCGACCATCCCGAGGACGAGACGGAGCTCGCCGTCGAGGGCGCGCTGCGCCCCGGGTCGCTCGCCGAGTTCATCGGGCAGACGAAGGTCCGCGGTCAGCTCCAGCTCCTCCTGGACGCCGCGCGCATCCAGCAGCGCCCGGCGGACCACATCCTGCTCTCAGGCCCGCCCGGACTCGGCAAGACGACGCTCGCCATGATCGTCGCCCACGAGAGTGAGAAGCCGCTCCGGATGTCGAGCGGGCCGGCCATCCAGCACGCGGGCGACCTCGCCGCGCTGCTGTCCAGCCTCGTGCCCGGGGAAGTGCTCTTCATCGACGAGATCCACCGGATGGCGCGATCCGCCGAGGAGATGCTCTACCTCGCGATGGAGGACTTCCGCATCGACATCATGGTGGGCAAGGGCGCCGGCGCCACCAGCATCCCCCTCGATCTCGCCCCGTTCACGCTCGTCGGGGCGACCACCCGCTCCGGGATGCTGCCCAACCCGCTGCGCGACCGGTTCGGGTTCACCGCGCACCTGGAGTACTACGAGCCCGACGAGCTGGAGCGCGTCGTCGCGCGATCCGCCGTGATGCTCGACGTCCACGTGCCGCCGGCGTCGCGGGAGGAGATCGCGCGCCGCTCGCGCGGAACGCCGCGCATCGCGAACCGGCTCCTGCGGCGCGTCCGCGACTACGTCGTGGTGCACGGCGGGTCCTCGAGCGAGGCGACGACCGGGGACGTCCGGGCCGCCCTCGACCTGTACGACGTCGACGACATCGGGCTCGACCGGCTCGACCGCGCGGTGCTGGACGCGGTCGTGCGACGGTTCCGCGGCGGGCCGGTCGGTCTCAACACCCTCGCCGTGACCGTGGGCGAGGAGTCCGACACGATCGAGTCGGTCGTCGAGCCGTACCTGGTGCGGATCGGGTTCCTCGGCCGCACCCCCCGAGGGCGGATCGCGACGCCCGAGGCGTATCGTCACCTGGGTGTTCCCCGCCACGATGGGGCGCTCACCCTGGATGACCTATAATCCTGAGAGGCCATCGGCCTTCCCCTCTTCGCCGCATGGCTGCGGCGTGCCATCCCGAAAGGCAGACCCCGAGTTCATGACGTTCCTCACCGCGCAGAACACCCCGCAGGCCACCGGAGGGAACTTCCTCACCGACTACGGCCTGCTCATCCTGCTGGCGGCTCTGCTGGTCTTCATGTTCTGGAGCTCGCGCCGCCGGGCCAAGAAGATGAAGGAGGAGCAGGAGAAGAAGGCGCTCCAGATGGTTCCGGGCGTCAAGGTCCTGCTCCAGGGCGGTCTCTACGGCACGATCGTCGAGTACGACGCGGAAGACCTCTCCAAGGCCGCTCACGTCGAGCTCGCACCGGGCACCATCGTCGAGGTGCACAGCCAGGCCATCCTCCGTGCCGTCGAGCCGGAGGAGGAGGTCGTCGCCGAGGAGACCGTTGCCGGCGACGACGTCATCACGACGCAGTCCGACACGTCGGTCGAGCCCCAGCCGTTCGCGGACGGCGCCCCCGACCCGGACGACAAGCCCAAGGCCTGACACCCTTCCGCTTCGGCGGAACTCGACGAAAGCTCCCTCCCCGTGGCTACATCCACCCCTGTGCGCCGTGCCTGGCGCGCTCTGATCGGACTGGTCGCGATCACCGCGGTGCTGTTCGGCATCAACGCCCTCGGCGTCTACGCCTTCGGCAAGAGCTCCTGGGTGCCCGAGCTCGCGCTCGACCTCCAGGGCGGCACCCAGATCATCCTCGAGGCGCAGTCCGAGGCCGGCACGCCGCCGACCGAGGATCAGATGGAGCAGGCCGTCTCGATCATCCGCCAGCGCGTCGACGCGTCGGGTGTCGGCGAGTCCGACATCACCACCCAGGCCGGCAACCAGATCGTCGTCCAGCTGCCCGGGCAGGCCGATGAGGAGACGCGCGAGCGCATCGAGAAGTCGGCGCAGATGCAGCTGCGTGCCGTCCTGTTCACCGGCGCACCGGCGACGTCGTTCGTCGGCGAGGACGGCAACGAGACGCCGTACCCGACACCCGACCCGACCCTGAACGCCGTGCCGACGCCCGAGCCGACCGGGGGAAGCGACCCCGCGTGGGTCACCGAGGCGCTCTACGCGCAGTTCCTCTCCTACGACTGCGCCGGGGCGAACGACCCCGCGGATCAGCCCGCGGACCAGCCGCTCATCACGTGCGAGGCCGACGGCAGCGCGAAGTACATCCTCGGCCCGGTGGAGCTCGACGGGTCGGCGATCGACGACGCCACGAACGGCATCAACTCGCAGAACGGGCAGTGGGCCGTCAACATCGTGTTCGACGGCGACGGCACCGACGTCTTCGGCCAGATCAGCCAGCGCCTGTACGGCCTCGAATCCCCGCAGAACCAGTTCGCGTTCGTGCTGGACGGTGTGGTCATCTCGGCCCCGTCGATGAACGCCGTGATCACCGACGGCAAGCCGCAGATCACCGGCAACTTCGATCAGGAGACCTCCAAGGTCCTCGCCGACCAGCTCAAGTACGGCGCCCTGCCGCTGAGCTTCGAGGTCCAGAGCAGCAACTCGATCTCGGCCACGCTCGGATCACAGCAGCTCACGATCGGACTCGTCGCGGGACTGATCGGTCTCGCACTCGTGGCGATCTACTCGCTGTCCGTCTACCGCGCACTGGGATTCGTCATCATCGCCTCGCTCGCGGTGATGGGCGTGCTCACCTACATCACGCTCTGCATCCTGGCGTGGCGGATGGGCTTCCGCCTGTCGCTGGCCGGCGTCGCTGGCCTGATCGTGACGATCGGCTTCACCGCCGACTCGTTCATCGTGTACTTCGAACGCATCCGAGACGAGCTCCGCGACGGCAAGTCGATCACGGCAGCCGTCGAGGACGGCTGGGCGCGCGCGAAGCGGACCATCTACATCTCCAAGTCGATCAACATCCTCGCCGCCGTGGTGCTGTACATCCTCGCGGATGCCACCGTGAAGGGCTTCGCGTTCACGCTCGGCCTCACGACCGTGATCGACATCGTGATCTTCATCCTCTTCACGCACCCGGTGCTGCAGCTGCTGGCGCGGACGTCGTTCTTCGGCGGCGGCCATCCGCTGTCGGGGCTCGACCCCACGGCCCTCGGCGCCGTCTACCGGGGCCGTGCCCAGTTCCGCGCGCCCGTCGCCGCCGCCGGGGGCAGGGGTGCGATCGCACGGCGCACGGCGCGTTCGCGCGGTGAGGCGGAACGCCGACAGACCATCGCCGAGCGCAAGCTCGCGCAGCAGGGCGGCGCCGGCTCCGCCAAGCCGGGACCGTCCGCGGGGGAGGGAGACGCCTGATGGCCTCCATGAGTGATTTCGGCAACGACCTCTACACGGGCAAGGTCTCCTTCCCGTTCGTCGGCCGTCGCCGGCTGTGGTTTCTCATCGCGGCGATCCTCGTGATCGGCGCGGCACTGGTGCCGCTGATCCGTCCGGTCCAGTTCTCCATCGAGTTCACCGGCGGGTCGCAGTTCACCGTCAACAACGTCGCCTCGCCCGACCAGCTCGTCGCGAGCGAGGCCGTCGAGTCCGTCGTCCCCGGGACCGCGACGAAGGTCGCGACGATCGGCGAGGACGCTCTCCGCATCCAGACCGACCAGATGACCGACGACGAGACCCGCGACGTGACGGCGGCGCTCGTGAGCGCGTTCGACATCGACGCGGCGGACGTCAGCTCGTCGTTCATCGGGCCGAGCTGGGGCGAGGGCGTGACCCGGCAGTCGCTGTGGGGCCTCGCGATCTTCCTCGCGCTGACCTTCCTGATCCTCGCGCTCTACTTCCGCACCTGGAAAATGTCGGTCGCCGCGATGATCGGTCTCGTCGACGTGCTGGTCGTGACGGTCGGCGTCTACGCCCTCTTCGGGTTCGAGATCTCACCGGCTGCGGTGATCGGCTTCCTCACGATCCTCTCCTACTCGCTGTACGACACGACGGTCGTCTTCGACAAGATCCGGGAGAACACCTTCGAGGACGGCGAGCGATCCGGCCGCACCTTCGGGGAGTCGGTGAACCTGGCCGTCAACCAGACGCTCATCCGCTCGATCAACACGACGGTCGTCGCGGCGCTGCCGACGGGAGCGATCCTGTTCATCGGCGCGCTGTGGCTCGGCGCGCAGACACTGACCGACATCTCCCTGTCGATCTTCGTCGGCACGATCGTCGCGGCGTACTCGACCCTCTTCGTCGCCGCCCCGCTGTACTCGCTCCTGCGCGAGAACGAGAGCGACCTGAAGACACGCGACGCGCGCGTCGTCGAGGCGCGCTCCGTGGCCGTGCCCGCGGTCTGAGCGAGACACCGGCGGGCGTAGGATTGTCCAAATCCATACGCGCGCGTGCAACGACCGGAGGTGATCGGATGGCCGAAGCGGTCACCCCGACCGGCTCCGCGTCAGGCGGCCAGTCGCTGCGCCGGCTCGTGCCCCGGATCTTCTCGCGGGCGCCTTCGCGCGATGCCCTCGAAGAGCTCATGCGGACGGTGCGCACGCACCATCCGAAGGGCGACATCGCCGTCATCGAGCGGGCATACCGGGTCGCGGCGAAGGCGCACGCCTCCCAGAAGCGCCAGAGCGGCGAGCCGTACATCACCCATCCCCTCGCGGTCGCGCAGATCCTCGCGGAGCTGGGGCTCGGCCCCCGCGCCATCGCCGCTGCGCTGCTGCACGACACCGTCGAGGACACCGACTACAACCTCGACCAGCTGACCGCGGACTTCGGCGACGAGGTCGCCATGCTCGTCGACGGGGTCACCAAGCTCGACAAGGTCAAGTACGGCGACGCCGCCCAGGCCGAGACGGTGCGGAAGATGATCGTCGCGATGTCCAAGGACATCCGCGTGCTCCTCATCAAGCTCGCCGACCGCCTCCACAACGCGCGCACCTGGGGCTTCGTGCCGCCGGAGAAGGCGGGCAAGAAGGCACGTGAGACGCTCGAGATCTACGCGCCGCTCGCGCACCGGCTGGGCATCCAGACGGTCAAGAGCGAGCTCGAGGATCTCTCGTTCGCGGTCCTGCACCCCAAGCTGTACGCCGAGATCGACTCGCTCGTGAAGCAGCGCACCCCGCAGCGCGAGCAGTACGTGCACACGGTCATCGACAACGTGGAGGCGGACCTGCGCGACCTGCGCATCCGCGGCCGGGTGATGGGTCGGCCGAAGCAGCTCTACTCGGTCTACCAGAAGATGGTCGTGCGGGGTCGTGAGTTCGACGACATCTACGACCTGATCGGCATCCGCATCATGGTGGGCACGGTGCGCGACTGCTACGCCGTCCTCGGCGCGATCCACGCACGCTGGACCCCGCTCCCGGGCCGGTTCAAGGATTACATCGCGACGCCGAAGTTCAACCTGTACCAGTCGCTGCACACGACGGTCATCGGCCCCGGCGGGCGGACGGTCGAGATCCAGATCCGCACGCACGAGATGCACCAGCACGCCGAGTACGGCGTCGCCGCGCACTGGAAGTACAAGGAGCAGATGTCGGGGGGCAAGAGCGACCCCAAGGCGCTCGACCAGGACATGGCCTGGCTCGCGCACATCTCCGACTGGCAGGCCGAGACCGCCGACCCCGGCGAGTTCCTCGACTCCCTCCGCTTCGAGATCGGTGCGAAGGAGGTGTACGTGTTCACGCCGAAGGGGCGTGTCGTGGGCCTCCCCGCCGGTGCGACCCCGGTCGACTTCGCGTACGCCGTCCACACCGAGATCGGCCATCGCACGATGGGCGCGAAGGTCAACGGGCGGCTCGTGCCGCTCGAGACGACCCTCAGTTCGGGTGACGTCGTCGAGGTGTTCACCTCGAAGAACCCGGATGCCGGACCGAGTCAGGACTGGCTCGCGTTCGTCAAGAGCACCCGCGCCCGCAACAAGATCCGCGGGTGGTTCACGAAGGAGCGCCGCGACGAGGCCGTCGAGCAGGGCAAGGACGCCATCGCGCGTGCCATGCGCCGTCAGAACCTGCCGCTGCAGCGCCTGATGAACCAGGACTCGTTCACGTCGGTCGCCCATCAGCTGCGCTACGAGGACGTCACCGCGCTGTATGCCGCCGTCGGCGAGGGCCACGTCTCCACGCAGTCCGTCATCGAGAAGGTGACGGCTCTTGTCCGGTCGGAGGAGGAGGACACCTCCACCGGCGTCATCGACCTTCCCGCCGTCGGGCGCACGAAGGCGCCGCGAGGCGGCGACTCGGGCGTCCTCGTCCGCGGCGCGCCCGACATCCTGGTCAAGCTCGCGAAGTGCTGCACGCCCGTCCCCGGCGATGAGATCGTCGGCTTCGTGACCCGCGGCAGCGGCGTCTCGGTGCACCGGGCCGACTGCCTCAATGTGGCGTCGCTCCAGGGCCAGCCCGACCGGATGATCGACGTGGCCTGGGCGCCCACGGCGAAGAGCGTCTTCCTCGTGCACATCCAGGTCGAGGCCCTCGACCGCTCCGGGCTCCTCAGCGACATCACGCGCGTGCTGAGCGAGCACCACGTGAACATCCTGTCCGCGTCGGTGCAGACGTCGAACGACCGGCTCGCCATCAGCCGGTACATCTTCGAGATGGGCGACACCGTCCACCTCGAGCGCGTGCTGAACGCCGTCCGCCGGATCGACGCGGTCTACGACGTCTACCGCGTCACCACGTCCTGACGCCGACGGAGCTCGTCGCGCGCGGCGCGCTTGTGGTGCACGGGTCCGGACCGCTCCAGCCAGGCGATCGCCTCGTCCAGCAGGCCGTCCCGCCAGGCGATCAGCGCATCGAGGACCGGATCCCGGGTTCCGCCGGCGACCTGCGCCCGGGCGACGTCGACGAGGGTGCGGACCGGCGTCGTGACGCGGACGCCGGCGACGACCATGACATCCGCCGTGGGAAGGGCCACGTCGCGGAAGCGGACGCGGCTTCCGACCGGGACGCCGTTGCGACGCGGCGAGGCGCGCTGGAGCGTGTGCACCGACGGCGGGTCGGCGATCGCCCCGTGCACCCACGCCGCCGACGCGTGCGTGAGGGCGCGATCGGGGCGGACGAGCGTCCGCAGCGACGCCGCACGCATCTCGCGCGTCTCCACGGCGTCGGCGGGCATGTACGCGTCGCCGATCTCGACCAGGTCGCCGTCCAGGCACGCGGCCGTCAGCTCGGCGGTCGAGAGCCGGTCGCCGGGGACGTAGAGGAACGGCCACATGCGAGCAGTCTCCCGCAGCCGCCGACCGATGTGGCGGCGGCCGCGGGGAACTGTGGAGAGCCCGCGGAGGCGCGAGGCGTCAGCCGCCGAGAGCGCGCAGCCAGCCCTTGCGGGCTTCGAGGGCGTCCTTCGCCTGGGCGATCGCGGCCTTGTCGCCGCCCGCCTCGGCGGCGGCGAGCTCGTCCTCGAGCTTGGTGATCGCGTCCTGGAGCTGGCTCGTCATGTCGTTCTGACGGGCCTTGGTCTCGGGGTTGTTGCGCTTCCAGTCCTCGTCCTCGCGCTGCTTGAGCGAGGTCTCGACCTTGCGGAGCTGGTCGTCGAGCCCGCGCTCCGTGTCGCGGGGGAAGACGCGGCCGATCTCGTCCCAGCGGCGCTGGATGCCGGTGAGGACTGCGCGCGCCTTCGCGATGTCGCGCTCCTTCGGGACCGCGGCCGCCTCGTCGAGGAGGGCGCGCTTGGCGTCGATCTTCTCCTTCGAGGCTTCCACGTCGGCCGCTTCGCGGTCGATGCGCGCGCTGTAGAGCAGGTCGCCGGCGGCCTTGAACCGCGCCCACAGCGCGTCGTCGACCTTCTTGCCGGCGCGGCCGGCGCTCTTCCACTGGTCGAGGAGAGCGCGATACGCGGCGATGCCGTCCTCGCCCTGCGGGGCGAGGGCCTCGGCACGCTCCGCGAGGCGCGTCTTGGCATCGCGGGCGGACTTGTGCTGCTCGTCCAGGCCCGCATAGAACTCGCGACGGTTCTTGTCGATGATCGCGCGGGCATCCCGGAACCGCTTCCACAGCTGCTGACCGACGGCCTTCGGAAGGCGCGGGCCGCTGCTCTGGTGATCCTGCCACCGGGCGAACAGGTCGGCGACCTCGGTCGTCGTCTGCTTCCACTGGATCGAACGGGGGTCCTTCGCCGCGATCGCCTCGATCGCCGCGACGATGGTCTCGCGCTCGGCGATGGCGGCGTCGACCGCGGCGCGCTGGGCCTGAGCCTCCTCGGCGGTCGCCTCGGACAGCGTCTCCTCGAGAGCCGTCAGGCGGCCCTGGAGCGCGGCGAGGTCGCCCACCGCGGCGGCGTCGGTGAGACGCTCGCGGACCGCGCGTGCGGCCCCGCGCAGGTCGGAGGCGGAGGCGCCGCCGCGGCGGCGGCGCACCTCGAGGAGCGAGACCTCCGAGGCGAGGTCGGCGAACTTGCGCGCGAAGTAGGCGAGCGCCTCCTCGGGCGTGCCGTCGGGGTACTGCCCGACGACGCGCCACTGCTCGCCCTCACGGACGGAGACGGTGCCGTCGTCATCGACGCGGCCCCACGGCTGGTTCTCGGCGGATTCAGGAGTCGGGGAAGTCACGGGGTGCACCTCGTCGGCGGCAGGCGCCGCATGGGGGTCGGATTCGGCCTTCAGCCTAGTACGGGCGGGCTACGGCGTCGGAGTGGGTGTCGGGCTGGGTGTCGGGGTGGACGGCGGTGCGGTGTCGGTCGCGGTCGGCGACGGAGTCACGGATGCCGTCGGGGTGGGTGTCGGTGCGGGAGCAGGCTCGGGGGTGCCGGGGCCGAGCGTGTAGTAGGCGACCTGGCCGCCGATGATCGCGAGGATCAGCACGCCACCGGCGACGCCCGCGGTCACGTTGTCGCGACGACGGCGGGCGACGAGGCTCTCGGAGAACCGGCGGCGAGCCTCGTACCGGCGCGCACGCTCGCGTTCTTGCGCGCTCGGGCGCCCCCTGCCGGTTCGACCCGCTGCCACGGCATCCTCCTGTCGCCGGTCCACCGCGCGGTGGAGCCGAGGAAACCCTATGCAGAGCGCGTGCCCGCGATCAAACCAGGCGCACCGTCCGCGGCCCCGGCTAGCCTGGGAGGATGGCCGGCGATGCGTTGTTCCGTGGTGCGACGCCGTTGGCTGTCCGCATGCGACCGGCATCCCTGGACGAAGTCGCCGGGCAGGCGCACCTGCTGCGACCGGGATCGCCCCTCGTGGCCCTCGCGGACCCCGGCCGGGCGACCGCGGGTGCGGTGTCGGTGATCCTGTGGGGGCCGCCCGGCACCGGCAAGACGACGCTCGCGCAGGCGATCGCCCGCACGTCCGATCGCCGGTTCGTGGAGCTCTCGGCCGTCACCGCGGGCGTGAAGGACGTCCGCGAGGTGATGCAGGACGCGATGACCTCGCGCGACCTGTACGGCACGTCCACGATCCTGTTCCTCGACGAGATCCACCGCTTCTCGAAGGCGCAGCAGGACGCGCTGCTGCCCGGTGTCGAGAACGGCTGGGTGATCCTCATCGCCGCGACGACCGAGAACCCGTCGTTCTCCGTGATCGCCCCGCTGCTGTCGCGGTCGCTCCTGCTGACGCTGCAGCCGCTCACCGACGCCGACCTGGGCATGCTGATCGATCGTGCGGTGACCGACGCACGCGGTCTCGCCGGCACCGTCGCCCTGTCGGACGAGGCTCGAGCGGCCCTGGTGCACCTGGCATCCGGTGACGCCCGTCGCGCGCTGACGTCGCTCGAAGCCGCTGCGGCCATGGTGGCCGGTGACGGCGACGAGCCCACCGAGATCACCGCGGACCACGTCGCGCAGGCGGTGGACCGCGCCCTGCTGCGCTACGACAAGCAGGGCGACGAGCACTACGACGTCATCAGCGCGTACATCAAGTCGATCCGCGGATCCGACGTCGACGCGGCCATGCACTACCTGGCGAGGATGATCGAGGCGGGGGAGGACCCGCGCTTCATCGCGCGCCGCCTGGTGATCTCGGCCGCCGAGGACATCGGGCTCGCGGACCCGCAGGCGCTGCAGATCGCGGTCGCCGCGGCGGACGCCGTCGCGTTCATCGGGATGCCGGAGGGACGCATCCCGCTGGCGGAGGCGACCGCGTACCTCGCGACGACCGCCAAGTCCAACGCGGCCTACACCGCCATCAACGCCGCAATCGCCGACGTCCGCGCCGGCGGATTCGGTCGCGTCCCCGTCCATCTGCGCGACGCGCACTACGCCGGGGCGAAGCGGCTCGGCCACGGCAAGGGATACATCTACCCGCACAGCCTCGACGTGGGGGTCGCGACGCAGCAGTACCTGCCCGACGAGCTCCGGGGCCGGCGGTACTACGAGCCGACGACGCGGGGCGTCGAGCGCGACATCTCGGCGCGCGTCGAGAAGATCCGCAAGATCCTGGGGGAGTGAGCGTGGCGGACTGGGACGCGCGGGTCGCCGCCGTGTGGGACCTCGCCGAGGCGGACCGGCCGGACGAGCTGCGCGCGGCGATGGCGGCGCTGCTCGCCGAGCGAGCCGAGAACGATCCGGCCGGCCTGTTCGAGCGGGCGTCGGTGGAGGACTTCCTCGGCGAGGAGGCTGCCGCGATCCCGCTCTACCGGGCCGCGCTCGAGGCGGGACTGGACGGCGAGCGGCGCAGCCAGGCTGTCATCCAGCTGGCGAGCTCGCTCCGCAACGTCGGCGATGCGTCCGCGGCGATCGCGCTGCTGCAGCGCTTCCCGGGCGACGATCCGCTGGCTCCCGCCGCCCGGGCGTTCCTCGCGCTCGCGCTGCACGACGACGACAAGCCGACCCGGGCCCTGCGCACCGCCCTCACCGAGCTCGCGCCGCACCTGCCCGCCTACGGACGCGCCGTCGCCGCCTACGCCGCGGAGCTGCCGGCCCGCGAGCGCGTCCGTGCCATCGCCGTCGGCCTGGTGGTCGACGACGGGTGGGTGCTCGCGGAGGAGTACCCGGCCACCGCGGCCCGCGGCGCATTCCTCCGCGCGCCCGGCGGAGGCATCGACGTCGGGGAGACCGCGGCGGCGGCCATGCGGCGGGAGTTCCTCGAGGAGCTGGGCGCTGTCCCCGACGAGGTCGTGCTCCTCGGGGTGCTGGAGAACATCTTCGAGAACGAGACGACGCGCGGCCACGAGATCGCCCACGTGTTCGCGGTGCGGAGCGCCCGGCTCGCCGCTCTGCCACGGGACGGACGGATGCCGGTGCTCGACGGCGAGACGACGGTCGGCTGGTATCGCCTCGCCGACCTCCGCGCCGGAGCGATGCCGTTCCACCCGCCGGGCGTCCTCGACCTGGCGGAGCGCGAGAGCCGAGGCTGAGCGCGCCGGTCTGTTAGACTTGACCGGCTCGAAACCGTGTTTTCGGGCATCCCCGTCTCTCTTTCACACCTTCCGGCATGCCCCGGCGTGCAGTCCGGAAGGGCGAGATGCGGCGATACGCCCGTGAGCCGTGAAAGACGCGGCCACGTCATGGAAGGAAGAACTTCGTGGCTACGAAGTCCCAGGACCGCCGCAAGGTGCGCCTCTCGCGCGCCCTCGGCATCGCACTGACCCCCAAGGCAGCCAAGTACCTCGAGAAGCGTCCCTACGCTCCCGGTGAGCACGGCCGCACCAAGCGCAAGCAGGACAGCGACTACGCCGTCCGCCTCCGCGAGAAGCAGCGTCTGCGCGAGCAGTACGGCATCCGCGAGAAGCAGCTGCGCAACACCTTCAACGAGGCCCGCCGCAAGGACGGCCTGACGGGTGAGAACCTCGTCGAGCTCCTGGAGATGCGTCTCGACGCCCTCGTGCTCCGTGCCGGGTTCGCCCGCACCACCGCACAGGCGCGCCAGCTCGTCGTGCACCGTCACATCCTCGTCGACGGCCAGCTCGTCGACCGCCCGTCGTTCCGCGTGAAGCCGGGCCAGCTCATCCACGTCAAGGAGAAGAGCGAGGCTCTCGAGCCGTTCCAGGTCGCAGCCGCCGGCGGTCACGCCGAGGTCCTGCCCCCGGTTCCCTCGTACCTCGAGGTCGAGCTCGACAAGCTGCAGGCCCGCTTCGTGCGTCGCCCGAAGCGCGCCGAGGTCCCGGTGACCTGTGAAGTCCAGCTCGTGGTGGAGTACTACGCGGCGCGCTGAGCGACGCGTCATCGCCACGAAGGGCGTCGGGGGCATCCCCGGCGCCCTTCGTGCTTTGGACCTAACATGGATCCCATGAAGAACTTGTTCTGGTTCGTGCTGGGCATCGCCGGGGGGTTCGTCGCCGCGCACCTGGTGAACAAGGATCCGCGCGGACAGGAACTGCTCGCCGAGGTCGATCTCCGCATCGCAGAGTTCACCGATCGCATCGCCGACTCCTATCGGGCGCAGGAGGCGAAGATCGAGGGACTCGTCGCCGGCACGACCTCGTCGGCGCCCGGCACGGCTCCGGCATCCGCGGACGCCGCCGCCGACGCGGGTCCCGCGCGCACCGCCGACTGACCTCCACCCCACCTCGTCGCGTCCGCGAGGACGCGACGGATTCCGCATGCTTTCGAGGGACCCTGTGATGAAGACCGCTGAGATCGCCCAGCGCTACCTGGACTACTTCCGCAAGAACGGCCACACCATCGTGCCGTCCGCGTCGCTCGTGAGCGACGACCCCGCGCTGCTGTTCACGGTCGCGGGCATGGTGCCGTTCATCCCCTACCTGTCGGGCGATGTCCCCGCCCCGTACGCCCGGGCTGCGGACAACCAGAAGTGCATCCGCACGAACGACATCGAAGAGGTCGGCAAGACGCCCCGCCACGGCACCTTCTTCCAGATGCTCGGCAACTGGTCGTTCGGCGACTACTTCAAGGAGGGCGCCATCCGCTTCGCGTGGGAGTTCCTCACCGCGTCGGAGGCGGACGGCGGGCTCGCGTTCGATCCGAAGGACCTCTGGGTCACCGTGTACGAGGAGGACGACGAGGCGCGCGAGCTGTGGCTCCGGCTGTCGTCGCTGCCCGAGGGCCGCATCCAGCGTCTCGGCAAGGACACCAACTACTGGACGACGGGGCTGCCGGGGCCCGCCGGGCCGTGCTCGGAGATCTTCTTCGACCGCGGACCGGAGTACGGAGCGGACGGCGGCCCGGCGACTGACGACGACCGCTACGTCGAGATCTGGAATCTCGTCTTCATGCAGTACGAGATCACCAACGTGCGCTCGAAGTACGAGTTCGACATCGTCGGCGACCTGCCCGCGCAGAACATCGACACCGGCATGGGGCTCGAGCGCGTCGCGTTCATCAAGCAGGGCGTCGACAACATGTACGAGACCGACCAGGTCCGTCCCGTCCTGGACAAGGCCGTCGAGCTCTCCGGCAAGCGCTACGGCGAGAACCACGAGGACGACGTCCGCTTCCGGGTGGTCGCGGACCATGTCCGCTCGTCGCTCATGCTGCTCTCCGATGGCGTGACGCCCGCCAACGACGGGCGCGGCTACATCCTCCGTCGCCTCATGCGTCGTGCGATCCGCTCGATGCGGCTCCTGGGCGTCGACGGGCCGAGCTTCGCCGATCTGTTCGCCGCGTCGCGCGACGCGATGAAGGAGTCCTACCCGATCGTCGGGACCGACTACGCGCGCCTCGCGCAGTACGCCCTCGCCGAAGAGGCCACGTTCCTCCGCACCCTCGCGAGCGGTTCGGAGATCCTCGACACCTCGCTGGAGAACGCGAAGGCGCAGCGGGAGGACCGCCTGAGCGGTGCCCAGGCGTTCCTCCTCCACGACACCTACGGCTTCCCGATCGACCTGACGCTGGAGATCGCGGAGGAGGCCGGCCTCGACGTCGACCGGGCCGCCTTCGACGTGCTCATGAAGGAGCAGCGCGACCGCGCGAAGGCCGACGCGCGCTCGCGCAAGGGCCAGCTCGCCGACACGAGCGTCTACCGCGACTTCCGCGCGCAGGGCGAGACGACGTTCACGGGATACACGGACCTGGAGACCGAGTCCCGGGTGCTGGGGCTGCTCGTCGGGGGCGTTCCCGCTGATCGCGCATCGCAGGGGCAGATCGCCGAGGTCATCCTCGCCGAGACGGCGCTGTACGCCGAGTCGGGTGGCCAGGTCGCCGACAAGGGCGTCATCGTCGGTCCGGGCTTCGAGCTCGAGGTCCTCGACGTCCAGAAGCCGGTCCCCGGCCTCGTCAGCCACACCGTCGAGGTCACGACGGGCGAGGTCGCCGTCGGCGTCCCCGCCACGACGGTCGTCGACGCCGTGAACCGGCGCGCCGCGGCGCAGGCGCACTCCGCGACCCACCTCGTCCACGCCGCTCTCCGCGACACGCTGGGGAGGGGAGCGACGCAGGCGGGCTCGCTGAATCGCGCCGGCTACCTCCGGTTCGACTTCGCCTGGGGTCAGGCGCTCTCGCCCGAGACCCGCAGCGAGATCGAGGAGATCGCCAACAACGCGGTCCGCGACAACCTCGAGGTCACGACTCGGATCATGTCGCTGGACGAGGCGAAGGCGGCGGGCGCGATGGCGCTGTTCGGTGAGAAGTACGGAGAGACGGTGCGCATGGTCGACATCGGCGGGCCCTGGTCGCGTGAGCTCTGCGCGGGCACGCATGTCTCCTCGAGTGCCCAGGTCGGGATCATCAACCTCGTCGGCGAGTCCTCGGTCGGCGCGTCGAACCGTCGCGTCGAAGCGCTCGTCGGTCAGGACGCCTTCCGCGAGCTGGCGGCGGAGCGCGCCATCGTGTCGCAGCTCACCGCGAACCTGAAGGCGCCGCGCGACCAGCTTCCCGCGCGGATCGCGGAGCTGCAGGCCAGCCTGAAGGCGGCCGAGAAGAAGATCGCCCAGTTCGAGGCGAAGGCGCTCGGCGAGCGGATCCCCGCTCTGGTGGCAGCCGCTGACCGGATCGGCGCCCATTCGGTCGTGGCGCAGTCGCTCGGCACGGCGGCATCCGCCGACGATGTCCGGTCCGTCGCGCTGCAGGTGCGCGAGCGGCTCGGCTCGGATGCCGCGGTGGTCGCCCTCGGCGCCGAGATCGGTGGCCGCCCGCTCGTGATCGTCGCAACCAACGAGGCCGCCCGTGCCGCGGGGGCGAAGGCAGGCGTGCTTGCGAAGGCGGCGGCGGCGGCGCTCGGCGGCGGCGGTGGCGGACGTGACGATGTCGCTCAGGGCGGTGGCACGGATGCCGCGGCTCTGCCGGCCGCTCTCCGAGGGCTGGCGGACAGCCTGCGGAGCGCCTGAGCGTGAGCGGCTTCCGTCGGGGCGTGCGCCTCGGGATCGATGTGGGCAAGGCCCGCGTCGGTGTGGCGAGGTGCGACCCCGACGGCATGCTCGCGGTTCCCGTCGAGACGGTCCCGCGCGCGGATGCCGCCGTGGCGCGCGTCCTGGAGCTGGCTGCGGAGTACGGGGCGATGGAGATCCTGGTGGGTCTGCCGATCAGTCTCGGCGGCAACGAGACGTCCTCGACCGCCGATGCGCGAACGTTCGGCGAGGAGCTCGGGGCGGCGTCCGACATCCCGATCCGGTTCGTCGACGAGCGCCTGAGCACGGTGACAGCGCATGCGGCTCTCCGCCAGAGCGGCAGGTCGCAGCGGTCGTCTCGTAGGATTGTCGATCAAGTCGCCGCGGTCGTCCTCCTCCAGCAGGCGATCGACGTCGAGAAGAGCACCGGCAACCCGGCCGGACAGCCACTGACGATGACGCAGGAGCCACGCTGATGCCCGAGAACCCGACGGAGCCTCCGCTGAGCCGGCGTGCCGCCCGCGCGGCTCGTCCGCCGCAGGGCACGGCAGACGACGGCCAGCCCGGCGACCCGCGAGCGGACGCCGCCGAGCCCCGCGACCAGCGATCCGATGCCGCCGAGCCCGGCGACCAGCGAGCGGACGCCGGCCGTCCGGTGCCGCCCGCCCCGGCTCAGGTGCCGATCGAGGCGCTGTTCGAAGAGCAGGAGCGGAACGCCCCCGTCACCGCCGCCCGCATCGACAAGGACCGCCGCAAGAGCCGGGTCGCCGCATGGACCGTCTTCGCCGTCATCATCGCTCTGCTGGGCGGCCTGGCCGCCGGCGGGTTCTGGGTGTGGAGCACCTACGAAGACCAGATCCGCGCCGTCATGGGCTGGGAGGAGCCGAAGGACTTCGAGCCCGGCCTCGCCGAGGGCGAGGTCACGATCACGGTCGTCAGCAACGAGACCGGCGCGGACATCTCGCAGACGCTGTTCGACGCCGGCGTCACCAAGACCTCGGATGCCTTCTACGACTACCTGATCAGCAGCGGCGCCGATACGAACAAGCTCGACGTCGGCGTCTTCAGCCTGCAGGAGAAGATGACCTCGGAGGCCGCCTACGAAGCGCTGGTCGACCCGGCCAACAAGCAGCAGAACACCGTGCAGCTGCGGGAAGGGCTGACGGTCGACCAGTCCGTGGAGCGCATCGCCGAGGGCGTCGGCGTCCCTCTCGAGGACGTGGAGGCCGCGGTCGCCGACCCCGGTGCGTACGGCGTCGACGAGCAGAGCCTGGAGGGCTGGCTGTTCCCCGCCACCTACACGTTCGATCCCGGTGTCACCGCGACGGACGTCGTGCAGCGCATGGTCGACCGCGCCGTCGAGGCGCTCGACGAGGCGGGGGTGCCCGAGGACCGACGCGCCGAGATCCTCACGATCGCCTCGATCATCGAGCGCGAGGCGAGATTCGAGAAGGACTTCTTCAAGGTGTCGCGCGTCATCCAGAACCGGCTCGACCCGGGCAACAGCGAGACGGCAGGCCTCCTGCAGATGGACTCGACGGTGAAGTACGGCTACGGCACGACCCACGACGGATCGGTGAGCACGACGCCCGAGCAGCGGGCCGACGACAACGGCTGGAACACCTACCTCCACCCCGGACTGCCGGTCGGCCCGATCGCGAACCCCGGCGCGACCGCCATCGAGGCGGCGATGAACCCCGAGGACGGGCCCTGGCTGTACTTCGTGACCGTCGACCTCTCCACCGGCGAGACGGAGTTCACCTCGACCTACGCGGAGCACCAGGAGGCGGTCGAGAAGTGGCAGGCGTGGTGCGCCGACAACCCTGACGGAGGCTGCTGAGTCATGACCGCGACTGCCCTGGAGGTGTGGGGCGATCCGATCGACCACAGCCTGTCGCCCGTCCTGCACGCCGCGGCGTACCGCCGACTGGGCTGGGCGTGGACCTACGGCCGTCGCCGTGTCGACGAGGCGGCGTTCGCCGACGCGCTCGCGAGTGAGGGACCGCGTCTCCGCGGCCTGTCGCTGACGATGCCCTTGAAGACGGCGGCGCACGCGGCCGCGGCGTCGCTCGACGCCCGCGCCGAGCTGACCGGTGCCGTCAACACGCTGGTCCGGGCCGCCGGCGGGTGGACCGGCTTCAACACCGACGTCGGCGGCATCGTCGCGGCGCTCCGCGAGCAGGGTCTGCAGACCGCGTCGACGGGCCGCATCGTCGGCGCCGGTGCGACCGCGATGTCCGCGCTCGTCGCGCTCTCCGAGATCGGCATCCGGGACCTGCAGGTCGCGGCCCGCCGTCCCGAGGCGGTCGACGCGCTGCGCCGGGTGGGGGAGCGGCTGGGCATGGCGGTCGCCGCCGTCCCGCTCTCCGCCGCTCGGCTGCCCGCCCGCGATGTCACGGTCGCCACCCTGCCGGGGGGCGTCCGGCTGCCCGACGGCGTGGCCGACAGCCTCGCCGACGGCGGCGGAGTGCTGCTGGACGTCGTCTACGGTCGCGGGCCCACCTCGCTCACCGAGGCATGGGCGCGCCGGGGCGCGCCGGCAGCCGACGGAGAGGCGATGCTCCTCCACCAGGCCGTGCGGCAGATCCGGGCGTTCGCGACGGGCGACGTCACCACGCCGCTCCCGGACGAGGATGACGTCCTGGCCGTCATGCGGCGCGCGCTCATGGGAGACTAGGGCAATGCTCCGCGTGCTCACGGCCGGCGAATCCCACGGCCCCGAACTCGTCGCCATCATGGAAGGCCTTCCATCCGGCGTCCCGATCTCGCTCGACGCCATCCGCGCCGACCTGGCCCGTCGCAAGCTCGGCTACGGCCGCGGCTCGCGGATGAAATTCGAGGAGGACGAGCTCGCCATCTCGGGCGGCGTCCGTCACGGTCTCTCCCTCGGCAGCCCGATCGCCGTCCGCGTCGGCAACACCGAGTGGCCTAAGTGGGTCGAGGTGATGAGTCCCGAGCCCGTCGATCTCACCGAGATGTCCCGCGGCCGCGGCGCCGCACTCACGCGCCCCCGGCCCGGCCATGCCGACCTCGTCGGCATGCAGAAGTACGACTTCGACGAAGCGCGCCCGATCCTCGAGCGGGCCAGCGCCCGCGAGACCGCCGCGCGGGTCGCCCTGGGGGCCCTCGCCCGCGCATTCCTCGCCGAGCTCGGCATCCGTCTCGTCAGCCACACGCTCTCCATCGGTCCGGTGCGGGTCCCCGAGGGCGCCCCCGTGCCGATGCCCGACGACGTCGACACGCTCGACGCGGATCCGCTGCGCTGCTTCGACGCGCTGACGAGCGAGCGCATGGTCGCCGAGGTGGACGCCGCCCGCAAGGACGGCGACACGCTCGGCGGAGTGGTCGAGGTCCTGGCCTACGGGCTGCCGCCGGGCCTCGGGTCCCACGTGCACTGGGACCGGCGTCTGGACGGCAAGCTCGCCCAGGCCCTGATGAGCATCCAGGCGATCAAGGGCGTCGAGGTCGGCGACGGCTTCGAGACCACCCGTCGCCGCGGGTCCGCCGCGCACGATGAGCTCTTCGTCACGGAGAACGGCATCACGCGGTCGTCCGACCGGGCCGGCGGCACCGAGGGCGGCATGTCCACGGGAACCGCGCTGCGGGTCCGGGCGGGCATGAAGCCCATCGCCACGGTGCCGCGCGCCCTGCGCACCGTCGACGTCGCGACGGGTGACACCGCGTCCGCACACCACCAGCGCTCCGACGTCTGCGCGGTTCCCGCTGCGGGCGTCGTCGCCGAGGCCATGGTTGCGATCGTGCTCGCCGACGCCGTGCTCGAGAAGTTCGGCGGCGACAGCATCCGAGAGACCCGGCGCAACATCGAGACCTACCTCGCGAACATCCCGGAGACGCTGAAGACGACTCCCGCGTCGGAGGCGGCCCTGCTCGCGCATGACCTCGGCTGACTCCCGCGCGATCGTCCTGGTCGGACCCATGGGTGCCGGCAAGACGAGCATCGGCAAGCGTCTCGCGAAGCAGCTGGGCACGACGTTCAGCGACACCGACTCGCTCGTCGTCCGGGAGCACGGGGCGATCGCCGACCTGTTCGCCGCGCACGGCGAGCCCCACTTCCGGCGGCTGGAACGCGACGCGGTCGTCGCGGCGCTCGCCCGCGGCGGTGTTGTCTCGCTGGGCGGCGGCGCCGTCCTCGACGGCGACACCCGGCGAGACCTCGCGTCGCACGACGTCGTCTTCCTGACGGTCGCGCCCCGCGTGGTCGCCCGCCGGCTGGGGACGGACGCGAAGCGGCCGCTGCTGTCGGCGGACGACGAGGAGACCCCGATCGCGCGCTGGCAGCGCATCTACGACGCGCGGCGCCCGCTGTACGACAGCGTCGCCGACACGACGTTCGACACGTCGTCCGGGCCGCTGGAGATGATCGTCACGGCGATCGCGGACTGGACGCGAACCCGAGGAGAGCAGACATGACGCACACGACCATCAGCGTGACCGGCGCTCAGCCGTACGACATCATCGTCGGACCGGGCGCCCTGGCAGGTCTCCGCGAGCGCCTCGACCCGGCCGTCAAGAAGGTGCTCGTCGTCCACACGCCCCGCCTGGGCGCCAAGGCGGCGGCCCTGCGGGACCAGCTCATCGCCGACGGCACGCTCGACGTGCTCATCGCCGAGGTGCCCGATGCCGAGGACGCGAAGCGCATCGAGGTGGCCGCCTTCTGCTGGCAGGTCATGGGCCAGGCCGACTTCACGCGCACCGACGCGGTCATCGGCTTCGGCGGCGGCGCCGTGACCGACCTCGCCGGCTTCGTGGCGGCGTCGTGGCTGCGGGGCGTCCAGGTCATCCAGGTCCCGACGACGGTCCTCGGCATGGTGGACGCGGCCGTCGGCGGCAAGACCGGTGTCAACACGGCCGAGGGCAAGAACCTCGTCGGCGCGTTCTGGGCGCCGCGGGCCGTGATCTGCGACCTCGACGTCCTCGACACGCTCCCCAAGAACGAGGCGGTCGCCGGGTTCGCGGAGGTGGTCAAGGCCGGTTTCATCTGGTTCCCCGAGATCCTCGACATCATCGAGCGCGACCCGGAGGCCGCCGTCGACCCCACCACGCCGGCGTTCCGCCGGTGCATCGAACTCGCGATCGAGATGAAGGCCCGCGTGGTGAGCGAGGACTTCCGCGAAGCGGGCCTCCGGGAGGTGCTCAACTACGGTCACACCCTCGGCCACGCGATCGAGCACGCGGAGCGGTACCGCTGGCGTCACGGCGCCGCCATCTCGATCGGCATGATGTACGCCGCCGAGCTGGCCCGTCTCGCCGGGCGCCTGTCTGACGACGACGCCGCCCGCCACCGTCGCGTCCTCGAGCTGCTGGGGCTGCCCACGAGCTACCGCATGGACGGCTGGCAGCATCTGCTCGGCGTGATGCAGCGCGACAAGAAGACGCGCGGCGGGATGCTGCGCTTCATCGTCCTGGACGGCATCGGCAAGCCGACGGTCATGCAGGCGCCGGACGAATCCCTCCTGTTCACCGCCTACCAGGAGATCGCGGGGTGAGGACGTCGGAGGTGCGTCGCGTCGCCCTCGCGGAATGGCGGGAGGTGAGGGACCTGCGGCTCCGCGCCGTCCGCGACCCCGCGGCGCCGGTGGCCTTCATGACCACGCTCGAGCAGGAGTTAGCACGGGACGAGGCGTTCTGGCGGGAACGCGCGGCGGGTGCGGCGCTGAGCGACGAGTCGGCGCAGTTCGTGGCGGTCGTCGGCGACCGGTGGGTGGGCACCGCGACCGTCCTGATCCGGCCGGCCGGCGAACCCGAGGGTGCGGCGGGCGACGGTCCGGCGCGCGCCACCGTCGTCGGCGTCTACATCGACGCCGGCCACCGGGGGAGCGGCATCCTGGCCCGGCTCTTCGACGCGGCCGACGAGTGGGCCGGCGCGCGCGGGGCGGCGGCCCTGACGCTCGAGGTGCACGCTGACAACGCCCGAGCACGCGCCGCGTACACCCGGCTCGGCTTCGCCCCGACGGGGCGCGAGTTCACGAGTGTGATCGGGCCCGAGCTCGAAATGCAGCGCGCCCTGCGCTGACCCGCCGGTCGCGGACGCGTCGCCCCGCGGCGAACGGATAGTGTGCTGAGGTGTCCACCCCGCGCCGACTCCTGCTGCTGAACGGTCCGAACCTCAACCTCCTCGGTATCCGCGAGCCCGACGTGTACGGGTCGCAGACGCTCGCCGACGTCGTCGCGCTCGTGACGGCGACGGCGGCCGAGGCCGGATACGGCGTCGACGCGCTGCAGAGCAACCACGAGGGCGTCCTCATCGACGCGATCCACGCGGCCCGCACGGAGGCCGCCGGCATCGTCATCAACGCGGGCGGGCTGACCCACACCTCGGTCGCGCTGCGTGACGCGCTGTCGGGTGTGGCGCTGCCGGTCGCGGAGGTGCACATCTCGGACGTGCGCGAACGCGAGCCGTTCCGCCATCACTCGTACATCGCGGATGTCGCCGTGGTCCACGTGATCGGCCGCGGCGTCGCGGGTTACGCCGACGCGACGCGCGAACTCATCGCCGCCATCGGCGCTTGACGCCGGGCTTCGGCCGTCGCAGGAGGAAAGCGCCGGGCATCCCGTAGAATCGTTCACCGGCCACTCGGCCACGAACTTTCACGGAACGGAACTCCTTCTCTCATGGCATCCACCGCAGACATCAAGAACGGCGTCGTCATCAAGATCGACGGACAGCTGTGGAGCGTGGTGGAGTTCCAGCACGTGAAGCCGGGCAAGGGCGGTGCCTTCGTCCGCACGAAGCTCAAGAACGTCGTGAGCGGCAAGACGGTCGACAAGACCTACAACGCGGGCACCAAGATCGAGGTCGAGAACGTCGACCGCCGCGACTACACGTTCCTGTACAACGACGGCGAGAGCTTCGTCTTCATGGACGTCGCCGACTACGACCAGATCAACGTCTCGATCGCCACCGTCGGCGACGCGGCGAACTTCCTGCTGGAGAACCAGCAGGTGCAGATCGCGCTCAACAACGGCAACCCGCTGTACGTCGAGATGCCGGCATCCGTCGTCCTGGAGATCACGTACACCGAGCCGGGCCTGCAGGGCGACCGCTCGTCGGCCGGCACCAAGCCCGCGACCCTCGAGACGGGCTACGAGATCCAGGTGCCGCTGTTCGTCGAGGCGGGCACCAAGGTCAAGGTCGACACGCGCACCGGGGACTACCTCGGCCGCGTGAACTGACCGTCCGATGAGCGCACGCAGCAAGGCGCGCAAGCGCGCCCTCGACATCCTGTATCAGGCCGACATCCGGGGCGACGAGCTGTCGGTGACGCTCGCCTCCGAGGCGAAGCGCGCCGCCAGCGAGCCCGCCCGCGAGGCATCCTGGCTCTATGCGCGCGAGATCGTCGACGGCGTCATCGACGCCCGGGACGAGATCGACGAGCAGATCGTGACGCACGCGCGCGACTGGAAGCTCGAACGGATGCCGGCGGTCGACCGGGCGATCCTCCGGATCGGCGTGTGGGAGATCCTGCACAACGACGACGTGCCCACGGCCGTCGCCATCGACGAGGCCGTCGAGCTCGCCAAGGAGTTCTCGACGGACGACTCCGGCTCGTTCGTCCACGGCGTCCTGGCGCGCATCGCCCGCGCCTGACGCCGTCCCGGGCCGACCGCTGCGGGCGGTAGGCTGGGCGGGACCAGCAACCTTTAACACCGTCCAGAGAGGCGGAGAAGGGAGCGGCGAATGACCACGCGCATCGTGCTGCACGACGCCGACATCGCCCGCGCGCTCACGCGCATCGCCCACGAGATCCTCGAAGCAAACCGGGGCCCGGACGCACTCGTGCTCCTCGGCATCCCGACCCGCGGCGTCATGCTCGCCGAGCGGATCGGCGCGCTGATCGCCACGTTCACCGGCACGGCCGTCCCCGTCGGGGCACTCGACGTCACCATGTACCGGGACGACCTGCACCGGCATCCCACCCGGACGCCGCGCCCCACGGAGATCCCGCCCGGGGGAGTCGACGGCAGGACCGTCGTCCTCGTCGACGACGTCCTCTTCTCGGGACGCTCGATCCGGGCGGCCCTCGACGCGCTGCAGGACATCGGCCGCCCCGCCGCCGTCCGTCTCGCGATCCTCGTGGACCGCGGCCACCGCGAGCTGCCGATCCGGCCCGACTTCGTCGGCAAGAACCTGCCGAGCTCCCGGGATGAGCGGGTGAACGTGCGCCTCGCGGACGTCGACGGGATCGAGGAGGTGACGATCGCATCATGAGGCACCTGCTCGACACACGCACCCTCGCCCGTGCTGAGGCGCTGCGCATCCTCGACGTCGCGGAGGACATGCGCGACACGCAGTCGCGCGAGGTCAAGAAGCTCCCGACCCTGCGCGGCAAGACCGTCGTGAATCTCTTCTTCGAGGACTCCACGCGCACCCGGATCTCGTTCGAGGCCGCGGCGAAACGGCTGTCGGCCGACGTCATCAACTTCTCCGCCAAAGGGTCCTCGGTCTCGAAGGGCGAATCGCTGCAGGACACCGCGCAGACGCTGCAGGCGATGGGGGCCGACGCCGTCGTCATCCGCCACGGCGCCTCCGGCGCACCGCACACGCTCGCCACCAGCGGCTGGATCTCGGCGGGCGTCCTCAATGCCGGCGACGGAACGCACGAGCATCCGACGCAGGCCCTCCTCGACGCCTTCACGATCCGGAAGCGCTTCTTCGGCGACGACAGCCGCGGACGCGACCTCGCCGGGCTCCGCGTCACCATCGTGGGGGACGTCCTCCATTCCCGCGTCGCGCGCTCCAACGTCTGGCTGCTCACGACACTCGGCGCGGACGTGACCCTCGTCGCCCCGCCCACGCTCGTGCCGCAGGATGTCAGCGCCTGGCCGGTGACGGTCCGCTACGACCTCGACGAGGCGATCGCCGCCGCGCCCGACGCCGTCATGATGCTGCGGATCCAGCTGGAACGCATGAACGCCGCCTATTTCCCGACTGAGCGGGAGTATTCGCGGCGGTGGGGGTTGGATGCCGCGCGTCTGACCGCTCTTCCGGCGGATAGCATTGTGATGCACCCCGGGCCGATGAACCGGGGTCTGGAGATCTCCGCCGACGCCGCCGATTCGCCACGCTCGACCGTCCTCGAACAGGTCGCGAACGGCGTCTCGGTGCGCATGGCGGCGCTGTACCTGCTGCTGGCGGGCGAGCGCGACACGACGAACGCGAGAGAGGACGGCCGATGAGCGCAGCATTCCTCGTCCGCGGAGCCCGGATCCAGGGCGGCGACGCCGCCGACATCCTCATCGAGGACGGTGTCATCACCGGGGTCGGCACCGGCCTCGCCCGTGCGGGTGCCGCCGAGGTCGACGCCGACGGTCTCCTCGCACTGCCCGGGCTGGTCGACCTGCACACCCACCTCCGCGAGCCCGGCTACGAGGCGTCCGAGACGATCCTCACCGGATCGCGGGCGGCGGCCGCAGGCGGCTACACGACCGTCTTCGCGATGCCGAACACGTCGCCCGTCGCGGACACCGCCGGCGTGGTCGAGCAGGAGCTCGCGCTCGGCGAGGCCGCCGGCTACGTCCACGTCCAGCCGATCGGCGCCGTGACGGTGGGCCAGAAGGGGGAGCGCCTCGCCGAACTCGGCGCGATGGCATCCTCCCGCGCGCGCGTCCGCGTCTTCAGCGACGACGGATCCTGCGTGTTCGACCCGCTCATCATGCGCCGCGCGCTCGAGTACGTGAAGTCGTTCGACGGCGTGGTGGCCCAGCACGCGCAGGACCCGCGCCTCACGGAGGGCGCGCAGATGAACGAGGGCACCGTCTCCGCGGAGCTCGGGCTCGCCGGCTGGCCTGCCGTGGCGGAGGAGTCGATCATCGCCCGCGACGTGCTCCTCGCCGAGCACGTCGGCTCGCGGCTGCACGTCTGCCACCTGTCGACGGCGGGCTCGGTGGACATCATCCGCTGGGCGAAGAAGCGGGGGATCGCCGTCACCGCCGAGGTCACGCCGCACCATCTGCTCCTCACCGAGGAGCTCGTGCGCGGGTACGACGCGCGGTACAAGGTCAACCCGCCGCTGCGCCGCGACGAGGACGTCCTCGCGGTCCGCGAGGGCCTCGCCGACGGGACAATCGACATCGTCGCGACCGACCACGCGCCGCACCCGGCCGAGGCGAAGTCCTGCGAGTGGCAGGCGGCGGCGAACGGGATGGTCGGACTCGAGTCGGCGCTGCGCGTCGTGCAGCAGGCGATGGTCGACACCGGCCTGCTCGGCTGGGACGACGTCGCGCGCGTCATGTCGGGCGCCCCCGCGCGGATCGGCCGGCTCGACGCCGCCGGCACGGCGCTGGAGGTGGGCGCCCCGGCATCCCTCACCCTGTACGACCCGGAGCTGGTGCGCCCGTTCACGACGGCGGACCTCCGGGGCCGCAGCGTCAACTCGCCCTACCTCGACCGCGAGCTGCCCGGCGAGGTCCGGTGGACCTTCTTCCGCGGCCGCGCGACCGTCGCCGACGGCGCAGTCGTGCCGGAGGTGACCGCATGAGCCGCGAGAGCGCCCTCCTCGTCACCGTCGTCTTCGCCGCGCTGCTGATCGTCGTCGGCGTGATCGCCTGGCGCCGTCGGACGCGACGCGACAGCGGACTCGCGGCTCCGGTGGGCGAGGCGCCCGCCGGCGCCGCGCAGACCTTCCGCTCCGAGGGCCTCTACGTCGCCACCACGCGCGTCGGCGAGCCGCTCGAGCGGCTCGCGATCCGGGGCCTCGCATTCCGGTCGCGGATCGACGTGACGGTGACGGATGCCGGAGTCGCGCTCGACCTGGTCGGCCAGCCGCGGATCTTCCTCGCCGTCTCGAGGATCGTGTCGGTCGGCCAGGCCACCGTCGCGATCGACCGCGTCGTCGAGAAGGACGGCCTCGTGCGGCTGTCCTGGACGACGGATGCCGGCCCGACCGTCGACAGCTACCTCCGACCCCAGGACACCTCGGCACGCGACCTCGCCGTCGCGATCGACGGTGTCCTGCCCTCCCCTTCTCCGCACACCCCGTCCCCCTCCGGAAGCGACGCATGAGCACTCCCACATTCTCGGCACCCGAGCCCGCCGTCCTCGTCCTCGAAGACGGCTCCCGCCACCCCGGCCGCGCCTACGGCGCGCGCGGCACGACCTCCGGCGAGGTCGTCTTCGCCACCGGCATGACCGGCTACCAGGAGACGATCACCGACCCCTCATACGCGGGCCAGATCGTGCTGCAGACGGCTCCCCACATCGGCAACACCGGGATGAACGGCGAGGACCACGAGTCCCGTCGCATCTGGGTGGCGGGGTACGTCGTCCGCGACGCGTCGCGCGTCGTGTCGAGCTGGCGCGCCGACCACTCGCTCGAGGACGCGCTCATCCGGGACGGCATCGTCGGCATCAGCGGGATCGACACCCGCGCCGTGACGCGGGTGCTGCGGTCGGCCGGCTCGATGCGCGGCGCCGTGTTCTCGGGCGATGCCGCGGCCCTCAGCGAGGACGAGCAGCTCCGCATCGTGCGCGGGGCGCCCGAGATGACGGGCCTCAACCTGTCGGGCGAGGTCTCGGTGTCGGCGGCGGAGGTCACCCCCGCCCACGGCGAGCGGATCGGCAACCTCGCGATCCTCGACCTCGGCGTCAAGCAGGCCACCGTGAACAATCTCGCCGCGCGCGGCTTCGAGGTCCACGTCCTGCCGCAGACGGCCACGATCGCCGACATCCGCGCCGTCGACCCGGTCGCGGTCTTCTACTCGAACGGCCCCGGCGACCCGGCGGCATCCGATCAGCACGTCGCCCTGCTGCGGAACGTCCTCGACGAGGGCCTGCCGTTCTTCGGGATCTGCTTCGGCAACCAGCTGTTCGGCCGCGCGCTCGGGTTCGGCACCTACAAGCTGCCGTTCGGCCACCGCGGCATCAACCAGCCGGTGCTCGACAAGACCACCGGCCGGGTCGAGATCACCTCGCACAACCACGGCTTCGCCGTCGACGCGCCCATCGAGGGCGTCATCGACAGCCCGAACGGCTACGGACGCGTCGAGGTGAGTCACGTCGGCCTCAACGACGACGTCGTGGAGGGCATCCGCGCGCTGGACATCCCCGCGTTCAGCGTGCAGTACCACCCCGAGGCGGCCGCCGGTCCGCACGACGCCAACTACCTGTTCGACCGCTTCCGCGACCTCGTCGTGGCGACCATCGAGACCAAGAACGCAGAGAGCAAGAAGAATGCCTAAGCGCGACGACATCCGAAGCGTCCTCGTCATCGGCTCCGGCCCGATCGTCATCGGTCAGGCCTGCGAGTTCGACTACTCCGGCACGCAGGCCTGCCGCGTGCTGCGCGAGGAGGGCGTCCGCGTCATCCTCGTGAACTCGAACCCCGCGACGATCATGACGGACCCCGACTTCGCGGACGCCACCTACATCGAGCCCATCACGCCCGAGGTGATCGAGACGATCATCGCGAAGGAGAAGCCCGACGCGATCCTGCCGACCCTCGGCGGCCAGACGGCGCTGAACGCCGCCATGGCGCTGCACGACCGCGGCATCCTCGAGAAGTACGACGTCGAGCTGATCGGCGCCAAGGTCGATGCCATCCGCAAGGGGGAGGACCGCCAGGTCTTCAAGGAGCTCGTCCTCGAGGCCGGCGCCGACGTCGCCAAGTCCGTCATCGCGCACACGATGGCGGATCTGCTGGCCGGCGCCGAGGAGCTCGGCTACCCGCTCGTGGTCCGTCCGTCCTTCACGATGGGCGGGCTCGGCTCGGGCTTCGCCTACGACGAGGAGGACCTCCGCCGCATCGGCGGCGCGGGCCTGCGCGACTCGCCGACCACCGAGGTGCTCCTGGAGGAGTCCATCCTCGGCTGGAAGGAGTACGAGCTCGAGCTCATGCGCGACACCGCCGACAACACGGTCGTCGTCTGCTCCATCGAGAACGTCGACCCCGTCGGCGTGCACACCGGCGACTCGATCACGGTGGCGCCCGCGCTCACCCTCACCGACCGCGAATACCAGAAGCTCCGCGACATCGGCATCGACATCATCCGCGCCGTGGGCGTCGACACCGGCGGGTGCAACATCCAGTTCGCCGTCGACCCCGCGACGGGGCGCATCATCGTCATCGAGATGAACCCGCGCGTCTCGCGCTCCTCGGCGCTGGCGTCGAAGGCGACCGGGTTCCCGATCGCGAAGATCGCGGCGAAGCTCGCCATCGGCTACCGCCTCGACGAGATCCCCAACGACATCACCAAGGTGACGCCGGCGAGCTTCGAGCCGACGCTCGACTACGTCGTCGTGAAGGTCCCGCGCTTCAACTTCGAGAAGTTCCCGGCCGCCGACACCACCCTCACGACCACCATGAAGTCGGTCGGCGAGGCCATGGCGATCGGCCGCAACTACACGACGGCGCTGCAGAAGGCGCTGCGCTCGCTCGAGAAGCGCGGCTCCAGCTTCCACTGGGGTCCGGAGGAACGCTCGGTGGAGGAGCTCCTCGAGATCGCGAAGACCCCCACGGACGGCCGGATCGTCGTGCTGCAGCAGGCGCTGCGCAAGGGCGCGACGCTCGAGCAGGCCTTCGAGGCCACCGCGATCGACCCGTGGTTCCTCGACCAGATGATCCTGATCAACGAGGTGGCGCAGTTCGTGGCGGATGCCGCGGACCTCGACGCCGACACGATCGCGATCGCGAAGGACCACGGCTTCAGCGACGCGCAGATCGCGCAGCTGCGCGGCCTCGCCGAGGGGGAGGTGCGCGGCATCCGTCACGGGTTCGGCCTGCGGCCCGTGTTCAAGACGGTCGACACCTGCGCCGGCGAGTTCCCGGCCCTCACGCCGTACCACTACTCCTCCTACGACGTCGAGACGGAGGTGACGCCCTCGGAGCGCCGCAAGGTCGTCATCATCGGGTCCGGCCCCAACCGCATCGGCCAGGGCGTCGAGTTCGACTACTCGTGCGTGCACGCCTCGTTCGCGCTGTCGGATGCCGGCTTCGAGACGATCATGGTCAACTGCAACCCCGAGACGGTGTCGACCGACTACGACACCAGCGACCGGCTGTACTTCGAGCCGCTGACGCTCGAGGACGTCCTCGAGGTGCTGTATGCCGAGGCCCGCTCCGGTGAGATCGTCGGCGTCGTCTGCCAGCTCGGCGGCCAGACGCCGCTCGGCCTCGCGAAGGGGATCGAGGCCGCCGGCTACACGATCCTCGGCACGCAGCCCGCCGCGATCGACATCGCGGAGGAGCGCGAGCTGTTCTCGCGGCTGCTCGACCGCGCCGGCCTCACCGCACCGCGTCACGGCACGGCGACCGACGAGTCCGGTGCCATCGCGATCGCCGAGGAGATCGGCTACCCCGTGCTCGTCCGCCCGAGCTTCGTCCTCGGCGGGCGCGGCATGGAGATCGTGTACGACACCGCGAGCCTCAGCGACTACTTCGCGCGCATCGCCGATCAGGCGATCATCGGCGAGGACGCGCCGCTGCTCGTGGACCGGTTCCTCGACGACGCCATCGAGATCGACGTCGACGCTCTCTACGACGGCACGGAGCTGTACATCGGCGGGGTCATGGAGCACCTGGAAGAGGCCGGGATCCACTCCGGCGACTCGTCCTGCACGCTGCCGCCCATGTCGCTCGGCCGCACCGAGATCGACCGCGTCCGCACCGCGACGCTCGCGATCGCCGAGGGCGTCGGCGTCCGGGGCCTCCTGAACGTCCAGTTCGCCGTGTCCGCCGGCGTGCTCTACGTCATCGAGGCGAACCCGCGCGCGTCGCGCACGGTGCCGTTCGTCTCCAAGGCGCTCGGCATCCCGATGGCCAAGGCGGCGAGCCGCATCATGGCCGGGGCGACGATCGCGGATCTGAAGGCCGAGGGCATGCTGCCCGCGCAGGACGGCTCGCGCGTGCCCCTCGATTCGCCCGTGGCGGTCAAGGAGGCCGTGCTGCCGTTCAAGCGCTTCCGCACCGCGGACGGCCGGACCGTCGACTCCGTCCTCGGGCCCGAGATGCGCTCGACGGGCGAGGTCATGGGCGTCGACCGCGACTTCCCGACCGCGTTCGCGAAGAGCCAGGCCGCGGCATACGGCGGGATGCCGATATCGGGGACGGTCTTCCTCTCGGTCGCCGACGACGACAAGCGCGCCGTCATCCTGCCGGCGCACCGGCTGCAGGAGCTCGGATTCCGCCTCACCGCGACGGAGGGCACAGCCGAGATCCTCGCGCGCAACGGCATCCGTGTCGAGGTCGTGAAGAAGTACTCCGAGACGAGCGCCACGGGGGAGCGCAACGTCGTCGACCTCATCAACGACGGCGAGATCGACATCATCGTGAACACCCCGTCGGGCGGCATGGCCCGCGCCGACGGGTACGAGATCCGCGCGGCCGCAGTGGCAGCCGACAAGGCGCTGTTCACGACGATGGCCGTCCTCGGCGCCGCCGTGTCGGCCATGCCCGTGCTGCGGGAGGGCTTCGCGGTCAAGAGCCTGCAGGAGTACGCGTCCGATCGGAAGGCGATGGTGTGACCTCATTCGGTTCGCGGCTGGCCGCGGCGATGGACGCCCGCGGCCAGCTGTGCGTCGGAATCGACCCCCACGAGGCGCTGCTGTCCTCGTGGGGCCTGCCGGCGTCGGCATCCGGCGTCCGCGACTTCGGCCTGCGGGTCGTGGCGGCGGCCGCCGGCCGCGTCGGGGTCGTCAAGCCGCAGGTCGCCTTCTTCGAGCGGTACGGATCCGCCGGCTTCGCCGCGCTCGAGGAGGTCATCGCGGCCGCACGCGCGGCGGAGCTCGTCGTGATCGCCGACGCCAAGCGCGGCGACATCGGCTCGACGATGGACGGGTACGCGCAGGCGTGGCTCGCGGCCGGGTCACCGCTCGAATCGGATGCCGTCACGGTCAGCCCCTATCTCGGACCCGACTCGCTGCGGGGCACCGTCGCGACGGCCGTGCGGGAGGAGAAGGGCGTGTTCGTCCTCGCCGCCACCAGCAATCCCGAGGCGACCGGCCTGCAGTCGGCCGAGCTGACCGTCGTCGACGCGGAGCGCGGCCAGAGCGTCGCCGACTGGGTCGCCCGGCGCGCCGGTGCGGTCAACTCGTCGGCGGCGGTGGGGGAGGACCGCCTCGGTCCCGTCGGCTTCGTGGTGGGGGCGACAGTGGACCGGCCCGAACTGGGGCTCTCCGACGAGGCGCTGCGCCGCGCCCCGATCCTCGCGCCCGGGTTCGGTGCACAGGGCGCTCGACTGGCCGGCATCCTCGGTATGTTCGGCGCTCTCGCACCGCAGGTGCTCGCCAGCGCGAGCCGCAGCATCCTCGGTGCCGGTCCCGACGGGATCGTCGCCGCCATCGACAGTCACAACACAGAACTCCAGGACGCTCTCCATGCCTGACTCCCGCACCCCTCCCGAGGTCGATCGCGCGGCCGCATCCCGTCGCGCCGTCGCCGCCCGTCGTGAGCGCGCGTCGCTCAAGCGCGACGTCGCCACGCGGGTGATCACGCCCCAGGACCTCCTCCGCCGGGCGTGGGCGGAGCCGGACTCCGCGGCCGCCGCGATGCGGGTCACCGAGTTCCTCACCGCGATCCCGGCGATCGGGGAGGGCAAGCGCGATCGCATCCTCGCCGACGTCGGCATCTCGCCGGTGAAGAAGATCGGCGGCCTGGGGGTGCGCCAGCGGCAGGCGCTGCAGGAGTACCTGGATCGGCGGCTCCCCGAGCCCGCCGCCCGCGGCGGACGCAGCCGGCTCGTCGTGCTCGCCGGCCCGACCGCCGTCGGCAAGGGGACCGTGGCAGCGCACATCAAGGAGCACCACCCCGAGATCCTGCTGTCGGTCTCGGCGACGACGCGGCCCGCCCGCCCCGGCGAGGTCGACGGAGAGCACTACTTCTTCGTCGACGACGCGGAGTTCGACCGGCTGGTCGCTGACGGCGAGCTGCTGGAGCACGCCACCGTCCACAATGCGCACCGCTACGGCACGCCGCGCCGCCCCATCGACGAGGCCCTCGCGGAGGGCCGGACGGTCCTGCTCGAGATCGACCTGCAGGGCGCGCGTCAGGTTCGCGCCGCGGCGCCCGACGCGACGCTCGTGTTCCTCCTGCCGCCCAGCTGGGACGAGCTGGTGAACCGGCTGGTCGGGCGGGGCACCGAGGGGGACGAGGAGCGGGCGCGCCGGCTGAAGACCGCTCGCGTCGAGCTCGCGTCGCAGGGCGAGTTCGACTACCGCGTCGTGAACGACGAGGTGTCCCGTGCGGCCGCGGAGGTCGCCGGACTGGCGCACTGACGCACCGTCCGGGGGCGCGGCGCGCGGCCGCGGCGTTGCATTGCGAAGCATTACGCCGGGATGACGCGGCCCCGGACGCTTTCCGCGATCCTGGAGACATGTCCGCCACCCTGATCGCCGCCGACCCCGCCCGCCCGGCCGCCGCGTCGCGCGGCGCGGTGCAGCTCTCGGGCGTCGGCCGCACCTTCGCCACGGCGCAGGGACCGTGCCCCGTCCTCGGGGACGTCGAGCTCGAGATCGCCCCCGGCGAGATCATCGCCGTCGTGGGACCCTCCGGCTGCGGGAAGTCCACCCTCCTCCGCCTCCTGGCCGGTCTCGACACGCCCACCGCGGGCTCGGTCGGGATCGACGGGTCGCCCCTGCGCGACACCGACGACCGCACGGCTGTCGCGTTCCAGGAGCCTCGACTGCTGCCGTGGCGGACGGTCGCCCAGAACGTCGCGCTCGGCCTCCCGCGCGGGACCGGCCGCGTCGACGTGCAGAACCGCGTCGCGGAGCTGCTCGAGCTCGTCGGCCTCACCGCCGCCGCCGATCGCCGGCCGCGAGAGGTTTCGGGCGGGATGGCGCAGCGCGCCTCCCTGGCCCGCGCGCTGGCGCGAGGCCCCGAGGTGCTGCTGCTCGACGAGCCGTTCGGTGCCCTCGACGCCCTCACCCGGCTTCGGATGCAGGACCTGCTCCTCGACATCCACGCGGCCGAGCCGACGACCGTGGTCCTCGTGACCCACGACGTCGAGGAGGCGCTCTACCTCGCCGACCGCGTGCTGCAGCTGCGAGCGATCGCCACCGATCCCGGCACGTCCTCGATCGCACGCGTGATCGACGTTCCCGGCATCCGACCCCGTGACCGTGCCGACCACGCCCTCACGGACCTCCGCGCCGAGCTCCTCGAGGGGCTCGGCGTGACCACCTCACACCTCACCTCCCAGGAGAACCGATGAGCACCGCCTCCCGCCGCACCGTCCCCGCGATCGCCGTGGCCGGAGTGATCATGCTCATGGCGACCGGCTGCATCGCCGGCGAGAACGCGACCGCCGACGGCGGTGACGCCACGACCGGCGGCGAGTGGTCCACCGACACACTCTCGATCGACTTCGCCACGTACAACCCGCTCAGCCTCGTCGTGAAGGACCAGGGCCTGATCGAAGAGGCCCTGGGCGAGGACGTGAGCGTCGAGTGGGTGCAGTCCGCCGGCTCCAACAAGGCCAACGAGCTGCTGCGCGCCGGATCCATCGACGTCGGGTCCACGGCGGGGTCGGCAGCTCTGCTGGCCCGCGCCAACGGCTCGCCCATCCAGGTCATCGACGTCTACTCGCAGCCGGAGTGGTCGGCGCTCGTCGTCGGCAAGGACAGCGACATCACCTCCGTCGCGGATCTCGAGGGCCGCTCCGTCGCCTCGACCACCGGGACCGACCCGTACTTCTTCCTGCTGCAGGCGCTCGAGACGGCCGGACTCAGCGTCTCGGACATCGACGTGCAGAACCTGCAGCACGCGGACGGCCGCTCCGCCCTCGACGGCGGCTCGGTGGACGCCTGGTCCGGACTGGACCCGATCATGGGCGCCGCCGAGGTCGAATCCGGCGCGAAGCTGATCTACCGGAACGTCGACTTCAACTCCTACGGGTTCCTCAACGCCACCGAGGAGTTCATCACCGACCACGCCGACCTGGCGCAGGTCGTCGTGGACGCGTACGAGCAGGCCCGCGCCTGGGCCCTCGAGAACCCCGAGGAGACGGCCGCGCTGCTCGCCGAGGTGGCGGGGATCGACACCGCGGTCGCCACGACGGTCATCTCGGAGCGCTCGAACTTGGACGTCAGCGGCATCCCCGGCGACGACCAGCTCGCCGTGCTCGAGAAGATCGCACCGGTCCTCGTCGACTCGGACGCCGTCACCGGCGGCCAGGCCGCCGTCGACGAGGCGCTCGCGACGATCATCAACCCGACGTTCGCCGAGAAGGCCGCGGGCTGAGCGTGACGACCTCTGCAGAGGCGCCCGTCGCCGCAGCGGTGCCCCCGGGCGCCGCTGCGGCGCGGCCGTTCTGGTCGCGCCCCCTCGTCCGGCTCGTCGGCGGGCTCCTCGTGCCCGTGGTCATCCTCGCGCTGTGGCAGGCCGTCACCGGGTCCGGACTGATCCCGTCCTACCGGCTGCCCGCGCCCGGCGACGTCGTGAACGCCGCCGTGCAGCTCGCCGAGGACGGCGCACTCTGGCTCCACATCGCGATCTCGGTGCAGCGGGTCCTCATCGGATTCGCGGTCGGCTCGGCCGTCGGCCTCGCCGCCGCTGCGGTGGTCGGCCTGACACGGTCGGGCGATGTCCTGCTGAGCCCGATCCTCGCGGCCTTCCGCGCCGTGCCCTCGCTCGCCCTCGTCCCGCTCCTGCTGCTGTGGATGGGGATCGGCGAGGACTCCAAGATCACCCTCGTCGCGATCGGGGCCTTCTTCCCGATGTTCACGACCGTCGCCTCGGCGCTCCGGCACGTCGACCCGCAGCTGGTCGAGATGGGTCGCTCGTTCAGCCTGCGCGGCTGGGAGCTCTTCCGCACCGTGCAGCTGCCGGCGACGGTGCCCTCGATCATCTCCGGGATCAGGCTGGCGCTCGCCCAGGCCTGGCTCTTCCTCGTCGCGGCGGAGCTGCTCGGCGCGTCGATGGGGCTCGGCTTCCTGCTGACCGATTCGCAGTACACCGGACGCGTCGACCGCATCTTCCTCGCGATCGTCGTCCTCGCGGTGCTCGGCACGATCTCGAACGGCTTGGTGAGCCTGGTGCAGAAGCGCCTGCTCCGGAAGTGGGCGTGACCGCATGACCTCCGCCGACACGGTGTCCGCGCCGACCGACGAGCTCCGGCTGACCGAGAGCCGCGTCTACCCCGCTCCGCCGGCCTTCGCCGCACAGGCGAACGTCGGCGCGGACGCCTACGCCGATGCCGCCGCAGACCCGGTCGCCTTCTGGGAGCGCGCCGCGCGGCGCCTCGAGTGGTCGCACGAGTGGGACACCGCGCACGAGTGGGAGCCGCCGCAGCGGAGCGCCGACGGCGGCCTGAGCGTCCCAGTCGCACGCTGGTTCACCGGCGGGACGCTGAACGTCGCCGTCAACTGCGTCGACCGCCATGTCGTCGCCGGTCGCGGCGACGCCGTCGCGCTCCATTTCGAGGGCGAGCCGGGCGATCGGGTCACCGTCACCTACGGCGACCTGCAGCGCCGCGTCTCGCAGGCGGCCAACGGCCTGCTGTCACTCGGCGTCGTCCCGGGCGACCGCGTCGTGGTCTACCTGCCGGTCCTGGTCGAGACGGTCGTGGTCGCCCTCGCCTGCGCGCGGATCGGCGCCGTCCACTCCCTCGTGTTCGGCGGGTTCTCGGCCGAGGCCGTGCGCTTCCGCCTCGAAGACACCGGGGCGAAGCTCCTCGTGACGAGCGACGGGCAGTTCCGCCGCGGGGGAGCGGTCGAGGTGAAATCCGCCGCGGATGCCGCCGCCGCCGGCCTCCCGGACCTCGAGCACGTCCTCGTCGTGCGCCGCACCGGTCAGGACGTCCCGATGACCTCCGGCCGAGACCTCTGGTGGCACGACGTCGTCGACGCCGCCTCGCCGGTGCACCAGGCGGAGCCGTTCGACTCCGAGCATCCGCTGTTCATCATCTACACCTCCGGGACGACGGGAAAGCCCAAGGGGCTCGTCCACACCTCGGGCGGCTACCTCACCCACGCGAGCTGGGCGCACTGGGCCCATTTCGACGCGAAGCCGGACGACGTCCACTGGTGCACGGCCGACCTCGCCTGGGTCACCGCGCACACGTACGAGATCTACGGGCCGCTCTCGAACGGGCTCACGCAGGTGATCTACGAGGGCACGCCCGACGCGCCGCACCGCGAGCGGCACCTCGAGATCATCGAGCGCTACGGCGTGACCGTGTACTACACGGCACCGACCCTCATCCGCACCTTCATGACCTGGTTCGGCGAGGACCTGCCAGGCGGCCACGACCTGTCGACGATCCGCCTGCTCGGCACCGTGGGCGAGGCGATCAACCCCGCCGCGTGGGTGTGGTTCCGCCGCACCTTCGGCCGGGACGAGGTGCCCGTCGTCGACACCTGGTGGCAGTCCGAGACGGGAGCGGCGATGATCGCGCCGCTGCCGGGCGTCACGGCGCTCAAGCCGGGTTCGGCGACCGTGCCCCTGCCGGGCATCGACGCGGCCGTCGTCGATCCGGCCGGCCGCGAGGTGGAACCCGGGCGGTCAGGCACGCTCGTGGTGCGCCGCCCGTGGCCCGGGATGGCGCGGACGGTCTGGGGGGACCCGGAACGATACCGGGACGCCTACTGGTCCGCGTATGCGGGATGCGGCGAGCACGGCGGGTACTACGTCGCCGGCGACGGCGCGACCCGGGATGCCGACGGTCACATCTGGATCCTCGGACGCCTCGACGACGTCGTCAACGTGTCGGGCCACCGGCTGTCGACGATCGAGATCGAATCCGCCCTCGTCGCGCACGACGCGGTCGGCGAGGCGGGCTCGACGGCGGTCGGCGATCCCGTCACCGGACACGCCGTCGCGGTGTTCGTCGTGCCCTCCGGCACCGGCGACCTCGACCCGGGCGACCTCCGCGCGCACGTCGCCCGCGAGATCGGGCCGGTCGCGAAGCCCCGCCACGTCGTCGTCGTCCCCGACCTGCCGAAGACCCGATCCGGCAAGATCCTCCGACGGCTGCTCGGGCAGCTGTGGGAGGCTGAGCAGGATCGCCGCGCCGGCCGCGAGCCCGCGCCGCTCGGCGACACCACCTCCCTGCAGAACCCCGACGCCGTCGCCCGCATCGCGGCGGTCCTGGCCGCGGCCTGACGTCCGCCGGCCGTCTCGCCTCCGCTCCTCGCCCCTCCTGAGAGAAGACATGACGCAAGAACACCGTTTCGGCTTCCGCACCCGCGCGCTCCACGCGGGCGGCACGCCCGACGCCGCGACCGGCGCCCGCGCCGTGCCGATCTACCAGACGTCCTCGTTCGTCTTCGACGACGCGACGGATGCCGCGAACCTCTTCGCACTGCAGAAGTACGGCAACATCTACTCGCGCATCGGCAACCCCACCGTCGCCGCGCTGGAGGAGCGGCTCGCGTCGCTCGAGGGCGGCATCGGGGCGGTGGCGACGGCATCCGGGATGAGCGCGGAGTTCATCACCTTCGCCGCCCTCGTCGGCGTCGGCGACCACGTCGTCGCGTCGGCGCAGCTGTACGGCGGCACCGTCACGCAGCTCGACGTGACGCTGCGCCGCTTCGGCGTCGAGACGACGTTCGTCGCCTCCACCGATCCGGCCGACTACGCGGCCGCGATCCGGCCCGAGACGAAGGTCCTGTACGTCGAGACGATCGGCAACCCGTCGGGCGAGATCGCCGACATCGAGGGGCTCGCCGACGTCGCCCATGCCGCCGGCATCCCGCTCGTCGTCGACTCCACCCTCGCGACCCCGTACCTCACCCGCCCGCTCGAGCACGGCGCCGACATCGTCATCCACTCGGTCACCAAGTTCCTCGGCGGACACGGCACCACCCTCGGCGGTGTCGTCATCGAGAAGGGCACGTTCGACTGGGGCAACGGCAAGTTCCCGCAGATGACCGAGCCCGTCGCCTCGTACGGCGGGATCCGCTGGTGGGACAACTTCGGCGAGTACGGCTTCCTCACCAAGCTCCGCAGCGAACAGCTGCGCGACATCGGGCCCTCGCTCAGCCCGCACTCCGCGTTCCAGCTGCTGCAGGGCGTCGAGACCCTGCCGCAGCGCATCGACGCCCACCTCGCCAACGCGCGCGTCGTGGCCGAGTGGCTCGACGGCGACCCGCGCGTGTCGTTCGTCACCTGGGCCGGCCTGCCCCACCACCCCCACCACGAGCGGGCGCGGAAGTACCTGCCCCTCGGGCCCGGCTCGGTCTTCGCGTTCGGCGTGAAGCCCGCGGGGGAGTTCGGGACGGATGCCGACCGTGTCGCCGCCGGCCGCAAGGCCGGGGCGGCGGTCATCGACGCCCTCCAGCTCGCGTCGCACCTCGCCAACATCGGTGATGCGCGGACCCTCGTGATCCACCCGGCTTCGACCACCCACCAGCAGCTCAGCCCGGATCAGCTGGTCGCGGCCGGCGTGCCCGCGGACCTCATCCGCATCTCGGTCGGTCTGGAAGACGCCGAGGACATCCTGTGGGACCTGGATCAGGCCCTCACCGCCGCGACGGGAGCGAGCCGATGACCGATCTGACCGCCTGCGCGCTGCCCACGCCGCCGACCCCGGCCGAGGGAGCGGCGTGCGCGCTGCCGGCCGCCCCGCCGACGGGACGCGCCTGGCCCGCGCCCGGTGCGCAGGAGCGCTTCGAGATCCTGCGCCGCGCCCGCTCGGTCGCGATCGTCGGCGCGTCGGACAACCCGGCCCGCGCCAGCTACTTCGTCTCGACCTATCTGCTGGGCAGCTCGCCGTACGACGTGTACTTCGTGAACCCGCGCGCGACCGAGATCCTCGGTCGACCGGCTTACGCGTCGCTGGCGGACCTGCCGGTCGTGCCCGACATCGTCGACGTGTTCCGCAAGCACGACGATCTCCCCGGCGTCGCGCAGGAGGCCGTCGACGTCGGCGCGCAGACGCTGTGGCTGCAGCTGGGCTCGTGGCACGAGGGCGCGGCGTCGATCGCGGCCGGCGAGGGGCTGTCGGTCGTGATGGACCGATGCGTGAAGATCGAGCACGCGCGGTTCCACGGCGGACTGCATCTGGCCGGCTTCGACACCGGCGTCCTCAGCTCGAGGCGGCAGCGGCTCAGCCGCTGAGCTGCGGCCCGCCACCGGGCGCACGCGTCCGCGTGCCGGCGACCTGTAGACTGGACGGATGCCGCGACTGTCCGCAGCCGCGCACAGACTTCCCACCTCATCGATCCTGGAGGACCACCATGGCCAATCGTGACCAGGGCATCATCGACCCGCCCATCGACGCACTGCTCGAGAAGGTCGACTCCAAGTACCAGCTGGTCATCTACGCATCCAAGCGGGCGCGTCAGATCAACGACTACTACTCCGACCTGCACGAGGGGAACCTCTTCGACAACGTCGGCCCGCTCGTCGACTCGAACGTCGAGGACAAGCCCCTCACGATCGCGCTCCACGAGATCCACGAGGACAAGCTGCGCCTGCGCGCGCTGGACGCTCCCGCCGCAGAGTGAGCTCCTGACGCCGACCGGCGTCATCACCATGCCCGTGCGTCCCCGGTGTCGGGGGCCGCGGGCATGATGGTTTCATCCCACCCGATCCCTGGAGACCGATGACCTCGCTGCGCCTGTTCACGTCGGAGTCCGTGACCGAAGGTCACCCGGACAAGATCTGCGACCAGATCTCCGACAGCATCCTCGACGCACTCCTGGCCGGTGACCCCGGCAGCCGCGTCGCCGTCGAGACCCTCGTGACCACCGGCCTCGTGCACGTCGCCGGCGAAGTCCGCACCGACGGCTACGTCGACATCCCCGGCATCGTCCGCGGTGTCGTCAACCGGATCGGCTACACCTCGTCCGAGACCGGCTTCGACGGCGACTCCTGCGGCGTCACCGTGTCGATCGGCGAGCAGTCCGGCGACATCGCCGCCGGCGTCGACAGCGCCCTCGAGCACCGCGAAGAGGGGTCCGTCGACCCGGTCGACGCCCTCGGCGCCGGCGACCAGGGCATCATGTTCGGCTACGCCACGAACGAGACGCCGCAGTACATGCCGACCGCGATCTGGACCGCGCACCGTCTCGCGGAGCGGCTCACCGAGGCCCGGCGCTCCGGTGCCCTCCCGTTCCTGCGGCCCGACGGCAAGACCCAGGTCACCCTGGGGTACGAAGGCGCGACGCCGCGCACCGTCGACACCGTCGTGCTGTCGACGCAGCACCAGCCCGACATCTCGCTCACCGCGCTGCGCGCTGCCGTGCAGGCGGAGGTCATCGACCCCGTCCTCGCGCAGACCGGCCTGGACACGTCCGAGGTCCGGTACGTCATCAACCCCGCCGGCCCGTTCGTCGTGGGCGGACCGAAGGGCGACGCCGGGCTCACCGGACGCAAGATCATCATCGACACCTACGGCGGCGCCGCCCGCCACGGCGGTGGCGCCTTCAGCGGCAAGGACCCGTCCAAGGTGGACCGCTCCGCGGCCTACGCGATGCGGTGGGTCGCCAAGAACGCCGTCGCCGCGGGGCTCGCCGACCGGCTCGAGGTGCAGGTCGCGTATGCGATCGGCCGCGCCGCGCCGGTGGGCCTGTACGTCGAGAGCTTCGGCACCGGACACGTCTCCGACGAGGTCATCACCTCGGCGATCCGCGACGTGTTCGACCTGCGGCCGCAGGCGATCATCGACGACCTCGACCTGCTGCGCCCGATCTACGCGCAGACGGCCGCGTACGGCCACTTCGGCCGTGAACTCGCCGACTTCACGTGGGAGCGCACCGACCGCGTCGACGCGCTCCGGGCCGCCGCCGGACTCTGATCGGCCGTGGTCCCCGTCGCGCGAGTCCTCATCGACTCGCCGCTGCCGCAGCTGGACCGGCTGTTCGACTACGCCATCCCCGCGCGACTGCAGGCTGCGGCACAGCCGGGCGTCCGGATCAAGGTGCCGTTGCGGACGGCGGGGCGGGTCGTGGAGGGATGGATCGTCGAGCTCGGCGAGGCCGAGCCCGGCGGACGCCCGCTGTCCGAGGTCGCCGATGTCGTGTCGCCGGTCGTCGTCCTGTCGGGCGAGCTGTTCGAGCTCGCCCGTCGGGTCGCCGACCGGGCGGCGGGCTCGGCGAGCGACATCCTCCGCCTCGCCATCCCCAAGCGGATGGTCCGCGCCGAGAAGGCGTGGCTCGCCGCTGATCCGCCGGCCCTGCCCGAGGTGACGGCGGAGGCCGCCGCTCGCGCCGCCGCGGCGACGGACGTCTTCCCGGGGCTCGTCGACGCGGTGACGGCGGGGGAGCGCATCGCGCTCGACGCGCCGCCCCACCCCACGCCGGGAACGGTGCGGGGCGCGTGGGCGGATCTGCTGGCATCGATCGCCGCACAGACCCTCGCGGGCGGCCGCAGCGCCCTCATCGTCGTCCCCGACCACCGCGACCAGGCCCAGGTGCTGGGAGCTCTGAGCGAACTGGTCCCGGAGGATGCGGTGGTGCGCGACGACGCCCGCCGCGCCGGGCCGGAGCGCTATGCGACGTTCCTCCGGCTGCGATCGGCGGCCCCCTGCATCGTGGTGGGCAACCGGTCGACCGTCTACGCACCCGCTCACGACGTCGGCGCCGTCATCATCTGGGACGACGGCGATCCGCTCCTCGCCGAGCCGTTGAGCCCCGGCGTGCACGCGCGGGACGCCGCTCTCGTCCGGCAGGAGCTCGAGGGGTCCGCCCTGATCCTCGCCGGGCACACCCGGACGACCGATGTGGAGCGGCTCGTCCAGGTCGGCTGGGTGCGCGAGGTGCCGGCGGCGCGGCGGCCGAGTCCGCGCGTCGTGCTGTCCGCGACCCACGAGGCCGAATCCCGCGGCGCCCGTGTGCCCTCCAGTGCCTTCGCCGCGGCACGTGAGGCGCTCCCGCACGGACCGGTCCTGGTCCAGGTGGCACGTCCCGGCTACTCGCCGGTGCTGGTCTGCGCCGAGTGCCGCACCCCGGCGCGCTGCCGGCACTGCGCGGGGCCGCTGCGCGCCCGGCGGCCGGGCGCGACGCCCGACTGCGGGTGGTGCGGTCGCTCCGCGCCGAACTGGAGCTGCGCGAACTGCGGCGCCACCCGGTTCCGGATGGCGTCGTCCGGCAGCGAGCGCACCGCCGACGAGCTCGGCCGGGCGTTCCCGGGCGTCCGCGTCATCGTCGCCGACGGCGAGCACCCGGTGGCGTCCGTGGCGGCGACGCCGGCGCTCGTCATCGCGACCCGGGGAGCGGAACCCCCCGCGGAGGACGGCTACCGCGCCGTCATCCTGCTCGACGGTGATCGGATGCTCATGGCCGAGCAGCTGCGCATCGGCGAGTCCTGCCTGCGCTGGTGGTCGAACGCGGCCGCCCTCGCCGCGCCGGGGGCACCCGTGCACCTGGTCGGCGTGACCGGCCCCGTCGCGCGGGCCCTCGCGACGTGGACCCACGCCGCGTACGCCCGCAACGAGCTCGCCGACCGGGCGCCGCTGCTGATGCCCCCGACGGTGCGCGTGGCCGCCGTGGAGGGGACCGTCGATGCCGTGGAATCCGCCCTCGCCGACCTCCGAAGCGCGCTCCCGTCGCTTCCGCCGACGGCCGTCCTCGGTCCCGTCCCGCTCGAGGACGGCCTGACCCGTGCTCTCGTCCGGGTCGACTACGGCTCCGGCCGGACGGCGGCCGAGCAGCTGCGCGCCTCGGTCGTCGCCCAGGCGGTCCGCGGCCGGCGCCGGGGGCCGCGCTCCACACCGCGGACTACACTCAGGGTTCGGCTCGATGTGCCCGAGCTCGATCTGTGAGGACCTGCATGCGTGTCGTATTCGCCGGAACCCCCGACCCGGCCGTCCCCTCGCTGCGCGCGCTCGCGGCATCGCGCCACGAGGTCGTCGGAGTCGTCACGCGCCGTGATGCTCCGCTCGGCCGGAAGCGCGTGCTCACGCCGTCCCCCGTCGCGGCTGCCGCCGGAGAGCTCGGTCTGCCCGTCATCAAGACGGATCGCCTCGACGCGGATGCCACCGCCGCCATCAGCGCGCTGGAGCCCGACCTCGGCGTGATCGTCGCGTACGGCGGCCTGGTGCGGGAGCCGCTGCTGTCGGCGCCGGCGCACGGGTGGATCAACCTCCACTTCTCCCTGCTGCCGCGCTGGCGGGGCGCCGCCCCCGTGCAGCACGCCCTCATCGCCGGCGACCGGGTGACCGGGGCCGCGGTCTTCCAGCTCGTGCCCGAGCTCGACGCGGGCGACGTGTTCGACGAGCTGCGGTCCGAGGTCCCGGCGGGCGCCACCGCCGGCGACCTCCTCGCCACGCTCGCCGCCGACGGCGCGAGCCTCGTCACCCGTGTCGTCGACGGCATCGCCGCCGGCACGGCGCGCGCCGTGGCGCAGGCGGGCGAGCCGACACTCGCCCCCAAGCTCACGATCGCCGACGGCGCGCTGGACTTCCGCGAGCCGGCCGTCCGCGTGCTCGACCGCTTCCGCGGCACGACGCCGGAACCGGGAGCGCACGCCAGCCTCGGGGGCCAGCGGCTGAAGGTCCTCGCCGCGACGGCGGGGCCGGACGCCGACCTGCCGCCCGGGCGGCTCGCCCTCCTCGATCGGAGCGTCGTCGCCGGGACCGGCGAGGGCACCATCGAACTCCTCACCGTCCAGCCCGCCGGGAAGGGCGCGATGCCCGCGGCGGACTGGTGGCGCGGCCTGCGCCAGGAGCCTCAGCTCGACCTTCCGGGAGATGACCGGTGACCACTGCCCGCGAGGTCGCCTTCGACGTCCTCCATGCCGTCCGGACGACGGATGCCTACGCCAATCTGCTGCTGCCGCGGGAGATCGTCCGCGCGCAGCTCTCGCCGGGCGACGCAGCGCTCGCGACGGAGCTCACCTACGGCACGCTCCGGCGGATCGGCACGTACGACGCCGTCATCGCGTCGGCGGCGGGGCGGCGCGCGGACGACATCGACGCCCCCGTCCTCGACGCGCTGCGACTGGGCGCCCATCAGCTGCTCGCGACCCGGGTGCCGTCGCACGCGGCGGTCAATGAGACCGTGGAGATCGTGCGACAGGCCGCCGGGCGTCGGGCGACAGGGTTCGCGAACGCCGTGATGCGGCGGATCTCCGAGCTGGATGAGGCCGCCTGGCTCACCCGCATCGAGGCGGAGGCGCGCTCCGACGACGAGCGGCTGTCGCTCCGGTACGCCCACCCGGTATGGATCATCCGCGCCCTGCGGCGGTCCCTGGCGGCCGAAGGCCGGGCCGACGAGCTCACCGACCTGCTCGCCGCGGACAACGCCGCGCCCACCGTCACGATGTCGGCGCTGCCCGGCATCGGCGCGATCCCCGCCCACGCCGAGCGCACCGTGCAGTCGCCGCTCGGGTTCCGGCTCGCCGGCGGCGACCCGGAGCGGCTCATCACCGCGTCGGGCGGTGCCGTGCGCGTGCAGGACGAGGGCTCCCAGCTCGCCGCGCTCGCGCTCACCCGCTTCCGCCCCATCGACGCGGGGGAGCGGTGGCTCGACCTGTGTGCCGCTCCGGGCGGGAAGACGGCCGTCCTCGCCGCCGAGGCGGTCGCCGGGGGCGCGACCCTGGAGGCCAACGAGCTGTCGCCGATCCGCGCGCGCCTCGTCCGCCAGTCCGTCGCCGCGGTTCCGCTGGCGGTCGCCGTGTCGGAGGAGGACGGCCGCACCCGCGCCGGCAAGGGCCGGTACGACCGCATCCTGGTCGACGCGCCCTGCACGGGCCTCGGCGCCCTCCGTCGCCGGCCCGAAGCCCGGTGGCGGAAGGCTCCCGCGGACGTCCCCGAGCTCACCGCGCTGCAGTCCGAGCTCCTCGCCGCCGCCGTCGACGCGCTCACCCCCGGCGGCGTCGTGGCGTACGTCACGTGCTCGCCCCACCTGGCCGAGACCGCCGGCGTCGTCGCCGAGATCGAGCGACGGTACGGAGAGCGCATCGAGCAGCTGGACGCGCGCGCCGTGATCGCCGGGATCAGCGAAGCGCCCATCGACCTGCCCGCGCAGGCGGACGGGTCGGGCCGCGCGCAGCTCTGGCCGCACCGGCACGGCACCGACGCGATGTCGATCACGCTGCTGCGCCGGATCTGAGGACCGCCCCCGATAATGGGGGACGTGTCTTCCGACGTGCGCATCAACCCCAGCATCCTCGCCGCCGATTTCGCGAACATGCAGTCCGAGCTCGCCCGTATCGGGTCGGCCGACTTCGTGCACGTCGACGTCATGGACAACCACTTCGTGCCGAACCTGACGTTCGGTCCGCAGATGGTCGAGCGCATCCAGGCGACGAGCCCCGTCCCGCTGGACGTCCACCTGATGATCACGGATGCCGATCGGCATGCCCCCGCCTACGCCGAGATCGGCGCGGCATCCGTCACCTTCCACCTGGAGGCCGCGGCCGACCCCGTCGCGCTGGCACGCCGCCTCCGGGGGATCGGCGCCCGAGCCGGTGTCGCCGTCAAGCCGGCGACGCCGGTCGAGAGCCTCTTCGGAGTGCTGGACGAGTTCGACCAGATCCTCGTCATGACCGTCGAGCCCGGCTTCGGCGGACAGAGCTTCATGGCCGATCAGATGCCCAAGCTCCGCCGCCTGTCGGACGAGGCGCGCGCCCGAGGGTCGCAGGTGTGGCTGCAGGTGGACGGCGGCATCGCCGAGTCGACGATCGCGCAGGCCGCGGACGCGGGTGCCGACACGTTCGTCGCCGGTTCCGCGGTGTTCGGCGCCGACGACCCGGGAGCGGCCATCGCGGCGCTCCGGTCGACGGCAGCCGCGCACCACCACCACTGACCGCGTCCGTGCCGCCGTCCCGGCCCGGTAACCTGGGAGGGTGAAGACGTTCGAGTCCCTGTTCTCCGAGCTGGCCGCCACGGCCGCGGCTCGACCCGAGGGCTCCGGCACGGTCGCGCAGCTCGACCGCGGCATCCATGCGATCGGCAAGAAGATCGTCGAGGAGGCCGCTGAGGTCTGGATGGCGGCGGAGTTCCAGTCCGACGACGAGGCGGCGGAGGAGATCTCGCAGCTGCTTTACCACCTCCAGGTGATGATGATCGCGAAGGGGCTGAGCCTCGAGGACGTGTACCGACATCTCTGAGCGGCACTCCGACACCACCTCGTTCCCCACCGAAAGCTCCGCCATGCTGCGCATCGCCATCCCGAACAAGGGATCGCTCGCCGAGACCACCGCCGAGATGCTCGCCGAAGCCGGGTACACCGGCCGCCGCGACCCGAAGGACCTCCACGTCATCGACCCGGTCAACGACGTCGAGTTCTTCTACCTCCGCCCGAAGGACATCGCGACCTACGTCGGGTCGGGAGCGCTCGACGTCGGCATCACCGGACGGGACCTGCTCCTCGACGCACGGATGCCGGGCGCTCGCGAGATCGAGAAGCTCGGCTTCGGCGGGTCGACCTTCCGCTTCGCCGGGCCTCCGGGACGCTTCACCGAGCTCGCCGACCTCGAGGGACTGCGGGTCGCCACCGCGTACCCGGGTCTGGTCGACGCGTACCTCGACGAGCACGGCGTCGCGGTCGACCTCGTGCCGCTGGACGGCGCCGTCGAATCCGCGGTGCAGCTGGGCGTCGCCGACGCCGTCGCCGATGTCGTCTCGACCGGGACGACCCTCCGCCAGGCCGGCCTGGAGATCTTCGGGCCCGTCCTGCTCGAGTCCGAGGCCGTCCTCATCGGCGCACCCGTCGAGGCTGCCGGGGTCGAGACCCTGCTGCGCCGGCTGCGCGGGGTCATGGTCGCCCGGCGGTACGTGCTGATCGACTACGATCTGCCGGCGACGCTCATCGACCAGGCCGTCGCGCTCACGCCGGGCATCGAGTCGCCCACCGTCTCGCCCCTGCGCGATCCGGAGTGGGTCGCCGTGCGCGTCATGAGCCCGCGCAAGACGGTCAACCAGGTCATGGACGCGCTGTACGAGATGGGCGCCCGCGCCATCCTGGTGACCGCGATCCACAACGCGAGGCTCTGACGTGTCGCTCGTGCGCCGCGTCATCCCGTGCCTGGACGTCGCGGCCGGAAAGGTCGTGAAGGGCGTCAACTTCGAGAACCTGCGCGAGATGGGCGACCCCGTCGAGCTCGCGCGCCGCTACTTCGAGCAGGGCGCCGACGAGATCACGTTCCTCGACGTCACCGCGACCGTGGACGCGCGCGAGACCACCTACGACGTCGTGCAGCGCACCGCCGAACAGGTCTTCATTCCGCTCACCGTGGGCGGGGGCGTGCGCTCCGCGGAGGACGTCGCGCGTCTGCTCGGCGTCGGCGCCGACAAGGTCGGCGTCAACTCCGCGGCGATCGCCCGACCCGAGCTGATCGGCGAGATCGCGGACCGCTTCGGCGCACAGGTGCTCGTCCTCTCCCTCGATGTCAGGCGTGCGCCGGGGACGGCGTCCGGATTCGCCGTCACGACGCACGGCGGTCGCACGCTCACGGACCTCGACGCCCTGGCGTGGGCGCGCGAGGCCGTGGAGCGCGGCGCCGGCGAGCTGCTCGTCAACTCCATCGACGCCGACGGCACGAAGGCGGGTTTCGACCTCGAGCTCGTCCGCCTCATGCGCGAGGTGGCGGCGGTCCCCGTCATCGCTTCCGGCGGCGCCGGCGACCTCTCGCACTTCGCGCCCGCGGTCCACGCCGGCGCGGATGCCGTCCTGGCGGCATCCGTCTTCCATTCCGGTCAGCTGACGGTCGGAGACGTCAAGGCGGCTCTCGCCGCCGACGGGATCGAGGTGCGCGCATGACCCGTTCGCTCGAAGAGCGCATGGCCCGCGTCGTCTACAACGCGGACGGCCTCGTGCCCGCGATCATCCAGCAGCACGACACCCGCGAGGTGCTGATGCTCGGCTGGATGGACGCGGAGGCGCTCCGCCGCACTCTGACCGAGGGCCGCGTCACGTTCTGGTCGCGGTCGCGCCTCGAGTACTGGCGCAAGGGCGACACGTCCGGCCATGCGCAGTTCGTCCGCGGTGCACGACTGGACTGCGACGGCGACACCCTCCTGTTCACGGTCGAGCAGGTGGGCGCCGCGTGCCACACCGGCGACCGCACCTGCTTCGACGCCGACGATCTCGACCCCGTCGCCGGCGACGCCGACGTGCCGGCATGACGACCGGCGTCTCGCGCGCGCGGCGGCTGCGGACCATCGCGGTGCTGGCCGTGATGGCGGGCGGCGCGATCGGCATCATCGGGTCGACCCAGCCATGGCTCGACGTGACCCTCCGCGACGGCGCGCAGCTCGCGCTCGCGGTGCCGGGCGCCTCGGCCCTTCCCGTGCTCGCGCCGCTGAGCCTGGCGGCCCTCGCGCTCGGCCTCGCCCTCACCATCGTCGGGCGTGTCCTGCGGTACGCCTTCGCCGCCCTGGGGCTCGCCCTCAGCCTGGGGCTCGGCGTCGGGGCGTTCCGGATCGCGGCGACGCGTCCCGTCGACGCCGTCGCCGCGGAGGTGACGGATGCCACCGGGCTCAGCGGTCTCGATGGCATCGGCGGCATCGTGACCTCGGTCTCCGCGACGCCATGGCCGGCCGTCACCGGCGCGGCATCCGTGCTCATCCTCGCCGGCAGCCTCCTCGTCCTCGCAACGGCGCACCGGTGGCCGGGATCGGGCCGGAAGTACCGGCAGGACGCGCCCCCGGCCCGCGCCGCCGACGGTCCGCGCGACGCGATCGACTCGTGGGACGGTCTGTCCCGGGGCGAGGATCCCACCCGGTGACGACGTCCGGGGCGGACCGGGCGCCCCGCTAGACTGGAAGCCGCGGTCTCCCGTCCGGTTCGAAGCGACGCGAGGCCGGCAGACGACCTCCGCTTCGCATCGAAGGAGAACAATGAGCAACACCAACGGCGATCCCGGTCACGGACACTCCCCGGCAGCGTGGACGACCGTTGTCATCATGCTGGCAGCGATCACGCTCGGAACGGTGTTCTTCTTCCTGAACCTGCCGGTCCTGGTGTGGGCCTCGTTCGTGCTGCTGATCATCGGTCTGATCGTCGGCTTCGTCCTGTCCAAGGCCGGCTACGGCGTCAACGGACCCAAGACCTCGCTGAAGCAGCACTGACGTGCTCGCCGACCTGACGGCCGGCGCGGTGGCGGACGCCCGGGAGCGCGAGCTCACCCGGCCGATCGATGTGGTCGAGCGACTCGCGCTGGCGCAACGTCCCGCGCTCGACGCCCTCGCCGCGCTGGCGCCCGCGGACCGCGTGAAGATCATCGCCGAGGTCAAGCGGGCGAGCCCCTCCCGCGGCGACCTCGCCGAGATCCCCGACCCTGCGGCGCAGGCGCGGAAGTACGAGACCGGCGGCGCGTCCGCCATCTCGGTGCTCACCGAGGGCCGGCGGTTCAAGGGGTCGCTGGAGGACCTGCACGCCGTCCGCGCCGCCGTCGGCGTGCCGGTGCTGCGCAAGGACTTCATCGCGACGCCGTACCAGGTGCTCGAGGCGCGTGCCGCCGGCGCCGACCTCGTCCTGCTGATCGTCGCCGGCCTCGACCAGCCGCTGCTCGCCCAGCTGCACGCGCTCGTGATCGATCTCGGAATGACGCCGCTCGTCGAGACCCATTCGTATGACGAGATCCAGCGCGCCAACGACCTCGGTGCGCACCTGGTGGGCATAAACGCCCGGAACCTCTCCACGTTCGAGCTGGACCGCGACCTGTTCGGCCGTCTCGTGGAGCACATCCCGGACGGCGTCACCAGCATCGCGGAGTCCGCCGTCCTCGCTCCGGCCGATGTGGCCCACTACCGCTCCGCCGGCGCCGACGTCGTCCTCGTCGGGGAAGCCCTCGTGACGAACGACCCCGTCTCGACGCTCGCCGCCTTTCTGGAAGCAGGATCATGAGTCTGCGTGACGCCCCCGGGCCCTTCTTCGGCGATTTCGGCGGACGGTTCATGCCCGAGTCGCTCATCGCCGCCATCGACGAGCTCACCGCCGAGTACGAGGCAGCGAAGGCCGACCCGGGCTTCGCGGCGGAGCTCTCGCGGCTGCTGAACGTCTACGCCGGACGCCCGTCGGCGCTCACCGAGGTGGCGCGTTTCGCCGAGCACGCCGGCGGCGCGCGCGTGTTCCTCAAGCGCGAGGACCTGAACCACACCGGGTCCCACAAGATCAACAACGTCATCGGGCAGGCCTTGCTGACCAAGCGGCTCGGCAAGACCCGCGTCATCGCCGAGACCGGCGCCGGTCAGCACGGTGTCGCGACCGCGACGGCGGCGGCCCTGTTCGGCTTCGAGTGCACGATCTACATGGGCGAGGTCGACACCGAGCGTCAGGCGCTGAACGTCGCCCGCATGCGCCTCCTCGGCGCCGAGGTCATCCCGGTCACGACGGGATCCCGGACGCTGAAGGACGCCATCAACGAGGCGTACCGCGACTGGGTGGCATCGGTCGAGACGACCAACTACATCTTCGGCACCGCGGCGGGGCCGCACCCGTTCCCGGCGATGGTGCGCGACTTCCAGAAGATCATCAGCGAAGAGGCGCGTCAGCAGCTGCTCGACGAGATCGGGCGCCTGCCCGACGCCGTGATCGCGTGCGTCGGCGGCGGGTCCAACGCGATCGGCATGTTCGATGCGTTCCTCGACGACGAGGGCGTGAAGCTCTACGGGGTCGAGGCCGCCGGCGACGGGGTCGACACGCCCAAGCACGCCGCCTCCATCGAGCGCGGCCGTCCCGGCGTGCTCCACGGGGCGAAGACCTTCGTGCTGCAGGACGAGGACGGCCAGACCGTGGAGTCCCACTCCATCTCGGCAGGCCTCGACTACCCGGGCGTCGGGCCCGAGCACGCCTGGCTGGCGAGCATCGGCCGCGCCGAGTACATCCCGGCCACCGACACCGAGGCGATGGAGGCCCTGCGCCTGCTGAGCCGGACCGAGGGCATCATCCCGGCCATCGAGTCCGCCCACGCCCTCGCCGGCGCGCTCCGGATCGGCCGGGAGCTGGGGCCGGATGCCGTCCTCGCGGTGAACCTCTCGGGTCGCGGCGACAAGGACATGGACACCGCCGCCCGGTGGTTCGACCTGTACGACGCGGGAGTCGAGCCCGTGGACGTCGCCGGCGACCCCGACGAGGGCAGCGGCGAAGGAGTGGAACTGTGACCTCGCGCGTCGCCGCCGCCATCGCGGCGGCTCGGTCCGAGGGGCGCGGCGCGTTCGTCGGCTACCTCCCGATCGGATTCCCCGACCTCGCCGGCAGCATCGAGGCCGCTGTCACCCTCGCGGAGAACGGCGCCGACATCCTCGAGCTCGGCCCGCCCTACTCCGACCCCGTCATGGACGGGCCGGTCATCCAGGAAGCCACGCAGGTGGCGCTGGAGGCGGGGTTCCGGCTGAGCGACACGTTCACGGCCGTCAGGGCCATCACGGAGCGCGTGGATGTCCCCGTCGTCGTGATGACCTATTGGAACCCCGTGCTCCAGTACGGCGTTGACCGATTCGCCGACGATCTGCTCGCCGCGGGCGGTGCGGGGCTCATCACCCCCGACATCACCCCCGATTCGGCGTCCGACTGGATCGCGGCGTCGACGCGCACGGGACTCGACCGCATCTTCCTGGCCGCGCCGACGTCCACCGACGATCGCCTCGCCATGATCGCGCGGGAGTCGACCGGCTTCGTCTACACCGTCTCGACGATGGGCATCACCGGGGAACGCGCCGAGCTCGACGCCGCCGCCCGGAACCTCGTCGACCGCCTCCGCGCCCACGGCGTCGAGAACGCGTGCGTCGGCATCGGCATCTCCACGCCCGACCAGGTCGCGGGTGTCATCGACTATGCCGACGGCGCGATCGTGGGGACGGCCCTGGTGAAGGCGCTGCGCGACGGCGGCCTCGAGGGCCTTGCCGCCACCGCACGCGGCCTCGCGGCCGGAACACGCTCCGCTTCGTGAGCCGGCCGAGCGGCAAGTAGACTTCCCGTCGTGACATCCACTGCGCTTTCCGTGATCGCGAGCATCCCGAGCCCGTCGATCAGCTTCATCCAGCTCGGTCCGCTGACGATCCACTTCTACGCGCTGTGCATCCTGCTCGGCATCGTCGTGGCCGCGATGTGGACCAACCGCCGCCTCACCAAGCGCGGCGCGGAGCCGTGGGTCGTCATCGACATCTGCCTGCTCGCGGTGCCCCTCGCGATCATCGGCGCGCGGATCTTCCACGTCGTCACCCACCCGGGCTTCTACTTCGGCGAGGACAAGGACTTCTGGGCCATCTTCCGGATCTGGGAGGGCGGCATCGCCATCTTCGGTGCCCTCCTCGGCGGCGCGGTGGGCGCCTGGCTCGGCTGCAAGTGGACCGGCATCCGCTTCTGGACCTTCGCCGACGCGCTGGCACCCGCACTCCTGCTCGCACAGGCCTTCGGCCGCTTCGGCAACTGGTTCAACCAGGAGCTGTTCGGCCTCCCCACCGATGTGCCCTGGGCGCTCGAGATCGACTACCCGAACTCGGCATGGCCGGCGGGACTTCCCGAGACGACGCTCTTCCACCCGACCTTCCTGTACGAGGTCATCTGGAACGTGATGGGCGTGTGCGTGCTGGTCTGGGCCGGACGGCACTTCCGCCTGCAGTGGGGCCGCCTCTTCGCCCTGTACCTGATCTGGTACAGCGCCGGACGTATCGTCTGGGAGTCGATCCGGATCGATCCGAGCGAGGTGTTCTTCGGACTCCGCACCAACGTGTGGGCCTCGGTCCTCGGCGTCGTCGTGGGACTCGTGATCTTCTTCGTGCAGCGACGCCGTCACCTCGGCTTCGAGCCGTCGCCGTACACGCCCGGACGCGAATGGGGCGGTTCCGAGGCTGTACACTCTCAGAACACCGAGAACTTCGTCGACGTGAGCGAACCCCCCGCGTCCGAAGAGCCGGCCGACACGGCCACAAGCTCAGTCACCACCCGATAAGCACCGCAGGGCCGACGTCGTCCCAGGGCAGAGCACCTATGTGAGGACGGTAAGGATGCCCTCGAGCCCCCGTCACGAGACTTCCACCACCACGTCAGCGCGCACCGCATCGCCGAGCGCGCCGGGCGGCGCATTCCCGCAGAAGCAGGGGATGTACAACCCGGCGTTCGAGAAGGATGCGTGCGGACTGGCGATGGTCGCCACCCTGCGCGGCGAGGCCGGGCACGACATCGTCGAGCTCGCCCTGACGGCGCTGCGGAACCTCGAGCACCGCGGCGCGATCGGGTCGGATGCCGGCACCGGCGACGGCGCGGGCATCCTGACGCAGGTGCCGGACGCGTTCCTGCGGTCCGCCGTGGACTTCGACCTGCCCGCCGCGGGCGAGTTCGCCGTCGGGCTGGCGTTCCTGCCGATCGATCGCGACACCCGCGATGCCCAGAAGGCGGCGATCGGACGCATCGCGTCCGCGGAAGGACTCACAGTCCTCGGCTGGCGGGAGGTCCCCACCGCCGACGACAACCTCGGCAAGCTGGCCTACGACGCCCGCCCCGCCTTCGAGCAGCTGTTCGTGTCGCGGCCGGCCGTCGGCGACGCGCCGGCGCTGTCCGGGGTCGCGCTCGACCGTCGCGCGTACCGGCTCCGCAAGCGTGCGCAGCACGAGCTCGGCGCCTACTTCGTGACGCTGTCGAGCCGGACGCTCGGGTACAAGGGCATGGTCACGACGCTGCAGCTCGAGCCGTTCTACCCCGATCTGCAGCACCACCTCTTCGCGAGCGAGCTGGCGGTCGTCCACTCGCGCTACTCGACCAACACCTTCCCGTCGTGGCCGCTCGCGCAGCCGCTGCGCATGCTCGCGCACAACGGCGAGATCAACACGGTCAACGGCAACCGGAACTGGATGCGCGCCCGCCAGTCGCAGCTGGAGTCCCAGCTGCTCGGCGACATGCGCCCGCTCCTCCCGATCTGCGCCGACGGGCAGAGCGACTCGGCATCCTTCGACGAGGTGCTTGAGCTCCTGACCCTGACCGGGCGGAGCCTGCCGCACGCGATCATGATGATGGTGCCGGAGGCATACGAGAAGCAGGCGGACATCTCCGACGACCTGCGTGCCTTCTACGACTACCACTCGATGCAGATGGAGCCCTGGGACGGCCCCGCCGCCCTCATCTTCACCGACGGCACGCTCGTCGGAGCAACCCTCGACCGGAACGGCCTCCGCCCCGGTCGGTGGACCGAGACGGCCGACGGCCTCGTCGTCATCGGCAGCGAGACCGGCGTGCTGGACTTCGCGCCCGAGCGCATCAAGCGACGCGGTCGGCTGCGCCCGGGCCGGATGTTCGTCGTCGACACCGCGCAGGGTCGCATCGTCGAGGACGATGAGGTCAAGCAGGGACTCGCGACGATGGAGCCCTGGCAGGAGTGGCTCGACGAGGGCCGCGTCCGCCTGAAGGACCTGCCCGAGCGCGAGCACATCGTGCACCCGATCGCGTCCATCACGCGTCGCCAGCGGACCTTCGGCTACACCGAGGAGGAGATCCGCATCCTCCTGACCCCGATGGGTCAGGTCGGCGCCGAGCCCCTCGGCGCGATGGGCTCCGACACGCCGATCGCCGTCCTCAGTGAGCGCCCGCGCCTGCTGTTCGACTACTTCGTGCAGCAGTTCGCACAGGTCACCAACCCGCCGCTGGACTCCATCCGAGAAGAGGTCGTCACGTCGCTCGGCGTGACCCTCGGACCCGAGCGGAACCTGCTGGCCCAGGGCCGCGAGCACACCCGTGGCATCACCCTGGACTTCCCGGTCATCGACAACGACGAGCTGGCGAAGCTGCAGAACATCCATCGCGCGCTGCCGGGTCGCCGCTCGCACACCATCCGCGGGCTGTACCACTTCGACGCCGGCGCCGGCACGCTCAAGGCACGCCTCGACGAGATCTGCGCCGAGGTGGACGGCGCGATCGCCAACGGCGCCGAGTTCATCATCCTGAGCGACCGCGACTCGAACAAGGACCTCGTCCCGATCCCGTCGCTGCTGATGCTGTCCGCCGTCCATCACCACCTGATCCGGCGCGAGAACCGCATGAAGGTCGGCCTCGTGGTCGAAGCCGGCGATGTGCGCGAAGTGCACCACGTCGCCACGCTCATCGGCTACGGCGCCTCCGCGGTCAACCCCTACCTGGCGATGGAGACGGTCGAGTACCTCGTCCGCTCCGGCTTCATCACCGGCATCACGCCGGAGAAGGCCGTTCGGAACCTGATCTACGCTCTCGGCAAGGGCGTGCTCAAGATCATGTCGAAAATGGGGATCTCCACGGTGTCCTCGTACGCGGGCGCCCAGGTGTTCGAGGCCATCGGCCTGTCGCAGGAGTTCGTCGACGCCTATTTCACCGGCACCGAGACCAAGCTCGGCGGGATCGGGATCGAGGACATCGCCCGCGAGAATCAGGAGCGCCACGACTTCGCCTACCCCGAGGACGAGGCCGTCCGCGCGCACGAGCGGCTCTGGACGGGCGGCGAGTACCAGTGGCGTCGCGACGGCGCCCCGCACCTGTTCAACCCCGACACGGTGTTCCGGCTGCAGCACTCCACGCGGACCCGCCGGTACGACATCTTCCGCGAGTACACGCGGCTCGTCGACGACCAGGCCAGCGAGCTGAAGACGCTCCGCGGCATGTTCCGCGTCAAGCACGGTGTCCGAAAGCCCGTCCCGATCGACGAGGTCGAGCCGGTGTCGTCCATCGTGAAGCGGTTCTCGACCGGTGCGATGAGCTACGGCTCCATCTCGCAGGAAGCCCACGAGACGCTCGCGATCGCGATGAACCGGCTCGGCGGCAAGTCGAACACGGGCGAGGGCGGCGAGGACGTCGAGCGCCTGCTCGACCCCGAGCGCCGCAGTGCCATCAAGCAGGTGGCCTCGGGACGCTTCGGCGTCACGAGCATGTACCTCACGCACGCCGACGACATCCAGATCAAGCTCGCGCAGGGTGCCAAGCCCGGCGAGGGCGGGCAGCTGCCACCGGGCAAGGTCTATCCGTGGATCGCGCGCACCCGGGGCGGCACGCCGGGCGTCGGCCTCATCTCCCCGCCGCCGCACCACGACATCTACTCGATCGAAGACCTCAAGCAGCTGATCTTCGACGTGAAGCGCGCGAATCCGTCCGCGCGCGTGCACGTCAAGCTCGTGAGCCAGTCCGGGATCGGCGCCGTCGCCGCGGGGACCGCGAAGGCCCTCGCCGACGTCATCCTCGTGTCGGGTCATGACGGCGGCACCGGGGCCAGCCCGCTCAACTCGCTCAAGCACGCGGGGACGCCGTGGGAGCTCGGTCTCGCCGAGACGCAGCAGACGCTCATGCTGAACGACATGCGCGGCCGCGTCGTCGTCCAGGCCGACGGCCAGCTCAAGACGGGACGCGACGTCCTCATCGCGGCGCTCCTCGGCGCCGAGGAGTTCGGGTTCGCCACCAGTGCGCTCGTCGTCGAAGGCTGCATCATGATGCGGGTCTGCCACCTGGACACCTGCCCTGTGGGAGTCGCGACGCAGAACCCGGAGCTGCGGAGCCGGTTCACGGGCAAGCCGGAGTTCGTCGTGAACTTCATGGAGTTCATCGCCCAGGAGGTCCGCGAGTACCTCGCCGAGCTCGGGTTCCGCTCGCTCGAAGAGGCGGTCGGTCACACCGAGGTCCTCGACGTCCAGCCCGCCGTCGACCACTGGAAGGCGTACGGACTCGATCTGTCGCCGATCCTGGCCGGCCCGATCTTCGACGAGCGCTCACCGCGTCGTCACGTCCGCGACCAGGAGCACGAGCTCGAGGAGCACTTCGACGTCGAGCTGCTGGAGCGCGCGCGCGACGTCGTCGCGGGCGGCGGCCACGTGGTCATCGACCTGCCGGTGCGCAACACCGAGCGCGCCGTCGGGACCATGCTCGGCCACCATGTCACCCGCACGCACGGGATCAACGGGCTCCCCGCCGGATCGATCGAGGTCAACCTGACCGGTTCGGCCGGTCAGTCCTTCGGCGCGTTCCTCCCCTCGGGCATCACGCTGCGCCTCGAAGGCGACTCCAACGACTACGTCGGGAAGGGGCTGTCCGGCGGTGAGATCATCGTCCGGCCGCCGCGCGGCGCGACCTTCGATGCGAGCGAGAACGTCATCGCCGGCAACGTCATCGGCTACGGCGCCACGCAGGGATCGTTGTTCCTGCGCGGCGTGGTGGGGGAGCGGTTCCTCGTCCGCAACTCCGGAGCCACGGCGGTCGTCGAAGGCGTCGGCGATCATGCGCTCGAGTACATGACCGGCGGCCTCGCCGTGATCCTCGGCACGACGGGGCGGAACCTCGGGGCCGGGATGTCGGGCGGCAGCGCGTACATCTACCGTCTCGACGAGACCCTCATCAACCGCGAGGCCGTGGCCAGCGGCGAGCTCGAACTGATGGAGCTCGGCGCGGGCGATCGGGAGATCCTGAAGGATCTCCTCGAGCGTCACCTCGCCGAGACGGAGTCCGACGTCGCAGCCCGTCTGCTCGCGGACTTCGAGACCGAGGCGGCGAACTTCACGCGGGTCCTCCCGCGCGACTACGCCGCCGTGCTGAAAACCCGCCAGGAGGCGGCCGCCGAGGGGCTGGACCCCGACAGCGACGTCGTCTGGACCCGGATCCTGGAGGTGACCGGTGGCTGATCCCAAAGGCTTCCTGAAAGTCACCGAGCGCGAGCTCCCGCCGCGCCGGCCCGTGCCCGTCCGCATCATGGACTGGAAAGAGGTGTACGAGCCGGGCGACACGGCCGTGCTCCGCCGCCAGGCCGGACGTTGCATGGACTGCGGCATCCCGTTCTGCCACAGCGGATGCCCGCTCGGGAACCTCATCCCGGAGTGGAACGATCTCACCTGGCGGGGCGAGGGACGCGCGGCGATCGAGCGCCTCCACGCCACGAACAACTTCCCGGAGTTCACCGGCCGACTGTGCCCCGCGCCGTGTGAGAGCGCCTGCGTGCTGGGCATCAACCAGCCCGCCGTCACGATCAAGCAGATCGAGGTCTCCACGATCGACGAGGCCTTCGCGCACGGCTGGGTCGAGGCGGAGCCGCCGGCCCGGCTCACCGGCAAGACCGTGGCCGTCGTCGGCTCGGGCCCCGCAGGGCTGGCGGCCGCCCAGCAGCTGACGCGCGCGGGTCACACCGTCGCCGTGTACGAGCGGGACGACCGCATCGGCGGGCTCCTGCGCTACGGCATCCCGGACTTCAAGATGGAGAAGCGGCACCTCGAGTCGCGGCTGCGTCAGATGCGGGACGAGGGCACGCGCTTCCGTGCCGGCGTGGAGATCGGCAAGGACCTCTCCTGGGCGGACCTCCGCGCGCGCTACGACGCCGTGGTGATCGCCACCGGCTCGACCGTGCCCCGGGACCTCGACATCCCGGGCCGCGACTTCGCCGGCGTCCACTTCGCGATGGAGTACCTCGTCGAGTCGAACAAGGCCGTCGCCGGCGATCAGGTGCCGCACCAGATCTCCGCCGAGGGCAAGCACGTCATCGTCATCGGCGGCGGCGACACCGGCGCGGACTGCATCGGGACGGCGCACCGTCAGGGCGCGCTCAGCGTCACGAACCTCGCGATCGGCAGCCAGCCGCCGACCGCCCGTCCCGACCACCAGCCGTGGCCGACCGCGCCCACCCTGTTCGAGATCCAGTCCGCCCATGAAGAGGGCGGCGAACGCGCCTACCTCGCCTCGACCGTCGAGTTCCTCGGCAACGAGGCCGGCGAGGTCCGTGCCCTGCGCGTGGCCGAGACGGAGTTCGTGGACGGACGACGGGTGCCCAAGAGCGGCACCGAGCGGGAGATCCCCGCCGACCTCGTCCTGATCGCGATGGGCTTCACCGGCCCCGAGCGGCCGGCCCTCGAGCAGCAGCTCGGTGCGGTGTTCACCTCGCGCGGGAACGTCGAACGCGCCGACGACTACCAGTCGACGGCGTCCGGCGTCTTCGTCGCGGGAGATGCGGGGCGCGGTCAGTCCCTCATCGTCTGGGCGATCGCAGAGGGGCGCGCGGCGGCTTCGGCCGTCGACGAGTACCTCATGGGATCGACCGCCCTGCCGGCGCCGGTCCGCCCGACCGACGTCGCGATGGGTCTTCAGCACGCCTAGGCTGAGACCCTGTCCCGCCCCTCAACCCCCGACGGAGCAATTTCTGTGAGACGCGCGAAGATCGTCGCAACTCTGGGTCCCGCCACCGAAAGCTATGAGATGGTCCGCGCGATCATCGATGCCGGTGTCGACGTCACCCGTTTCAACCTCAGCCACGGCGACTACGCCGACCACGACGCCCGCCTCGCCAACGTGCGGAAGGCGGCTGAGGATGCCGGTCGCGCCGTGGCCGTGCTGGTCGACCTGCAGGGCCCCAAGATCCGCCTCGGCCGCTTCGCCGACGGGCCTCACCAGCTCGACGTCGGCGACGTCTTCAAGATCACGACCGAGGACATCCCCGGCACCAAGGAGATCGTCTCCACGACGTTCAAGGGCCTGCCCGCCGACGTCAAGCCGGGCGACTACCTGCTGATCGACGACGGCAAGGTCCGCGTCCAGGTCACCTCCGTCGACGGCCCGGTCGTCACCACCGAGGTCATCGTGGCCGGCCCCGTCTCGAACAACAAGGGCATCAACCTGCCGGGCGTCGCGGTCAACGTCCCGGCGCTGTCGGACAAGGACGAGGCGGACCTCCGCTGGGGTCTCCGCGCCGGCGCCGACATCATCGCGCTGTCGTTCGTGCGCAACGCCGCCGACGTCTCCCGCGTGCACGAGATCATGGCGGAGGAGGGCCGCAAGGTCCCCGTCATCGCCAAGATCGAGAAGCCGCAGGCGGTCGACGCCCTCGAGGAGATCATCGACGCGTTCGACGGCATCATGGTCGCCCGTGGCGACCTCGGCGTCGAGCTGCCGCTGGAAGCGGTCCCGATCGTCCAGAAGCGCGCCGTGGAGCTGTGCCGTCGCATGGCCAAGCCGGTCATCGTCGCGACGCAGATGCTCGAGACCATGATCGACAACCCCGTCCCCACGCGCGCCGAGACGAGCGACGTGGCGAACGCGGTCCTCGACGGCGCGGACGCCGTGATGCTGTCGGGTGAGACGAGCGTCGGCAAGCACCCCGTCGGCGTCGTGGAGACGATGGCGCGCATCATCGACGCGACCGAGACGCACGGCCTGGAGCGCATCTCGCCGCTCACCAACAAGCCGCGCACGCAGGGCGGCATCATCACCCTGGCGGCGAACGAGGTGGCGGAGTTCGTCGAGGCGAAGTACATCTGCCTCTTCACCGAGTCCGGTGACACCGCTCGCCGCATGTCGCGCCTGCGCCCGGCGATCCCGATGATCGCGTTCACGATCGAACCCGGCATCCGTCGTCGCATGGCGATCACGTGGGGCATCCAGTCCGCGCTGGTCGACCACGTCGACCACACCGACCTCATGTTCCTGCAGGTCGACGACTACTTCCTGTCCCGCGGTCTCCTGCAGGAGGGCGACAAGGTCGTGGTCATCTCGGGTTCCCCTCCCGGGATCATCGGGTCGACGAACGACATCCGCATCCACAAGGTCGGCGACGCCGTGCACGGCAAGGCGCCGATCTACCAGGCCGCGCAGTAGGCCGGAGCGGTTCCAGAGGCGGGCATCCCATCGGGGGTGCCCGCCTCTACCACGTTCGGTGGAGGGAACGGAAGTGGCCTGCCGCTCCGCCCCCGGGAGGGCTAGCGTGGCGTCATCATCACGGACAGGAGGACCCCATGAGTTTCATCGGATTTCTCATTCTCGGTCTCATCGCAGGTGCCATCGCCAAGCTCATCCTCCCCGGCAAGCAGGGCGGCGGCTGGTTCGTCACGCTGATCCTCGGCGTCGTGGGCGCACTGCTCGGCGGCTGGCTCGGCAGTGTTCTGTTCAACGCGAACCTCGAGGAGTTCTTCAGCCTGCAGACCTGGCTGCTGGCGATCGGCGGATCGCTGGTCGTCCTGCTGATCTACGGTCTGATCGTCGGTCGCAACAAGCGCACCACGTGACCGGGACGGCCACCGCCGGAGCGGCGGCGGCCCTCGTCCTGCGACGTCCCGCACGCCGATCCGCGAGGTCGACGTGCGGGACGTCTGCGGACGTGCCGGTGGTGGGAGTCGAACCCACACGCCCTTTCGGGCAACCGAGTTTGAGTCGGTCGCGTCTGCCATTCCGCCACACCGGCTCACGCGTCATCGACGATACCGCAGGAAGTCGGCCCGTCCTGCGCTTAGGATGGACATCGTGACTGAGCAGGAACCTTCCACGGCCCCCCAGGCCGCCCCCACCCCGCGACGCGTCGTCGTCGCCGAAGACGAGTCGCTCATCCGCCTCGACATCGTCGAGATCCTGCGGGACAGCGGCTTCGACGTGGTCGGCGAGGCCGGTGACGGCGAGACCGCCGTCCAGCTCGCCACCGAGCTGCGGCCCGACCTCGTCATCATGGACGTGAAGATGCCGGTCCTCGACGGCATCAGCGCCGCCGAGAAGCTCAGCAAGAACCACGTCGCGCCGGTCGTGCTGCTGACCGCCTTCAGCCAGAAGGAGCTCGTCGAGCGTGCCACCGAGGCGGGCGCCCTGGCGTACGTCGTGAAGCCGTTCACGCCGAACGACCTCCTCCCCGCCATCGAGATCGCGCTCGCGCGCTACGAGCAGATCATCACGCTCGAGGCCGAAGTCGCCGACATGGTGGAGCGCTTCGAGACCCGCAAGCTCGTCGACCGCGCGAAGGGCCTGCTGAACGAGAAGATGGGCCTCTCCGAGCCCGACGCGTTCCGCTGGATCCAGAAGGCGTCGATGGACCGCCGCCTCACGATGCAGGACGTGGCGAAGGCCATCATCGAGCAGCTCGCGCCGAAGAAGGCCTGAGCCGCATCAGCTCTTCCGGATGCCGGGTGGTCGCCCCACCCGGCATCCGTCGTATCCGGGGTGATCAGCGATCCCGGACCATGTTCGTGATGCGCACGGTCGAGCACCGCCGGCCCGCCTCGTCGGACACGACGATCTCGTGCACGGTCAGGCTCCGGCCCAGGTGGAGCGGTGTGCAGACGCCGGTGACGAAGCCCTCGGTCGCGGACCGCGTGTGGGTCGCGTTGATGTCGATCCCGACCGCCAGCCGGCCCGGCCCGGCGTGGTAGTTCGCGTGCATCGATCCCATCGACTCGCCGAGCACGACGTAGGCGCCGCCGTGGAGCAGGCCGACCGGCTGCGTGTTGCCGAGCACCGGCATCCGCGCCACGGCGCGCTCGGGGGTGAACTCCACCCATTCGATGCCCATCTTCTCCGCCAGCGCGCCGAGGCCGCGGGAAGAGGCCCACGCGAGGGCGTCGGCGGCGGCGGGGGAATCGTCGGGCATGGCTCACCTTCGCGTCAGGCGCGGCGGCGGCCGCGGCCGGGGAGGTCGGTGTCCGACCGGCGAACTAGGCTGTCTGGGTGACCGACTCCGGAAAGCCTACCCTTCTCGTCGTCGACGGCCATTCGCTGGCGTACCGTGCGTTCTACGCCCTCCCGGTCGACAACTTCTCGACGAAGGACGGCCAGCACACGAACGGGATCTACGGGTTCCTGTCGATGTTCGTGAACCTCCTGAAGGCCGAGAAGCCGACCCACGTGGCGGTGGCCTTCGACACGTCGCGACAGTCGTTCCGCACCCGCGTGTACGAGGAGTACAAGGCGAACCGCTCCGAGTCGCCGGCGGAGTTCAAGGGCCAGATCCCGCTGCTCCAGGAGTGCCTCGCCGCCATGAGCATCCCCGTCCTCACCAAGGAGGACTACGAAGCCGACGACATCCTCGCCACCCTCGCGACGCAGGGCGCCGAGGCCGGGTTCTCGGTGCTCGTCTGCTCGGGCGACCGCGACACCATCCAGCTCGTCACCGACGATGTCACCCTCCTCTACCCGAGCGTGCAGGGCGTGTCGCAGCTCAAGCGCTACACGCCCGAGTCCGTCGTCGAGAAGTACGGGCTCCCGCCGCAGAACTACCCCGACATCGCCGCTCTCGTCGGGGAAACGAGCGACAACCTGCCCGGCGTCCCGAAGGTGGGCGAGAAGACCGCGGTGAAGTGGCTGACGCAGTACGGCACGCTCGACGCGCTCCTCGAGCGGGCCGACGAAATCAAGGGCGTCGTGGGCGGCAACCTCCGAGAGCACCTCGACGACGTGCGGCGGAACCGGCAGCTGAACGCGCTGCTGCGCGACGTCGAGCTGGAGTTCGGGCCGCAGGACCTCGAGGTGCGGCCGATGGACGCCCAGGCCGTGCGCGACATCTTCGCGCGCCTCGAGTTCCGGACGCTGCTGCCGCGCGTGTTCGAGGCCGTCGGCGCCGAGCCCGAGCCCGTCGCCCCCGAGGTGGAGGCTCCCGTGCCGACCGAGACGGATGCCGCAGCCCTCGCCGGCTGGCTCGTCGAACGGGAGGGTGAGATCGGAGTCACGGTCGCCGTCGCCGGCGGCGTGCCCGCCCGCATCGGATTCGCCACGCTCACTGAGGTGCGCGAGGTCGGCTGGGACGATGCGGCCCGCGACGCGCTGCGGTCCTGGCTCGAGGGGGACGCGCCGAAGCTCATGACCGACGCGAAGACGCAGGTGAAGGCGCTGCGGCGGGCCGGCATCCGTCTCGGCGGGCTCGTCTTCGACACGATCCTCGCCGGGTGGCTGCTGCGGCCGAGCCTGCCCGACAAGTCGCTCGCCGACCTCGTCGACCGTTACCTCGACGAGAAGCTCCCGGTCGCGGATCCGTCGCAGCTCGTGCCCGAGACCGAGGGGGCGACCCCCGGTCAGCTGGCCTGGTTCTCGCTGCGGGTGGCCGCGGCGCAGCGAGGGGAGCTGCCGGACCCGGTGGCCTCGGTCCTCACCGACATCGAGCTGCCGACCCTCGACGCCCTCGCCGACATGGAGCTCGCGGGTGTCGCCGTGTCGCGGGACAAGCTGTCGGGCTTCTCGGGCGAGCTCGCCGCCCGCGCCGACGCGATCGCGCAGGACGCGTACGCCATCATCGGCCGGGAGGTGAACCTCGGTTCCCCCAAGCAGCTGCAGGAGATCCTCTTCGATCAGCTGGAGCTGCCGAAGACGCGCAAGACGAAGACGGGCTACTCCACGGATGCCGCGGTCCTCGCGGACCTGCAGGAATCCCACCCGCATCCGTTCCTCGGCCTGCTGCTGCAGCACCGCGAGGCGACGAAGCTGCGCCAGATCATCGAGTCGCTCGTCGTCGGCATCGCCGAGGACGGCCGCATCCACACGACCTACGTGCAGACCGGAAGCCAGACCGGGCGGCTCTCGAGCACCGACCCGAACCTTCAGAACATCCCGATCCGCAACGAGGAGTCCCGCCGGATCCGTGCCGCCTTCGAGGTGGGCGACGGCTACGAGACGCTTCTGACGGCGGACTACTCGCAGATCGAGATGCGCATCATGGCGCACCTCTCCGGCGATCCCGGATTGATCGAGGCGTTCAACTCCGGCGAGGACCTGCACCGTTTCGTCGGGTCGCGCGTGTTCGGGGTCGAGCCGGCCGAGGTGACGTCCGCGATGCGCACCAAGGTGAAGGCGATGTCGTACGGCCTCGTCTACGGCCTGAGTGCGTTCGGCCTGTCGAAGCAGCTCCGGATCGAGCAGTCGGAGGCCAAGCAGCTGATGATGGAGTATTTCGCCCGCTTCGGCGCGGTGCGGGACTACCTCCGGTCCTCAGTGGAGCAGGCACGCATCGACGGGTACACCGAGACCATCTTCGGCCGACGGCGGCCATTCCCCGACCTCACCAGTCCCAACCGCGTGCTGCGGGAGAACGCCGAGCGGGCTGCGCTCAATGCCCCCATCCAGGGCAGCGCCGCCGACATCATGAAGGTCGCGCTGAACGAGATCCACGACGACCTCGCCTCCGCGGGGCTCGCGTCGCGGGTGCTGCTGCAGATCCACGACGAGCTCGTGGTCGAGGTCGCGGCGGGGGAGTGGGATGCGGTCGAGTCGATCGTGCGGACCCGGATGGGGGACGCGGCGGACCTCTCGGTGCCGCTCGACGTCCAGATCGGCCGCGGCGGGGACTGGGACGCCGCGGCCCACTGACACGCGCGCGGACCACGCTCTACGCTCGAAGCATGACCGACGCACAACGCACTCCCACGCAGATCGACACGATCGCCGACGCCTGGGTCGACACGCTGGCCGAGCTCTCGCCGAGCCTCGCCACGTACATCGGCCGCTTCGAGCACAACGGCCGGCTCGACGACCTCTCGCCCGCGGGCCACGACCGGTCGGCCCAAGCGGCCGCCGCGACGCTCCGCGCGCTGGAGGCGGCCGAGGTCGTCGACGAGGTCGACGAAGTGACGAAGGCGGACCTCTCCGCCGAGCTCGCCCTCGAGGTCGAGCTGCACGCGGCGAAGTCGCATCTGCGGGACGTCAACGTCATCGCTTCGCCGGCTCAGGACGTCCGGAGCGTCTTCGACCTCATGCCCACGGACACCGTCGAGGACTGGTCGGTCATCGCGACGCGCCTCGGTGCGATCCCCGCCGCCCTCGCCGGGTACGTCGAGACGCTGCGACAGGGCATCGCCGAGGGTGTCGTCCCGGCCCGGCGGCAGGTGACGGAGGTCGTCACCCAGATCGCGCGGTACACGGCCGATGACGGCTTTTTCGCCACCTTCGCGGGCGACGCCGCCCCCGCGGACGGCGAGCTGCCGGCGTCTCTGGCCCGCGATCTGCAGGGCAACGCCGGTGCGGCGCGGGCCGCCTACGATCAGCTCGCCGGCTTCCTCGCCCAGGAGCTCGCCCCCGTGGCAGGAGAGGCGGATGCCGTGGGCCGCGAGCTGTACGCGCTGCACTCGCGGCGCTTCCTGGGCGCGACGATCGACCTGGATGAGACCTACGACTGGGGTGTCGAGGAGCTCGCCCGGATGGTCGCCGAGCAGGAGTCGATCGCGGATGAGATCCTCCCCGGCGCGACCGTCGAGGAGGCGATCGCCTTCCTGGAGCAGGACGAATCGCGCAAGCTCCGCGGCACCGAGGCGCTGCAGCGGTGGATGCAGGAGACGAGCGACCGCGCCGTCGCCGAGCTCGGCAGGACGCATTTCGACATCCCCGAGCCGATGCGCCGGCTCGAGTGCATGATCGCCCCCACCAACGAAGGCGGGATCTACTACACCGGGCCCACCGACGACTTCAGCCGCCCGGGACGCATGTGGTGGTCGGTCCCGGAGGGCGTGGATTCCTTCGACACCTGGCGCGAGCTGACGACCGTCTATCACGAGGGCGTTCCCGGGCATCATCTGCAGATCGCCCAGGCCGTCTACAACAGGGGCGAGCTCAACTCGTGGCGGCGGCTGCTGGCCGGCTCGAGCGGCCACGCGGAGGGCTGGGCCCTCTACGCGGAGCGGCTCATGGAGCAGCTCGGCTATCTCGACGACCCCGCGGACCGGCTCGGAATGCTCGACGGACAGCGCATGCGCGCCGCGCGGGTCGTCCTCGACATCGGCGTGCACCTCGGCAAGCCGCGGCCGGACGGCACCGGTGTGTGGGACGCGGACTACGCACTCGAGTTCATGCGGCGGAACGTCAACATGTCCGACGAGTTCGTCCAGTTCGAGGTCAACCGCTACCTCGGCTGGCCCGGGCAGGCGCCCTCCTACAAGGTCGGTCAGCGCATCTGGGAGCAGATCCGCGACGACGCGCAGCAGCGCGGAGGTCCGGGATTCGACATCAAGCAGTTCCACATGAAGGCGCTCCGTCTCGGCGGCGTCGGGCTGGACACGCTGCGGATGGCGCTCGCGACGGCGTGAGCGGGCCATCGGCCCGGAGGCGCACGGAATAGTGTGCGCCTCCGGGCCGTTTGCATTCCCAGGAATACAAAGGAGGCGGCCATGGCGGCTGTGCGATTCGGTCTCGACACGTTCGGCGACATCACCCTCGGCCCAGACGGGCAGCGCGTCAGTGACGCCCAGACGATCCGTGACGTCGTCGAGCAGGCGGCTCTCGCCGACGAGGTGGGTGTGGACGCCATCGGTGTGGGCGAGCACCACCGGCGCGACTTCGCCATCTCGAGCCCGGAGATCGTCCTCGCGGCGATCGCATCCCGCACGACGCGGATATCGCTGGGCACCGCAGTGACCGTCCTCTCCAGCGACGACCCCGTCCGCCTGTACGAACGATTCGCGACACTCGACGCGGTCTCCGGCGGTCGAGCGGAGGTCATCCTCGGCCGCGGCTCCTTCATCGAGTCGTTCCCGCTGTTCGGCTTCGACCTGCACGACTACGAGGTGCTGTTCGAGGAGAAGCTCGACCTGTTCGCGCAGCTGCGCACCGAGCGCCCGGTCACGTGGCAGGGGACGACGCGCGCCGCGCTCGACGGCGCCGACGTCTTCCCGAAGACGGAGAACGGCCTCCGTGCGTGGGTGGGCGTCGGGGGGTCGCCGGAGTCGGTCGTCCGAACGGCGCGTCACGGCTACGGCATGATGCTCGCCATCATCGGCGGGGGTGCCGCCCGCTTCCGCCCGTATGTCGACCTCTTCCATCGCTCGGTGTCGGAGTTCGGGCACGACGCGCTCCCCGTCGGCACCCATTCGCCCGGCCACATCGCCGACACCGACGATCAGGCGCAGGCGGAGGCCTACCCGGGACTCGAGGCCCTCAACAACACGATCGGGCGGGAGCGAGGCTGGCCGCCCTACAGCCGACTGCGTTTCCAGCAGGAGCTCGGCGCCGACGGCGCCCTCTACGTCGGGTCTCCGGCGACCGTCGCGCGGAAGATCGCGACGACGGTGAAGACACTCGGCCTGTCCCGCTTCGACCTCAAGTACGCGAACGGAACGCTCGGCCACGACCAGATGATGCGCTCGATCGAGCTGTACGGCACGCAGGTGATCCCGATGGTGCGCGACCTCCTGGGCGAGTGACACCTGTGCGCGCGGCGTGCCTGGACTCTCGTACGATTCGAGGATGACCGACACGACGACGGAATCCGTCGCAGGCCGACTCGATCGTCTCCCGTTCACCCGGGCGCACCTGCGGGTGCTGACCGGCTCCGGCGCCGGATGGGCCCTGGACGCCATGGACGTGGGCCTCATCTCGTTCGTGATCACGGCGCTCGTGGCCGAGTGGAACCTCACCGGGGACGAGGCGTCCTGGATCGCGTCGGCCGGGTTCCTCGGGATGGCGATCGGTGCGACGGTCGGCGGGCTGCTGGCCGATCGGATCGGGCGCCGCTCGGTGTTCGCGCTCACGCTGCTGGTCTACGGCGTTGCCACCGGGGCGAGCGCCCTCGCCGGCGGCCTGGTGGCGCTGATCCTGCTCCGCTTCGTCGTCGGGCTCGGTCTCGGTGCCGAACTCCCCGTCGCCAGCACCTATGTCAGTGAGTTCGCGCCCGCCCGCATCCGGGGTCGCGTCATCGTCATCCTCGAGGCGTTCTGGGCCGTGGGGTGGTCGGCCGCAGCGCTGATCGGCTTCCTCGTCATCCCGAACGTCGACGAGGGCTGGCGCTGGGCGCTGGCGCTCGGCGCGGTCCCGGCGGTCTACGCCCTCGTCGTGCGATGGGCGCTGCCGGAGTCGCCGCGCTGGCTCGCCGGCCGCGGGCGAGACGCCGAGGCGGAGCGGGTGGTCGCCGACCTCGAGGCGTCGCCGGTCCTGGTCGGCGCTCACACGCCGGTGAGCGCGCCCGCCGCGACATCCGTCCCGGTATCCGTCGGCCCCGCGGAGACGGTGGGGGACCGGCTGCGCGGCCTGTTCGCGCCGGCTCTGCGGGTCCCCACGACGGCGCTCTGGGTGATCTGGTTCTGCGTGAACTTCGCCTACTACGGCGCCTTCATCTGGATACCGACCCTGCTGTTCTCGCAGGGGTACGACCTCGTCAAGTCCTTCGGCTTCACCCTGATCATCACGGTCGCGCAGCTGCCCGGGTACGCCGTGGCGGCGTGGCTCATCGAGGTCTGGGGTCGCCGCCTGACGCTGTCGGTCTTCCTGGTCGGCTCGGCGATGTCCGCCCTCCTGTTCGGGCAGGCGTCGACGGAGGGGACGATCCTCGCCACCGGCATGGCCCTGTCGTTCTTCAACCTGGGTGCGTGGGGCGCGCTCTACGCCGTGACGCCCGAGATGTATCCGACCGCCCTGCGCGCCACCGGTGCGGGGTGGGCCGCCGGGATCGGGCGCGTCGCGTCGATCGTGGCGCCGCCGGCCGTGCCGCTGCTGCTCGGCCGCGGCGGCATCGGCCTCGTCTTCGTCGTGTTCGCCGGCTTCTTCGTGATCGCCGCCGGGACCGCCTGGGCGCTGGTGGACAGGCGGGGAGTCGCGCTGGAGGACTGACCCGTGCCGGCCGACCGCTCGTAAGCTGGGGGAGTGGAACAGGTTCGTTACGTCGCGATCGGAGACTCCTTCACCGAGGGCGTGGGGGACGAGACGCCGGACGGATCCGTCCGCGGGTGGGCCGACCTCGTCGCGCAGGGCTGGGCCGACTCCCGCGGGGAGCCGATCGGCTACGCCAACCTCGCGATCCGCGGCAAGCTCATCTGGCCCATCGTCGAGGAGCAGCTCGAACGTGCGCTCGCGCTCGCGCCGACCCACCTGTCGTTCAACGGCGGCGGCAATGACATGCTGCGACCGCGCACACCCATGTCCCGCGTCACCGACGCCTATTCAGAGGTGCTGCGCCGGTGCGACGAGGAGGGCGTCACGATGATCGTGCTCTCCGGAGCGAATCCGTCCGCGCAGCTGCCGCTGTCCCGCCTCATCCAGCGCCGCGGCGACGAGCTGTCCGCGTCCGTGGAGCGACGCATCGCCGGCCGGGACGACCTCGTGGTGGCACTCAACTGGCCCGACGCGGAGCTCGCCGATCCCTCGTTCTGGTCCGTCGACCGGCTGCACATGAACTCGCGCGGGCACCATCGTGTCGCCGCCCGCGTGCTGGCGGCGCTCGGCGAGCAGGTGCCCGAGGGCTGGTGGGCGCTGGAGGGGGTGGATGACACCGTCCGCCTCGACCGTGCGCGCTACTTCCGCGAGCACCTCGGGCCGTGGCTGAAACGGCGGCTGACCGGCACATCATCCGGAGACGACCGGGAACCGAAGTACGCGGACTGGATCCGGGTCACGCCTCGGTAGGCACATCGCGGCGGGCGGTGTCAAGAGTGCGCGTCGCAGGCCTGCATCCGACATCATCGGAGGACACAGCTCAGAAAGGGAGTGTTCTCATGAGCATCGGAACCGGAATCGTGCTGTTCGTGATCGGGGCCATCCTGGTCTTCGCCGTCAACGTGGAGGTCGACGCCGTCAACCTCGACATGATCGGCTACATCCTGATGGGCGCCGGCGCGCTCGTCTTCATCATCGGCATGGCACTCATGCTGAAGCGCCGGTCGACCCAGTCGACCGTCCGCACCGTCGACCCCGTCGCGGGGGAGCGGGTCACGCAGTCCGAGACCCGCGCCTCGGGCGACGGCACCGTCTGACGCCTCGATCGAGTGTGGCCCGGCCCTGTGGGGGCCGGGCCACACGCATGTCAGCGGCGGGGACGGCGCGGCGGATCCATCCCGATGTGCACGCGCGTCCGCCGTCGCTCGATCCCGATGAACACCATCCCGAGCAGCCAGAGCGGGACCTGCGCCAGGAAGGCGATGCGGAACGCCTCGAGCCGGTAGGTCTCGGGCGTACCCGCCCCCTGCAGGTCGAGCGCGACGCCGATCGCGAAGATGGCGAGGAGCGCGGCGAGGAAGCCGCCCGCATTCGTCAGACCGGTGGCGGTGCTGAGCCGCTGCGACGGATTGTGCGTGCGGGCGTGGTCGAAGGCGATCATGGATGCCGGCCCGCCGAAGGCCAGAGCCACCATGAGGGTGATCAGGAGCCACAGCGGCGCCGGTCCCGGCCAGAGGATCACGGCGAGCCATGCCACCAGCTGGACGGCGACGGACGGGAGCACGAGAGCCCGCGAGCGCAGGTGCGGCACACGACGGGACAGGTCGCCGAGGACCGGTCCGAGCGCCATGCCGGCGAAGACGTAGATGGTCATGATGCCGGTGGCCTCGGGAAGCGTGCGTCCCTCACCGGCGGTCAGGTACGGGACGCCCCACAGCAGGAAGAAGGCGGTGCCGGCGAACGGCGTGGCGAAGTGCGACCAGAACGCCAGGCGCGTCCCCGGATGCGCCCAGGCGGCACGGATGCCGACGCCGGTGTCGACGCTCGACGTGACGATGCGTATCGCTCCGGTGTCGGTGTCGACGCTGATGTCGCGGTCGACCTCGGGCGGGTGGTTGCGGATGAGGGCGAACACCAGCACGGCGAAGAGGACGCACAGGCCCGCGATGCTGCCGAAGGTGATCGTCCAGGTGGTGGCGTGCAGGAGAGCCGCGATCGGGACGACGGCGATGAGCTGACCCGCCTGACCGAGGATGCCCGTGAGCTGCACCATCACCGGCGCACGCTGTGCCGGGAACCAGGTGGCGACCAGGCGCAGCACCGCGGGGAAGACGGCGGCGTCACCGGCGCCGAGGAGCATCCGCGCGACGATCGCGACGCCGACACTGGGGGAGAGGGCCATGGTGAGCTGACCGACCGCCATCAGGATCATGCCGATCGTCATGATCGGGCGCGAGCCGTACCGGTCGAGGAGCACGCCGATGGGCAACTGCATGCCGCCGTACACGGCCAGCTGCACGACCGCGAACAGCGACAGCGTCGCGGCATCCGCCGAGAACCGGTCGGCGGCGTCGATGCCGACCGCCGACAGCGACGTTCGGTTCGTCACCGAGAGGATGTACGCGGCGACGCCCGTCGTCCAGATGACCCAGGCGCGCACGCCCGGTCCGCCGGCCGCGGCGGCACGGTAGGACAACGTGCTCATGGCGCCTGATCGAGGAAGCTGCGGAGCGGGGGAGGTGTCACCCGTCCACGCTACTCCGGCCCCGGCGTCGGGCCGCGGGCGTAGCCTGGGGGACAGCACTCGGATGAAGGAGTTCGACATGAAGGCAACGCTCGGCGACACGGTCATCGCGGAAGCCCCCGACGAGGACATCATCAGCATCGAGGGCAATTCATACTTCCCGCCCGGCTCCGTGAATCGGGACCTTTTCACCGAGAGCACGACGCCGTACACCTGCCCCTGGAAGGGCGAGTGCCAGTACTTCGACGTGGCGGCGGACGGTCAGACGGTCGAGGACGGCGCGTTCGCCTACCCCACCCCTTATCCCACGGCGATCACACGCGTCGGCAAGGACTTCTCGGGCTACGTCGCCTTCTGGAAGGGCATCTCCGTCTCCTGAGTCGGCGCAGAGGCGGCGTCCTTCCGGTGAGTGCCGGTCGACGGACTCGGTCGACCGGCACTCGTTCCGTGAACTACCTGGTCGCCTGCGTGATGAGCTTGATCACGCTCGATGGCTTGCTGAGCATGGGCACATGTGAGGTGTTGACCTCGACGGTGGTGGCGTTCGCGCGCTCAGCCATCACGCGCTCGGCCTCCGGCGGGATGATGCGGTCCTGCTTCGCGACGAGGTACCAGCTGGGGATCGTCTTCCAGGCAGGCTCTCCCGATGGGGACACCAGGGAGGCGTACGACCCGGGTCGCTGGGAGCCTGCCATCGTCTTGGCAAGTACCTTCGGCACGTCCTGGGCGAAGAGCCTGGGGAAATGCGCAGGGTCGATGTACGCGTCGGCGTCCCCTTCGGCGGCACCCGGGAAGGGACGAATGACGAGATGGTCGGTGACCTCGGTGTGGCCACCGCCCAGGGCGTTCGCGGCCGCGACCGATTCGCCTTCGTCGAGTGCGTAGGCGGCGATATAGACGAGCGACTTCACCTGCGTGTTTCCGGAAGCCGCGTTGGTGATCACAGCGCCCCCATACGAGTGGCCGACGAGCACGATCGGTCCGGTGATGGTGGTGAGGAAATCGCGCAGGTACTGGCTGTCGTACGCGACGCCGCGGAGTGGATTCGAGAACGCCAGCACCGGATACCCCGCGGCCTGGAGGGCAGGGGTCACGAGGTTCCACCCGCTGGAGTCGGCGAACGCGCCGTGCACGAGGACGACGGTGGGCTTGGGCTTGGGCTGTGCGGCGCGGGAGGGACCGGATCCGGCGACCGCTCCTGCGGAGCCCCCGAGCAGAGCCAAGGAGAATGCGAGCGCTGCGGCGGCGACGCCGAGCAGTCCTCGGCGGCGATGGTGGTTCATGGTGCTGTCCTTTCGTTGGGTGCGTGACGTGACGCGGGTACTTCCTGACATCGGCGCCCGTCATCGCGGCGCACTAGACGGGGGAGGGTTCGCTCAGCGGCTGAGCGTGGGCCACCGTCCAGTCGAGGGCGTAGTCGGCGACTTCCTCCCAGCCCGGCGCGGCGCAGGTCCAGTGGTCGCGTCCCTCGAACTCGTGATAATCGGTCTTTGCGGGCGACTTGCTCCAGTGTCTGGCGTTGGACGTGTTGACGGCGGGCGGCATGATGTGGTCTTCGCTTCCGCCGATGAACAGCAGGGGAGCGCGGTCGATGGAGTAGTCGACCCATGTCTCCTGATGCCCGGGCTGGTAGTTCGCCAGCAGGCCGTACGCCCAGACCCAGTTGCCCGGGGCGGGGATCGCATATCGCTCCCACGCCGCATCGGATTCGTCACGGGGCAGGGTGTTCGTGAAGGCGTAGTGCCACTCGTCCTTGGTGAAGCCCACGGCTTTGCGGTAGTTCGCGGGGTTCTTGAGCGCGGGGAAGAGGGACCGGGCTTGCGAGAGGGGTGTGACTCGGACCCCTTCTGTGGGGGCTGAGTCGATGGCGGCGCCGGCTGCGCCGAGCCCGCGGGCGAGGAGCATCTGGGTGAGGAGCCCCCCGAATGAGTGGCCCATGATGATCGGCGGTCTCGCGAGTCCCTGGATGACGGAGGTGAGGTGTGCCACAGTCTCCGGGACGGTGAGGTTCGCGATCACGCCGGGCTCTTCGCGGAGCGCTTCCACCTCGATCTCGAATCCGGGGTAGGCGGGAGTGAGGACGTTGTATCCCCGTGCTTCGTATCGCTGTTTCCAGCCCTCCCAGCTGCGTGGGGTCACCCACAGTCCGTGCACGAGGACGATGGTGTCGGGCTTTTCAAGGTTGGGCATGGCGTTACCTCTTCGTCGGGTGGGCTGGCTGGGCTGGATCAGGAGCTCAGAAAGGTGATGATGTCGGCGTGCAGTCGTTCCCTGTCGGTGTCGGGCAGGCCGTGGGCTCCGCCTTCGTAGACGATGAGGTGCCCGTTCGGTACGAGTTGGGCGGAGAGCTTGCCGCTGATCTCGAAGGGGACGATCTGGTCGTCGTCACCGTGGATGATGAGGACGGGAACATCGATCTTCGCCAGGTCGGGTCGGAAATCGGTCGCGCTGAACGCGGCGATGCACTCGTATGCGTTGCGCGTGCCAGAGGCGAGGCCTTGGAGCCAGAAAGCGTCGCGGGTGCCCTGCGGCACATCGCCCGTGCGGTTGTTCCCGAAGAAGGGCCCGTCTGCGAGGTCGCGGTAGAGCTGGGAGCGGTTGGCGGCTTCACCGGCGCGGATGCCGTCGAACGTCGCACGGGGGAGCCCGCCGGGGTTGTCCTCGGTCTGGACCATGAGTGGGGGCACGGCGGACACCAGAACGACTCGAACGACTCGCCCGGTGCCGTGGCGGCCGATGTAGCGTGCGATCTCGCCGCCCCCGGTCGAATGGCCGATCAGGGTCACCCCGGTGACGTCGAGTGCGTCGAGGAGGCATGCCAGGTCGTCCGCGTAGGTGTCCATCTCGTTGCCGTTCCACGTCTGTGTGGATTTTCCGTGACCGCGACGGTCGTGCGCGATGACGCGGTAGCCCTTGTCCGAGAGGAACCGCGCTGTGGCCTCCCAGGCGTCACTGTTGAGAGGCCAGCCGTGGCTGAGGAGGACGGGTTCGCCGTCGGTCGGCCCCCAGTCCTTGTAGAAGATGTCCGTACCGTCGTCGGTGGCAGCGAGAGGCATGGGGGCGCTCCTTCGTCGAGGGTGGCGTGCGATGACGCCAATCTGGTCCCCGGGGAGCGGAGCCGCACCACGTATCGTTCGTAGTCAGGAGGCGGCTATTCGCGGGCGCCGTCGCGCAGCTGGCGCCGGGATGTGACACCGAGCTTCCGGAACACCTTCCGGAGGTGGTAGTCGACGGTGTTCGGTGAGATGAAGAGGGCGACGGCGATCTCCTGGTTGCTCTTGCCTTCCTCGGCGAGGCTGGCGACGAGGGCCTCTTGCGGCGTCAGATCCGAAGGGCTCGTGGGCAGCGGGAGATGTTCCCCTGTCGCCGCGAACTCCCGTCGTGCTCGGTCGGCGAACGGGCTGGCACCGAGCGCATCGAAGGATCGCGCGGCAGTGGCGAGATGCTCTCGTGCCTCGCGTCGTCGTCGCTCCCGGCGCAGCCATTCGCCGAAGAGGAGGTGTGCTCGCGCCCTGTCTCCGGACGTGTGCTCCGACGACAACAGGCTGATTGCGGATCGGTAACGGTCTTCGGCCGCGTCACCGGCGGTGATGAGCGCGGCTGACCGGTCGGCGATTCCCCGAGCGAACGGCGTCGGATGCCGCTGGGCGATGCGCTCGAGGTGATCGACCGCTGCAATGGCTTCCTCGCGACGGCCGCTTCGGGCGGCGGCCTCTGCCAGTTCGGGCTGAGCCATTCCCTTCATGTGCTCGAACCTTGTGGTGAGTGTCGAATGAAGCGAGTCGTATGCCTCCTGATATCGACCGTCCGCAATCAGGCGTACCCCGATGCCGATCTTCGCGCTGACCCACGCACCGCCGAATCCCGCCTGAAGAGTGGCGTCGGCTGCGGCGTCCGCGTACTCCAGCGCTGCGCCCGTCAAGGCGAGATGGGCAGCATTCACAACGTGCTCAGCCGGATACCCGATGGCGCGTCGAAGTTCTCGGACGTTCTCCAAGGCGTGCCCGGCGGCGTTGATGTCGAGCAGGCGGACATGAAGGGTGGATGCGATCCACAGGGCTGAGTCGAGTGACTGGAGCGCGCCGGCGTGCTTGGCGACATCGATGAGGCGCTGGGCGAACCCCAACGCAGCCGGCGGATCCCAGAGCGCGGAGGACAACGCGACCAGGACCCCACCGAGGCGCACACGTTGTGCGTCTGAGGCGGTGTCGGCCACGGTGAGCGCGTTCCGCACGGCCCGTGCACCCTCGTCGTCCAGTCCCAGAAGGAAGCGGCCGATGCCGTTCGCGACCGCACCGAGAAGGTCGCTGCTCCCACTGACGGCGAGAAGCCGTCGCGCGAGGTCTGGCGCCGACAGTCCCTGCGTCGATATGTCGGTGGCGAGCATGTATCCGAACGCATCGATGAGCGCCAGTTGTTCTCGCTCTGCAGACACTGCACTCAGCGCTGCGCTGGCCTGAACGAATGTCGATGGGACATGAGGGATGCCTGCGGCATCCGCCACGAACAGGCTCAGCAGGGCTCGCGTCGACAGGAAGCGGCCACGCTGCTCGTCTGTCAGGTCGGCTTCGTTCAGAGTGCTCAGGATGTCCCGCGCCATCAGCGCTGCACCCGCGCTCACAGCGCTCTCACTGGCGGTGATGGCCCGGTCGACCCGGTCCTGACCGGGCGGGCTGAATTCGCTCGAGCGCAGCATCATCCCGGCCTTCGTCAGCAGGGCGCCGCGCATCCCCGCTGCATCGGCGAGCCGTTCGAGTCGGTCGGCGACCGTCCTGTTGGGGGGAGTTGCTGTCGCCGCGGCATGCAACGCCGCGGCAGGCTCGTACCCGCTGTCGCGCGACGCGGCCTCCAGAGCGTCATGTGCGGCTCGTCGGTCGCGTGCGGGGACGGCGTTGTAGATGGCAGCGCGGACGAGCTGATGCCGGAAGTTGACCCGGCCATCGAACCTCAGCAGACCGGTCAGCTCGATGTGGGTCGCGGCTTCTGCGGACAGACCCCGCAGCCTTGCGGCTCCCATCACGACTCCTGCGTCACCCGTCGTATCCGTTGCCGCGAGTAGGGCGAGCGTCCTCGAATCCTCGGGGAGCGCGCTGATCTCCTGCTGGTACAGGGACTGGAGCAGAGCGCCGGGCGGGAGCGGCTCGGACGACAGGACACGCAGCGCGAGCCGGTGATAGTCGGTGTGACGGGCGAGATCCGCGATGGCGAGGGGATGCCCCTCGAGCTGTGAAACGACACTCACTGCCACCTGAGGATCCAGATCCCCGGGGCTGAGGGCGCGCAACAGGTCCAGCGCCGCGTGCGTGTCGAGCCCGCCCAGCTGCATCATCGTGACACCGGAGAGGATCTCGATGGTCACGGCGTCCGGCCGACTGGCGAATACCAGCAGTGCGGATTCGGCGCGCAGCCGGCGAGCGACGAAGGCCAACACGCTCAACGACGCTTGGTCGACGAGATGAGCGTCATCGACCATCAAGAGGGTGACACCCGGGAGTGACCCGATCAACGAGAGGAGGCCCATCCCGACGTGGAACCGGTCGGGCGGAGCGCCGACGTCCCGACCCGTGGCCACGGCAAGAGCGTGCTGCTGCCTCGCGGGGATGCCGGCCAGGTGACCCTCCAGCTGGCGCAGAATGAGGTCTACGGCGGCGTAGGGCATTCCCGATTCGGACGAATAGCCGGCGATCCGGATCACGCGCGGCGCTTGAGAGGCGATTCGCACCATCAACTCGTCGAGCAGGACAGACTTGCCGATGCCGGCTTCGCCCTGCACGAGGATCGCGGCAGCGTGACGGTTTCGGGCGTAGCCGAGCGACGCGCTCAGGTCATGGAGCTCGCTGGCGCGACCGAAGGTGGTTGCGAATCCGGCGTTGATGCCCGAATGGTACAGCGATGGGGGCCGTCGTGCTTCACCCCATCGGGCCTCGGGGCTGCAGCGTCGATAGGGGGACGGCGCGGGCTTCGCGGCCGGGGCGAGCCGCGGTCGAGAGTCGACCTGACATAATGTGCATTATCGGATCTCGCCGGAGGCGGCCGGACGGCTGATCGCGGTCTCGCGGGAGCCGTCGCCGGGCTCCCAGCGCAGCAGGTCGGCGGGTTGACATTCCAGCGCCTCGCACAGCGCCTCGAGCGTCGTGAAGCGAACCGCTTTGGCGCGCCCGTTCTTCAGCACGGCGAGGTTCGCGGGTGTGATGCCGATGCGCTCGGCCAGCGCGCCGACCGACAGTTTGCGCTTGGCGAGCATGACGTCGATGTCCACGACGATCGGCATCACACCACCTCCGCGAGCTCGGCGCGCATGTCGGTCGCCTGGCGCAACAGCGATTTCATGACGACGACGACGAGCGCCACACCACCCGTGACCAGCGCGGCGCCGTAGATGAGGCCGACGACGCCGGGTGCCGCCTCGCCGGGCACCAGCAGGCTGGCGAGCGCCGCCGTCAGAGCCGCGGCGACCAGGATGGCCGCGATGACGACGTCCACGACACGGAACGCCTTCGCGCTGAAGACGGCGCCGTCGGAGACCAGTGTCAGCAGGCGCCAGACGCACACCGCGACGACCTGGAGACAGCCGATCCACAGGACGAAGATCGCCAGGAGCGCGATCCGGAACCCGAGCGGGATCATGATCAGGTCGAACCAGAGCGCCGTCCCGATGAACGTCTGCACGAAGAGCGATCCCGCGAGCGACACCGCCAGAACGACGCGCAGGATGACGATGCTCGCATGAGCCATGGAGGACTGCCTCTCGATCGATTCCTATCGAAAAACGATAGCTGATGTTCCGTGACGGGGCAAGTGGCCGAGCCCGCCTAGGCTCGAGGGGTGCTCGAAGTGCTGACCGGATTCGTCGTCATCGGCGTCGCGATCCTCGTCGGCTGGATCATCGGGCGCATCGATCTGCTCGGACCGACCGGCGGTCAGGTGCTCGGCCGCCTCACCTTCTTCGTCCTGAGCCCGTTCCTGCTGTTCACGGTGCTCTCCGAGGCCGACGTCGCGACCCTGTTCTCGGGTCTCCTCCCGGTCTCCGCGCTCGCGGCGGCCGCCGTGTTCGCGGTCTACGTCCCCCTGGCCCGATTCGTCTGGCGCCGCAGCGCCGGCGAGACGGTCATCGGCGCGCTGTCCGCCGGACAGGTCAACTCGAACAACATCGGCATCCCGCTGTCGCTGTACGTACTCGGCAGCGCCGCGTTCCCGGCGCCGGTGATCCTGTTCCAGCTGCTCGTCCTGACGCCGATCACGATGGCGTTCCTCGAGGCGATCGCCTCGGCGAGCGGACGTCGGCCGTGGCCGATCATCCGCCGCACGATCACGAACCCGATCGTCGTCGGGTCCGCCCTCGGGACCGCCGTCTCGGCAGCGGGAATCCGCCTTCCCGAGATCGTGTCCGCTCCCCTGCACCTCGTCGCCGGCGCGGCGGTGCCCGTCCTCCTGATCAGCTACGGGATCTCGCTGCACGGGCAGCGGGTGCTGGGAGCGTCGGGCAGGCGGCGCGACATCCTGGTCGCGACCGCGCTCAAGCTGATCCTCATGCCGCTCGTGGCGTGGGCGCTGGCATCCTTCGTCTTCGGCCTCTCCCCCGCCGACGTGCTCGTCGTGACGGTGCTCGCCGCGCTGCCGACGGCGCAGAACGTCTTCAACTACGCGCAGCGGTACCGCATCGGCGAGACGATCGCCCGCGACACGGTGTTCCTGACGACCCTGGGGTGCGTCCCCGTGCTCTTCGTGGTGGTGCTGCTGCTCTCCCCCGCGGGGTGAGCGGGGCGGTCAGGCGCCGAACGAGCTCACATCGCCGATGAGGCGCGTGTTGTCGGCCGGCACGGGCTCGACCGCGGCCAGGGCGACCTCCGCCGCGAACTCCGACACGTTGTAGAGCCGGCCCGCCGACTCGCGGCGCTCGCTGATCGCGCCCGGGTTCGCCCGCTCGAGGAGCGTGGCGGTGATCGTCCCCTCGATCATGTCCCCCGACACGACGACGAACTCGACGCCCTTCTCGGCGAGGGCCGGGATCTGCTCGCGGAGGGCGACTTCACCGGCGCGCTTCGAGCGGGCGACCGGCTCGTACTCGGGCATCGTCGGCGTCGTCTCGATGAAGTGCGCCTGGTGACTCGTGACGAACACGACGCGGGCGCCGTCCGAGAGGAGTGGCAGAGCCGTCGCGAGGACGTTGAGCTGCGCATCCCGGTTGAGCTTCAGGGCGTAGTCCTCCGCCATGCCGCCCTCCATGCCGCCCGAGGCGTTGAGCACGAGGACGTCGAGGCCCGCGAAGCGCTCCTCCACCGCGCGGAACATCTCCGCGACGGATGCCGGGTCGGTCAGATCCGCACCGACGGTCAGGACGTCCACACCGAGATCGCGCAGCTCCGTCGCCAGCTTCTCGGCACGCGGCGCCTTGTTGCGGAAGTTGATGACGACGTTCGCGCCCGCCTGCGCGAGGTAGCGCGCCGTGTCGGCGCCGATGCCCCGCGAGGACCCGGTGACGAGGGCGGTCTTCTCTGAGAGGGAACCGGCGGGAAGGGGCTGCGACATGAGGATCTCCTGCGGGGTGGGGTGATGCGAGCCGGAGCTCGAGCACCTCGACACTATCAACCGCGCGCGCCCGGCCCCGAGCGGCCACCCGCGTTGATAGTGTGCGAGGAAAGCGCCCCGAGGAAGGAGCCACCGCCGATGCCGGATCTCGTGCAGTACCTCTGGATCGCGTGGCTGGTCCTCGCCGTCCTGTTCGTGATCATCGAGCTGCTGACCCTCGAGTTCACCTTCCTCATGCTCGCCGCCGGCACGCTCATCGGCGGTCTCGGGGCGAATCTGCTCGGGACGGTCTGGTGGGTGCAGGTCCTCGCGGCCGCCGCGATCTCGGCGCTGCTGCTGTTCACCATCCGTCCGCTGCTGCTGCGGGCGCTGCACCGATCGAGTCAGCACATCCCGACGAACGTCGACGCGCTCACCGGGATGTCGGCGCGCGTCGTGACCGCATTCGTCGAGGGCGACGGGTCGGTCAAGCTCGACAACGGCGAGACTTGGACGGCTCGTCTGACCGATCTCACGACCACCGTCGGCCCCGGTGAGCGCGTCACCGTCACCGCCGTCCGCGGCGCGACCGTCCTGGTCGCGCCCGAGCAAGGGAGTGCCTCCGCATGATCGTCCCCGCCACCGTCAACGTCGGCGATTTCATCGGCCAGATCTTCATCGTGGTGCTGCTGGTCGTCATCGCGATCTTCGTCGTCGTCGTGCTGTTCCGATCCATCCGGATCATCCCGCAGGCCTACGCCGGCGTGGTCGAGCGCCTCGGCCGCTACCAGCGCACGCTGACGCCCGGCCTGAACATCCTGGTCCCGTTCATCGACCGGGTGCGCCCGCTGGTGGACATGCGCGAGCAGGTCGTGTCGTTCCCGCCGCAGCCCGTCATCACCGAGGACAACCTCGTCGTCTCCATCGACACGGTCGTCTACTTCCAGGTGACGGATGCCCGCGCCGCCACCTACGAGATCGCCAACTACCTCGGAGCGGTCGAACAGCTCACGACGACGACGCTCCGCAACGTGGTCGGCGGGCTGAACCTCGAACAGGCCCTCACGAGCCGCGACAACATCAACGGGCAGCTGCGGATCGTCCTCGACGAGGCGACCGGAAAGTGGGGCATCCGCGTATCGCGTGTCGAGCTGAAGGCCATCGACCCGCCGCTGTCCATCCAGGACTCGATGGAGAAGCAGATGCGCGCCGAGCGGGACCGCCGTGCGGTGATCCTCACCGCCGAGGGCTCCAAGCAGTCGCAGATCCTCGAGGCAGAGGGGCGTCGTCAGGCGGACATCCTCCGCGCCGAGGGCGAGAAGCAGTCCGCGATCCTCCGTGCCGAGGGCGAAGCAGCCGCCATCAAGAACGTCTTCGACGCGATCCACGCCGGGCAGCCGGACGAGAAGCTCCTCGCCTATCAGTACCTGCAGACGCTTCCCAAGATCAGCGAGAGCGCGTCGAGCAAGCTGTGGATCATCCCCGGCGAGTTCACCGACGCGCTCAAGTCGTTCAGCGGCGCCTTCGGCGACAGGACCGCTCCCCCGACCCCGCCGGTATGACTCATCCGTGGTTCATGGGCGAGCCGGGGCCACGTGTGCTCGCCCATCGTGGTTTCGTGCCGCCGACGTCCGAGGGCGTCGCCGAGAACTCCGTCGCCGCCATCGCCGCGGCACGAGGGGCCGGGACGGTGTACATCGAGTCGGACTGCCACCTGACGGCCGACGGCGAGGTCGTCCTCTTCCACGATGACGACCTCCGTCGGGTCACGGGCGATCCGCGCCCCGTGGCATCCGTGCCGGCACGCGAACTGGCGGCGATCATGTCGACGCGGGGCGGGCTCGCGATGCTCGCCGACGTGCTGGACGCCTTCCCGGACGCCCGGTTCAACCTCGACGTGAAGGCTCCTGCGGCGGCGGAGCAGGTCGGCTGGCTCGTCGCGAGGGAGTCGCACCGCGTGTTGCTCACGAGCTTCTCGGACGAGCGTCGCCGCGCCGCGCTCACGTCGGCCCGGGCGAAGGGCGGCGACCCGGCGACGTCCGCGGGGACGTCGACCCTGGCCCGCATCCTCGCGGCGGCTCGCAGCGGCCTCCCGCGGCTCGCGCGGGCGGCTCTGGCGGAGGTGGACGCGCTGCAGGTGCCCGAACGCCATCGCGGGATCCGGATCGTGACACCGCGCCTGCTGCAGACCGCCCACCGTGCCGGAGTCGAGGTCCACGTCTGGACTGTCAACGAACCGGCCGACATGCGCCGGCTCATTGCGATGGGCGTCGACGGGATCGTCACCGACCACGCCGATCGGGGCATCGCGGTGGCCAGAGGTCGCCTATAACCCGCGGCACTGGGTATCCCCTGTGAAAGGAGGGATCCGGGGGGCCCGTTCGGATGATCTCCACAGGTGAGTTCGTTATACCTGAGGACGACGAGAGGACCACACAATGGCAGATCGCAGCCTTCGCGGCATGCGTCTCGGCGCTTCGAGCCTACAGAGCGAAGAAGGCGTCGTATTCGTAGAGCGCACCAACCACACCTATGTCTGCACGCAGTGCGAGCGAGAGACCGTCCTGACCTTCGCGGCCGACGCCGAGGTCCCCGAGGCCTGGGAATGCCGCACCTGTGGCGCCGAAGCACTCCGCCGCATCGGTGACACCCTGGCCGAGGTCGACCACTCCGGCGACAAGGCCGTTCGCACCCACTGGGACATGCTCATGGAGCGCCGCACGATCCCCGAGCTCGAGGAGCTGCTCGAAGAGCGCCTCGCCCTCCTTCGGGCCCGTCGCGGCGAGCGTCTGAGCGCCTGACACTCACACCCCTGCGGCGCCGTCCTCCACGGGCGGCGCCGCTTTCGTGCGCCGGCGGACGAGGATCCCGGCCACCAGCAGCGCCGGGAGCGCGAGCCATCCGAGTGCGATCTGAACCGCGGGTCCGATGAGGACGGCCGGCGTCAGGCCGGTGCGCAGCGGCACGTCGACGAGCAGGTGCCCGGCCGTATCCGCGGACAGGCCGTCGATCACCGCCCCGTCGGGGGCGATGACCTGACTCGTGCCGACCGTGGAGATGTTGACGACCGCGCGCCCCGTCTCGATCGCGCGCATCCGTGCGAACGCGAGCTGCTGCAGGTTCTCATCGGTGTCGCGGAAGTCGGCGTTGTTCGTCTGGAACATGTACACCTGGGCGCCGTCGCTCGCGCCCTCCCAGATCACGTCGTCGTAGATCACGTCGAAGCAGATCGCGAGCCCCACACCGATCCCGTCCACGTCGAAGAACGGTGCATTCGTGCCGGGCGTGTACTCGCGCTGGATCAGCCCGATCAGATCGGGCACCAGCGCCTCGAAGAACCACCTGTCGGGGACGTACTCCCCCATCGGTACCGGGTTGGCCTTGTCGTGCAGCGCGACCGGGTTCTCTTCTCCGGACTGCCACAGCATGGACGTGTTGTAGATGTCGTCGCCGCGCTCGGTCGCCGCGTTGACGATGAGCGGGGCATCGAGCGTCTCGGAGAGATCGTCGAGGGCACGGGCCACCGACGAGTTGCGGAGCGGGTCGGCGTCGATGCCGCCTTCGGGCCACAGCAGCACGTCGAGATCCTCACCGAGGAGCGGCGCGGTGGCATCCATCTGCGCCTGAAGGACGTCGTACCGCTCCCGCTCGTCGAAGTAGCCGGAGGGCCCGTTGCCCTGGACGGCGCCGACGCGGAGCGAACCGGCAGCCGTCGTCGGGAACTGCGGGATCAGCAGCAGGAGCGCGGCAGCGGCGACCGCGGGCGCGGCGAGGGGGATCCGCCGCCACACCCGGAGCCGGACGGCTTCGATGGCCGCGGCGACGGTGAACACCATCACGAAGGTCAGCCCGCTGACGCCGAGCCACGACGAGAGCTCGGCGAGCGGGCTCTCGGCCTGACTCATCCCCAGCCGACCCCACGGGAAGCCGGTGTACGGCCACGACCCGAGGAACAGCTCACGCGCCGTCCAGGTGCCGGCGACCAGTGCCGGCAGCGCGACGACCCGCCCCCACGGCCCCGGGAGCAGGCGCGGGACCCAGCGGTACGCGAGGGTCAGGAGCATCGCGGCGACCGCACTCAGCACCGTCTCGATCCCCGCCAGCGCGAACCACGGGACGAGGCCGAGGTAGCGGGTGATCCACTCGATGTGGAACAGATAGAAGGATGCCGCGAACACGGCGCCGACGAGGACCGCCCCGCCGAGCGAGCGGCCGATGAGCGTCAGCAAGGACAGCGCGACGCCGACGAAGGCGAGCGGCCAGATCCCCACGTCCGGGAAGGCGAGGTCGAGGACCGCCCCGCCGATCGCGGCGACGGGTATGGCCCACCAGAGCGGGATCAGCGGACGGGCGGGCTCGGGCACTCTACGAGCCTAGGCGAGCGCGGTCAGACCGAGGCGATGCCGCCGGGTCGGAGGGCAGCCGCGTGCGCGTCGCGATGGGACAGGTAGATCTCGGCATTGCGGAGGAGGTCCGCGCGCTCGCCCTCGGTCAGCTGTCGCCGCACCTTGGCCGGGACGCCGGCGACGAGGGAGCCCTCGGGGACGACCGTGCCCTCCAGCACCACCGCTCCCCCGGCGACGAGGCAGCCGGCACCGATCTGAGCGCCCGAGAGCACGACGCTTCCCATGCCGATCAGCGAGCCGTCGCCGATGCGGCATCCGTGCACGACCGCGTTGTGCCCGATCGACACGTCCTCCCCGATGATCACCGGGTGTGCGGCGTCCACGTGGACGGACACGTTGTCCTGGACGTTGCTGCGCGCCCCGATCGTGATCGGGGCGCTGTCGGCGCGCAGCACGGCGTTGTACCAGACACTCGAGTCCTCGGCGAGGGTGACGGACCCGATGATGCGGGCCCCGGACGCGACGAGGGCGGAATCGGGCACCGACGGCGCGGCGTCCGCAACGGTCAGGACGGTGGCATCTTCGGCGACGGTCATGCCGAGAATCTACCGGTCACGTCGCCGAGTGGGTGAGTCGACCGGCGACCAGCGTCGCCGCGACGCGGGTCGCACGGAGTTCCTGCTCCCCCGCCGTGAGGGGATCGCGGTCGATCACGGCCAGGTCGGCGAGCATGCCCGGAGCGAGGTCATTCCCGGTCGCGGAGCCGCCTGCGGACGACGCCGCGAGGGCGGTCGCGGCGTCGAGGGTCTGATCCGGATGCCACGCCTCGCGCCCGTCCCGGGTGCGGTGCACCGCGGCCGACAGCGCAGCCCAGGGATCGAGCGGCGAGACGGGTGCGTCGGAGCCGAACAGGAGGTTCGCGCCGACGTCGGCCAGGGCACGCAGCGGGTACGCCATCGCCGTCTGACCCGCCCAGATGCTGTCGGAGAGGTCCCGGTCGTCGACGGCGTGCTCGGGCTGGACGCTCGCGCCGACCCCGAGCCGGGTGAACCGCGGGAGGTCGGCGTGCGCGACGAGCTGCGCGTGCTCGATCGTGCCGGTCGCGCCCGTCGCGGCGAAGGTGTCGAGGGCGTGCGAATTGGCGACATCGCCGATCGCGTGGATCGCGCATGACAGGCCCGAGCCGGTCGCGCGCGTCATGAGATCGAGCAGCTCGTCCGGCGGGATGGTCAGCACACCGGTGTTCCCGGGATCCCCCGCGTACGCGTGCGAGCACGCCGCGGTACGGGTGCCGAGGGACCCGTCGGTGATGACCTTGAGCGACCCCATCCGGACGAGACCATCGGGGTCGAGCGCGTCTCCCGTCGTGAGACCCGCGGCGATGGCCGCATCGAGGAGCGCGGGGTAGACGCCGAAGGTGACGCGGAGAGTGTCGAATCCGGTCTCCAGCCGCCGCGCCCAGTTGCCGGGGTTCCACGCCATGTCGAGATCCACGATGCCGGTGACTCCGCGCGCGGCCGCCGTGCGCATCGCGGCCGCGACGTAGCGGTCGCCGACGACGGGGTCCACGTCGTTCAGGCGGCGGGAGATCTCGAAGGCCGGCTCCTCCCGCAGCATCCCGCTGTCGTCGAGGGGGAAGCCTTCGCGGCGGAGTGCGGCGGAGTTCAGCCACACGCTGTGCACGTCAGCGTTGATGATGTAGGTCGGCACGTCGCCCGTCGCGGCGTCGAGGACACTCCGTGACGGCGCGTCGGGCCAGAACGCGTCGCGCATCCCGGTGCCGACGCGGCGACCGTCCTCGAGGACGGGCGCCGCACCCATCCGGGCGGCGGCCTCCGCGGCGCCGGCCGCGTCGCCGAGCGCGACACGCTGCGCGGTGAGCGCCCACTGCACGACGTGCACATGGTGGTCGACCAGGCCGCGTGTCAGCCACGCGCCGTCCGCCTCGAGGACGGCACCGCGGCGCGGCAGGGATCCGGCCGGCGCGATGTCGCTGATCACCCCGTCTCTCAGGTGCACGTCGACGGGCTCGTCGCCGAAGGGATCGAGGCGATCGCTGCCGGTCAGGCGCACGTCCGCGATGACATCGGGGCGCTCCCCGGAGGCGGGGCTCACCGAGCGTCCCTCGCGGCGCGCATGGCGTCCGCGGCGCGGCGCATCTCGGCGCCGAGGCGGGGATCGGCGTACGGGCTCTCGCCCGCGTCCAATGCTTCGATGATGGTCTCCACGACGTCCTCCGGACGGTTCTGACTGAGTTTGCGCTTCGCCGTCACGGCCGTCGGCGTCAGCCGGAATCCGACCGTGCCGCGTTCGAGCTTCTCGATGAACGCGGGGTCGTTCGGCGGCGCCCACATGCCGCGCGGCGACGGCATGGCGGACTCGAACCGGGCGACCAGCTTCTCGAGCACGGCGAGATTGTCGGCGGCGGTGAGGACCTCGGGCACACCGCGCAGGTGCGCCGACACGAAATTCCACGTGGGGACGGCGGGTCCATCGCCGTACCAGTTCGGCGAGATGTAGCCGTGCGGTCCCTGGACGACGACGAGCATCTCCCGCTCGCCCAGCCCGTGGATCGCATCGTCGGGCCGGCCGACGTGCCCCACGATCGTCAGGTCGTCCCGGGTGTCGTCGAGCAGGACCGCGTAGTGCGAGGCCACGAGACCCTCGGGGGTGTCGCTCACGAGCGTCACCCAGGGGTTCTGATCGATGAGACGCCGCAGCTCGCCGACGTCGGTGAAAGCGAAGCTCGGATTCTGTCTCATGGCGACGTCCTTCCGATCAGGCCTGGCACCGCGGGCACCAGTAGAGCTTGCGCGCTGCCATCTCCTCGAGCACGACCTCCGTGCCGCACACCCGGCAGGGCAGGCCCGCGCGGTGATAGACCCAGTGGCGGTCGTCGCGGTGAGCCATGGCACGGCGGTGCGCCTCAGGATCGAGGTCGTCCATCGTCATCATCTGCCCGGTCTCGACGCCGATGGACAATAGGCGCACCCAGTCGCGCCACAGCCCGCGGACGACCTCCTCGGGAACCTCGCGGCCCGGCGTGTGCGGGTTGAGGTTCGCCCGGAACAGCATCTCCGCCCGGTACACGTTGCCGATCCCGCTCACGACCTTCTGGTCCATGAGCAGCAGGCCGATCGGGGTGGGCTTGCGTCGTACGAGCGCGGTGAACCGCTCCTCCCCCTCCGCGATGTCTCCGACGAGCGGATCCGGGCCGAGCGACGCGATCGTCGCGAGCATCTCATCGGGCGTCTGGATCTCGCAGGCCGTGGGTCCGCGGAGGTCGGCGACCGTGGCGGCCGTCATGAGACGCAGTCGCACCTGGCCGACCACCGGCGGCGGCCACTCGTCGTCCCCGCCGAGGCCGCTCGTCTGCTCGCTCATCCGAACGCGACCGCGGGCCCGCCGCGGCGCACCGATCGACGCGAGCGAGTTCTCCCCGGCGGCGTCGAAGACGAGGTCGGTGCCGCGCTGGTTCGTCTGCCCCATGCGTCCGTTCGCGGACGCGATCGTGGGGTCGATGAGGATCTCACCGGCGAAGTCCCACGCCCCGTACAGACCCAGATGGATGCGGATCCAGACGTCCTCGTCGAAAGCCAGGAACATCTGCTTCCCGACGGCGCGCGCCGCCGTCAGGGTGCGGCCGGACACGACCTCCGCCCCCTCGGCGAACCGGCCCTGCGGGCTGGACGCGGTGACCTCGTGACCGATGAAGTTGCGCTGGAACTGACGGGCGATGCGGTGGACGGAGTGACCTTCGGGCATCAGCCCGCTTCCGGGTCGAATGTGGGGGACGCATCCAGCACGTCCGGCTGCGTCCCGCGCGGGTCGGCTTCGAGCGCGCCGTCGGTCTCGTACGCGGCGAGCTGGGCGATGCGGCGCGCGTGACGCTCCTCGCCCGGGAAGGGAGTCGCGATGAACCGGTCGATGAACCCGGCGGCCTCGTCGAACGTGTGCTGACGTGCGCCGATGGCGATGACGTTCGCGTCGTTGTGCTCGCGCGCCAGCTCGGCCGTGGCGATGCTCCAGACGAGGGCGGCGCGGATCCCGCGGACCTTGTTCGCCGCGATCTGCTCGCCGTTGCCGGAACCGCCGAACACGACGCCGAGCGCCTCGACACCGTCGGCCTGGTCGCGTGCGACGGCCTGGGCGGCGCGGATGCAGAACGCGGGATAGTCGTCCTGCGGGTCGTACTCGACCGGCCCGTGATCGACGACCTCGTGGCCCGCTTCGGCGAGGTGGTGCTGGAGGCGGGTCGAAAACTCCATGCCCGCGTGATCGGTCCCGATGTGGATGCGCATGACTCGATTCTAGGGACGCTGCGCCGACGGCGAGGCGGCACGACGGCGTAGGCTGTGGAGGTTGCCGTCGGCGCCAGCAGCGCCTTCCTGCGGCATCCCACTCACCCCTGGGAGAAATGCAGTGCCTGGAGAGAACCTCACCCGCACCGAGGCGCAGGAGCGCCGCGCGATCGTCGAGACCCACTCGTACGAGATCGCCCTGGACCTGACCACCGGCGACGAGGTCTTCGCCTCGCGTTCCGTCGTCCGCTTCGCGGCGACCGAGGGCGCCTCGACGTTCATCGATCTGATCGCCCGCCGGGTGCGGGAAGTGACCCTCAACGGCCGGTCGATCGATCCGGCCGCCGCGTTCGCCGAGTCGCGCCTGCATCTGGACGGGCTCGCCGCCGAGAACGAGCTCGTCGTGGTCGCCGACTGCGAGTACACGAACACCGGCGAAGGCCTGCACCGGTTCGTCGACCCCGTCGACGGCGAGGTGTACCTCTACTCGCAGTTCGAGGTGCCCGACTCGCGGCGCGTGTTCGCCGTGTTCGAGCAGCCCGACCTGAAGGCGACGTTCCAGTTCACCGTCACCGCCCCCGCCGGCTGGAAGGTCGTCTCCAACTCCCCCACGCCCGAGGCCCAGCCCGCGGGCGACGGCGTCGCCACGTGGGTCTTCGAGCCGACGCCGCGCATCTCGTCGTACATCACGGCCCTCGTCGCCGGACCCTACGAGCAGACGTTCTCCGAGCTCACCAGTGCCGACGGCCGGGTCATCCCCCTCGGCGTCTACGCCCGCAAGAGCCTGTGGCAGCACCTGGACGCCGATTACATCTTCGACAAGACCCGTCAGGGCTTCGCCTACTTCGAGTCGAAGTTCGGCGTGCCGTACCCGTTCGCCAAGTACGACCAGCTCTTCGTCCCGGAGTTCAACGCGGGCGCGATGGAGAACGCCGGCGCGGTCACGTTCACCGAGACGTACGTCTTCCGTTCGAAGGTCACCGACGCCGTCAAGGAGCGTCGCGTCGTGACGATCCTGCACGAGCTCGCCCACATGTGGTTCGGCGACCTCGTGACCATGAAGTGGTGGAACGACCTCTGGCTCAACGAGTCGTTCGCCGAATGGGCCTCCACGATCGCCACGGCCGAGGCCACCGAGTGGACCGAGGCTTGGACGACGTTCAACGCGATGGAGAAGACGTGGGCCTACCGGCAGGACCAGCTGCCCTCGACGCACCCCGTCGTCGCGACCATCAACGACCTCGAGGACGTGCAGGTCAACTTCGACGGCATCACCTACGCCAAGGGCGGTTCGGTGCTGAAGCAGCTCGCCGCGTGGGTCGGCATCGAAGCCTTCTTCGCCGGTGTGTCCGCCTACTTCCAGAAGAACGCCTGGGGCAACACGGAGCTCAGCGACCTGCTGACCGAGCTCGAGGCCACGAGCGGACGTGAGCTCACCACCTGGTCGAAGAAGTGGCTCGAGACGGCCGGCGTCAACACCCTCTCCCCCGACATCCGACTCGACGTGGACGGCGCCATCACCCGGTTCGCGATCGTGCAGACGGCCCCGGCGGACTATCCGACCATCCGGCCACACCGCCTCGGCGTCGGCTTCTACTCGCTCGAGGGCGACGCACTCGTGCGCACTCACGACATCGAGCTCGATGTCGACGGCGACCTCACCGAGGTCCCCGAGCTCAAGGGTCTCCGTCAGCCCGACCTCGTGCTGCTCAACGACCAGGACCTCGCGTACGCCAAGATCCGCCTGGACGAGCGGTCGCTGCGCACGGCCATCGAGCACCTCGGCAAGATCAGCGACCCACTCGCCCGTTCGCTCGTGTGGGGCGCGGCATGGGATCAGACGCGCGACGCGGAGGCGTCGGCATCCGACTACATCGATCTCGTGCTCCGCAACATCGGCACCGAGACGGAGTCGACCACCGTCCGCACCACGCTGGCGCAGCTGCAGCTCGCCGCGAACTCGTACGTGACCCCCGATGCCCGCAGCAGCGCGCGCGAACGCGTCGCGGAGGGCCTGTGGGATCTCGCCCGGGCGGCGGAGGCGGGCAGTGACAGCCAGCTGCAGTTCGTCACCGCGTTCGCCTCGGCCGCGGCGACCGCCGACCAGTGGCGCCGGGTCGCAGACCTCCGTGCCGGTGAGACGGCACTGCCGGGCCTCGAGATCGACGCCGACCTGTCGTGGGCGCTGCTCGTCTCGCTGGCCGCGGGCGGCGTCGTGGACGCGGACGAGATCGATGCGGCCCTCGCGGCCGACAACACGGCGAAGGGCGGCGAGTTCGCGGCACAGGCCCGGGCGGCGATGCCGACGGTCGATGCGAAGCGCGCCGCCTGGACCTCGCTCATCGAGAAGACCGACCTGCCCAACACCGTGGTCCGGTCGGCGGCCGCCGGATTCGTCCACCCGGCGGGCGTCGAGGCGCTCGGCGCCTTCGTCGACGCCTACTTCGACATGCTGCTGCCGGTGTGGGAGTCGCGGACCTATCAGATCGCGCAGTACCTCATCGTCGGGCTGTACCCGGCGCCGCTCGCGAGCACCGCACTCCGCGATGCGACCCGTGCCTGGCTGGCCGCGAACGCCGACGCACCCGCGGCCCTCCGTCGTCTCGTGAACGAGAACCTCGCCGGCGTCGAGCGCGCGCTCCTGGTGCAGGAGCGCGACGCGCAGGACTGACCGCCGGACGATCGAGAGGCGTCGCACCGCACGTGCGGCGCCTCTCGTCGCTCCTTCTCATCCTTTCGGAGGACGCGCGCCACGGGTGCGTCCCCGTAGCGTGGGGCGCATGATCGTTGCAGAAGGCCTCACGAAGAAGTTCGGAGACAAGACCGCCGTGGACGGGGTGGACTTCGCCGTCCCATCCGGCAAGGTGACCGGGTTCCTCGGGCCCAACGGCGCCGGAAAATCCACCACGATGCGGATGATCGTCGGCCTGGACCGACCGACCGCCGGGCGGGTGACCCTCGACGGACGCGAGTACCATTCGCTCCGCTCACCGCTGACCGAGGTCGGCGCCCTCCTGGACGCGAAAGCCGTCCACACCGGTCGCAGCGCGCGAGACCACCTCCGCGCGATGGCGGCCACGCACGGCCTCCCCCGCGCCCGTGTCGACGAGGTCATCGAGATCACCGGGCTCGGCTCGGTCGCCGGCAAGCGTGCGGGGAAGTTCTCGCTCGGCATGGGACAGCGCCTCGGCATCGCCGCCGCGCTCCTCGGCGACCCGCAGACGCTCATCCTGGACGAACCCGTCAACGGGCTGGATCCCGAGGGCGTCCGCTGGGTGCGCCAGTTCGTGCGCGCACAGGCGGCGAACGGACGGACCGTGCTGCTGTCGAGCCACCTCATGAGCGAGATGGCGCTGACCGCGGATCACGTCATCGTCCTCGGTCGTGGCCGCGTCCTGGCCGATGCGGCCATCGACGACCTGGTTGCCGCCTGGACGCGCACCACCGTCACGGTCCGATCCCCCCGCGCCGACGAGCTTGCCCGCCTGCTCACCGGTCCCGACGTCACCGTCACGAGCCGTGGCGACGGTTCGCTGGAGATGTCGGGGCTCTCCGCCCAGGCGATCGGCGACACGGCATCCGCCGCCGGAATACCCCTGCATGAGCTCACCCCTCGCTCGGGTTCGCTCGAGGATGCCTACCTCGCCCTCACCGAGGGTTCCGTCGAATACGCCACACAAGGAGTTGCATCGTGACCGCCCCCGCCGCCACCCGCGCCACCACCGCCCGCCGGGAGGGACCGCACGTCAGCTTCCCCCGCCTGGTGCGGAGTGAGACCATCAAGCTCTTCACGCTCCGCTCGACCTGGTGGTCCCTCGCGATCACCGTCGTGCTGGCCGTCGGGATCTCCGTCCTCTTCGCATTCGCGACCCGCGGGTTCGGCGAACCCGCGAATGCGGTGACGGGGATCGTCCTGCCGATGCAGTTCACGATGCTCGTCGCCGGAGTCCTCGGAGCGATGGCGATCACCGGCGAGTACTCGACCGGCATGATCCGCTCCACCCTCACCGCCCAGCCCCGTCGGGGGGCGGTCCTGCTCGCCAAGGCTGTCGTCGTCGGCGTCACGCTCGCGGTGACCACCGTCGTCACGAGCGCGGTCGCGGCACTCGCGACCGCACCCATCACCGGCGCGGGCATCGACTGGAGCGACCCGCAGCAGAGCGTCGTGCCCCTCGCGTTCGGCGTGCTCGCCATGGCGACCTTCGCGCTCATCGGGCTCGGCTGGGGATTCCTGATCCGCACCGGCGCCGGTGCGATCGCCGCCACGGTAGGCGTGCTGTTCGTGCTGCCGATCGTGCTGACGATCTTCGTCGCCGGCGGTCCCAGCTGGGCGTGGGTGGTCCAGCTCGGCGACTACCTCCCCTCGAGCGCGGCCGTTCAGGTCACGACTCCCGGGGCGGAGAACCTCGCCGCCGGCATCCTCACCCTGCTGGCGTGGCCCACGGCACTCCTGGTGGGCGGATGGGTGGTCCTGCGGACCCGGGACGCCTGAGCACGAGCGGAGGACCGTCGAGTCATCGGCGGTCCTCCGCTCAGCGTCCGCGCGGCCGCCGGCCGTAGACTCGGAGCCGATGAGCCTGCCCACTGCTTCGACTGATCCCTCGCCCGCCTCCGGATGGGAGGCGGTCCGCGAGGGATTGCTGCGCTTCGCCGTCGAAGCCGGCTGGAAGGTCCTGTGGATCGCCCTCATCATCGTCGGCGCATTCCTGCTCTCCTGGGCAATGCGGCGTCTCATCGCCCGCGTCGTTGATCGCATCGTCCGCGGCGCGAAGTCACGCGCGGAAGCCGATGACACGCGTGCGCTCGACATGTCGCCCCTCGCTCAGGTGCGGATCGTGCAGCGGACGCGGACGCTCGGATCGATCCTCACCAACGTCGTCAACACGACGATCGTGATCATCGCCGTCCTGCTCATCGTCTTCATCGTCAACCAGGGTGTCCTCGCATCGTTCACACTGCTGTCGGCTGCGATCGGGGCAGGGCTGGGCTTCGGTGCGCAGAACATCGTCAAGGACGTCCTGAACGGCATCTTCATCGTCGCCGAGGATCAGATCGGCATCGGCGACGTCGTCGACGTCGGCCTGGCGACCGGCATCGTGGAGTACGTCAGCGTCCGCGTGACACACGTGCGCGACGTGAACGGCACCCTCTGGTTCGTCCGCAACGGGGAGATCACCCGGATCGGCAACATGTCGCAGGGCTGGTCGCGCGTGATCGTCGACGTCACCGTCCCCGCCGACGTGGATCTCGCAGCCGTCGAGGAATCCATCCTCACCGCGTCGCGGGAGCTCGTCCGCGAGCCGAAGTGGCGTTCCCGCATCGTGGAGAAGCCCGAGGTGTGGGGACTCGAGTCGGTCGCCGGGGAGACGCTCGTGACGCGGGTCGCCCTCCGGACGCGTCCCAACGCGAAGGACGACGTGGCGCGGGCGCTCCGCGTCCGGCTGAAGCATGCGCTCGACGATCTCGGGCTGGAGCACCCGCAGCTCGAGTCGGTCACCCTGGCCGGCTACGACGGCGCGCAGAGCATCCGCGGCGCCAACCCCCCGAAGACCAAGCCGCAGCCCGTTGCGGCGCCGGCATCCGCCGCCCGCCCCACATGGCGGGCCAAGAAGCGCCGCGGCGACCAGCCCGACACGCTGAAGCCCCAGGAGAAGCCGTGACCGAACCGATGTCGTTCTACGAGGAGATCGGCGGCCACGCGGTCTTCGTGCGTCTCGTGGATGCCTTCTACCGTGGTGTCGCCGAGGACGAGGTCCTGCGTCCCATGTACCCGGAGGAGGACCTGGCCCCCGCCGCCGAGCGGCTGACGCTCTTCCTCGAGCAGTACTGGGGCGGACCGGCCACCTACAGCCAGACGCGAGGGCACCCGCGACTGCGGATGCGCCACAACCCCTTCCACGTCAACCCCGACGCCCGCGACCGCTGGCTGCAGCACATGCGGGCGGCCGTCGACGAGCTGGACCTGTCGCCGCTGCACCGGGCGACGCTGTGGGACTACCTGGAGCGTGCGGCGCACGCGATGGTGAACACCTTCGAGCCGACCGGCATCGGACCGGAGCGCACGATCGGCGCGACGTCGCTCACCGTTCACCCGGGCACTCCCGGGACGTCAGCGCCCACCCGTTGAGCGGACGGCGGTGAGGCCGGTCGGATTGCCGGCTCGCACCAGGACGTGTCCGCGGCGCAGCGTCAGGCGGGTCCAGGTGCCGGTCCGGTACACCCCGACCGACTCGGCGTCCGCCGCGAGGAACCCGAGGGCATCGGCGGCGAACGAGGCGCCGGCGGCGACGCCGCCGAGGCTCGGGTCGGGCTGACCCCAGATCGCAGCCCGCACCGTCCGGACGATGTCCTCACCCGGATCGGCCGGGAGTGCCGCCGCAACGGCCGCCACGCCGCGACGCACCGATGCGGTGAGCGCGTCCGACGACAGCTCGGCCGTCCGAAGCCAGCCGCCACGCGGCGGCGAGATGCCGGCCCACGCGGCGGAGACGCCGCTGTCGGGCAGGCGCAGCGCGCCGCCGTCACCGGCGCTGAGCGCGCCGGCATCCACGACGAGGTCGCACTCGAGCTCGGGATCGCTCGAGACGAACCGCATCCCGAGCACCGTCGGCACGTCGTCCCCGAAGCCGCGGGGAGAGAGCGGCGCGGCCGAGACGGCCATGGTGCCGCCGGTCGCGCGCAGCCGGATCACCGGGTCGCTCAGCCGCGCGGCACGACCCGCGAAGGTCAGCACGTCGGCGGCCGCACGGGGATCGGGGAACACGAGCTGAGGGGCCATCCGACCTAAACTAGCAAGCGGGCGATCGGGAACGCCCGGAGCGGAGCGGACACGTGAGCGAACCCGGCCTGGTCGACGGCCTGCTGAGGGTGCTGGATCTCTCCTCGAGCGACGCGCGCACCACGGAGGACATCTTCACCGGGATATCGCAGGCCATGCCGCTCGGCCGGGTGTTCGGGGGTCAGGTGCTCGCACAGGCCATCGTGGCCGCGGAGCGGACGGTCGAGGAAGGCCGTGAGGCCCATTCCATGCACGGCTACTTCCTTCGGCCCGGCGACTCGACCCGCGGGATGACGATCTCGGTCGACCGCATCCACGACGGTCGGTCGTTCTCGACCCGGCGCACGCAGGCGTTCCAGGACGGCGTGCCGATCTTCTCCATGATCGCGTCGTTCGAGACCCATGCCGACGGCCTCGAGCACCACACCCGGATGCCGGCCGACGTGCCGTCGCCGGAGTCCCTGCCCAGCCAGACCGGCCTCGAGGGGCTCCACCCCATGAGCAAGCGCCATTTCGACCGGAGCCCGGTCGAGATGCGTCACGTCGGCTCGCCTCTCTACGCCACGGTCGAGGGGCCGCACGTGGCGGAGCAGGCGGTGTGGATGCGGACGCGCGGCGCCGTTCCGGACGACCCTCGTCTGCACCGAGCCGCGCTCGCGTACATGAGCGACCTCACGATCCAGGAATCGGTCCTCCGCGCCCACGGCGTCGCCTGGGGAACCCCGGGGCTGAAGGTCGCGAGCCTCGATCATGCGATGTGGTGGCATCGCCCCGCCCGGGTCGACGAGTGGCTGCTGTACGTCCAGGAGTCGCCGAGTGCGCGGGGCGGCCGCGGCCTGGCCACCGGACGGATCTTCACCCGCGACGGCGTCCTGGTGGCATCCGTCGCCCAGGAGATCATGGTCCGCGTGCCGGAGGTCTGACCGGCGGCATCCGCGGGGATACATCGGGAGGATGACGCGGGTCGTCCGCCACGCCGATGTGCCGGGGACGGTCGGCGACCAGGCTGGAGTCATGCAGCAGCCGTCCTCCTCTCCCCCGCCCGCCGTCCTCCACGCCGCCCGCCTCGTCAAGCGCTACGGCGAGACGATCGCCCTCGACGATGTCCAGCTGACCGTTCGCCGTGGCGAATCGGTCGCCATCATGGGCGCCTCGGGCTCGGGCAAGACGACCCTCCTGCACGTGCTGGCCGGGATCATCCTGCCCGACGCCGGCGACGTGCGCTTCGCGGGCCGCTCCGGGACGGTGACGGTGCCGGAGCTCAGTGACGCCGACCGCTCCCGGCTGCGGCGCGAGGAGTTCGGCTTCGTGTTCCAGCAGGGCTTCCTGCTCCCCGAGCTCACCGCCGCCGAGAACGTCGCCCTCCCCCTCCTGATGAACGGCGAGAAGAAGGATGCCGCCGGTGACCGTGCGCGCGCGTGGCTCGCTGCGCTGGGGCTCGCCGGCATGGCGGACCGGCGGCCGGGCCAGCTCTCGGGCGGCCAGGCGCAGCGCGTCGCGATCGCCCGGGCGCAGGCCACCGGTGCGTCCGTCACGTTCGCCGACGAGCCCACCGGAGCGCTCGATTCGATCACGAGCGAGGAGGTGATGACCGCGCTCCTGCACTCCACCACCGGTCAGGGCCGCGCCCTGGTGGTCGTCACCCACGATGAGGCGGTGGCGGCGCGCTGCGCGCGCGTGGTCCGGATGCGCGACGGTCGCGTCCACGCCGACTCGGCTGCGGGTACCCGATGACCCCGCTCCGGCGGCGGCTGGACCTGACGGCCGGCCTGCGGCTGCTGTGGCTCGTCACCCGGCCCGGCGCGCAGGACACCGCCGTGCTGCTCCTCCCCGTCATCGCGTTCGCGGTGACGACGGGGCTCCTGCTCACCGTCGTGGGCGGGACGGCGATGTTCTTCTCCTGGGCTGATCGGGACGTCCTGTATCCCGCGCTCGGTGCCATTGCCTGCACCCTGCTCGTCGTGCCGCTGATCTCTCTCAGCGGGGTCGCCGCCCGGCTGTCGGCCCGGCGACGGGACGATCGCCTCGCCACGCTGCGCCTGCTGGGTGCGAGCAGCGGCGAGGTCACGATCCTCGCCGTCGTCGAGTCGACGGTGCTGGCCGCGGCCGGGGTCGCGGCGGGCGTGGTCCTGCACCTCATCCTCGTCCCTGTGGTCGGACTCATCCCGTTCGGAGGGTCGCCGGTCGGGGCCGGCGCGCTGCTCCTTCCCCCGTGGGCGGCGCTGCTCGTCGCGGTCGGGGTGGTGGCGATCGCCGCGGCGAGCTCTGCCCTCGGCCTGCGCCGGGTGCGGATCACCCCTCTCGGTGTGCGTGCCCGGACCGATGCACCGCCGCTGCGGTGGGCTCCGATCCTCATCGGAGTGGCCATCATCGTCGCGGCCGTGCTCGCGCTGCAGGTGGCGCCGGGCGATCTGGTGCTGTCGATCGTCGTGATCTGCGGGGCGCTCGCCGCGGTCATCGCCGTCCTCAACCTCATCGGACCCTGGGTGCTGGGTGTGATCGGACGTGCGCAGCTCCGTGCCGCGCGGACGGCCGCCGCGCTCGTGGCCGCGCGGGGCGTGCTCGAGGATCCGAAGGCCGCCTGGCGTCAGGTGTCGGGAGTCGCGATGACCAGCTTCATCGCGGTCGTCGGCGGGGTGGGCCTGGCACGCGTCGACGGCGTCGGCGACGTCGACCCGATCATCCCCGACGTCCGCACCGGCATCCTGCTGACCCTGGCCGTGTCGTTCGTCATGGTCGCCTGCACCGTCGGCGTGAGTCAGGCGGCGGCGATCCTCGATCGCCGCGAGACCTGGATCAGCCTCGACCGCGCCGGCATGGCTCGCTCGACGATGACCGCCATCCGGCACCGGCAGGTGCTCATGCCGCTCATCGCGACGGTCATCGTGTCCGTGGCGGTGGGCGGACTGCTCGTGGCGCCGCTCGTCGGTTCGGCCGTCCTGTTCGAACCGCTGTCGCTGCTCGTCGTGGTCGCATGCTTCGCGATCGGGTTCGCCTGGGTGCTGGCGGCGCTGCGGGCGACGGGGCCCGTCCTCCGGCGCACGCTCGCCGAGCCGTCCGCCGAGTGAGTCAGCGCCGGTGGCCGTAGACGATCGGCTCGCCCTGGAACGGCGTCCACGCCGACCGCTCGCGGTCGCTCAGTCGCAGGGGTCGTCCGGTCTCGGCGTCGACCTTCACGACCACCGCCGTCGCCCTCGCGTAGACCGTCTGCCCGTCGGGACCGGCGGTCTCGCGGGGGCTGCAGACCTCGTAGCAGACCTCGACGGACGAGCCGCCGATCTTGCCGAACCACAGCTGCACGTCGAGCGGATGCCGCTGGTACGGCACCGGGTGGAGGTATTCGATCTCCTGGCGTGCGATGAGAGTCAGGATGCCCGCGCCGACACCAGGTGCCAGGACGGCCGTCGACGGCGCCGTCTCCCCGACGCCCGGCTCCCAGAACGCGCGGATGCGCGCTTCCTCCAGGAGTTTGAGCATGGAGGTGTTGTTGACATGGTTGTACGCGTCGAGATCGCCCCAGCGCACCAGGATCGGGACGTGCAGCCGGCGCCCGAAGGCGCCGACCGTCACGTCGTCCGGGATCTCAGTCACGCGTGAGCTTGCGGTAGGTCGACTTCGCGGGGTTCGCGGCATCGGCACCCAGGCGCTCGACCTTGTTGGCCTCGTACGCCTCGAAGTTGCCCTCGAACCAGTACCACCGGTCGGGGTTCTCGTCGGTGCCCTCGTAGGCGAGGATGTGCGTCGCGATACGGTCAAGGAACCACCGGTCGTGGGTGATCACCACCGCGCATCCGGGGAACTCGAGCAGCGCGTTCTCGAGCGAGCTCAGGGTCTCGACGTCCAGGTCGTTGGTGGGCTCGTCGAGGAGCAGCAGGTTGCCGCCCTCCTTGAGCGTCAGCGCCAGGTTGAGGCGGTTGCGCTCACCACCGGAGAGGACACCGGCCTTCTTCTGCTGGTCGGGACCCTTGAAGCCGAACTTCGAGACGTAGGCGCGCGAGGGGATCTCGGTCTTGCCGACCGTGATGATGTCGAGGCCGTCCGAGACGACCTCCCACAGGGTCTTGGCGGGATCGATGTTCGCGCGCGACTGGTCGACGTAGCTGATCTTGACGGTCTCGCCGATCTTCAGATCGCCTCCGTCGAGCGGCTCGAGGCCGACGATCGTCTTGAACAGGGTCGTCTTTCCGACGCCGTTCGGGCCGATCACGCCGACGATGCCGTTCGGCGGCAGGCTGAAGCTGAGCCCGTCGATCAGCGAGCGGCCGTCGAAGCCCTTCTGCAGCTTCTTCGCCTCGATCACGACGCTGCCCAGGCGCGGGCCGGGCGGGATCGCGATCTCCTCGAAGTCCAGCTTCCGGGTCCGGTCCGCCTCGGCCGCCATCTCCTCGTAGCGGGCGAGTCGGGCCTTCGACTTGGTCTGCCGACCCTTCGCGCTGCTGCGCACCCACTCGAGCTCGTCCTTGAGGCGCTTGGCGAGCTTCGCGTCCTTCTTGCCCTGGACGTCGAGGCGCTCGGCCTTCTTCTCCAGGTAGGTCGAGTAGTTGCCCTCGTAGCCGATCAGGCGGCCACGATCGACCTCGGCGATCCATTCCGCGACGTTGTCGAGGAAGTACCGGTCGTGGGTGATCGCGATGACGGCACCCTTGTACGCCTGCAGGTGCTGCTCGAGCCAGAGCACGCTCTCGGCGTCGAGGTGGTTCGTGGGCTCGTCGAGGAGCAGCAGGTCGGGCTTCTGCAGCAGCAGCTTCGCGAGCGCGACGCGGCGGCGCTCACCGCCGGACAGCGGCGCGATCGCGGCATCGGCGGGAGGGGTGCGCAACGCGTCCATCGCCTGAGCCAGCTGCGAGTCGAGATCCCAGCCGTCGGCGGCGTCGATCTCCTCCTGCAGGGTGCCCATCTCTGCCAGCAGCGCGTCGAAGTCGGCATCCGGGTCGGCCATGAGCGCGGAGATCTCGTTGAACCGGTCGAGCTTCGGCTTGATCGCGACGCCGTCCTGGATGTTCTCCAGGACCGTCTTCGACTCGTCGAGTTCGGGCTCCTGCATGAGGATGCCGACGGTGAAGCCGGGCGAGAGCTTGGCCTCGCCGTTGGACGGGGTGTCGAGCCCGGCCATGATCTTGAGGATCGTCGACTTGCCGGCGCCGTTGGGACCGACCATGCCGATCTTGGCGCCGGGGAGGAACGCCATCGTGACGTCGTCGAGGATCAGCTTCTCGCCGACGGCCTTTCGGGCGCGGACCATGGAGTAGATGTATTCGGCCATATTGCCGTCAAGTCTACGGCGCGCCCGCAACCCCGCTCACCAGTCGATGGGCCGCGTCTCGCCGATGAGGCAGGTGTCTCCGGGGACCTCCGGGAGCACGCGCGTGACCGATCCCTCCACCGATGGGCCCACCTGCCCGACGAGGCACTCGTCGGCGATGTGGACCGAGAACTGGATGCTGTCGGCGGGGTCGTCGACCGAGGTGCGGTCGAAGGTCACCTCCATGGCGTCCTTCTCGAAGCCGGCATCGACGAGCGCGTCGACGTAGTCGCGTCCCTGGACCGACCGCGAATCGCCCCACACCTCGTCCACGACCGCCGCGAATCTGTCGAGGTTCTCCTGCGCCGAGCCGCCCGGGATGGTCTCGGCGGGCGTCGGGGTCGCGCTCGGGGTCGCGGTGGCGGTCGGCGTCGGGGTGGGCGACGGCGACGGCGTGGCATCGCCGGGGGTGCAGCCGACAAGGCCGGCGATCACCCCCGCACCGATGGTGACGACGAGCAGGCGGGGGATCATCTCGGACGGGTGTCGACGCACCCGGACACTCTAGGGGGTGCGACCGCAGAGTCCGCTGAGATCAGAACGGCGTCTCCCCCGGCTCCGGCCGCCATTCCGGCGACCCGGAGCCGCCCGCACCCACCAGCTCGCGCTCGGACGCCTCGCCCTCGACGGGGCCCGACGGCTGTTCCCGCCGGCCGGCCGTCTTGGTGAAGGCGGTCGATCCGAACAGCAGGTCGTGTCCCACGGCGCCCGCATCGATGTCGGCGGAGATCCCGCTCCGCTCCCCGCTCTGCCACTTCCGGATCGTGAGGCGACCGGCCACGATCACACGATCGCCCTTGCGGACGGAGGCGAGGACGTTGTCGCCGAGCGTCCGGAACGCCGACACGTCGTACCAGCTCGTCGGCCCGTCCGCCCACGCCCCGGTCTCGGGGTCGCGCGTGCGATCCGAGGTGGCCACGCTGAACGAGGCGATCGTGCCGCCGTCGTGCGTGCGGCGCAGTTGCGGGTCGCCGCCGACGCGGCCGACGATCGTGATCAGGTCTTTCATGTGCGCTCTCCTTCGCTCTGCACCGGGATCCGCTCCGGCCCGGCGTGTCCCCGGGCCTGCTGCGGCGCCCGGGTGCCCGACGGGCGCCGCAGCGTCACCAGGGTGCGTCGCCGGAGGTGCGCACACGCGCGGACGCCCCCGCACCGTGGGAACGGGCGGGTGCGTCGGCGCTTGTGGAGAAGGCGTCAGCTGCGCGCGTACTCCGCGAACCGCGCCCGGACCTTGTTCACCTTCGGGACGGCCACGGCGAGGCAATACCCCTGACCGGGGTTCTTCGTGAAGAAGTCCTGGTGGTAGTCCTCGGCCGGGTAGAAGTCGGTCAGCGGCTCGGTCGTCGTGACCAGCCCGCCGTCCCACCACTCCGAGGCGCGCTCCTGCGCGCGAGCGAACTCCTCGCGCTGCGCGTCGTCGGCGGGGAACATGGCGGAGCGGTACTGCGTGCCGACATCGTTCCCCTGCCGGTTCAGCTGGCGCGGGTCGTGCATCGTGAAGAAGGCGTCGAGGATGACGTCGGACGGGATGACGTCGGTGTCGAAGGTCACCTTCACCGCTTCGGCGTGACCGGTCGTCCCGGTGCACACCTGCTCGTACGAGGGGGACGGCACCGTCCCGCCGATGTAGCCCGACTCCACCTCGGTCACGCCGTCGAGCGCGCGATACGCGGCGTCGAGACACCAGAAGCACCCACCGGCCAGCACATAGGTCTGCATCATCATCAATCCCCTTCCGGAATTCTCGTCGTCTGCTGCAACGCGCGGAGCGTTCCGCGTGTTCCGCACCTGCGGCGATGTCGGCGGCCCGGCGTAGCGTCCTTCGCATCGGGAGGAGAATGCGATGATCACGACGGATGCCGGTCCGCAGCTGGCCGCTCGCCTTCGAGGATATGACCTGCGGCGGGTGTCGCCGTCACTGTGGCGGGTCGTCGACGCGCGGGGCGTCGTGGCCGGCCACGTGGCGGAGCTCGCCGACAGCCGCGGCGTCCGGTACGAAGCGCGCCGCTACTCGGCGTCTGCGCGCGCCTTCGTCGAGATCGGCGGATTCTGGCGGATGTCCGACGCGGTCGCCGCCGTCCACGATTCCCGCTGATCGCTCACACGATCGCCGCGACGGCGTCGGTCGCGACGGCCGGTGCGCCCTCCCGGACGCGCGGCCAGAGGTCCGCCAGGACATCGACGGCGTCACGGAGTTGCGCGGGGGGCGCCGTGAACGGCAGCCGGAGGTAGCCGTCGTGGCCGCCGTCGAGTGCGAACCTCGGCCCTGCGGACAGGTGCACGCCCGCGGACCGCGCGGCCATGACGAGCGCCCCGCTCAGCGGCGCGTCCAATCCGACCCAGAGCGACACGCCGCCGGCGGCCGCGGGCACCCGCCACTCGGGGAGACGCGCGGCCAGCCGCTGCCGGAGGGCGTCGCGGCCCTCTCGCAGCAGTGCGGCGCGCTGCGGCAGGATGTCGGGCATCATCCGGAGGAGCCGGACCGCGATGGCCTGTTCCAGCTCGGGGGTGCCGAGGTCGCGCCGCGGCCGCTGGCCGACGAGACGCCGGATGAGCACCGGATCGGCGCGCACCCATCCGACGCGGAGTCCGCCCCAGACCGTCTTGCCGAGCGACCCGATCCGGACGGCCGTCGGTCCGAAGTCGGCGCCCGTGTCGACGGCGCCGTCGATCGCGAGCTCGGCGGTGGTCTCGTCGAGCACGAGGACCGTTCCGGCGCGGCTCGCAGCGGCACGGATCGTGGCCTCCTCCCGGACGGTCATGACGCGCCCGGTGGGGTTCTGGAACCAGGGCATGAGGTAGGCGACCGCGGGCCGGGCGCGGGCGAAAGCCTGCTCGGCGCGGTCGAGATCCCAGCCGTCCGAGACGGTGACCGGCAGCCCGGTCAGCCGGGCACCGGTGGCGCGGACCGCATCTGCCGCATGAGGGTAGGTCGGCGTCTCGAGCAAGGCCGTGTCGCCACGCTGCAGCAGCGCGGCGGTGACGAGGTGGATGGCGTGCTGCCCGCCGTTCGTGACGAGGATCTGCTCGGGGTCGGTCGGGATGCCGCGCGCCGTGTACCGGTCGGCGATCGCGGTGCGCAGCGCCGTGCTGCCGAGGATGTCGTAGCCGGGACGACCCACCAGCGACGCCGCATCGGCCGCCACCTCGGCGATGACGCCCGCGAGCCCGGGCCACGCGGCCGGGCTCGCCTGCTGCAGGTCGAGGCCGCGGCCGTCGGCGAACACCCGGTCCGTGCCGCGCCGCGCCTGCGGCAGGGTCACGCTCCCCGAGCCCTGCAGGCTCTCGATGTGACCGCTGTGCCGCAGACTGCGGTAGGCGGCGGCCACCGTCGTGCGGCTGATCCCGAGTGCGTGCGCCAATTCGCGCTCGGCCGGCAGGGCGGTGTGCGCCGCCACGCGGTTGTCCAGGCACAGCAGGCGGATGCCGTCGGCGAGGGCCTCGTAGGTCGGCGTCCGAGTGCGCCATCCTCCGAGCGCGCCGGCGAGCGTGCGTGCGCTGATGCGCGAGTCCATGAGGCCACCGATCTCGAATTGGACTGCCTGTCCAAGGCCAATCGTACGGTGGAATGGTCTCATGACCCGCCGCCTGCTCCGCCTCCTCATCGGTCTCGTCATCTACGGCATCGGCTGCGCCGTCCTCGTGCAGGCCGGTGTCGGACTCGACCCGTGGACGGTGCTGGCGGAGGGACTCGCGATCCAGACCGGGATCGGCATCGGCTGGATCGTGGTGCTGCTGGGCGGTGTCGTCCTGGTGCTGTGGATCCCGCTCCGGCAGCGCCCGGGCGTCGGCACCGTCGCGAACATCCTCGTGGTCGGCACGGTCATGCAGGGCGCGCTCGGCTTGATCCCCCGGGTCGAGGGCTTCATCCCGGGCGTCCTGGTCTTCCTCGTCGGCATCGCGCTCATCGCCGCGGCATCCGGCATCTACATCGGCGCCGACCTCGGCCCGGGTCCGCGCGACGGGCTGATGACGGGCTTGAACGCCCGCCTGGGCTGGCCGATCTGGGTCTGCCGCTTCGTGGTCGAGGGGACGGTCCTGCTCACCGGGTGGATCCTCGGCGGCACGGTGGGCCTCGGCACCGTCCTGTTCGCCACGCTCATCGGCCCCTGCGTGCACCTCGCCCTCGCGGTGTCGGAGCGCGCGAGCCGGCGCCGGATGCCGCGCGCGGTCGCCGCGGTCTGAGTGAACCTCCCGCCAGGACGGTAGCCTGGGAGGCGAGCATCCTTCCCTCCATAGCTCAGTGGATAGAGCGAGCGGTTTCTACCCGCCAGGTCGGGGGTTCGAATCCTCCTGGAGGGGCTCGGTCCTCCGGCTACCCCGGAGGGTCCCACGGCAGGAGGAGTCCATGGTGTCAGCGGAGAACGACCGTCTGGTCTGGATCGACTGCGAGATGACGGGTCTCGACCTCAGCGTCGACGAGATCGTCGAGGTCGCGGTCGTGATCACGGACTTCGAGCTGACGGTGCTCGACCCCGGGTTCCAGATCGTCGTGAAGCCGGACGACTCCGCGCTCGAGCACATGAACGACTTCGTCACCAAGATGCACGAGAGCTCGGGACTGCTGGACGAGATCCCGAACGGCGTGAGCCTGGCGGACGCCGAGTTCCAGGTGCTGGAGTACATCCAGCGCTTCGTCCCGGAGGGCAAGGCGCCGCTGGCGGGCAACACCATCGGGACGGACCGGATGTTCCTCGCCCGCTACATGCCGCGCGTGGACCGATGGCTGCACTACCGGAACGTCGACGTCTCGAGCGTCAAGGAGCTCGCTCGTCGCTGGTATCCCCGCGCCTACTTCAACGCACCGGCGAAGGACGGCGGGCACCGTGCTCTCGCCGACATCCGCGAGAGCATCCGCGAGCTCGCCTACTACCGCGAGACCGTGTTCGTCGCGGCCCCGGGGCCGTCATCGGACGACGCCCGGACCGCTGCGGCGGCGAGCGTGTCATCGTTCGCCTCCGGCGTGTAATACACTTGTGTGGTTGCCCGGGGACGGGCACATGGTGGGTATAGCTCAGTTGGTAGAGCACCTGGTTGTGGTCCAGGGGGTCGCGGGTTCAAGTCCCGTTACTCACCCCATATCTTCCCCGCGTGAGGCGTGGTCATGATCGAGATGGATGCCGACGCGTTCGAAGATCTCGTGGCGGCCGAGCTCGACGCGCTGCCCGACGAGATGGTCGCGGGCCTCGACAACGTCGTGTTCGTGGTCGAGGACCGGCCCGAGGACGGCGGCCTCGAGCTGTTCGGACTGTACGAGGGACTCGCGCTCACGGAGCGGGACCGCTACGGCCTCGGCGATCTGCCCGACCGGATCAGCGTGTACCGCGAACCGCACCTGCACGCGTGCGACGACCTCGAGCAGCTAAAGGACGAGATCCACACGACCCTCATCCACGAGATCGCGCATTTCTACGGCATCGACGACTCCCGACTGCACGATCTGGGATGGGCCTGATGTCGGTGACGATTCCGCTCGAGGATCAGGGCGTCGACCTGCGCGCGTCGACATCCGGTCCATGGCAGACGGTCGTGTGGAACGACCCGGTGAATCTCATGAGCTACGTCGTGCATGTCTTCCGCGAGTACTTCGGCTACTCGCCCGAGCGCGCCCACCGTCTGATGCTCGCCGTCCATCACGACGGCAAGGCGGTCGTCGCGGAGGGCGCCCGGGAGCAGATGGAGCTGCATGCCCAGGCGATGCACGACTACGGGCTGTGGGCGACGGTGCGGGAGGCGGGCTCGTGAGCGCCGTCACGCTGGAGATCTCCCTGCTGGAGGCGGCGAACCTGACCGATCTGATGGTCCAGTTCGAGGACCTGCTCGGCGAGGACGCGGCATCCGATCCCGCGATCGCCCGGCTGGTGCCGGACGCCTACCCGGACGATCCCGACGCGGCGCGCGAATTCCGTTCGCTCACGCAGGACGACCTGCTGGGTCGCCGCCTCGACGACGTCCGCGTCGTGCGGCACAGCCTCCGCCACGAGGGGCGCCAGCTCGCCGCTCGCGAGCTCGATCGCGCGCAGGCCGAGGACGTGCTGGTCATCCCCCTGGACGCGGGCACGTCGGGCGCGTGGCTCCGGACGCTCGCCGCGCTCCGGCTCGTGATGGCCGAGCGGCTCGGCATCATCGACGACGAGGGCTACGACGACTCGGATCCGCGCTTCGGCGTCTATGAGTGGCTGGGCTACCGGCTCGAGGGCGTGGTCCAGGCCCTCGCCCGCTGAGCTCCCGTTCCCGCTCAGGGCAGGTCGATCACGATGTCCGCGCGCGAGCGGGGGTCGTCTCGGCGGAGGTGCTCCGACTCCTGCGCGGACCAGCGCTCCCAGTGGGGCCGGTACGCGTCCCCGTCGCGGTGCAGGGCGCGCGCACGTCGCGACGGCTCCGGGGCCTCGAGCCACACGGTGACGTCGGCGAGGGGGATGGATGTCGCGGTGAGGAGCCCCGCACCCTCGACGATCAGCACGTCCCTCGCAGCCACCCCGCACAGTCGTGCCGACGCCGTGTCGCCGTCCCAGTCCCAGGCGCGCCATCGGCCCACCGCTCCGCCGCGCACGGCGCGGATCACCTCGGCGGCGGTGGCGGCTCCCGCCTGCAGACCGTCCCACCCCGGGTAGATGTCGTCGAGCTTCAGGACGGCGACGTCGGCGCCGGCCTCCCAGCGAGCCGCGAGACGCCGGGCGAACGTGGTCTTGCCCGCCCCGGACCGGCCGTCGATGAGCACGACGACGGGTCTCGTGTCGACGGCGCGCGCAGCGGCGTGGACACGGTCGACGCCGTTCGACAGCGCCGTACTGAGCTGGTCGTCCGCGTCAGCGCTTGAGGGCACGGATGACGCGACTGAGCGCGCGACCGGCGACCCAGACGAACGGGATCCCGACAGCCAGGAGGGCGACGAGATTGGGCTCGAAGCGCAGGTCGTCGTTCTTCCGCACGTACGCGCCGACCGGGATCGCGGTGCCGCCGCCGCCGCCGCCGGCGCCGCCGGAGGTGTCCTCGCCGGCGCCGAAGCCCGACCAGGTGAGGGCGACCGGGATGATGCGGATGCCGTCGACGTCCTGCTGCTCGCCGTAGACGCTCGACGCGCCCAGCGAGGCGAACTGCTTACCGAGTTCGAGGGGGAGGTTGGCCATGCGTCCACGCTAGTGCGTCCGGTCCCCCGGCGCAGGTCTCAGTCTTCGCGGGGCGCCTTCGGATTGGTCGGCAGAGCGTTCACGTCCCGGCGCGGACCGAGCGTGCTCGCGCGGCGCACCGCGCCGCCGCCGAACCGGGACCGGGCGTCGTCGAGCGCGGCATCGACCCGCCGCCAGTCCTCGTCGTCGTCCCACAGGGCGAGTCCGCCCAGGCCGTCGCCGGTCAGCTTCTCGGCGCGCACGCCGATGAGTCGCACCGGCTGCACGAGGTCGATCTTCGAGAACAGCTCGATCGCGACGTCACCGATGCGCTGCCCCACATTGGTCGGCTCGGGGACGCTCACCGACCGGGAGAGGGTGGTGAAGTCGGCGAACCGCAGCTTCACGGCGATCGTGCGCGCCTCCCACCCGCCGGCGCGGAGCCTCGAGGCGACGCGGTCGGCGAGCCGTCGCAGCTCGCTGCGGAGCACACCCGTGTCGCCGACGTCCTCGAGGAACGTCTCCTCGTGGCCGACGCTCTTCTCCACGCGCTCCGTCTCGACCTCGCGCGGGTCCTCCCCGCGTGCCAGCTGAGCGATCCGCGCGCCCATCGCCGGCCCCAGGGCACGGTCGAGGACGGGACGCGGCGTCTGCAGGATGTCGGCGACGAACCGGATGCCGCGTCCCTCCAGCGCCTCGGCCGCTTTGGGCCCGATACCCCACAGCGCACGGACGGGGCGGGCGGCGAGGAAGGCGGCCGTCTCGGGGCCGCTGACGATCAGCAGGCCGTCGGGCTTCGAGACGGTGGAGGCGATCTTGGCGACATGCTTCGTGGCGGCCACGCCGATGCTGCAGGTCAGGCCGGTCTCGTCGAGGACCCGCCTGCGCAGCATCCGGGCGATGTGCCCGGGACTCCCCCACAGCCGCCGTGCGCCGGAGACGTCGAGGAACGCCTCATCGATCGACAGCGGTTCGACGAGCGGGGTGACGTCGCGGAAGATCGACATGACCTGCTTTGACAGCGCCGCGTACCGGTCGAAGTGCGGCACCACGACCACCGCCGTCGGGCAGAGCTGCAGCGCGCGACCGACGGCCATCGCCGAACGCACGCCGAACCGCCGGGCTTCGTACGAGGCGCTGGAGACGACCCCGCGGCCTTCCATCCCTCCGACGATCAGCGGCCGGCCGGCCAGCGAGGGGTCGTCGAGCACCTCGACCGACGCGTAGAAGGCGTCCATGTCGACGTGCAGGATGCGGGTGCCGGTGTCGTCTGCGCCGTCCGGCGAGACGATGCGTCCTGTCCCGTCCCCGCGTCCCATGGATCCATTCTCGGCGATGCCGCCGACACGGCGGCGGCTACTGGGCCCCGGCGCGCTCGAGGATCAGCTCGCGCACGCGTGCCGCGTCCGCCTGACCCTTCATGGCCTTCATGACCGCGCCGATGACCGCGCCGGCCGCCTGTACCTTTCCGTCCTGGATCTTGGCCAGGACGTCGGGCTGCGCGGCGAGAGCGTCGTCGATCGCGGCGATGAGGGCTCCGTCGTCCGAGACCACGGCGAGCCCGCGGGCGTCGACGACCTCCTGCGGCGTGCCTTCGCCCGCGATGACCCCTTCGAGCACCTGACGCGCGAGCTTGTCGGTGAGTGTGCCGGCGTCGATGAGCTGCTGCAGCGCCGCGACGGATGCCGGCTCGACGAGCGCGGCGGGCTCGGCTCCCTGGGCGTTCGCGATGCGGCTGATCTCTCCGGTCCACCACTTGCGGGCCGATGCCGGACTCGCACCGGCAGCGATCGTCGCCTCCACCTCGGCCAGCAGCCCGCTGTTGGCGACGTCCTGGAACTCGAGGTCGGTGAAGCCCCAGTCCGCCTTCAGACGGCGACGGTAGACGGCCGGCGCCTCGGGCAGCTCGGCGCGGAGCTGTGCGATGAGCTCGTCGGCGGGCTCCACGGGCAGCAGATCGGGCTCGGGGAAGTACCGGTAGTCGTCGGCATCCGACTTCGGCCGACCGGGCGAGGTCCGTCCGGTGTCCTCGTGCCAGTGCCGCGTCTCCTGGATGATCGTGCCGCCGCCCGCGAGGATGGCCGCCTGGCGCTGGATCTCGTAGCGGACGGCGCGTTCGACGGACCGCATCGAGTTCACGTTCTTGGTCTCGGTGCGGGTGCCGAGCTTCTCCTGGCCGCGCGGGCGGAGCGAGACGTTCGCGTCGCACCGGAGGTTCCCGCGCTCCATGCGCGCCTCCGAGATGCCGAGCCCCCGAACGATGTCGCGGATCGTCGCGACGTACGCCTTCGCGACCTCGGGGGCGCGATGCTCGGTGCCGTAGATCGGCTTCGTGACGATCTCCACGAGGGGCACGCCGGCACGGTTGTAGTCGACGAGGGAGTACTCGGCACCCTGGATGCGGCCGGTGGCGCCACCCATGTGGGTGAGCTTGCCGGCGTCCTCCTCCATGTGGGCGCGCTCGATCGGGATCTCGACGATGTCGCCGCCCTCGAGCTCGATCTCGACCCGGCCCTCGAAGGCGATCGGCTCGTCGTACTGCGAGATCTGGTAGTTCTTGCCGAGGTCGGGGTAGAAGTAGTTCTTCCGCGCGAACCGGCTCGACGGCGCGATCGAGCAGCCGAGCGCGAGGCCCAGGCTGATCGAGTACCGGACGGCGGTCTCGTTCACGACCGGAAGCGAGCCCGGAAGGCCCATGTCCACGGGCGCGACGAGGGTGTTCGGTGCCGCGTCGTGGTTCGACGGGTGGGCGGGGTTCCCCGCCGGCGAGAACATCTTCGTCTCGGTGTTCAGCTCGACGTGGACCTCGAACCCGAGCACCGGCTCGAACAGCTCCAGGGCCTTGTCGAAGTCCATCAGTGCGTCCTTGGCCATCAGCGGGCTCCTCCGAGGATCGGGGCACGATCGAGCAGGGGCGCACCCCAGCTGTCCACGAGCAGGGTCTCCAGTGCGGCGCCCACGCGGTAGAGCCGCGCGTCCTCGCGCGCCGGCGCGAGGAACTGGATGCCGACGGGCAGGCCGTCCTCGTCCGCGAGCCCCGAGGGGACCGAGATGCCCGGAACGCCGGCGAGGTTCGCGGGAATGGTGGTGACGTCGTTCAGGTACATCTGCAGCGGGTCGTCCAGCTGTTCGCCGAGGCGGAAGGCCGTCGTCGGTGCCGACGGGGTGGCGATGACGTCGACCTGCGCGAACGCCTCGTCGAAATCGCGCTGGATGAGCGTGCGGACCTTCTGCGCGCTGCCGTAATAGGCGTCGTAGTAGCCCGCGGAGAGCGCGTACGTGCCCAGGATGATGCGGCGCTTGACCTCGTCGCCGAAGCCGGCGTCGCGCGTGGCGGCCATGACGTCCTCGACGGTGCCGCCGGGGACGTCGACGCGCATGCCGAAGCGCACCGAGTCGAACTTCGCCAGGTTGCTGGACGCCTCCGCCGGGAGGATGAGGTAGTACGCGGCGACGCCGTACTCGAAGTGAGGCGCGCTGATCTCGACGATCTCCGCACCGGCCGCCGCCATGGCGGCGAGCGACGCGCGGAAGGATGCCGAGACGCCGGCCTGGAAGCCGGTGTCGTCGAGCTCACGGATGACGCCGACCTTCAGCCCGCGCAGCACGTCGCCGGTGGCGCCCTCCCGGGCGACGGCGGCGAAGGACGGCCACGCCTCCGTCAGGGACGTCGCGTCGTGCGGGTCGTGACCGCCGATGACGTCGTGGAGCAGCGCCGAGTCGAGCACGGTACGCGTGACGGGACCGACCTGATCGAGGCTGGAGGCGAGCGCGATCGCCCCGTAGCGGCTGACGCCGCCGTAGGTCGGCTTCATGCCGACGGTGCCGGTGACGTGAGCCGGCTGGCGGATCGAGCCGCCCGTGTCGGATCCGAGGGCGAGGGGCGCCTCGAAGGCGGCGACGGCGGCCGCGGAGCCACCGCCCGATCCGCCGGGGATGCGGTCCAGGTCCCAGGGGTTGCGCGTGGGGCCGTAGGCTGAGTGCTCGGTCGAGGATCCCATGGCGAACTCGTCCATGTTGGTCTTACCCAGCGGGACGAGGCCCGCCGCACGCGAGCGCGCGACGACGGTCGCGTCGTACGGCGACATGTATCCCTCGAGGATCCGCGAGCCGCTGGTGGAGGGCATGTCGGTGGTCACGAGGACGTCCTTGATCGCCAGCGGCACACCGGCGAGCTCGCCCAGCTCCTCGCCCGCCGAACGTCGGCGGTCGATGTCCGCGGCGACGTCGAGGGCGGAATCGCTCACGTGCAGGAACGCGTGCACCGCGCCGTCGACGGCGGCGATGCGGTCGAGGTGCGCCTGCGTGGCCTCGACACTCGAGACCTCACCGGAGCGGAGCTTGGCGGCGAGGTCCGCGGCGGTCAGTCGGGTCAGGTCGCTCACTGCTCTTCTCCCAGGATCGCGGTCACCCGGAAGCGCCCGTCGGCGGCATCCGGAGCGTTCTGCAGCACCTGGTCGACCGTCAGCATGTCGCCGGGGACATCGGGCCGGAAGACGTTCCGCAGCGGGATCGGATGGCTCGTCGCGGCGACCTCGGGGGTCGCGACCTCCGAGACCTTGGCGATGTTGTCGACGATGGCGTCGAGCTCTCCGGTGAGGCGCTCGACCTCCTGGTCGCTCAGCTGGATCCGGGCGAGCACGCCGAGGTGGCGGACGAGATCGGGGGTGATTTCAGACACCCCGACAGTCTAGATGCGAGCCGGTGGCTTCCCGTTCGGCCCACGTAGGCTGGGCCCGGTGAGCGCACCCTTCGACCCTCCCCGGCCCTGGACATCGTCCTACCCGGACGGCACGCCCGAGGACCTGGGTCCGATCGCCGGCTCGCTCGTCGACATCGTGACGGAGTCCGCGCGCGACTATCCGGATGCCGTCGCCCTCGAGTTCTTCGGCCGCGAGACGACGTATCGCGAGCTCGTCTCGCAGATCGACCGGGCGGCCGCCGGCCTGGCGGCCCTCGGGGTGCGCGCCGGCGACCGGGTCGCGCTCGTGCTGCCGAACTGCCCGCAGCACATCGCCGCGTTCTACGCCGTCCTGCGTCTGGGGGCGGTCGTCGTCGAGCACAACCCGCTCTACACGCCCGGGGAGCTGAGGAAGCAGTTCGCCGACCACGGCGCCGCGCACGCGATCGTGTGGAACAAGGTGGTCGGCACCGTCCAGGACTTCGCCGCCGAGCTCGGCGTCGCGGTGATCGTGTCGGTCGACGTGCCGCGCGGGATGCCGCGGGGAACACGGCTGGCGCTGCGCCTTCCGGTGGCGAAGGCGCGCGCCGCGCGCGAGGCGCTCACCTCGCCGGTGTCGGGCACGACGAGGTGGGAGCGGGTCGTCGGCAGCGCGCCGCTTCCCGCCTCCCATCCGCGCCCGGCCACGACCGACCTCGCCGTTCTGCAGTACACGTCCGGGACCACCGGGACGCCGAAGGGTGCGATGCTCACGCACGGCAACCTCCTGGCGAACGCGCGGCAGAGCGCGTCGTTCCTGCCCACCGCGCGACGCGGTGACGGCTGCGTGTTCTACGCCGTCCTGCCGATGTTCCACGCGTACGGCCTGACGCTGTGCCTGACATTCGCGATGGCGGTGGCCGCCCGCCTGGTCCTCTTCCCCCGATTCGATGCGGACATGACGATCGATGCGATCCGGAAGCGGCCGCCCACGGTTCTCCCGCTCGTCCCCCCGATCGCCGAGCGACTGCTGGTCCGCGCCGCGGAGCGCGGGGCATCCCTCGCGGGGATCGACATCGCCGTGTCGGGGGCCATGGCCCTCTCCCCGGACGTGGTCGATCGCTTCGAGGCCGCGACCGGCGGTCACCTCGTCGAGGGGTACGGCCTCAGCGAGTGCTCGCCCGTGCTGATGGTGAATCCGCCGACGGAACGCCGCAGGGCCGGGACCGTGGGGCTGCCGCTGCCGGGCACCGAGGCGCGCGTCGCCGATCCCGACGATCCGGCGGCGGACGCGCGTGTCGGCGAACGCGGTGAGCTGCTCGTGCGCGGACCGCAGGTCTTCTCCGGCTACGTCGGACGCCCCGAGGAGACGGATGCCGTCTTCGCAGACGGCTGGTTCCGAACCGGCGACATCGTGACGATCGACGCGGACGGTTTCGTGAGCGTCGTGGACCGGATCAAGGAGCTGATCATCACGGGCGGCTTCAACGTCGCCCCCACCGAGGTGGAGGAGGCGCTGCGGCGCCACCCGCAGGTCGCCGATGCGGCGGTCGTCGGTCTGCCGCATGCCGCGAGCGGCGAGGAGGTGGTCGCCGCGGTCGTCCCCGCCGACGGCGTCGCAGCCCTCGACGTCGACGACATCCGAGCGTTCCTGCGCGGTCTGCTCACGCCGTACAAGGTGCCCCGTCGCATCGTGGCCGTCGACCGGCTGCCGGTGTCCCTCATCGGCAAGGTCCAGCGTCGGCAGGTGCGCGAGCGCCTGCTCGCCTCGGATCCCGCGGGCTGATCTCGTCAGTCCAGCGCCGCCGGTCCCCGCTCGACGAGGATCGCGAACTGCGCCGCGTCGATGATGCGGATGCCGAGCGCTTCGGCCTTCGCGAGCTTCGAGCCGGCGCCGGGGCCGGCGGCGACGAAGTCCGTCTTCTTCGACACGCTGGAGGCCGCCTTGCCTCCCGCGGCCATGATCGCCTCTTGGGCGCCCTCGCGGGAGTATCCCTCGAGCGACCCGGTTGCGACGACGGTGACGCCCTCGAGCACTCCCCCGGCGGCGACGGCGGCGCCCGGCCCCGGGTGACCCGGTGTGGCGAGCCGGGCTCCTGCAGCCGTCCACCGCTCGACGATCTCGACATGCCAGTCGACCTGGAACCAGTCGATCAGCGCGTCCGCGATGATCCCGCCGACACCCTCCACCGCCGCGAGCTCGTCGCGCGTCGCGGTCCGGATCGCGTCGAGTGAGCCGAACCACTGCGCCAGGGCGCGAGCGGCGACCGGTCCGACGTGCCGGATGTTCAGTGCCACCAGGAACCGCCACAGCTCCTTGGTCTTCGCCTTCTCGAGCTCGTCCGCCAGGGTGAGCGCCTGCGCGGAGGGCTGGGGACCGGTGAGTCCGGCCTTCTTCTCGGCCGCGCTCGGGTTGCGCCGGAACGGAGCGCGCCGGACCGGCTCGCCGGTCTGCTCGTCGATGCGGGGCTCGCCGGTCTCGCTGTCGCGGACGAGGACCTCGATGGGGACGAGCTGGTCGACGGTCAGGTCGAACAGACCGGCCTCGGTCTCGAGCGCCGCGTGCTGCGGGGGCATCGGCTGCGTCAGCGCCGCGGCGGTCACCTCGCCGAGCGCCTCGATGTCGAGGGCGCCGCGAGAGCCGATGTGCTCGACCCGACCGCGCACCTGGGCGGGGCAGCCGCGGGTGTTCGGACAGCGCAGGTCGATGTCCCCTTCTTTCGCCGGAGCGAGGGTCGCGCCGCACTCGGGGCACTGCGTGGGCATGACGAACGCCCGCTCGGACCCATCCCGGAGCTCCGACACCGGACCGAGGACCTCCGGGATCACGTCCCCCGCCTTGCGGAGCATGATCATGTCGCCGATGAGGACGCCCTTCGCCTTGACGACGCCCTGGTTGTGCAGCGTCGCCTGGCGCACGACGCTGCCGGCGACGTGCGCGGGCTCCATCTGCGCATAGGGCGTCGCGCGGCCGGTCCGGCCGACCGAGACGATGATGTCGAGCAGTCTCGTCTGGACCTCTTCCGGCGGGTACTTGTAGGCGATCGCCCACCGCGGCGCCCGGCTGGTGGTGCCGAGCTCGTCGTGCAGCGCGAGCTCGTCGACCTTCACGACGATGCCGTCGAGCTCGTGGGCCACCGAGTGCCGCTTCTCGCCGTACCCGGCGACGAAGGCCAGGACGTCGTCGATGTCGTCGAACGTGCGCGGATACGGGCTCACCGGCAGGCCCCAGCCCTCGAGCAGGTCGTACACCTCGCTCTGGCTGGCGACGGGAGGGTCGGGCCACGCGCCGATCCCGTGCACGTACATCCGCAGGGACGCCAGGCGAGCCCGGCCCGCCTCGAGCTCGAGGCCGGACTTCTTGTCGAGCTGCTGCCGCAGGCCGCCGCTCGCGGCGTTGCGCGGGTTGGCGAAAGCGGGGAAACGCCGTGCGGCGCTCTTCTGCGCCTTCTCCTCGTCGAAGCGGGGGCGGGCCGCGGCATCCGTCATCACGCGTTCCCGCAGCCGCGCCTGCAGGGCGTTGAGCTCCTCGAAGGCGGCGACGGGGATGAAGACCTCGCCGCGCACCTCGACGAGCGCGGGATGGCCTTCACCGGACAGGCGTTCGGGGATGCCGGCGACGCGGAGGGCGTTGACCGTGACGTCCTCGCCGACGCGTCCGTCGCCGCGGGTCGCGGCGGAGGTGAGCACGCCGCGCTCATACCGCAGCGAGATGGCGAGGCCGTCGATCTTCAGCTCGGTGAGCCACCGCACCGCGCGTCCGGCCGACGCCTGCGCCTTCGCGCACCACTCGCGCAGCTCGTCGGGTGAGAAGACGTTGTCGAGGCTGAGCATCCGTTCGGCGTGCTCGACGGGAGAGAGCATCGACGCGTCGGCCGCACCGACCGTCTGCGTCGGGGAGTCCTGGCCGCGCAGCTCCGGATGGAGACGCTCCAGCTCCTCGAGCCGGTGCATCCAGCCGTCGTAGGTGCCGTCGTCCACGAGTCCGACGTCGCCGCCGTAGTACGCCTCGCGCGCGCTCTGGATCTGCTCGGTCAGGCGCTCCGCTTCGGCGCGCGCGTCGGCGAGTGTCGGGTCGGTCCGTTCTCCGTCAGCCACGAGGAGAGTCTAGGGACGGCCGCGGACACCGGGAGGCCGCTACCGTCCGCGCTCACGATGCGGTAGGTGAACGATCCCTCGTCGATCATGACGCGCGTCACGCCGGGGAAGGCGAACCACCGCGCGCCGCGGAGCGCGCCGCTCGGGTCGGGCGTGTTCTCGACCACGAACGGGACGTCGCGACCGGATTCGGGGAACAGCACCCCGCGACGCGCCGACCAGGCGAGCGCCGGTCCCGCCCACCGCCCAAGCCGAGACCCGGCCACACCGTACACGCCCTCGCCGACGCCGACGCATCCCTCCGGAACGGGCCCGAAGTAGCGTCGCAGCTCGACGTTCAGCCCGTGAAAGGCCTCCCCCAGGCGCGCGCTGGTAGACGGATGCCGGGGTGCTCCCGTCCTCCGAGGGTGACGGTGCGTCTCCGGTCGGCGTCATGCTCGGAATCTACTAGCGTCGGACCCATGACCCCTCCCGCGCCTCGCGCCGTCGTCGCCGGTGCCGCCGGTTTCATCGGGACCGCGATCACGGAGGCTCTCGCCGCGGACGGCTTCGAGGTGCTCCGGATCGGACGCGCCGAGGCCGTCCGGTGGGGCGACCAGAGCGCCGTGGACGCGGCCGTCGACGGTGCCGAGGTGCTCGTGAACCTGGCCGGGAAGTCCGTCGACTGCCGGTACACCGACCGGAACCGCGACGAGATCCTCGCGTCGCGTGTCGAGACCACGCGCGCGCTCGCGGCGGCCGTGCGGCGAGCGGACGCGCCGCCACGGGTCTGGCTGAACGCGTCCACCGCGACGATCTACCGGCACGCGACGGATCGTCCGCACACCGAGGCGAACGGGGAACGGGGAACCGGGTTCTCGGTCGATGTCGCGCGCGAGTGGGAGGCCGCCCTGTTCGCGGGCGAGCTGCCGGGCACGCGGCGGGTGGCGCTGCGGATGGCGATCGTGGTCGGGAACGGACCTGCCACACGCATGCTGCTGACACTGGCCCGGCTGGGCCTCGCGGGTCCGCAGTTCGACGGCTGGGTGCCGCGCCACCGCCGCTACCGCGGCATCGGCTCGCATCCCACGGGTGATACCCCGCCGTCCTACCGCACCGGTGGGCGACAGCGGTTCAGCTGGGTCCACATCGACGACGTGGTGGCGGCCGTCCGATTCCTGATCGCCCGCGATGACATCGACGGGGTCGTGAACGTCTCCGGCCCCACCCCGACCGACAACCGCACCCTGATGCGAACGCTCCGCCAGGTCGTCGGCGCGCCCCTCGGCATCCCGTCCCGCCGCTGGATGCTGGAGGCGGCGATGTGGGCGCTGCGCACCGAGCCGGAGCTGCTGCTGAAGAGCCGGTGGGTGCTCCCGGGCCGGCTCGAGGCAGCCGGTTTCGTCTTCCGGCGCACCGACCTCACCGCGGCGCTCGCCGAGGTGCACGCCGCCCGGCGGGTCAGGCGCTGACGGGGACCGTCGACACGGTGCGGTCGACGGTGAACTGGCCGATCACCCGGGTGCCGTCGTACAGCACGGCCGTCTGCCCCGGTGCGACGCCGTCGAACGGCGACGTCGGCACGACGGCGATCTCACCGGCGGTGAGGGAGGCGCGCGCGGGAACCGGCTCGGCGTGGGCGCGGATCTGGACATGGCAGTCGAACGCCGTGCGTTCCGGGGCGCGGCCCGCCCACGTGAACCTCGACCCGGCGATCTCGGCGGTGGCGAGCGCCTCCTTGGGGCCGACGATCACGGTGTTGTTCACCGGGCGCACCTCGAGCACGAAGCGGGGCTTGCCGTCGGCGGCGGGGACGCCGAGCTGCAGACCGCGCCGCTGACCGACGGTGAACGCGTGGGCGCCCTCATGCGTGCCGACGACGGCGCCGTCGCGATCGAGGATCTGTCCCTGCTCGGCGCCGACCTTCTCCGCGAGCCACCCGCGGGTGTCGCCGTCGGGGATGAAGCAGATGTCGTGGCTGTCCGGCTTCTGCGCGACGGTCAGACCGCGCTCGGCCGCTTCGGCGCGGACGACCGCCTTGGAGGGCGTCGTCCCGAGCGGGAAGTACGTGTGGGCCAGCTGCTCACCGGTGAGCACGCCGAGGACGTAGGACTGGTCCTTCGCCTCGTCCGAGGCCCGGTGCAGTTCGCGGCCGTCTGCGCCGTCCACGAGCGTCGCATAGTGGCCGGTGCAGACCGCGTCGAAACCCAGCTCGAGCGCGCGCTCCAGCAGGGCGGCGAACTTGATCTTCTCGTTGCAGCGCATGCACGGGTTCGGCGTGCGCCCGGCGCGGTACTCGCTGACGAAGTCGTCGATGACGTCGTCGCGGAACCGCTCCGAGAAGTCCCAGACGTAGAACGGGATGCCGAGCAGGTCGGCGGCGCGACGGGCGTCCATCGCGTCCTCGATGGTGCAGCAGCCGCGGCTCCCGGTGCGCAGGGTTCCGCCGGCGCGCGAGAGCGCGAGGTGGACACCGACGACGTCGTGCCCCGCATCGACTGCACGTGCGGCAGCCACCGCGGAGTCCACACCACCGCTCATCGCCGCCAGAACTCGCATCGTCCCAGTCTACGAGTGCGCAGCTCCCCGGGCGCGGGACGCCGCGGCTCGGCCGTACGCCTCGGGCAGCGCCGCGAGGAGGGCGTCGACGTCCGTCGCCGTCGAGGAGCGCCCGAGGGTGATGCGGAGCACCGACCGGGCGTCGCGGTCGGTGAAGCCCAGCGCGCGCACGACGTGGGAGGGCTCGGCCACGCCGGCCTGACAGGCCGATCCCGTCGAGACGTGCACGCCGGCCCGGTCGAGCAGGAACAGCAGCGTCTCCCCCAGCGCGTCCGGGAACAGCACATGGATGTGACCGGGCAGCCGTTCCTCGGTCGCGCCGAGGAACCGGGCGCCGGGGACGATGTCGCGGATGCCGCTGCGCAGGCGATCCGCCAGGGCGCGCAGCCGTGAGGCCTCACTCGCCCGTTCCGCGGCGGTGAGCTCCAGCGCGACAGCGAGGGCCGCGGCGCCCGCGACGTCCTGCGTGCCCGAGCGGAGGCCGCGCTGCTGCCCGCCGCCGTGCAGCAGCGGTTCCAGGCGGGCGTGCCGGGACACGACCAGCGCCCCCGTGCCGACGGGCGCGCCCACCTTGTGGCCGGACATGCTCAGCGCCACGAGCCCGCTCGGTGTGCGGTGCGTGCCCCGCAGCGCGGCGAAGTCGAGCGGGAGGTGGCCGATGGCGCCGACCGCGTCGAGGTGGAGCGGCACGTCGGCGGCGGCAGCCTCCTCGGCGATCGCCGCCACCGGGGAGACGCTGCCGACCTCGTTGTTGGCCACCAGCGCGGTCGCGAGGGCGGCATCCGGCAGCGCCTCGGCGAAGCGGGCCGGGACGACGGCGCCCACCGGATCGAGCGCGACCGGACGCACGTCGGCGCCGTGAGCCCGCACGAGCCATTCGACGGTGTCGAGGGTCGCGTGGTGCTCGCCCTCCGGGAGGACGATCGCCGAGCGGCCGTGAGCACGCGCCCACCACAGCCCCTGCAGGGCGAGATTGATCGACTCGGTTCCACCCGAGGTGAGCACCACCTCGATCGGATCGCAGCCGAGGATCGCGGCGACGCGCTCGCGGGACTCCTCGAGCAGGCGGCGCAGGTCCTGGCCGGCGCCGTGGACCGAGGACGCGTTGCCGACGAGCTCGGATGCCGCGAGCCACGCGTCACGGGCCTGCGGCCGCAGCGGCGTCGAGGCGGCGTGGTCGAGATAGACCGACATGCCGCGTCCCCTGTTCCGGTGATGATCCCGGTGCGAGCCGGTGATCCTGACCTCACTACTCTAGGACGCATGGATTCCGCGCTGGCCGGCACGACGCTCGAGAGCCCGTACGACCTCCGCTCCCCCGACCTCGACGATCTCGGCGTCCGCCTCCACGACGGCGGCGGGACTCTGCGCGTCTGGTCGGCGCACGCGACCGCGCTGGAGGTCGTCCTGTTCGACGGCGGCGATCTGGACTGGATCGTGGAGGTGCTGCCGCTTCGTCCGGTCGGGGGCGGGGTCTGGGAGGTCACGACGCCGTCGCTGCGACCCGGCGCCCGGTACGCGGTCCGCGTCGACGGGCCGCACGGGGCCGGCATGGCCTTCAACCCGGCCACCCTGCTCATCGACCCGTACGCGCGCGGCCTGGTCGAACCGGGGCTCGCATCCTGGCGGAGCGCCGTGGTCGACACCTCGTTCGACTGGGGCGGCGTCGGCAAGCCCGCCACCCCCATGGATCGGACCGTCATCTACGAGGCCCACGTCAAGGGGCTCACCAAGCGGCATCCGAAGGTCCCCGCGGCACTCCACGGGACGTACGCGGGACTCGCCCACCCGGCGATGATCGAGCACTACCACCGGCTCGGGATCACGGCGCTCGAGCTGCTGCCGGTGCATGCCTTCACGAGCGAGCCCCGGCTCCTGCACCTCGGCCTCGGCAACTACTGGGGTTACAACACGGTCGGATTCTTCGCGCCGCACGCGCCGTACGCGACGGCGGCCGCGCGCGCCGAGGGCCCCGACGCGGTGCTCCGCGAGGTCAAGGGCATGGTGCGACTTTTGCACGAGGCCGGCATCGAGGTCTTCCTCGACGTCGTGTACAACCACACCTCCGAGCAGGGCTTCGGCGAGCCGCGATCGAGTCTCCGCGGGATCGACAACCGCTCCTACTACCGGCAGACCGACGACGGCACGTACATCGACGTCACCGGCTGCGGCAACGCGCTCGACACCTCAACCCCGGCGGCATCGCGCCTGGTCCTCGACTCGCTCAGGTACTGGGCGCGCGAGGTGCAGATCGACGGGTTCCGCTTCGACCTCGCCCCGACGCTCGGGCGCGACGCCGCGCACGTGTACACACCGGACCATCCGCTGCTCCGTGCCATCGCGACGGACCCCCAGCTCGCCGACGTCAAGAAGATCGCCGAGCCCTGGGACGTCGGGATGGGCGGCTGGCAGACGGGCAACTTCGGCGGCGGCTGGAGCGAGTGGAACGACCGCTACCGCGATCGGGTGCGGAACTTCTGGCTCAGCGACATCGACTACGCCCGCCGAGCCGAGACGACCCCCGTGGGGATCGGCGGCTTCGCGACGCGGCTGGCCGGATCGGCGAACACGTTCAGCGCCGATCGCGGTCCCCTGGCGAGCATCAACTTCGTGACGGCGCACGACGGCTTCACGCTGCGCGATCTGGTCTCGTACGACGTCAAGCACAACCTCGGAAACGGCGAGAACGGCCGCGACGGCGCCGACACGAACCGCTCCTTCAACCACGGCGCGGAAGGGCACACCGACGACGCAGCCGTGCTCGCGGTCCGCCGCAAGGCGATGCGGAACCTCCTCGGGACGCTGCTGCTGTCGGCGGGGGTGCCGATGCTGACCGCCGGCGACGAGTTCGGACGCACGCAGCGCGGCAACAACAACGCCTACTGTCATGACTCCGCCCTCACCTGGCTCAGCTGGGAGCACGGCGCGTGGCAGCACGATCTCGCGGCGCACGTCGCGCATCTCACCCGGCTGCGTCGGGAGAACCCGGCGCTGCGCCCGGAGCGCTTCGACCACGAGGACCGTGCGGTGCCCGGCGCGTCCGTCATCGGCTGGTACGACGAGAACGGCGAGACGATGTCCATCGAACGGTGGACGGACCCGTCGCATCGCACGCTCCAGTACGACGCTCGTTCCACCCCGGAGAACGAGGAACCCAACCGGATCCTCCTCGTCGTGCACGGACGCGAGTCGGCCATCGACGTGACCCTGCCACACCTGGCGGGCGTCACTCGTTACGTGTCGCTCTGGTCGAGCAGCGACGAGCGGCCCGTCTCGACCGGCGAGGTGCACGCGCCCGGCGACGTCGTGCGGCTGGATGATACAGCAATGCGGCTCTTCCGCGCGGAGTGATCCGATCCGGTTCCGGTCCCCCGGTGACCCCGGTAGGTTCGAGACGTGGCCACCACGACTGTCTCCGCATCCGTCCGAAGCCTCGCCGAGATCCCGCTCCGGCAGGCGAAGTCCTCGCGAAAGGATGCCGCGACGCGTGCCGCCCGCATCCCCGTGACCTCGCATCGGCCGAGTGTGCCGACCGGCCGCTACGCCCCGTCGGCGCACGTGGGCGAGGCGGTGCCGTTCACGGTGACCGCCTTCCGCGAGGGCCATGACCGCATCGGTGTGCACGTGCGGCTGACGGCTCCGTCCGGCACCACGACCCTCCACCGGCTCGCGCCCTTGAACGACGGCTTCGACCGCTGGTCCGTCAGCGTCGTCCCCCTCGAACAGGGAGTGTGGCGGTTCCGGTTCGAGACGTTCGCGGACGACTACGCCACCTGGCGGCACGCCGCAGAGCTGAAGATCGCGGCCGGCGTCGACCCGGTCCTCATGCGCGAGATGGGCGCCGAGCTCTTCGAGCGGGCGGCGTCCGAGCGGGCTCGCCCGGCGCCCGAGAAATCCGTCCTCACCGCCGGGGCACGCGCGCTGCGGGATGCCGCCGTCACCGACGACTCGGCGCTCATCATCGTGCGGGACCCGAACATCGCCCGGGCCTTCGCCGACCGGCCCGTCGCATCGCTCGTCTCGGTGCACGAGGAGCACACGCTGCTCGTGGAGCGCGAGCGAGCAGGGGTCGGCGCCTGGTACGAGTTCTTCCCCCGGTCCGAGGGCGCAGAGCGCCTCCCCGACGGCACGGTGCGGAGCGGGACGTTCCGCACCGCCGCCGAGCGGCTGCCGGCCGTCGCCGACATGGGGTTCGACGTGATCTACCTGCCGCCCATCCACCCCATCGGCGAGGTGAACCGGAAGGGTCCGAACAACACGCTCACGACGTCCCCCGGCGACCCCGGTTCGCCGTGGGCCATCGGATCCGCGGCCGGCGGGCACGACACCGTCCACCCCGACCTCGGGACGCTCGAGGACTTCCGCACCTTCGTCCGGGCGGCATCCGATGCCGGACTCGAGGTCGCTCTGGACCTCGCCCTCCAGGCGGCGCCCGACCACCCCTGGGTCAGCTCCCACCCGGAGTGGTTCACGACGCTGCCCGACGGCTCCATCGCCTACGCCGAGAACCCGCCGAAGAAGTACCAGGACATCTACCCGGTCAACTTCGACAACGACCCCGAGGGCATCCGCGCCGAAGTGCTGCGCATCGTGCGCCACTGGATCGCCCAGGGCGTCACGATCTTCCGCGTCGACAACCCGCACACGAAGCCGCTCCAGTTCTGGGAGTGGCTCATCCGCACCGTCAACGCGGAGAACCCCGACGTGGTCTTCCTCGCCGAGGCGTTCACCCGCCCCGCACCGATGCAGGCGCTGGCGCAGGCCGGGTTCCAGCAGAGCTACTCGTACTTCACCTGGCGGAACACGAAGGAGGAGCTCGAGGAGTTCTTCGAGGCGATCTCGTCCGAGACCGCGGACTTCATGCGTCCCAACCTCTTCGTGAACACCCCCGACATCCTGACCGAGTACCTGCAGTTCGGCGGGCGTCCCGCGTACAAAGTCCGTGCCGCGCTCGCGGCGACGGCCGGCGGCAGCTACGGCGTGTACGCCGGGTACGAGCTCTTCGAGAACGTCGCGCGGCCGGGCTCCGAGGAGAACATCGACAACGAGAAGTACGAGTACAAGCTCCGCGACTGGGCCGGCGCCGAGGCCGCCGGCGACTCCCTCGCGCCGTACCTCCGACGGCTGAACGAGATCCGACGGGCCCATCCCGCCGTGCGCCAGCTGCGCGGCTACACCACGCAGTGGAGCGAGGACGACGCCGTCCTCGCGTACGTCAAGCACCTGCCTGCCGCCCTGTCCCCCACCGGCGTCGCCGACACGATCATCGTCGTGGCCAACGTCGATCCGCACTCGGCCCGGGAGACGACGGTCCACATCGACTCCGAGATCTGGGGGCTTCCTCGCGGTCACGACTACGAGGTCGAGGATCTCCTGACCGGAGCCCACTGGACGTGGAACGAGCACAACTTCGTCCGGCTCGACGCGTTCATCGAACCCGTCCACATCCTCTCTGTGAAGGTGACCTCATGACCCGTCCCGACGACGCGATCCTCGACGCCGTAGCCGCCGGTGCCTATCACGCTCCCCACGACGTCCTCGGCCCGCACGAGCAGGACGGCGGGTGGGTGATCCGGGCGCGCCGCCCGTTCGCGCAGTCCGTGACCGCCGTGCTGAGCGACGGCTCCCGCGTCGAGATGTCGCATGTCCGTCAGGGCGTGTGGGAGGGGACCTCGACGGCGCAGCCGACGGCATACGACCTCGTGGCGACGTACGAGGGCTCACCCGACTATCGCGTCGACGACCCGTACCGGCATCTCCCCACCCTCGGCGAGGTCGACCTCCACCTCATCCGAGAGGGCCGGCACGAGCAGCTCTGGCGGGTACTCGGCGCGCACGTGCGGCACTACGACGGTGTCAGCGGCGTGTCCTTCGCCGTGTGGGCGCCGAACGCGCGCGCCGTCCGGGTCGTCGGCGACCTCAACGGCTGGGACGGCACGCAGCACGCCATGCGCTCGCTCGGATCGAGCGGGATCTGGGAGCTCTTCGTGCCCGGCATCGGGGTCGGCTCGGCCTACAAGTTCGAGATCCTGACCGCCGCCGGGCACTGGATCATGAAGGCGGACCCGATGGCGCGTCGCGCCGAGGTCCCGCCCGCCACGGCATCCGTCGTCACCGACACCGAGTACACCTGGCAGGACGACGACTGGATGTCGGCGAGAGCCGCCCGCTCGCCCCACGACAGCGCGATGTCGACGTACGAGGTCCACCTCGGATCGTGGCGCCCTGGTCTCGGCTACACCGCGGCGGCCGACGAGCTGGCGGACTACGTGACGGCGCAGGGATTCACGCACGTCGAGTTCATGCCGCTCGCGGAGCACCCCTTCGGCGGCTCCTGGGGCTACCAGGTCAGCGGCTACTACGCGCCGACCAGCCGCTTCGGCACCCCGGACGAACTGCGCTACCTCATCGACCGGCTCCACCAGGCCGGCATCGGCGTGATCATGGACTGGGTGCCGGGTCACTTCCCGAAGGACGAGTTCGCGCTCGCGCGCTTCGACGGCGTGCCGCTGTACGAGCACCCCGACCCGCGACGCGGCGAGCACCGCGACTGGGGCACGCTGATCTTCGACTACGGCCGCAACGAGGTCCGCAACTTCCTCGTCGCCAACGCGCTGTACTGGTTCGAGGAGTTCCATGTCGACGGACTGCGCGTGGACGCGGTGGCCTCCATGCTCTATCTGGACTACTCCCGCGAAGAGGGGCAGTGGGAGCCGAACATCCATGGCGGCCGCGAGAACCTCGAGGCCATCCGCTTCCTGCAGGAGGTCAACGCGACCGCCTACAAGCGCCACCCCGGCGTCGCGATGATCGCCGAGGAATCCACCAGCTTCCCGGGCGTGACCGCGCCCACGAGCCAAGGCGGTCTCGGGTTCGGCTTCAAATGGAACATGGGGTGGATGAACGACTCCCTCGTGTACATCGGCCGTGACCCGCTGTACCGGGCGCACCACGAGGGCGAGCTGTCGTTCTCGTTCGTCTACGCCTTCAGCGAGAACTTCGTCCTCCCGATCAGCCACGACGAGGTCGTGCACGGGAAGGGGTCGCTGTTCACGCGGATGCCGGGCGACCACTGGCAGCAGCTCGCCAACATGCGCGCGTTCCTGGCCTACATGTGGGGCCACCCGGGTAAGCAGCTGCTGTTCATGGGCCAGGAGTTCGGCCAGATGTCCGAGTGGTCGGAATCCCGCGGACTGGACTGGTGGATGCTCGATCAGCCCGCTCACGCCCAGCTGCAGCATTTCGTGGCCGAGCTCAACCGCAGCTACCGCGCCGAAGCAGCGCTCTGGCAGCGGGACACCGACGGCGCCGCCTTCTCGCGCGTGTTCCCGCACTCCCCGAATGCGAACGTCCTCGGATTCGCCCGGCAGGACGACAGCGGCGGCACCGTGGCCGTGCTCTGCAACTTCTCCGGAGCGCCGATCGCAGACCTCGACATCACGCTTCCCGGCACCGGGGCGTGGGTCGAGATCCTCAACAGCGACGCCGAGGAGTTCGGCGGATCGGGCGTCGGCAATCTCGGCGGAGTGACGACGGACGCGCACGGCAACGCGCGGGTGATCCTTCCTCCGCTCGGCGTGCTGTGGCTGCGCCACGACGCCGACTGAGCAAGGGTGGCGTCGCCGCAGCCGACTGATCGGATGCGACGACGCCGCCGGTCTCAGAAGAGGAGGCTGGCCAGCCGGCCGCGCGCGCGGATGACGCGCGGGTCGCCGTCGCCCACGATGCCGAACTGTTCGAGCAGACGCTCCCGCACCGGGGCCCGGTCGGCGCTCGGCAGCGCGGCGAAGAGGTCGAGGAGGCGGTCGAACGCGTCCTCCACATGGCCGCCCGCGAGGTCGAGGTCAGCGACGTCGAACTGAGCCGTCACATCGGTCGGGGCCGCGGCGGCCGCGGCGCGTGCGGCGGCGAGGTCGAGGTGCTGGACCCGCGCGAGCAGGCGCACCTGCCCGAAGCCGGCGCGCGCGTCCTCGTCGCGAGGATTCTCCGCGAGGGCTTTCTCGTAGGCGACCGCCGCGGCGTCGTAGTCACCGCGCTCGATGGCGTCGAACGCCTCCTGGTGCAGCGGCGGGAGCGCGGGCTCGGCCGCATCCGACGGCGCGTCACCCTGCGGGACGGTCCCGGTCACGCCGTGGTTCGCCGCGAGCTCGAGGAGCTGGTGGAAGACTTCTCGCACCTGCTGCTCGGGAACGGCGCCGGTGAAGAGCTGGACGGGCTGACCGGCGACCAGGGCGACGACGAGCGGGATCGACTGCGCGCGGAAGCTCTGCGCCAGCTGCGGGTTGGCGTCGACGTCCACCTTGGCGAGCACGAGCCGGCCGGCGAACTCGGCGATGAGCTTCTCGAGGACCGGGCTCAGCTGCTTGCACGGGCCGCACCACTCGGCCCAGAGGTCCACGACCACCGGGACGGTCTTCGACAGCTCGAGGACCTGACCGAAGTCGGCGTCCGTCGCGTCGAAGACCAGGCGCGGCGCCGACGCTCCCCCGGCGGCGGGGGTGCCGGGGCCCGCCGGGGCGGCGGCATCCGGGCGGGAACGGAGGGACGACAGATCGATGGCACCGCGCATGACGGCACCGGGAGCGGGCGTGCTCACTCTTTATCAACCACCTTGGCATCGAGGATGTTGGAACGGGACGCGATGAGCTGGATCTTCTCGTTCGATCCCTGAGCGGGGACCAGGAAGTACAGCTGGTCGGCGTAGCGCGTCGTGAAGCCGGTCGCGGACTGGGTGACGCCGGTCAGCGCCTTCACGACCTCGTTCTTGCCGAGCTTGATGACCGCATCGTCGTTGGTGGGAACGACCGATTCGTTCTCGACGACCGTCACCGCGACGATGGCGCCGCTGTCGAGCGTCGCCAGCGACAGGGGCTCGGTCCCGCCGGCGGAGGCCTTGAAGGCCACCTTCCCGGTGTCCTCGCCCGTCTTGTTGAAGTTCTTCAGCAGCGTCGCCCGGTTCTCCTCGATCTGCACGCGGAACGGGTCGGTCTCCTCGTCGAACACCGCGGCGAACTCGCTCTCGTCGCCCTTGTTGAGGACGTCGGCATAGGCGGCGGCGATCTGCTCGGGCGGCATGACGAGGAACGGGGACGGCGGCTCCACCGCAACCGCTCCGACGTAGGACGCGGCGAGGTTCATGCTCGCGTCGGCCCGCAGGTTGGAGAGGTAGCTGAGCTTGTAATCGGCCCACGCGTCCTCCTGCGTCACGGTCATCACCGTCGCCGAGCCGTCGGTGTCCTCGACGACGGCGAGGAACATGCGCGGCCAGGCGTCCTGCGCCTGCGGGAGCAGAGCCGTGATGGGCCCGGACGGGATCGGCGCGAGGGGCTCCTGCGCGTCGATCTCCTTCTGGAGGCGGTAGTTCGTCTTGCGCTCGGTGAGCGCGGGGCCGGTGAGCCGGGCTCCCGCCGCCTTCGCGTCCGCGGCTTCGTCGGCAGCGGCGACCTCCTCCGCGATGCGGGTCAGGATACGCTCAGCCTGGGTCTCGGTGACCGCCGGCGCGCCCTGACCCTCGGGGACGATGACCGTCTCGGTCGGCGTCGGGGTCCCGGTGGGCTCGAGATCCGGCCACGCGTCCGGTGCGCAGCCCGACAGCAGGGCGGCGGACACGATCAGCGCCGGAGCCGCGAGGAGCGACTTCCGACCGCCGGTGAGCTGGCGGCGCCGCGGACTGGCGGAGATGACGCCCTTCTTGTCCCGGCCGGGAAGCTCGATGGGCTCGGTCACCGGCATGGGGAGGCCCTTGCGGCGGGGGCCGCGAGAGCGGCGGGCGTGGCGGAAGGCGAGGAAGTACAGCACGACGCCGGCGAGGAGCATGACGCCACCGGCGGCGATGAGCGGACCGGCCCAGGGTGTCGTGGCCCCCGTCGGCCAGGTGACGCTGATGGATGCCGGTGCCGGCGCGGTGCCGTCGGAGGCGATCAGGACGCTCATGTCGGCCGGGAGGCTCAACGGCGTCGCCAGGCTGCCCTCCTGCTGGAACTCGTCGAGCCAGAGGTCGGACCCCGCGGGGTCGGCGGTGGGCGACGCGTCGTCCTCCGGGATCGCGGCGGCCGGGACCTCGGTCGTCGCGAGGGCGCCCTCATCTCCCAGCGTCACCGCGGTGTAGTCGGTCGGGGCGAGCCAGGCGGTGAGATCGGTCGTCCGGGCGTACGCGGCGAACACCGGCCCGTCCCCCTCGACCCGAAGCGTCTGCGAGCCGGCACGGCTGGCGAAAACGTCACCGTCCACGAGGATGTAGGGCGCGGAGCCTCCCACCTCGACGGCGGCGGTCTCGGTCGTCGGTGCCTGCAGGATGGTGCGCTGGGCGATGCCCGCGCCGATCATCACGGTCGCGAGCACGAATGCCACAATCGCCCACACGAAACGCACGAATCGACACCCTCTCTCCAGCCGGAATCGCCTCGGCGGGCGACCAATCGACGTTCCAGCCTAGCGAAAGGATCTGGCAATCGCGTGGGAGCGCGGCACTGACGGGTTCTGCCCCTGCGGGTGGCTAGGGTGAACCGCAGGCCCCCTTGGAAGGTTTTCCGTGAAGATCCAGCACGCGTTCCGCACCGCACTCATCGCCACCCTCGGCGTCGGGGTCGGCATCCTCATCATCACGGGCGTCCAGACCCTCTCCACCGTGCTGCTGTACGTCGGCACCGCGCTGTTCCTCGCGCTCGGCCTCGACCCCGTGGTGACCTGGCTGGAACGGCGCGGGATGCCGCGCTGGAGTGCACTCGTCCTCACCTTCGTCGCCCTGCTCGCGGCCGGTACCGGGCTCGTCCTCATGGTGGTGCCGATCCTGACCGGACAGATCGCCGAGCTCGTGCTCCGCATCCAGAAGCTCGTGGAGAGCGCCGTCGACGGCCAGTGGAACCCCGTCAACGCGGGCCGCGACTGGCTGTCGGAGACGTTCCCGCTGCTGGAGGTGGACGTGGTGCTCGACTATGTCAACGACTGGTGGACCTCCCTCGACCTCGCCGACATCGGCACGGGGATCGGGACCGGGCTCCTGTCCCTGGGCGCCGGCCTCGTGGCCTTCGCCACCGGCGCGATCATCGTGACGATCCTCACCATCTACTTCACCGCCTCGATGCGCTCGCTGAAGCGGTCGATCTACCAGATGGTCCCCGCCTCCAAGCGGGAACGGTTCATCGACCTGGCCGAGCAGATCTCGGCATCCGTCGGCTATTACGTCATGGGCCAGGTCACGCTCGGCGTGATCAACGGCATCCTCAGCGCGATCTTCCTCTCGATCATCGGCGCCCCCTTCCCCGCCGTGCTGGCCGTCATCGCCTTCTTCTTCTCCCTGATCCCGCTCGTCGGAACGCTCACCGGCTCGGCGATCATCGTGCTCGCCTGCCTCGGACTGGCCTCGCCGCTGACGGCCCTGGTCGCCCTCATCTGGTACCTCGTCTACATGCAGGTCGAGGCGTACTTCGTCTCGCCGCGCATCATGAGCCGCGCCGTCTCGGTCCCGGGCGCCGTCGTCGTCATCGCCGCCCTCGCGGGCGGCTCCCTGCTCGGCCTGCTCGGCGCCCTCATCGCGATTCCGGTCGCCGCGAGCATCCTGATCATCTACCGGCAGGTGCTCATCCCCCGGCAGAACGAGCTCTGAGGCTTCAGGCCACGTTCCAGCAGGCCCGGTGCCAGTGACGGCGCGATGCGAGGTCGGCGGCGTCGCCGAGGACCCCGTCCGCACGCCATACCACGAGGTGCGCGACCCCGACCGCGATCGTGCGACCGCATCCCGGGCACCGGTACTCCTTGCGTGCCTGCGGGGCACCGAGGGGCTGGACGGTCCACTCGGCCCCGCGCCGCGTCTCCGTGCGCTTCCAGCCGCTCAGCAGGCGGTCGAACGATTCGTCGGGGCCCACCGGACGCCGCCGGTTCGAGCGGGGCATCCGGTCAGTACCACCCGGAGCGCTGCGACTTCGCCCACGCACCGCACGGCGTGCCGTAGCGGCCCTTGATGTAGCCGAGGCCCCACGCGATCTGCGTGGCCGGGTTCGTCTCCCAGTCGGAGCCCGCCGACGCCATCTTGCGTCCCGGCAGCGCCTGCGGGATGCCGTAGGCCCCGCTCGACGCGTTGTAGGCGTTGACGCGCCACCCGGATTCCTTCTTCCACAGCGCGACGAGGCAGGCGAACTCGCTCTCGCCCCAGCCGCGGGCGGCCACCATGTCGAAGGCGATAGCCTGCGCGCTGCCGGGATCCGGAGCGACGAACGGCGGTGACCACGCCGACGCACCCGACGAGCCGGACCCGCCGGCGCTGCTGCCGGCGGCGATCGGGTCCGCCGTCGGCGTGGGAGTGGGGGTGGGGGTCGGCTTGACGTAGACGCTGTACTCGCTGCTGCGCTCCAGGGCGATGACGGCGGTATCGCCGGCGTTGTAGAGCTGCGCGTCCTCGATCGCCGACGCGTAGAGCGAGAGCGGGTCGATCTCGGCGGCCTGCGCCTCCACCGGAACGGCGGTCAGCGGGACGATGTACGCCGCGACGAATGCGGCGGTCGCGAGGGCGGCGAAGACGCTCAGCACGCCACGGCGACGCGACCAGCGCGGCGCGGGGGCCGGGCGGCGGGAGACCGTCGACAGGTCTCCGACGGTGCGCGAGATCTCGGTGCCGGAAGTCACAGTGCTCCTGATGATAGTCGGGGCCGCGGCGGGCTGCCAGAAGGCGTCACCCGACGGAGAGCATCACGTCGACGACGGCATCCAGCACCGCATCGACCTGCACCTCGTCGTAGCCGCCCAGCTGCATGCGGAAGGCGACGGTGCGCACCTGCTCGACCGACAGCCCCTCGCCGGTCTCGAGATACCGCGCGATCCGTCCTGCCACGAGATCCACCTCGTCGATGCGGTAGCCGAAGCGCAGCAGCGGCACGCGGGCGAACTTCTTCCGCTTCGGCCGGGAGAGGCGGTTCAGGACCTCCTGTGCGAGTTTCCGCGAGGCGCCGACCCAGGCACGCGCACCGCGCTTGGAGAGAGCCTCGGTCCTCTCACGCTGCGCGAAGGCGTCTTCGATCCGGCCGAGCGCCGCGTCGACGGCGGCGACCTCGTACCCGTCGCGCACGAGCGGGAAGCCGACGCTGCGCACGTCCGCGGAGGTGACGGCAGGGGTCTCCGATTCGAAGGCCGCCCGTGCCGACTCGAGGAAGGCGTCGACGGCTTCGGGGTCGTAACCCTTGCGACGGCCCATGACCGTCGGGAAGGCGGACGAGGAACGGAGATCGGTCATGCGAGTGCGCTCATCGGGGAGAAGAGGAAGAACAGGGCGATGCCTGGGACCATGGACGGGAGGATGGAATCGAGACGGTCCAGCACACCGCCGTGACCGGGCAGGAACGAGCTCATGTCCTTGATCCCCAGGTCGCGCTTGATGAGGGACTCCCCCAGGTCGCCGATCGTCGCGGCGACGACCACCGCGGCACCGAGGACCAGGCCGGTCCACAGCGGGATCTGCAGCATCAGCACGGCCAGGACGCCGCCGGCGATGAGGCCGCACAGCACGGCGCCCGCGAACCCCTCCCAGGTCTTGTTCGGGCTGATGCGGGGCGCCATCTTGTGTCGTCCGAACGCCACACCGCTCGCGTAGGCGCCGGTGTCGACGGCCACGGCGACGATCAGCACGGCGAGGAGCCACAGCTCCCCGTGGTCCTGGCGCAGCAGCACGAGGGTGAAGCTGCCGAGGAAGGCGACGTAGATCGGCAGGAGCCCGCTCGCCAGGACGTCCGTCGTGACCTCTGCGTAGCCGCGACCGTCGCCCGCCGCCATCTGCGCGACGAGACGCCAGACCACGACGAAGATGACAGCGGCGAAGGTCACCAGCCAGTGGGTGAGGTACCCCGCGAAGGCGGCTCCGAGGATCATGATGCCGGCGATCAGCTGCGACGTCAGGTCGATGCGTCGGCCGCTCGCCTGCAGGGCCCGCGTGAACTCGAAGATCCCGAGGAGGCACAGCGGGACGGCGAACGCGATGAACGCCCACTTGACGAACAGCAGCGACCCGAGGACGATCACGCCGATCGCCAGACCGATCAGGATCGCCATGAGGAGGTTGCGTCCGGTGCGCGCGTTGATGCGCTCGTTCGCCTCTTCGAACTCGGCGCGTGCACGCTCGATCTGGCTCTCGAACTCCGAGCGCGCGGCACGGACGTGCGACTGGAACACCGAACCGTCACTCGGCTCGACGGGTTCCCGGTGGGGCGCCCGACCCTCGGTCGGACGCGGCACCGGTGTCCCCGGGACGTCGTCGCTCATGGCCGCGGATGTCCGCTCACGAGTGGGTCTGTTCGCTCATCAGTCGGGCGCTCAGACCTCGAGGAGCTCGGTCTCTTTGCGCTTCAGGGCATCGTCGATGAGCTCGACGTGCGCCTTCGTGAGGGCGTCGAGCTCCTTCTCGGCGCGAGCGAGGTCATCGTCGCTGACCTCGCCCTTGAGCGCGTCGAGCTCGTCCTTCGCCTTGCGACGAATGCCGCGGACATGCACCTTCGCATCCTCGCCCTTCGACCGGACGAGTTTGACGTACTCCTTGCGGCGGTCCGCCGTGAGCTCGGGCATCGTCACGCGGACGAGGTTGCCGTCGTTGGTCGGGTTGGCCCCGAGGTTGGGCATGTCGCGGATCGCCTGCTCGACCGCCTTCAGCGCCGACTTGTCATAGGGCGTGATGACCAGCGTGCGCGCTTCGGGGGCGTTCAGCGACGCCAGCTGCGCGAGCGGCGTCGGCGTGCCGTAGTAGTCGACCAGGACCTTCTGGAACAGCTGCGGGTTCGCGCGTCCGGTGCGGACGGTGGCGAAGTCCTCCTTCGCCGCCTCAACGGCTCGGTCCATGCGGGTCTTCGTGTCGGCCAGGGTCTCGGCGATCACGGTCACTCCATTCGTCGGTACGTCCGGTCAAGTCTAGTCGGGGCTGCGGGAACTCCTCAGACGGTGACGAGCGTGCCGATCGATTCGCCGAGCAGAGCGCGGGTCACGTTGCCGGCGGGCTCCATGCCGAACACGCGCATGTCCATGCCGTTGTCCATGCAGAGGCTGAAGGCTGTGGAGTCGACCACCTTGAGGCCGCGCTGCAGAGCGTCGCGGTACGTGATCGCGTCGATCCGCTGGGCGGTGGCATCCTTCTTCGGATCCGCCGTATACACGCCGTCGACGCCGTTCTTGGCGACGAGGACCTCGGACGCCCCGATCTCGAGGGCGCGCTGGGCGGCGACGGTGTCGGTCGAGAAGTAGGGCAGGCCTGCGCCGGCGCCGAAGATGACCACCCGGCCCTTCTCCATGTGACGCTCGGCCCGGCGCGGGATGTACGGCTCGGCGACCTGCGTCATCGAGATGGCGGACTGGACCCGCGTGGCGGCTCCCGCCTGCTCGAGGAAGTCCTGCAGCGCGAGGGCGTTCATCACGGTCCCCAGCATGCCCATGTAGTCGGCGCGGCCGCGGTCCATGCCGCGCTGGCTGAGCTCGGCGCCGCGGAAGAAGTTGCCGCCGCCGACCACGATGGAGATCTCCACCCGGTCCACCGCCGCGGCGATCTCGCGGGCGATGGCGCCGACCACGTCGGGGTTGACGCCGAGCTGACCGGCACCGAATGCCTCGCCGGACAGCTTCAGGAGGACGCGACGGCGTCCGGTGTTCTCGTCGATCACGCGGGATCCTCTCGTTGGGTGAAGACTAGCGAACGGCATGGAAAAGGGGTTCGCATCGGATGATGCGAACCCCTTTCGTCACTGCCTTACGCGCCGACCTTGAAGCGGGCGAAGCCCGTCACGGTGATGCCGGCGTCGGCTGCGACCTTGGCGACGGACAGCTTGTTGTCCTTCGCGTAGTCCTGGTCGAGAAGTGCGACCTGCTTGAAGAACGCGTTGACACGGCCCTCGACGATCTTCGGCAGGGCAGCCTCGGGCTTGCCCTCGTTGCGGGAGATCTCGGTGACGATCTCGCGCTCCTTCTCGACGTCGGCCTCGGGGACCTCGTCGCGCGACAGGTACGTCGGGTTGGCGAAGGAGATGTGCTGGGCGATCGAGCGAGCCGTCTCGGCGTCGTCACCCGTGTAGGCGACGACGACGCCGACCTGCGGGGGCAGGTCCTTGCTCGTCTTGTGCAGGTAGACCTGGAAGGCGTCGCCGGTGAGCGTGCGGACGCGACGCAGTTCGACCTTCTCGCCGATGATCGCGGCCTCGTCCGAGATGACCTTGTCGACGGTCTGGCCGTCGACCTCGGCGGCGAGGGCTGCGTCGGCCGAGTCGGCACCGGCGGCGGCGGCCGCGGCGAGGACCTTGTCGGCGAGGGCGATGAAGCGGTCGTTCTTGGCCACGAAGTCGGTCTCGCAGGCGAGTTCGATGAGCGTGACCTTGCCGTCGGCCTCGAGCGCGGCGATGAGGCCCTCGCTCGTGGAGCGGTCGGCGCGCTTCGCGTTGCCCTTCGCACCCTTCAGGCGCAGGATCTCGACGGCCTTCTCGAGGTCGCCGTCGGCCTCCTCGAGCGCCTTCTTGGTGTCGACCATTCCCGTGCCGAGCTGCTCGCGCAGCGCCTTGATGTCGGCGATGGTGAAGTTTGCCATGGGTGGCGGCTCCTCAGTGTTATGGGGTCGTTGTGCCGGACGTCGGCCGTCCCGGTCGTGCCGGGACGGCCGACGGGAGATTACTCTGCGGACTTCTCCTCGGCCGGAGCCTCGGACTCGGCCGCGGGGGCCTCGGTCTCGGCGGGAGCCTCGTCGGCCGCGGGAGCCTCAGCCTCGGCGGGAGCCTCGTCGGCCGCGGGGGCCTCGTCGGCCGCCGGAGCGGAGTCGGGAGCCGACTCGAGCAGCTCACGCTCCCAGTCGGCGAGGGGCTCGGCGTCGGCCGAGTCGTCGGTGGGCTGGTGGCGCTGGATGAGGCCCTCGGCGGCGGCGTCCGCGATGATGCGGGTCAGCAGGCTGACCGAGCGGATCGCGTCGTCGTTGCCGGGGATCGGGTACTGGAACTCGTCCGGGTCGGCGTTCGTGTCGAGGATGCCGATGACGGGGATGCCGAGCTTCTTGGCCTCGTCGATGGCGAGGTGCTCGCGCTTGGCGTCGACGACCCAGATCGCGGAGGGCGTCTTCTGCAGGTTGCGGATACCGCCGAGCGACTTGTGCAGCTTGTCGAGCTCGCGCTTCTTGAGCAGCAGCTCCTTCTTGGTGAAGGCGCTCTCGGAGGGGTTGTCGAAGTCGAGCTCCTCGAGCTCCTTCATGCGGGCGAGACGCTTCGAGACCGTCTGGAAGTTGGTGAGGAGGCCACCGAGCCAGCGCTGGTTGACGAAGGGCTGACCGACGCGGGTCGCCTGCTCGGCGATGATCTCCTGAGCCTGCTTCTTGGTGCCGACGAAGAGGATCGTGCCGCCGTGGGCGACGGTCTCCCGGACGTACTCGTACGCCTTGTCGATGTAGCCCAGCGACTGCTGCAGGTCGATGATGTGGATGCCGCTGCGCTCGGTCAGGATGAAGCGCTTGACTTTCGGGTTCCACCGACGGGTCTGGTGTCCGAAGTGGACGCCGCTGTCGAGCAGCTGGCGAATGGTGACGACGGCCATGGCCGTTCTCCTGTTCTTTGGGTTGTTCGCGCCGGACCGGTGGTCGCGGCGAGCCTGGTGCCCGGCACACACCCGCTCCCGGAGGAGACCTGGGGTGGGATGCCGCGGAATCGGTGATCCGATCCGCTCTGGGCACGCGTAGTCACCCCGACGTGCGAGGTGCGGGTCCAGTGTAGCAAGAACCGCGCCTTCTCCCCCGCGCCCGTGCAGTGCCACTCCTCCGCAGATCCGCGGACGGATGCCGGGCGGCCCGGAGCCCTCGCGAAGGTGGACGAGTGCACCGCTTCGCCGCCCCCCTGATCGCCGCAGCGGCCGCCACCGCCCTGGCCGTCGGCCTGTTCGGCGGTGCCGGACCGGTCGCGGCCGCTCCGCCGCCGGGATGGGAGCTGCCGGTGGCGGACGCCACCGTGGTCGCGCCGTTCCGAGCGCCCGCGCACCGCTACGGACCGGGACACCGCGGCGTGGACCTGGCGCCGGCGTCGGCGGATGCGGTGGTGACGGCATCCGCCGGCGGCGTCATCGCGTTCTCGGGACGGGTCGTCGACCGCGGCGTCGTCACGATCGACCACGGCGGTGGCTGGGTCACCACCGTCGAACCGGTCGAGCCGACGGCGGCGAAGGGCGACGTGGTGGTCGCGGGCGACCCGATCGCTCTCCTCGGCACCGGCGGCCATGCGCCCGCCGGCATCCTGCATGTGGGCGTACGGCACGACGGCGAGTACGTGAATCCGCTATCGCTCGTCCGCGAGATCCCCCGCGCGATCCTGCTGCCGTGCTGCTGAGGCCGGCCCGGTCATGCGCGCGGATGGGCGAGGCGGTAGCTCGCGGCGAGTCGCTCCGTCGACACGTGCGTGTAGATCTGCGTGGTTCCCAGACTGGCGTGCCCGAGCATCTCCTGGACGGCACGCAGGTCGGCACCCCCGTCGAGAAGGTGCGTGGCCGCCGAGTGGCGCAGCGAGTGCGGTCCCACGGCATCCGTTCCCAGCGCGGGACCGAGCATCCGCCGGACCATCTCGTAGACCGACCGTGTGTTCAGCCGGGCGCCGCGCGCACCGAGCAGGAGGGCCCGGCCCGAGTCGTCCCGCACGAGTGCGGGACGACCGCGCACGAGGTAGGCGTCGAGCGCCTGGGCAGCCGGCCGGCCGTACGGGACCACGCGCTCCTTGGAGCCCTTGCCGACGACCCGCACGGTCGCGTTCTCGGGATCGACCGAGTCGACGTCGAGACCGCAGAGCTCGGACACGCGGAGCGCCGCCCCGTAGAGGAGTTCGAGGGCGGCCGCGTCCCGCAGGGCGATCGCGTCGCCGTCGGCGGCAGCGGCCTCGCGGGCGGCGTTCAGGACGTCGGCGAGGACCGGCGCGGAAGCCACCGCGGGAAGCGTCCGGCCGCGCTTGGGCGTCACCAGGCGCAGGCTCGGGTCGACGGCGATGTGCCCGGCGTCGTGCGCCCACGCGAAGAACCCGCGGACGGTCGCCGTCCGCCGCGCGAGCGTCGTGCGGGCGGCACCGTGCTGCGTCGCCGCCCAGAGCCAGTCGCGCAGGATCTCGATGTCGAGCTCGCCGAGGTCCGGGTCGCCGACCGCTGCCGAGAGGTCCCGCAGGTCCGAGCGGTACGCCCGGACGGTGGCGGGCGACAGTCTGCGTACGCGCGCCAGATGCTCGGCGTAGGCGTCGACGGCCGCGGTGAGGCGCATGTGTTCCAGGATGCCCTGCGCGAGGCCGCCCGGCCCGCAGGCACGGCCGGTGTCCGGGTGAAGCTGTCATGCCGGTCGGCGGCGCCAGCCGTCTGCCGTGCGGTGCGCCGAACCGTCGAGTTCCAGCATGCCGAGCAGCGCCTGTGCGTCGTCGGGGGCGAACCCGGAGCGGCGAGCGATCTCCTCGGCGCTCCGGCCGACGCGGACGCTGAGCGCGTCCAGCACCCGCGTGCGATCCCCGGTGAAGGAATCGTCGCCGGAGACCGCGGCGCCGGTGAGGCCGAGGAGTTCCCGGACGTCATCGGCGCCGGTGACGCACCGCGCGTCGTACTCGCGCAGCAGGCGGTGGCATCCGGCGGACGCGGCGCTGGTCACGGGGCCCGGGACCGCCCCGAGGGCGCGCCCGAGTGCGGCGGCGTGCCCCGCCGTGTTGAGCGATCCGCTGCGCCACCCCGCCTCCACCACGACGGTCGCCCCCGCGGCGGCCGCGATGAGGCGGTTCCGCTGCAGGAACCGCCATTTGGTGGGCGTCGTGCCGCACGGCACCTCTGCCGCGACGGCGCCGGGACCTGCCGCGATCCTCGCCAGCAGGTCGGCGTGCCCGGCGGGGTACGCGCGGTCGACGCCGCCCGCGAGGAAGGCGAGGGTACGACCCCCCGCCGCGATCGCGGCCCGATGCGCCATCCCGTCGATGCCGTAGGCGCCGCCGGACACGACGGTGATCCCGCTCCCCGCCAGCTCGGCCGCCATCTCCATCGCCACGTGCTCGCCGTACCCGGTGGCGGCACGGGCGCCGACGAGCGCCACCGCCGGGGTCCGGGAACTCAGTGTCCCGAGGTCGCCACGCACCCACAGGCATCGCGGCGCGTGCGGGCCGAGGTCGTCGAGCGCGTTCGGCCACTCGTCGTCCTCCGCCGTGAGGAGTCGGACTCCGGCCCGCTGCGCACCCCGGAAGGCATCGTCGACCGTCCCGAGTCGCGGAAGCCACCGCCGGCGCGCGGCGACGACGTTCGGGTCCTGCACCGAATCCGTCCCGTCCTCGAGTGCGACGCTCAACGCCGTTCGGGGGCCCAGCGCCGCCACCAGGGTCCCGGCGACGCCGTCACCCGGCTCGGTCAGGCACGACCAGACCGCAGCCGCATGCCGGCTCGCCGCCTGCTCGGGATCGTCCAGGAGCTCGCTCGGAACGAGGCCGGTGAGCCGCTGTCGCACCAGGTTCTCAGCCGAGGCCATGCGCCGCTCCCTGCTTCAGGTACAGCGCTCGCCCGATGTCCGCCATGGCAAGGCGGTCCCGTCCGGCGAGGTCGGCGAGGGTCCAAGCGACCCGCAGGATGCGGTTGTAGCCGCGGATGCTGATGCTCCCCCGGTGCAGCGCCGCGTCCAGGGCACGCGTGATGACGGGCTCGGCCCGGAGCGGACCCGAGCGGAGCCACTCCCCGTCCACCTGCGCATTGGTGTGCCACGCGGTGCCGGCGAGCCGACGGTGCGCGCGCTCACGCGCCTCTCTCACCCGGTCACGAGCCGATGCGGACGTCATCCGCTCCCCCTCCCCGGCGGTCACGGTCGACACCCGCTGCATGGCCAGCTCGATGTCGATGCGGTCGAGCAGCGGACCCGAGATCTTGGACCGGTATCGGCGGACCGCGATCGACGGACACACGCATTCCGCACCGCGGACACCCGCGTTGCCGCAGGGGCACGGGTTCGTCGCCAGGACGAGCTGGAACCGGGTGGGGAAGGTGGCCCGGAAGCCCGCGCGGTCGATCGCGACGTTCCCGCATTCCAGCGGCTGTCGCAGCGCATCCAGCGTATGGCGCCCGAACTCCCCGGCCTCGTCGAGGAAGAGGACACCCCCGCTCGCCCGGGCGATCGCGCCGGGGCGCACCACGCGGCTGCCTCCGCCGATGAGCGCGGTGGCACTCGCCGTATGGTGCGGCGCTTCGAACGGCGGCACACGATCCAGCGTGTCGACGGGGAGGCCCGACAGCGAGCGGATGGATGCGACCTGCAGCGCCGCCGCGTCGTCGAGATCGGGCAGGATGCCGGGCAGCCGACGGGCGAGCATCGTCTTGCCCGCTCCGGGAGGCCCGCTCATGAGGACGTGGTGGCCACCCGCGGCGGCGATGAGCATCGCTTCGACGGCATCGCGCTGGCCGATCACGTCCGCCATCTCCAAGGACTCGGCGGCGGTCCCGGCGCCGGCGGCGGGTGCCCGGACGGGCTCGAGGACCACCTCGGGCACGTCGAGGCCATGGCTGCGCGCGACATCGCGGAGGCTGATCGCGCCGTGCACCTCGATCCCGTCCACGAGCGAGGCCTCGTCCGCACTGGCGTGCGGCACGATGACCCGGCGGAAACCGGCTCGGGCGGCGGCCACCACGGCGGGCAGGATGCCGGGGATCGGTCGGAGCCGGCCGTCCAGCCCCAGTTCGCCGAGGTGCACGGTCTCGGCGAGGGAGTCCGGATCCAGTGGCTGCTCGGTGGCAACGGCGGCGATGGCCATCGCGACGTCGAGTCCGGACCCGTGCTTGGGCAGGCTCGCCGGCGACAGGTTCACGGTGACGTGGCGTCGCGGCAGCGGGAGGTCGCTGTTCGCGCACGCGTTGTGCACGCGCTGCTGCGCCTCGCCGACCGCTTTGTCCGCCAGTCCGATGATCGAGAAGCCGGGAACCTGATTGGAGAGATCCGCCTCGACCTCGACCATGTCGCCGACCAGACCGGTGAGCACCACCGACCACGTCCGGCCGACGTTCATCGCAGATCCTCGAGGTGCTCCAGCACGGCCGTGGCCGGATCAGGCCCGGTGATCCCGATCACGTCGAGTCGCAGGCGGCGGCGCGCCGCTGCACCGGGGTGGGCCACGATCCAGGCGCACCCCAGCCGCCACAGCCGATCGCGCTTGCGCGCGGAGACCGCCTCGAACGGATGCCCGAACCACTCGGTCCGGCGCGTCTTCACCTCGACGACGACCAGGTCGCCGCGGGAGGCGGCGACGATGTCCAGCTCACCCTGTGCGCACCGCCAGTTGCGGTCGAGCAGCTCGTAGCCCGCAGCGGCGAGGTGCTGCGCCGCCCGCTGCTCCCCCGCCCGTCCGAGATCGTCCTTCGCCGCCATGCCACCAGGGTGGACGGCCGTGCCGCCCGGGATACCGCCCGTCGGCCGACCTGTGGACGGCTCGCGCGCGGACGGTGGTGGGGAGAAGGATCAGCCGTCGAGGGAGAGCTCGTCCGGGATGTGGAAGTCGCGGCGCTGCAGCTCCTCGACGTTGACATCCTTGAACGTCAGGACGCGCACGGACTTCACGAACCGGTCGGCGCGGTAGATGTCCCACACCCAGACGTCGGTCATCGAGATCTCGAAATAGAAGTCGTGCTCCGTGTCCCGGCGGACGACGTTCACCTCGTTGGCGAGGTAGAAGCGGCGCTCGGTCTCGATCACGTACTGGAACTGACCGACGACGTCCCGATACTCCTTGTACAGCGCGAGCTCGAGTTCGCGGTCGTAGTCCTCGAACACTTCGTCATCCATGGTGACTCCATCCTAGGCGTCACTCAGAAGAGGGTCGGCGCCGCCCCGATCGACCACGACGACCGGTGGTGGGCGCTCAGGCCGTGCGCCGTGATCGCGGCCCGGTGCTCCGCGCTCGCGTACCCCTTGTTGGCGACCCACTGGTACATGGGCCGCTCGTCGTGGAGCGCCACCATGTACTCGTCCCGCGCCACCTTCGCGATGACGGATGCCGCCGATGCCGATGCGCAGTCCCGGTCCGCTTTGATGATCGGCTGCACGCCGTGTCCGATACGGGCGATCGGGGTGATGTAGTCGTGGTTCCCATCGAGGATGACGATCGCGTCGTCGATCGGGACGCCCTGGAGCTGCAGCTCGTCGATGGCGCGCACGGCGGCCAGGCCCAGGGCGCGGATGATCCCGACCTCGTCGACCTCCGCGGCGCTCGCCCAGCCGATCGCCGAGGCCGGCACCCAGGCGCGCACGCGTTCCGCCATCGGGCCGCGGTTCTTCTCGACGATGAGCTTGGAGTCGCGGAGGCCGTCCGGCACGCGGCGTCTGCTGAGCGCGGCATCCGCCACGGCGGCGCCCACGGCCACCGGGCCCGCCAGCGCGCCGCGACCGACCTCATCGCACGCGATGACGAGGGCGTGCTCGCGCAGCAGCCGCCGCTCGACGGTGAGGCGAGGCGCGGCGACCGTCATCGACCCTCCGCCTCCGGGACGCCGCTGAACACGTCGTGGTGGCCGTCGATGGTGCCGAGCCGCTCGATCGGCCACGTCTTGAGGAACGCCCTGCCCACGACATTGTCGAGGGGGACGAACCCGCCGCCGGGCTGGTCCTGGTGGTAGCGGGAGTCCTGCGAGCTGTCCCGATTGTCGCCGAGGACCCAGACGGAGTCCTCGGGCACGGTGACGTCGTAGTCCATCTCCCGGGGCGCGCTCTGCGAGCCGCTGAGCTTCAGGTACGGGGTCTCGTCCACGGGCACGTCGTTGACGGTCACCTGGCCGAGCGCGTTGCAGCACACGACGTGGTCACCGGGCAGGCCGATGAGCCGCTTGATGAGGTGGTCCTTGCTGTCCGAGGCGGACAGCCCGACCAGCGAGCCTGCCCAGTCGAAGGCGGCCGCCAGCGGAGGCTGCGGCGGCTGCACGGTGATCGGAAGCCAGCCGCCCGGATCCCGGAAGACGACGACGTCGCCGCGGTCGTACCCGCCGAAGCGCGGGGTCAGCTCGTCCACGAGGATGCGGTCGTCGATCTGCAGCGTGTTCTCCATCGAGCCCGACGGAATGTAGAACGACCGCACCAGGAAGGTCTTGACGAGGAACGAGACGAGCACCGCGACGACCAGGATCACCAGGATGTCGCGGATGAAGGGCCAGGGACCGCGTCGCGTGCGCGCAGTCGTCGCGCTGTCGGGCGAGGTCGACGAGGAGTCCGTGGTCATGCTGTCCTTCACCGGCCGTCCGGAGATCGTCGGCCACAGTCCAGGGTCCCACATGCACGCCGGTGACCGTGCCGGGACACCCGAGACGACGGATGCCCCGAGACCGAGGTCTCGGGGCATCCGCTCATCGGGGAGGCGCTCAGCGGTCGCGCTTCTCCTTGATCTTGGCCTTCTTGCCGCGGAGGTTGCGGAGGTAGTACAGCTTCGCGCGACGCACGTCGCCGCGGGTGACGACCTCGATGTGGTCGATGACCGGGCTGTGCACCGGGAAGGTGCGCTCCACGCCCACCTGGAAGCTGATCTTGCGGACCGTGAAGGTCTCGCGGATGCCGTCGCCCGAGCGACCGAGGACGATGCCCTGGAACACCTGGATACGCGAGCGGCTGCCCTCGGTGATGTTCACGTGCACCTTGACGGTGTCACCGGGGCTGAAGGCGGGGATGTCGGAGCGGAGCGAGGCCGCGTCGACGGAGTCGAGGATCTGCATGATCGTCACTTCCTGCGACCGCCACAGGTCGATCGCGAGAGTCAAGAGGGAAAAGGATGTGGTGCCCGAGACGCCGAACCCGGCGTCCTGCTCCCCTGAGGCAGAGACCGTTCAGGGCACAAGGACTCATTCTGCCATGGATACGACCCGCGGCAAAACGCGGGCCGGCAACTCAGACCCCGGGCTCGCGCCGCTCCTCGATGACGACGACCGGCGCGTCCGGCTCCGGCCCCCGGTCCGCCGCAGCCGTATACCGCCGAAGCACGGCGGACGGCCCCGATTCGCTCAGGAGCTGGCGCAGCGACAGCCACACGAGGCCCCCGAAGACGGCGATCGCGGCCGCCAGCAGGGGCCAGAACCAGACCTCGATGTAGAGACCGACGGCGACCGTCAGCAGGTGCCACAGCGCGAACCCGGCGACGTCCGGCCAGGAGACGGCGCGCGCCTGCCGCACCGTCCCGCGCGCCCGGACCAGGAAGGTGAGGACGAGCTGGCCGACGAGCACCGCGGGCATCGCGATGAGGAGGAGCCAGATGAACGCCCACCCGCCGGCATCCGAGAGGAACCATCCGATCAGCAGCCAGAGCGGCAGGACCACGGCGGACGGCAGCAGCCAATGGAAGAACGCGCGACGCACCCACATGCTCCGATGCTACGCGGGTCAGTCAGAATGGATGCTGACGAAAGGATCACCATGATCGAGCTCCGCACCCCCGCCGAAATCGAGGCGATGCGTCCTGCCGGACGTTTCGTCGCCGAGACCCTCGCAACGCTGCGCGAGGAGACGCGGGTGGGCACGAACCTGCTGGCGATCGACCGACGCGCGCATGAGCTGATCCGGCGCGCCGGCGCGGAGTCGTGCTACATCGACTACCACCCGTCGTTCGGGGCGAGCCCCTTCGGCAAGGTGATCTGCACGTCGGTGAACGACGCCGTCCTCCACGGACTGCCGCACGACTACGCCCTGCGCGACGGCGATCTGGTCTCGCTCGACTTCGCCGTCTCGGTGGACGGCTGGGTCGCCGACTCCGCCGTCTCCTTCGTCGTCGGGACCGCCCGCGACGAGGACCTCGCCCTCATCGAGACGACCGAACGGGCGCTGCACGACGCCATCGAGGCAGCCGTCGTCGGCAATCGCATCGGGGACATCTCGCACGCGATCGCCGAGGTCTCCCGCGGGGGCGGCTACTCGATCAACACGGACTTCGGCGGGCACGGCGTGGGCCGGATCATGCACGGCGACCCGCACATCCCCAACGACGGCAAGCCGGGGCGCGGCTATCCGCTCCGGGCCGGGCTCGTCGTCGCGCTCGAGCCGTGGCTGCTGGGCACCACCGACGAGCTCGTCACCGACCCCGACGGCTGGACGCTGCGCAGCGTCGACGGCTCGCGCGGGGCGCACTCCGAGCACACGATCGCCATCACCGAGGACGGTCCGATCGTCCTCACCGACCGGTCGTTCCTCGGGGTCGACTGAGCCGGTCGCGGGCGCTCAGTCCGCGAGCAGGTCGGGACGCCGCGTGCGGGTGCGCTCGACCTGCTGCTCGCGGCGCCACTGCGCGACCCGGCCGTGGTGACCGCTGAGCAGGACGTCGGGCACCTCGTAGCCCCGCCACGACGAGGGCTTCGTGTAGGACGGGTACTCCAGGAGTCCGTCCTCGTGGGATTCCTCGACGAGGCTCTCCGGGTTGCCGACCACGCCCGGCACGAGCCGCCCGATGGCTTCGATCATGGCCATCGAGGCGACCTCGCCGCCGTTGAGCACGTAGTCTCCGAGGCTCACCAGCCGCACCCGTCCGAGGGTCGCGGCGTACGCGAAGACCCGCTCGTCGATGCCCTCGTAACGACCGCAGCCGAAGACGACGTGGGGCTCGGTGCTGAGTTCCCGGGCCGTGGCCTGGGTGAACAGCTCCCCCGCCGGAGACGGGAACACGATGACGGGGCCAGCGACGGGATCCGGCGTCTCCGCCACGATGCCGTCGAGGGCGTCGCCCCAGGGCTCGGGCTTCATGACCATGCCGGCGCCGCCGCCGTAGGGCGTGTCGTCGACGGTCCGGTGGCGGTCGTGCGTATGGTCGCGCAGGTCGTGGACCCGGATGTCGAGGAGGCCTGCGCCGCGCGCCTTGCCGAGCAGCGACACCTCGAGGACGTCGAAGAACGACGGGAAGATCGTGACGACGTCGATGCGCACGTCAGGCTCCGGCGGCGTCCTCGTCGGACGCGGATGCCGCCTCGTCGACCGGGGCGACCGTGTCGGCCTCGTCCGCGGGCAGCTCTTCGAACAGCCCCGCGGGCGGCGTCACGATGAGTCGCCCTCCGGCCATGTCGACCTCGGGCACGATCGCCTTGACGAACGGGACGAGGATCTCGCGGTCGTCGTCGCCGGTCAGGCGAACGCTGAGGAGGTCCTGCGCGGGCAGGTGGTCGACCCGGGCGACGCGTCCGACGACCTCTCCGTCGCGCACCACGTCGAGACCGACGAGCTGATGGTCGTACCAGGCGTCGTCCTCGGATGCCGGTTCTGCGGCATCCTGATCGACCCACAGGATGGCGCGGACGATCGACTCGGCGCCCTCGCGGTCGTCGATGCCCTCCAGGAACAGGACCGGATGCGAGTTCATCCACTTGAACTCGCGGACGGTGACCGTCCTGCCGTGCCACGGCGACGACTCGGGCACCTGCAGCGTGAACACCGCGCCGGGGACGAAGCGCCCATCCGGGTCGTCGGTGTAGAGCTCGAGTTTCAGCGCGCCCTTGAGGCCGTGCGCTTTGACCAGACGCCCGACACGCAGCTGCGTCCGGGCGGGCTTGCCGGCGGACATGTCAGTCGTCCGCCACATCGACACGGACGCGCTTGCCATCGGCGAGAGCCGTGACGAGCGTCCGCAGTGCCTTGGCCGTGCGTCCGCCGCGCCCGATCACGCGACCCCGGTCATCGGGGTGCACGCGTACTTCCAGCACGTCGCCTCGCGGCGAGGTGCTGGAACGAATGGTCACGTCGTCAGGGTGATCGACGATTCCCTTGACGATGTGTTCGAGCGCGGCGGCCAGCAACGGATTACTCGGAGTCGGTCGACTCGGCCGGGGTCTCGGCCTCGGCGGGGGCGTCGGCCTTCTTCTCGGCCTTGGGCTTGACGACCGACTTCTTCGAGGAGTCGGCGACGTACTCGGCCTTCGGCTCGGCGGTCTTCACCGTCGAGACGGCGTTCTTGTCGCCCTTGAAGGTGCCCCAGTCGCCCGTGAGCTTGAGGATCGCGGCGACCTGCTCGGTCGGCTGCGCACCGACGGACAGCCAGTACTGCGCCCGCTCGGAGTCGACCTCGATGAACGAGGGCTCCTCGGTGGGGTGATACTTGCCGATCTCCTCGATGACGCGACCGTCGCGCTTGGTGCGCGAGTCGGCGACGACGATGCGGTAGTAGGGTGCGCGGATCTTGCCGAGGCGCTTGAGACGAATCTTGACAGCCACAATTCTCCTGAATGGTGTTGCGAAAGGTGATGAACGTCGCCTGGAGCGTGGGGTGCACACCCGGCGGGAGCTCTGCGGTGGACCGCATCGCCGGATAGAGGGTCGAGCAAGGCGGTCCAACCGTCTATTCTGCCAGATCGATCGGGTTGCCGCGAACCGGCGAAACGGCGTGACACACTGGGCGCATGACGGTGACCTTCGCCCCCTCCGCTCGTTCCTCCGTCGGAATCGAGTGGGAGATCATGCTCGCCGATCGCAAGACCGGTGACCTCGTCCCGCGGGCACCCGAGATCCTCGAGGTCGTCGAGGACGCGGCACAGCACGAGCGCCACACCGTCACCGGTGAGCTGCTGACGAACACGATCGAGGTGACCAGCGGGGTCGGCGACACCGTCGCCGCCGCCGTCGACGACATCGCAGACGCGATCAGGGCGATCCGGACCGTCACGGACCCCGGCGACATCGAGCTCCTCTGCGCCGGCAGCCACCCGTTCGCGCGCTGGTACGACCAGCAGGTGACGGACAAGACGCGCTACCACAAGCTCGTCGAGCGCACGCAGTGGTGGGGTCGCAACATGCTCATCTGGGGCATCCACGTGCACGTCGGCGTCGAGGACGTGTCGAAGGTCTTCCCGATGATCAACGCGCTGGCCGCGTACCTGCCCCACCTGCAGGCACTCTCGGCGTCCAGCCCGTTCTGGGCCGGCGACCGCACCGGCTATGCGTCCAACCGCGCTCTCGTGTTCCAGCAGCTGCCCACCGCGGGGCTGCCGTGGCCGCTGGAGACCTGGTCGGAGTACGAGGGCTACCTCGAGGACATGGTGCGCACGGGTGTGATGGAGGATGCCACCGAGGTCCGCTGGGACATCCGGCCGGCGCCCCGCTGGGGCACCATCGAGATCCGGGCCTGCGACGGGATGTCGACCCTTCCCGAGCTCGCCGCCGTGGCCGCGCTCGTGCAGGTGCTGGCGGAGCACTTCTCCCGGATGATCGACGAGGGTTGCGAGCTCCCGACCATCCAGCCCTGGTTCGTGCGAGAGAACAAGTGGCGGGCCGCCCGGTACGGACTGGATGCGAGGGTCATCGTCGACCGGGCCGGGACCGAGCGACTCGTCTCGGAGCACCTCCGCGAGGTCGTGGCGGAGCTCGAGCCGATCGCCCAGGAGCTCCACTGCGCGAAGGAGTTCGCCGGGGTCGTCTCGATCCTCGATCAGGGCGCGAGCTACGAGCGGCAGATCCGCGTCGCGGACGCCGCCGACGGCGACCTGCGCGAGGTCGTCCAGCACCTCATCCGCGAGTTCCGCGGCGGACCGACGCTGCGCGAGCACCTCTCCGTCGGCTGAGCCCGAGGGGCGCGTCGACGGACGCCGCGGCCCGCCCGGAGAGCACGGAGCGGCGGGCGCGCTCAGCCCTTGCCGAAGAGCTTCTGGATCTCGGCGAGGTCGGCCTCGCTCGGCTCCGGCGCGCCGCCGAGCCCGAATCCGGAGCCCGCGGGTGCCGCTGCGGCCGCGGCCGTGAGGCCCGCGTTCTCGGCGGCACGCTTGGCGGGGTTCCCCGACCGCGATCCGCCGCTCGACTTCTGCTTCTTCCCGCGCTTGCTCGATGCCCCCGGCTTGCCGCCCACGGGTCCCATGCCCGGCATGCTGGGCACACCGCCGCGCGCCACCGTCTTCATCATCTTGGCCGCCTGGTCGAAGCGCTGCACGAGCTGGTTCACGTCGGTGACGGTCATCCCTGAGCCGCGGGCGATGCGCAGCCGCCGAGAGCCGTTCAGCACCTTCGGGTTCCGTCGCTCGACGGGTGTCATCGAGCGGATGATGGCCTCGGTGCGGTCGATCTCGCGCTCGTCGAAATCCTCGAGCTGCTGCTTCATCTGACCCATGCCCGGCAGCATGCCGAGCATCTTCTTCATCGAGCCCATCTTGCGGACCTGCTGCAGCTGCTCGAGGAAGTCCTCGAGGGTGAACTGGTCCGTCGCGAACTTCTCGGCGACCTTCTTCGCCTCTTCCTCGTCGAAGGCCTGCTGGGCCTGCTCGATGAGGGTGAGGATGTCGCCGAGGTCCAGGATCCGGCTCGCCATGCGGTCGGGGTGGAAGGCTTCGAGGTCGTCCAAGCCCTCCCCGGTGGAGGCGTAGATGATCGGTCGGCCGGTGAGCGACGCGACCGACAGCGCCGCGCCGCCGCGGGCATCGCCGTCGAGCTTGGAGAGCACGACACCGGTGAAGTCGACACCGTCCTGGAACGCCTTCGCGGTGGCGACGGCATCCTGACCGATCATCGCGTCGAGGACGAAGAGCACTTCGTCGGGGTCGGTCGCGCGGCGGATCGCCGACGCCTGCTTCATCAGCTCGGCGTCGACGCCGAGACGTCCGGCGGTGTCGATGATGACGACATCGTGCTGCTGGCGACGCGCGTGATCGACGCCGTCCTTGGCGACCTTCACGGGATCGCCGATCCCGTTGCCCGGCTCGGGGGCGTAGATCGCCGCCCCGGCCCGCTCGGCGACGACCTGCAGCTGGTTCACGGCGTTGGGACGCTGGAGGTCGCACGCGACCAGGAGCGGCGTGTGCCCGTCCTTCTCGAGCTGCTTCGCGAGCTTGCCCGCGAAGGTCGTCTTCCCCGAACCCTGGAGGCCCGCGAGCATGATGACGGTCGGGGGCTGCTTGGCGAACTGCAGTCGGCGCTGCTGGCCGCCGAGGATGCCGACGAGCTCCTCGTTGACGATCTGCACGACCTGCTGCGCCGGGTTCAGGGCGCGGTTCACCTCGTCGCCGAGCGCACGATCGCGCACCTTGCCGGTGAACTCCTTGACGACCTGCAGCGCGACGTCCGCGTCGAGCAGGGCGCGACGGATCTCGCGGACGGTGCCGTCGATGTCCGCAGCGGAGAGCTTGCCCTTCGTGCGAAGGGACCGGAAGGTGTCGGTGAGCCGATCGGAGAGCGTGCCGAAAGTTGCCATGATGCGGCAAGTTTACGCGAGCGTGACGCCCGCGATGTCGAGCGCCGCGCGCAGATGCGCGTCGAGGTGGGAGCGGCCCGCGCCGTCGCGCGCCCAGGCCCGGATCGCGGCCAGCACCGCGCCCCCGTGTGCGGCGCCGGCGACGTCCGCGGCCACCGGTGCGACACCATCGCGCGCCAGCCGTCGGCTGACCGCCCGGCCGATGCGAGCCTGGCGCGCTCCCGACGCGCCGTCGAGCTCCTGACGCAGACCCATCGCATCGGCGTGGGTCAGCGCGAGCGCCAGCACGTCCGGCTGGAAGTCACGACCGATCTGCTCGAGCGAGGCGCGGAGAGCACCGGCATCCGCGTCGTCCTCGAACCGGGCGATCCGCTCGTCGAGTCCCGACCAGAGGATCGCGGCCTTCGAGTCGAAGTAGTTGAAGAAGCTGGACCGGCTCACCCCTGCTCGCGTCGCGATGTCGGTCACCGACGTCGCATCGTAGCCGCGCTCCAGGAACAGCTCGCACGCCGCCTCAGAGATCGAGGCGCGCGACGACGCACGCGGACGGCCGATCGACATGACGTCACCCTATCGAGCCCGTCCCGCCCGGGGCCTCCTCCACAGGACGCCTCCCCCGACGTCCGTCCGCCGGTGCGGGCGCGGCCTGCTCCGGGCGGGGTCGCCGTCCTAGCGTGGGCGGATGCCGGAGGCCCCGGCATCCGCTCCCGAGGAGGACCCATGCGCACGACCATCCGCGCCACCGTCGGCGTCGCCGCCGCGATCGCCCTGACCGCCCTCGTTCCCGTGTCGGGGTCGGTGGAGGGCTCCCCCGCCCCCGACACGATCGTCGCGGTGACCGGCGACGCCGAGAACGGGTTCGAGATCACCTACGGCGACGGCTCGGGACTCTACCCGCCGACCGACAGCGAGGCTCTCGCCGAGTGCAGCGAGTACGACACGCGGATCGACCGGGTCCGGTGCCGTGTCGAAGTGCGCACGTGGTACCGCGACCTCGCGGTGCTGAAACAGGCGCTGGAGTGGGCGCACGCGGACCGCTGAGGGTCGCGCGCCCGGTGTCAGTCGGCGCTGGTGACCGACTGGACCGATCCGTCCACGTCGAGGTTGACGAGCAGGACGTCGTCGGTGGAGTCCGGGTCGAGGGCGTACTCGAGCACGGCGAAGGGATCCTTCCCCTCGTGCTCGTCGGCGAGGATCGTCATGCTCATGAGCTGGAGGGAACGGATGATGTCCATGTGCACGTCACCGGACACATCCACGAGCAGGTCGTCGAGGTCGTCGCCCAGAAGCTCCTGCTGCTGGAGGATGTACTCGATGACCTCGCTGGTGCGGTCATCGAGCTCCGACACCATCGCGTTGCGCGCGCGCATGTCGACGGCCTCGAGGGTCGCGATCATGGCCGCCGCCACGTCCAGGGACGCGACGGAGACGTCATCCTGGTCGGGCGCCGTCAGATCGATCGTGACCCGCTGGTCGCCGAAGTCCACGACTTCAGACCAGAAGATCGAACCGTCCGGTCCGGACTCCAGTAACCCGAAGTAGTCGTGTTCGATCGCCATGTCTCAATGAAACCAGCCTTACGACCCCGGCGCGACCAGCAGAGGGTCAATCGACGAGTGCGGCCGCGAAGACGTGGGGGGTGAAACCGGTCAGATCGCCGATCCCCTCGCCCTGACCGAGCAGCTTCACCGGGATGCCGGTGCGCTCCTGCACGGCGAGCACGAATCCGCCCCGGGCCGAGCCGTCGAGCTTCGTGATGACGAGGCCGGTCACCCCGGCGTGCTCGAGGAAGGCCTCGGCCTGCATGACGCCGTTCTGGCCCGTCGTCGCATCCAGCACGAGCAGCACCTCGCTGATGGGGGCCTGCTTCTCGACGACGCGGCGGATCTTCGTCAGCTCGTCCATGAGCCCGTTCTTCGTGTGGAGCCGGCCGGCCGTGTCGATGAGGACGATCTCGGTGCCGGTGCGGATCGCGTGGTCGATGGTCTGGAAGGCGACGGATGCCGGGTCCTGACCCTCCTGCTGCGGGCGCACGATCGTCGCCCCGCCGCGCTCCGCCCACGTCGCCAGCTGATCCACGGCGGCGGCGCGGAACGTGTCGGCGGCTCCGACGACGACGGAACGCCCGAAGCGCTTCAGGTAGCTGGCGAACTTGCCGATCGTCGTCGTCTTCCCGACGCCGTTCACGCCGACGACGAGCACGACCGCCGGTCGCTCGGTGAGCCGCAGCGTCGTGTCGAACTTCGCGAAATGCTCCTCGAGGGTCTCCCGGAGCATTCGCTGCAGGTCCTTCGGATCGGTCGTGCGGTACCGCTCGACCTTCTCCCGCAGCTCCTCGACGATGCGCTCCGTGATGTCGGGACCGAAGTCCGCCGTGAGCAGCGCCGTCTCGAGGTCATCCCACGTCGTCTCGTCGATCGTGGGTTTCACGAACATGCCGCGCAGCGCGCGGCTCAGGGACCAGGGACTATCCGCCATGCGTCCAGGCTAGTTGACCCCGGTCGACTCCCTCGCAGACGATGCTGCGGCCGGTCACGCCGTCGCGCGCTCGCGGACCCGTTGGCCGACGACGGCGGAGACACCGTCCTGCCGCATCGACACGCCGTAGAGCGCGTCGGCGATCTCCATCGTGCGCTTCTGATGGGTGATGACGATGAGCTGGCTCGACTCGCGCAGCTGCTCGAAGACGCCGAGCAGACGTCCGAGGTTCGCGTCGTCGAGCGCTGCCTCCACCTCGTCGAGGATGTAGAACGGGCTCGGCCGTGCCTTGAAGATCGCGGTCAGCAGCGCGACGGCCGCGAGCGAGCGCTCACCGCCGGAGAGCAGCGAGAGCCGCTCGATCTTCTTGCCCACCGGCCGGACGGACACCTCGATCCCCGTCGTGAGCGGATTGTCCGGATCCGTGAGCGTGATGCTCCCCGATCCGCCCGGGAAGAGGATCGGGAAGACCTCGCCGAACGCGACCCTGGTGTCCTCGAAGGCGGCCGTGAAGATCGTCTGCATCCGCTCGTCGAGCTCATCGATGATGGTCAGCAGATCCTTCCGGGTCTGGACCAGGTCGTCGAGCTGCTCGGTGAGGAACGCATGCCGCTGTTCGAGCGCGGCGAACTCCTCCAGCGCGAGCGGATTGACGCGCCCGAGCTGACCGAGCTTCCGTTCCGCGCTCTGCAGCCGACGCTGCTGGGTCGACCGGTCGAAGGATCCGGCATCCGCCCCCTCCTCGTCGGCGGGGACCGGCACGTCCGGGCCGTATTCCGAAAGGAGAATATCCTCCGAGAGAGCGAGTTCCGACCCCACCCGGTCGAGGAGGCTCGTGACGTGGAGCCGCTTCTCGTGGATCTGGAGCTCGAGTCCGTGCACCGACTCGGTGAGGCGGGCGAGGCGGTCGCGGACCTCGGCCTCACCGGTGCGGAGCGCCGTGAGCTCGGCGCTGACCGCGGTCCGGGTCTGCTCGGCGCGCTCCAGCTCGACGCGCGCCTGCGCGACCGAGCGGTCGATCGAGTCGAGGATCGGCGGCAGCTGCGCCGCGACGTCGGCCGCGAGGGCACGCTGGGCGCGCCGGATCACCGTGCGACGCGCTGCCTCCTCGGCGGCGGCGCGCTCCCGCTCCCGCTGCCGCTCGAGCTGCACGACACGCGCCTCGGCGGCGCGCACTCGTTCACGCAGCGTTTCGACGCCCAGCCGGGTATCCATCTCGGCGGCCCGTGCCGCCTCGAGGGCGTCGAGCATCGCGTCGCGGGAGGAGGCGTCGAGCATCGGACGGGGGGTCGCGAGCGCCGTGTCGAGAGCGTCGGCCGTCGTGCGGGCGGCGGCCTCCGCCTCGGTCACGGCCGCCGCGGCCTGCCGGACACCGGCGGCGAGGCGTTCGCACTCCGCCAGGACGGCTTCGTGACGCACGGTCGCGCGGTTCACCGCTTCGGCCTGTGCCGCCAGCGCGGAATCGTGTTCCCGGAGCGCCTGCAGCGCTTCGCGGGTGTGGGACCGCGCGGCATCCCATGTCGCCTGCGCATCGATCAGCGCGTCCCGCAGCGAATCGGCGACGACCGCGACCTGGCTGAGCCGCTCTGCGGCGGCGTCGCGTTCGGCGGCGAGCTCGAGCCTCGACCGCGACTGTCCCGAGCCCGCCCGCACCGTCGCCGCCGTGACGACTTCCCCCGCTCGAGTCACGACGGTGATCGGATGCCCCGCGAGAGCCGACGACGACGCTGCGGCGTGCGCGTCGGCGAGGTCGTCCGCGATGCCGACGGAGTCGAGGACCGCGAGGATGCCCGCGGGAGCCGTGACCACGTCGCGGGCGGCGGTGAGGTCCCCGGGGATCGTCACGGCGATGCGGGGCGCGCCCGCGAAGGCGATGTCGACGGTCCCGAGGTCGTCCTCGCGCACCGCCGACACCACGTGCAGCGCCGCCGCCAGATCGTCCACGAGGACGCCCTCCGCGAGAGCGCCGAGCGCGGCGGCGACCGCCGCCTCGTAGCCGGGGGTGACTTTGACGCTGTCCCCCACGAGGCCACGGACACCGGCATCGCCGCGGCTGACGACCGCCGCGGCGGCGTTGCGGATGTCGAGCGCCCGCCCCAGGGCGGCGGTCTCGGCGAGGAGCGATTCGCGCTCGCGTTCGGCGGCGTGGAGCCGCTCGCGGATGCCGCTCACCTCCGCCTCGGCCTGCGTCGCGTCGCGCTGCGCCCGGTCGTAGGCGGCGGAATGCTCCGCACCGGTATCGGTCGGAAGATCGGCCGCCGGGGCGACCTCGGCGAGAGCGGCTTCCGCCTCGGCGCGACGCTCGAGGGCCGCGTCGAGCGCCCGCTGCTGGCGGTCGACCGCCACCCGAAGCGCGTCCAGCTTGGATCCGGCAGCGTCGGCCGCGCCGCGAAGCTTGGCGATCCGCATGTCGTGCTCCGACACGAGCGCGCTCTGCGCGGCGATGTCGGCGTCGAGGGCGTCCAGCTCCGCACGCGCGCGGATGACCTCGCGGGCAGCGGATGCCGCGGCGTCCTGCGCATCGCCGAGGCCGGAGCCGATCCGGTCGATCTCCGCCCGCGCCTCGTCGACGGCGGCCTGGCTCACCGTCGTCGCGTCAGCCGTGGACGGTGTGTCCTCGTCGAGCAGGGCGAGTCGCTGGCCCGCGAGCGAGTAAAGTCCTCGCAGCCGCTCCTGGACCTGCCCCAGTGCGAACGTGACGGCGCGTGCGCGGTCGACGGCCTCCGACCGCTGGTCCGCTTCGAGCTCCGCGATGCGCTGCTTGATCTGGTCGGCCTTGTCCTGCAGGACCATGCGCTCGGCCGTGCGCTCCTGCTCGCCGCGGGCGTGGTCGGCCAGTTCCCGACGGAGCGTCGCGAGCTCGTCGGCGTAGAGGCGGGCCTTCGCGTCCCGCACCACGGCCGCGATGGTCGCCGCCTCCCGCGCGATCTCGGCCTGCTTGCCGAGCGGCTTGAGCTGCCGGCGCAGCTCACCGGCCAGATCGCTCAGTCGCGTGAGATTCGCCTCCATGGCGTCGAGCTTCCGGAGGGTCTTCTCCTTGCGTCGACGGTGCTTGAGGATCCCGGCGGCTTCCTCGATGAAACCGCGGCGGTCCTCCGGGCTCGCCTGGAGGACGGTGTCCAGACGGCCCTGGCCGACGATGACGTGCATCTCGCGTCCCAGGCCGGAGTCGCTCAGCAGCTCCTGGACGTCCAGCAGGCGGCAGGAGTCGCCGTTGATCGCGTACTCGCTCGACCCGCTGCGGAACAGCGTGCGACTGATCGTGACCTCGCTGTACTCGATCGGGAGGGCGCCGTCGCTGTTGTCGATCGTCAGCTGGACCTCGGCACGACCGAGCGGGCCGCGGGTCGCCGTACCGGCGAAGATGACGTCCTCCATCTTGCCGCCGCGGAGCGTCTTCGCCCCCTGCTCGCCCATCACCCACGCGAGCGCGTCCACGACGTTGGACTTGCCCGAGCCGTTGGGACCGACGATGCAGGTCACGCCGGGCTCGAGCTGGAACGTGGTCGGCTGCGCGAACGACTTGAAGCCCTTGAGCGTCACGCTCTTCAGGTGCATACGGGTCCGCCTCCGGCTCGGTGTTCACCCACGCTAGCGGACGGGTTCGGATCATCTCTTGACGCCGCGCCCACGGCGGGTCTATTGTCAGTGCTCGCGTCCGAAGTTTGAGAGAGGAGGGTCCCGACATGATGATCGACATCACCGCCACCGCCACGGCATTCGCCGTCCTGCGTCCTGGCATGGGCACCCGCTCCTTCGGCGTCTTCCCGAACTCGCGCTGCCACGCCGTTCGCTGATCCCTTCAGGGGATGACTCCGTCTTCTGACGGACCTTCGGCACCTGCGCGCCCGTCCCGGGCACTGCGCTCCCTTGCCGCCTCCCGTGCTGCGGCACGATCTCCGCCGTCCTCGCGGCATCCTCCTCCTGTACGAAAGAGCATCATCATGCCCATCCTCTCCGCGCCGCAGCGCACCTCGGACCTTCCGAGCGTGCTGCAGCATCTGACCCCGGCGGACGGCAGCGTCCGCCAGACCTTCCTCGACCGGCTCGCCATGCGAGCGGCGCTCGGGCTCCTGCTGTGGAGCACGCGGCCCCGCCCGTCGCGATCCGACCTCGAGCTCCTGCACCGTGCCCGGCTCGACCGCGACGCACGTGAGCGGGAGTGGGAGCGCCGCCGCGCGCTCCTCGCACCCCGTCTGTGACACCCCGGGGCCACGGGCGCCGTCCGTGGCCCCTCCCACCGAAAGGGTCATCATGACCAGCACCGCAGTACGGGCGCAGTTCGAACTGCGCCCGCTCGTCATCCCGACGCAGATCGACGGCGATGACGCCGCCGACTTCATCGCGATGACCGAGGTCCGCAACATCATCTACCGCGAGATCAGCGGGAACGACGACGAAGCGCTCAGCCCGTCGCAGCTCCTCGCCCATTTCGCCCCGAGCCCCGACGAGCTGCGCATCGCGTGGGTCATCGCCGTCGAGGGCGCGGTGGTCGGCCGCATGATCGTCGACCTGCCCCAGGAGAGCGGATCCCGCGTCGCCTACTGGCTGATCGAGCTCCTCGAGTCGGTGCAGGGACAGGGCATCGGCTCGGCGCTCTATCCCACGATCGAGGACACCGCCCGCGCGCACGGGCGGAGCGTCCTCGAGTCGTGGGCCGAGCATCCTGAGGCGCCCGGCCCGCGGCTCGAACCGCCGACCGGTTTCGGCAGCATCCCGCACGACCGCTATGCGCGCTTCTACCTGCGCCACGGCTACACGCTCGAGCAGGTCGACCGCAAGAGCGTCCTGGCGCTGGACGCGGCCTCGGTCCCCGCGGCCGAGCTCCTCGTCGTCGCCGAGGACCACTCCCCCGGCTATCGCATCGCGCAGTGGACGCTGCCGACACCTCCGGAGCACCGAGACGGCTACGCCGAGGTGAAGTCGCGGATGTCGACGGACGCGCCGGCCGCGGGCCTCGAGTACGACGAGGAGGCGTGGGATGCCGCGCGGGTGAGCCGTAACGACGCCCGCTACCTCGAGGCCGGTCAGACGGTGCTGGTCACCGTCGCGATCGCCGCCGACAGCGGCAGGATCGTGGCATTCAACGAGCTCTGCTCGGGACGTGACGAGCAGGCGGCGACCCAGCAGCTCGACACGCTCGTCCTGAAGGAGCACCGTGGGCACCGCCTCGGCCAGCGGGTGAAGTGCGCGGGCATCCTCCGCTGGCGGGAGATGATGCCGCTCTCGCCGCGCATCCTGACGTTCAACGCCGAGGAGAACCGGCCCATGCTCGACATCAACGAGGCGATCGGCTTCGTGCCGGCCGCCTATATCGGGGCGTGGAAGAGGACGCTCACCTGACCGCGTCGCCGGCGGCCCGCAGCCGTGCGGGCCGCTGGCATCGCGGACAGTAGTGGCTCGACCGGTTCGTGAAGCTGACGCGCACGATCGGCGTGCCGCAGCGCGGGCATGGCGCACCGGTCCGTCCGTACGCGTTCAACGAGTGGGCGAAGTAGCCGGCCTGGCCGTTCACGTTGACGTACTGCGCGTCGAAGCTCGTCCCGCCCTCGGCGAGGGCCTTCTCGAGGACGCTGCGCACGTCCGCCAGCAGCCGCCGAGCGGTCCGGGTCGCGAGGGTCGCCGCCGGACGGTCGGGGTGCACGCGGGCCGACCACAGCGCCTCGTCGGCGTAGATGTTGCCGATCCCGCTCGCGACGGTCTGATCGAGCAGGACGCGCTTCACCGCCGAGCGCGAGCGTGCCACCGCCGACACGAACGCCCCGTCGTCGAACGCCGGATCGAGCGGATCCCGGGCGATGTGCGCGACCTGTGCGGGCACCGTGGGCGTCGAGGTCCCCCGCCCGCCCGGGGCGCCGTCGGGCGTCGGGAGCAGGGGGTCTATCGCGAGCGAGCCGAACGTCCGCTGGTCGGCGAAGACGACGGCGAGGTCACCGTGAGCCGGATGCCGCACGTCGAGTCTGATGCGCTCGTGCCGATCCGGCGGAGCTCCCGATCCCCGCAGCAGCATCTGGCCGCTCATGCCGAGATGGCCGACGATCGCGTCGGCATCGCCGTCGAGCGGCATCCAGAGGAACTTGCCCCGGCGGGCGACGGCCGAGACGGTGCGGCCGGTGAGTGCCGCCTCGAACTGGGCGCCGGAGCCGGGATGCCGGGTCAGCGCGCGCTCGTCGGCGACGGTGACGGACACGATGCGGGCACCGCGCAGGGCCGGCTCCAAGCCGGCACGGACGACCTCGACCTCGGGCAGTTCAGGCACGCGGCGCGCTCAGGAGTGATCCGAGAGCTCGCGCCACACCGCCAGCGCGGCCGCCATCTCGGCTTGCTTCTTGCTCGAGCCGCTGCCGGTCCGCGAGACGTCGCCGACGGAGACGGTCGCCGTGAACACGCGGTGGTGATCGGGCCCGGCGGCCTCGACGGAGTACACCGGAGGCGAGAGCTCGAGACGCGCGGCGAGTTCCTGCAGGCTCGTCTTCGGGTCCATCGCGGCGCCGTACCGCTCGGGGTCGGCCATCAGCGGCTCGACGAGTCGCAGGACCATCGCGGTGGCGGCATCCGGGCCCGCCGACAGGAAGGCCGCGCCGATGATCGCCTCGGTGGTGTCGGCGAGAATGGAGTCCTTGTCGCGCCCACCGGTCTGGTCCTCGCCACGACCCAGCCGCAGATGGGCGCCGAGACCGATGCCGCGAGCGACCTCGGCCAGCGCGACCGTCGAGACCACGCTCGCCCGCCGCTTCGCCAGCGACCCCTCATCGAGATCGGGGTGGCGACGGAACAGATGGACCGTCACGGCCTGACCGAGGATCGAGTCGCCGAGGAACTCGAGCCGCTCGTTGTGGCCGATGCCGCCGTTCTCGTAGGCGAACGAGCGATGAGTCAGGGCGAGCGACAGAAGCTCGGGGTCGATGTCGACCCCGAGCTTGTCGGTGAGCACCGCGTGCTCACGGAGAACGTCCGTCACGACGTCTGATCGATCAGACGTCGGCGACCTTGCGGCCCTTGTACTCGAGGAACAGCTCGGTGCCCTGCGAGTCGGTGACGACCTTCGCCTGGTGCGGGCGGCTGTAGACGACCTTGCCGTTCTCGATGGTCTTGACGAGCGTGGGGGCCTCGGCCTTCCACTGCGCGCGACGCGAACGGGTGTTGGAGCGGGAGACCTTCCGCTTCGGGGGGTTACCTGCCATGGTCAGCTCTTCTCTGTGTTGTCGGCGGCGGGGCTCGATGCCTCGTCGTCGTGGTCTGGGGTGTGGGCCGTCAACGCGGCCAGCGCATTCCAGCGCGGGTCGATCTGGACGTCCGGCGCGGCTTCTGCTGTCAGCCTCTCGCCCGTGTTCGGGTCGAGCCCGGGGCAGTCCGGCTGACACACCGGCTGGAACGGAAGCGACAGGACGATCGCATCCCTGACGATACTTTCAAGATCCACGTGGTCGTCTTGAACGGTGAAGTCAGTCGCTTCGTCCCCAGAATACCCGAAGAGCTCCTGAATCTCGACTTCGAGGGGGCGTGTCAGGTCGGTCAGGCAGCGGCTGCAGACGCCCTGGTAGGTCGTGTCGACCTCCGCGGTGACCAGAATGCCCTCGTGCACGGACTCGAGCCTCACCTGCACGGCGACGTTCTCGTCGGCATCGATGTACGCGAGTCCCTCGCCCCATCGCTCGGGCGCGGGGACGTCGAGGTTCCACTCCCGCATCTCGCCCGGACGACGGATGAGATCGCGGGCGGGAAGGACGAAGGGACCGGCTACATGCTTTCTGACCACTGGTCAATGGTACGCGGAACCGGCTCGCCGCGGGTCAGAGCCCGCGCGCGCCGGTGTCGAGGAATTGCGCGACGGCCGGCGGCACGTAGGGCGAGACGTCGCCGCCGAGCGACGCGACCTGTCGCACGAGCGAGCTGGAGACGAGGGCGTGGGCGGGATCGGGAAGCAGGAACACCGTCTCGACATGGGCGAGGTGGCGGTTCACGATCGCCATGGGCGTCTCGTAGGCGACATCCACCTGCGACCGGATGCCCTTCACCAGCACGCCGGCACCCACATCGGTCGCGTAGTCCACGAGGAGCCCCATGCTCCAGGCGGCGACCACGACATCGCCCTCGATATCGCTCTCGGCGATGGACTGCTCGAGCAGCGAGAGTCGCTGCGAGATGGGAAGCATCGCCTCCTTGCCCGGATTGTGCACGACGAGCACGTGGAGCCTGTCGTACAGCATCGCCGCGCGGCGGATGACGTCGAGGTGGCCGAGGGTCGGCGGGTCGAATGATCCCGGGACGACGGCGATCCGGTTGCTCATGGCTCCGAGCCTAAAGCGTGCCGGCTCCGCTCCGGCCACACGGGGCCGGGAGGTCAGTTCTTCGCCAGCGCGGCCCGCTCCGCACCGGTCACCCGCGCGTCGATGGATGCGGCGAGGCCCGGGTGCGCCTCGAGGGTGGGGTCCTCCTCGAGGACGCGCTCGGCCTCCGCACGGGCGAGGGCGATGATGTCGGCATCCGCCACGACGCGGAGGAGCCGCAGCGACGAGCGCACGCCGGACTGCGCATCGCCGAGCACGTCGCCCTCGCCGCGCAGGTCCAGATCCACTTCGGCCAGCTCGAATCCGTCGGTCGTCGCCGCCACCGCCTCGACCCTCGAACGCGCCGGCGTCCCCGGCGCGGCCTCCGTCACCAGCAGGCAGAGCCCCGGGATGCTGCCGCGACCGACGCGCCCGCGCAGCTGGTGGAGCTGCGACACGCCGAAGCGATCCGCTTCGAGGATGACCATCGTCGAAGCGTTGGGCACGTCCACCCCGACCTCGACGACCGTCGTCGCGACGAGCACGTCGATCTCGCCGCGCGCGAAGGCCTGCATGACGGCGTCCTTCTGGTCGCCGGGCATCTTGCCGTGGAGGATCTCGACGCGGATGCCGCTGTAGGCGGGATGACGCGACAGTAGATCCGCGGCCTGCGCGACGCCCCAGTGCGTCGATCCCGGCTCGTCGGCCGCCTCGTCGATCTCCTCGTCCTCAGCCGACGGCTTCGCGGCGTCGATGGCGGGGCACACGACGAAGGCCTGATGGCCGGCGGCGACCTCCTCGGCCACCCGCTCCCACACGCGGGGGAACCAGGCGGGCTTCTCCCCCACCGGTGCGACGAAGCTGGAGATCCCGGCGCGTCCGGCCGGCAGAGTGCGGATCGTGGAGACGTCCAGGTCGCCGAACACCGTCATCGCGACGGTGCGGGGAATGGGCGTCGCCGTGAGGACGAGCACGTGCGGCGCGCTGCCCTTCGCGCGGAGGGTCTCGCGCTGTTCGACGCCGAAGCGGTGCTGTTCGTCCACGACGACGAGTCCGAGATCGGCGAACGTCGTCGACTCGCTGAGCAGGGCGTGCGTCCCGACGACGATCAGCGACTGGCCGGCAGCGGCGCGGAGCGCCGCCTTCCGCCGTTCCGGCGCGGACAGCTGACCGGTGAGGAGCGTGGGCATCAGCTCGGGCGCCAGCTGGGGGCCGAGCATCCGCGCGATGGAACGGACGTGCTGGGCGGCGAGCACCTCGGTGGGCGCAATGAGCGCGGACTGGCCGCCCGACTGGGCGACCTGCAGCATCGCGCGGAGGGCGACGAGCGTCTTGCCGGAGCCGACCTCCCCCTGCACGAGCCGGTTCATCGGCCATGCGCCGGTCAGGTCGGCGGCGATCCGGTCGCCCACGGCGACCTGGTCGGGCGTGCGCTCGAACGGCAGCGCCGCGTCGAACCGCTCCAGCAGGGCGCCGGCGGGGCGAGCGGTTGCCGACATCATCCGCACGAACTGGCGCTGCTGCAACAGCGCCGACTGCAGGACGAATGCCTCGTGCATGCGGAGGGTGTGCCGGGCGGGCTCCACCTGATCGGGGAAGTCGGGTGCGTGCACCCGCCGGAGGGCGGTGTGCGCATCGAGCAGCCCCTGCGCCTGCCGGAACGCGCTCGGAAGCGGGTCCGGCACCCCGCCCACCGAGGGGAGGACCGCATCGACGGCCCGCTTCACCTGCCAGCTGGGCACGGTGCTCGTGGCCGGATAGATCGGGATCGGCTGGTTCTGCCACGCCTCTGCGTTCATGCGCGCGGCGGCCTCGTCGTCGAAGAGGTCGTAGTCCGGATGCGTCAGCTGCTTCTGGCCGCGGTACTCGCCGACCTTCCCGGAGAAGATCCCCTGACGGCCGGGTTCCAGCTGCTTCAGGCGCCACGCCTGCCCGAAGAAGGTCAGGCTCATGGTGCCGACGCCATCGCTGATGATCACTTCGAGGATCTCGCCCCGTCGGCCCCGCATCGGCCGAGTGCTGGCGGAGCGGACCTCGGCGACGATCGACACGAGCTCGCCCACCGGCAGGTCCGCGATCGGCGTCAGCTCGCCCCTGCGGGCGTATCGCCGCGGATAGTGCGCGAGCAGGTCGCCGACGGTCACCATCCCGAACGCGCGGAGGAACGACTTCGCCGTCTTCTCGCCGAGCGCGGCGTCGAGGCGGGTGTCGAGCGTGAACGACGGCATGGGTCGAGTCTACGAGCGGCAGCGGACGTCGATCCGGCTATCGTTGCGGGGTGACCAGGATCATCGCGGGCAGAGCCGGATCCGTGACGCTGGCCGTGCCGGGTGCGGGGACGCGACCCACGAGCGAGCGGGTCCGGGAGTCGCTGTTCGGCGCCCTGGAGGCGGCCGACCTCATGACGGATGCCGCCGTGCTCGATCTGTACGCCGGGTCCGGCGCACTCGGGCTCGAGGCGGTCAGCCGCGGCGCGGCGTCCGCCGACCTCGTCGAGCGCGCCCCGAAAGCCGCCGGCGTCGCCGACCGGAATGCGCGCGCCGTCGCGAAGAGCGTCTCCCCCGCCCGGATCCGTGTCCACCGGGCGTCCGCCGACGCCTTCCTCCGCTCGGCCGTCGGCACCTGGGATCTCGTGTTCCTCGATCCGCCGTACGACCTCCCGGACGCCGACCTCGCCACGACGCTCGAGCTGCTCGTGCCGAAGCTGTCGGCCGATGCCGTCGTGGTCCTCGAACGTTCCAGCCGCTCCGGTGAACCACCGCTCCCGGACCTGCTGCAGGTCGATCGTTCCAAGAAGTACGGCGACACCGCGCTCTGGTGGGCCTCGCTCCGCTGACCTCAGCCGCGACCGGCGTCCCAGTCGCGATACGGATCCCAGCCGCCGCGACCACGCGGCGCCTCACCGTCGAGGGTGACGGCGTGCGTGCCCCTCTCCACGACGAGGCCGATCTCGCGGAATCCGTCGGGCAGCGGGCCCGGCGGGAACGTCGCGAGCAGGGCATGGTCCTCCCCGCCGGTGAGCGCGGCGGCATCCATCGGCCCGGTCAGGGCGAGCGTGACCCCGGACGCCTCGGCGAGACGGGTGGCATCGAGGAGCAGCCCGTCCGAGACGTCCATCATCGCGGTGGCCCCGGCTCGCGCGGCGATGGGCCCGGCGGCGACCGGCGGCTCAGGTCGTAGCTGCGCGCGGACGTCGTCCCGCTCGGCCCCCGACAGCGCCGCCGGGTCGACCGGCTCGGGCACGCCGGCCGCGTCCCGGAAGCGTCGGAACAGGATCTCGAGGCCGCGGGCCGCCGCCCCGAGGGTGCCCGCCATCGCGACGGTGTCGCCGGGCCGCGCCCCCGATCGCCGCACCGGCTCGACGTCATCGAGCACGCCGAGTGCCGTGACGGCGACCGTCAGCGTCTCGGAGACCGTCAGGTCGCCGCCCTCCACCGCGCAGCCGGGCGCCAGGCGTTCGCAGGCGTCGCGGAAGCCGGCCGCGAGCTCGTCGACGAAGGGAACCGGCAGATCGTCGGGGACCGCGAGGGCGACGAGCAGCGCGGTCGGCCGTGCCCCCATCGCCGCCACATCCGCGAGGTTCACGGCGGCGGCCTTGAACCCGAGGTCGTACCCGCCCGTCCAGGCGAGCCGGAAGTCCGGGCCGTGGACGAGGGTGTCGGTCGTCGCGACGACGCGCCCGCCGGGCACCGCGAGGACGGCAGCATCGTCACCGGGTCCGACGAGGGCACGCGACGAGCTCCCCAGGACGGCCAGGATGCGAGCGAGCAGATCACGTTCGCTGAGGTCCCGGACTCGCTGCTCGCTCATGCTCCCACGGTAGCCTGGAGCGCATGCCCCGCCCGCGCCTCGCTGCCCTCTCGCTTCTGATCGCCGGCATGGCGGCCCTCTCGGGATGCGCCTCGACGGTCGCGCTCGAGGCCGCCGAGGGTGCGGACGATCCGCGGTGCGCGGACGTCATGGTGCGCCTCCCGGACACCCTCGACGGGCAGGATCGGCGCCAGACGGACGCCCAGTCGACTGCCGCCTGGGGCGATCCGTCGGCGATCCTCTTCTCCTGCGGCGTGACACCGCCGGGGCCGACGGAGGCCCAGTGCATCACGGTCGGCGGGATCGACTGGATCGTCGACGACTCGAAGGCTCCGACCTACGTCATCACCACGTACGGCCGGGTCCCCGCGGTCCAGATCATCACCGACAACGAGGCCGTGTCGCCGACGGGAGTGCTCGACTCGCTGGGAACGATGATGTCGTCGTTCCTCACCCGGGAGAGCGCGTGCGTGGAGTCCTCGACCGTCCTGCCCTGACCCGTCGGCGGCCTGGTCGCGGCTCAGCGGCCTGATCGCGGGTCAGCGGCCTGATCGCGGCTCGGCCGAGCCGCCGCGGGGGTTCTTCAGCGGGCGAGCTCGATCAGCTCGCTGATCAGGTCCGGGTAGGTCACGCCACTCGCGATCCAGCACGTGGGGAACATCGAGATGGGGGTGAACCCGGGCATCGTGTTGACCTCGTTCACGAAGAACTCCGTGCCGGTGTAGAAGAAGTCGACCCGGGAGAGCCCCTGACCGCCGACGGCTTCGAACGCGCGCGCTGCGATGCGCTGCATCTCGGCGAGTTCGCCCTCCCGGAGGTCGGCCGGGCAGACGAGGTCGACACCGGCCGCGCCGAGGTACTTGGCCTCGAAGTCGTAGAAGTCCCGTCCCGAGACGACGATCTCCCCCGCCACGCTCACGCGCGGGACGTCGCCGTCCCTCCCCTGCAGGACGCCGCACTCCACCTCGCGTCCCACCACGGCCTGCTCGACCAGCACGGTGCTGTCCTCGGCGAACGCCGTGTCCAGCGCGGCATCCAGTTCGGCCCACTCCGACACCTTCGAGACGCCCACGCTCGACCCGGCGCGCGCCGGCTTGACGAACACCGGCAGCCCGAGCGCGCGGATGCGCCGCTCCCAGAGGTCCGCGGTCCGGTCGAGGTCGCCTCGGGTGACGGTGACCCACGGCACGACCGGGACGCCCGCGGCCTGCAGGATGCTCTTGGTCGTGTGCTTGTCCATCCCGATGGCGGACATCAGGAGTCCCGCGCCGACGTACGGCAGGTCGAGGAGTTCGAGGAAGCCCTGCACCGTGCCGTCCTCGCCGAACCGACCGTGCAGGATCGGGAACACCACGTCGACGTCGCCCAGCGACTCGACCGTGCCGTCCGTCCGTCGGACCTTCAGCTCGCGCGTCGTCGTCGAGTCGGGCCAGATGATGCGGGTGCCGTTGTCGACCACCTCGGGCAGATGATCCGGGTCCAGCGCGAACTTGTCGGGGTCGTCGTCTTCGAGGACGAATGCTCCCTCACGGGTGATGCCGACCGGGATGACCCGGTAGCGGTCCCGGTCAATCGCGCGAAGGACCCCGCCCGCGGTTGCGGAACTGATCGAGTGCTCGCTCGAGCGACCGCCAAAGAGCAGCACCACTGCCGCGTGATCCATTCATCGTCCTCTCGCCCGTGGGCTCGTCGTCGTCGGTCGTCAGGTGGGGCGCGATGTCGCGGGGGTTCATGGTGCCGTCGAGGACCATCTTGACCTGTTCCACGATCGGCATCTGGATTCCCGCTGCGCGCGCCAGCTGCAGGACGGGGGCGACGGATGCCAGGCCCTCCGCCGTCTGGTCCATCTGCTTCACGACCTCGTTGAAGCTGTAGCCCTGGCCGAGCAGGCGTCCGGCGGTGTTGTTGCGGCTGAGCGGCGACTGGCACGTCGCGATGAGGTCGCCGAGGCCCGCCAGGCCCTGCAGCGTCTCGGGCTCCGCCCCCTGCGCGACGGCGAAGTCGGTCATCTCGACCAGGCCCCGCGTGATGATGGACGCCTTCGTGTTCTCGCCGTACCCGACGCCGTCGACGATCCCGATCGCGACCGCGATGAGGTTCTTGAGGACACCGCCGAACTCCGTCCCGATGACGTCGGTGTTCACGAAGGTGCGGAAGTAGGTGTTGCGTGCCCGGCGGGCGACCGCTTCGGCCGTCTCGCGGCTCGAGGAGGAGATGACGGCGGCCGTCGGATGCTGCCGGGCGATCTCGAGGGCGAGGTTCGGACCCGACGCGACGGCGATGCGGTCGGGATCACAGCGGAGCTCCTGCTCGAGGACCTCGCTCATCCGCTGCCCGGTCCGCTTCTCGACGCCCTTCATGAGCGAGACGATGGGTGCGTCCGTCCCGCTCACCAGCGGCCGGATGCCCTTGAGGTTCTGCCGCAGCGCCTGGCTGGAGATCGCGACGTACACCTGGGTGGCGCCGTCGAGCGCTTCGGCGAGATGCTGCGACGCGCTCAGATTGCGGGGCAGGTTGATGCCCGGCAGGTACTGCGTGTTCCGATGGCCCTCACGGATCTCGTGCGCCTGCTCGGCCCGGCGCGCCCACATCATGACGTCCGCGCCGCCGTCGGCGAGCACCTTCCCGAAGGTGGTGCCCCAGCTCCCGGCTCCGATCACCGCGACGCGCGGCATCGCCGTCTCTTTACGGGTCAAGGCGGCCGATCTCCTTCTGTCCGTGCTGCGCCGGATTCCAGCGCTCGGCGGGCGGCTGCTCGCCGCGCAGCTCGCCGAGGAGCACGGAGATGTCGCGCATCACGGCATCCGTCGCTCCGCTCAGCGCGGCCGGGGTCGTCCCGGAGAACGCCGAGAGGTCGACCGGCGCGCCGAGCCGGATGCGGACCCGCCGCCGCGGCGGGAGGATCCGCAGCTTGCCGTAGCGCGGCAAAATCTGCTGCACGCCCCACGTGGCCATGGGGATGACGGGGATGTCGCCGCCGGAGGCGATCGCGAGCCGCGCGACGCCGGTCTTGCCCCGCATGGGCCACATGTCGGGGTCGCGGGTCAGCGATCCCTCGGGGTAGACGATGACGCCCCGCTGCTGGTCGACGAGCGCATGGGACTGCGCCAGTGTCTGCGCGGCCGCCGTGGAGCTGGCGGTCCGAGCCACCGGCACCATTCCGGTGGCTCGCAGCAGGGCGCCGAGGACGGGCACCTTGAAGAGGCTCTCCTTCGCCATGAAGCGCGGCGCGCGGCCGAGGCGCCAGGTCGCGACGGCGACGATCACCGGGTCGAACTCGCTGTAGTGGTTCGGCGCGAGGATGTAGGGCCCCTCGGTCGGGAGGTGCTCGCCGCCCTCGATCTCGATCCTGGCGAGGAACCCCACCGCCGGGACGACGATCGCGGCCGCCGGCCAGAACACGCTCGGCCGGGTCTTCTCCGGGGAGGCGCGTCGACGTGTGGTCACCGGGTCACTCTGTCACGTCGAAGTCGGCACCCAGGTCGGTGAGCTTCTCGAGGAACTTCTCGTAGCCGCGCCGGATGATGCCGATGTTGCGCACCGTCGACTCGCCCTCGGCGGCGAGAGCCGCGATGACGTAGCTGTACCCGCCGCGGAGGTCCGGAACGACGACATCGGCCCCGTGCAGCGGCGTCGGGCCGTTGATGACGGCTGCCTGCTCGAGGGCGCGGCGCGGCACGCGCCGCTCGGCGCTGGCGATCCCCTCGGGGTGGACGACGATGTCGGCGCCCATCTGCACGAGCGCTCGCGTGAACCCGAGCCGGTTCTCGTACACCGTCTCGTGCACGATGGACTCGCCTTCGGCCTGCGTGAGCGCGACGATGAGCGGCTGCTGCCAGTCGGTCATGAATCCGGGGTGCACGTCCGTCTCGACCACGACGGGCTTGAGGGCGCCGCCCCGCCGGAATCGGATGCCGTCCTCGGCGATGTCGAAGTCGCCGCCGGCCTTGCGGAAGACGTTGAGGAAGGTCAGCATCTCCTGCTGCTTGGCGCCGGCGACGAAGATGTCCCCGTCGGTCGCGAGCGCCGCGCACGCCCACGAGGCGGCTTCGTTGCGATCGAAGATGCTGCGGTGGTCGTAGCCGCGCAGCGATTCGACGCCCTCGATGAAGATCACCCGGTTGGGCTCGTACGAGATGATGGCGCCCATCTTCTGCAGGACCGCGATGAGATCCATGATCTCGGGCTCGATGGCGGCGTTGCGCAGCTCGGTCGTGCCCTTCGCGCGGACGGCCGTGAGCAGGACCTGCTCGGTCGCCCCGACGCTCGGGTACGGCAGCTCGATGTCGGCGCCGCGCAGGCCGTCCGGTGCCGAGAGGCGGATGCCGCTCGGCAGCTTCTCGACGATCGCGCCGAACGATCGGAGGGCGTCGAGGTGGAAGTCGATCGGACGGTCGCCGATGCGGCATCCGCCGAGGTCGGGGATGAAGGCCTGGCCGAGCAGGTGCAGAAGCGGTCCGCAGAAGAGGATCGGGATGCGCGACGCGCCCGCGTGCGCATCGATCTCCTCGAAGTGGGCGGACACGGCGCCGGACGGGTCCAGCCGGAGGACGCCGTCCTCGAGATCCTCGACCGTCACGCCGTGCACCTCGAGCAGCGAGCGCACCACGTGCACGTCGCTGATCTCGGGAACATCGCGCAGGATGCTCGCCGTCTCGCCGAGGAGGGCCGCGACCATCGCCTTGGTGGCGAGGTTCTTCGCGCCCTTCACCTCGACCCGGCCGGTGAGCGGGCGACCGCCCCGGATCGTGAGGGTCTGACCCAGGCCGCTGCCGGCCGGGGTCGCCGCGGAGTCGCTGACAAGAGTATTCATCGAGGGGACCTCATCTGTGTGTCGAGGATGCGTCGGCACGGCCCCATTGTGTGGGGCGCGAACCGGCTAGAGGACGGGAAGTGTCCGGGGCCGCCACGCCTCACGGCGCGCCTCGAACTGCGCGATCTTCTCTTCGTTGCGCAGCGTCAGGCCGATGTCGTCGAGTCCTTCGAGAAGCCGCCACCTAGTGTAATCGTCGATCTCGAAGGTCGTGCGGAAGTCGCCCACCTGGACCGAGCGTGTCTGCAGATCGACGGTGATCTCACGGCCGGGCTCGGCGTCCAGGAGCGCCCAGATCGTCTTGATCTCGGGTTCGCTGACGACACCCGTCACGAGTCCCTGCTTGCCCGCGTTGCCGCGGAAGATGTCGGCGAACTTCGGACTCAGGACGACGCGGAAGCCGTAGTCGCGGAGCGCCCAGACGGCGTGCTCGCGACTCGAGCCGGTGCCGAAGTCCGGCCCCGCGACGAGGACGGATGCCGCGCGGTACGGGTCCTGGTTGAGGAGGAAGTCCGGGTCCTGGCGCCAGTTCGCGAAGAGGGCGTCCTCGAAGCCGGTCTTGGTGACGCGCTTGAGGTAGACCGCCGGGATGATCTGGTCGGTGTCCACGGCGGACCGCTTCAAGGGCGCCCCGATGCCGGTGTGGGTGGTGAACGCATCCATGGTCAGACCTCCGATCCGACGAGCGCGTCGAGGTCGCTCGGAGTGGCGAGGTGGCCCAGCACGGCGGTCGCTGCGGCAACCAGCGGCGAGACCAGGTGCGTGCGCCCGCCCTTGCCCTGACGCCCCTCGAAGTTGCGGTTGCTGGTCGACGCGCAGCGTTCGCCCGGCGCGAGCTGGTCGGGATTCATGCCGAGGCACATCGAGCACCCTGCGAAGCGCCATTCCGCGCCGAACGCGGTGATGATCCGGTCAAGCCCTTCGGCTTCGGCTTCGAGTCGGACGCGCGCGGAGCCCGGGACGACCATGACCCGCACGCCCGGTGCTTTCGTGCGTCCCTCGATCAGCGACGCGAACTGCCTGAGGTCCTCGATGCGGCTGTTCGTGCAGGAGCCCATGAAGACGGCGTCCACCGGGACGTCCTTCAGCGCCGTGCCGGGCGCGAGGTCCATGTACTCGAGCGCACGCTCTGCCGCGGCGCGCTCGTTCGGGTCGGCGATGGCGGCCGGGTCCGGGACGGCCCCGCTGAGAGACACGCCCTGACCGGGATTGGTCCCCCACGTGACGAAGGGCTCGAGCTCGTTCGCATCGAGGAACACCTCGGCGTCGTAGACCGCTCCCTCGTCGGAGGGCAGGGTGCGCCAGTAGGCGACGGCGTCGTCCCAGTCGGCGCCCTGCGGCGCATGCGGCTTGTCCTTGACGTACGCGAATGTCGTCTCGTCGGGCGCGATCATGCCGGCACGGGCGCCGGCCTCGATGGACATGTTGCACATCGTCATGCGGCCCTCCATCGAGAGGCCCCGGATGGCGGAGCCGCGGAACTCGAGCACATAGCCCTGGCCGCCGTTCGCGCCGATCTTCGCGATGATCGCCAGGATGACGTCCTTCGCGGTCACGCCGGGCTTGAGGTCGCCCTCGACCGTGATCGCCATGGTCTTGAACGGCTTCAGCGGGAGCGTCTGCGTGGCCAGCACGTGCTCGACCTCGCTCGTGCCGATCCCGAACGCCATCGCGCCGAAGGCGCCGTGCGTCGAGGTGTGGGAGTCGCCGCAGACGACCGTGACGCCCGGCATCGTGAGGCCGAGCTGCGGGCCGACCACGTGGACGATGCCCTGCTCCTTGTCGCCCAGCGAGTGGAGCCGGACGCCGAACTCGGCGGCGTTGCGGCGCAGCGTCTCGATCTGGGTGCGGCTGGTGAGGTCGGCGATGGGCTTGTCGATCTCCAGCGTCGGGGTGTTGTGGTCCTCGGTCGCGATCGTCAGATCGAGGCGACGGACCGGGCGGCCCTCGGCGCGGAGGCCGTCGAAGGCCTGCGGGCTCGTGACCTCGTGGACGAGATGCAGGTCGATGTAGATGAGGTCGGGCTGACCGTCTTCGCCCTTCACGACGAGGTGGTCGTCCCAGACCTTCTCGGCCAGGGTGCGGGGGCGTTCGGGGAGGGAAATGCTCATGCTGTCTTGTTCTCCTGTGAGGGGATCAAGCCCACGACGGACTCCGCGGCGGAAGGGGGCTCAGAACGAGGTCCCGCCGCGGCCGCTAAGGAGAAGGCGAGCGATCCGCATGGCCTCAGAATACACCGGCCACGCGGACGCCCGCCTTCGTGTGTCAGCTGAGGCCGTTCTCCTCCAGCCACGCCGAGGCGATGTCGGCGGCCGACGTCTTGTCCTCGGTGGACATGACGTTCAGCGAGACGAGCCCTTCGGGGGTGAGCGCTGCGCTGACGGCGTTGATCGTGTCGGCGATCTCGCCGGCCACGCTCTCGTCGACGACCGGCACCACGTTCGAAGCCAGGAACAGGGACTCCGGGTCCTCGAGGACCACGAGGTCCTCGGTCTGGATGCGGGGGTCCGCCGTGAAGACGTTGGCGACATTGACGGTGCCGGCGACGAGCTCCTCGACCGTCGTCTCCCCCGTGCCGCTGAACTCCGCGTCGACCCCGTAGACGTCCTGCAGACCGCGGGGACCGTACGGCCGCTCGGCGAGCTCGGGCGGGCCGCCGAGGACCAGCGTCTCGTCGACGTCAGCCAGATCCGCGATGGTCGTGAGGTCCCACTCCTCGGCGAAGGCCCGCGTCACCGTGTACGAGTCCTGGTCGCTCGCGGTGGACTGGTCGAGCACCGTCAGACCGTCGGGGAGCGCGTCGCCCAGTGCGGCGTACACGTCCTCGGGGCTCCGCGCCGTGGTCTCCTCGTCGAAGAACTGCAGCAGGTTGCCGGTGTACTCGGGGAAGAGCGTGATGTCACCGCTCTCCAGCGACGGGATGTACGCGTCGCGCTGGCCGATGTTGAACGACCGCTCGACGGTCATGTCCGCAGCCTCGAGAGCCTGCGCGTAGATCTCCGCGATGATCTCGTTGGAGTAGTACTGCTGGGAGCCGATGACGATCGTGTCGGACGAACCGCCGGTGGGGTTCTCGGCGTCGTCCGGCGTGTTGAGCGGATCGCTGCTCGCGCAGCCGGCGAGGGCGAGCGATCCGGCCGCCAGGAGGGCGGTGGTCGCCGCGAGGCGTGTGCGGGGTGAGGACATGCTCTTTCCTTACTGTGGGGGTGCGGGGGTCAGGCGTGCGCCGCCCGCGCGCGGCGAGGACGGCGGGCGGGTGATCTGCGGTTCGCCGCGCGCACGCCCCGTGGCAGTGCGAACACCGCCAGGAGGGCGAAGATTCCATCCAGGACGAGAGCGAGCGCCGCGACGAGGAGCGCACCGCCGAGGACCATGTCGAACCGGCGCAGCGGCAGGCCCGTGATGATGTACTGGCCGAGTCCACCGAGGTTCGTGTACGCCGCGATCGTGACGGTGGCGACCACCTGAAGCGTCGCGGAACGGACGCCGCCGAGGAGGAGCGGCAGCCCGAGCGGGATCTCGACGCGCCGGAGCACCTCGCCGGGCCGCATCCCCATCGATCGACCGGCGTCGACGACGGAGCGGTCGATCGCCTCGAAGCCGGTGTACGCACCGGCGAGCAGCGACGGGATGGCCAGGAGGACGAAGGTCACGACGGCGGCTTCAGGTTTGTGGAGCACGCCCATGACGAGGACGAGCAGCAGCAGCAGTCCGAACGACGGGATCGCCCGTGCCGCACCTGAGATGGCGACCGCGACGTCGCGGCCCTTTCCGGTGTGGCCGATCGCCCAGCCGAGCGGGACGGCGATGACCCCGGCGATCAGGACCGCCACCACCGTGTAGGCGAGGTGCTGACCGAGGGCGACGGGGATCGGCGCGAGTCCCGCACCGGGGTCGCCGGACAAGATCCAGGCGAGGGCGTCGAGGATCAGGTTCATGCGGCACCGCCCGTCTGCACGACGATCCTGGTGCCTGCGCCCGCGCTCCGGCGCGCCCACGGCAGTGCGAACCGGCCGAGCACCACGAGGAGGAGGTCCACGAGGAGGGCGAGGACGACGACGGCGACGATGCCCGAGAAGATCTCCTCCACGATCCGACGCTGGTAGCCGTTCGTGAACAGGTAGCCGAGGTTGGTCCGACCGATGATCGCCCCGACGGTCGCCAGCGCGATCGTGGACACCGCCGTCACCCGCAGCCCCGCGAGGATCACCGGCCCCGCCAGCGGCAGGTCCACGAACACGAACCGGCGGGCAGAGCCGTACCCCATCGCGACGGCAGCCAGGCGGACGTCGGGATCCACCGCGTCGAGCCCCTCCGCCACCGCGCGCACGAGGAGAGCCACCCCGTAGATGATCAGCGCGACGATGAGGTTGACGTCGCTGATGAGCGGCAGCCCCAGTGCGGTCGGCAGCAGCACCAGCAGTGCGATCGAGGGGATCGTGTACAGCAGGCTCGTGAACGTGATGATGCTGTCCCGGAAGATGCGGAATCGCCACGCCAGCGTCCCCAGCGGGAGCGCCACGACGAACGCCAGCACGATCGCGATCGCGCACTGTCGCAGGTGCTCGACCGACAGCGCGAGGATGAGATCGACGTTGTCGAGCACCCACGTCATGGCGCTACTCCGCCCCTCGCTCGGGCGACGGCTGGACCAGTGCGCCCTGGGTGCGCCCCTCGGCATCGACGACGACCGTCCCCGTCGGCGTCTCCTTGAGGTGGAGCGCGCGGCGCCCGCGCTCGACGCCCACGAACTGGGCGACGAACTCGGATGCCGGGTCCTCGAGGATGTCGCTGGGCGTGCCCACCTGAGCGATGCGGGCGCCGCGCTCGAGGATGACGACCTGATCGCCGAGCAGGAAGGCCTCGTCGATGTCGTGCGTCACGAACACGACGGTCTTGTCGAGGTCGCGCTGGAGCCGGAGGATCTCCCGCTGCAGTTCGGCCCGCACGATCGGATCGACGGCGCCGAAGGGCTCGTCCATCAGCAGGATGTTGGGATCGGCGGCCAGTCCTCGCGCGACGCCGACGCGCTGCTGCTGTCCACCGGAGAGCTGGTGCGGATAGCGATCCGCGATCCCGCGGTCCAGCCCCACCACGTCGAGCAGCTCGAGCGCGCGTGTGCGCGCATCCCGGCGCGATGTGCCGCTGAGGACGGGGACGGTGGCGACGTTGTCGGCGATCGTCTGGTGGGGAAGCAGCCCGCCGTTCTGCATGATGTACCCGATGCTGCGGCGCAGGGCCACGGCATCCCGTCGCGCGATCGGCTCACCGTCGATCGTGATCTCGCCCGCGGTGGGCTCGATCATCCGGTTGATCATCCGGAGCAGGGTCGTCTTGCCGCACCCGGACGAGCCGACGAACACGGTCGTGCGGTGCGCCGGCAGGACGAGACTGAAGTCGTCGACAGCCGTCGTCCCGTCCGGGTATCGCTTGGACACGCCGCGGAATTCGATCACGCATTCACCTGCACGTGTGCCACTCAATCACACCGTCCCGACACCGGCAGACTCTGGCGCAGCCGGGCCTGCCGGTGGTAGGGGGACGATCAGCGTCCCGTGGGCGGACCGCTGTGCTCCTCGGGGTGCTCCTGCACCGTCGCGGGCGTGCCCTTCTCGTCGGCGACCACCTCGGCGGCCTGGGTCGTCGTGTGCACGGGGGTGTTCCGAGCCTCGCGACCCGCCGCGATCAGGCTCGCGCCCGTCGCGACGATCATCGAGACGATGATGACGCCGAGGGACATCCACGTGGAGATCTCGGGCGCCCACTCGATGTGCTCGCCGCCGTTGAGGAAGGGCAGCTCGTTCTCATGCATGGCGTGGAAGACGAGCTTGACGCCGATGAAGGCGAGGATGAAGGCGATGCCGAAGTGGAGGTACTTCAGTCGGTCCAGCAGACCGCCCAGCAGGAAGTACAGCTGCCGCAGCCCCATGAGGGCGAAGATGTTCGCCGTGAAGACGATGAAGGCGCTCTGGGTGATGCCGAAGATCGCGGGGATCGAGTCGAGTGCGAACAGCAGGTCCGTCATGCCGAGGGCCGCGAACACGATGATCATGGGCGTGAACATCTTCGTGCCGTCGACGACGGTGCGAACCTTCGACCCGTCGAACTCGTCGCTGATGGCGACCGTCTTGCGGAGCAGCCGGACGACGGCGCTCTCCTTCTTCTCCTCGTCGTCGTGGTCGGCGCCGGGGAAGGCCTGCTTGTAGGCGGTCCAGACCAGGAACGCTCCGAAGATGTAGAAGACCCAGCTGAACTGCTCGATGATCGCCGCCCCGAGCAGGATGAAGATCCCTCGCAGGATCAGCGCGAGGATGATGCCCACCATCAGAGCCTTCTGCTGGTACTTCCGGGGCACCGAGAACTGCCCCATGATCAGAACGAAGACGAAGAGATTGTCGATCGAGAGGCTGTACTCGGTGAGCCATCCCGCGACGAACTGGCCGGCGTACTCGCCACCCGCGAACACCCACATGAGGGCTGCGAAGACGAGCGCGAGGGCGACGTAGAACACCACCCACAGGGTGGACTCCTTGGCCGACGGGATGTGGGGCCGCTTGATGATGAGGAGCAGGTCGGCGAGGAGGATCGCGAGGAGGACGACGAGCGAGCCGACCTCGAACCAGACGGGGAGGACCATGCGGGCCTTTCGAAGATGGGGAACCGAGAGTCTCTCCCCCGCCCTGAGGCGGCGCGCGCCCGGATCTCCCGCTGAGGGAGTTCGTGATGACGGACGCGCGAGGTCGGGATACTCCCTCTCGAACACCCAGGGTACCGCCCCCGGTCGTGAGACGATCGCTTCCCGAGCGACACTCCCCGGTCAGGAGAACGATTGAGGGTGCGATGGGCGATGCGGCCGTGAGGACGGATGCGGAACTGGTCGCTGCCGCCGCGGGCGGCAGCGAGGCGGCCTTCCGCGAGCTCTATCGCGCGTACGCACGGCCGGTCTACTGGCTCGCCCACGGACTCGTCGGCAATCCGGCCGATGCGGAGGACGTCATGCAGGAGACATTCCTCGCCGCGTGGCGGAAGATCCCCGGCCTCGAGCTCGCGGGGGAATCGCTGCTCCCGTGGCTCGTGACGATCTGCCGCTTCCAGAGCGCGAACCGCGTCCGCCGGCAGCAGCGCGACCGTCGCGTGAGCGCGGGCGCGTTCGAGGACGATCTCGCGGCGCGGGTCGACGTCGAGGACCAGGTGATCGGTCTCGCGCTCGTGGAGCGGGTGATCGCCGAGCTCGGCACGCTGTCCCCGCTCGACCAGGACATCTTCCGGCTGTGCGCGGCCGAGGGATACGCGTACCAGGCGGCAGCCGAGCAGCTCGGCGTGTCGCACGCGGTCGTCCGCAATCGTCTCTCCCGCATCCGCACGCGGCTGCGCGCGGTCGTCGAACCGGAGGGCCCATGAACACCACCGACATCCCCCTTCCCGAGATCGCCCAGGAGCGCGTCGACGACATCGAGCGTCGCGTGCTCGGGCAGATCGCCGCCGAGCGGACCGCCGCGGTCCGGCGACGGCGGACCGCCCGACGTCGGGTGTGGGCGGGGATCGGCGCCGCCGCCGCGGTCATCGTCGTCGCGGCGGTCGTCGGCCCCGGGCTCTCGGGCTCGTGGACAGGATCGTCGGCCGGGGACAGCGCGATCGAGCCCGGACGTGGCTGGTCGGAGGCGGACCTCGGCGGCGGGGCGGGAGACGACGCCGGGGCCGTCACCGACAGCGCCGGAGGCAGCGCCGCCGAGGATTCCGCCGAGGAGGCCCGCGAGGTGATCGCGATCGCGACGGTGACGCTCGAGACGACGGATGCCGCAGGCGCCGCCGACGATGTCGCCGCATCCGCCGCCGACCTCGGCGGCTATGTCGACTCCATGAGCCTGCAGCGGTCCGGGACGGACGCGGCGGCTTCGTCGCCCGCAGACCCGGGCGTCCCCGGACCGGACGGTGCCTGGATCACGGTGCGGGTGCCGGCCGACCGGCTCGCCGCGGCCATCGACGGCCTCGCCGAGATCGGGGAGGTGCGCTCGTCCGAGATCCGGCGTGACGACGTGACGACCCAGGCCGTCGACCTGCGGGCGCGCGTCGCGGCGCTCGAGAAGTCGGTGACGCGTCTGCTCGATCTCATCGCCGACGCCGACTCGACCGCGGCCCTCCTCACAGCCGAGGATGCGCTGTCCGAGCGGCAGGCGGAACTCGACTCGCTCCGCGGGCAGCTCACCCTCCTCGAGGACCAGGTCTCGCTGTCGAGCCTCACCGTCTCCCTCATCGAGCCCGCCACCGTCGTGGCCGCCGACCCGACCGGATTCGGCGACGGTCTCTCCGCGGGCTGGAACACCCTCGTCGCCACCGTGAACGGCATCGTCATCGGTCTCGGATTCCTGCTCCCGTGGCTCGCCGTCCTCGGTGTCGCCGCGCTCGCCGCCTGGGCGATCGCGCGGGCGGCGCGCCGGCGACGGCTGGCCGTCGAGAACCCGGGATCGGGCGACTGAAACGACGACACCCCCGACCGCGTGGTCGGGGGTGTCGTCGTGCTGGTGACCCCAGCGGGATTCGAACCCGCGTTACCGCCGTGAGAGGGCGGCGTACTAGGCCGCTATACGATGGGGCCGTTTTCGCAACCGTTCAAGTATGCACGACGATTTTCCGGAAGCCAAATCGAGGCGGGAAGCGGGCTCGGAGGGCCGCAGAGGCTTGTTCCGGCGGGGTCGCGTCGCTTGACTGGGGGGCATGCGCGTCACGAAGCACGAACATGCCTGCCTCCGTCTCGAGAGCGAGGGCAAGACCCTCCTGATCGATCCGGGATCCTTCACACTCCCCCTCGCCGACCTCAGCGATCTCGTCGCCGTCGTGCTCACCCATGAGCACCCCGATCACTGGACTCCGAAGCACCTCGACCAGATCCTCACCGACGCACCCGGCACGCCGATCCTCGGTCCGGCGGGCGTCGCCGCCGCAGCATCCGACTACGACGTCACCGTGGTCGCCCCGGGAGAGACGGTCACCATCGGACCGTTCACGATGTCGTTCTTCGGCGGCACCCACAGCGTGATCCACGAATCCGTCCCCGTCATCGACAACGTGGGGGTCCTCGTCGGCGACGGCTTCTACTACCCGGGCGACTCGTACGCGGTCCCCGAGGGCGTCGAGGTGCGCCTGCTGGCCGCGCCGATCGGCGCGCCGTGGTTGAAGATCGGCGACGCGATGGACTTCGTGCTGGCCGTCGCACCGCGCCGGGCGTTCGGCACCCACGACATGACCCTCTCGCGCGCCGGCCTGACCATGCACCGCAGCCGGCTGGAGTGGGCTGCGGAGCAGGGCGGCGGAGAGTTCCTCGCCCTCGAGCCGGGCGAGGCCACCGACCTCTAGGACGAGCGGATGCCGCAGGCTCTCGCCCACGGCATCCGCTCGTCGTCCGCGCTCAGGCCGCGTCGTGGTCCGTCTCGAGGAACGTCACGAGGCTGTCGAGCGCCGCGTCGGCGCCCTCGCCCTCGGCCTTGAGCGTGACGACGGTGCCTTGCGTGGCACCCAGGCCCATCAGTGTCAGGATGCTGCCCGCGTTGAGATCGGGGCCGCCGTCGACGGCGATGGTGACGGGGACGCCCGTCTCCTTCACCGCCTGCACGAAGAGCTTTGCGGGGCGGGCGTGCAGACCCGAGCTGCTCGCGACGGTTGCAGTCCGTTCGGCCATGGGTTTCCTCCTTGGATCGGTGATTCGAGACTATGCCGTGACGGGGACGGCGGGCAGCGCGGCGTCATCCGCCGGCAGCGGACGCCGGCGGGCGTAGCGCTTCAGGAGCACGACCGCGACGGCGCTGATGACGGTCCCGATCGCGATCGAGACGAGCCACAGCCAGAAGTTCTCGATCGCGAAGAACACGAAGATGCCGCCGTGAGGCGCCTTCGAGGTGATCGAGAATGCCATCGAGAGCGCGCCGGTGACGGCGCCGCCGATCATCGCGGCGGGCACCACGCGCAGGACATCCGCCGCCGCGAACGGGATGGCGCCCTCCGAGATGAAGGCCGCGCCCAGCAGCCAGGCCGCCTTGCCGTTCTCGCGTTCGGGCTCGGTGAACAGCCGCCGTCCGAGCACCGTGGACGCGAGCGCCATCGCGAGCGGCGGGACCATGCCCGCGGCCATGACGGCAGCCATGATCTGCAGGTACCGCTCGTCTCCGGCGATGCCGGCCGCGAGGTTCGCGGTCGCGAAGCCGTAGGCCACCTTGTTGACCGGGCCGCCGAGGTCGAAGCACATCATGAGACCGAGGATGGCGCCGAGGATGACGACGCCGGCCCCGGTGAGACTGCCGAGCCAGTCGTTCAGCGCGGTGGTCAGCAGGGCGATCGGACCGCCGAGCACCAGGAGCATCAGCCCGGAGGCGAAGATCGAGGCGAGCAGCGGGATGATCACGACCGGCATGAGCCCCCGCAGCCACCGGGCGACGTCGAGGCGGTTCAGCCACCAGGCGGCGAGACCGGCGAGCAGACCGCCGACGATGCCGCCGAGGAAGCCGGCGTTCATGAACACGGCGACCGCGCCGGCGACGAAGCCGGGGGCGATGCCGGGACGGTCGGCGAGACCGTAGGCGATGTAGCCTGCCAGCGCGGGCACCAGGAAGCCGAAGGACAGTCCGCCGATCTGGAAGGCGACGGCTCCGAGGTAGTACAGCAGTCCCTCGGGCGGCAGGTTGCCGATCGTGTAGTTCTGCAGCGCGAACACGGCATTGTTGACGCCGTCGTCCCCGTGCGGCAGCGCGATCCCGTACCCGGCCATGAGGAAGCCGAGAGCGATGAGCAGCCCGCCGCCGGCGACGAATGGGATCATGTAGCTGACGCCGGTCATCAGGGCGCGCTTGACGCTGCCGCCCACCGACGTCGGGGCGGCCGACTCGGTCGCCGAGGTCGCGCCCGCCGAGCTCACGCGTGCAGCGGACGGGCTCTTCGCCGCCGCCACCGCCTCCGCGATGAGCTGCGCGGGCTGCTCGATCCCGCGCTTGACGCCGGATCGGATCACCGGCTTGCCGGCGAACCGGTGCTGCTCGCGGACATCCACGTCGACGGCGAAGATGACGGCATCCGCCTCGTCGATGACCCGCTGGTCGATCGCCTTGTAGCCGCTCGATCCCTGGGGCTCCACGACCAGGTCGACGCCCTCCTGCCGACCCGTCGCGGTGAGCGCGTCGGCGGCCATGAAGGTGTGCGCGATGCCCGTCGCACAGGCCGTGACCGCGACGATGCGGGCCGGTCGACCGTCGACGGTCAGTGCCTCGTCGACGGCCGCCGGATCAGCAGCCGCAGGTGCCGGATCCGGAGTCGTCGCGGCCGGTGCGGGCGTCGGCGTTTCCGAGATCGCCGCACGCACGATTGCGAGGATCTCGTCGGTCGACGCCGCTCCGCGCAGGCCCGCCGTGAAGTCCTCCCGCATGAGGCTGCGAGCGAGCTTCGACAGCACCGCGAGGTGCTCCTCGGCCGCGGTGTCGGGGGCGGCGATGAGGAAGACCAGATCCGCCGGACCGTCCGGCGCGCCGAAGTCGACCCCCGGATCCAGGCGGGCGAAGGCGAGGGTCGCCTCGGTCACCGCGGCGCTCTTCGCGTGCGGGATGGCGATGCCGCCCGGCAGGCCCGTCTCGTCCTGCTCCTCGCGGGCCCAGGCATCGGCGGCCAGGCGCGCGGCATCCGATGCGCGTCCCTCTGCGGACACCCGCTGGGCGAGCGCCTCGATGACAGCGCGCTTGTCCGCGCCGAGCGGTTCGTCGATGCTGACGAGCTCCGCGGTGATGATCTCCGTCACGGTGACCTCCAGTGGTCGGTGGATGAGTGGTCGAGCTTCCGCACCGGCACGTCGCCGGTCGGGAGGTCCTGCGGGGTGGGGGCTTGGGTTCCGGGCAGCGCCGCGGCGGCGGAGCCGTAACGGATGCCGGAGCGCACCCGCTCGGCGGGGGCGGCGTCCGCCACCTGGGCGAGCAGGTAGCCGGCCAGCGAGCTGTCGCCGGCGCCGACGGTGCTGCGCACGCGGGTCGGCGGCGGCGACCCGTGCCAGGCGCCGTCGGGGGTCACCAGGACCGCGCCGTCCGCACCGAGGGTGACCAGGGCGGACCCGACCCGGCTGGGCACGAGGGCGCGCGCCGCGGCGTCCACCGCCTCGGCGAGCGGCACGCCGGCGGCGAGCGGGACGCCGGTCAGCTCGACGAGCTCCTCGTCGTTCGGCTTGATGAGATCGGGGCGACCGGCGGCGACGACGGCTGCCAGAGCCGGCCCGGAGGTGTCCACGGCGATGGCCGGGGCCGCGTTCCCCCAGCGGGAGCGCACGGCGTCGATGAGGTGCACGTAGAAGTCATCGGGCAGGCCCGGGGCGAGCGACCCCGCGAGCACCAGCCACGCGGCGCCGTTCGCGGCCTCGACCACGGCGGACGTCAGCGCCTCGGCATCCGCATCGGTGCGGGTCACGCCGGGGAGGTTGAGCTTGGTGGTGACGCCGTCGGCGTCGGCGATGGTCAGGTTGGCCCGCGTCGTCCCGTGCACCGGGACCGTCCGGGTCGGAACACCCGTCCGCGCCAGTGCCGACGCGAACGGGTCCTCGTCATCGAGGGGGAGCACCGCGAGGACGGGATGGCCGGCCGCGGCGACCACGCGCGCGACGTTGATCCCCTTTCCGCCGGCATCCTCACGGGATCCCAGCGCGGGCTGGACGTCGCCGACCCGCAGCGGGGCGCGGAGGGCGATGGTCCGGTCGAGCGAGGGGTTCACGGTGACGGTGACGATCATGCGATCTGCACCTCCACGTCGGCGTCGGCGAGAGCGCGCGCGAGGTCGCCGGTGGGCGCCGCGTCGGTGATCAGGACGTCGATGGCGCCGAGCGGCGCGAACGAGACGAGGAGCTCGGCGTCGAACTTCTCGGCGTCGGCGACGACGATCACCCGCCGGGCCGCGGCGACGATCGCCCTCTTGACGGCGGCTTCGTCGGGATCGGGGGTGCTCAGCCCGAACTCGGCGGAGAGGCCGTTCGTGCCGACGAAGGCGATGTCCGGACGCAGCCGCCCGATGGTCTCGACCGCCTGTGCACCGACGGCCGCGGCGGTGAGGCCGCGGACGCGCCCGCCGACCGCGGTGAGGCCGAGAGACGCCACGCCGGCGAGCGTCTGCGCGACCGCCATGGAGTGGGTCACCACTTCCACGGCACCGCCCGCGCGGGGGGTGCGGGCGAGCAACCGGGCGATCGCCGCGGTCGTGGTGCCCGCATCCAGGTACACCGCGCCGTCCCGTTCGGCGCCGAGCAGGTCGACGGCGGCGTGCGCGATCGATTCCTTCACCGCGCTGCGCTGGACCGTGCGTTCGGCGAGCGAGGGCTCCGCCGTGCTCGCCCGGGAGCGAGCCACCGCTCCCCCGTGCACGCGGCGGACGATGCCGGACCGTTCCAGCTGCGCGAGGTCGCGCCGGACGGTCTCCGTGGTCACGCCGAAACGCTCCGCGAGCTCGAGGACGGCGACGCGCCCATCGCTCACGACGAGCTGCTCGATGAGCTCCTGGCGCTCCGTTGCGTACATGTGGGCCTCCTTGGCTCGCCCACACGATACAACACAATACCACACGAAACAAGAGGTCCCGCCTTCCCGAGCACGACGAAGCCGTCCGGACGTTCCGCGATCACCACCACGGAAGTTGTCGATGTCCCACAAGGAACTCAAGCCCACGGATCTGGGACTTGGTTTCACACGCCAGAGTCTTGACCGCCTCCCCGGGCGCGCCCGCCGCTGCTGTTAGCGTCGACCCGCTCACGCCACGCACCCGCGCGATCGATGCCGATCAGACAGGGAATGTGACACCCGGGCACCGAGCCGGCGAGACCCCGCCTGATCGTCACCACCGTCCGCGACGATGCGGGCGCGTACCTCTCTTGGAGACCTCAATGACGAGATCACAGACCCACGAGCACGGCCTCGGGATGAAGATCACCGTCGCCGTCCTCGCGGTGCTCCTCATCGCCATGACCGCGTTCTACTTCCTGACGGCGGCGAAGCTCGACGACGGCGCGGGGCGCCTCGACGACGGCGCCGTACAGGCCGCCAGCGGGTCATCCGACGTGGCCGACGGCGCACGCACGCTGTCGGACGGTGCCGCGCAGGTCTCCGACGGCGCAGCGGCGTTGAACGACGGCGCCGCGTCAGCGGCGACGGGGGCCGGCGAGCTCGCCGACGGCGCCGAGACGGCCGCCACCGGCGCCGACACGCTGGCCGACGGGGCGACGACGCTCGCCACCGGTGCGCAGACCCTTGCCGATGGCACGGCGGCGAACCGCGATGGAGCGGTCACGCTCCGCACCGGTGCCGGGGACGCCGCTGCCGGTTCCGCACTCATCGCCGACGGCGCGGGCGACGTGTCCGAGGGCATCGGCACCGCGAAGGACGGCATCCGCCGTCTCGACTCGGGTGCCCGGACGCTCGCCGACGGCGCGAAGGCAGCCGACGACGGTGCGGGTCAGCTGTCCGCCGGCCTCGGCGTGGCCGCGGACGGCGCCGGCCAGCTCGCTGACGGGATCGGAACGGCGTCCGACGGAGCCGGGCAGGTGTCCGCCGGCGCGAAGGCGGCGGCAGACGGTGCCGGCGCCCTCGACGCGGGTGTCAGCAAGGCGTCCAAGGGAGCCTCAGACCTCAACGCGGGCATCGGTTCCGCGTCTGCCGGTGCCGGACAGCTGTCCGACGGCATCAAGACGGCATCCGCCGGCGCCGGCGCCGTGGCGACGGGAGCGGCTGACGCCGCCGCTGGAGCCGCTGACCTCGCCGACGGCTCGAGCGAACTCGCGGACGGCGCGGCGGTCCTTTCCGAGGGTGCCACCGGTCTCACGAAGAGTGCCGCGGACGCGGTCGATGCGCTGAAGAACGTGCCGGGCGGCGCGACCGCCGTCGCGGCTGGCGCGGGAGACCTGCAGAAGGGCATCGCCGCGCTCGCGGCCGATGTCTCCGAGCCGACTCTGAAGGCGCAGCTTGAAGGGCTCGCCGCGGCGGCGCGCGGCCTGGCGGACAACTCTGCTGTCGTCAGCGGCGGCGTGACCAAGATGTACAGCGCTCTCAGCGCGGTGTCCGAGGGCGCGGCCGCCGTCGCCGACGGCGCCGCCAAGGCGTCTGCGGGGGCAGGGTCCGTGAAGATCGGCGCCGCGGAGCTGTCCACGGGTTTGAAGACGCTGGAAGTCGGTACCGCGAACCTCGCCGCGGGCCTCGGCACCGCCGCGACGAAGTCCGGTGAGCTCGCTGCCGGCCTCGGACAGATCAAGACCGGCTCGGGCGACCTGGTCGCGGGCCTCGGCCAGGTCAAGGGCGGCTCCACGTCTCTCGTCTCCGGCCTGGGCGATCTCGAGACGGGCTCGAGCGATCTCGCCGCCGGCCTCGACACGGCCGCAGCCAAGTCCGGCGAACTCGCCGCAGGCGTCTCGACAGCGGCATCCAAGTCCGGTGAACTCGCCGCGGGCGTGGGCAAGGTCGCCGACGGCGCCGGCGACGTCTCCACGGGCGTGACGACCCTCGACACGAGGACGGACGAGCTCGTGGCCGGAGGGCGGCGACTCGCCACGAAGGCGGGCGACCTTCGCGACGGGCTGTGGACGATCCACGCCGGGACGCAGCGACTCGCCGACGGTTCGCTGCGGCTGTTCACCGGCGCGCAGAACCTCTCCGCCGGTGCCGGGACGCTCTCGACGGGCGCAGGCTCCCTGGCCGACGGCACGCAGAAGCTGTGGCGGGGTGCGGGCGACCTGTCGACCGGCCTCGGCACGCTCTCGGCGGGCGCGGGCGACCTCGCGACCGGCTCGACCACGCTCTCCGACGGCGCGACGACCCTCGCGGACGGCACCGGCCGCCTGGAGGCGGGCAATTCCGAGATCGCGGACGGAACGAGCGAGCTCGCCGCCGGCACGTCGAGCCTCACGCCGATGCTCCTGCCGTGGATCTTCGGCGTCGCCATCGCCGGCCTGATCGCGATCGTGCTGTGGCTCGCCCACCGCATCGCGCATCGTCGCCGCGTGACGGAGGTGTAGCCGCACGGAGCACGAGAAGCGCCCCCGACGCGATCGTCGGGGGCGCTTCTGCGTGCGGGTCGTGAGGCTCAGGCCTCGCTCATCGCGATGACTTCCTTCTGACCGCGGGCGGCCAGTGCTGCGGCACGGGCCGCGATGCGGCGGGCCTGCTCGGCCTGCGCGGCGTCGATCGTCTCCTGGTCGAGCGGGACGCTCTCCACCTTGTTCACGGCGTTGTACTTCGCGAGGTAGGCGTCGAGCTCGGGGCCGGACTCCCACGACGTGATGAGGCAGTAGCGCGGCTCGTCGCCGAAGTGCGCGGCTGCATGCCAGAGGCGCTGCGTGTCGATGACCAGCTGCGCACCGGCGGGCAGCGCGATGCGGGTCTCCTCGCTCGGGTCGGTCCGGTTCTCACGCAGGACGAAGAAGCTGTCCTTGTCGTCGGTGAGGTTGAAGAAGCTGCGGACCACCCAGCCCGTGCCGTCCGGGTTCAGGCGGTTGTTGTCGTCCTGGTGCAGGTTGTACAGCGCGTCGGCGTACGTGTTCGGCTGCAGCTCGATGATGCGGCAGCGACCGACGTTGGCGCCGGGCTCGAGGGCGCGCTCGGTGAGGGTGGGCGCCTTCTCGGTCTGCGACGGGATCCAGACGCCGTCCTTGTCGGTGCGCGGCGGCTGGTGGTTCCAGAAGCCGTTGCACTCGATCTCGCCCTTCGCGGATGCGAGCGGCGCGAAGCGCGTGTCTCCGGAGGACTTCCAATCGACGTACTCGATGTCGAGCCATTCCTTGGGATCGATTTCCTTGCCATAGCTGTCGAGGACGACGTAGCCGGTCTCCTCGAGTGCAGCGCTCTTGATGTAACCCATGCGGATCAACCTTTCTGCCGGGCGAGCGAAGTTTTTACAGGCCCGACTTAGGCAAGCCTACGCAGGAGCCCGCCAGGAGTCCTGGAACCCGGCCGGGAAAAACGCGGGCGATAGGATCGAAGGGCCGCGAGGAGCGATTCGGAGAACATGAGCACTGCCACGAATGTCGAAGCGACCGCTGTCAACACGATCGGCTGGCTGTCGGCATCCGACACCACGATCGTCGTCCCGGTCTACCAGCGGCAGTACCGCTGGGACATCGGCGGCTGCGAACAGCTGCTGGGCGACATCCGGGCCGTGGCTGCGACGGATGCCGCTGACACCCACTTCATCGGATCGATCCTGTCGGCCGCGAGCACCTCGGCCGACGACGATGCGCACCTCGTCCTCATCGACGGGCAGCAGCGCATCACCACGCTCATGCTCCTGATCGCCGCCCTCCACCACACCCTCCGCGAGGACGACCCCGATCTCGCCGCGGATCTCGAGCGCGTGCTGGTCAGGCACGATGCCCCGGGCCGCACCAAGCTGCGTCCGCACCGAGCGTGGGCCGACGTCTTCGAGAGCGTCGTCCTCGACCAGCGCGCGCCGCAGGACGCCCAGCGGGAGTCCCGGTTCGACGACAACTACGCGTTCTTCCGCAGCCAGATCCGTCCCGATGAGGCGGCCGACATCTGGCGAGGCCTGCAGAAGCTCGAGCACGTCTCGATCACCCTGGGGGCCGATGCCAACGCTCAGCAGATCTTCGAGAGCCTCAACTCGACCGGCGAGCCGCTGCGCGACCACGAGCTCATCCACAACTACGTGCTCATGGGACTCTCGCACACCGAGCAGACCGAGATCGAGAACGAGTACTGGCTTCCGATCGAGGAGAACACCGGCGAGCAGATCGGGGCGTTCTGGCGCCACTATCTCGTGATGCTCACCGGACGCGAAGTGCTCGTCGAGGGCGAACGCGGTGTGTATGACGCCTTCCGGCACGAGTTCCCGCGCCTGGACGTCGCGACGCTGCGGGAGCGCGCCGCGCAGTGGCGCGAGCTGTCCGAGATCTACCGGCTGCTGCTTCACCCCGACGAGACTCCGGATGCCGAGATCGGCGGGCATTTCGCCGCCCTCAACATCCTCGGCCGCGGCATGTACCCCCTCGCGCTGCGGCTGTACCGCGACCACCGGCACGGCGAGCTCGCGGCATCCGATCTCATCGCCTCGCTCGAGGACGTCGAATCGCTCCTGCTCCGGCGCACGGTCGTGGGCCTGCCGAACGAGCGACTGGTCGCCCGGTTCTGCCGCGCAGCCGATCAGGGTCGCGACGCCCTCCTGCTCGCGATCGCCCGGATCACGCCCTCGGACGAACGCACCCGGGTGGGCCTCCGCTACGGCGAGCTCCCGCACGCGGGGTACGTCCTCGCGCGACTCGCGGGCGTCTCCCCCGACGACCTCCTCGACCTCGAGCACGTGCTGCCGGTCGCGCCCTCGGACGACTGGACCGGCGACGGGACGCGCCGCTGGGGCGACTACACCGACGACGAGCAGAACGCCCACCGCGCGCTGAGCCAGACGCTCGGCAACCTGACCCTGCTCGAGCCGGAGCTCGCCGAGCGCGTCTTCGACGCGTCGTATCCCCTCAAGCGGGACGCCTACGCGCGGAGCGCGGTCGCGTTCACGCGCGCCGTGACGGATGCCGCGACGTGGGGCACCCCGCAGATCGCGGCGCGCACCGAGGAGCTCACCGCCCGCTTCATGCGGACGTGGCGGCGCCCGGCCGTCGTCGGGATCGACGACGACAACCTCACGCCCGTGCTCGACGCGAAAAAGCGCCGCGGCTGGCCGCGCGGCTGGCAGCGCGAGTTCGACTACGTCGAGTACCGCGGTGAGCACTGGGAGGTCAAGGACGTCCGATACCTCTTCAACCGCGTCTTCAAGCGGCTGTGGGCGGACTCGCCGGAGAGCGTCGTCGATTTCAGCGCGCGACGCGGTGGTCCGGTCTACCCCGCGAAGGCGTGGAACGGCCAGTGGGACGAACTCGCCGAGGGCCGGTACCTCTACATGGGCTGGGACTCGAAGTACATGCTGAGCGCCGTGCAGGGGGTGCTCGACGAGGCCGGCTGGGCATCGGAGGTCTTCGTCAAGTACTCCTACGTCGGCGACGCGATGCGCTGACCCCGGCCGCCTCGCACGTGCGCCTAGTCCCCGTCGCCGTCTGCGGACCCCGGATCGCCCGTGCCGTCCGCGAGGAAGTCGCCGACCGGGATCTCGATGGAGGTGACGTCGGCCGGCCGCGTGGCGAGCAGATCCGGCTGCCACGGCGCCGCTTCCTCACCGCGGAGCAGTTCCGCCTCGGTCCGCGGCGGCAGCGGCTCCGACGGCAGTCCGGCCCATTCCGACGGCTCTTCCGGGCGTGACGAGAAAAGTCCCATGGTTCATTGTCGCGCTGCGCCCGGGAACGGCAAAACCCCCGCCGTAGCGGGGGTTTTCACCTTGCTGGGGTACCTGGACTCGAACCAAGAACAACGGAACCAGAAACCGCCGTGTTGCCAATTACACCATACCCCAAGGGGGTCCAGCCGAAGCCGTTCCGAAGGTCAAGCTTAGCCCACGGTTCGACTTCGGCCAAACTGAGCGGCGCGTCAGCCGCGGGACGCGCGCAGCTGTGCGAGGCGACTCAGCGTCTCCGTCTTGCCCAGCAGTTCCATCGATTCGAACAGCGGTGGGGACACCCGCCGTCCACTGAGAGCCACCCGGGCGGGGCCGTAGGCGACGCGCGGCTTCAGGCCGAGGCCGTCGATCAGCGCGGCGGCGAGGGCCGCCTGGATGTCGGCCGCCACGAAGGCGTCCTCCGGCACGTCTGCCAGGGCCGCTTCCGAGGCGGCGAGGACCTCGACGGCGTTGGCCGGGAGGGCCTTGAGCGCGTCCTCGTCGTACGCGTCGACGTCGCGGAACAGGAACCCGAGCAGGCCGGGTGCCTCGCCGAGCATCTGCATGCGCTCCTGGACGAGCGGCGCCGCCCGGTGCAGCATCTCCCGCTGCGCATCGGTCGGAGGAACGCTCAGCACGCCGGCGCCGACCAGGTACGGCGTGAGCCGAGACGCGAAGTCCTCGGGCGCCAGCATCCGGATGTGGTCGCCGTTGATCGACTCCGCTTTCTTCTGGTCGAAGCGGGCGGGGTTGGGGTTGACGTCGACGATGTCGAACGCCTCGATCAGCTCCTGCCGGGAGAACACGTCGCGGTCGGGCGCGATAGACCAGCCGAGCAGGGAGAGATAGTTGAGCAGGCCCTCGTGGATGAATCCCTTCTCGCGCTGCAGGAAGAGGTCCGCCTTGGGGTCGCGCTTGGAGAGCTTCTTGGTGCCCTCCTCGCCCAGGACGAGCGGCATGTGTGCGAAGCGGGGCACGAAGGTCGTGACGCCCGCGTCGATGAGCGCAGCGTAGAGGGCGAGCTGGCGCGCCGTGGACGGCATGAGATCCTCGCCGCGGAGGACGTGGGTGATGCCCATCAGGGCGTCGTCCACCGGATTGGTGAACGTGTAGAGCGGCACTCCCCCGGCCCGCACGACGACGAAGTCGGGGAAGGAACCGGCGGGGAACGTCACCTCGCCGCGGATGAGATCGACGTAGGTCAGGTCCTCGTCGGGGACGCGCAGGCGCCAGGCGGGCTCCCGACCCTCCGCACGGAAGGCGGCCTTCTGCTCGTCGGTGAGGGTGCGGTCGTGGTTGTCGTACCCGAGCTGCGTGGCGCGGCCGGCAGCCGAGTTCCGAGCGTCGATCTCCTCGGCGGTCGAGTACGACTCGTACACCGCGCCTGAGGCGATGAGCTTCTCCAGGACGCCGCGGTAGACGTCGTGGCGCTGCGACTGCCGGTACGGCTCGTGCGGACCGCCCTTCTCGACACCCTCGTCCCAGTCGATCTCGAGCCAGGTCAGAGCGTCGACGAGCTGGCGATAGCTCTCCTCGCTGTCACGGGCGGCATCCGTGTCCTCGACGCGGAAGACCATCTTGCCGCCGGTGTGGCGGGCGTAGGCCCAGTTGAACAGCGCCGTGCGGACCATGCCGACGTGCGGCAGGCCGGTCGGCGACGGGCAGAAGCGGACGCGGACGTCCGTTCCGGAGGCGGTCGTGGTCAGGGGGTGCGGTGCGGCAGACATCGCGACCAGTCTAGTTCGGCGGCTCGTGCGGGATCAGCGGCGCGCGTACGGCGACAGCACCGTCACCGCGATCACGACGACGAGCGCGACGAGCGCGAGTCCGCCGTACCCGATCGCGCCGAGAACGCCGCCTGCGAGCACGGCTCCGACGGCGGCGGAGAGCGTCATCGCCGTGTCGCTGCGTCCTTGCCGTGTCGGACGGAGGGCGGTGGGCGTCGACTCCGTCAGCAGGGCCGCGCCGCCGACGGTGGCGGCGCTCCAGCCGAGACCCAGCAGCAGGAGGGCGACGAGCACCGCGGCGGGCGACTGCGGGCCGATCGCCGCCGTGACCAGGGAGGCGGCGAGGATCCCCTGCCCCAGGAGGATCGTGCGCAGGCGCCCCCACCGGTCGGCGAGGATGCCGAACACCGGCGACAGCCCGTACATGCCGAACACGTGCAGGGCGATCGTGACCCCGACGATCGTCGTGACGTTGCGGGGGTCCAGGTGGGACAGGTGGACGGGCGTCATCGCCATGACCGACGCCATCACGACGTGGGATCCGGCGACGGCGAAGACGGCGTACCGAGCGACGATCGGCCGGTCGACCTCGACGATGTGCTCGCGTCGCGCCTCACCCGAGCGCGCGAGCTGCTGGGCCACACGAAGCGGATCGGGGCGGAGCGCCACCGCGTAGAGGACGAGGGCGAGGGTCTGCGCGACGATCGAGAACGCGTACGCGCCCGTGAGCGGGGGCATGCCGAGCAGGGACCCGACCGTCTCACCGGGGGTCAGCATGAGGGGCCCGAGGACACCGCCGACGGTCGTCGCCCAGACGACGGTGCCGAGGTCGCGTCCGCGACGCGACGTGTCGGAGAGGTCCGTCGCCGCGAAGCGCGACTGCAGGTTGCCGGCATTGCCCGCGCCGATCAGGATGACGCCGAGCAGCAGCAACGGGAACACGCGCAGGGCCGCGGCGGTGAGCACGACGGCGATGCCGACGAGCGCGAGCGCGTTCCCCAGGGTCAGCGCTCGCCGGCGTCCCTGCGACGCGGCGAGCCGGGCGAGCGGGATCGCGCAGAGCGCGGCGCCCAGTGTCACCGATGCGGTGGCGAGCCCCGACAGCGACTCGAGCCCCGAGATGTCGGCGGCCAGCAGCGCGCCCAGCGAGACGGTCGACCCGAAGGCGACGCCGCCGAGCACCTGCCCCGCGGCGAGCACGCCGACGGTGCGGCGCTGGATGAGGGCGATGTCGCCCGGCGGTGCGGAGAGCTCCCGCTCGTCAGGCATTCCGTGCCGGATTGCGCAGGATGCCGAGCCCCGAGATCTCCACTTCGATGACGTCGCCGGCGTCGAACGCGCCGATGCCCGCGGGAGTCCCCGTCAGGATCACGTCGCCGGGGAGCAGCGTGAACGCGGCCGACGCGTAGGCGATGATCTCGGGGACCGAGTGCACCATGTCCGAGATCGGACCGTCCTGGCGCACCTCGCCGTTCACCCGCGTGACGACGCGTGCGCCGCCGGTCAGATCGAATTCCGTCTCGATCGCCGGGCCGAGCGGGCAGAACGTGTCGAACCCCTTCGCCCGCGCCCACTGCCCGTCCGAGCGCTGCAGGTCCCGCGCCGTGACGTCGTTGCCGATCGTGTACCCGAAGACGTAGTCGAGCGCGCTCTCCGCGGGCACGTTCTTGGCGACCCGGCCGATCACGACGGCGAGTTCGCCCTCGAAGTCGGTGCGCTCCGACTGCGGCGGCCGCACGATGGCGTCGTTCGGGCCGATGACCGCGGTGTTGGGCTTCAGGAACAGCAGCGGCTCGGTGGGCGCCTCGCCGCCCATCTCCGCGGCATGGTCGCGGTAGTTCTTGCCGATGCAGACGATCTTGGATCGCGGGATCGACGGGGCGAGCAGGGTGATCTCGCCGACCGGGATCCGCTTGCCCGTGGTGTCGAACCCGGCGAACAGCGGGTCGCCGGCGAGCTCGACGACCTCCTTCTCGTCGATGATGCCGTAGCGGATGGTCTCGTCGTGGCTGTAGCGGACGATGCGCACGGTCAGCCGTCCAGACGGGTCAGCCAGCCGTGGATGTCCTCGGCGCGACCGTATTGGATGTCGGTGAGATGCTGCCGCAGCTCGAGGGCGAGTGTGCCGATCGGCTGGGCGTCCTCGAAGCCGTCGGCCACCAGCGTGCCGATCGGGGTGACGACCGCGGCGGTTCCGCAGGCGAAGACCTCGACGATGTCGCCCGAGGCCACGCCCTCGCGCCACTCGGCGAGCGAGACGGCCCGACGCTCGACGCGGTGGCCCCGGTCCTCGGCGAGCTGCAGCAGCGAGTCCCTGGTGATGCCCTTCAGGATCGACTCCGACTCGGGTGTCACCAGCGTCCCGTCCTTGCGGACGAAGACGACGTTCATGCCGCCCAGCTCCTCGACGTTGCCGTCGGCGTCGAGGAAGACGACCTGGTCGCATCCCTTCTCGTACGCCTGCGCCTGCGGCAGCAGGCTCGCGGCGTAGTTGCCGCCGGTCTTGGCGGCGCCCGTGCCGCCCTTGCCGGCGCGGGCGAAGTCCTCGCTCAGCCAGATCTTGACGGGCGTGACACCGCCTTTGAAGTAGGCGCCGGCGGGGCTCGCGATCAGGTAGTAGGCGACCTTCTCCGCCGGGCGCACGCCGAGGAACGCCTCCTTGGCGAACATGAACGGACGGAGGTACAGGCTCTGGTCCTCGCCCGAGGGCACCCAGTCGGCATCCACGGCGATGAGCTCGCGCAGTGACTGCAGGAAGTACTCGACGGGGAGCTCGGGCAGCGCGACACGGCGCGCGGAGCGCTGCAAGCGCCGCGCGCTCTCCTCAGGACGGAAGGTGTGGATCGAGCCGTCCGCATGCCGATACGCCTTGATCCCCTCGAAGACCTCCTGGCCGTAATGCAGCACGGCGGCCGCGGGCGACAGCGAGATCGGGCCGTAGGGCTGCACGCGCGGGCGGTGCCAGCCGCCCTTGGCCGACCAGCAGATGTCGACCATGTGGTCCGTGAAGTTGACGCCGAAGCCGGGGTTGGCCAGGATCTCGGCCCGAGCCGCGGGGGATGCCGCGGCGAGGTTCTTGGTGACGGCGAACGGCAGCGAGGCCGGTGCGGTGGTGGGGTCGGTGAGGGTCATTGTCTGTCCTGTTCCTCGCGCGGCGTCTCCGGGTCGCGCATCTGTTCAGATTACGCCTGGAGTCGCGCGGTGATGGCGTCGCCGACCTGGGCGGTCGAGCGGGCGGAGCCGTCCCGAGCGGCGATGTCCTCGCGGGCGGCGCGGGTGACGCGCGCGGCCTCGTCGTCCAGCCCGAGGTGCTCGAGCAGCAGGGCGACGGAGAGGATCGCGGCGGTGGGATCGGCGATCTGCTGTCCTGCGATGTCGGGCGCGGAGCCGTGCACGGGCTCGAACATCGAGGGGAAGGCGCCGTCGGGGTTGATGTTCCCCGATGCGGCGAGACCGATGCCACCGGTGACGGCGCCGGCCAGGTCCGTGAGGATGTCGCCGAAGAGGTTGTCGGTGACGATCACGTCGAAGCGGCCCGGGTTCGTGACCAGGAAGATCGTCGCCGCGTCGACGTGGAGGTAGTCTACGGCGACCTCGGGGAACTCGGATGCCACCTCGTCGACGATCCGCTTCCACATGCCACCGGCGTGGACGAGCACGTTGGTCTTGTGGACCAGCGTGAGCTTCCGGCGGCGCCGGTGCGCCTGGGCGAACGCGAACCGGACGACGCGCTCGACGCCGTACGCGGTGTTGACGGAGGTCTCGTTCGCGACCTCGTGGGGCGTGCCGGTGCGGATCGAGCCGCCGTTGCCGACGTAGGGGCCTTCGGTGCCCTCCCGCACGACGACGAAGTCGATCTCGCCCGGCTCGGCGAGCGGACCGGCGGCACCGGCGTAAAGGACCGAGGGCCGGAGATTCACGTAGTGGTCGAGCGCGAAGCGCAGCTTCAGCAGCAGGCCGCGCTCGATGTTGGCATCCTTCAGCCGCGGATCGCCGGGAACGCCTCCGACGGCGCCGAGCAGGATCGCGTCGTGAGCCGAGATCGCGGCGAGATCGTCGTCGGTCAGCGTGTCGCCCGTGTCGAGGAAGCGGCCGGCCCCGAGGGAGAACCGGGTCTTCTCGAGCGTGACGTCGGATGCCGCGGTGACGGCGTCGAGCACCTTCTCCGCCTCGGCGACGACCTCGGGTCCGATCCCATCGCCGGGAATGACGGCCAGTTTCACGACGCGCGACATCGCTCTCCTCGTGCTCGGGGGACGCAGCACCTCAGTGATCGACGGACTGCGTGCGGGATCCCTTCAGCGTAGCGGCCGCCACGACGCCCGCGCAGACGACCAGACCCGCCCCGATCAGGGCGGTGACGCCCACACCGGCGTCGAAGGCGGCCGCGGCCGCGGCCAGCAGGTCGTCGCCGGGGCGCGCGGGCAGGGCCTCCGCCGTGGTGACGGCACCGGCGAGCGTCTCCCGCGCCGCGGCTGCCGCGTCCGCCGGCACGCCGTCGGGGATCTGGATGCCGCCCCGGTACAGCGCGGTGAGGATGCCGCCCAGCACGGCGGTTCCGAGCACCGCGCCGAGCTCGTACGCCGTCTCGGACACGGCGCTCGCTGCGCCCGCCTTCGCCGGCGGTGCGCTGGCGAGGATGAGCTCGTTGGACACGGTCTCGGCGGCGCCGATGCCGATCCCCAGCAGGCCGAAGGCGGCGATGAGGGAGCCGAGCGCGGCGGCATCCGTCGACAGCGAGATGAGCAGGTAGCCGGCCGCCGACAGTACGAGCGCGGCCGGGACGACGATGCGCGGCGAGACGCGTCGCGAGATCGGCACGACGCCGAGTCCCGCGATGATCATGAGGACGAGACCGGGCACGAGCGCGAGCCCCGACTCCAGCGGCGACATCCCCAGCACGAGCTGGAGGTGCTGCGTCACGAAGTACAGGAAGCCGACGAGCGCGACGACGCTCAGGAGGTTGACCAGCAGCGCACCGGTGAAGGTGCCGCGGCCGAACAGCCGCATGTCGAGCATCGGCGTGGCCGAGCGCAGCTGGCGCCGGACGAACAGCCAGCCGAAGAGGAGTCCCGCGACGACCAGGACGAGCGGCAGGGCGCTCGGCCCCGCGACCGCGAACTCCTTGATCGCGTAGACGATCGGCACCATCGTGGCCATCGAGAGCGCGATGCTGAGCGGATCGATGCGTCCCGGACGCGGGTCGCGGCTCTCCGGAACGAGGATCGGGGCGAGCACCAGCAGCGGGACGAGCACCGGCACGGCCAGGAGGAACACGGACCCCCACGAGAAGTGCTCGAGCAGGATGCCGCCGACGATCGGCCCCAGGGCCGAGCCCGCCGAGAACATCGCGGCCCACACCGCGATCGCGAGCCGTCGCTGGTCGCGGTCCGTAAAGATGCTGCGCAGCAGCGAGAGCGTCGACGGCATGAGCATCGCGCCGAACACCCCCATGGCGGCGCGCGCGACGATCAGGAGCTCGGGACTCGGCGCGAACGCGGCGACGGCGGAGACCGCGGCGAACCCGGTGGCGCCGATCATCAGCAGACGCCGGCGACCGAACCTGTCGCCCAGGGATCCCATCGTCACGAGCAGGCCGGCGAGGACCAGCGGGTACGCGTCGATGATCCACAGCTGCTGCGCGCTGCTGGGCGCGAGGTCGCGCCCGATCTCGGGGAGCGCGAAGCTCAGCACCGTGTTGTCGACCGATACGAGCAGCACCGGGAGCATGAGCACCACGAGTGCCGCCCAGCCGCGCCAGCCCTGTCGCCGTCCCGCCGCGTCGGCGATCCGGAGTTCTTCCGTCAAAGTCATCATTTCTACACCGTCCAGCCGGTATAGTATCAGGTACCGCTGGTTCTCGGGAGGGCACGACAATGGGCAGACCGCCGCGGGCACGCGAGAGCGTGCTGGACGCGTTCGAGGCGCTTCTGATCTCCGACGGCGCCCGCGGGGCCACGATGGAAGCCGTCGCCGCCGCCGCCGGCGTCTCGAAGGGCGGGCTGCTCTATCACTACGCCAGCAAGGACGCGCTCGAGACGGCGCTCTTCGAGCGCATGCACCGCCTCGTCGAGCTCGACATCGACGAGATGCTCGCCGCACCGGAGGGCATCATCGCCGCGTTCGTGCGGACGTCCCAGGAGACCGACACTCCCCTCGATCGCTCGATCGTCGCGGCATCCCGCCTCGCACAGGGCGGCCATCCCGCCGCATCCGCGTCGCTCCGGCGCGTCCGCGAGCGGTGGGAGGCCACTCTCCGGCCCCACACGCGCGACGAGACCGCACTGCAGCTCGTCCTCCTGGTGAGCGACGGCCTCTACTTCAACAACGTGCTGGCGCCGGGCGCTCTCCCGGGCCCGCTCCCCCGCGGCGAGGATCTGGACGCGCTCGTGGCGCTCGTGGAGCGCGCCGCCCGCTGACCCCCGCTCCCCCCTCCGCCGCCGTCCCGCTCCCCTCTCCGCCGCCGTCCCGCTCCCGCCGAGCGCGCCGGAAAACGCCGAACGCGCCGGATGCTGCCCGGCACCAGACGGCGCGGTGGGCAGCATCCGGCGCGCTCGGCGCCCGGCGGATCAGGCCTCGGTGATTTCGATCTGACGGAAGAGATCGGCGGCCACGGCCTGCCGCGTCTGCTCGAGCATGTCCTCGGGGATCGGCGAGTCGACCGTGAGGACCGACAGGGCGCGCCCGCTCGCATCGGGACGAGCGACCTGGAGCCCGGCGATGTTGATGCCCGCCTCCCCCAGCTTCTGCCCGTAGATGGCGACGATGCCGGGACGGTCTGCGTACCGCATGACGACGTGGTACCGGTCGATCGGCACCTCGACCTCGTAGCCGTTGATCCCGACCAGCTTGGGCACCATCCGCGTGCCGGCGAGCGTGCCGGCGACGCTGAGCACCGTGCCGTCCGACAGAGTGCCGCGCAGGACCGTGATGTTCCGGTACAGCGGGCTCTCCGACTCGACGATGAGACGCGTCTCGATGCCGCGCTGCTCGGCGAACAGCGGTGCGTTCACGTACGACACGTTCTCGCTGACGATGTTGGTGAAGATCCCCTTGAGCGCCGCGAGCCGGTAGACGCTGACGTCGTAGTCGGCCAGCTCGCCGCGGACCTCGATGTCGAGGCTCGTCAGCGCACTGGGAGCGAGACCGGTGAAGATCTGGCCGAGCTGCTCGACGAGCGCGATGCCGGGACGTACGAACGGGTCGATGACACCGCCGGCGACGTTGACGGCGTCGGGAACGAGGTCGCCCTCGAGCGCGAGCTTGACCGACTTCGCCACCGAGACGCCCGCCTTCTCCTGCGCCTCGTCGGTGGAGGCGCCCAGGTGCGGCGTGACGACGACGTTGGGCAGCGCCAGCAGCGGGAACGCCGTGCCGTCCTCCTTCGGCGGCTCGCTCGTGAAGACGTCGAGGCCGGCGCCGGCGATCGCACCGGTCGTGAGGGCGGTGTACAGCGCCTCCTCGTCGATGAGGCCGCCGCGTGCGACGTTGACGATGTAGGCGGAGTCCTTCATGATCGCGAACTGCGCGGCGCCGATCATGCCCGTGGTCTCGGGGGTCTTCGGCATGTGGATCGTGACGAAATCGCTCTTCGCGAGCAGGTCGTCGAAGCTCAGCAGCTCCACGCCGAGCTGCTGCGCGCGCGTCGGCGTGACGTAGGGGTCGTATGCGACCACCGAAACCCCGAACGCCTGCAGTCGGGCGGCGATGAGCGCGCCGATCCGGCCGAGGCCGATGATGCCCACGGTCTTCTCGAACAGCTCGGTGCCGGTGAACGACGAGCGCTTCCACGCCCCGTCGGCGAGGGACGCGTGCGCGGCCGGGATGTGCCGCGCGAGGCTGAGGATGTGGCCGACCGTGAGTTCGGCGGCCGAGATGATGTTGGAGGTCGGCGCGTTCACGACCATGACCCCGGCGGCCGTCGCCGACTTGATGTCGACGTTGTCGAGACCGACGCCGGCGCGGGCGATCACCTTCAGCGACGGTGCCGCGCCGATGGCCTCGGCATCCATCTTCGTCGCCGACCGGATGAGCACGGCGTGCGCGTCGGCGAGGGCCGGAAGCAGTGCCGCACGGTCGGAACCGTCGACGGTGCGGACCTCGAAGTCGGGGCCGAGGGCCTCGATCGTGGCGGGAGAGAGTTCTTCGGCGATGAGGACGACAGGCTTTGACACGACTGACCTTCGGGTGCGCGGAGGGTGGGATGCCACGATGCCGGACATCACGGCCCGACCTCGGTACGCGGCTCGATCAGCCTACCGGCCTCGCCGGCCCGGACCCGACCGTGTGACGACGCTCAGCCGCCGACGAGGCTCTCGCCGCCCACGAAGGCGTAGGCGAGGACGTCGATCCAGAAGACGGCCGCGAGACCGAGACCTGCGACCCACAGCAGCGCCGCCTGCCACACCGGTCGGCGGCGACCGATGATCGCGCCGGCGACGAAGACGACGATCGGGAACGCCACCGCGGACAGCAGGATGGCCCAGCCCGCACCGTTGAGGCCGACCGCGCTCGACGCCTGCGCGACGAGGAAGCCGACGGCGTGCCAGACCAGGAAGGCGTACAGCAGGCCGAACGCGCCGGCGACCGCCGCGAAGAGCCAGGACGGGGTGCGGGCGGTTCGGGTGGACGGGGTCGTGGTCATCAGCTCACGGCTCCCACCATCACGAACGGCCACGGCACGAGCAGGAGCGCGCCGGCGATCAGGCCCGTGAAGCGCAGCCAGACCGCCCGGTGGCGCGTGAGCAGCAGCGTGACGGCGAACCAGAGGGCCGGCGCCGCCACGGCGACGACCACCGCCGGGGCGACGGCCGTCGGGGCGACGAGGAAGACGGCGGCGTCCAGCATCCGCCCTCCCCCGACGATCCAGCCGATCGTGTACAGCAGATAGATCCCGCCGAGCAGCCCGAGGGTGACGAGGGCGACGTTCCCGAGGGGCGCGGGCTCCGACGCGCCGGTGCCGTCGGCGTTCTCCGCCGATGCGACGTCGACGGCTGCGGCGTCCGCGGGGGCTCTCGTCCGGCCGGTGTCGGCACTGCCCTTGCCGACAGCGCGCCATCCCGCGGGCAGAGAGCTCGCCGACGGCGGTGCGGCCGGCGGCGCCCCGTCATCGTCGCCGTCCCAGCGGAACGCGTCCTCGTCGTCGTGGGATCCGGATGCCATGCCCCGAAGTCTACCGACGCCGAAGGCCCGGCCCCTTGTAAGGGCCGGGCCTCCGTGGCTCATTCAAGCCTGCTCGGCGGATCCGCCGAGGGTTCGTGCCGGAAGTCAGCGAGCGGCCGAGCCTTCGGTGTAGTCGCTGTCCTGCTGCTTCCAGGCGAAGAGGGCGCGCAGATCGCGGCCGACCGCTTCGATCGGGTGCTGGGCGGCCTTCTCACGGAGCGCGGAGAACTCGACGGCGCCGTTGTCCTGGTCGTCGATGAAGCGCTTCGCGAACGCGCCGGACTGGATGTCGGCCAGCACGCCCTGCATGTTCTCCTTGACGCGCTCGTCGATGACGCGCGGGCCCGACACGTAGTCGCCGTACTCGGCGGTGTCCGAGACGCTCCAGCGCTGCTTGGCGATCCCGCCCTCCCACATGAGGTCGACGATGAGCTTCAGCTCGTGCAGCACCTCGAAGTAGGCGATCTCGGGCTGGTAGCCCGCTTCGCTCAGCGTCTCGAAGCCGTACTGGACGAGCTGCGAGACACCGCCGCAGAGGACGGCCTGCTCGCCGAACAGGTCGGTCTCGGTCTCCTCGGTGAAGGTGGTCTTGATGACGCCGGCACGGGTGCCGCCGATGGCCTTCGCGTAGGACAGTGCGACGTCCCATGCCTGGCCGGAGGCGTCCTTCTCCACGGCGATGATGTCGGGGATGCCGCGGCCGGCGACGAACTCGCGGCGGACCGTGTGCCCCGGAGCCTTCGGCGCGACCAGGATGACGTCGACGTCGTCGGGGACCTCGATGTAGCCGAAGCGCACGTTGAACCCGTGCGCGAACGCGAGGGTCTTGCCGGCAACGAGGTGGGGCTTGATCTCGTCGTTGAAGATGCCGCGCTGGTGCTGGTCGGGCGCCAGGATCATGATGAGATCCGCCCACTGGGCCGCCTCGGCGACCGTCTTGACCTCGAAGCCGTCGTCCTCGGCCTTGGGAGCCGACTTCGAGCCGTCCTTCAAGGCGATGACGACCTGGACGCCCGAGTCGCGCAGGTTCTGCGCGTGGGCGTGGCCCTGCGAGCCGTAGCCGACGATCGCGACCTTCTTGCCCTGGACGAGCGAGAGGTCGGCGTCGGCGTCGTAGAAGATCTCAGCCATGTTCGTGTGTGTCTCCTTGTAGATATCGGTCGGGGGCTTCGCGGGTCAGCCGCGGAGCACGCGTTCGGTGATGCTCTTGCCGCCACGGCCGATGGCGACCATGCCGGACTGGGCGAGTTCCTTGATGCCGAACGGCTCGAGGGCGCGCAGGAACGCGTCCACCTTGCCGCGGTCGCCGGTCACCTCGACCACGAGCGCGTCGGTGGCGTAGTCGACCACCGAGGCCCGGAAGAGGTTGACGACCTCGATGACGTTCGAGCGGGTCTGGTTGTCGGCGCGCACCTTCACCAGCATGTGCTCGCGCTGGACGGATGCCGCGTAGTCGAGCTCGACGATCTTGATGACGTTGACCAGCTTGTTCAGCTGCTTCGTCACCTGCTCGAGCGGGAGCTCCTCGACGTCGACGACCACGGTGATGCGGGACAGACCCGGCACCTCCGTGACGCCCACGGCGAGCGAGTCGATGTTGAAGCCACGGCGGGCGAACAGACCCGCGACGCGGGTCAGCAGGCCGGGCTTGTCCTCCACGAGGAGGCTCAGGACGTGCTTGCTCATCGTCAGTCCTCCTCGTCGAATGCCGGCGCGTGCTGACGCGCGTACTGGATGTAGCTGTTGCTGACGCCCTGCGGCACCATGGGCCACACCATCGCGTCGGCGCTCACCACGAAGTCGATGACGACCGGGCGATCGTCGATCTCGAGGGCCCTCTGGATGGCGGCATCCACGTCCTCTTCCTTGTCGACGCGGATGCCGACGCAGCCGTACGCCTCGGCGAGCTTCACGAAGTCGGGAACGCGGATGCTGTCGTGCCCGGTGTTCAGGTCGGTGTTCGAGTAGCGGCCGTTGTAGAACAGCGTCTGCCACTGCCGCACCATACCGAGCGACGAGTTGTTGATGATCGCGACCTTGATCGGGATGTTGTTGATGACGCAGGTCGCGAGCTCCTGGTTCGTCATCTGGAAGCAGCCGTCGCCGTCGATCGCCCAGACGACCCGGTCCGGCTGGGCCACCTTGGCACCCATGGCCGCGGGGACCGAGTAGCCCATCGTGCCGGCGCCGCCGGAGTTGAGCCAGGCGTTCGGGCGCTCGTACTTGATGAACTGCGCGGCCCACATCTGGTGCTGGCCGACGCCCGCGGCGTAGACACCCTCGGGACCGGTCAGCTCGCCGATGCGCTGGATCACGTACTGCGGCGCCAGCAGACCGTCCGAGGTCGGCGCGTAGCCGAGCTGGAACTCCTCGCGCAGGCCGTCGAGGTACGACCACCATTCCGAGATGTCGGGCTTCGCGCTCGTCGCGGCGCCGGTGAAGGCGGCGTCCAGATCGACGAGGACGTCCTTCAGGTCTCCCACGATCGGCACGTCGGCGGTGCGGATCTTGGAGATCTCGGCCGGGTCGATGTCGACGTGCACGACCTTCGCGTGCGGCGCGAACAGCGCCGCCTTCCCGGTCACGCGATCGTCGAATCGCGCACCGAGCGCGATGAGCAGGTCGGACTCCTGCAGCGCGAGCACGGCGGGGACGGTGCCGTGCATGCCGGGCATGCCGAGCTGCTGCGGGTGCGAGTCGGGGAACGCGCCGCGCGCCATCAGCGTGGTGACGACGGGCGCGCCCGTCGACTCGGCGAGCCGGCGCAGTTCGGCGGACGCCCCGGCGCGGACGACGCCGCCGCCAACGTAGAGGACCGGCTTCTTCGCCTCGGCGATGAGCTGGGCGGCGGCCTGGATCTGCTTGCCGTGGGCCTTCGTGACGGGACGGTAGCCGGGCAGCTCGACCTTGGGCGGCCAGACGAACGGCGCCTCCGCCTGCTGCGCGTCCTTCGTGATGTCCACGAGAACCGGACCGGGTCGGCCGGTCGACGCGATCTCGAAGGCCGCAGCGATCGCCGCGGGGATCTCGGCCGGATCCTTCACGAGGAACGAGTGCTTCGTGATCGGCATCGTGATGCCCACGATGTCGGCCTCCTGGAAGGCGTCCGTGCCCATGAGCGTGGAGAACACCTGGCCCGTGATCGCGACGAGCGGCATGGAGTCCATGTACGCATCGGCGATCGCGGTCACGAGGTTCGTCGCCCCCGGGCCGGACGTCGCGATCGCGACGCCGACACGACCGGATGCGGCGGCGAAGCCCTCCGCGGCGTGGCCGGCGCCCTGCTCGTGGCGGACGAGGATGTGCCGGATCTCCGAGGTGTCCATGAGCGGGTCGTAGACGGGGAGGATGGCGCCGCCGGGCAGGCCGAACACGTCGGTGACACCGAGCAGTTCGAGCGAGCGGACGACGGCCTGCGCTCCGGTGAGCACGGGTGAGGATGAGCCTCCGGCCGGGGGTCGGGGCACAGCGGCGACGGTCTCAGATGACATGAGTTGACCTCTGTGATGGTGGGTGATGTGAGGGTGGGGGCTCAGCCTGTGGTCGCGCCCTCCGCAGCGGAGCGCACGAGCTTCGAGTACTTTGCCAGCACGCCACGGGTATAGCGCGGGGGAAGCGGCTCCCAGCCGGAACGGCGGGAGGCGAGCTCTGCGTCGTCGACGAGTAGGTCGAGAGTGCGAGCTGCGATATCGACCCGTATCAGATCACCATCGCGCACGAAGGCGATGGGACCAGCGTCCACCGCTTCGGGTGCTATGTGGCCGATGCACAGGCCGGTTGTGCCGCCTGAGAATCGTCCGTCCGTCAACAGTAGTACATCTTTTCCGAGCCCCGCGCCCTTGATGGCGGCCGTGACGGCGAGCATCTCGCGCATCCCGGGCCCGCCCTTGGGACCCTCGTAGCGGATGACGACGACGTCGCCCGCGGAGATGCGTCCCTCTTCGAGCGCGTCCATGGCGGCGCGCTCGCGTTCGAACACGCGGGCGGGGCCTTCGAAGACGGCGGCGTCGAAGCCGGCGGTCTTGACGACCGCACCCTCGGGCGCCAGCGACCCGTGCAGGATCGTGATGCCGCCGGTCGCGTGGATCGGGTCGTCGAACGTGTGGATGACGGTGCCGTCGACCGGGTCGGGATCGAGGTCGGCGAGGTTCTCCGCGAGCGTCTTGCCCGTCACGGTGAGGGCGTCGCCGTGCAGCAGCCCCTCGTCGAGCATCGCCTTCATGATCACCGGGATGCCGCCGTGCCGGTCGACGTCGTTCATGACGAAGGCGCCGAACGGCTTCATGTCCGCGACATGCGGGACCTTGTCGCCGATCCGGTTGAAGTCGTGCAGGCTCAGCTCGACCTCCGCCTCGCGGGCGATGGCGAGCAGGTGCAGGACGACGTTCGTCGAGCCGCCGAGCGCCATCGCGAGCGCGATCGCGTTCTCGAAGGCCTCCTTGGTGAGGATGTCGCGGGTCGTGATGCCCTGTCGCAGCAGGTTGACGACGGCCTCGCCGGAGCGGTGCGCGTAGTAGTCACGGCGTCGGTCGGCGGAGGGCGGGGCGGCGGAGCCCGGCAGGCTCAGCCCGAGCGCCTCGGCCACCGACGCCATGGTGTTGGCGGTGTACATCCCGCCGCAGGCGCCTTCGCCCGGAGCGATGGCGCATTCGATGCGCTTGAGGTCGGCTTCGCTCATCTTGCCGGCCAGGCATGCACCGACCGCCTCGAACGAGTCGATGATGGTGACGTCCTTCTCGGTGCCGTCGCTGAGCTTGACCCAGCCCGGCGCGATCGATCCGGCGTAGAGGAAGACGCTCGAGAGGTCGAGACGGGCAGACGCCATGAGCATGCCGGGGATCGACTTGTCGCACCCGGCGAGCAGGACGGAGCCGTCGAGGCGCTCCGCCATCATCACGGTCTCGACGGAGTCGGCGATGACCTCGCGGCTCACAAGTGAGAAGTGCATGCCCTCGTGGCCCATCGAGATGCCGTCGGACACCGAGATCGTGCCGAACTGCAGCGGATAGCCGCCGCCGGCGTGGACGCCCTCTTTCGCACCCTGCGCCAGGCGGTCGAGGCTCAGGTTGCAGGGGGTGATCTCGTTCCAGCTGGATGCGATCCCGATCTGGGGCTTGTCCCAGTCCTCGTCGCCCATCCCGACGGCGCGGAGCATGCCGCGCGACGTCGTGGCTTCGATGCCGTCGGTCACAGCTCGGCTGCGCGGCTTGATGTCGACGGTGGCTTCGGGGGCGGAACCGGAGGAAGGCTCGAGTGAAGGCATTCTCGAAGTCTATTCCCGAGCGGCGGCCCGCCTGTGCGCGATGTCTCCAAGCAGAGCGGCCAGTTCTGTGGTGTCTGCGACACGCATGCGGGCGGCGGTCTCTCCCCCGCCGACGCGGATGCCGAGGTCGTGCTCGCCGAGCGAGCGCAGCGCGTCCTCGTCGGTCACATCGTCGCCCGCGAACACGACGGCGGTGGCGCCGGTGAGCTCGCGCAGGTGCGCGACGGCGGCATCCTTCCCCTCCGTCCGGAACGCGTACTCGGTGAGATCGTGGCCGTCACGGCGGCGCCACGACGGCGCGGCCTCGGCGACCCGCTCATCGACGGCGGCCCGCAGCCGGGCAGCCCTCGCGCGGTCCTCCGCCGTCCGCGTGTGCACGGCGAATCCAAAGGTCTTCGGCTCGATCCACGCGCCCGGCACATCCTCCGCGAGCCGCTCGGCCTCGCCGCGCAGCCGGTCGCGCAACGCGACGGCATCCGGGTCGACGTCGCCTCCCGCGGCGCCGTCCGGCGTCCAGTACTCGGCGCCGTGCGATCCGGCGAGCAGCACCGGCGAATCGTCGGCGTGCTCGCCGATGACCCTGAGGTCGGGCAGCGAGCGCCCCGAGACGAACGCGACCGTCGTGCCCGGCGCTTGAGTCAGCGCGTCGATGGCCGCCCGCGCCTCGGGCGTCATCCGGGCGGTCATCGGATCGTCGACGAGAGGCGAGAGGGTTCCGTCGAAGTCGAGGGCGACGAGCAGATGCGCGGTCCGGGCGACGTCGTCGACGCCGCTCACGCGCGCGCCCTGCGGATCGCGTCGAGGTCGGTGAGGAATCGCTGCGACCACCGCGCCACGTCGTTCTCGCGGACACGTCGACGCAGCGCCCGCATCCGGCGGTTGCCCTCCTTCTCGGGCATCTCGATGGCCTGCATGATGGCGTCCTTGAGCCCGGCGATGTCGTGCGGGTTGACCTTGATGGCCTGCGTCAGCTCGTCGGCGGCCCCGGTGAACTCGCTCAGCACGAGCGCGCCTCCCCCGTCGACACGGCTCGCGACGTACTCCTTCGCGACGAGGTTCATCCCATCGCGCAGTGCCGTGACGAGCATGACGTCGGCCGCGAGGTAGAGGGCGACCATCTCCTCCCGCGGATACGAGTGGTGAAGGTACTGGATCGCGCTGAACCCGAGCTCGTCGGAGTCGCCGTTGATGCGTCCGACCGCGAGTTCGATCTCGTCGCGCAGCTCCATGTACGTCTGCACGCGCTCGCGACTCGGGCTCGCGACCTGCACCAGGATGACGTCGTGGACGGAGAGGCGACCGTCGTTCAGCAGCTCGCCGTAGGCCTTGAGGCGGTGGCCGATGCCCTTGGTGTAATCCAGGCGGTCGACACCGAGGAGGATCGCCTTCGGATTGCCGAGGCTCTCGCGGATCTCGGCGGCGCGAGCCCGGATCTCGGGGCGACGTGCCAGGTCGTCGTACACCGACGCGTCGATGGAGATGGGGTACGCCCTCGCGATCGCGGTGCGGACGCCGTCCTCGGTCGGGACCGCGATGGACCCCGCTTTGGTGTCGTAGCCCAGCTGCCGTCGCACGGCCCGCGCGAAGTTCCCGGCGTCCGCGACCCGCTGGAAGCCGATGACGTCCGCGCCGAGGAGTCCTTCGAGCACCTGCTTGCGCCACGGCAGCTGCGCGTAGATGCCGTAAGCGGGGAACGGGATGTGGTGGAAGTAGCCGATCGTCAGGTCGGGGCGCAGCTCCCGGAGCATCTTCGGAACGAGCTGCAGCTGGTAGTCGTGCACCCAGACCGTGGCGCCCTCGGCAGCGTGCTCGGATGCCGCCGCCGCGAACCGCTCGTTGACCTTCACATACGCGTCCCACCAGGTGCGGTGATAGGTCGGCGTCGCGATGACGTCGTGGTAGAGCGGCCAGATGGTGTCGTTGGAGAAGCCCTCGTAGTACAGCTGGACATCGTCCGAGCTCAGTTCGACGGGGACCAGGCGGAGTCCGTCGAACTCGAAGGGCTCGAGCGCCACGTCCGGCTGGCCGGGCCAGCCGACCCACGCGCCGGAGTTGGAGCGCATCACCGGGTCGAGCGCGGCGACCAGACCACCCGGTGACCGGCGCCAGGGCTCGTTCTCGTCGTCGGTGCGATCGACCGGAAGGCGGTTGGACACGACGACGAAGTCCGACAAGACGGTCACGGTGCTCCTCTCGAGAGGCTCCCAGGCTAACAAGCCACCGCGGTGCTCTCGACGCCCGCTACCGTGGACGCATGCGCAAATACCTGTTCGGGACCGGACTGCTGTCGTCGATCACGAGCGGTCTCACGCTGCTGCGGTCGGCACGCAGCGATGAGTCGTTCACCTGGCGCACCGCTCTGGCGTGGCTCAGCTGGGGCATCACGCTGGCACTCGCGATCGGCACCGTGGTCGACACCCGCCGCGCGTCGCGCGCCAAGCTGATACCGCTGGACTCGCCCGTCGAGGGCGATCAGAAGCGACTGCTGCGGGATCGCCTCACGCGCTGACGCGCCGGCAGCTGCAGCGCTGATCCGCGGCGACACCGGCGAGGGCCTGGTCGATGTGCTCACCGCACCCCGCCCAGGTGGTCTTGCCGCAGGTGGCGCAGGTGACGGGTGAGCACATGGGGACTCCTCGGGGACGATGACGGGGTGGCCGCGGCGTGCGGTCAGCGACTAAGGATAAGCGCCTCGCCCTGACCGCCGCCTCCACACAGCCCGACCGCCGCCGTGCCGCGGCCGCGGCGGGCCAGCTCGTGGACGGCGTGGACGACCAGACGGCATCCCGACGCGCCGATCGGGTGGCCGAGCGCGATCCCCCCGCCGTGGAGGTTGACGACGTCCGAGCTGAGCCCCAACTCCTTCTGCGACTGCGCCACGACCGCGCCGAAGGCCTCGTTGATCTCGACGAAGTCCAGGTCGGACACCGTGATGCCCTGACGGCCGAGGGCCTGCTCGATGGCGCGGGCCGGCTGCGCGTGCAGCGAGTTGTCGGGTCCCGCCACCTGGCCCGCCGAGCCCACGGCGGCCATGACGTCCCACCCGTTCGCCTCCGCGTTCGAGCGGGTGGTCAGGACGACTGCGCTGGCGCCGTCGGAGATCTGCGACGCGTTCCCGGCGGTGATCGTGCCGTCGGCGCGGAACGCGGGGCGCAGGCCCGCGAGCGTCTCGACCGTGGTGCCGGGGCGGATGCCTTCGTCCGCCGTGACGACGAGAGGGGCACCCTTCCGCTGCGGGACGCTCACCGGGACGATCTCGGCATCGAAGAGCCCGGACTCGGCCGCGGCGGCGGCTCGCTGGTGGGACAGGGCGGCGACCTGATCCTGCTCGTCGCGGCCGAGCCCCAGCGACGGGTTCAGGTCCTCGGTCGACGTGCCCATCGGGACCCGGTCGTACGCGTCGGTGAGGCCGTCGAAGGCCATGTGGTCGAGGACCTCGACGGTGCCGTACGTCCACCCGTCGCGCGAGCCCGTCAGCAGGTGCGGCGCGCGTGTCATCGACTCCATGCCGCCGGCCACGACGACGAGGGCATCCCCCGAGGCGATCATCCGCTTCGCATCGATGACGGCGGTCAGCCCCGACAGGCACACCTTGTTGACGGAGCCCGCCGGGACGTCCCACCCGATGCCCGCCGCGATCGCCGCCTGGCGGGCGGGGTTCTGTCCCGATCCGGCGGGCAGCACCTGACCCATGATCACGGCGTCGACGACGTCGGCCGGGATGCCGCCCTTCTCGAGCGCACCGGCGATGGCGAGACCGCCCAGCTCCGGGGCCGAGAAGGAGGCCAGCGCCCCCTTCAAGCGGCCCTGCGGGGTGCGGGCAGCGGCAACGATGACGACGTCGTCGGAGTTCATGAGACCACCTTAAGAGCGGGTGAGAGGGTGAGTTCGGGCTCGGTCGCGGCGATGACCTCCGCCACCCCGACGCCGGGTGCGGTCTCGACCAGGACCAGGCCCGCGGCCGTGACGTCGATGACCGCCAGGTCGGTGATGATCCGGTCGACGACGCCGCGCCCGGTGAGCGGAAGGCTGCACGCGTCGACGATCTTCGGCGATCCGTCCTTCGCGACGTGCTCCATGAGGACGATCACGCGGCCCGCCCCGTGCACGAGATCCATCGCGCCGCCGGGGCCCTTCACCATCTTCCCCGGGATCATCCAGTTCGCCAGGTCCCCCGCCGCGGAGACCTGCATGGCCCCGAGGATCGCCGCGTCGATCTTGCCGCCCCGGATCATCCCGAAGCTCAGTGCCGAGTCGAAGAACGCAGCGCCCGGAAGGGCGGTCACCGTCTCCTTGCCCGCATTGATGAGGTCGGGGTCGACGGCGTCCTCCGTCGGATACGGTCCGACCCCCAGGATGCCGTTCTCCGACTGCAGCACCACCCGCACGCCCGGCGGGACGTGATTGGGCACGAGTGTCGGCAGACCGATGCCGAGGTTCACGTACGAGCCGTCCTGAAGCTCCGCCGCCGCACGGGCGGCCATCTCGACGCGGGTGAGTGCCATCTCAGGCTCCTTCCGTCACGGTGCGCCGCTCGATGCGCTTCTCGATCGCTCCGCCGACCTCGACGACGCGATGCACGAACACGCCGGGCAGGTGCACGCGGTCCGGGTCGATCTCGCCCGGCGCGACGAGCTGCTCCACCTGCGCGATGCAGACCCGCCCCGCCATGGCGGCGAGCGGGTTGAAGTTGCGGGCGGCCTTGCTGAACACGAGGTTGCCGTGCGTGTCGCCGGCGAGGGCGTGCACGAGGGCGAAGTCCGTCGTGACCGCCTCCTCGAGGACGTATTCGCGGGGCTGCCCCGACACGTCGAACGTCCGCACGTCCTTGGCCGGCGAGGCCAGCGCGACGCCGCCCTGCCCGTCGTACCGCCGCGGCAGGCCGCCCTCGGCCACCTGCGTGCCCACACCCGCCTGCGTGTAGAAGGCGGCGATGCCCGATCCCCCGGCGCGCAGCTTCTCGGCGAGCGTGCCCTGCGGCGTGAGCTCGAGTTCCAGCTCGCCCGAGAGGAACTGGCGCTCGAACTCCTTGTTCTCGCCGACGTAGGACGACGTCATCTTCCGGATGCGCTTCGCATTCAGCAGGATGCCGAGACCCCAATCGTCGGTGCCGCAGTTGTTCGACACGATCGACAGGTCGCGTGTGCCCTGCGCCAGCAGGGCCTCGATGAGGGACATCGGGTTCCCCGAGAGTCCGAATCCGCCGACGGCGAGCGACGCGCCGTCCGGGATGTCGGCGACCGCGTCGGCGGCGGACGCGCGGGTCTTGTCGATCACACTGCACTCCTTCGTGGTGTCCTCCTCCCAGCGTCCGCATCCGCCCACACGGCGGCAAGGCGCTGCTTGCGATGCGGTCGACCGGCCGCCTAGTGTCCACGATATGGACACCTCCCGCACGGTCCCCGGCGCGCAGGCCATCGCCCGCGCGGCCGCGCTGCTCCGCCTCGTGAGCGCGGGCGGCGACGAGGGTCGCGGCGTGCAGGAGCTGGCGCAGAGCGCCGGCCTCACTCGATCGACCGCCCACCGGCTGCTGAGCGCACTGCGGCTCGAGGGGCTCGTCGACCAGGACGAGCACACCGCACGCTGGCTGCCGGGTCCGGAGCTGTTCCTCATGGGAGCAGCGGCAGCTCCCCGCTACGACGTCAGCCACCTCGCGCGCGATGTCGTCCGGTCCCTGGCCGTGAAGACCGAGGAGAGTGCGTTCTTCTCGGTGCGTCGCGGCGACGAGACGGTGTGCCTCCTGCGCGAAGAGGGCTCGTTCCCGATCCGCTCCTTCGTCCTGAGCGAGGGGACGCGGTTCCCGCTGGGCGTCGCCTCGGCCGGGCTCGCGATCCTCGCCTTCCTCGCCGATCAGGACGCCGAGGCGTACCTCTCGCGCCACCCCGACCTCGGCAGGAGGTTCGGGGCCCACCACGATGCGGACCCGCTCCGGTCGCGCCTGGCCCACACGCGCGACCGTGGCTACGCCGTCAACCCGGGTCTCATCGTGACGGGGAGCTGGGGCCTCGGGGCCGCCGTCTTCGACCACCGCGGTCGGCCGGAGTGGGCCCTGAGCCTGACCGGCGTGGAGTTCCGATTCGGTCCCGACCGCCTGCCGAGCCTCGGCCGCACCCTCCTCGCCCACGCGCACCAGCTCACCACGCGCATCGCGTCCGCGCGCCTCGGCACCCGCCGCTGAGGTCAGGGGGCGTCGTAGGCCTCGAGCCATCGCAGCCAGACCTCGCTGATCGTCGGATACGCCGGGACGGCGTGCCACAGGCGTGACATCGGAACCTCCCCGACGATGGCGATCGTGGCGGCGTGCAGGAGCTCGGCAACGTCCTGACCGACGAAGGTCGCCCCGACGAGGACGCCGCGGTCCTCGTCGACGATCGCGCGCGCCGTGCCCGAGTAGGCATCCGAATGCGTGCTCGATCCCGCCACCCACGACAGGTCGTAGTCGAGCACACGGATCCGGAGGCCCCCGTCGCGGGCGGATGCCTCGGTGAGTCCGACGGCGGCGACCTCCGGGTCGGTGAACACGACCTGCGGCACGGCCGCATGATCGGCGGTCGCGGCGTGCGGCCCCCACGGCCGCGTGTCCACGTCCTGACCGGCGGCGCGCCGCGCGATCACGTCGCCGGCGATGCGCGCCTGGTACTTCCCCTGGTGGGTCAGCAGGGCGCGGTGGTTGACGTCGCCGACGGCGTACAGCCACTCGCTTCCGCGTACGCGGAGGGTGTCGTCCACGTCGGGCCACGACCCCGGCGCCAGCCCCACGGTCTCCAGCCCCACGTCGTCGGTGCGCGGCACGCGCCCCGTCGCGACGAGGATCTCCGCCGCCTGCACCTCCGAGCCGTCATCGAGCGCGACGACGACCGAGCCGTCCACCTGGCGGGTCACACCGGCGACGCCCGCCCCCGTGCGCACCGTCGCACCGGCATCCCGCAGCGCGGCCGCGACCGCCTCGCCCGCGAACGGCTCCATGCCGCCGAGGAGCCCCGATCGCGCAACGACGGTCACCTCGGCGCCGAAGGCGGCGAACGCGGTGGCCATCTCGCAGCCGACGACCCCACCGCCGAGGACGACGAGCGAGTCAGGTACGTCACGGACGCCGGTCGCCTCCCGACTGGTCCACGGCCGCGCCGCCACGAGCCCGTCGATGTCGGGGATGAGAGCGGCCGAACCCGTGCAGACGGCGACCGCGTGCCGTGCCCGCAGCGCCGTGGTCGTCCCATCGGGCGCGGTCACCGTCACCTCCCGCTCGCCGGTCAGCCTGCCGTGGCCGCGCACGAGATCGATGCCCGCACCCTCGAGCCAGGTGACCTGCGAGGTGTCCTGCCAGTCGTGCACGATGTCGTCGCGACGGGCGAGCACCGCCGCGACGTCGAGGGAACCCGTCACGGCCTGGGCCGCTCCCGCGACCTCACGTGCGGCACGCAGCGCGGCCGGCGCGCGCAGCAGCGCCTTGGACGGCATGCACGCCCAGTACGAGCATTCGCCGCCGACGAGCTCACTCTCGACGATGACGGCGGTCAGGCCGCCCTGAACGGCACGATCGGCGACGTTCTCCCCCACGGGGCCGGCGCCGATGACGATGAGGTCGTATTCCGAGGAGGTCATGGCATCACCGTATGCAACACCCGCGCCGCTGTCGCGCGATCCGCCGGATGAGGCAGGGCTGTCACACGATCCGGCGCCGGTCAAGCCCCACCGCAGAAGTGGGACCCGACCGGCCGCGGATGTGAGGATCGGACCATGGCTCACGATGCGGACGTCCGCGTCGCCGAGACCGTCTCCGTCGTCATCCCGGTGAAGGATGACGCAGCGGCCCTCCGGCGATGCCTTCGTGCGCTGGCGCTGCAGAGTCGCCGTCCGGACGAGATCGTCGTCGTCGACAACGACTCCACGGACGAGTCGGCCGCGGTGGCCGCAGCCGCCGGGGCCCGCGTGGTCGAGTGCGCGACACCCGGCATCCCCGCCGCCGCGGCGACCGGCTACGACGCGGCCGCCGGCTCGCTCGTGCTCCGCCTCGACGCCGACTGCGTCCCCGCGCGCAGCTGGGTGGAGGCGATGACCGCCGCCGCCTCGCAGCGGCCCGACGCCTCGGTGTTCGCGGGCGCCGCCCGGTTCGCGGACGGACCGCGCCGGCTGCGACGACCGCTGGCCGCCGTGTACCTGGGCGCCTACGCCGCCGTGCTCATCCCGACCCTCGGCCACCTGCCCGTCTTCGGGTCGAACATGGGGTTCCGCCGCGCCGCATGGGAGGCGATCCGGGCCGAGGCCCACACCCGCGACGCCGAACTGCACGACGATCTCGACCTCGCGTATCACTTCGGCGAGCGGCACCGGATCGTGTTCGTCCCGCACGCGGCCATGGGGATCTCGATGCGCCCGTTCGGCGATCGCCGAGCGTTCCGCCGGCGCGTCCGCCGGGGCGCCCACACCGTCATCTCGCACTGGCCCGCCGATTTCCCGCCGGTCCGGTGGATGCGGCTGAGGATGCGGCGCGTCCTGCACGCCCGCGGCGTGCCGACTCGACGCCGGGCGGCGTCATGACGCCACCGGAGCGGGACGACGTGCGTCACCTCTCGGTGATGTCCTTCAACGTGCGGCGCCCGATGCCCGTCCTTCTCTCGCGCCCCGCCGACCGGTGGAGCAGGCGCCGGCCGCTCCTCGTCGAGTTCCTCCGGCGTGAGCGCCCGGTGCTGCTCGGTGCGCAGGAGGTGTTCCCGGATCCGGCGACAGCGATCCGTGACGCGCTCGGCCCGCCGTATCGCATGGTCGGCGTCGGGCGACGCGAAGGAGGCCGGGGCGAGGGATGCCCGGTGTTCTACGACAGCGACCGCCTGGACCTGCTCGAGAGCACCCAGCTCGCCCTGTCGGACACCCCCGGCGTGGCCGGATCCCGGTCCTGGGGCAATCCGATGCCGCGGGCAGTGGTCGTCGCGACGTTCTGCGACCGGGTCACCGGGGTGCGCTTCACGCACCTCAACACGCACCTCGATCCGTTCTCGGCGGCCTCCCGGGTGCGGTCCGTCGTCGCCCTGCGGGAGCGTGTCGCCGACCTCGAGCATGCCGCGATCGTGACGGGCGATCTGAACGCCGCGGAAGGGTCGCCGGCGCTGCGTGAACTGCTCCGCGACCGCCGCCTCGTCGACGCGTGGGATGCCGCGGCGGACCGCTCGACGCCGGCGTGGGGCACGTACGGCGGCTACCGCTCCCCCGTCGCGGGCGGGCCGCGCATCGACTGGATCGCGGTGACGCCGTCGGTGCGGGTTCATCGCGCGGCGATCGATCCTCGTCCGATCCGCGGCCGCTGGCCCTCCGATCACCTGCCCGTCACCGCCAGCGTCGAGATGCCGCGATGATCGACGACTTCCTGCGTCGTCCGCACACGATCACCGAGTGGGCAGCCGACGGCATCCGCATCCTCGGCATCCTGAGCGTGCTCGTTGCCTTCGTCTGGCTGACGCCGACGGATGCCGGGATCCTCGCCCTGGCGCTGCCCGCGCTCATGGTGCCGCGGTTCGCGGGGGCACGCGCCGGCTTCGACCTCGGCTACGGCGCCGCCGTGGTGATCGCGACCTGGAGCAACGTGCTGGACCTGTACCGCACCGTCGCCGGGTGGGATCTCGTGATGCACTTCGTGACCACGGGGATGATCGCCGCGATGGCGTACCTGGTGCTGCGGCGCACCCGTGTGGTCCCGGGGCCCGACGCGCCCGCGCGCGTGCCGATCGTCCTCGTGACGACGATCGGCCTCGCCGTCTGCGTCGTGTGGGAAGTGATCGAGTGGGCGGGGAAGACGTTCGTCACGGACGAGATCTTCGTCACCTACCAGGACACGATCGGGGACATGATCGTCGGCGGCGCGGGCGGACTCGTCGCGGCCGTCGCGGTATCCCTGGTCCGCATCGAGCGGATGGCGAGCACACCGGAGAGAGAGGACGCACGATGGCTGCGGATCTGAGCACAGGCGACCGAGTCAGCTGGAACACCCCGCAGGGGCGGACGAGGGGGTCGGTGGTCGAGCGCCGGACCGACGACTTCGAGTTCGCCGGCCAGCACTTCACCGCGTCGACGGACGACCCGGCGTTCATCGTCGAGTCCGAGTCGACCGGCGCACGCGCCGCGCATCAGCGTTCCGCGCTGCGCAAGCTCCCGTCCTGACCCGGGCCGCCGCGGCGCCGCGCGCGTCTCGGAGGTCTCGGCCCGGGAGCACGCCTGACCCGGCTCACGCTGGCAGAATCACGGCATGACCCCTGCCTTCGACGCGTTCACCGAGACCGACCTCCGAGCCAACGGCAGCCTGAAGTGGACGATGTTCCCCGATGTCATCGGGGCGTTCGTCGCCGAGATGGACTTCGGCGTCGCACCCGCGATCCGCGACGCGCTCGCGGAGGCGCTGGATGCCGGCCTCACCGGGTATCTGCCGGGTCACCTCGAGCAGCTGCTCGCCGGTGCGACGGCGGACCGGTACCGCCGGTCGTACGGCTGGGACGTCGACGCGGACCGCGTCCACCACGTCCCCGACGTCATCGCCGCCCTCGAGACCACGATCGACCGGTTCACGGCTCCGGGCTCCGCGGTGATCGTCCCGACGCCGGCGTACATGCCGTTCCTGACGGTTCCCGAGCTGCACGGACGCGCGGTGATCCAGGTGCCGAGCGTCCCTGTCGGCGGTCGCATGACGATGGACCTGGATGCGATCGGCCGCGCCTTCGACGACGGCGCGGGCCTCCTGGTGCTCTGCAATCCGCACAACCCGCTGGGAACGGTGTTCACGCGGGACGAGCTGGTCGCGGTCGCCGAGCTGGTCGCCGCGAAGGGCGGACGCGTCTTCGCCGACGAGATCCACGCGCCGATCGTGTACGCACCGGCCCGCCACATCCCGTACGCGTCGATATCGGCGGAGGCGTCCGCGCACACGATCACCGCGGCATCCGCCTCGAAGGCGTGGAACCTCGCCGGTCTCAAGTGCGCCCAGGTGATCCTCTCCAACGACGCCGACGCCGCCGCCTGGCAGGAGTTCGGCTTCTGGGCAGGGCATGGCACGTCGACGCTGGGGGCCGTCGCGAACGCCGCCGCCTACACCGGCGGCGACGACTGGCTCGACGACGTCGTGGACTACCTCGACGGGAACCGCCGGCTGCTCGCGGACCTGGTCGCCGAGCTGCTGCCGCACGCGCGGATGACGCTGCCCGAGGGAACCTACATCGCGCTGATCGATCTGCGGGCCTACGACATCCCCGGTGATCCGGCGGAGTGGTTCCGGACCGCCGCCCGCGTCGCCCTGACCGACGGCGCCGCATGCGGGCAAGCCGGCATCGGGCACATGCGCCTCGTCTTCGCGCTGCCGCGCCCGCTCCTGCGGGAGGCCGTCGAACGGATGGCCGCCGCCCTCGCCCCACGCGGGCCGGTGTCGAGCTGAGCCGTCCTGCGGCACACTGGTCCCCATGAGCGGTGCTGCCGAGCGACCCTGGGTGCTGCACGTCGACCTCGACCAGTTCATCGCAGCGGTCGAGGTGCTGCGGCGCCCGGAGCTCGCGGGGCGCCCGATCATCGTGGGCGGCCGCGGCGACCCGACCGAGCGTGCCGTCGTCTCGACGGCCTCGTACGAGGCGCGGGCGTTCGGCGTGGGGTCGGGGATGCCGCTGCGCATCGCGGCGCGCAAGGTCCCGGATGCCGTGCTGCTGCCCGTGGACGCACCCACCTACGTCGCCGCATCCGACGAGGTCATGTCGACGCTGCGCGGGCACGCAGGTGCGGTCGTGCAGGTGCTCGGCTGGGACGAGGCGTTCGTGGGTGTCACCACGGCCGACCCGGAGGGCTACGCGCGGTCGCTGCAGGCCGCCGTGCTCGATCGGACGCGCCTGCACTGCAGTGTCGGCATCGGCGACACCCTCGTCCGCGCGAAGGTCGCGACGGGGTTCGCGAAGCCGCAGGGCGTGTACCGGCTGACGGCGGAGACCTGGCTGGACGTCATGGGCGACCGGCCGACGATAGAGCTGTGGGGCGTCGGACCGAAGATCTCCCGCCGGCTGGCGACCCTGGGCATCCGCACCGTCGCCGATCTGGCGAACGCGGACTTCGGTCCGCTCGAGGCGGAGTTCGGCCCGAGGATGGGCCCGTGGTACCGGCAGCTCGGCCGGGGCGAGGGGTCGAGCACCGTCGACGACACCCCGTGGGTGGCGCGGGGACACGGACGGGAGACGACGTTCCAGCTCGACGTCGTCGATCCCGCCGACATCGACGCGGCGGCCCGGACCCTCGCCGCTCAGGTGCTCGACGACGTCGCCGCCGAGGGTCGGCCGGTGGTGGGGGTCGGACTCAAGGTCCGGTATGCGCCGTTCACGACGAAGACGTTCACCCGGAAGGTCCCGGAGACCGAGGACCGGGATGCCGTCGTCGAGGCGATCATGGCCCTCGTGGCACGGATCGAGCCGGACCGTCCGCTGCGGCTGCTCGGCGTGCGCGCCGAGATGCGCATGCCCGACGACGCGCGGGAAGGGCACACGCCGACGCGCGGCGGCTGGTGAACCGACGGCTCTACCGCGTCCCGGCCGGGGCGATGCGGGTGAGGCCGTCGTCGTGCAGTGCGAACTGCGCCCGCAACCGCACGCCACCTCCCGGCCAGGCCGCAGCCACGGCATCCGCCCAGGCGATGTCGGCGTCGGCGGGTGCCGAGCTGCCGCAGCGCTCCCAGACCAGCACGATCTGCGCGGCGCCGACCAGGGCCGCGAACATCGGGAATCGGCGGGTGAGGACCGTGGCGACCGGCTGCGTCCCGAGGTCGTCCGCCTCGACCGGGTGCGCCGGGTCGAGCGGCAGGTCCGCGGTCGGCATGAGCGGCCCCACGACCCGGTCGCCGCCGTCGAGGAACACCAGCCAGAGCTGCGTCCGGACCGCGTGCCCGAGGAGCGCGTCCAGCCATCGGTGAAGCGCGCTCTCGCTCGTGAGCGGCGGGCGGTCCGGGAGCGTCGGGGAAGCCATGTCCTCAGGATGTCGCGCGTCCGGGAGAGGGCCGGCGGCGCTCGACCTCCTGTGCAGAGCGGACCGGCCAGACCCCGCGGTGGAGAAGGCGGCGGAAAGCAGAACGGCCCCGTCACCACTGGCGAGAGTGTGACGGGGCCGATCCGTGCACCCCCTCGGACTTGAACCGAGAACCCACTGATTAAGAGTCAGTTGCTCTGCCGATTGAGCTAGAGGTGCGTGATTCGGAAGGACCGAACCGAGGGACAACACTAGCATCACGATCCGTGTCACCGCCAATCGAGGCGACCGCGCCACGACGTATCCTGGTCGGGTGACTGAACGCACCTCGTCGATGCCCGGGAACGCGCCCTTCGAGGGTGACCTGTCCGACGATCTCGCGCTCGCCCTGCGACTGGCCGACGAGGCCGACCGCGTCTCGATGGAGCGGTTCGACGCCCCCGACCTCGACGTCTCCGTCAAGCAGGACGCCACGTTCGTGACCGAGGCCGACCTCGCCACCGAGCGCGCCATCCGCCGCGCGCTCGAGACCCACCGTCCCGGGGACGGCATCTTCGGCGAAGAGTACGGTGCTTCGGGAGATGCGGCCCGGCAGTGGGTCATCGACCCGATCGACGGGACCGCGAACTACCTCAAGGGCATCCCGATGTGGGCGACGCTGATCGCCCTCGTCGTCGACGGCGTCCCCCGTGTCGGCGTCGTCAGCCAGCCGTCGATCGGCCGCCGCTGGTGGGGTGCGACCGGCCTCGGCGCCTGGACGGCGACGCCCGGCGGCGCGCCGCGTCGGCTCGCCGTATCGCAGGTGGCAGCGCTCGACGAGGCCAGTGTGAGCTTCCAGAGCATCGGACAGTGGGATGCCGTCGGCCGCGTCGACGCACTGCTGGCGCTGACCCGTGCGGTCTGGCGCGACCGAGGCTACGGCGACGCCTGGCCGTACATGCTGCTCGCGGAGGGCCGACTGGAGTTCGTCGCCGAGTTCGACGTGAAGGAGTACGACATCGCGGCGCACGTGCCGATCGTGCAGGAGGCCGGCGGCCGCTTCACGGACATCGACGGCGGCGACGCGATCGACACCCGCTCGTCGCTCGCCACGAACGGCATCCTGCACGACTCCTTCCTCGACCTCCTCCGCGATCGACGCGCCTGAATGGTCACGCTGTCCTTCCGTCGCCGCGTCGCGTCGATCGCTCTGATCTTGAGCGCATCGCTCGCGTTCTCGGCGTGCACGGCCGAGACTCCCGCCGCGCCCGGTGTCTCGGCCACGGTCGCCCCATCCACGTCTGCGGCACCGGATCCCGTCGACACCATCGACCCTGCCGATGTGACGTGCGAGAACATGCTCGGCGAGGCGACCGTCGACGAGTTCGAGACGAGTGACTGGTCGGTGCGCGAGGATCCGTTCGTCATCCTCGACCTGGAGCTGCCCGACGGCATCGCCTGCACGTGGGGCGACTTCTCGTCCCCGACGAGCGACGATCTGGTCCTCTTCGGCTGGTCCCCCATCAGCGCGGACGACGCGTCCGGCATCCAGGATGCGCTCATCGCCGAATCCTGGATCCGCGAGAAGGACGGCGACGGCGTCCTCATCACGGAGGCTCCGGCGCTCGCACTGCGGCTCGATGCCGAGGGCTACGGGATGACGTATCGCTTCGGCGACGGGTGGGTGATGGTCTCCGACACCAAGCAGGGCCTCGACCTGATCGACCTCGGCTGATCAGTCCCGCAGCCACGGCGGCGCGTCGCCCGTGGTCCGTCGCGGCTCGTATCGCTTCCACGCCTGCCGGAACGTCATCCCGGCGCGAGCCGCGGACGCGACGCCCACCGCGATTCCGACGAGCGCGCCCACGGTGACGGACCACCCCGGCGCTCCGCCCGCTGCCGCGATCACCGCCGCAACGGCGAGCCCGATCACGCACGTGTTGACGACGACGATCAGCATCATCGAGCTCCCGGTCAGGATGCTCAGGCTGGAGCGCCGGCGGAGGAACGAGTAGGTCCTCTCCATCGCGGCGCGGTCATCAGCCACGGCGGAGAGGAAGATGTCGGCCACTCCGGGATCCAGATCCGCATAGGCACCGCGCAGACGGTTCATCGCGACGACGTACATCATGTCCTCCTCGGCGACGTTGAGGACGCGTGTCTGCGTCATCACGCCCACGAGCGCCAGGAAGGCCAGGATCGCGACCGCTGCGCCGCCGAACCAGCCGGCGAAGTCCGTCGCCTGGCCGAGCAGGCCGATCGTGACGAGTCCGGCGGAGACGAGGGTCAGGAAGATCGTTATCCGGGTGAGAACCTCGCTCTGCGCCGTCCCGCGCGCCGCGAGAAGGCCCCAGTGCTCCGTCGCGAGGATCTGTGCGCGGCGGGCGAGGGCGGCATCCGACTCCGGCTCGCTCATAGGGCACATCATGCTCCTGCGGATGCCGGGACGGAATGCCGCCCTCGCTCGGTCAGCGGCGCGTCACCTGGACGATCGTCCCCGGGACCTGCGGCGCCGACGGATCGAGGGCGATGGTGGTCCCCGCCCAGAGCGAACCGTCCTGGCCCGTCTCGACGGCGACCACGTTCGCCAGGTCGAGGTAGTGCGACTTCTTCCCCATCTTCACGACGGAGATGGCACCCGCGAAGTACTCGGCCACGTAGATCTCGCCCTTCTTGCCGAGCGCGAGGTTGGTCGCGCCGAGGAACCCCGATGCGATCTGCTTCGCCTTTCCGCTGTACGGGTTGACCTTCCACAGCGCGCCGCGTGCGCCGAACACCGGCGACTCCGGACCGCCCGGCAGCGTGGTGACGTACAGCATGCCGTCGCGTCCCACCTCGACATCGGTCGGGACCGCTTCGAAGCGGTACGTGACGCCCACCACGCAGTCCGGCAGGCCGACCGCGGCCGCCATCTCCGCGGTGATGCGGGTCGGCTGCGCCGGCAGCACCGCGAGGGTGCTGATGCGCCCGCGCCGATCCACCGTGAACAGCGCGTTGGCACCGGCGTCCGCGACGACCCAGCTCCGCCCCAGCTGGGCGACGGAGTACGCGTGCGAGTCGACGATGCCGGTGTAGGTGGCGTCCAAGCCCGCGTCGGCCAGCGCCTCCTGGACGCAGGCACTGGGATTGGCGACCCCGTACGCGACGTTCCGGTCGGGGTTCCGCCGCGTCTCGTAAGCGAGGGTGTCGGCGTACACCTTCGATCCCCGTGAGCCCCAGAGGTTCAGGCCGCTTTCGGTGATCGCGGCCTCGCCGCCCTCTGTGGTGGTGAACGCGATTGTCCTGCCGTCACGCGAGCGCTCGACGCCGGACGCGCCCGGCGCATCGGCGACGACGGGCCGGATCGATCCGTCACGGGCGAGCCGGCCGACGGTGTTCGCGAACCCGTCCGCCACGTACACCCTCTTTCCGACGACGTCCAGGTTGAACGGTGCGACCACCTGCGTCGATCGGACGACCGGGTCGGGCGCCGGCGTGTGGCGCCCACCGGCTGACGCCATCGCTGGCGTGGCGAGAACGAGCCCGAGGGCGGCGATGCCGGCCAGGAGCGCGCGGGAATTGTGCATGAGACCTCCGAGATTCAGCTCGGCGACGCCGAGCACGCGAATCCGGACGGCAGCCGCCCCCCGTGCCCCATCCGGCACTGCGCGCCGTCATCCGCGACGGCACGGCGCTCATCATCGTCCCTACTGTTCGTCAGGTCAAGAGCGGGCGCAGCACCCCGTGCCGCGGGGTTCGCGGGTCCCGGGCTGACGGATCGGACGGATGCGACCGGCTCACAGCCATCGCCTGGCCCTGAACACCGCATAGAGCGCGGCACCGCCGGCCACCATTCCGAGAACGGCCAACGGATATCCCCACGGGGAATCGAGTTCCGGCATATGCGTGAAGTTCATCCCGTACACGGTGCCGATGAGGGTGGGCGCGAACAGGATCGCCGCCCACGCGGAGATCTTCTTCACCTGCTCGTTCTGCGCCAGCCCCGTCTCGGACAGGCGCCTCGTCTCTTCGTTCTGGGCGAGACTCGCTTCGGACAGTCGTCGCATCTCATCGTTCTGCTGCTGCGTGACGAGAGTGGAGTGGACGGTCAGAGCGTTCTCGAGAAGCGACCGGAAGCCGTCCGCCTTCTCCGTGATCCGCATCACGTGGTCTACGACATCCCGCAGGGAGCGCTGCAACTCGAGGTCGACGCTGTATTTCTCCGCCCCGCGCTGCAGACTCTCCAGCATCTCTCGAAGAGGGCCGGTGGCGCGCTGGAAGGAGATCACCTCGCCGAGCAGCTGATAGATGCGCCGCGACACGGCGGGATCTCCCCCGAAGAGCTGGTCTTCGATCTCATCGATATCGTTCTCCAGGCCCGCCACGACCGGCGCGTACCCGTCCACCACCTCATCGGACACGGCGTAGAGCACGGCCTCAGGTCCCCGGGCGAGCAGCTCAGGGCTGGCTTCGAGCCGGCGGCGGACGGGCGCCAGGTCCGGCTTGTCAGCGTGCCGGACGGTCACCACGAACTGTGGGCCGATGAAGAGGTGGACCTCGCCGAACTCCACCACTTCCCGGCTGTCGATGTACCACGCGGGTCGTAGGACGACGAAGAGCGTGTCGCTGAACCGTTCCAGCTTGGCCCGCTGGTGTCCCTTGAGCGCGTCCTCGACAGCGAGCGGATGGAGACTGAATTCGCGGGCGACGGCGTGAAGCTCCTCGGCGTCCGGCCGATACAGCCCGATCCACGCCATCCCGCGCCCCTCCTGAACGAGTTCGAACGTCTCGTCGAGAGTCGAGGGACTCCCCGTGCGACGCCCTGCCTCGTAGATGCCGTTGTCGATGACTGCCATGTGCTCTCCAGGGTCGATGACCGGCGCGCCCCGCCTAGGCGGTGCCAAGAACCTCCGGCCCCGGCCTGAAGCCGGGACACGCTCCGCCCAAGTATGCGCCCGCCGCCAGCGCTTCCCCGCCGCGACGGCGCCTGAGCGCTCACCTCGTCCGAGGGAGCCCACCCGCGTCAGCGCCCTGGCACGAGCGGATCGGGCTCACGGGAAAGAAAAAGGCCCCGAGGTCCGCGGGATCCCGCGGCACTCAGGGCCTTGTTCTGCGACAACGGTTCGTGGAGATGGGGGGAATCGAACCCCCGTCCATCGCTGGAATACGGCGTCTTCTCCGGGCGCAGTCTGTAAGAGGCGTTCTGCTCGGCTCCGACCTTCAGTACAGACACATAAGTCGACGAGCCCAGCCTGAAAAAAGTCCCGCGTGACGCTCAGGCAGCGTCGCGCAGCAAGATCCCTAAGATGACGCCAGTGACCGTGACGGGATCAGTCACGGGCTGACGGACTCGGGCTCGCTACTTACGCAGCGAGGGCGAAGTCAGACTGCTTCTTTTCGGCAGTTATTGGTTCGCAGAGATCGTTTACGAGATAACCCTGCATCCTCGGCCCGCTTCCCGCAGAGTCCCAGGCAATGTCGAAACCGATCATCCCCGAGAACACCTGACGGTGCATGGACCGTTGTCGCACTGTGGAGTTAACAGATCCGGATGCCGCAGCATCCGAGCGTCCCAGACTACAACGGATCCGCCCCCGAAGCCATTCCCGACCTCGGCGGCCGACGCGGTGTCCCGCGCCGGCCGCACGTCGGTCAGGACTGATCGGTGACGTTCGTGCGCGCCTGCTGGGCGCGGTCGGCCACGGTCTGCGCCGAATCGGTCGCATCGCCCTTCACGTTCTCGACGGACTCCTGCGCCGTCTCCTTCACGGCCGTGGCCGCTTGCTGTGCAGGCTCCTTGAGGTGCTCGCCCGCCTCCTTCGCCACGGACTGAGCCTCTTCGACGAGCGGCTGCGCCTTCTCCTTCACCTGCTCGGCGAGCTCGCGCTCCTTGGCCGACGCGGGGATGAGGGACGCGGCGAGGAGCCCCGCCCCGAACGCGATGAGACCGACGGCCAGGGGGTTGCCCTCTGCCTTCGCCACGACCGTGTGCCCGGCATCCGACACCCGGGCTGCGGCGTGGGAGCCGGCATCCGACAGTGAGCCGCCGGTGTCGTCGGCGGCACCCATGACCCGCTCGCGGGCCGAGCGGAACGCTCCGGTGACCTTCGACGTCTGACGGTGCACCGCCTTGCCGGGGTTCACCTTGTCGGCCAACGCGTCGACGTCCTGACCCAGCTCGCTGCGCGTCCGTTCGATGTCGGCGCGGATGGACTCGGGGGTTTCGCTGCTCATCGGTTCTCCTCGTTTCTCTTCACCGCATCCGGGATGCGCTTGAGGGAGTCCACCGTCTGCGGAGCGCCCTCGACGTGCTTCAGCTGCGTGCGTCCGCGCAGGAAGAGGATCAGCGCGATCACTCCCCACAGCACGGCCACGATGACGGCCGACCAGCCCAGGCCGACCAGTTGTCCGAGCGCCCACCAGAGGGCGACGGAGAGGAAGAAGACGGCCATCAGCGCGGCGTACGCCGCCCCGCCGACCATGCCGGCCCCCTTGCCCGCCCGGGTCGCCGATTCCTTGATCTCGGCTCGAGCGAGGGCGAGCTCCTGGCGCATCAGCGTCGAGAGGTCGCTCGTGACCTCGCTCAGCAGATCGCCCAGGGACGTCGTCGCCGCCTTCTCCTCAGACGGTGTGGGGTCGGTCATCGCCGCTCCTCCCTGCGAACGGGTCGCCACCACCGGTCGTGGTCTGGTCGTACACCGGCGTGCCACCGCCCACGGGCGGGACGGCAGGCGGCGGGACGGCGCCCGTGATGGATGCGTCCGGGCGAGTGGTGGCCGCGGGCTGCGGCGGGGCCGACGCGGGCTCGGCCGTCGACGCCGAGGACGACGACGCCGCCCCACTCTCGCCCGAATCCGGCGCCCCCTGCGCAAGGGCCCGGGTGAGGCGGCCTGCGGCGAGCCCCGCCAGCGCGGCGACGCCGATGAACACACCCGGCTTCCGGCGCGCGAAGGACTTCACCTCGGTGAGCAGCGAACCCGGGTCGCGGTCGCCGAGCCAGGACCCGATCTCGTCCGCCTTCGCGGACACCTGCCGCACCAGGTCGGACCCGACGCCCTGCTGGTCCGAGCCGTCGGCCATCGAGCCGAGTTCGTCGGCCAGCGCCCGCAGGCCCGAGGCGACGCGCTGCTGCTGCTGGCCCGCCTGCTCCCGCAGCTCGCGCTGGGACTGGTGGTAGAGGTCGCGGGCCTGGCTCTTGGCCTCTTGCGCGACGTTCTTCGCTTCGCTCTTCGCGGTGTCGACGACGCGTCCGGCTTCGTCCCCCGCGGTGGAGGCGATGCCCGAGGCCTCGCCCTTCGCGGTCTCGACGGTGCCCCCGGATCCGGTTCCCTGCGGGGAGGTCGCGCTCCCTGGAGTGATCTCCGACATGTTGCTCCTCTCGACAGCCGACCGGTGCAGTCGGCGGGTACCCAGGTTTAATCGCGCGCGAGCGACCCGATGAGGGGCTTGACGAGTCGATGCGGCTGTGAGATCGAACCCGGGGCTGCGGGAACGCCGGTCAGGCGGGGAGGAAATGCTCGCGGGCGAGCGGCGCGATCTCGAGTCGGGATGCGTCGGCGTGCGTCGCCCACGTGAGCTCGACGATCTCCGCCGCAGGACGAGGCTCCTGGTCTCCGATGTCGGCCGCGAACACGTCGGCGACGACGACGAACCCCGGCTCGTTGGCGGCGGCCGCCTCGAAGACGCCGAGCGGACGGAGCGTCGCGGCGTCGATCCGGACGCCCAGCTCCTCGGCGAGCTCCCTGCTGAGCGTCTCGTCGGGGCGCTCGCCCCGTTCGGGCTTCCCGCCCGGCTGCATGAACGCCGTCGTGCCCGCCTTCCGGACCAGCAGCAGACGGCCCAGTTCGTCCAGGATCACGGCAGCCGAGACGCGGATCACACGGATGCCGGGGGTCGCGGCATCCGTCGTGGTCACGGGACCACGCTAACAGCGCACCCAGGTCGCTCGACGTAGAATCTGATGTGCTTCCCGATCCCCTCACCGCGCCCGACCGCGGCATCGCTCCCGCTGACCTCGCGACGACGCTCCGGGTGCTGGCGGAGCTCCACGAGCTCGATCAGACCCACCCCGACTTCATCCGCGTGCGGCGTGCGACCGCGGCGATGTTCAAGGCGGCGAAGAAGGTCCGCCGGCGTGAGATCCGCGACGCGGTCGCCGAGGCGGACCGTGCGGTCGTGCATGCGACCGCGACCGGCGCTCCGGACCGTATCGACGATGAGACGCGCGGCATCCCGATCAGCACCCGCACGACCGCGCCGACCGCCGGCACCCTGCAGAAGGCGCGCGGCTGCTACATCTGCAAGCAGCCCTACACCCTCGTGGACGCCTTCTACCACCAGCTCTGCCCGGCGTGCGCGGCGCTCAGCCACGCCAAGCGCGAGGCACGCACCGACCTCACCGGGAAGCGAGCGCTCCTGACGGGCGGCCGCGCGAAGATCGGCATGTACATCGCGCTGCGACTGCTCCGCGACGGTGCGCACACGACCATCACGACGCGATTCCCGCGGGATGCCGTGCGCCGTTTCAGCAGCCTGCCCGACTCTGCCGAATGGATCGATCGGCTCAAGATCGTCGGCATCGACCTGCGTGACCCCGCCCAGGTGATCGGGCTCGCCGACGACGTCGCCGCGGCGGGGACCCTCGACATCCTGATCAACAACGCCACCCAGACCGTGCGCCGCTCGCCGGGGGCGTACCAGCCGCTCGTCGATGCCGAGCTCGCTCCGCTGCCGGATGGACCGCTGCCCGAGCTCGTGACGTTCGGCCACACGAACGACCAGCACCCGCAGGCGCTGGAGCGCTCGGTTTCCGCACACCCGATCCTGGCGGCGGCGGCCTCCCGGGCCGACGAGCTCACCGAGCAGGCGATGGCGGCGGGATCGAGCTCGCTGGAACGGCTCGCCGCCGGAACCGCGATCGACGCAGGCGGATTGATCCCGGACCTCGACCACAGCAACTCGTGGGTCCAGCGCGTCCAAGAGGTCGACCCGCTCGAGATGCTCGAGGTGCAGCTGGCGAACACGACGGCGCCGTTCCTGCTCATCTCGCGCCTTCGCGAGTCGCTGCGATCGAGCACTGCCCGGCGCACCTACGTCGTCAACGTGAGCGCCATGGAGGGCGTGTTCAACCGGGGGTACAAGGGTCCGGGGCATCCGCATACGAACATGGCGAAAGCCGCCGTCAACATGCTGACCCGCACGAGTGCGCGGGAGATGTTCGAGACCGACGGCATCCTCATGACGAGCGTGGACACGGGGTGGATCACCGACGAGCGCCCTCACCCGACGAAAGTGCGCCTCGCCGAGGAGGGCTTCCACGCGCCGCTCGACCTCGTCGATGGGGCGGCACGCGTGTACGACCCGATCGTCCGCGGCGAGGCCGGCGACGATCTGTTCGGCGTCTTCCTGAAGGACTACGCCCCGGGCCAGTGGTGATGCCGAGGTGACGCTGCCCGAGCCCGGCACGCGCGTCGTGGTGCGCTACCTCCTTCCGACCGGCCAGGCCACCGATGCGCTCGGCGAGCTGCTGAGCGCCGGCCCCGACGAGATCGTCGTGGCCGGCAAGCGCGGTCCCGAGCGGATCCGCCGGATCGACATCATCGCCGCCAAGGCGGTGCCGCCGCCCCCCGCCCCGCGGAGCCGACGCAATCCGACCGATCGGCCCTACGGTTGAGCTCATGACCGAGCTCATCATCACCGTGCGCGGCGAGAGCGAGGCGCGCGTCGCCGCAGAGACCGCCGTCGCCACCCTCGTCGTCGCAATGGACGGCCACGACCGCGCTGCCGTCGTCGAGCAGGCCGCCGCCCTCGTCGACCCGATCCGTTCCGAGCTCGCGGCGCGAGCGGAGGCACGCGCCATCGAGGAGTGGTCGGCTCAGCAGATCTCGGTCTGGTCGGACCGCCCCTGGAACGAGCGCGGCACGCAGCTGCCGCTCGTCCACCACGCATCCGTCGCGCTCACCGCGACGTTCACGGACTTCGCGGCGCTGTCGGAGTGGCTCTCGACCCTCGCCGAGCGGAGCGGCGTGCAGGTCGGCGGCGTGGAGTGGCAGCTCACCCCCGCCACACGGCTGCAGACCGAGCGGGACGTCGCGACGGATGCCGTCGCCGTCGCCGTGCACCGCGCGACCGCCTACGCCGAGGCGATCGGCAAGAGCACGGTCGAGGCGCTCGAGATCGCCGACGTCGGGCTGCTCGTCGGCGGAGACGCCGGCCCGCAGCGCGAGAGCCGGATGGCGAGGGCCGCGATGACGATGGATGCCGGCGGTGGCACCCTCGCCGACTTCCGGCCAGAGGCGATCGTGGTGTCGGCGGCAGTCGAGGCCCGCTTCCGCGCGAGCTGAGGTCAGTCGCCGAGGCGGTTGCGGCCGCGCATCGCGCGCTCCGCTTCGCGCTTGTCCTCGCGCTCGCGGATGGTCTGCCGCTTCTCGTACTCGCGCATGCCCTTCGCGACCGCGATCTCGACCTTCGCGCGGCCGTCCGAGAAGTAGAGCCGCAGCGGGATGAGCGTATAGCCGCCGGCTGCGACGGCGTGCGAGAGCTTCACGATCTCGTCCTTGTGCAGCAGCAGCTTCCGCGTGCGCTTGGCGGCGTGGTTCGTCCAGTGCCCCTGGGAGTACTCCGGGATGTGGACCGCGTCGAGGTAGGCCTGTCCCCCGTCGATGAAGGCGTAGCCGTCGGTGAGGTTGGCTCGCCCCTGGCGGAGCGACTTCACCTCCGTGCCGGTGAGCACGAGTCCCGCCTCGTAGGTCTTCTCGATGGCGTAGTCGTGGCGCGCGCGACGATTGGTCGCGATGACCTGTTCGCCGCGTTCCCTGGGCATGATGACTCCTCCGTGGGGCCGCGCACGTCGCGCGACCGGCCTGCCAGTCTACCGGGTGGGCGCAGGCAGGGACATCTCAGGTGCGAAGCCAGCGCCGGATCGCGAAGCTCGCGGACACACCCGCCAGCACGAGGCCGAGCGCGACGATGACCGGGACCACCACCGCGGCATCCGACATGTCGACCCACGTCGTCACGAAATCCACCTCGCGGCGGAGGTAGCCGTTGACCCCGAACTCCACGCCGAGGAAGATCGCCGCGCTCGCGAGCGCCGAGCCGAGCAGCGCCGCGAAGACCCCCTCGAGGATGAACGGTGTCTGGATGAACCGGTTCGAGGCTCCCACCAGTCGCATGATCCCGATCTCCTTCCGGCGCGCGAACGCGGAGAGACGGATCGTGGTCGCGATGAGCAGCACGGCGGCGATCAGCATCAGGCCGGCGATCGCGACCGCGATGTAGGTCGCGACGGTGAGGGCGGAGAACAGCGGATCGAGGTACTGCATCTGGTCGGTGACCTCTTCGACACCCGCCATGCCGCTGAACGCCTCCGTGATGACGTCGGTCTGCGTCGGGTCGACGAGGTTGACCCAGTAGGTCTCGTTCAGCTGCGCGGCGGTGATGAAGTCGACGTACTCCTCGCCCCACTGCTCGATGATGTTCTGGTACGCCTCATCGCGCGTCTCGAACCGCACGTCCCGCACGATCTCCGCGAGCGCCGGACTCTCCAGCTTGTCCGCCACGGCGGCGAGCTGCTCCTCGTCCGCCTGCCCGTCGGCGCAGGTGGTCTGCGTCGAATCGTCACGACACATGAACACGGCGACCTGGGCGCGATCGACCCAGTAGTCGCGCATCTGGCCGATCTGCAGCTGGATGAGCATGGCGGCGCCGACGAAGGTCAGCGAGACGAACGTGACGAGGACGACCGAGATCACCATCGACGCGTTGCGACGAAGTCCGGTGAGCGCCTCGCTGAGGACGAGTCCGAGCCTCATGCCGTCGGCCCCACTTCGTCCTCGTCGTCGCGGCGGCCGAGGCCCAGGCGGTCGGCGACGCCGAGTCCGTCGATGGCGCCGAGGTCAATCTCCGGCGCCACGATCGGAACCGATCGGGTGCCGGTGTCGGGCTCGCGCGCGGCGGCGGCGGCGGCCGGCGGAGCCTCGGAGGTCCGAGTGGCATCGTGCGCCGGAACGGGGTCCGGCACGACCGGGACGGCGGGGAGCACGGTCTCGGGCTCGGGCGGCGGCGGACTCACGGCCTCGGGCCCGGCCGATGCCGGGTCGGACTGCGAGGCGATCTGCTTCTGCAGCTCGAGGACCGCCGTCAGGGCGGCCGTCGCGGCCGCTCCCTTGACCGTCTCGGGAGCGAGCGTCGGCAGCTGCGATGTGTCGCCGTACCCGCCGTGACGTTCATCGCGGACGATGACTCCCCCGCTGAGCTCGATCACCCGGCGCTGCATCTGGTCGACGAAGCCGGCCTCGTGGGTGGCCATGACGACGGTCGTGCCGCCCGCGTTGATGCGGGCGAGGAGCTGCATGATGTCGATGGAGGTCGCCGGGTCGAGGTTGCCGGTGGGTTCATCCGCGAGGAGGATCTGCGGCCGGTTCACGATCGCGCGCGCGATCGCGACGCGCTGCTGCTCGCCGCCGGACAGCTCGTGGGGGAAGCGCTTCTGCTTGCCTTCGAGACCGACGAGCGCGAGCGCCTCGGGCACCGACTGCTGGATGAAGGCGCGGCTGGAGCCGATCACCTGGAGCGTGAAGGCGACGTTCTGGAACACGGTCTTGTTCGGGAGCAGGCGGAAGTCCTGGAAGACCGAACCGATGTGGCGCCGGAAGTAGGGCACCTTGCGCGTGCCGAGTCCGCGCACGTCGCGGCCGAGGACGACGACGCGTCCGTCGGAGGGAGTGTCCTCCCGCAGGATGAGGCGCAGGCAGGAGGACTTGCCGGAGCCCGACGCGCCCACGAGGAAGACGAACTCGCCGCGCTGGACGTCGAACTCCACCTCGCTGAGCGCCGGCTTGCTCGTCCCGCGGTAGCGCTTGGTGACGTTCTCGAACCGGATCATGACTCGACGAGCCTAAGCGTCGGTCCCCCGGCATCCCTCAGCGACACCCGCTCAGGTGGAACCGAGGGCGCCGCGGACGATCGAGTCGCCGGAGTGAGCCGGGTCGCCGTCGGACTCCTCCTGCGAGATGTCCACGATCGTGAACTGCTCGAGGTCGAGGTCGTCCGGGACGGGGAACACCCCCTCGGTCCCCTCGAGGATGCCGAGGCTCACGAGATCGGAGGCATCCGATTTCAGCAGCCACACCTCGCGGTAGCCGTCGTCGGGCACGCTCGCGTCGAGGGAGACGACGACGCGGCTGTGCCCGTCCACCCGCTCCAGCGCAGCCTCGCCCCGGGCGCTTCCCCATTCGGGGAAGCCGTCCAGGGCCGCCTCGGCGACCACCGCCGCTCGCGGCACGATTCCGCCGGACACCCAGACCCCGGTGACGACGACGGCGGCCACGACGGCGGTGCCCAGCGCCAGCAGGAGCGGCCGACGACGCAGCCGGCGGCCGGTCCGGCGAGCGACGTGATGCGCGGGCACGGCTGCGGCCGGCGCGGCATCGGCCGGGGCGGCGTCGGCCGGCGCGGCATCGGCCGGCGGGTTATCCACCGGCTCGCCCGATACGGCCGGAAGGGACAGTTCCGCCGCGATCGCGTTCCACACCCGGTCGGGCGGGGTGAGCAGGCCACCCTCGGACGACGCGGCGCGGCCGGCGGTCACGGCGCGACTGTACGCGGCGACCTCGGCACGGCACTCGGGGCAGGACTCGAGGTGAACGAGGTCGGCGCCGGGGACGTCGTCTCCCATGGCGAGGAGAGCCGCTACGTCGGGATCAAGATGCGACATGAGTGGCCTCCAATCGGGTTCGCAGGCGGGACAGACTTCGGCGGATGTGACTCTTCACGGTACCGAGTGGCATGTGCAGCCGCTCGGCGATCTGCCCGTGAGTCAGGTCCTCGTAGAAGGCGAGGGTGACGACGGCGCGGGCGTCGGGCTCGAGGTGCGCGATCTCATCGGCGACCATGATGGCGTCCGACACGTCCGGGGCGTCGACCACCGCGTTGGGCGCCACCGCCATCATGGCCTGCTCGATCCGGGCCACCCGCGCGCGGGCCTCGTGCGCGTCGGCGATGCGGCGTCGCGCGATCGCGATGAGCCACGCGCCCAGCGGCGCGCCGTCCGGGCGGTACGACCCTCGCGAGGTCCACGCCGAGACGAAGGTGCGCTGGGTCACGTCCTCTGCCTCGGCGAGGTCGCCCAGCGACCGCGCCGCCAGTGTGTATACCACCCTGGACCAGCGGTCGTAGAGGATCTTGAGTGCTCGCTCGTCACCCGAGACGAATCGCTGCGCGAGCTCGGTGTCTTCGTCGACGACGTGCTCCTTCGTTACGCGACGCCCGGGGGCCGCCGCGATCGTCATGATGCGGCCCGGGCGACCAGCACCACGTTATCGCTATAGCTGCGGGTCCGCTCGTCGAATGAGCCGCCGCAGGTGATCACCACGAGGGTGCGCGGCCCCTCCCGTGTGAACAGGTCCGCCACGGGGAGCTTCGCCCGGGGGATGTAGGTGACCGTCGTGACGGTGTACCGGGTGTCGACGCCGTCGGCATCCGTGACCGTGACGCTGCTGCCGGGCTGGGTGTCCCGGAGCCGGGCGAGCGGACCGACCCCGTACTCCCGGTCGTCCACGTGCGCGGCCAGGACGGTGGCTCCCTCGTCGTCCGTCGGGGTCCGCCCGAAGCGGTACCACCCGGCGATCGTGGGGCGCTCGGGGATCTCCATCCCGCCGTCCCCCTTCACGCCGACGGGGACGACCGGCATCTCGACGTCCAGCGAGGGGATGACGAGCTCCACCGGCGCGACCCTCAGGGCCACCGGAGCGGCAGTCGCGGGGGCGACCGGCACCGACACGACCGGAGTCGGTGCCGGTGCCGGCGACGCGGGTCGCTCGGTGCTCCGCGTGGCCGCCCCGGAGGCCGGCGTGGGGGCGCCGACCTCCGAGGCGGGTGTGCATGCCGCCAGCAGCCCCATCGTCAGCCCGAGGATGACGGCGGCGAAGGTGCGAGGCGACATGGTGGCTGTCAGCGTCGTGCGGTGGCGGTGCGGACGACCACGGCGCCGCCGACGACGGCGGCGATCAGGCCGGCTCCTCCGGCGAGGAGCCAGATGCTGCCGCCGTTCTCGGCGACGAGGCCGGCGGAGCCGGTGTTGACGCCGTCCGGGTTGGAGTGCAGACCCTCGACCGTCTGGACGGCGAGGTCGAGATTGCCGTCCTCGGCGTTGCCCCACGCGAAGACCATCGTGAGCACGCCTTCCTGGACCTCCACGTCGGCGGGGCCGATCACCGGATCGGTGGTGCCTTCGAGGGCCACCGCGGCGCTGATCGTGCCGGCGGCCAGGTCGAGGGAGGCCTCATCGGGGTTCTCGAGCCCTGTCACGACGGCCTCGCCGCCGGCGAGGATGTCCACCGCGGGGGCGGCCGCGACGTGACGGACGGTCAGCCGGCCTTCGCCGGCGGCCGTCTCGGAGGTGTCGTTCGTGAACAGGGCGGCGGTCGGCTCGCCGGCGGCGTCGAGGTGCGCGACGGCGGTGTAGTTCATACCGCCCTCGAGGGTCAGGTCGATCGGGCCCAGCACCGGCTCGGAGTCGTCCTCCGCGTCGGCGGCCGTCAGCGCGACGGCGTACGTGCCGGCGGGCAGCTCGAGCGGCCCGCCGAGATCGCCGGGCTCGAAGTCGTCGATCGTCAGCTCGCCGTCGACGTAGACGTCGACGGGTGTGTCGGGGATGCCGTGCAGCACCGCCAGGTCAGCCGTGTCGCTCGTCGCGGCGGTTGCCGGAGCGAATGCCGTGACCGCGATCGCCGCACCGAGTCCGATGCCGGCGGAGAGTGTCTTGCGCATGAGGAACTCCTTGCTGATTCGGCGCGACCTGTTCGCGCTGTCACAGAGGTATTCCGACGCAGTCCTCCACCTGGATGCACCTGAATGGAGAAAGTTCAGACGGGCGTCAGTCGTCGTCGTCCTTGCGCTTGCGCCAGCGGATGCCGGCGGCGATGAAGCCGTCGAGGTCGCCGTCGAACACGGTCGCCGGGTTGCCGACCTCATGGCCGGTGCGGAGGTCCTTCACCAGCTGCTGGCCGTAGAGGAAGTACGAGCGCATCTGGTCGCCCCAGCTCGCCGTGATGGTGCCGGCGAGTTCCTTCTTCTTCGCGGCCTCCTCCTCCTTCTGCAGCAGCATGAGTCGCGTCTGGAGGACGCGCATGGCGGCAGCGCGGTTCTGGATCTGGCTCTTCTCGTTCTGCATCGAGACGACGATGCCGGTCGGAAGGTGGGTGAGGCGCACCGCCGAGTCGGTGGTGTTGACGGACTGACCGCCGGGGCCGGACGACCGGAAGACATCCACGCGGATGTCCCCTTCGGGGATCTCCACCTCTTGCGCTTCTTCCATCACGGGGATGACCTCGACGGCGGCGAAGCTCGTCTGGCGCTTGTCGGCGGACCCGAACGGGCTGATGCGGGCGAGGCGGTGCGTGCCCGCCTCCACGGAGAGCGTGCCGTACGCGTAGGGCGCGTCGACCTCGAACGTGGCCGACTTGATGCCCGCGCCCTCGGCGAACGAGGTGTCCATCACCTTGACGGAATACTTGTGCCGCTCGGCCCAGCGCAGGTACATGCGCAGCAGCATCTCGGCGAAGTCGGTGGCGTCATCGCCGCCCGCACCGGAGCGGATCGTCACCACGGCGCCGCGCGCGTCGTACTCGCCGTCGAGCAGCGTCTGCACCTCGAGCTGGCCGATGACCTTCTGGAGGTCGAGGATCTCGCGACGCGCCTCTTCCGCGGCGTCCTCGTCGTCCATCTCGTGCGCGAGCTCGACCATCACCTCGACGTCGTCCAGTCGGCGTTCGACGTCGGACACCCGCTTCAGCTCGGACTGGCGATGGCTGAGCGCGCTCGTGACCCGCTGCGCCTTCTCGACGTCGTCCCAGAGGTCGGGAGCGCCGGCCTCGCCGGAGAGACGCTCGATCTCCCCCTTGAGGGCGTCGACGTCGACGACGGCCCGGATCTCGTCGAAGGTGGATCGGAGGGCCTGGATCTCGGCAGAAGGATCGAATTCAAGCATGGCACTCCAGAGTAACGTGGATGCCCGTGTCCGACCGCCCCGACTCCCCCAGCGCACGTGAGGTGCTGTGGCGGTTCGGACCGATGGTCTATGCCCCGACGGTGCTGTTCGCTGTCGGTGAGGGCGCGGTGCTCCCCCTGATCCCGACCCTCGCAGGACAGCTCGGCGCCGACGTGGCCCTGGCCGCGCTCATCTCGTCGCTCCTCGTCGTCGGGCAGCTCGTCGGCAACATCCCGGCCGGATGGGCTGTCGCCCGCGTCGGGGAGCGCATCACCATGATCGTGGCCGGGACGCTGGCGCTCGTCGTCGTGATCGCAGGCGCGCTGGTGCCGCTGCTCCCCGTGTTCGCCCTCGCCGTCTTCGTCCTCGGGTTCTGCGCCGCGGCCTTCGGATTGGCACGCCATTCGTTCATGACGACGCGCGTGCCGCTCGCCTTCCGTGCACGTGCGCTGTCGCTCCTGGGCGGGACGTTCCGCCTCGGCATGTTCACGGGGCCGTTCATCGCGGCGGGGCTGCTCGCCCTGTTCGCCCAACCGCGCGTCACGATCTGGTTCCTCGCCGTCTGCCTCGTGGCGCTGATCGCCCTCGTCGCCTTCGGGCCCGATCCCGAGAAGCAGTTCGTCGCGCCCGTCCCGGTCCGGGGTCGTTTCGTCGAGGACTCCGGTGAGCCGGTGACGGGGTCGATCCCGGTCACCGAGCGGGCCGGCGTGTTCCGGACGATGTGGCGGCACCGGCATGTGCTGTCGCGCGTCGGTCTCGCGGCCGCATCCCTGTCGGCGGTTCGCTCCGCCCGCCAGGTCGTCCTGCCGCTGTGGGGCGTCTCGATCGGGCTGGACGCGCAGTCCATCGCCCTCGTCGTGGGCATCTCGGGCGCTCTCGATTTCGCCCTGTTCTACGCGAGCGGGCAGGTCATGGACCGGTTCGGCCGGCTCTGGGCGGCACTTCCGGCGATGATCCTGATGGGGAGCGGCTTCCTCGCTCTGTCGGTCACGCACGACGTCGCGAGTTCCGAGATGTGGTTCGCGATGTTCGCCGCCGTCCTCGGTGTCGGCAACGGCCTCTCCAGCGGCATCCTGCTGACGATCGGCGCCGACCTGGCGCCGACGGACGACCCGGCCCCCTTCCTCGGGTCGTGGCGCACGCTGACGGATGCCGGCGGCGCCACCACTCCCCTGATCGTCACCGGGATCACGGCGGCCTCGTCGCTGTCGTTCGCCGCCGGCGCGGTGGGGGTCATCGGACTGCTCGGTGCGATCGCGTTCATCCGCTGGCTGCCCCGGTTCGTGCCCCACGTCGGCCGCTGACGACGCCGGTCAGCGCAGCGCCGTCCGGCTCGTCGCCGTCGCCTCCAGCCGCAGGCCGTCGGGGACGAACAGGGCGGCGACCGGTGGTCGCCACCGCGTCGTCACGCTCACGCGCGCGGACAGCCCGTCGGGCGTCCCGGCATCCACGACGGCGGCGTCGCCGTAGGCCCGGACCAGCGCCGCCGCCTGCTCCGCCACCCCGTCGTCGGTGAGCTCGGCCCGCACCGCGCCGCCCTCGACGGTCACGATGAACCCGTCGGCTCCGGCGAGGGCCGCGGCATCCGCCACCGCCTGCGTGCGCTTCTGCGCCAGGTACAGGCTCGTCGCGTCGACGCATACGAGCACCAGCACGAGCGCGAGCAGCGCGTATCCGATGGTGAGCAGCAGGATGCTGCCGCTCTCGGCGTCGTCATCAGCCGGCATCGCCGTTCCCCCAGTAGCGCGAGACCTTCTGCACGGACGTCGCCTCGACGCCGACCTGCGCCATCCGGTCGAGGCCCAGCACCGGCGGCACGAGCGGGAGCGTCACCCGGGAGGTGACCGTGACCCGGATCGTCTGCCCCGCCGCGGGACAGCTCACCGGTTCCGCACCGACGCAGGCGACATCCACGTCGACGGCCCCGGGCTCGATGTCGTACTCCGCGACGATCGCGGCCAGCACCCGGGCGGCCCGCGCATCGGCGTCGGCGGCGCCCTCGGCCGTCGCCACGCTTCGGGCGACATGCCGGGCGGCGGAATCGACCCCGAGAGACTCGGCCTGGATCATGCCGAGGGCGACGATGAGGTAGACGATCGGCACGAGGAGGACGACCCCGCCGACGATGAACTCGAGGGCGGCCGAGCCGCGCTCGCCCCGCGCGGGCGCGTCCGGCGCGGGATCATTCGAACGATTCCGCGGGAGCACGTGCCGTCACCTCCCAGCCACCCGGGACGCCCAGCAGCCCGACCAGCGGGAGCCGCGTGACGACGGTCACATCGACGGTGGGGTGTCCGAGCGCACTCGACTCCCGCGCGGTGACGGCCTCGACGAAGCCGTCACCCACCGCCTGCTCGACGATCTGTCGTGCAAGGGAAGCGCCGGCATCCGTCGTGACGTCGGCGAGGGCGCCATGGTAGGCGCCCTCGACGGCGGCATCGTGGACGACGTTGCGCACGTAGACCGCGAGCCCGAGCTGCAGGACGCCGAGCGTCAGCACGGTCAGGAGCACGCCGACGAGCACGAACTCCACCGGGGTCGAACCGCGGTCGTCGGACACCATCGCTCGCACGGCGTCGCGTCCGTTCAGAAGCCGGAGACCTGGTCGATCGCCTGCTGGAACAGCTGGGAGAGCGCCGGTCCGGCAAGCGCCCAGATCACGACCACCAACCCTCCCGACTTCACGCAGTAATCTAAGTTCATGAAACGAGCGATTCTCTACCTGCGGCTGTCAGTCACCGACGCCAATGAGGGCGTCTCTGACAGTATCCAGCGCCAGCAGGCAGACCTCGAGGCCTTCGCAGATGCCGAGGGTATGACAGTCACTCAGATACTCACCGACGACGGCCTCTCGGGCCGCAAGACCAGGGCGAACGCAGATGAGGCACTCCGCGCCCTCGACTCTGGCGAGGCAGACGCTCTCCTGGTGTGGAAGCTCGACCGCTGGACCCGTCAGGGCCTTGGGGCGATCGGCCGCCTGGTCGAAGTCCTCGACCGGAACCCCAAGGCTGAGTTCATCGCCCTGCGCGACGGCATCCGGTCAAGCCAACCGTCCTGGCGCCTGACCGCCGCCGTCCTCTCCGAAGTCGCCCGCACCGAAGCCGACAACACAGCCCTTCGAGTCAGCGCCGCGATCCGCGCCAATCAGCAAGCGGGGCGATTCAAGGGCGGCACGGTGCCTTACGGCTACCGGCCAGCCCCTCACCCCAGCGGGCGAGGCCGCACGCTCATCCTTGACCCTGCCGAAGTGGCGACGATCAAGCGCATGGGTGCCTGGGTCCTGGATGACCGCCCTATCAACGCACTCGCCGACGTTCTCACTCGCGAGCAGGTTCCAACGACTCGATCACCAAAGCGCCTCGCGCGCATCCGCGGCGAGGAGTCGGAGGACCTGCCAGCCGGTGTCTGGTCCTGGCCCGCCGTGGCGGCCATCCTCACAGGCGACGCCGTGCTCGGGCGGGTCAGCGTTTCGCGCGTCGTGGACGGCAAGAAGGTCTGGTCCCTTGTCCTCGATGACGAAGGCCTCCCCCTACAGCCGTTCCCCGCAGCCCTGGACGTTGACACCTCCGCCAGGCTCCGCGCGCGCATCAAGAGCGGCAAGGTCCCTAGCGGCAAGCCGCGCCGAGTCCCCCGCAAAGCTCGCCTTCTCTCAGGCCTCCTCTGGTGCGGCGTCTGTGGCAAGAAGCTCTGGGTCACCGTGCGATCAGGTCGCCCAACGTACACGTGCAGTCGGAAAGCCGGAGGCACCTGCCCCGGCCCGAACATGTCGGCTGAGCTCGCTGAGCAGGCGATCACAGACGCCTTCCTGGCTGAGCGCGGCCACTGGCCGGAAGCCACGCTCGAAGAGTCAGTGGCGCAGCCTGAGCATGCAGACGAGCTATCCCGCGTCCAGACCGCGATCGATCAGACGCTCGCCGATATGGCCCACGACGACGCAGATGTGGTCCGCCTTGCCACCACCCTCCAGACGCTCAAAGGGCGGCGTACGGAGCTCCAGGCATACCCGGCGGTCATCGAACGGCGGTGGGTGCCGACCGGCCGGACGATCGCAGATGCCTGGGCAGCCGGTGATGACCACTCACGCCGCGACCTCCTTGAGAGGTTCGGACTCGACCGCATCGAGCTCATGCCGACAGCCTCCAGGGGCAGCAACGTGTTCCAGCCCGAGCGCCTCGTCCCGCACTGGATCGACATCGACGATCCAGACGCCCCCGCCAAGCTGGGGCATGGCCTCCTGGTCCCCAAGCTGAACGCCCCCAAAGACCACGCCTTCTACCTCGATGGCGACGCTTCGGACTGACGTACGCGCCTGCCCTGACATCCAACCAGGGCACCGGCCCCTGCCCTAGAACGGGGTCAGGGCAGCGATCTAGGGCGACTGCCAGCCCCCTGCACCTGCTCGAAGCTAGCCCCTGCAACCACCCTTCCACCTGCCCTGACACCGTTCCAGGGCGCGCTCAAGTGCCCTCACAGAGTCTCAGGGCACGCCCAGACAGTACCCAAAATGCCCCCGATCCCAGTGTTTCCTAAGCAAGGGGCGCTTCGGGGCAGTTAGGGCAAGTAGGGGCGATGCTTTCTATTTAGTTGTTAGGTGGGACTCCCTTAAGGGGTTAATGGAACGCGGTGCCCTACTTGCCCTAACTGCCCCAACTCGCCCCGGGCTCCATATCGCCCCTTCCCCGGGGATGCTCGGGAATCCCGGAACCCCCGGCGCCTTCGCGCCAGTATGTCTACGTGGCCCGCTTCACCTGGGGCCTCGCCGATTCGAGAGGATCACCCATGACCCGCAGCTTGACCGACTCCCTCGCCTTCCTCGCTCTTGCCGAGACGCGCTGGGGTCCGCGCCGCCACTGGGCCTGTGTCTACTGTGGCCGCCGTGCCGGCTCGACCGCCGACCACTTCTGGCCCTTGAACGACGGCGGCACCGCTGACGCCCAGAACGCGGTCCCCTGCTGTGACGAGTGCAACAAGAAAAAGTCCGACCGCGCGCCGATCGCCTGGATGGTGGCTGTCGGCGTCCCCGAGCGCCGGATCGCTCGCATCGTCTCGATCGTCATGAACCCCGGCTGGTCGACCGACCGCATGCCCACGATCACTCCGACCACCCTCGACTACGCCGCTGGCCGCCAGGTGCCTCGTGTCGCCGATCGCCCGGCTCCCGCGCTCACTGCCCCTGACGTGACCGGCTTGCCCGAGTCCTTCGTGCTCGACCCGGACTCCTGGCTCCCCCGAGCCGCCCTGTGGGACCTGGCTCAATCGGCTGACCCTGCCGCCTGGCCCACCCCTCAGGCTCTCTACGCCGACCTCCGCGCTCGCGGCTTCCGCGAGATGAAGCGCATGGGCGCGCGGGGCTTCTGGGGCCTCCGGGTCGAACCGGACGAGCACGACGTCCCCGCGGCGAACGCGCTCACCGACTGACTCGCGCCTCTCGGGCATCCGGCTGACCCGGCGGGGTGCCGGGGCAAATCCTGCGGTTCGGCGTCTCCGACCCGCACACCCGGCAGCGGTGGTCCCCCTCCACAACGGGCACCCCTTCGCACGTGCGTACGCATGAAGCCGCCCACTTCCCATGAGTTAGACGGGGATTTCCGAGCCCCAAAACCGCTCCCTTGCGGCAATCGCTAGATCAGGAGCCGTTTCCGCCACGAGGAGCACCCGGGCCGCCTCACCCGCATAGCCCGTATGCCCGCCCCCAATGTGGTCTTTTCATATGGGGGGAGAAAAAGGCGAGTCCCGGGCTGCCAAGCCCGCACGACCCGTCTACCCGCCCCCCAGGCCCTATTTGTTATGTGGGGGGAGAAACAGGGCGAGTCCCGGAATCTCGACCCTGGCTGGTCAGTCCTCGACGGGCGATCAGCCGCCCTCTCCACACTCTCCGCCGACGCGGACCGACCTCAGGCTCAGGAGAGCACCGGGCGGCCACCGCACCCGGCCAAACCGGCGTGAACGATGACGCTGCCCCGAGGACCAGGAGGTCAACGGGCGGCTGAGCTCACGCGCAGGTTCCGCTAGGGCAGGCACTTTCCGCGACCAGTCGGTCGCACAAGTGACTACCCAAAGGAGTCAACCTGATGGATCCCATCACTGAGCTCAAGTCGATCCGCGACCAGCTCGCCAACTTCACCAAGTCCGTCCAGCCGGGCGACAGCGTCCCCGCCGAGAAGGCCGTCCAGATCGACGCCCTAATCGCGCGGTCCGCTGAGCTCACCGCGATCATCCAGAACCAGAAGGCCGCTGGCGATCGTCTCAAGGAGGCCGCCGGCGAATCGACCTGGGACAGCGACGGCATCACCCCGCCTGCAAACAACGCCAAGGGGTTCCTGACCCCGGAAGCGCTGAAGCAGTCGATCCACGCCTCGCTCCCCGGCGTCAAGTCCTCGCTGGTGTCCGCGGGCTCGTCCGCGATCCAGACAACCCTGTCGCCGGCCCCGATCCAGGACGGCAGCACCTCGATCGGCCTCGGTCTCCTGAGCCTGCTCCCGACGACCGTGCGCCGGTCTCCGAAGTACACCTTCCTGGTCCAGGACGCGACCAACCAGGACAACAACGCCGCGAAGGTCCCCACGGGCGGCACCAAGCCCGTCTCGGTGTTCGGCGCCAAGAGCGTGGACAACCAGCTCGACGTCTTCGCGCACCTCACCGAGCCGATCGACAAGTACCTCCTGGAGGACAACGACCAGCTTGAGCTCTTCCTGAGCGCGCAGATGGCGAACGGCCTGCTTCAGGTGGTGACGGCGAGCCTGCTCGCTGACATCACCGCTGCCGCGACCGGCACGCAGGCCTACGTCTCGACGCCGGCCGACACCATCTACGAGGCCATCAAGACGGTCGCCGTCGGCGGCATGGGCACCGCGAGCCTGATCGTCCTCCACCCGGACGACTACTCCGCGATCCGCCTCTCCAAGGAGACCGGCACCGGCGCTTACCTGGGCGGCGGCCCCTTCGAGGGCTCCGGCAACACCGGCCTCTGGGGCATCCGGACCTTCGTGACCCCCGGCCAGACCAAGGGCTCGGCCCTGGTGCTGGACACCTCGGCGGTCGGAATCTCCACGGACGGCAAGGGCATCCGCGTCGACTGGGACAAGTCGGCCGGCTTCGCCACCAACGAGGTGGTCGGGCGTTTTGAGGGCCGCTGGGCCGCAGACGTGTTCCTGCCCGGTCGCGTCGTGAAGGCCGACCTCACGGCGTAAGCCACAACCTCTGGTGAGCAGGTAGCTCACTCGGCCCTCGAGGTGTCATAGCCTCGGGGGTCACTCGCGCCGGACCACTTCTTCATGGGAGAGGGGTGGTCCGGCGCCTTCGCTTCCACCGCGGGCTTATGCCTTTCGACGCGGTGGTTGCTGGGATCACACGCGGCTGGTTACCGCGTCCCAGTGCCAGCAGCGTGTCCTCATCACACACGCGTGGCTGGCCCCTCTTTTTCGGGTGGCCTTGCGGTCGTTCCCGACTAAACCCCGGACGGGTTGTCAGATTAGGCCCTGGGTGGCCCGTCCGGACCTTCTCCCTGGGGTGGACTCAGCACCCACGGCGTGAATGCGCCACGCTCACCGCTGAGTCCGCCCTGGGTCGAGCCGCTGATCGGAGCTGATGACAATGACGTCTCACGGCCGGTCCACTCGCCGATTCCGCCAGCTGAAGGCCCAGCTCCGCGGCCAGCGCCGCCCATGCTCCATATGCGGCCAGCCCATTGACTACGCGCTCAAGTGGCCGCACCCCAACTCGTTCAGCGCCGACCACCGCTTGCCGCTCAGCACACACCCCGAGCTCGCCGAGGACTTCGGGAACCTCCAGCCAGCTCATCTTCGATGCAACCAAGGCAAGAGCGACAACGCTCAGTTCGCCGCCAACCTGGGCCTTTTGTCAGAGGAGTTCTGAATGACCAAACGTTGCGCCCGCTGCGGGCACACCAAGCCGGCCTCCGAGTTCACCCCGCGCAAGGACCGCCCCAGCGGTTTGAGCTCTCACTGCCGAGTCTGTCTCCGCGACATGGCGAGGGCTCACCGGTCCACCAAGGCTGGCCGAGCCGCCGCCAATCGCTCATCCCGTGACTACGGCCGCCGGATGCGCGCTCGAAACACTGAACACCCGGAGTCGTCCAGGAACTAGACCCCAACGTGCCGTGCCGCGGCACATTTCGATGGCGCCCATTGATGAGCCCATTGACCTGCCCCCATCGCTTGAGTCTGCAACCTCGTCGGCGATAGGGACCTTGAGACCAGAGACCCTCGTCTGAGGGAGCCGAGTTGCAGCGGCTCCCTTGGCGGGGGTCTCTTTTTCGTAGTGGAGCCTGCAACCCATGACCACACCCACCCTCCGCGCGGCTCGCGCGTACTCCCCCGCCCTGGTCGCCACCCTGGTCGTTCTGCTATCTGCTCTCGGAGCACTCGCATGATCGTCGACAACCACACGCACGGCCTCTCCGGCACCGTCTACCGTGCCGGCTGCCCTGAGTGCCAGGCCCTCAACCGAGCCCGCATGCGGCGCTACCTCTCGGCATCCGCCGACCACGCCGAAGCTCACCGCATCTCGTCCCGCGACTCCCACCGTCGCCTGCGTGCCCGCTTCGTCGAGGAGGGCGCAGCGTGACCTCAGACGCTACTCACCCCGACCGCCTGGCCGTCTTCCAGGCCCTCTTCCCCGAAGGAGACCCCGCATGACTTCCACCAACGCCCGCCTGATCCTCTCCGCGATCGACGCCTACCAGTCGGGAGATTCGGCCCGCATGGCCGCCCAGCTCGACGCGGCTCAGGTCACCGACCGCGCACTCCTGACACTGCTGATCGGCGGCCTCGCCGCGTTGTTCAACAGCGCAGGCCGGGACGCATCGCAAGCGACTGAGCTGCTCTCAGCAATAGCCGAGGAAGAGGTGGACCAGTGACTGACACAGCCCACACCCTCGAAGCATTCGGAGCCTCGTTCGTCAGGTTGCACGCGCTGGTGCACGGTGATGCTGTGGCGGAGATGTCGGCCAAGCCTGGCTTCACAGTGAGGCCACGCGACAACTCTGGTCGGCGCGCTTCGGGTTCACACTCGGACCCGACCGTGTCCACGCTGCTAGACGATCGCCGCATGGAGGTAGCCGCCCGGGCGGCTGAAGGCGAGAAAGCACTGAAGGACGCGCTGCTCACTCTCCGCCGCGCTGAAGCCACAATCCGCCTCGCTGCTGCCCGGGGGTAGGGGTCTCCCATCCTGTAGGAACTGGCCCCCGACCCACTCCCCGGTAAATCGATCATGTGTGTGCGGAGGAGGGCGCCCATCCCGCGCGTGCGCACGCGTAGAAGAACACCTCGAGGGCCAACCCGAGAGGCGCCAGGCCGGTCCCCCGCGAGGGGTTCCAGCCTGACGCCTCCTTGCTAGGCTGACGGTGAAATCCTTCCCCGGAAATCACAAGTCAGCACTGAGGGTGTCAGCCCTTGATGTTGCGAGGATCGTTCCCGTTCGGGATCGTGTCCTTCGCGCGGATAGCGCCCTGACGGTTGTGAATGTTCAGTTCACCGCCGCCCTGGTTACGCAGGTGTCCGCGTGCAGCGTTGATCGCTGCGGCCTGGGTGTCATGCACTGAGGCCGCACGGTCAGCGCCTGCGCGCTGTGCTGCCCACCCGTCGTTGCGGGGGGTCACGTGGTAGCTGTTGCCCACTCTCATCACCTCCTTCCGGTGTCTCGTTGGCTGCACTTTACGAGCGCATGCCAAGTAACGGCGTTTGCGACACGCCGGAGACAGCCGATTGGAGGGACCGGTAACGGGTCGAGGCCACCAGCCCCGACCAGTCATTTCTATCGGCGCCGTTGGTCCGGCGCCGGGATTGACTGCGCGTGTCGGGCGGCGTGTCGCACGGGCTCCGCAGGGCTCGCAGAATCTGGGGGCCCTTGCTCGGGTACTAGAGCTAGGGCGAAACCTCCCCAGAACTGAACGTCGCTGACCGAGGTGTGTATTTGCTGCCTAGCCCACCTCTCACCCACGCCTCCCCGTACCGCGAGGCGCTCTACTCGCCGTACTTCTGCTTGAGCCAGGAGTACACGGCCCGCTGGTCATCGAGTCCCGCGCGGCGTACCTGTGCAAGCAACCAGACAACCGACGGCTTTTCAGTGGTGACATTCTTCGCGCCCTGATTGCAGGTGGAGCAGAGGGCGCGGAGGTTCGATAGCTCGTCCTTGCCGCCGTAGATCTTGTCGACAATGTGGCCAAGGTGCAGGCGCACCTTACGCCCTGTGTCAGGATCAATGTCTCCCGCAGCTTTCCCGCACATCTGACAGGTCGAGCCGTCGCGGTCAAGCACCTCAGCCCGGAGCTTCTGCGAGATGCCTCGCTTGAAGGCCTTGTCTGGCTGCTCGGGCGGGTCGGCCACGAGCATGTACTCCCCAGGCTTGAGGTCCTGAGTGTCGTTGTTGGTGTGGATGAGCCAGCCCTCTTGCTCGCGCAGCTCTCGCACGCGCCGAGCCCACTCGCCAACGGGCTTCACCAGCTCCTGCAGGTCCTTGCCTTTTACGACCTGTCCCTGGTGCTCACGGAAATATGCTCGGAGCTTGTTCTTCGCGCTGTCACGGGCCACGCGCCCGAGTCTAGGCGGCGCGCTGCGCTTGCTGCGTTACCGCGTCCATGAGGAACTTGCCAAGGTACTCGGTGTACGCGGGCGGAATCGACTCGTTGAGCTCTCGCTTGTTCATCCAGTCGATGCCAAGTGCAGCCTTCGCGTTGGCGATGGAACTGTTGCCACCACCCGTCACCTGAACGAACGACGTGTTCTGGTCGAGCTTGCCATAGTGCGCCTTCCGCTTGTCGTGGGTGAACACGAGCGGGTGCTTCCCATGTGCGGGCGCGGCTAGGTCGATGTTCGACTCGAACAGACGGTGCCGGATCACACGTAGGCCTGGGAACATCGTCCCGCACAGCACAGTGGGGTTGAGCAGAGGTGCGCCTTCGACGTTCTCGATGATGTAAGGCACACCGAGGTCATTCAACATCTCACGGACCGGTTCGATCAGGCGGGGCCAGGCGTCCGCGTTACCGTTCCTCTTGGCGAGGTCCGAGTACGACTGGCACGGCGGCGATGCGTGGATCGCGTCAAACGATGCCAGAAACTCGGGGTCCAGCGTCAGTGCGTCATGCTGAATGAACTCGAACGGATAGCGCGGCTGCGGGTCGATATCGACGCCGACGACCTCGAAGCCCGCGCGGTGATAACCCATCCCGGCTCCACCGGCGCAGCTGAATAGGTCTAGGAGGCGAGGCTTCTGGGAGGGCATGCCGTCACATTACCGAAGGGTTCAGACGTCGCCGGACAGAACGCGCCGACCTCGGGCGGAACCCTAGGAACTTTGTTCTCCTCACCCGGTCTCCCCCCGCAGAATGCACGGAAAGTGAGACCCCTGGGACGGTCTCCCAGGGGTCTAGGCCCGATTGCTCAAGCGCTTGGTGCGGCGGCCTCAGCCTCCTGGGCCTCCAAGAGCGCAAGTGCCCGGGCCACGCGCTCCTTCTTGGCGGCGCGGGACTTCTGGCTCGCCATGACAGCGACCTGCTTGGCGTACTGCTTCTTGACCTGCCGAGCGAGCTCGACGATCCGGTCGCAGTCGGCGACGTAAGCAGCGAGCTCGGCGGTGTCCTCAAACGTGCGAGGTCCGGCCTCAAGCTCCTTGCTCAGGGCGTCGGTGGCGGCGACGAGGGGTGCGGTCTTGGTGGTAGCCATGGGGTCCTCCTTGGTGGCGGCTGATGTCATCAACGTGCCGCGCCACCGGACGCGACGGAGCCCCCGGACGCTCGTTCCAGCGGCTCCCGCGTCTCGCTCCCGCTCAGCCCGTGAACGGTGATGCGAACTGGAACGTTGCTTCGGGGTTCTGCTTCCTGAGCCGGCGAGCCAGACGAAGGGGCACTCGCGGCGTCGGCGCCGTAAGTGCGCGTGCGGGCGGCGTCGCTGCTCGTGCCGTCACATAGACCCAGGTCTCAGTCGTCACTGTCTCGGCCCAGTGCTCCCCGGTCTCGTCAAGCGCGGGCACCCACACGCGCGGACGATGGTCCAGATACTCACGCTTGGTCTCGCGCCTCGCTCGTTCCTTCTCGGTCTGTGTCGCCCTTCTCATGCTGTCTCCTGTCCTGCACCAGCCCTGTGCTGGCGCGGGAGAAGCATCGCACCACTTACCGTTTTGACTGCTGGCATTCAGAGTTCTCACAGCAACCAGATCACTGTCTAAGGTCGGCACCGGCCGTCATCAGCGTGATCAGGACCCAGCCGGGGACGTCGCCGCGCTCATCGCGGGCGGCGTCGGCGAGGATCGCGCCCCACGCGGTGCGCAATCGCCGAGATCTGATGCGGAGCATGGTCCGCTCCTTTCGTTGGTTCTCGAGTGATGGTCATCGGTCAGCCGACCCCGAGGCGAAGCATGACGATGCCGGGGAAGACCGCGAACAGGACGCTCATGGGAAGGAGGAAGAAGACGATCGGGAAGAGCATGGCGATCTCCTTCCGGCCCGCCTGCTCGATGAGCGACCGCTTGGCGTCCTCCCGCGCGTCGCCGGCCTGGGCCTGCAAGACGGCGGCGAGCGGAGCGCCGCGGTCGATCGCCGCGACGAGGTGCTCGACCGCCCGCGACAGAGCGGGGACGTCCAGGCGGCGCCCGAGGTCGACGAGCGCGTCCGACAGATTCGATCCCGTGCCGCTGTCGAGCACCGCACGACGGATCTCGGCCGTCAGCTCGCCGGAACCGATCTCGCCCACCCGGCGGAGCGCATCCCGAAGCCCCTCGCCCGCTGCCAGACACAGCGACACGAATTCCAGCACCGTGGGCAGCTCCTCATCGACCCGAGCGCGTCGGCGGCGCGCCGCGGCGGTGAGCCGGATGTCGAACACCATCGCGGCCCCGAGCCCGGCGACCGGCGGCAGGAGCGCCGCGGCGGCGGTGCCGCGGTCCGTGAGCACCAGGATCACCACGAGGAGACCCCCGACGAGACCCCCGACCAGCGCCCACGCGAGCTGACGACCTCGGAACGCCCCGGCGTCGCCGCCTCTGCCTGCTTGCCGAAGGCGTCGCTCGATGCCGGCGGCGCCACCGAGCCCGTCGATGAACCGGTCCCTCGAGGCGCGCCATGACGGGGCCGGCGGCCCCAGCGGCGTCAGACCGCGGGGGTCGGTGACGTCGCGGACGTACGGCGCGATCCGACGCGACAGCGTCGGGGCCGATAGCCGCGGAACGCGCGACGCGATGAGGACGACACCGGCCGCGAAGACGCCGCCGAGGACGATGGCGAGGGCGAGCTCGGTGACGCCGCTCACGCGAACCACCTCCGCGGCTCGGGCAGGCGACCGATGCCGAGCATGAGTCGGAAGGCGACGACCGATACGCCGGCGCCGATCAAGATGACCGCCACGCCTTCGGGGCTGGAGTAGGCGCTCGCTCCTTCGGGCCGCAGCGCGAGGAGCCCCAGGATGACCCAGGGTGCGATCACTCCGAGGACGGCAGCGCCGCGGATCCACGACTGCCGCGCCTCGATCTCGGCACGGAGGGCCGCCTCGGCTCGGACCGAGGCCGACAGAGCGCGCAGGACGGTGGTCAGCTCGGTGCCGCCGACCTGACGCGCCATCCGGAGCGCCTCGATGATCCGGTCGGCGACGGGATCGGCGAGCCGTGCCTTCAGACGCAGTGCGCCGGAATCGAAGTGCCCGGATGCCGCGACGTCGGACGCGAAGACCCCGAACGCCGGGCGCAGCGGATGCGGCCCTGCCTCGGCGAGGGCGGCGACGGCATCCGGGAGCGACATCCCCGAGCGCACCGAGGCGACCAGGAGGTCGCAGACGTCCGGCCACAGCGCACGCCGCGACTTCTGGAGCCGCCGAGCCCGGCCGCGGAGCCAGACCGCCGGCCCGGCGGAGGCGGCCGCCGCGGCCACCGCCGCGAAGGCGGGGAGAGCCGTGATGAGCCAGACGACGGCACCGGCCAGCGCCGCGCAGGCCAACGAGATCACGACGAGATGCCCGGGCGCCGCGTGCGAGAACCCCGCCGCCTGCAGCATCCGCACCACGCGGCCGTCCTGTCCGCGCGGTTCCGCCGGCGCGCCCGCGGGCCAGAGCCACGGCGCGAGCCCCAGCAGGATGCCCGCCGCGAGCACCAGCCCGAGGACCGTGATCACGGTCGTCCCACCGAGTACACGACGCGGGTGTCGACGGCGCCGTCGGCGACCCGCCCGGTCGGGGCGAGGATCTCGACGATGCGCCGCTGCCCGGTCGGTTCCCGCCGGCAGTGGATGACGAGGCCGACGGAGGCGGCGATCGCGGGCAGCAGGAAGTCGCGGTCGATGTTCCGGCCCGCGAGGAGCGGCAGCGACGCCAGCTTCCGGAGTGCGTCGGTCGCCGAGTTCGCGTGGATCGTCGCGGCGCCGGGCACACCGGTGTTCAGCGCGAGCACGAGATCGAGCGCCTCGGCATCCCGTACCTCCCCGACCACGAGGCGGTCGGGTCTCATGCGGAGCGCCTCCTTCACGAGTCGGCGCAGGCTCACCTCGCCGGTCCCCTCCAGGCTCGGCTGCCGTCCCTGCAGCGCGACGATGTCGGCCGCTCGGACGGCGAGCTCGAAGGTCTCCTCGACCGTCACGATGCGGTGCTCGGCAGGACTGGCCGCGATCAGGGCGCCGAGCAGCGTCGTCTTGCCCGCGTGCGTGGCGCCGGAGACGAGGATGCTGCGGCCGTCGCGCATCGCCTCGCGCAGGATCTCGGCCGCCGCGGGCGCGATGGATCCGGCGGCCGTCAGGTCCTCCAGCGTCCGGTACGTCGTGAGGAACTTCCTGATGTTGACGGCCCAGTGGCGACGCGTGATGTCCGGGATGACGACGTGCAGCCGCGACCCGTCCGGAAGGGACGTATCGACGAACGGCTGGCTCAGATCGACGCGGCGGCCGGTCGAATGCAGCATCCGCTCGACGAGGTCCCGCACCGCGGAGTCGGTGAGCACCAGCGGCGCACGCTCGCTGCGCCCGCGGCGCGCGACGTAGACCCGGTCGGGCGAGTTGATCCAGATCTCCTCGACCTCGGGATCGTCGAGCAGCGCCTGAACGGGTCCGTAGCCCGCGACCGTCGAGAGGATGTCGCGGACGGATGCCGTCTCGTCCTCGATCACGTCGATGCCGCGGGCGAGCGCGAAGTCGTTGTGCCGACGCACCTCCGTGCGGGCGATGGCGGTCGCGCGCTCCGGGTCGCGGCCGGGATCGACCTGCTCGGAGCGGAGTCGCTCGCGCACCCGCTCCGCCACCGCGGCGAGGCCGCCGGATGCCGTCATCGGTGGAGCGAGGCTCATGGTCGGAGATCCTCGCAACCGGTGCGCTCTCCGCGTCGAAGTTATCCACACGGGGAGGGCGACCTCGGCGGCCTAGACTGAACCCACCCGCGGGAGTGGTGAAATCGGCAGACACGCAGGATTTAGGTTCCTGTGCCTTCGGGCGTGGGGGTTCAAGTCCCCCCTTCCGCACGAGATCGACCCGACCCCGTCAGCCCACCCGTCGTACCGAGGTAGCCCGTGCATCCCACCGCTCTGATCCCCTGGCTCGATCCCGAGACGATCATCAACGCCGCCGGCCCGTGGGCCCTCGTCGTGGTCTGCTTCATCATCTTCGCCGAGACCGGCCTGCTCGTCGGTTTCCTGCTCCCCGGCGACACGCTGCTCATCATGGCGGGCCTGCTCTCGAACCCGGTCACCCATGCGCCCCACGGCGTCTTCGGCGTCAACGTGTGGGTCGTCGGCCTCCTCATCGGGCTGTCCGCCTTCCTCGGCGGGGAGGTCGGGTACGTCATCGGCCGCAAGGGCGGCCCGGCTGTCTTCGAGCGCAAGGAGTCCGGCCTCTTCAGTCGCCGCAACGTCGAGCGCACGAACGCGTTCTTCGAGCGGTTCGGCGGGGTGACCGTGATCCTCGCTCGCTTCATCCCCATCGTGCGGACGTTCGCGCCGGTCGCGGCCGGCGTCGGCAAGATGCCCTGGCACCGCTACACGCTCTACAACTTCATCGGGGCGGTGCTCTGGGGCTTCGGTCTCACCGTCTTCGGCTACCTCGTGAGCCTGATCCCGGGCGTAGGCGAGTTCGTCGCCGAGTACATCGACGTCATCCTGCTCATCGCCGTCGCCGGCACCCTCGTCTTCATCGTCTGGCACTACTTTGCCGAGAAGCGCAAGGTCCGCCAGGAGATGGCAGCGGGTCCCGACGGCGTGACGGATGCCGCAGAGGCGCAGGAGCTGGTCCTCGACCCCGACGACCTCGCCGACGGCCCCGAGCGGGGTACCGCCGGCAGCGAGCCGCCGACCCGCTGATCGCGGCCGCCGGCGCGGGAGCCTGCCTCAGGACGCCTTCTTCTTGCGCGCCGGCTTCTTCGCCGGCGCGGACTTCCCGTCCTCGTCCTTCGCGGCCTTCGCGGCCTTCGCGGCCTTCGTCGACGACGTGGCGCCGCCCGAGCGCGCCGCGCGGCTCTTCTCGACACTCGCCCGCAGGGCGTCCATGAGGTCGATGACCTCGCCGCCACCGGCATCCGTCTTCTCGCCGAACGTCTCGGTCGTGTCGAGCGCGTCGCCCTGCTCGAGCTTCGCCTCGATGAGGGTGCGCAGCTCCTCCTGGTACTCGTCCGCGAACTCGGCCGGATCGAAGTCGCTCGAGAAGCTGTCGACGAGGGATGCCGACAGCTCGAGCTCCTTCTTGGAGATCTTCACCGGCTCGTCGAGGACGGGGAACGCCGCCTGGCGGACCTCGTCCGACCACAGCAGCGTCTGCAGCACCAGCACGTCACCGCGCACGCGCAGGGCGGCCAGGCGGGTCTTCTGGCGGAGCGAGAAGCGCACGATGGCGGTGCGATCGGTCTGCTCGAGGGTCTGCCGCAGCAGGACGTACGCCTTCGGCGACTTCGAGTCCGGCTCCAGGTAGTACGCCCGGTCGAGCGTCAGGAGGTCGATCTGCTCCGTGGGGACGAACTCCACGACCTCGATCTCGCGACTGCGCTCCGACGGGAGAGCCGCCAGATCGTCCGACGTCAGCACGACCGTGCGCTCACCGTCGTCGTACGCCTTGTCGATGTCGGCGTAGGGCACGACCTCGCCGTCGATCTCGCAGATCCGCTGATACCGGATGCGCCCGCCGTCCGTCGCGTGCACCTGGTGCAGCGACACGTCATGATCCTCCGTCGCCGAGTAGACCTTCACCGGCACGTTGACGAGGCCGAAGGTCAGGGCGCCTTTCCAGATCGCTCTCATCACATCAGTACACACCCGTCACTGCCCGGGCGGCCAGGGGTTGCGCACTAGCCTGGGCGCATGGCATCGGCAGCACAGGACGTCGTCGTCGACGGTCGGCGCCTGCGGCTGAGCAATCTCGACAAGGTGATGTACCCCGAGACCGGGACCACCAAGGGCGAGGTCATCGACTATCTGACGCGCATCGCGCCCGTCATGCTGCCCCACCTGCACGGGCGCCCGGTGACCCGCATCCGCTGGCCCGACGGCACCGCCGAGGGGTCGTTCTTCGCGAAGGACCTCGAGCGCGGCGCGCCCGCGTGGGTGACGCGCCGGCCCATCGATCATTCCTCCGGAGCCAAGGACTATCCGCTCGTCGACCGCTTGCCGACGCTCGTCTACCTCGCGCAGGTGGCGTCGATCGAACTCCACGTGCCGCAGTGGCGCTTCGACGCCGATGGGCGGCGTCGGAACCCGGACCGGCTGGTGCTCGACCTCGATCCGGGCCCGGGAGCAGGCCTCCACGAGTGCGCCGAGGTCGCGCGGTGGGCGCGGACGATCCTCGCCGGCATGGGCATGGAGCCGCTTCCCGTGACGAGCGGGAGCAAGGGCATCCATCTGTACGCACCCCTCGACGGCAGCCGGACGAGCGACGAGATCTCGGCGTTCGCCAAGGAGATGGCGCGGCTGCTCGAGGCCGACCACCCTGATCTCGTCGTCAGCTCGATGTCGAAGGCCGCGCGGCCCGGCAAGGTGTTCCTCGACTGGAGCCAGAACAACGGGTCGAAGACCACGATCGCACCGTACTCGCTGCGCGGCCGCGACCGGCCCACCGTCGCCGCGCCCCGCACCTGGGAGGAGCTCGACGACCCGGCGCTTCGCCACCTGCTGTTCGGGGAGGTCCTCGAGCGGGCGGCGACGGCCGGCGATCTGTTCGCGCCGCTCGCCCCGCGGGACTCCGGTCCGCTGGCGTCGTACATCGCGAAGCGCGATGCCGAGAAGACGCCGGAACCCGTTCCGCGCTCGCCGGCGGTCGGCGGGTCCGACGAGACGGCGCGCTTCGTGATCCAGGAGCACCACGCCCGCCGGCTGCACTTCGACCTGCGGCTCGAGCGTGACGGGGTCCTGGTCAGCTGGGCCGTGCCGCGCGGCATCCCGGAGTCATCGGACAAGAACCACCTCGCCGTCATGACCGAGCCCCACCCGATGGAGTACCTGGAGTTCGCGGGCGAGATCCCGGCCGGCGAGTACGGAGCGGGGACCATGACGATCTGGGACACCGGCACGTTCACGCTCGAGAAGTGGCGCGATGACGAGGTGATCTTCACGGCGACGGGCCGCGTCGACGGCCCGCTCGGGAGCGTGCGGCTCGCCCTCATCCGCACGAGCGGCGACGGCGAGAAGTCGCAGTGGCTGCTGCACCGCATGAAGACGGATGCCGCCCCGCCGAAAGCCGCCTCGCCGAAAGCCGCCTTGGCGAAGATCGCCGCGCCGGGAAGCGGGGAGGCCGCTCCGTCTGAGCCACCCGCCGCGCCGGTTGCGTCGAGGTCGCTCCTGACGTCCTCCGATCCGATGCTCGCGACGAACTCGAACGTCGCCTTGGCGCGGCAGGCGGCCGATCGCTGGGGGCCCTGGGTGGAGTTCAAATGGGACGGCATCCGCGCCGTCGGCGTCTGGGACGGCCGCCGGCTGCAGCTGCGCGCGCGGAGCGGCACCGACATCACGGCGCGGTATCCGGAGCTCACCGACGTCGACCCGGGTCTCACGGCGCCGCCGTGCGTCGTGGACGGCGAGATCGTCGCGCTCGATGCGCGCGGTCGACCGAGCTTCTCGCGGCTGCAGCACCGGATGCACCTGACGAAGCCGCGAGAGATCGCGCGGGAGGCGGAGCGCATCCCGGTCACGTTCATGCTGTTCGACGTGATCGAGGTCGATGGGAAGGACGCCGCTCCCCTGCCGCTCTCGCAGCGGCGCGAGCTGCTCGACGCGATCGCCGCCGACACGATCCCGGCGATCGTCGTCCCCCCGGTCGCCGGCGACGTGGACGACGCCCTCGCCACGGCCCGGCAGCTGGGACTGGAGGGCGTCGTCGTGAAGGATCCGTCGTCGGCCTACCGCCGCGGCGTCCGGAGCGAGCAGTGGCTCAAGGTGAAGCTCACGCTGATGCAGGACGTCGTGATCGGCGGCATCCGTCCCGGTAAGGGCGGCCGGAACGGCGAGATCGGTTCGCTGCTGATGGGCGTCCCGACGGAGGACGGGCTGCACTACATCGGACGGGTGGGCTCGGGGTTCAGCGGCGCGACTCTGTCGCGGCTGGCGGCCGCGCTGGAGCCGCTGCGCACCGACGAGAACCCGTTCGTCGACATCGGACGTGTCGAGGCGTCGGACGCCCGGTGGGTGCGGCCGGAGCTGGTCGGCGAGGTGGAGTTCGCGGAGGTGACGTCGGGCGGCACGTTGCGCCACGCCCGGTGGCGCGGTCTCCGCTCCGACATGAGTCCGGGCGACGTGGTCTGGGACGAACCGGTCTGACGACGACGAGACGGCGGCGGCTGAGACGGCGTCAGAACGGCGGCGGCTCCGACTCGATGTCGGGCACGAACCGGACGACGGCCGGTGGCCTGTCGAGGTAGCGCCGCCCCGTCGGACCGGCCCACTCCAGCACGCCGTGCCCGAGCTGACGCACGCGCCAGGCGGTGTGGTGCTTGCCGGTGTGGTGACGGCGGCAGAAGTGCGCGAGGTTCTCGCCCTGCGTCGGGCCCCCGTCGGCGGCGGGTCGGTTGTGGTCGATGTCCGATCGGTGCGCGGGACGCGTGCAGCCCGGCGTCCGGCAGCGCTCGTCGCGTGCGGCGAGGAAGCGCCGGAGCTGCGCCGAGGGACGGTAGCGATCGGTCGCCAGCGGCTCCCCCGTGTACGGATCCGTGAAGACGCGGTCCCATCCCGGTGCGGCCCCGGCGAATCGGCGAGCGAAGCCGGGATCGACCGGTCCGTAGCCCGCGAGGATCGCGGGCGCACCCGGCATCCCGGCCAGGGTCGATGCCGGGACGGTGACCTGGATCCGGCCGGTGATCGTCCGCGTCACCGCCGGATCGCCGTGCGCCGTCGGGACGCCGGTCAGCAGGAGGTCGGCGAAGACGTCCGCACGGACCTGATCTGCGGTGCGGCGAGGGGACTGCGGCGCGGCGATCGCCGACCCGCGCCGCGTTCCGCACGTCGAGAGAGTCGCGTGGTCGGCAGGATCCTCCCGCTCGCACGTCTCAAATGCCGGGACCCCGGAACGGTCGGAGTCGTCGTCGCGGACGGCTTCCTCGCCCAGCCGCATCAGTCGTTCCCGGATGGCGTACGCCAACGGTGCCGGCAGATCGGCGATCAGCCGAGCCATACCGTCGTCGAGGTCGTAGAGCTTCACTGCCCGCTCCGCACCCGTCTGCGCCAGTCGCTCGCTGAAGGCGTCGGGGTCGACCGCCGCCGCGATCGCGCGTGCGACGGATGCCATCCTCCCCGGCGACTCCGTCTCGGCGGCCGCCAGCGCGAGCACCTCGTACCGGCCCCGCGACGATTCCTCCGTGATCAGCGTTCCGGCCCGGACGATCGCCCACGCGTGCCCGGCGTCGATGGTCCCGGACTCCCACGCCGCCAGGGTCTGCGAGAAGAGCTCGACCAGGATCGTGGCGTCCCCCAGCCGCCCTTGAACGGTCCTGTCCGACACACGCATCGCCGCGCCGAGTTCCAGCGACACCTCCCGCAGCGGAAGGTCGCTGCCGAACGTGCCGGTCCGTTCGCGATACGCCACCGCTCGCTCACCGACCAGTCCGACCGCACCGGCCAGCAGTCGCGCCTCCGCCGCCTGGAGTCGGGCGATCTCACGTCGGGTCGTCACGACGTGTCCGACGAGCGCGTCCAGCTCCCGCCAGCCCAGCTCGTGTCCGTCGTCGGCCGATGGATCGCCGACAGTCTCGTGCCCCATGCGTCCTCCACATGGCCGGAACGGCCGTCATCGAGTTCCGGATCCCCCGAAGTAGGTAGGCACGAGGATCTTCGATCCATTATCACACAAAGATACGGGGGAAGCAACGCCGCGGCCGCTGCAGTTTCGTGCATCTCTGCGAAAGGGATCCGGCCTCAGGCGTGCGCGTCGTGCTCCAGGTGGCCGGCGGGCTCCAGTTGGAACGTCGAGTGCGCGACGTCGAAGTGCTCCGACAGGCACGACTGCAGCTCCGACAGCAGCGCGGCCGCCCGGTCGCGCGCGAACACATCGGCATCGACGACCACATGGGCGGTGAAGACGGGCGCACCCCGCGTGAGCTGCCACACGTGCACGTCGTGGACGTCGACGACCCCGTGTGCGCCGAGGATGTGCGCGCGGATGTCCGGCACCCGCGTTCCACGCGGCGCCCGCTCCCCCAGCACGTCGATCACCTCGCGGAGCAGGCTCACCGCCCGGGGCACGATCAGCACGGCGATCGCCAGCGACGCGATCGCGTCGGCCGGCATCCACCCCGTCAGCCAGATGACCAGGGCCGCCACCAGGACGACGCCCGAGCCCACGAGGTCGCCGAGCACCTCGAGGTACGCTCCCCGCACATTGATGCTCGTCCGCTGGGCGGCGCTGAGCAGGTACAGCGACACGGCGTTCGCCACGAGGCCGATCGCCGCGACGACCAGCATGGGAAGGCCCTGCACCTCGACCCAGCCGGGTTCCACCAGTCGCCGGACCGCCTCCACCGCGATCACCGCGCACAGCGCGATCAGGATGACGGCGTTCACCAGGGCGCCGAAGACCTCGGCCCGCTGGTAGCCGTACGTCTGCCGGTCGTCGGCCGGCCGCGCCGCGACGGATGCCGCGATCAGCGCCACCACGAGCGCGGAACTGTCGGTGAACATGTGACCCGCGTCGGCCAGCAGCGCGAGCGACCCGGTGAGGACGGCGCCGATGACCTGCACGACCAGGACCGTCGCCGTGAGGGCGAGTGAGATCGCCAGCAGCCGGCGGGGTCCACCCGCACGGATGCCGCGGGGCGCATGATCGTGCATATCCCGAGGCTAAGCCCGGGGTCGCCCGCCGGAGCACTGTCCGGCGATGTCGGGAATGAGTCCGATTCTCAGGCTCGGAGCCCGGCCAGCAGCGGCCCGAGCGCCACGAAGGCGCGGGCGCGGTGCGACTGCGCGTTCTTCTCCTCGGGACTGAGCTCGGCTGCCGTCCGAGCCGGCTCGCCCTGCTCGTCGGGGATGAACACGGGGTCGTAGCCGAACCCGTTGTCTCCGACGGGGGCGGTCGCGACGCGACCGGGCCAGATGCCCTCGACGACGTGCTCCTCCGCCGGCCGGCCGTCCTCCGCCGGGATCACCAGGGCGATCGTCGAGACGAACTGCGCCGTCCGGTGGGGGTCGGCGATGTCGGCGAGCTGGTCGAGCAGCAGCTCGTAGTTCGCGACCCCGTCCTTTTTGTGGCCGGCCCAGTACGCCGAGAACACGCCGGGAGAACCGCCCAGGACGTCCACACGGATGCCGGAGTCGTCCGCCATCGCCGGGAGTCCCGTGTGTGCCGCGGCGGCCCGCGCCTTGATGAGCGCGTTCTCGGCGAAGGTGACGCCGTCCTCGACCGGCTCGGGACCGTCGTATCCGACGACCTCCAGGTCGGGCCGGGTCGCGCCCACGATGGCGCCGAACTCCTCGACCTTGTGCGCGTTGTGCGTCGCGAGGACCACCCGACCGGACGGCATCAGTCGGACTCCCCGGCGAGGGCCGCGGTCTGCTGGTCGCGCAGGGATGCGCAGCCCGCGACGCCGAGGTCGAGCAGCGCGTCGAGCTCGCGCTTGTCGAACGGCGCGCCCTCGGCGGTGCCCTGCACTTCGACGAAGAGTCCGCGCCCGGTGACGACGACGTTCATGTCGGTCTCGGCGCGCACGTCCTCGACGTAGGCGAGGTCGAGCATCGGCTCGCCGTCGATGATGCCGACCGACACGGCTGCGACCGAGTCGATCAGCGCCTTCGCGTTCTTGCCGACGAAGCCCTTGGCACGGCCCCACTCGATGGCGTCGGCGAGGGCGACGTAGGCCCCGGTGATGGCCGCCGTCCGCGTGCCGCCGTCCGCCTGGAGGACGTCGCAGTCGATGACGATGGTGTTCTCACCCAGTGCCTTCGTGTCGACGACCGCGCGGAGGGCACGACCGATCAGGCGCGAGATCTCGTGCGTGCGCCCGCCGACCTTCCCCTTGATCGACTCGCGGTCGTTGCGCGAGTTCGTCGCCCGCGGCAGCATCGCGTACTCGGCGGTCACCCAGCCCTTGCCCTTGCCGGTGAGCCAGCGCGGCACGCCGTTGGTGAAGGACGCGGTGCACAGCACCTTCGTGCCGCCGAAGGAGATGAGCGCCGACCCCTCGGCGTGGGCGCTCCAGCCGCGCTCGATCGTCACGGGACGCAGCTGGTCGACGGCGCGACCGTCCTTGCGGGTGATGTCGGTCATGGGGTTACCTCCGATAGGTCGATGGCGCCGGTCTGCACGAGCCGCACGGAGCTGACGCCCCGGCCCATGAGTCGGTCGGCGAGGAGCAGGAAGTCATCGGCGGATGCGCCGGTGGCCTCGTAGTCGTGCGTGGGCACGGCGTCGGACCCGGCGAGCAGGTCCCGTGAGACGAGCTGCCGGTAGACGTCCTTGGCCGTCTCGGTGTCGCTCGAGACGAGCGACACCTCGGGGCCCATCACATAGCTGATGGCGCCCTCGAGGAACGGGTAGTGCGTGCAGCCGAGCACGAGGGTGTCGACGCCGGCGTGTCGCAGCGGGGCGAGGTACTCCTCGGCCACGCGCAGCACATCGGGCGAGTCCGTGACGCCGGCCTCCACGAACTCGACGAACCGGGGGCATGCCTGCGCGAAGACGGTGAGGTCGGGTGTCACGCCGAGCATGTCCTGGTAGACCCCGGAGCTGATCGTCCCCTCGGTGCCGATCACGCCGATCCGGCGGTTGCGCGTCGTCGCGATGGCGGTGCGCACCGCCGGGTTGATCACCTCGACGACCGGCACGTCGTACCGCTCGCGGGCATCGCGCAGGAGTGCCGCGGACGCCGTGTTGCACGCGATGACAAGCATCTTCACGCCCTGGTCGACGAGCGTGTCGAGCACCTCGAGGCCGTAGCGCCGCACGTCGGCGATGGGCTTGGGCCCGTAGGGCGAGTGGGCGGTGTCGCCGATGTACACGATCGACTCCCGCGGCAGCAGCTGAGAGACCGCCCGGGCGACGGTGAGACCGCCGACCCCTGAATCGAAGATCCCGATCGGTGCATCCGTCACGGTCATCCAGCCTACTCGCGCCTGGATAGAGTGACGGGATGAGCACCCCTACGGCGTTGCTGACCGACCAGTACGAGCTCACCATGCTCGACGCAGCTCTGCAGGACGGAACGGCGGACCGCCCGTGCGTGTTCGAACTGTTCGGCCGGCGCCTGCCCGGCGCGCGTCGATTCGGCGTGGTGGCCGGGACCGGTCGCCTGCTCTCGCTGCTGCGTGACTTCCGCTTCGACGAGGCTGAGCTGGCGTTCCTGCGCGATCACCGGATCGTGAGCCCCGAGACGGTCCGCTTCCTCGAGGGCTACCGGTTCACCGGGACGATCACGGGGTACCGCGAGGGCGAGCTGTACTTCCCGGGCTCGCCGATCCTGACGGTCGAGGGATCCTTCGCCGAAGCGGTCATCCTCGAGACCCTGGCCCTCAGCGTGCTCAACCACGATTCGGCCGTCGCGACCGCCGCGGCGCGCATGAGCATCGCGGCCGGCGAGCGGCCGCTGGCGGAGATGGGCTCGCGCCGCGCTGCGGAGCAGTCCGCCGTGGCCGCCGCGCGCGCCGCCTACATCGCAGGGTTCTCGGCCACGAGCAACCTCGAGGCGGGCCGGACCTGGGGCGTTCCCACCATGGGCACGGCAGCGCATTCCTGGACGCTCCTGCACGACACCGAGGAGGATGCGTTCCGCAGCCAGATCGCCGCCCTCGGCGTCGGCACCACCCTCCTGGTGGACACTTACGACATCCGGCAGGGTGTGGCCACCGCGATCGCGGTGGCGGGCGCCGGGCTCGGCGGCGTGCGGCTCGACTCCGGCGACCTGCCGACCGTCGCGGCATCCGTTCGGGAGCAGCTCGACGGCCTCGGCGCGACGGGGACGAGGATCACCGTGACGAGCGATCTCGACGAGTTCGCGATCGCCGCCCTCGCCGCGTCGCCCGTCGACGCGTACGGTGTCGGGACGTCGGTCGTGACGGGGTCCGGCTCGCCGACGGCCGGCATGGTCTACAAGCTGGTCGCCCGGCAGGGTCCCGACGGCTCGTGGGTCTCGGTCGCGAAGGCGTCGACCGACAAGGCCTCGGTCGGCGGCCGGAAGAGCGCCTTCCGCACCCGGACCGCCGACGGTGTCGCCACCGGCGAGCTGATCGCCGTCGCCGACGGCTTCGAGCCGATGGCTGCCATGGCCGACCGGCCCGACGCGCGCGCCCTCCAGGTCACCCTGGTGGAACGAGGCGAGACCGATGCCGCATACGAAGGACCGGACGGCGTCGCCGCCGCCCGCGCACACCACCTGCGCGTGCGCGAGGAGCTGCCCGTGACGGGGCTGGCCCTGAGCCGGGCGGACCCGGCCCTGCCGACCGTGTACGAAGACGTCGACGCACCCGGATCCTGACGATCGCGTGACATGGATGCTCCCCGGCCTCATCGAGGACCGCGACGGCACCACCCCATCCGCCCGACCGACGTCTTCACCCGCGGTCTACGAGGTCATCGACGCGTAGATCTCCTTGCAGGTCGGGCACACCGGGAACTTCTCCGGATCGCGACCCGGCGTCCACTTCTTGCCGCACAGGGCGCGTACGGGCTTGCCGGTGATCGCCGACTCGAGGATCTTGTCCTTCTTCACGTAGTGCGAGAAACGCTCGTGGTCGCCCGGTTCGATGGTCTCCTCGCGGATGAGCTCTTCGAGTTCACGGTCGAGGGTGGCGAGTCCGCCCTGGTCGGGGCTGTCGATCGGCGTGCTCATGACCCTGAGTGTATCGGGAGACGGGTCGGACGGGCCCGTCACATCGTCTCGGCGAACTCCATGATCCGACTCGAGCGACGCTCGAACGCGACCCCGCCGACGACGACTCCGGCGATCAGCACCGCCAGGCCGATGGCGACCCCGCCCCACAGCGCGGTCCACGCGTACTGCGCGTCGCGGGTCAGCGTGAGCCACGCCCACCACAGCGTCGGCGCGCTCAGCAGGACCGCGCCGAGCAGGACGAGCGACTGGGCCATCCCGCCGCCGGTGCGCTGCGGCTGCTCGAACGGGCCATCCCCCGGGCGCGACACCGGGTACGGCGCGACCGCCGACGAGATCGAGCTCAGGCCGAGTCCGCTCGCGAACAGGCTCGCGCACACGCCGATCATCGCCGGGAGGACGTCCCAGCGATCGTGCGCCCACACCGACAGCGTGACGGCGACGGCCAGCAGCGGCACGGCGATCAGCACGACCGGCGCGAGCCGCCCCATCCGGTCGGCGAACCCGCGCACCCCTGCGGCCAAATGCAGCCAGATACCCGTGGAGTCGTACGCGAGGTCGTTGTGCGCGAGCCACCCGAAGAACAGCGCCATGAGCGGGGCCGGGATGAGGGCGACGGTCTCGACCGGCACGCCCACGACGAGCAGCGGCACGATCACCAGGACGGACGCGATCGGGACGATGATGATGTTGGCGAGGTGGCGTGCGTCCGAGAACCAGTACACGATGCCGCGGGCGGCGATCGCACCGCCCGGGGTGCCGGGCATGACCGCGAACCAGCCGAGGCCGCGACGCTCGCGGACCGGAACGGGACGCGACGTCGTCGTCAGCATGCGGCGGGTCAGCCAGGCCCACAGGACGGCCAGCGCGAGCAGCGTCGCCACCGCGACGGCGAGCGGACCGACGAGGTCGCCGCCGCGCCGCAGCCCGATGGCCCACGCCGCGCCGAGCGGAGTGAGAGCGAGCCCCCGCGCCGCCTCGACCAGCTGCGGCGGCAGCCCGGCGCCCCACTCGAGCGATGCGAGGAAGACGGCCGCGGGGACGACGAGGATGAGCGCCGCCGTCACCATCAGCCCCGTGAGCTGCGGCGTCCGACGGTCGCGCAGCGCGAGGGCGCCGATCGCCATCGCACACCGGGCGGACAGGAGGCAGGTCGCGACGCCGAGGAACGCGGCGATGACGGCGAGGAATCCGGCCGCCCCGTGGCCGGTCCACGCCACCGCCATCGCCGCCGCGACCGCGATGACGGCGAGGATGGGGAGGCTGATGACGGATGCCGCGGCCACCGTGCCGGCGACCCAGCCCGGCGACCTGCCGAGCACCGCGAATCGCCGCGGATCGAGCGGGTCCTCCGCGCCGAGGAACAGCGGCAGGAGCGCGAAGCCGAGGACGAGCGCGGATCCCAGCACGAGCGTCAGGGTGTCGGCGGCGACTCTCGGAGCATCGGCCAGCCGCGCCACCGCGATGCAGACGGCGCCCAGGACGATCACCAGCGCGAGCGCGGCGAGCAGACGCCGGGCGAGGACCGCCCCCCGCGTGCGCAACGAGCCGAGCAGCAGCGCGAGTCTCAGTCGGAGTACGTGTGCAACCACTCCAGGCCTTCCACATCGCTGCGGCTCCCGGCGAGCTGGACGAAGCGCTCCGCGAGTGTGTGATCCCCGCGGACCTCGTCGACGGTGCCCCGCGCCAGCACCTGCCCGCCCACGATCACCGCGACGCCGTCGCACACGCGCTCGACGAGGTCCATGCCGTGGCTGGAGAGGATGACGGTGCCCCCGTGCGCGACGTAGGTCGAGAGGATGTCGAGGATCGCCGCGCTCGAGACGGGGTCGACCGCCTCGAACGGCTCATCGAGCACGAGCAGACGGGGCGAATGGATCATCGCGCCGGCGAGCATGATCTTCTTCGTCATGCCGGCCGAGTAGTCCGACACGGGCCTGCCGAGGGCGGCGGTCAGATCGAACGCGCGGGCGAGGTCTGCGCTGCGCTCGGCGACGACGGCGTAGCGCAACCCGCGGAGGACACCGTAGTAGTGCAGCAGCTGGCGACCGGTGAGACGGTCGAACGTGCGCAGCCGGTCCGGCAGCACCCCCATCTGAGCCTTCGCCGCGTCCGGATCACGCTCCATGTCGAGGCCGGCGATCTCGATCCGTCCGGCATCCGGGCGGAGCAGGCCGGCGATCATCGACAGGGTCGTCGTCTTCCCTGCGCCGTTGGGGCCGACCAGGCCGTAGAAGGTCCCGGTGGGGATCTCGAGGTGGAGGTCGTCGACGGCGCGCGTCTGGCCGAAGCTCTTGCCGACTCCGGTCAGGCGCAGGGCGGGCGCCTCGCCGCCGGGCTCGACAGCCGTCGGTTCGGCGGAGGCCGGCACCGGAAGGTCCGACTCGGCGTCGATGTCCTCGGTGTCGCGCGGAGGAGCGATCCTCTCGGTCACGATGACCTGGATCGGGTTGACGTGCGTGTCCTCATCGATCTCGTCGTCGAAGAGGTCGACGAGCGCCGACGTCTCCCCGGATTCGGGGGCGACCTGAGTCCCGGTCTCGGCGACCGGCTCGGACAAGGTGACCGGCTCCGGCTTCAGCGCCGGCTCCGGCTTCAGCTCCGGCTCGACGGGCGGCTCGGGCTCGACCTCTGTCTCGACCTCCGAAGCAGCGATCGGCTCGGCCTCCGGCTCCGGCTCGCGCTCGACGACCGGCTCCGGCGCCGGCGCGGGCTCGGGCTTCACGACGGGCTCGGATTCCGTCTCGACGACGGGCTCGGCCTCGGCCTCGGCCTCGGTCTCGGGCTCGGTCTCGGGGATGGTCTCCGGCTCCGCCTCGATGGCCGGACCGGAATCCTCGTCGGCGTCGGCTTCCGCCGGGGCGGCCGAACGTTCCTGCTCGAGGCGTGCGGCCAGGACGGCGGCCGAGACGTCAGGCTTGGGGGGTGCCGACGCACGGGACTTCCGCCTCGCGCCACGCTTCTTCTTCGACGGGCCCTTCGGTGCGGTCGCCGCTGCTTCGGGTCGCGCGACGGTCGCGTCGACGGTCTCGGCGGCGTCGGCATCCGGCTTCGACGTCACGGCGGAGGGCAGCGGCGGAACGGGAGGGATCCGGGGCGGGGTCGCCTCCGCGACGAGGAACGGCTCGAAGCCGGCGGCCTCGGCCCGTGCGGCGGCCGCTTCGGCCGCCGACACCGCGGGAGGCGGAGGAGGAACGGCGGCAACGACGCCCGGATCGACGTCCGGGTCGGGCTGCGGCCGGGGCGGCACGGCAGTCATCCGACAAACCTAGCAACCGCACCTGGACGCGCCGTCCGTCCGCGTCATCGGAGGTCGTTTGTCACGAATGCACAACGGCGACCGGGTGCTCGGGCCCTTTTCAGGTGCCCCCGCTACGATTGGGGGCGGCACGAAGGGGTGTCCATCCGTCAGACGGAAAGAACACATCGTCAGGAGAATACCTGTGACCACCCAGATCGTCATCCTTGCCGCGGGCATGGGCTCGCGCCTCGGGCGCAGTCTCCCCAAGCCCCTGACAGCACTCAGCGACGGCCGCTCGATCATGGGCCAGCAGCACGACAACATCCGTGCCGCGTTCGGCACCTCCGCCAAGATCACGACGGTCGTCGGCTACCGCGCCGAGACGATCGTCGACGCGTTCCCGGACGTCAACTACGTCTACAACGACCGCTACGACCAGACGAACACGTCGAAGAGCCTCCTGCGCGCCCTCGCGGCGACCGGCAAGGGCGGCGTGCTCTGGATGAACGGCGACGTCGTCTTCGACCCCCGCGTCCTCGGTCGCGCACTGTCGCTCATCGAGAACGAGCAGTCCTTCGTCACCGTCAACACGTCGAAGGTCAGCGACGAAGAGGTCAAGTACACGGTCGACGCGTCGGGTCACATCGCGCTGCTGTCGAAGACGGTCGAGGGCGGCCTCGGCGAAGCGGTCGGCATCAACTACATCTCGCGCGCCGACAAGCCGGCCCTGATCGCGCAGCTCGGTCGCGTCGATGACCAGGACTACTTCGAGCGGGGCCTCGAGCTCGCGATCGCCGAGAGCGGCGTCCGCATCCAGCCGCTGGACATCTCCGACCTGTACGCCGTCGAGGTGGACTTCGCCGAAGACCTCGAGCGCGCGAACCTCTACGTCTGAGGAAGTCAACCCACCGGGCATGTCGAGCGCTGGTTCCTAGGATCGGTCTGCCATGACCGACGTTCCCCGCATCCACTCGCTCCCCGCTGACGCACCCTGGGCGGGCGGCCTGCCGCCCGAAGGGTCCGACGAGCACCCGCGGATGATCCGCATGCTCGACCGTGTGCTCGCGGTGCAGCGCCCCGCGGTCATCGCGCACCTCCGGAGCATCCGGCTGCGGCACCCGGATGCGAGCACCCTCGACATCGCCCGCTACCTCGAACGCCGCTACCTCGCCGCCGTGACCAGCGGCGGTGCGGCGGTCGGCGCCACCGCGGTGGTCCCCGGGATCGGGACCGGCGTGACGCTCGCGCTCAGCGGCGTCGAGACCGTCGGCTTCCTCGAGGCCACCGCGCTCTACGCCCAGTCCCTCGCCGAGCTCCATGGCCTGCGCGTCGACAACCCCGACCGTGCCCGCGCGCTCGTGCTCACCCTCATGGTGGGCAAAGAGGGCGTCGACCTCGTCTCGCAGTTCGCGAAGCAGGTCACCGGCAACGGCCCCGGCCGCGACAAGTACTGGGGTGAGCTGATCACCAAGTCGCTCCCCCGGGCGGCGATGGGGCCCCTCGTCGATCGGCTCAAGTCGGCGTTCGTCCGCCGCTTCGCCGCGACGGGCGGCGCGTCGCTGGTCGGCAAGGCGCTGCCGTTCGGCGTCGGGGCGGTCGTCGGCGGCGCCGGCAACCACATCCTCGGGCGTCGCGTCGTCACCAACGCGCACCGCGCGTTCGGTCCGCCGCCCGTGGCGTACCCCGAGGCACTCGAGCCCAAGCCCGGCGCCGCTCCCCTGGAGCGCAGCGCGGGACGCGCCGTGCGAAGCGTGTTCGGTCGACGCGGACGGCGTGACTCGGCCCGTACCATCGAGAAGTGACCCCGCTCCTCGTCGCCCTGCTCCTCGTCAACGCCGCCTTCAACGCGCTGGTGTGGCCGAGCTTCTACCGCCGCGTGTCCCGCGACCCGCGAGCGCGGGATGACGCCGGCAAGCCCACGCGGTTCCTGACGGTCCACGCCGTGCTCGTCGCCGCCGCACTCGTGATCGCACTGGCATCCGCGATCGCCGCTATCACAGTTTTGGCGATCGGTCTCTGACCTCGACAGGCGCCGGGAGCGCCCCATAGCCTCCAGGCATGGAACGCGTACTCGAGAGTCTCACCACGTGGATGCCGCGCCAGCGCTGGTACGCGAACAAGGCGCACACCCCGCAGCTGGCCCTCGATGCCCGCTGGGAGCTTCCGTCGGCTGACCCCGACGCGACCATCGCCGTTCTGCTGGTGAGGGACGTCGCGGGGGGCGAGACCGTCCGCTACCAGGTGCCGGTGGTCGAGCGCCCCACCGCGCTCACCCCCGCCACCGTGATCGCCCGGACGGATGCCGGCGTCCTCGTCGACGGCCCGCACGACCCCGCCTACGCGCGCGCACTGCTCGCCGCCATCGCGGGCGACGCTGGCGACGGCATCCGCGGCACCGCCGTGGCGCCCATCGACCCCGACGCGTACCGCGCGAAGGTCCTCAGCGGCGAGCAGTCGAACACGTCCATCGTCTACCGCAGCGACTCCGGCGCCCTGCCGCTCATCTGCAAGGTGTTCCGGCAGGTGAGCGCCGGCATCCACCCCGACGTCGAGCTGCAGGTCGCCCTCGCGCAGCACGGATGCCGCCACGTCGCGGCCGCCGCCGGCTGGATCGACGGCGAGTGGGCGGCGCCGGGCGAGGCCGCGCAGACCGCGGCCCTCGCGTTCGCGCAGGAGTTCCTGACGGGCGTCGAGGACGCCTGGCGGGTGGCGCTGCGCGCCGCACGATCGGGCGAGCCCTTCGCCGATGAGGCGGCGAGCATGGGCCGCGCGGTCGCCGACGTGCACGCCCACCTCGCCGACGCGTTCCCGGGAGCGACCGCGTCGGAGGCCGCACGCGACGGGATCCTCGCGGTCTGGGAGCGACGCCTGGCGATGGCGGTCGCCGAAGTCCCGCAGCTGGCTGCCCATGCCGACGGCATCCGCGCTGTGTACCGCCGCGCGGCGGACACCGACTGGCCGCCGCTGCAGCGCGTCCACGGCGATCTGCACCTGGGTCAGGTGATCCACACGCCCGACCGCGGCTGGCTGCTGCTCGACTTCGAGGGCGAGCCGCTGCGTCCCATGCCGGAGCGCCGCGAGGTCGATCTGTCCCTTCGCGACGTGGCCGGGATCCTGCGGTCCTTCGACTACGCCGCCGGCACCGTCCAGCTCGAGGACCCCGGTCTGGCCGACCGCGCGGCGGAGTGGTCGCGGACCGCCCGCGACGCGTTCCTCGCCGGGTACGCCGAAGCGGTGCCCGGCCCACTCGATGAGCCGCTGCTGGCCGCTCTCGTCCTCGACAAGGCCGTGTACGAGACCGTCTACGAGGCGCGGAACCGGCCGACCTGGATCGAGATCCCGCTCCGCGCGGTCGCCGACCTCAGCGCCTGATCAGTCCTCGACGAGCTCGTCCTCGTCGGCCTCGTCGTCCGGGGCGTCGGCCGTCACGGCGTGCCAGCGGTCCCACTCGAGCATGAGCCGCGCGATGGCGTCGTGGAAGCGTGCCGACGCCGCACCGGGCGTCGTGTCGCCGAAGTAGTGCCGCACCCAGTGCTCCAGCCGCGACACCGACTCGGGGTCGGTGCGGACGCGCTCCACGGCGTCGAGCAGCTGCGCCGGGGGGCCGGCCGTGAGCCACTCCGCTTCGGAGAGATAGCCGCCCGCATCGATCGTGGCATCCGGCGAGACCGGACGCGTCACCAGCAGCGGTCGTCCGGCCGCCAGCCGGTCGTAGACCATCGCCGAGATGTCCACGACGGCGACGTCCGCCGCCGAGAGCTGCCAGCCGAGCTCCGGACCGTCGTCGAAGACGTGCTGCGCCGTGCGGTCGGCCGCGTTGGCGGCGGCGATCGCCGCGACGATGCGCTTGTGGGCTGCTCCGTAGGTGGCGTCGACGACACCCGATCGCGGGTGCGGCCGATACACGAGCCGGTGGCCGGGAGAGTCCAGGACCGCCGTGACGAGCGCCTCGCCGTGCGTGGCGATCGACCCGTACGACGCCGACGGACGGTCGCCCTCCCACGTCGGCGCATAGAGCACGACGACCCGCTCGTCGGGCGTGTAGGGCAGGTCGCCCGAGAAGTGATCCGCCTGCGGGCGGCCGATCGAGATCGTGCGGGCGTCGAGGTCGTAGTCCCACAGCACGCGCGACAGCCGGGCGCGGGCGGCATCCCCCGCGATCAGGGCGTAGTCGTACGCCTTGAACTGGTTCGTGGTCATGTACATCTTGTCGGACTCGCCGTGGTTGATGAACACGTGCCAGCGATGCCCGTACCGGAACATCTGGAAGTTACGGGTGTTCTGGTTGACGTAGAGCACGACGCGGATGTCCTGCTCCGCGATGTACGCCTCGAGGTCGCGCACCATCGGCACGAAGGCGACCGGCAGGGCGCCGTCCTCGAGGATGGCACGCGTGCCGGTGGGGTTGCGGCTGAGGACGACGACGGGCCACGATTCCGCAAGCTGCTGCAGCGGCTTGTACCACTGCCGGATCTGGTACATGTTGACGTCGCCGTCGGCGAAGTAGACGGCGACCTGATACCGATCGCCGCTCTGCCGCGGAACGGATGCCAGTCGGCGCTGCACGTCCCGGACGGCCAGCCGGTTGGCGGCGGCCTTGCGGACCAGGCCCAGGGCCGTGCCGAGGTCGTCGAACACACTCATCCCTCCAGCTTACCGAGGCGCCTGTCGTCGCCGGGGCGGCTCCTCCCGCTGCCGCCGGGGCCGCCATGACATGATCGACGGGTGCATGAGGACTCCCCCGCGACCCGGGACGCCCCCGTCCCGTCGCCCGGGGTCAGCTTCGTGATGCCGGTCCTCAACGAGCGGGCGTATCTCGAGCGGGCGGTCGCGACGGTCCTGGCGCAGCGGCTCGACGAGCCGATCGAGCTGATCCTCGCACTCGGCCCGTCCTCCGACGGCACGACGGAGCTGGCGGAGCGGATCGCCGCGACCGACGACCGCGTGCGCGTCGTGCCCAACCCGGCGGCCGACATCCCGGTCGGCCTCAACCTCGCCATCCGGGCGTCCCGCTACCCGACCGTCGTCCGTGTCGATGCGCACTCCGAGCTCGAGCCGGAGTACACCCGGCAGGCGCTCGCGACGCTCGCCCGCGTCGGCGCGGCGAACGTCGGCGGCGTCATGCGCGCCGACGGCCGGACGCCCTTCCAGCGCGCGGTCGCCCGGGCCTACAACTCGCGGATCGGCCTCGGCGGCGGGGCGTATCACGGCGGGACCGAAGAGGGACCCGCCGAATCCGCGTACCTCGGCGTCATGCGGCGCGCCGTCCTCCACGAGGTCGGCCTGTTCGACGACTCGATCCGGCGTGGCGAGGACTGGGAACTGAACCTCCGCATCCGCGCGGCGGGCTACCGCGTCTGGTTCGACCCGGCACTGTCGGTCACCTACTGGCCGCGCGAGAGCTGGCTGCAGCTGTGCCGCCAGTTCGTCGCGACCGGCACCTGGCGGGGCGAGCTCGTCCGACGGTACGGGCGCAGCAATTCCCTGCGGTTCTTCGCCCCGCCGCTGCTCGTGCTGCTGACCCTGCTCGCCGTCCTGGTCGGGGTGCTGCAGGCCGTCGGCGTGCTGGCGGGCGCGGCATCCGTCCTCGCGTCAGCCGTCTACCTGCCGCTCGCGCTGTACGTGCTGGTCGTCGTCGGGGTCGCCGCCACGTCGGGCGGACCGCTGCCGGACCGGCTCTGGCTCGCCGCCGTCCTGCCGACGATGCACCTGGCGTGGGGCGCCGGGTTCATCGGCGGTCTCCTGCGCGGAGCGAAGGACACCGTCGACACGTCACGACTCGATCGTCCGACGCCGCTGCCGTAGGGCAGGCTCACTCCCGGTCGAGCAGCCGCTGGTCGAAGATGCGCGCGACGACGCGTTCGGCGGCGCGACCGTCGTCCCGGGCGTTGAAGCGGGCACGCCAGTCGTCGTACCGGGCCCGGTAGGTCGCCGGCACGGCGGCATCCGTCAGCGCGTCCGTGAGCTCCTGCTGCGACGACGCGATCGGACCGGGTGCGCGGGCCGCCAGGTCGAAGTAGAAGCCGCGGAGCTCACCGCGGTAGTGGTCGAGGTCCGGCGCGAAGAAGTAGATCGGCTTGCCGGTCGCGCTGAAGTCGAACATGACCGATGAGTAATCGGTGATGAGCGCGTCGGCGACGAGCAGGAGCTCGGCGATGTCGGGGTACGTCGTCACGTCGACGACGCGGGCGCCCGAGGTGTCCCGCCCCGGGATGAGCGTCCGCGAGTGGCCGCGGACGAGCACGACGCCGCCGGTGTCCTCGGCGAGCTTCTCGAGGTCGAGGAAGTCCACCATCTGGTCCCGGTCGTCGCGCCAGGTCGGCGCGTAGAGCAGCACGCGTTCGTCGGCGCCGATGCCGAGGGCCTCGCGGATCGGGGCCGGGTCGCCGGTCACGAGCAGATCGTTGCGGGGGTAGCCCTCGACCCACAGCGGCCGGCGGCGGAACGCGTACGCCGTCGAGAGGATCCGCGCACCGTAGGGGTTCTGCGCCAGCAGCACGTCCCAGCGGCGGCTCTCACGGACGACGGCCAGGGCGCGACGCGGCGCGAATCCCGGACGGTGCAGCGCGAGGCGCTTGAGCGGCGTGCCGTGCCAGGTCTGCAGGACGTGCTGGCCCGGGCGGCGCGCGAAGCGGCGGCGCAGCCAGTCGTTGACGACGAGGAGACGCGAGACCCCGCGGGCGCGCCACCAGTCCGTCGAGCCCTCGACGACGGCGACCGCGCCCTCGGGGACGGCGACCGAGCGGTCGACGACGCTCCAGTAGCGGACGACGCCCGGTGCCACGCGTGCGATCTCCGCGTCGATGGCCCGCGGGTTGCAGCTCGCGTTCCGCCCGTAGAAGCTCTCGAAGAACACGGCGTTCTCGAGCGGTTCCGCACCGGTCGCATACCGACGTACGAGCTCGCCCTGCGCCGCCGGACCGACGTCGCCGGGATCGAGGGGCGGCGCGACGACGAGGGTGCTCGCCACGACGGATGCCGTCAGGTCAGGCAGCCGCGTGGGCGCGACGCTCGAGACGGTGCCGACGGGTTCGCCGTCGACGAGCAGGGCGTAGTCGCCGCTCGGGAGCGCCAGCACCGGACCGCCCCACCGGGACGCGCGCAGCGGGATCCGCGCCTCCCACCCGGTGCCCGTGGCCGACACCGTCCCCGTCGGGGAGGCACGCCGGCCCGACGCCGCCACCTCGTCGGGAGCGGTGCCCTCGCCGGTCAGGACGAGGACCGCGTCGGGGTCGGCACGGAACTCGGCATGGATCACGGCCGGCCTCCCGTCGCTCCAGCGAGGATCGCGCGATAGACGCGCTCCGCGTTGCGGCCGTCGCGGTAGGCGTGCACGCGGGAACTGAGCGCGACGGCGCGCTCGATGCGGCGCGACCGCTCCGCGGGTTCCGTCAGCAGCCGGCGGAGCTGATCCGCCGTGGCCGTCCAGTCGCCGGCCACGTCGTCGCCGGCCACGTCGCGATAGCGCCCGTAGAAACCGCGCGACGCGGCGTAGTCGTCCTCATCCGGTGCGAGGTACACCACCGGCAGCGGGACCAGCGCGGAGTCGAAGGCGAGGGACGAGTAGTCCGTGACGAGCGCGTCGAATCCCGGCAGCAGCGGAGTGATCTCGGCCACCAGATCGCTGCCGATGAGACGCACGCGCTCAGCCGCGACGGGCGGGGCGTACTCCCCCGCCCCCAGCGGGTGCGAGCGGATGAGCAGCACCGCGTCGGTCCGTTCGAGCACGTCGACGATCCGGGCCCACTCATCGGCGTTCGGGACGCCGGGGTCGTCGGCGCCGTCACGCCATGTGGGTGCGTAAAGGATGACCGCGCGGTCGCCCACCGGGCCGACCGCCGCGTCGATGCCCGCCCGGGCGCGCTTCCGCCGCTCCGCCGGTGTTCCCGCCGACAGCACGTCGACCCGCGGCTCGCCGGTGACGGGAACCCGCGTGTCGTCGAGTCCGAAGGACGACTCGAGGCGGCCTCGGACGAGGTGGGATGCCGCCGGGATCAGCCGGATGCGCTGCTGCGTCCGCGCGTAGGCGAGCCGCAGCAGTCGCTCGAAGCCCGGGATCGGCAGCGGACTGCGCGTCGTGGCCGGGGAGTCGAGGCCGAGGCGCTTCAGCGGGATCCCGTGCCACAGCTGGACGAGGAACGCGCCGCCGGTGGCGTACCGGTTGACGTCGCCCGCACCGTGGGTGACGACGACGACGCGGGCGCGCGCCGTGAGCCAGAAGCCGGGCAGACCCGCCTTCGGGGCAGTCGGGATGCCGAGGCGCGCCGCGGCGGCCGCCTCGTCGTCGGAGGCCACGAGCCACACCCGTCGTTCGCGGGCGGCGTCCGTCTGCTGCCAGAGCGCGAGGGCGCCCTCGCCGATGCCGGTCGCGCAGCCGAAGACCCAGCGGTCGCGGGATCGCGGGATCAGGCGCGTCGCGAGGGCACCCGCGAGGTGAAGCGGCAGTCGCAGCACCTGGGCGGCATTGCCCGACCGGAACGAGAACGACCCCACTCCGCGAGCCTATCGCGGGGTGGGGTCGTCTCGAGGAGCGACCGGGCGGGCGTCAGTCGGTCAGCTCGCCGAGTGTCACGTCGGCGGTGCGGGTCTGCCCGTCGCGGCTGTAGACGACCGTGGCGTCCGAGCCGGCCGCGAGGGCGCGCACCTGGGCGGTGAGATCGGTGGCATCCCGGATCGGCACGCCGTCGAACTCGGTCACGATGTCGCCCGCGGCGAGGCCCGCCTCGGCGGCGGCTCCGCCCGGGGTGACCTCGCTGATCAGGGCGCCGGCCATCGTGCTGTCTTCCGCGTCCGCCGCGTTGCCGACCATCGCGCCGAGCAGGCCGTGGGTCGCCTCGCCGTTGTCGATCAGCTCGCCGGCGACGCGCTCGACGACGTTCGAGGGGATCGAGAAGCCCACGCCGATCGAGCCCGCCTCACCCGACGACGTGCCGCCGGCCGTCGCGATCGCGACGTTGACGCCGATCAGCTTGCCGGTGTCGTCGACGAGGGCGCCGCCGGAGTTCCCGGGGTTGATGGCGGCGTCGGTCTGGATGACGGCGATGGAGATGGTGCCGGTCGACCGGCCCTGCTCACGGCCCTGACCGAAGTCGAACTGGAACGGCGAGTCCTGACCGCTGTCCTGGTCCTGCTCCCCGGTGTCGGGGACGGCCGCCGAGGCGATCTGGATCGACCGGTTCAGCGCGCTGACGATACCGGTGGTGACGGTGTTCGAGAGCCCGAGCGGTGCACCGACGGCGACCGTGCTGTCCCCCACGTTCAGGGCGCCGGAGTCTGCGAACTCGATGGGGCTGAGGCCTTCGGCATCCGTCAGCTTGATCACGGCCAGGTCGTACATCGGGTCGGTGCCGACGATCTCGGCGTCGTACACGCGGCCGTCGGACGTGGTGACCCGGAGCGCAGGCTCGCTCGTAGCGCCGTCGAGCGTCACGACGTGCGTGTTGGTGACGACGTAGCCGTCCTCCGACAGGATGACGCCGGATCCGGTGCCGCCGCCGTCGGACGACGTCGCCGAGATCGTGACGACGCTCGGGAGCGTCTTGGCGGCGATGCCGGTCGTCTGGTTGACGCTCTCGGGGTCGTTGACGGTGACCTGCGTCGGCGTGCTCTGCACGACCGTCGCGGCGGGGCCGTCGGTCATCGACGAGCCGATGAACGCACCGCCGATGCCGGAGACGGAGCCGACGATCGCCGCCGCCACGAGAACGGCGACGATCTTGCCGGTGCCCACCTTCGCTTCGTCGGTGCGGGCCTCGACGGGCTCGGGCGCGGGTTCGGCGATCGGGGTCGTGGCGTGGGTGGGCGCGCCGCCGGCCCAGCCGAAGCCGTATGGCTGCGTGGACCCGGGATGCGGGGCGGGGGGCGACGAGGGCGCGGGGGTCGCCGACGGCAGCGGCGGACGCGGCGGGACGTTCGCCGGGGACCCGTTCGCGTCGGACGCGTTCGTGTCGGGGTTGTGCGGATCGCTCATGGGATGCTCCTTCGTCGAGACATATCCAGGGTGCAACTGCACTCTGTGGATCAGCTATGCCGCCCCTCCGATCAGCCTATGTCGATCTGATCCCCCTCGGCGTGCGGATGTAGCCTGAGGCCGTGCTGCACATCCCCGGCGCCTGGCAGCGAACCGCTCGTGGGGCAGGCCTCCTCTCCTCCGACGGCACGGTGCTGCCGACGATCTTCGCCGAGATGAGCGCCCTCGCGGGGCAGACCGGCGCGATCAATCTCGGCCAGGGCTTCCCCGACGAGGACGGCCCCGCCGAGATCCTCGAGGCCGCCCGGCGCGCGATCGCCGACGGCCTGAACCAGTACTCCCCGGGTCGTGGGCACGCCGATCTGCTCGCGGCTGTCGCGGAGCACCAGCAGCGGTTCTACGGGATCGAGCTCGACCCCGCTCGTGAGGTGCTGGTCACCGCCGGCGCGACCGAGGCCCTCGCCGCCACGCTGCTGGCGCTGGTCGACGGACCGCAGGACGAGGTCGTCGTCTTCGAGCCCTTCTACGACTCCTACGCGGCGTGCGTCGCCCTCGCGGGCGCGACGCACGTCCCGGTGCCGCTGCGCTGGCCGGATCTCACGCCCGACCTCGACGAGCTGCGGGCGGCGGTCACCGGCCGCACCCGCATCATCCTCGTCAACGACCCGCACAACCCGACCGGCACCGTCTTCGACGCCGAGGTCAAGGCCGAGATCGTCCGCCTCGCCCACGAGCACGACGCGACGATCGTGACGGACGAGGTGTACGAGCACCTGGTGATCGACGGGCCCCACGTCCCGATCGCCACGCTGCCGGGAGCGGCGGAGCGCACGCTGACCATCTCGTCGGGCGGCAAGACGTTCCGCACGACGGGGTGGAAGGTCGGCTGGATCAGCGGGCCGGCCGACCTCATCGACGCCGTGATCGCCGTGAAGCAGTTCCTCACCTATGTGAACGGCGCGCCGTTCCAGCCCGCCATCGCGGTCGGGCTCCGCCTGTCCGACGCCTACTTCGACGGCATCGCCGCCACCCAGGGCGTGCGGCGCGACCTGCTGGGCGAGGGCCTCCGTGCCGCCGGGTTCGGCGTCTCGGTGCCGGGCGGCTCGTACTTCACGGTCGCCGATGCCGGCGCACTGATCGAGCCGGGGTCGGATGCGGCGGACTTCTGCCGCGCACTGCCGGCGAGGGTCGGTGTCGCGGCCATCCCGGTCACCGCCTTCGTGACTCCCGCGCACCGCGCCGAGTTCTCGACGCTCGTGCGCTTCGCGGCGTGCAAGCAGACCGGCGTGATCGACGAGGCATCCCGCCGCCTCGCGGCATCCGGAGCCTGATCAGGTCCGCGGCACGACGGTGAACCTCCGCAGCTTCAGCGCGGGGTTCACGCGGCGGACGCGGTCGACCGCCGCCGCATCGACGAAGCCCACCGCGACGTCGGTGGCGGTGCCCACTCCGGCGATCTGCACGCCCTGCGGATCGATGACGAGCGAGGTGCCGACGCCGAGCGGCGGCGGGTGGTCGGCTCCGGCGACGAAGACGGTGTTCTCGATGGCGCGCGCGTGCAGGAGCGTCCGCCAGTGGTGCTCTTTGAGCGGACCTCGGACCCACTCCGCCGCGACCAGCAGCGCGTGCGCTCCGGTGTCGGCGAGCAGCCGGGCGACCTCCGGGAAGCGCAGGTCGTAACAGGTCATCAGGGCGAAGCGGATGCCGTCGACCTCGAAGGTCTGCGGGTCCTCGATCTCCCCCGGCTCGACCCAGTCCGACTCGCGCTGCCCGAAGGCGTCGTAGAGGTGGAGCTTGCGGTAGCGGGCGAGGAGACCGCCCGGCCCGACCGCGACGACGGTGTTCCGGACGCGGTCGCCGGCGCTGGCACGCTCGAGGAGCCCCGCCACGATGTGGACGCCGTGCTCGGATGCCAGATCGGTCAGGGCGCGGACGAACGGTCCGTCGACCTCCTGCGCATGCTGCGCGAGCGACCCGTCGAACGGGTCGATGAAGTAGCTCGAGTACTCCGGGAACACGACCACGCGGGCACCGCGGTCGACGGCGCGGCCCACCAGGGCGGTGATCGCGTCGAGGTTCGCCGCCTCGTCGGCGGCGGGCGCGAACTGCGCGACGGCGACGCCCAGGGCGGGTGCGGTCATCGGTTCCTCCTGGTCTGTGCGCGGACGGCGAGCGGCACCGCGACCCACAGGATCACGATGAGAAGCGCGAGCGCGCCGCCCGCGACCAAGAATGCCGTACCGCCGACGACCACGTCGAACACGAAGGCCACCACACCGATCAGCAGCAGCGACACGGATGCCAGGGCGACGAGCATGCTGACGTGGCCGAACGCGACGACCGTCGGCTTGGCACGCCGCGCGAAGAGGATCCGGTGGAGGGCGACCGGCGACAGGGCGACGATGGCGCTGAGCGCCGACAGCACCACGAGGACGAGATAGAACGTGCTCTGACCGTCGCTGAGATCGGCGAACGCCGGCTGGAACGCCAGCGCCAGGAGGAAGCCGGTGAGGATCTGCGTTCCCGTCTGCAGGACGCGCAGTTCCTGGAGCACCTCGTTCCAGTTGCGGTCGGCGCGTTCGTTGGGCGTCTCGTCCCGGCCGTCGCGACGATCGTCGTCGCGGTCGGCCAGGCGCTCGGCATCGAGATGGTGCGAACTCATGGCATCCATCCTGGTGCGACGCGCCCGGGCCGGCACCGGTTCGACCTCCTCCTGAGGCCGTGTTAGGCTATATCTCGTGCCGCGGGGTGGAGCAGCTCGGTAGCTCGCTGGGCTCATAACCCAGAGGTCGCAGGTTCAAATCCTGTCCCCGCAACCAACGTGCGCAGCACCCAGAAGCCGCTTTCGGAGAGATCCGGAAGCGGCTTCTGTCGTTGATGCAGGTGAGGGGGATGCCGGCCGCCCGGCATCCCCACCCGTCTCCTAGTCGCCGTCGGCCGCCTCGCCTTCGGGAAGCTCGGCGTTCGCCGGGAGCAGGACCCACGTGGTCGCCGAGATCGCGAGTGCGGGCTCGTCCGGACCGGTGTAGCTGGTGCCGGTGAAGGTCATGATGCGGGTCGCCTTCTGCAGGCTCTCCGCGAAGTCCTCGAGCTCGCTGCGCTCCCCCGTCGCGCTGAGCTGCATGTCGATCGCGACGAGTGTCGCCGTCGACGGCAGCCGGACCGACAGCATCGGCGGCACGCCGTACGACACGGGATCATCGAAGTTCAGGGAGGTCACGGTCACGCCGGCATCCGTCGCGGCTTTGTCGATCTGGACGACGAGATCCTGTTGGGAGCGCGCCTCGGGGATGCGGGAGCGCGCCGTCGCGAGCTCCTTCCGGAACGACCCGAGATTGTCGTTGTCGGCGGCGAGGGCGTCGACGGTCACCTGCTGCACGTTGTTGACCTGCATGATGGTCGCCGTCTGAACGAGGGCACGGCTGGTGCGGTCGATCTGCGGCTGGATGCCGAGGAACCACCCACCGGCGAGGATGCCGACGGCCAGGACGCTGATCGCGATGAGGCTGAGCCTGTACTTGTCCATGTCCTACTCCCCCTCGACGGCGTCGGTCAGGTCGTCCGCGGCGCCCTCGGCCTCGGCCTGCGCGGCCGCGGCTCCCGTGACGAGATCCTCGAGCGTCTGGTGCAGCAGCTCGAGGGCCTCGGGATCGAGCGCCTCGACGCGCGGCGTGCCGCCCAGCGCCTCGGTTCCCAGCTGGACGATGCCGCTGATCGTGTACCCGTCCTCGTCCGACTCCGAGACGCTGTCGACGGTGGCGCTCTGGTACCCGGTCAGCTCGCTCAGGGCGTTGAGGAGCGGCGTCGGCGTGACGAACTCCGCCGCTGTCGCCGTGAAGGCGATCTCGATGACCCCGGGTGCGTCGAGACCGGTCGTCTCGGCCGCAGGGGCGTCTTCCGAGATCCCCTTGAGCGAGATGGTCTCCGTGGTGAGCGTGATGGCTTCCGGCAGCACGTCGTCGAGCTCGGTCATGAGCCGCGACCAGTCCGCCTCGGCGAAGAGCGCGGCGAGCTCGGCGTCGGAGTGGTCCAGCAGCTGCACCTTGACCGCGGAGACGTCGCTGTACTTCGACTCCTCCAGCGCGAGCAGGCGGGTACGGGTCTGCTCGGCCGCGAGCGCGTCCTCGGCGGCGTTCGCGACGAGCGCCACGAGGAAGCCGGCAGTGGCCACGATCAGCAGCAGGACGACGAGTCCGAGCGACAGCAGCCGGACGATGAGGCCCTGACGGCGCCGGACCTCGACGACCGGCGGGAGCAGGTCGACCCGCGCCACGGAGAGCGCCGGCGTCCCCAGGGTCGCCGACGTCGGCTCCGTCTGGCGCCGCTGCCGTCGCTCCGTCACATCGACCGTCATTTCCGGCCCGCCTTGTCTTTGGTCTTCGGTGCGGCTTTCGCCCTGGCGGGCTTCGGCGCTTTGCCCTTCGCGACGTGGCGGTCCGAGATCTTGGGTCCGACCGTCACGCCGAGGGGCGCGGCGAGCTCCAGCGCCCAGTGCTCGATACCCGCGTGACGCAGCTTGTCGCTGACGGCGAAGCCGGCGAGCGGGTCGCCGTACGACGTCGGCACGCCCAGCGCGCGGCCGAGCACGGCGGCCAGGCCGCTGAGCTTGCTGCCCCCGCCGGTGAGCACGACGCTCGACACGGGCGCGTCCGGGTGGGCGTTCGCCCAGTACGCCAGCGTGTTGCGGATGTTGTCGATCAGGCCGGCGACGTTCTCGCGCAGCACCGTCTCGGCCTCGACGTCGCGCGGCTCGACGGCGCCGCCCTGCAGGCCGCGGAGGATCTTGTCCTGTTCGGCCTCACCGAAGCTGACCCCGATCGCGCGCTCGATGCTGCGCGTGACGTCGTCGCCGCCGCTCGGCACGATGCGGACGAAGTGCGGGATCGCGTTCGCCGAGATCACGACCGTCGTCGTCGAGGCGCCGACGTTCACGATGGCCTGCGTGCCGCGCTGCGGACCCGGCAGCAGCCGCAGAAGCGAGAACCCGGAGAAGTCGATGGCATCGACGAAGCGCCCGGAGCGCTCGATGGCGTTGACGGTGGACTCGAGGCCGCTGCGGACGGTGGCGACGAGCAGACCCTCCTGGTGCACCTCGCCGTGCTCGGCGATGTCGCGGAGCGGGAGGAAGTCCAGGATCGCGTCGTCGAGGTCGATGGGCACCTGCCCCTCGACGGCGAAGCGGAGACCCGCCTTGCGACGCGGACCCGACAGCACCGGGAGCGTCACCTCGCGGACGACGACCTTGCGGTTGCTGACACCGAACGCGACCTTCTTGGTCGTGAACCCGCCGGCGCGCCACAGCTGCTTGATGGCGGCCATGCCGCGGCGCTGGTCGATGATCTCGCCGTCGAAGATCGTCCCCTCGGGGACCTCGACGGCGGCGAACCTGGTGATCTTGGGGTGCGCCGAGTACGGCGACTCGACCTGCACCCCGCGTATCCCGCCTCTGCTGAGATCGAGCGCGACTACTCCGGCCATGTGTGCCCTCCGTGGTGTGTCATGCGAGGCCCGTCAGGGCGAGGTAGGAGTCGGCGATCGCCGGGCCGGCGAAGACGCCGATCCAGGCGCCGATGAGCATGAACGGCCCGAATGGGATGCGGGTCTTCCGGCCGGCCTTCTGGGCGATCATGAGGATCACACCGACCACGCCGCCGACGAGGAAGGCGCTGAACCCGCCGACCGCCAGCTGGGCCCAGCCGAGCCAGCCCAGCAGCATCCCGAGGGAGCCCGAGAGCTTGACGTCGCCGAACCCCATCCCGCCCCGGTAGCCGAACGCGAGGACGAGGTAGAAGCCGCCGAGGGCGATCAGGCCGACGGCCGCGACGAGCAGACGTCCGTACTCGGCGGTGACGACGGAAGCCACGACGAGGAGGCCTGCGGTCACGAGGTAGGCGGGCAGCGTCAGGACGTTCGGCAGCTTCTGATGGTCGAGATCGATCATCGTGAGGGCGATGCTGAGCGCCGCCCAGTACGCCAGGAGCGGCAGGAGGATCGCCGGGTAGCCGCCGGCGTACGCGCCCGCGACGACGCCCGCGAAGGCGAGGCCGGTCGCGAGCTCGACCGCGGGGTAGCGCGCCGAGATCGGCTCGCCGCAGTGACGGCACCTGCCGCGGAGGGCCAGGTACGAGAGGACCGGGATGTTGTCGTACCAGGCGATCGGTCGCTCGCAGCGCGGACAGGCGCTCGGCGGCGAGACGACGCTCATCCCCCGCGGCACGCGCCAGATGACCACGTTCAGGAAGGAGCCGATGAGGGTTCCGAAGATGCCGGCGACGACGATCACGACGGCCGGCGGGAGAAGTCCTGCGAGATCCGTCATCGCGCCGACCCGTCAGAAGACCACACGGCTGCCGTCTCGACCCACGTCGTGACGCCGTACGTCGTCGTGATGGGGTTCAGGAACTTCGGCGGCGCCTTGAACTTGAACCGCTCGTCGTAGACGTAGTTCTTCGCGTACCCGGTCGACACGGAGCCGCCGCTGGTCGTGGCCACGACGCCGCGGTACTTCTGCGCGATCGCCCCCATGACGGTGAGGGTGCCCTGCGATCCGCCGTCGTCGTGGTTCTGCACCTGGAAGGTGTGGGCGACCGACAGGACCGCCGCCTCGATCGTGCGGTTGTTGCCGAGGATGTTCGACCCGGAGTTGTTGAGGGGGTTCCACACCCAGATGGCGTTGTTGCCGACCAGGCCGAGGATGTCCTCGTTGTCGTCGACGTAGGTGATGTCGCCCACGACGAAGACGTAGTTCTCGGCGGCGAGGGTCGCCGCGCCGTCGAAGCTGCCTTTGACGAAGACGTCGCCCGAGCGGCATCCGTAGGTGGTGCTGCTCGGCGCGACCTCCGTCGTCCCGTTCCAGTCGGTCGTGACGGGGTAGCCCGTCTTGGCCGTACCCGAGCCCAGCGACCAGCCGCGCTTGCCCGAGCTTCCCGACGTGATGCAGGTGAAGCCCGCGGGGTTCGTCCCGGACGCCCAGTAGTTGACGTCGTTCATCACTGCGGGGACGTTCTGCACGTAGAGGACGTTGTTCTCGGGGATCGCGATGGTGGCGCCCGCGGGCGACCGCAGGTCCGCGATCACGCCGCACTCGGCCGGCGCGGATCCGGTCGTCGCGGCCGCGTTGCCGATCCGGGTCATCTTCGTGAAGGGCGATTTGATGTTCACGGTGCCGTCCGCGAAGAAGGTGAACTGCGTGGGGCCGGTGTAGAGGCAGCCGGGCCGGGGGACGTCGTCGGCGGTGAGGTCCGTGCGCGTCTCCTTCTTCAGCTGCGAGTTGGTCGCCGGCATCCCGATGACGCCACCGCTGAAGGCGGGGTACCCGGCGAGCTCGAAGGTCGCGGCGGCGCAGTTGGAGCCGTTGGAGTCGCGGTTCGAGTAGAACGGGCTCGTCGCGCGGGCGGTCGTGACGGTGCTCTTGAACCGCGACCCGCACGCCCGGATCGTGTCGTTGGAGTGCACCGGACCATCCGTCACGTCCATCGCGCCGAACGAGATCTCGTTGCACGTGGAGCCGGTCGGGCGGCCCGACCAGCTGTACTTCAGCGTCGTCTTGGTGAGCGGATCGCTGAAGCAGCTGGAGCTCGACGTGCCGGCGACGCTCGGGTCCTGCACCTCGTAGTCCGTGAAGTAGAGGAAGTCGATGAACCCCTGCTGTTTAAGGTCGGCGATCACCGTGCGGGTCGCCTGGCCGACCTTGCCGGTCGCCCGGAGCCGGATACGCCCCGAGGTGGCGTACTTCGAGTTGTCGACCTCGTACCGGAACTTCGCCCGGGCGCCGCTCTCGGGCACCGTGCCCCACCCCCCGGACGTCCCGACGTCGAACGCCGGGTTCGGGCTCAGCGGGGTCGACACCGTGCTCCCGGCGCTGAAGGTCGACCCGCCGTTGCCGAAGCGGTAGTAGCTGGTGTCCTCGGAGAGCCGGCTCTGATACTCGTCGATGCCCGCATAGGCCGCCGCGAGCGCCGCGTTCCAGTCGGCGTCGGTGTACGCCTGCTTCGTGCCGTTGACCGCTGTCACGACGAGGATCGACATGAACATCGCGAGCACCGCTCCAACGGCGACCACGATCACCAGGGCGGCGCCGGACTCCGAGTCCGCGGCGCGCCCGTTCCACCGGTCCAGGAAGCGGGACCTCATCCCGTCACCTGCACGCGGGCGACCCCGAGGTTCGGGAGCCCCACCATGTTGCGGATCTCGACGGGCGCGACCCGCCCGCTCCCATCCGCCTGAACGCGCATCCGCACCTGGACGCTCGCGATGTTCCGGATCTGATTCACGGTGAGGCTCGCTCCTGCGGCCGGCGTCAGCGCCGTGCCGTTCTTGTCGAAATAGCGGAACAGCGGCGCGCTCGCGGCCGGGGCGAGCAGGGAGCGCGCGATAGTCCGGGTGTACGTGGAGGAGGTCTGGAACGCCCAGTACGTCGTATGGACGTGGTACGCGCTCCAGCGCTTCTCGACGAGCTCGTTCGCACCGTTCCGCGAGAACTCCACTTTGACCGGCGGCGGGTCGACCGACGTCCCCGCGTCGATGAACGAATGCACCACGAGCTTCTCCGCGCCGGCGTACGTGAAGACGGGGTCGTTGATGGACGTGCCGTGCACCGGGATCTCGGTGCCGGCCCGGATGATGCGCGTCACCTCGTTCATCGATGTCGACGCCATGCGGCTGTTGTCGACGGCGCCCTGCTGATCGCTGACCGACCGGGCAGTACTGGCGAACATCGTGACGACGAGGGTCAGCAGGATGCTGAAGACGGCCATCGCGACGACGAGCTCGATCAGGGTGACGCCGTCCTCTGCGGTGCGTCGGCGGACGTGCGCCGACATCAGCCGGCCACCCTCGGGTCGACGACGACGCGGTTGGACGAGGCCATCGTCCCCCCTGTGACAATGCTGATGCCGCTGGAGACCACGCTGGTCTGCGACGACGAATTGCCCCGGTAGAGCCGCCACGTTCCGGACGGCAAGGCGAAGGTCGCGGAGTTCGAGCTGACGATGCTGCCGAAGGTGTACGTCATCCCCGCCGCGCACCCCGGGTCGCCGTTCGCGCCCGGGCTCGTGATGTCGTACACCGCCTTGAGGTGGGTTCCGGAGCCGTTCGCGTTCGTGAGGCGCACGATCCCCATGGGAACCGGGACGGGCACGGTGCTGCCGGGCGTTCCGGCGACGGGTTCCGGGCGCAGCCCGACCTTTCCGGGGGCATCCGCCCATTCGCTGGGGTCGGGCGACAGGCAGCTCGTCGACGGGCTCCCGGGCGTCTCGGCATACGTGCCGGGGAGGACGCTGTACCCGGAGGGGATCGGGTAGAGCGAGTAGGACTTCGTCTTCGCACTGGTCGTCGCCGTGAACTGCGAGCTGCCGTAGGTGGAGACGAACGACGTCGTGAGGTCGGTCGGGATGTGCACGGTGCCGGCGACATTGCCGGCGTAGGTGAGGGAGTAGGTCGCGGCCTCGTCGTACGCGAAGCTGGCACGCGACGAGCTGCCGGCGGTCACGATGACGTCCGCGGTCGGCGATGCCACGTGCTGCTCGCTGACGTAGCCGGTCTTCGAGACCGTGACGGTGTAGGTGCCGGCGGGAACTTTCAGGAGGTAGGCGCAGCCGTCGCTGTCGGTGGAGACCGAGGCCACGCCGCCGCTCGGGGACAGGCTCACGGTCGCTCCGCTGACGGCGGTGCCGGCGGAGTTGACGACGCCGACGAGGACGGTGCCGAGCGTCGGATCGTTGATCTTGCTCGCCGGCGCGATGGCCGTGTCGCTGTGCACGCTGCGGTCGTCACCGTCGCCCCACGCGACCTCGACGCTGATGCGCTTGTAGGCCAGGGCGCCGGTCGCGGCGCCCGCTTCGCAGCTGGCGGTCGTTCCCGACGCCGTCTGCCAGGACGTCGAGACATCGACGTGGTAGCGGTCCGAGTTGACCTGGATGTCGTGGTCGTGGCTGGTGTTCGTGACGTCGAAGGTGCTGGACACGTCGCGGATGAGGTCGATCTGCTGCGACGCGAGGTTGGCGGCCACGACACGGGCGCGGGTGTCGCGCGTCGCTATCAGACTCGCCGTCATCGTGTACAGGAACCCGGTGACGATGATCATGAAGACGAGCATCGCGACGATGACCTCGACCAGAGTGAAGCCCTCGTCGTGATCTCTTGAATCGGTGTGCACCCCACTCCCCTCCACTGCGCCGCTGACACGTTGTGCCTGCGCGGATGACCGCGCAGGCACAACGTGTCAGATCGATACTCCGACCTCGCGATCAGCCGCCAGGGGTTGCCGTCGTCGTGGCCCAGTCGCCGGAGCCCTCCGTGCTGTCGTACGTGTACGACTCACCGCTCAGGTTCGTGTTCGTGACGGTGATCTCGTAGCTCTGGTCAGTCTTGATGTCGACGGCCAGCTGGTTGTCGTCCGAAATCGTGATGGTTCCCACAGTTGCGGCAGGAGAGGTGGTGGCGAGGTTTACGGTCGGACCACCGGTTGCGGTGACGTCGCCAATGCCGTTCAGGCTGCCATTGTTCGCCTGCGCCGCCTGTTCGATGGCCAGGGCAGCGTTCTTGGCATCGGACTCAACGGACGACTTCCACGCGCCCGTGCGCATGTTCAGGAAGACCGGGATGGCGACGGCGGCAAGGATGCCGATGATGATGACGACGACGAGAAGCTCGATCAGGGTGAAGCCCTTTTCGCCCTCTTCCTTCTTCATCGCAGTGTGGATGCGAAGCATGGAGATCTCTTTTCGAAAGTGGAGATGCACAGAGTGCAGCCGAGTTCGGGGTCGGCTTCACTGACCGTAGCGGAACGCCTAAAGAATTAGAAGTCTCTAATGTAGATCGTTAGGAAAAACTTCTCACAGCGATTGGATCGACTGGAAGATCGTGAACATGGGCATGTACAGCGCCAGGATCATGAAGCCCAGCAGACCGCCCATGAAGACGATCATGAGCGGTTCCAGCAGCGCCGTGAGCTGCGAGCTCATCGTCTCGACCTCGTCGTCGTAGAAGTCCGCGGTCTTCTCGAGCATCGTGTCGATCGCGCCGGATTCCTCGCCGATGCCGACCATCTGTACGAGCATCTCGGGGAACAGCTCGACCTCGCCGAGCGACTCCGCGATGGGTCTGCCCTGCCGCACGCCCTCCTGCACCCCCTGCAGCGACGAACTGATGACGTAATTGTCGCTTGTGGCGCCCACGATGGACAGGGATTGCAGGATCGGCACGCCCGAGGCGAGCATGGTCGCGAAATTACGCGTGAATCGCGTCAACGCGATCTTCGAGTTCAGCTTTCCGAAGACGGGGAGCTTCAGCTTTATCGGGTCGACGACGCGTCGGACGGCATCCGTGTTCTTGTTCCGCCCCCACCAGATCGCGAAGGCGACCGCGACGACCACGATGACCGGGACAGCGACCGGCATCGCCTTCGACATGTCGACGAGCAGCTGTGTCGGCCCCGGGAGCGCGCCGCCGAGATCGGCGAACATCTTCTCGAACACCGGCACGATGAAGATGAGCATGCCGGCGACCGCCACAAGCGCGATCACGAGCACGACGATCGGGTAGGTGAGCGCCGACTTGACCTTGCTCCGCAGCTTGGTCTCGGCCTCGAAGTTGTCGGCGACCATCAGGAGCGACTTGTCGAGGAAGCCGCCCGACTCCCCCGCCCGCACCAGGTGCACCATGATCGGCGGGATCACCCGCGGGAACTCCTCGAGCGCGACGGACAGGGCGGTGCCACCCTCGACCTTCGCCGCGATGTCCTCGATCGTGCGGCGCAGCTTCGCGTTGTCGGTCTGCGCCTGCACGATCGTGAGCGCACGCAGGATCGACACACCCGCGCTCACCATCGTCGCCATCTGGCGCGTGAGGATCGCGAGGTCCTTGAGCGACGGTCCGCGCTCGAGACCCGGGATCGTGATCTCCTGCTGCAGGCCGGTGCCGCCGCCCTTCTGCGACAGTTTGTCGGGCATGACGCCCTTGGCCTTCAGCTGCTGGATCGCCTGCGCCTCGCTGGATGCCTCGAGCACGCCCTTGACGCTCTTGCCGCCGGTGTCGAGGCCCTTGTAGGTCCACTGGAGCGGCTTCGTCTTCGCCACGGTAGACATCGTCAGGCGCCCCCGGCGACCTGGCGGGTGCCGTCGGGCACGACGGCATCCGTCGCATCGCGGGCGAGGCCCCGGTTGCGGACGAGCTGCTCGAACTCGGTGGCGTCCTGCGCGTACTCGAGGGCGGTCGAGTGGTGGATCTCCCCCGCCAGGACGAGGCGTGCGAGGTCCTGGTCGAGCGTGTGCATGCCGATGGCGTTGCCGGCCTGCAGCGCCGTCCGCAGCTGGTGCGTCTTGCCGGCGCGGATGAGCGCCTGGATCGCGGGCGTCGAGAACATGACCTCGGTGGCGACCGCGCGGCCCTTGCCGCTGGAGCGGCGGAGCAGCGTCTGCACCACGACGGCCCGCAGCGTCGCGGCCAGCTGCGTGCGCACCTGCGCCTGCTGGTGCGCGGGGTACACGTCGATGACGCGGTCGATGGTCTGACCGGCGTCCTGCGTGTGCAGCGTCGCGAAGACGAGGTGACCGGTCTCGGCCGCGGTGAGCGCGGTCGAGATCGTCTCGAGGTCGCGCATCTCGCCGACGAGGATGATGTCGGGGTCCTGCCGGAGGGAGTGCTTGAGCGCCTCGGAGAAGCTGTGCGTATCGGCACCGACCTCGCGCTGGTTGATGATGCCGCGCTTGTGGTGGTGGAGGAACTCGATCGGGTCCTCGACCGTCACGATGTGCGCGGCGCGGGACGCATTGGCCTTGTCGATGATCGACGCGAGCGTCGTCGACTTGCCCGATCCCGTCGGCCCGCACACCAGGACGAGACCGCGCGGCAGGTGCGCGAGATCGATGAGCGCGCGCGGCAGGCCGAGCTGCGCGACGGATTTGATCTGGGTCGGGATGATGCGGAGCGCCGCGCCCCAGCCGCGCTGGTCCTGGAAGATGTTGACGCGGAAGCGGGCGATGTCGCCGACGGAGAAGGCCAGGTCGAGTTCGAGCGCGGTCTCGAAGATCTGTCGCTGCTCCGTCGTGAGGATGCTCTCGATGACGCGGCGCACGCGGTCGCGGTCCCAGGTCGTCGTCCCCGAGACCGACTTCAGCTCGCCGTCGACGCGCACGACAGGTGTCGACTCGGCGACGAGATGCAGGTCGGAGGCGCCCAGATCGAGGACCGCCCTGACGGATGCCACGAACTCCGGATCGACGTTCGGGTCCCGCGCGCGCAGCACGGCGGGGATCTCGGCGGCGCGGGCAGCCGGGTCGGGCTGCGCCGGCTCGGCGACCGCCGCGCGCTGCGACGTCGCCGGGTCGTCGAAGTACGACGAGACCGGAGCCGACGGGACGACCGGGGCGGGGACGGCACGTGACGGCACCTGCGCGGCCGCCTCGGCGCGCGGCGCATCGGGCGCCGACGGGGGTGCCGAGGGCGACGCGGCGAAGGGGTCGGATGCCGGCCGCGCGGCGATGGGCGCCGAGGGCGGGATCGCCGCGGACGGGGCGATGGGGGCCGCCGCCGAGGCCGCCGGCGCGCCGGGCAGAGTCACGCCGGGGATGCCGTCGAAGAACGAGCGCAGGTCGGAGTCGACCGCGTCGCCGCGCAGCAGCGCGTCGAAACGCGACCCGTTCGTCGCCGGCACGGATCCCTCACCGGTTGTCGTCATCCCTGTCCTGCTTCCTTCTTCTGAGAATGCGTATGACTGCGCGACGGTCACACCGTGACGCGCAGAACCTCTTCGATCGACGTGTGGCCGAGGAGCACCTTCGCCCAGCCGTCCATCCGCAGCCGTGTCATCCCGGCCGCCTCCGCGCGCGCCGTGATGTCGGCCGTGGGCGCGTTCGCGACGGCGAGTCGCTCGATCTCGTCGTCGACCGCCATGACTTCGTGCAGGGCGATGCGGCCGCGGTACCCGGTGTTGGAGCACTGCGAGCAGCCCTCGGGCTTATAGACCGTCGGCGGGCCCGTCACCGGGTCGACGGAGATGCCGAAGATCATGAGATCGAGGTCGGTGGCGACGGACGCGCTCTTGCACCGCGCGCACAGCCGTCGCGCAAGACGCTGAGCGACCACCGCATCGAGGGCGGAGCCCACGAGGAACGGCTCGACGCCCATCTCGGTGAGGCGCGTGATGGCGCTCGGCGCGTCGTTCGTGTGGAGCGTCGAGAGGACGAGGTGACCGGTGAGCGAGGACTCGATCGCGATCTTGGCCGTCTCCTCGTCACGGATCTCGCCCAGGAGGATGACATCGGGGTCGGAGCGGAGGATCGAGCGGAGCGCGGCCGCGAAGGTGAGACCCGCCTTGGCGTTCACCTGCACCTGGTTGATGCCCGGCATCCGGTATTCCACCGGATCCTCGACCGTGATGACGTTGACGCTCGGCTTCGAGATCGTCGCAAGGGTCGTGTAGAGGGTCGTCGACTTGCCCGAACCGGTGGGACCGGTGACGAGGATCATGCCGTAGGGCTTCGAGAAGCTCTTCGAGAAGACCTCCATGTTCCGGTCGAGCATCGACAGGTCGCTGAGCTTGAGACTCGCGACCGGAGAGTCGAGGACACGGGCGACGACCTTCTCGCCCCACACCGTCGGCAGCGTGGCGACGCGCAGATCGACGTTGCGCCCGGCATGGCTCACCGAGATCCGGCCGTCCTGCGGACGACGCCGCTCGCCGATGTCGAGCTCGGCCATGACCTTGAGGCGGCTGATGACGCCGGCGATCATCGAGCGCGGCACCCGCTGCACGGTGGTGAGGACGCCGTCGATGCGGTAGCGGACCCGGAGGTCCTCGCGTTCGGGCTCGATGTGGATGTCGGATGCCCGGTCGGTGATCGCTTGGCTGATGATCAGGTTGACGAAGCGGATGATCGGCGCCTCATCGACGACGGCGTCGCCCACGTCCGGCGTGTGGATGTCCTCCTGGTCGGGGCCCTCGAACGCGGAGGTGAGCTCTTCGAGCTCGGAGTCGACGCGGTGGTACCGGTCGATCGCCGCGATGATCGCCTCGGCCTCGGCCACGACCGGGACGACGGCGGACCGGACGATGGCGGCGACGTCGTCGAGGACGATGACGTTCTCGGGGTCGGCGACGACGACGACGATCCGCTCGCCCGCGCGGGAGACCGCGAGGACGCTGTGCGAGCGGGCGAACGGCCCGGGAATGAGGCCGACGACGGTCGGGTCGACGGAGAACTCCGTCAGGTCGACGTACGCGAGGCCGAGCCGCCCGGCGAGGGCGATGGCCTTCTCGCGCGGTGTGGCCGGTTCGGCCGGCTCGGCGGGGATCGAGGCGTCGGCGCTTCCGGGCGCGCCGTCGGCCAGGAGGGGGGCGGCTTCTCGCGCGGGAGCGCTGACGAACTTGTCGAGCCACGCCAGCGGGTCCTCCTCCTCGACCGGCTCGGGGATGACGGGCGCGACATCGGCGTGGGCCTCCACGACCGGCGCCTCGGGCACAGGCACGGACGGCGCCTCGGGTGCGGGCGCAGGCGCGGACGGCGCCCCGGGTCCAAATGGGAGCGAAACGGTGACGACGGATGCCGGCGCGTCGGACGGCATCGCGACGGGCACCTCGGGGATGTCGTCATCGAGCACCGGCGGCCATTCCGGGGCGGGCGGCCACTCATCGACAGGGAGGGGGACCACCACGGGCGCGGCACCCCGCGGCGCCGAAGGCGCCTCGAGGCGTGCCTGTGCCTCCGCCTGCGCTCGCGCCTCTCGGCGGCGCAGACTGCGGCGAGTCGGGGGCGTGTCTTCCGCCGGGGCGGGTGAAGCCGCGACGACGGGCAGCGATGCGGCGGAGTCGTTCTCGAAGCTCAGGTCGGCGAAGGTCTCGCCCCCCAGCAGGCTCTGCCAGATGCGCTGGGGATCGGCGGCGTCGCGGCGGGCATCCTCTGTCGACACGCCGGTCCGATCGTCTCGCATGGAAGCCTCCCCCAGAGAGTTCGATGTCGGATCAGCGCATCGCTCGGTCCCCGGCCTCAGGTGCCGGTTCGCGGATCACGGTGTTCGGGTCGCCGTGAGTGAGAGGTACTGGAACGGGAGCCCGCCGCGAAGCCGATCCCCCGACACCCAATCATTAGAGCGCTCTCATGTGTTGTCAATGGGGAGATTGTGACAACTGTTATCTTCCGTCGGCGGCAGCCCTCAGGACGGCACCATCGCGTGCTCGATGTCGGCGAGGAAGCGCACGATCGACCTCAGCTCGTCGTCGGTGTACCCCTCCATCGCGCCGCGCATGGCGGTCAGCCTTTCGCCGAAGTGCCGGAAGAACTCGGAACGGGCGTGGTCCGTCAGCACGACGATGCGAGCGCGGCGATCCACCGGATGCGGCTCGCGTCGCAGGTGGCCGCTGTCGCTCAGCCGGTCGAGGAGCTTCGTCGTCGACGCCGTCGAGATCGCCAGGTGCGTGGCGATGTCGTGCGGTTTCACCGCCTGCCCGCTCTGCTCTCTCATGATCAGCATCCGCAGGGCGGCGAGGTCCGTCATGTTCATGTCCATGTCGCCGCGCATGCCCGCGTACATTCGATCCATGGAGTCGGAGAGCGCGCGAACCGCCTCGAGCGCGGTCATGACCAGACGATCACGCTCGGTCTGTGGGATCCGCGGCTGGTTCACCGTTGGACATCCTCCTCGGCCGGTATGTACGATGACGGTAATCGCTAGATAATCTAGCAAACAACGGAGCTAACATGTCGGACATCGAGTATGTCGTCCTCCTCGACGACCTGGGCCGCGAGGTCGGTACCGCCCCCAAGTCGAGTGTGCACGGTACGGACACCGCTTTGCACCTCGCGTTCTCGTGCCACGTCTTCAACGACGAGGGCGACGTCCTCGTCACCCGTCGTGCGCTGGACAAGACCGCCTGGCCGGGCGTCTGGACGAACTCGTTCTGCGGTCACCCCACGCCCGCCGAGCCCGTCGTCGATGCGGTGCACCGGCGTGCCGGATACGAGCTCGGCCTCACCCTGCGGGACGTCGAGCTCGCCCTTCCCCTCTTCCGCTACCGCGCGACGGATGCCTCGGGCATCGTCGAGCACGAGATCTGCCCGGTCTACACCGCGCGTGCCGCCAGCGGGCTCGAGCTGAACCCGCGCGAGGTCGCCGAGGCGCGCTGGGTCGATCCCGCCGACCTCGGCGCATCCCTCGGCACCACGCCGTGGGCGTTCAGCCCGTGGCTGGTGCTGCAGGCCCCGCAGCTCGAGCTGTTCCGCCCGGCCCTGGACCGGCAGGCCTCATGATCACGCTGGCGGATGCCGCGCGGCGCGAGATCGACGACGCCCTCGACCTCGCCCTGAACCGCCTGCGCGTGCGGTCCGCGGCGCTCGGCGAGACGGCCGGCGTGCTCGGCGAAGCGACCGCGGCAGCCGCCACGGGCGGCAAGCGCCTGCGTCCCGCGCTCGTGGTCGCCGCCTTCGAGGCGTTCGGAGGCGACATCGCTCACGCCCCGGGCCTCTGGCGCGTGGCGGCGGCATTCGAACTGCTGCACGCCGCGTTCGTCGTCCATGACGACCTGATCGACGACGACACCGAGCGCCGCGGCGCACCGAACGTCATCGGCCGGTTCCGCGCCCGCGCCGCGCAGCGAGGCGGCGACGAGGCCTCGGGCCGCACGCTCGGCAACGCCGCCGCCGTCCTCGCCGGAGACCTCCTCCTGTTCGAGGCGACCCGCCTGATCGCGACCGCGCCGGTCTCGGCGCCGCAGCGGGCGGCGCTGTTCGTCCTCCTCGACGACGCCCTCCTGGTGTCGGCTGCCGGCGAGCTGAGCGACGTGGAGCAGACCATCGGCGCCGACCTGCCCCCGTCCGAGTCGCTCCTGCGCACCGCGCGGGACAAGACCGCCTTCTACTCCTTTCAGGCACCGATGGCCGCCGGCGCCCTGCTCGCCGGCGCCACCGAGTCCGAGCGCGCGGCGCTCGAGGCCGCCGGATCCGAGATCGGCATCGCCTTCCAGCTCGCCGACGACCTCATCGGCACCTTCGGATCGCGCGCCCAGGCCGGGCGCGAGCCGGGCGCAGACCTCCGGGCGGCGAAGCGGACGCCCCTCATCTCGTTCGCCGCCGAGACCGACGCGTGGCCCCGCGTGGCATCCGCCCTCGCCCTCGCCCCCACCGGGCCGATCGCGATCCGGCGGGCCCAGCGCGAGCTCGATGCGAGCGGCGCCCGCCAGCGCGCGGTCGACCTCATCACCGCGACCCTGCGTTCCGCCCGCACCCGCGCCGCCGACGCCGCGCTCCCCCGCGACGCCGTCGTGCTCCTGGCCGCCCTGGCGGCCGCCGTCGACGAGCGGATACCGCGATGACGGCCTCGCTCTACGACGTCACCGCGCAGGCGGCCGCGGCATCCGTCATCCGCGCCTACTCGACGTCCTTCGGGATGGCGACCCGCCTGCTCGGCCCCCGCGTGCGCGGGCACGTCCGCAACGTGTACGCCCTCGTGCGGGTCGCCGACGAGGTCGTCGACGGCGCGGCGGAGGATGCCGGGCTGCCGGTCGAGGCGCAGCGGACGGTGCTCGACGACCTCGAGGCCGAGACCCTCGCCGCGATGGCCTCGGGATTCAGCTCGAACCTGATCGTGCACGCCTTCGCGCTCACCGCCCGCGAATGCGCGATCACGCCCGACCACGTGCGCCCGTTCTTCGCGTCGATGCGGACGGATCTCGAGCGCACGTCGCACGACGACGCCTCGCACGACGACTACGTCTACGGCTCCGCCGAGGTCGTCGGACTCATGTGCCTGCAGACCTTCGTCAACGCGGGCCGCCCGGGCCGCCCGGTGCCCGCCGACGAGACGCTCGTCACGGGCGCACGGCGTCTCGGCGCCGCGTTCCAGGACATCAACTTCCTGCGAGACCACGCCGACGACGCCGAGCGCCTCGGCCGCGACTACGTCGGCGTCGGGGATCCGGCCCGGCGCGCCGCGCTCCTGGACCGCATCGACGCCGATCTGGACGCCGCCGCGGCCACCGTCCCGCTGCTGCCGCGGGACTGCCGCGCCGCCGTCGCCACCGCTCACGGCCTGTTCGCGTCGCTCGCCCGGCGCCTGCGCGAAGCCGGCGCCACCGACGCCCGCATCCGGGTTCCGAACGCCGTGAAGGCCACCATCGCCGCGCGCTCCGCCGCCGGCATCCGACCCCGACGGAGACTCGTATGACCCGCCGCATCGCCGTCATCGGCGGAGGTATCACCGGCCTGGCCACGGCCGCACTGCTCGCCGACCGCGGCGACGACGTCACCGTGTTCGAGGCGCTCGAGACGGTGGGCGGCCGTGCGGGATCGTGGCAGAAGGACGGCTTCCGCTTCGACACGGGTCCGAGCTGGTACCTCATGCCCGAGGTGTTCGACCACTTCTTCGAGCTGCTCGGGACGACCGCCGCGGCGGAACTCGATCTCGTACGGCTCGACCCCGCCTACCGGGTGTACAGCGAGGGCGAGCGCCCGTTCGACGTCGTGTCGGGCCGCGAGGCGGCCACCGCCGCCTTCGAAGCCCGCGAGGCCGGAGCCGGCGAGAAGCTCGCCGCCTACCTCGACTCCGCCGCCGAGATCTACGATCTCGCCGTCTCGCGCTTCCTGTACGACCCGTACGTGTCGTGGAAGGGCCTCACGCATCCCGCCGTCCTCCGACGGCTGCCACAGCTGGCGCCCCTCCTGACCCGATCGCTCGCGAGCCACGTCGAGAAGCGCTTCACCGACCCGGTGCTGCGCCAGATCCTCGGCTACCCGGCCGTCTTCCTCGGCAGCTCGCCGTTCGACGCACCCAGCCTGTACCACCTCATGAGCCACCTCGACCTCGATGACGGCGTCCTCTACCCGCGGGGCGGATTCGTCGAGATCATCGCCGCGGTGGAGCGCCTCGCCCGCGCGCGCGGAGTCCAGATCCGCACCGGCGCCCGCGTCACCCGCATCCTGACCGAGGGGACCACGGCCACGGGTCTCGAGCTCGCCGACGGCTCCGCCTTCGCCGCCGACAGCGTCGTCTCGACCGCCGACATGCACCACACCGAGACGGCCCTGCTGCCTCCCGAGCTCCGGTCACGGAGTGAGAAGTGGTGGGACAAGCGGGTCTCCTCCCCCGGCGCCCTCCTGCTGCTCCTCGGCGTCGAGGGCGAGCTGCCGCAGCTCGCGCACCACACCCTGCTGTTCACGAAGGACTGGGCGGGGAACTTCGACGCCATCTTCGGCGACGCCGCGAAATCCGCCCCCGTCATCCCCGACCCGGCCTCGCTCTACATCTGCCGTCCCAGCGCGACGGACGACGGCGTGGCGCCGGCGGGGCACGAGAACCTCTTCGTCCTCGTCCCGATGCCCGCCGCCCCCGAGCTGGGTCACGGCGGTGTCGACGGGGACGGCGACGCGGTCATCGAGGCGGCGGCGGATGCCGTCATCTCGCAGATCGCCGAGTGGACCGGCGTCCCCGACCTGGCCGATCGGATCCGCGTGCGTCGCACGATCGCCCCCGCGGACTTCGTCGAGGATTTCGGCGCGTTCCGCGGCGGCGCGCTGGGCCTCGCTCACACGCTGGGCCAGTCCGCCATGTTCCGTCCCGGCAACCGGTCGAAGGTCGACGGCCTGCTGTACGCGGGACACTCCGTCCTCCCCGGCGTGGGTCTTCCGATGTGCCTCATCTCGGCCGAGCTCGTCGTGAAGCTCCTGGACGGCGACTCCGCGACGGGACAGCTGCCGGTCCCGGCGGCCGCGGAGCGCTGAGGCGGTGCCGGGCCTCTACCTGCTCGCGCTCCTCCTGTCGGCCGCCGGCGTCGCCGCCCTCGACGTCCGCTTCCGCCTCGTGATGCCGGTGCAGCCGCTGCGTGCCCTCGTGGCGGTGGCGATCGGGACGGTCTTCTTCGTCGCCTGGGATCTCGTCGGCATCGCCGCGGGCGTGTTCGTCCGTGGCGACAGTCCGCTGCTGCTCGGGATCGACCTCGCGCCTCACCTGCCGCTCGAGGAGCCGGTCTTCCTCGCCTTCCTCTGCTACCTGGCCCTCGTCCTCCACGCCGCGGCCGCCAGACTCCCCCGTCGGCGACCGAGTCGGAAGGGCGCCGCGTGACCTACCTGCTCATCGTCATCCCGTTCGCCCTGGCCACGGCCGCGGTCGCGCTGGCGACGGCGCGGCTGCCGCGCTTCGGACACCGTATGCGCGCCTCGGCATACGGAGCGCTGGCGCTCTGCATCCTGACCGCCGTCTTCGACAACCTCATGATCGCCGCAGGCCTGTTCACCTATCCCGAGCACCACATCAGCGGCATCCGGATCGGGCTGGCTCCGATCGAGGACTTCGCCTACCCCGTGTGCGCCGCCTTCGCGGTGCCCGCGGTCCTGACCCTGCTCGCACCACGGAAGGAGCGCGTGTGAACGCCGGAGCCTTCACCCGCCAGCTCATCGTCTCGTCGCGACCGGTCAGCTGGATCAACACGGCGTACCCGTTCGCGGCCGCCTACCTCGTGACGACCCGCGAGATCGACCTCGTCCTCATCGTCGGGACGATCTTCTTCCTGATCCCCTACAACGTCGCGATGTACGGCATCAACGACGTGTTCGACTACGAGTCCGACCTGCGGAACCCCCGCAAGGGCGGTGCGCACGGCGCGATCCTCGACAAACGGCTGCACCGGCCGACGCTCTGGTCCGCGGCCGTCCTGTGCGTGCCGTTCATGGTGTTCCTCGTCGTCGCCGGGCCGCCGCTGTCGTGGGCGGTCCTCGCCCTCAGCATGCTGGCGGTCGTGTACTACAGCGCACCGCCGGTGCGACTGAAGGAGCGGCCCTTCGCCGACTCGCTGACGAGCAGCGTCCACTTCTTCTCGCCGGCCGTGTACGGCCTGGTCATGGCGGACGCGGCCTGGTCATGGCAGCTCGTCGCCGTGATCGTCGCCTTCGCGCTGTGGGGCGTCGCCTCGCACGCCTTCGGAGCCGTGCAGGACGTCGTCGCCGACCGCGAGGCGCAGATCTCGTCGATCGCGACGGGACGAGGTGCGGCGTGGACCGTGCGCTTCGCGCTCGTCACGTACGCGGCGTCCGGCGTCGTCATGCTCGGAACCGCCTGGCCCGGTCCGCTCGCCGCGGTCGTCGCGATCCCGTACCTCGTGACTGTGTGGCCCTACCGCTCGGTCAGCGACGCGGACTCCGCGCGCGCCACGGCTGGCTGGGACCGGTTCCTCTGGCTCAACCAGTTCGCCGGATCCCTCGTCACCCTGCTGCTGATCTGGTGGTGGGCGCTCACCGCGTGAGCGCCCACCACCGTTCGATCACTCGCCCTCGAGCTCGAGGAGCTGTTCGATGATCGCGGTCAGCCGGTCGTCCTGCTCGCCGTAGGCGGCCCAGTCGCCCTCGGCCATCGCGGCATCACGTGCCTGCATGGCCTCCTGCGCCTGCTGAAGCAGCTCGTCGAACTCCGCCGCCGGTGCCGTCGGTCCGGTGCCGGGATCGCTCGGTGCCGGAGTCTCGTCGGGTGCCGGGGTCTCGCCGGGTGCCGGCGTCTCGCTCGGGGTCGGGTCGGTGCCGTCGTCGCCCGCGACGGCGCCCGAGTCGCCGCCGAAGAGCTCGTCGAGCGCCTCCTGCAGCGTGTCCTCGAAGGCCACCTCGTCGCCGAACGACACCAGGATCTTCCGGAGGGTCGGCAGCTGCGTACCGCTGGAGGCCTGCACGAAGACCGGCTGCACGTAGAGCAGACCGCCACCGACGGGCAGCGTCAGCAGGTTGCCGTTGAGCACCTGCGACTGACCCTGCTTCAGCAGGTTGAGCTGCTGCGAGATGGTCTCGTTCGAGTTGAACGTGTTCTGCACCTGGCCGGGACCCGGGACCGACACGTCGGCGCTGATCTCCAGCATCCGCAGCTTGCCGTAGCCCTCCGCCTTCGCGCCCTTCTCGCCCCCGGCGTTGGAATCCACCGCCAGGTAGCCCATGAGCACGTTGCGTGCACCGTCGCCGACGGATGCCGGGATGAACGACGTGAACATGGAGTACGACGGGTCGTCCTGACCGGGCATCTGCATCGTCAGGTAGTACGGCGGCTGCAGGTTGGACTGCGTCACCGGGTCCTCGGGCGTCCGCCACGCGTTGTCGCGACGGATGAAGGACTGCGCGTCATCGACGTGGTAGGTGCCGAGCATGGCCCGCTGCACCTTGAACAGGTCGGTCGGGTAGCGCACGTGGCTCATCAGGTCGGCCGACATCTCCGAGATGGGCTGCAGCGACGTCGGGTACACCTTCTGCCAGGCCTGCAGCAGCGGGTCCTCTTCGTCCCACGCGTACAGCGTGACGGACCCGTCGTAGGCGTCGACGGTGGCCTTGACCGAGTTGCGGATGTAGTTGACGTCGTCGAGGGCGACCCGCGGCTGCGCGTTCGTCGCGTCCGAGATCGAGTCGCGGAGGCTCACGATCGACGAGTACGGGTAGTTGTTGCTCAGCGTGTAGCCGTCCACGATCCACACGACGCGCCCGTCCACCACGCTCGGGTACGGGTCGCTGTCGAGCTCGAGGTACGGCGCCACCTTCTCCACGCGGTCCCGCGGGTTGCGGTCGTAGAGGATCTGCGACTCGTCGTTGATGCCGTCCGAGAACAGGATGTCGGTCGACTGGAACTTGAGCGCGTACAGCAGGCGATTGAACGGGTTGCCCACGTCGGGACCGCCGTCGCCCTCGAACGTCGTGCGGGTCTGGCCGGCGCCGTCCTCACCACGCGGGTAGTCCAGCTCGACGGGCTCGGAGCTCTCCGGGGCGCCGACGATCGAGTACGGCGGCGAGTTCTCGCCGAAGTAGATGCGGGGCTCGTAGTCCGAGCCGTCGGTCAGCTCGCCCGCCGTGGGGATGCCGCGCTCGAGGAACACCGGGTTGCCGTCGCCGGTCCGGTCGTTGCCCTTCGCGGCCACCATGCCGTAGCCGTGCGTGTAGACGAGGGTGTTGTTGTACCAGGACTGTGCGGTGCCCAGCTGATCGAGGTTCAGCTCGCGGACCGAGACCACGGCATCCTGCATCTCGCCGTTGATCTCGTAGCGGTCGACGTCGAGCGGGTTCGTGAAGCGGTAGTACGAGCGGTACTGCTCGAGCTGGCGCACGGTGGGGCCGATGATGGCGGGGTCCATGATGCGCAGGGATGCCGTCGTCTCGGCATCCGCCCGGAGCTGACCCTCTTCCGCCGTCGTGACGGCCTTGTAGTCGGTCTTCTCGAGGTCCTCGATGCCGTAGGCGAACTTCGTCGCGGCGAGGTTCCGCTCCACGTACTGCGCCTCGTACGTCTCGAGGTTCGGCGCCACCTGGAACTGCGTGACCGCCCACGGGTAGGCGACGCCCACGACGAGAGACGACACGATGAGCAGCGCGGTGCCGATGAGCGGGAAGCGCCAGCGGCCGATGACGGCCGTGACGAAGAAGAGGACGGCGACGATGGCGGCGGCGATCGCGAGGATCGCGAGACCCGGGATCACCGCGTTGACGTCGACGTAGCTGGCGCCCGTGAAGCGGTCGCCCTGGGTCGTGAGCGTCTTGTACCGGTCGAGCCACAGGCTGACCGCCTGCACCGCGAGGTACAGCCCCGCGACGATCGCGAGCTGGATGCGGGCGGACTTGGAGATCCGCAGCTCGCGCTGGCCGACGCGGACCGAGCCGTAGAGGTAGGCGACGACGACGGTGACGAGCAGGCAGATCAGCAGAACGGCCGACGCGAACCCGAGTGCGGCGCTGTACAGCGGCATCTGGAAGAGGTAGAAGCCGGTGTCCATCCCGAACTGCGGGTCGGCGTCACCCGTGCTCACGCCGTTGGCCCACAGCCACACCGTCTCCCACTGCGCGGACGCGGCGAAGCCGGCGAAGAAGCCGAAGAACACCGGGATGCCCCACATCGCGAGGCGACGCAGCGGCTCGATGACCTCCTGGTAGTGGTCCAGCTGCGAGCTCAGCCGCGCGTAGACCGGGCGGAGCCGGTAGGCGAGCTGAATCGCGGCGAAGACGGGGACCGCCATCGCGACGAAGCCGACGAGGAACATGGCGACGCGCGCGATCCACTGCGTCGTGAGCACCCCGTCGAACCCGAGCTGGCGGAACCACAGCCAGTCGGCGTACAGACTCGCGAAGGCGAAGAATGCGATGACGAGCACGATCAGAACGCCGATGGTGATGGCGATCGCGCGGCGGACAGGGTTCGGAGGCGAGGGCGTGGCCGGGCCCGCGGTCGGTGTCGAGGTCACTTCTCCATCCTAGGCGGGACCCTCAACGGCGGGCTCCGCGGCCGGGTGCGCTCAAGGCGTAATCGCAGGCGCCGAGGCGGCGGCGCGTGATCGCAGGCGCCGAGGCGGCGAGCGGGGTCAGCCGGTGGTGCAGGTCGCGAGATCGTCGGCACCCTCGCCCGAGCTGATCGCCTCGAGGGCCGCGAGCGACTGCTCGAGCGTCTCGACCGACACGACCCGGAGATCGCCCGGAACGTGCCCGACGACCTCGTCGCAGTTCGTCGCCGGTGCGAGGAACCAGTCGGCGCCGGCATCCTGCGCGCCGTAGAGCTTCTGGCGGATGCCGCCGATCGGACCGATCGCCCCGGCGGCGTCGATCGTGCCGGTGCCGGCGATGTGCTCGCCGCCGGTCAGCTCGCCCGGCGTGAGGGTGTCGATGATGCCGAGGGCGAACATCTGCCCGGCGCTCGGTCCGCCGATCCGGTCGAGCTGAATCGTGACGTCGATCGGGAAGTCGTAGTCGTGCGCCGTCGTGATGCCGATCAGCCACAGGGTCTCGCCGTCCACCGTCGTCTCGGTCGGAGTGACGCTGACCTCGCGTTCCTCGCCGTCCCGCCGCACCACGATCGTGACCGGGTCGCCGCCGAGCGAGTTGATGACCTCACGCAGCTGCTGCGTCGTCTCGATGGGACGTCCTTCGGCGGAGACGAATCGGTCGTCGACCTCGAGGACGCCCGCCGCAGGCGAATCCTCGCTGAACCCGTACACGCTCACGTGCGGCTCCACGTCGTACCCGAGCTCGGTCAGCGCGGCAGCCGTAGCCTCCTTCTGCGAGTCGACCATGAGCGCTGCGCTCTCCTCGTTCCGCTGCTCGACCGTCGTCCCCTCGGGGAAGATCTGCTCGATCGGCAGGACGGCCTTCGACGAGTCGAACCAGGCCATCGCGAGCTCGAACCAGGAGGGCGTCTGCTCGCGGTTTCCGCGGACCTGCACGGTGGTCAGGTCGAGCGAGCCCTCCGCGGGGAACGTCTCGGCGCCCGAGATCGAGATCAGCGGAACCTCCTCGCCGTCGGCGTTCTCGGCGGTGCCGAGCGTGTTCACGACCGGCCCCTGGCCCTGGATCACGTAGGCGGTGGGCAGGAAGGTGAGGACCAGCAGCGCGACCAGCGCGACCGCCAGCGCCCACACGCCCACACCGGGCCGGCCGAAGCGGCGGCGTCCGGAATCGGCGGGAGCGGCATCCGCTGCGGGAGCGGCATCGTCGAACAGGGACACGCAGGACCTTTCCCCGTCGCTCGTTCGCGACCGGCGTACACGGCACGGGTCCCGCTCGAACCGTGCGGTGGAAACCCGCGACTAGCGTAGAACCAGATGTCTCCCCCCTGCTGAAAGGCGCCTGACATGACCGACGACGACCGACCCGGCGACGACGATCTTGCCGAGATGCTGCGACGCCTCCTGGGCGGGGACGGCGACCTCGACGCCGAGCAGCTCCGCGCGATGTCGGGCATGAACATCGACCCCGCGATGATGCAGAACGTGATGCGCCACCTGCAGAACGCCATGGCCGGCGGCGACGACGAGGGCATCGACTGGTCGTCCGCGAAGACGCAGGCGCTGCACACCGCGAACCGCGACGGCCTCGGCATCTCGACCGGCGACCGCCAGGAGTTCGACTCCGCCTTCACGCTCGCGTCGCTGTGGCTGAGCGAAGCCACCGTCATCGCCGATCTGCCGATGCCCCCGAAGGCGATCACCCGCGGGCAGTGGGTGGAGGCGACCCTCCCGGTCTGGCAGGAGCTCGCCGAGCCGGTCGCGTCCTCGATGAGCAACGCGCTGCTGGCGGCGCTCGAGTCGCAGACGCCTGAGGAGATGCGCTCCGCCATCGAGGGCGCGGGACGGATCATGCGGAAGGTGGGCGGCGCGCTCTTCGCCGGGCAGCTCGGCACCGTCATCGGGCGGCTCTCGCTCGAGGTCGTCTCGGGCGGAGACGTCGGCATCCCGCTCATGCCGGACGGCGACGCGACGATCCTGCCCCAGAACTTCGCGGACTTCGGCCGGGACCTCGAGATCGACGGCGACCAGCTGGCCCTCGCGCTCGCGACCCGCGAGCTCGCGCACGCCCGGCTGTTCCGGCACGCCCGCTGGCTGCGCCTGCACGTCATCTCGCAGATCACCGACTTCGCCCGCGGCGTGCACGTCGACGTCGACGCCCTCGAGGAGCTGGCGTCGCGCTTCGACCCGTCCTCCCCCGAGGAGCTGCGGGAGGCCATCGAGAGCGGTGCGCTCATCCCGCCGCGCTCCGAGGCTCAGATCGCCGCGCTCACGCGCCTCGAGAACCTGCTCGCCACGATCGAGGGCTGGGTCGACGTCGTGACGGCGGACGCCCTCACCCGCCTGCCCGCGGCCGACCGGATCGCCGAGGTCGTGCGTCGCCGCCGCGCCGTCGGGGGTCCCGGCGAGCAGGCGATGGCATCGCTCGTCGGTCTCGAGCTGCGGCCCCGCCGGCTCCGCGAGGCCGCCGCCATGTGGCGCGCGGTGACGGATGCCGTCGGCACCGCCGAGCGCGACAGCCTCTGGGACTACCCCGACCTGATGCCGACCGCCGAGGACATCGACGACCCGGCCGGGCTCGTGGCCCGGCTGCAGGCCCGCGCCCGCGGCGAGGAGCCGGCACGCGACGCCTTCGACGACGCGCTCGCCGCCCTCCTCGACGAGGAGGCGAACGGCGGCTCCGCGCCGGCGGCCTCCGACGGGGACGACGACGGACGCGGCGACGCCGAGGGCGACGAGCCGACGGGTCCCCGGCCCGTCTGATCGGGGGCTCCTCCACAGCGACCCGATCCCGGGCCGCCCGCGCGGGTGCTGTGGACGACGACCGCGTGACACCCCCGGCCGGGGCACAATCGCGGCATGCTCCGCCTCGCCGCCTCGCACCTCCCGCTCTGGCGGACGCCGTCGACCGTGCAGCTCGGTCCCGACGACCCCCACCCGATCGACGGCGTGAGACCGTGGCAGGAGCGCCTGCTCGACGAGCTCGTCGCCGGGATCCCCGACGCCCGCCTCGGTCCGCTCGCCCGCGAGCTCGGGACGACCGAGCAGGAGGCGGCGGCGTTCGTCGCCCGGATCGGCGACGCCCTCGCCGACTCCCCCGCGGCGTCTCCGGCTGCGCGGGTCGAGCTGCCCGCCGACCTGTCGAGGACCGACGAGGCGACGCTGCTGGCCGGCTTCCGCGCGGCCGGCATCCGCGTGTCCGAGTGCGAGCGCTGGCCGCGGACGGCGGCCGACCACCGGGAACCGGTCCTCCTCGTCGCGCATCGGCTCGTCGACCCGCATCGAGCGGCTCGGCTGGTCGCCGAGGACGTGCCGCACCTGCCGATCGAGCTGTTCGGCGATCGGATCACGGTGGGCCCGTTCGTCGTACCGGGTGCCTCGGCGTGCCTCGCCTGCGTCCACGCCGCGCGGCGGGACGCGGATCCGCAGTGGCCGCTCGTCGCGGCACAGCTGCTGGCTCGGCCCGCCGCGCCGACCGAGCCGCTGCTGCTCATGGAGGGGGCGATCCTGGCCGGCCGGCTGCTCACGCGCGGCGCGGCCGGACGCGCCGTGACCCTCAGCGCCGGGGACGTCCGCCGCGTGTGGCGCGCGCACCGCCCTCACGCACGGTGCCTGTGCCGATCTCCTGAAGGAACCTCGACCGCTGCCGCTCCCGATGACCCGACGCCCGAGACCACGAGAGCGACAGCGTACGCGCGGCCCGCGTGATGCCCACGTAGGCGAGTCGCCGCTCCTCGTCGACCTGCTCGAACGTCGTCGCGTACGAGATCGGCAGGAGCCCCTCGGACATGCCCATGAGGTGCACGTGATCCCACTCGAGGCCTTTCGCCGCGTGCAGCGTCGCGAGCGTGACGGTCTTCAGCGCGGGCTCGTGCTGGGCCTTGGCCCGCGCCGTGAGCTCGTCGGTGAACGCGCGCAGGGTGGTGCCCTCGGGCGCCTCCTCGGCGAGCCGCAGGACGGCGGCGCGCGCCTCCCACGAGTCGCGCAGCGCGCCACCGGCGGGCGGCGCCTCGTCGCTGAGACCGAGCGAGCGCAGGACGTCGCGGACCGTCGCGACGAACGTCCCCGTGAGCGGGGCGACCGAGGCGCCGCGCAGCGCCATGAGGGCCTGGCGCACCTCCGGCAGGTCCCAGAACCGCTTGCCGCCGAGGACGGTGGCGGCGATGCCGCGCGATGACAGCGCCGCCAGCAGAGGCGCCGACTGGGCGTTCAGCCGGTACAGGACGGCGATCGTCCGGGGGTCGACGCCGCGGGCCAGCTGCACCGCGACCCGATCGGCGACACCCTCGGCCTCCGCCGAGTCGTCGTCGAACGCGACGACTTCGGGCGAGGGCCCGGGCTCCGCGCCCGCCTGCAGCTGCAGGGCTCCGGGGCGGCCGCGCATGAGCTCGTTCGCGACGGCGAGGACCGCGGCATCCGACCGGTAGTTGCGCTCCAGCCGTACCACGTGCGCGTCGTCGTACCGGTCGGCGAAGTCGAGCAGATACCGCGGGTCCGCGCCCGCGAAGGAGTAGATCGTCTGACTCGCGTCGCCGACCACGCAGAGGTCGCGGCGATCGCCCAGCCAGAGTTCGAGCAGCCGGTGCTGCACCGGCGACACGTCCTGGAATTCGTCCACCGTGAAATGGCGGTACTGCTCGCGGACGGCGGCCGCGACCCGGGGCTCGGACTCGATCATCCCGGCGCACGCCAGCAGGACGTCCTCGAAGTCCAGCTGACGGCGCTCGTCCTTGACCCGCTCGTACGCGGTCTGCAGATCGACGAGAGGTCCGATGGCGAGTCCGGGGAGGCCCGTGGGCCGCGCCTGCGCGTACTGCTCGATCGTGCGCATCGTCACCTTGCGCCACTCGATCTGCGACGCGACGTCCCGGAGGGTGGCGGCATCCAGCCGCAGTCCCATCTCGTCGGCCGCGTGCCCGAGCAGCCGCAGCTTCCGGTCGACGATCGCGGGCGCGGTGTCGCCGGCGACCTGCGGCCAGAAGAAATTCAGCTGCGCGAGCGCCGCGGCGTGGAACGTGCGCGCCGCGACGCCCTCGATCCCGAGACCCCGCAGGCGGCCGCGCAGCTCACCCGCGGCCTTCGTCGTGAAGGTGACGGCCATGACGCGGCTGGGCGAGTACGCCCCGGTGTCGACGCCGTGCGCGATGCGGTGCGTGATGACGCGGGTCTTGCCGGTGCCGGCACCCGCGAGCACGCAGACGGGCCCGCGCAGGACGGATGCCGCTTCGCGCTGACGCTCATCGAGGCCGGACAGGGCGTCCGAGCTCACGAGCGGCTCCAGGCGGTGATGAGGCTGCGCGCGATCGACGCAGGCCCCGGCAGGCGCAGCTCGCCCTCGCCGGCGAGCCCGCGCCGGATCTCGTCCCGGTCGAACCACCGGACGTCGAGGATCTCCTCGCCGTCGGGGCGGGCCTCCGCGTCGTCGACCGCGCTCGCCGAGAAGCCGAGCATGAGCGATCGCGGGTACGGCCACGCCTGCGAACCGCGGTACGCGAGCCGGTCGAGCCGCACGCCCGCCTCCTCGGCCACCTCGCGGTGCACGGTGGTCTCGAGGGACTCCCCCGCCTCGACGAAACCCGCGAAGGTCGAATACATCGGGATGTCGCCCCAGGCCGCGTTGCGGCCGAGCAGCAGCCGGTCGCCGTCCGCGCTCGCCACCGCCACGATGACCGCCGGATCGGTGCGGGGGAAGTGCTGACGGCCGCAGTTCGGGCACACGCGCGACCAGCCGGACTGCCGGACCTCGGTCCGGGTCCCGCACGCGGGGCAGAACGGCGCGTCGATCAGCCAGCGCCCGACACTCAGTGCCTGGACGAAGCGGCCCGCCTCGTCCGCCGGAAGGTCGCCGCCGACGGCGCGAAGGGCCGCCCAGGAGGCTGCGCCGAGGTCGGGCTCGCCGGCCGTGGCCGCCGTGATCGCGGCGAGGATCGCGTCGCCCTTCGCATCCCGTCCGAGGAACGCCCACTCCGCGTCGGCGGGGGCGTCGTCCGGCGGCACGAGGTGCAGCGATCCGCCGTCGCCGAGCGGGGCCCGGTCGCCGTGGAGCACGAGCACGCGCGTCGCGACGTCGCGGCGGGCGCGATCCATCAGCTTCTCGTCGAGCCGCTCGTCGGCGGCGCGGTCGATGACCGCGCGGGCCAGAGGCGGCGGGACGTCCTTCGTCGTCATCCAGGACCTCTCTTGCGGGCGTGGCGCCGGGGCGCCGGGGCGTGCCCGACCTACCCTGGGGGCATGGCACGCTCACCCCTCACTCTAGCCGCGGCGGCCACGGCCGCCCTCGCGCCCGTCGGCAGCGTCGGCGCGGGCATCGGCATCGTCGGGGCCGCCACGCTCACGGAGGACGGCGCGGGTCGCTTCGACAGCGCGCTCCTCACGCTCGACGACGGCAGCCGCCTCGTCGTCCGCGTCCCCGCGACGCCCGACGCCGAGGCCGAGCTCGGCCGCGAGACGCAGGCCCTCGCCGCACTCACGGCCGGCGTGCGAGCCGTCCTGCCGTTCCGCGCACCCGAGATCCGGGGCACCGCCCGGCTGGGCGACGGCATCGCCCGCGTGATCACGCACCTCGACGGCTACCGCGTCGACGCCGCCCACGTCCCCACCGGCCGCGGTGTCGCGACCTCGCTCGCCGAAGCGATCGCCGCAGTCCACGACCTGCCGGCATCCGTCGTGCAGAGCGCCGGACTGCCCGTCCGCACCGAGACCATGGTCCACGCCGACACCGAGCGGCTCCTCGACCGCGCGGAGGCGACGGGGCGGCTGCCGTTCGGACTGCTCCGCCGGTGGAGCCGCGCGCTCACGGCCGAAGGGCTCTGGCGCTTCGAGCCCACCGTGACCCTGGGTGGCGTCGACCCGGCGTCCTTCGCGTTCGTCGACGTCGACGAGGTCCCGACCCTCCAGGGCCTCCTCACGTGGGGCGGACTCGGCGTGGGAGACCCTGCCGAAGACCTCCGCTGGACATCGAGCGCGCCCGAGGCGGCCGCCACCGTCTTCGAGGCCTACGCCGCGCAGGCGCACCGCTCCCCCGATGCGATGATCGCCGAGCGAGCTCGCCTGCACGCCGAGCTGGAGTTCGCCAAGTGGCTCGTGCACGGTCACGAGGTCGGCTCCGAGGCGATCATGGACGACGCCGTCGCCCTGCTGGAGGCCCTCGACGAGAGCGTCCGGGATGCGGCGCCGATCGCCGCGGGCACGGTCACCGTCGACGACGCGATCGCCGCGCTCGGCCGGGTCCCGGAGCCCCGCTCCGACGCGGTCGACACGTCGATGCAGACCGACGCCTACGACCCGGGGTCCATGGACCTCTTCGGCGAGGACGAGGACGAGGCGCGACCCACCGACGCCACCGACCTCGAGACCGAGCCGATCGAGTTCTCGGACTGGCCGGGACCGGATGCCGCGCAGCCCCCGTCCGACGAGGACCGCGACCCCGACGACGCCGCGCGGAACGCGTTGCGCCGCTGGACCGGCACCGCCTGACCTCCGCTCGGAGGATCCGGCCGCCGAGGCGGCCCCGACGCGTCAGCCGCGCAGGACCAGCCCGTCGCCGACGTAGAACAGCGCGACGTCGATGCGGTCGGTGGGGATCCGGTGCTTGGCCGAGTACGCCCGCCGGTACAGCTCGAGCTGGAGCATCCGCTCTTCGCGCTCCGCGGCCGTCCGCGGCGGGCGGCCCGTCTTCCAGTCGACGATCTCGATGCGGTCGCCGCGACGGTAGACCGCGTCGAGCTTGCAGATGATGACGTGGGACCGGCCGTCGCCCAGCGCGTCCGGGTCCGCGAAGTCGATCTCGGTCTCGACCTCGATCGGCTGCAGATCCGCCCACTCCGAGGCGAGGAACGCCTCCTTCAGCCGGTCGAGCGCTCCGGCGTCCGGCCCGGACCCCTGCGGCGTGTCGGCGTCGTCCTCCCACAGCACGTCGTCGGCCGACCGGGCGCGGCCGACGAGCCCGGAGCGCCGTTCGACCCACGCGTGGAACAGCGTGCCGAGACGGGTCTGCCGATACGGCCGCTCCGGCAGCGGTCTCGCCACGGCGGTCGCGGCCGCCCCGTAATCGGCGACGAAGTCCTTGAAGCGGGATGCCGGGATGCGGGTGGGCGCCTGCGTCGACCGTCCTGCGGCCCGCGCGGCGCGTTCGGCCAGCAGCAGCTCGAGGTCGCGGGTCGGCGCGGCCGGGGGCTCGGCCGCCGCGGCGCGCACGCGCGCGGCGGCCTCGTGGACGCGATCCCGCCGCACACCCAGCGCATCGATCGGCCACTGCAGCGTCGCCTGGACGCCCTCGAACGGATTCGCCGTGTCGGCGTCCACCTCGGGCAGGTCGATGCCGAGCTCGGCCGCGATCTCGACGAGGAAACGGCTCGCGGCACGCGGCTTCTTCGTCCCCGCCCAGCCCGACCCGGTCAGCAGCAGGTGGTCACGGGCGCGCGTGACGGCGACGTAGGCGAGACGCCGCTCCTCCGCGAGGTGTCGCCGGCGGATGCCGTCGGTGAAGCGCTCCAGCGCAGCCTTGAGGTGCTGCTGCGTCTCGGCGTCCCGCCGATGCCAGCCGAACTCGGGCAGCCAGGCGCGGTCGCCGCGGAAGGAGTACGGCAGCACGCCGAAAGCGAGCCACCCCTTGCCGTCCTGCAGGCGCGCGGGGAGCTCGTCCTCGACGCCGCGGACGACGGCGACGGCATCCCACTCCAGGCCCTTCGAGCCGTGGATCGTCAGGAGCTGCACGACGTCGTCCTCGGGTGGCTCGGTGCGCGGGGCGAACTCGTCGAGCCGCTCCGCCCGGTCGAGCCACGCGAGCAGGGCCGAGAGCGACCCGCGCTCGTCCGTCTGCAGGAATCCGTGGAGCTCGTCGACGAACGCGCGCAGCTGATCGCCGGCGATCCGCGCCGGTCCGCGCGCCTCGTTCGCCGCGAGCTCGATGTCGAGTCGCAGCTCCGCCTCGATGATCCGGACGAGCTCGGGGACCGGAAGCGCCGACGCCCGGCGCAGGCCCGCGAACACCGCGCCCGCCTCGCGCAGCCGCTCCCGCGCGGCGGGTGTGAACGGCGCGAGCCAGCCGTGATCGGGCTTCTGGCGCGACAGGAAGTCGAGAGCGAGTACGAGGGAGCCCTGCTCGTCGCCCGCGGAGGAGCGGAGGGCCTCGGTGACCTCGGCGCTCAGCGGCTGCAGTGCGCTGTCGTGCCGGGCGAGGCGGCCGGCTAGCTGCGCGAGCTCCCGCAGATCTGCGAGCCCGATGCCCCATCGCGGCCCCGCGAGGAGCCGGATGAGCGCCGAGCCGGCGCGCGGGTCGCTGATGACGCGGAGCGCGGAGACCACGTCGACGACCTCGGGGGTCGACAGCAGCCCGCCGAGCCCCAGGATTCGGTGCGGGATGCCGCGGCGTCCCAGCGCGTCGGCGAAGCGGACCATGTGCTTCTTGCTCCGCAGCAGGACGGCACCCGTCGTGGGCAGGCCGTCGTCGGCCCGCTGGGACCGGGCGCCCTCGAACCATGCCGCCACGCGCTCCGCCTCGGCGTCCACGTCGTCGTCGACCGCCACGTCCACGCGGCCCTGCGGCGCTCCGGGGCGCGGCCGCAGCGCGCCCACCTCCACCGGCGAGCCGTTCGCGAGCGGGGCGAGCACGGCGGTCGCGGCCCGCAGGACGTCGGCGCTGTTGCGCCAGCTGGTGAGGAGGGAGAAGGTGGCGGCACCGTCATCCGTCCCGAACGCCTGCGCGAAGTCGCCGAGGTTGCCGGCGCTCGCGCCGCGCCAGCCGTAGATGGACTGGTGCGGATCGCCGACCGCCATGACGGCGGTGCCGGCGAACAGGGTCGACAGCAGGTCGGTCTGGACGACCGATGTGTCCTGGTACTCGTCGAGCAGGACGACGCGGTACCGGTCCCGCAGGTCCGCCGACACCGCGGCGTGGCCCTGCACGACGGCCAGCGCGCCGGCGACCTGGTCGGAGAAGTCGATCACGCCGCGACGGCGCTTCTCGGCGTCGTACGACCGGGCGAGCCCGACCAGCACGCCGAGCCCGCCGACCTTGTCCGCGGCCGTCCGGATGTCGGCGTACACGGTGGTGCGGGCGCTGTCGCTGGGTCGCTCGAGCACGTCGAGGAAGTCGTCGGCGAAGGATGCCAGGTCGTCGAGGTCGACGAGGTTGTCGACGCTGTCGCGGGCGACCCGAAGGGCCGCGTCGATGATCGTCGACGGCCGTTCGATGCGCTCCGGCAGGCGGGGGTCGTCGGCGGCGAACACGACCTGGCGCATGAGCAGCCATGCCGCGGATTCGCTCAGCACGACGGCATCCGCGTCGCGGCCGATGCGGACGGCGTTCTCGCGGACGATGCCGTCGGCGAAGCTGTTGTAGGTCGACACGGTGGGCCGGTCGAGCAGCGCGTCGGCGTCGGCGTCGACCTCGCCGCCGGGCGCGAGCGCGTCGAGCGCGGCCCGCCGCGCGGAGTCGGGGGCGCCTTCCCGCTCCAGCCGCGCGAAGACATCCAGGCGGCCGGTCGCGTGCAGCTGCGGCAGCGCGGGCAGCAGTCCGCGGCGCTCGAACTCGCCCAGGCGCTGGAGCCGTCGGCCGATGCGCTCGGCGAGCTCGCCGGCGGCCTTGCGGGTGAAGGTGAGGCCCAGCACCTGGTCACGCCGGACGAGCCCGTTGGCCACGAGCCAGACGACGCGTCCGGCCATGGTCTCGGTCTTCCCGCTGCCGGCACCGGCCACCACGAGGGCTGGCGCGAGGGGCGCCGCGATGACGGCGGACTGCTCGGGCGTGGGCGGGAACTGCCCGAGAGCGGCGGCGATCGTCTCGGGGCTGAGGACGGGGTCGGTCACGACGAGCTCACCGCTCCGATCGTGTGGATGCGGCACAGCCCGTGCGAGTGGTCGTCCCGGCAGTGCTCCTCGAACGGCGCCTCGAAGCTCGTGCCGCGCATCACCTCGACGGCACGGTCGATCCGCGCGAGGAAGGCGCTGCGCGTCTCGTCGTCGAAGGGCGGCTGATGCGGCTCGGCGTACGGGGCGTACCGCGTCTTCTTCAGGACGACGAGTTTCGCCCCGCCGGGCGCCGCGCCGTTCACCTCGGGGATGGCCCCGCGCTCGAACGCCAGCTGGTAGGCGGCCAGCTGAGGGTTCTCCGCCACCGCCTTGTCACTCGTGGGCTCGCTCCGCCCGGTCTTGAGGTCGACGATGACGACGCTGCCGTCGGGCTGCCGCTCGACACGGTCGATGTAGCCGCTCAGGATGGCGGGGTGCGCCGCATCCCGGACCGGGATCTCCACCTCGAAATGGGGCTCCGCGCCGATGAGCTGAGAGCCCGAGCGCTCGGTCGCGCGGAGGTATGCCGCGAGCCGGCTGACGAGGTCGCGGGCCCGCGCCCGCTCGGCGGCGTCGATCCAGGGAGCCTCGAACTCGAGCTGCGACCAGCGCTCCTCGACGAAGGCCCACAGCGACGCCTCGTCGGCGCCGTCGGCGTGCTCGAGGGCGGCGTGGAGGATCGTGCCGAGACCGGCGACCGCGGTGCCCGGGTCGCCGCCGAGGTCGCCGATGACCCAGTCCAGCTGACACTGCTCGAGGGCGTGCAGACGCGACGGCGAGACCCGCAGCGGCGCCGCGTCGAGGTCGCGGACCGGCCGGGTGGAGGTGGGCTCCGCGACGCCGTACCACTGCGCCGGGTCGGCGCCCGCGACGCCCTCGGCGGCCAGCAGGGCGAGCTGGGCTGCCGCGTGGGCGCGTGCCGGCTCGATCGACCGCGGATCCGTGAGGACCCGCCGATGCTGCGCCACGAGTCCGCGGAGGGTGAGGGGATGCTCCACCGACCGCGGAGCGGGCTCGGCGGGCGGGAGGAACTCGAACAGCACGCTCGGCCCGGTGTCGTCGTCGTCGACGGCCGTGACGACGAGGTGCGAGCGCGCTCGTGAGACGGCGCGGGCGAACAGACGCAGCTCGTCGTGGAGGACGCTCCGGCGACGATCGACGGCATCGCTGTCGTCCTCGCCGTCGGCGAGCCGCCAGGTGTCGAGCAGTCCGCCGCGGACGCGGAGGTTCGGCCACACGCCGTCCTGCACGCCGGCCACCACGACGGTGTCGAACTCGAGACCGAGCGCGCCGGCCGGCGTCGAGACCTGCACGCCCTGCGGGGCGACCGACGTCGTGAGCCGGTCCTCCGCGACCTCGGAGTGCAGCAGCGACCGCAGGTAGTCGATCGGCGCTGTGCCGTCCTCGCGCTCCCCGTGGCGCTTGGCCGCCTCGAAGAGGGCCACCACGGCGTCCAGGTCGCGGCGGGCCTGCTCGGCGAGCGGGCCGTGCCCGTCGGCGAGGGTCCGCAGCTCGCGCTCGCGGCCCTGCTGCTCCCACACCGTCCAGAGCAGCTCGTGGGCGGTGGCGCCCGCGTCCAGCTGGTCCCGCAGCTTCCCGACCGTGGCGGCGACGCGGCCCGCCCGGCGGCCCTCCGGGGTGTCGAGGAGGTCGAACTCGAGCGGGAACGCCATGGCCGACGCCAGCAGGTCGCGAGCCGAACGCTCGCCGCCGCCGAGGAGCTCGGCGTGACGGAGCGCGGTCCGCAGGCGCCGGAGCTCGACGGGATCCAGTCCTCCCGCGGTCAGCGCATCGCCGACGTCGTCGACGTCCCACTGCGCGTGCTCGCGCGCCGCGAGATCGACCAGCCGCAGCAGTTCCCGGACGATCGGGGTGTCTGCGAGCGAGCCGGCCGGGCCGACGGCCGCGGTCGGGACGTCGCGTGCGGCGAGTTCGGCTTCGAGGGCGGCCACCTGACGGGTGTCGTGCGCGATGACGGCGCACTCCTCCCACGGCACGCCGTCGTGCACGTGCCGTTCGCGCAGGAGTCGCGCGATGGTGTCGTACTCCTCCGAGTTCGATCGCAGTGCGAACGCCCGCACGCTGCCGTCCGGCTCGACGCCGGCGCGCGGCGAACGGTGGGCCACGAGACCTGCGGCACCGATCCGCGACGTCACCTGCGACAGCACATCGCGCTGGAAGGTGGTTCCGCGGTGGACGCCGTCCAGCACGGAGGTTGTCACCGCGAGCCGCGCGAAGTTCTCGGGGCGCGCGCCGCGGAAGGTCCCGGATCCCACGTCCGGGTCGCCGAAGGCGAGCACCGCGATGCCACGGCTGCGGCATCCCTCCAGCAGCTCGACGCCGCCGAGCGTCAGCTCCTGCGCGTCGTCGACGACGATCGCGCGGAGGCCCGCCACCGTGCCGAGCGCGGGCGACCCGGCGGGCAGGCTGCGCACCAGGCCGACCGCCTCGCGGACGAGGCCCGCGGCGTCACGGTGCGCGCCGCGCATGCGCGAGCGCACGGCGTGGTACTCCCGGGCGAAGGATGCCAGCGAGCGCCAGATGTCCCGGTCGTGGCGAATGCCGAGCCGGTCCAGCTCGTCCGGCTGGATGCCGAGGGTCGTGAGCTCGGCGAGGAACGCGCGGATCTCGCCGCGCATGCCCGAGGTCGCGCGGATCTCCGGCGTCACCCAGTCCGGCCAGCGGGAGGGCCCCTCCTGCTCGTCCTCCTCGTCGCCGCGCAGCAGGTCGCCGATGAGCCGGTCCTCGTCGGGCCCCGTCAGCAGCTGCGGCGGCTCGTCGCCCGCGTGCACCGCGTGGGCGCGCGCGACCTGGTAGGCGAACGCCGCGACCGAACGGGCGAGCGGCCCGCTCGTCGCCACCCCGACGGCGAGGGCGAGCCGGTCGCGGAGGGCGGTCGCGGCGGTGCGCGTCGGCGTCAGGACGAGCACCTCCTCGGGCGCGAATCCCTCGGCGATGAGCCGGACGACGCGCTCGACGACGGTCGCGGTCTTGCCGCTGCCGGGCGCCCCGATGACGACGCCGGAGGCGTCGGCGGGCAGCGCCACGACGCGCCGCTGCGCGTCGTCGAGCGCTCGGGGACGCGACGGATGACCCATGTCTCCCACGCTAACCGTCGTCGCCGACACCGGCCGGCAGCGACGTTCGCCCAGAGCGTTCGCCTCCCGGCATCCCGCCCCGAACGCGTGTCGTAGAGTCGAGATGCGCCCGCACAGGTGGGCGAGGAAAGGCAGGCAACACCGTGGAGATCCGCATCGGCATCGCGAACTCGCGCGAGCTCAGCTTCGACTCGAACGAGACGGCGGACGCCGTCAAGAACACGATCGCGTCGGCCCTCGACTCCGGGGCGGCGTACGTCACCCTCGTCGATGCGAAGGGTGCCACCTACCTCGTCCCGACCTCCGGCATCGCGTTCGTCGAGGTCGGCACGGACCAGTCCCGGCGCGTCGGCTTCGTCGCCTGACATGCTGATCGTCCTCGCGCTCGTCATCGGCGCGACGCTGGGGGCCGCTGCCCACTTCGCCGTCTCAGGACGGGACCTGCGCGGCGCTGCCCTCGGCCCGCTGTCGGGCACCGCGCTCGGCGCTCTCGGGTGGATGATCCTCACCTGGGCCGGCCAGGGGCCGGACTCGCTGTGGACGTGGCTCGCGACGATCCTGCTGCCGGCGATCGTCGTGCCGATCGCCCTCGTCCTCCTGACTCGTGCGCGCGTCGCGCACGACGAGCGCACCCGCCGAGAGCTCGGGATCGCCTGACCCGCGCCGGGCGTTGCTCAGGCGCGCACGCGCGCGCCGGGCGCAAGCGTGCCGGCGCCGCTCAGGCCTCGAGCCCGAGTGCACCCATCCGCCGCGAGTGGGCGCCCAGCAGCTGGGTGAACACCGGCTGGACCTGCTTCTCGTCCTCGAGGTCGAGGCTTCCCGGGCGCAGTGCGCCGCGGGCGACGAGCAGGGTGTCGCCGACGAGCCGGCGACCCCACAGGCTGAGGAGCGCGCGCCACTCGGCATCGGCGGAGATCGCGTCGGTGACGATGGCGGTGAGCGCCTCCCGCTCGGCGTCGCCGCGGAGGATCGCGGCCACGCGGCGCCCGGTGTCGCCGTAGCTGCCTGAGAGCGACAGATAGAAGTCGTCGAGGAGGCCCGCCGTGAGGTGGACGGTCAGCATCGTCTCGAGGGGGCGCGCGCCGTGGGTGGCGTGACGGAAGGAGTCCAGCGGCTCGCGGAACGGCAGCATCAGCTCGAGCGGGTCGTCCCCCCGGTCCCGGATCAGGGCGACCAGGGCCTGGTGCTTGCGGAGCGCGGCGCCGGCGGCTCGTGACAGCGACTCCTTGTGCGAGAGCTCGGGGCTCTGCTGGATGAGGGAGCTGAGGGTCTCGACGTAGCCGAGCTGCAGGTACGCGGCCTGCCCGAGATACGTCGCGACATCGGGCGCCAGCTGCTCGAAGTCGACGCGGCGGACGTCGCTCGCCTCGTCGCGCGAACGCAGCCGCAGAATACGACCCGGCGGCCTGCGCCGCTCCCAGAACCACCTGACCACGGAGCACAGCCTACGGGCCCGCGGGCACCGCTCCGGTAGGGTGGGAAGGTCCCGGCGACGGATCGGGACCCCGCGCCTGTGGCTGAGTGAAGGGCGTGGACCCTCACCCGGCGGCCTCTCACCGCCAGACAGGCACGGAAGAACTATGACGACATTCGCTGACATGGGCGTCGATCCCGACATCGTCGAGACGCTGACGGCGAAGGGCATCGTGGATGCCTTTCCCATCCAGGAGCAGACGATCCCGCTCGGCCTGCCCGGCCAGGACATCATCGGACAGGCGAAGACGGGCACCGGCAAGACGTTCGGCTTCGGCATCCCCGTCGTCCAGCGCCTCGGCCTGAACCCCGAGCCCGGCGTCAAGGCCCTCATCGTGGTCCCCACGCGTGAACTCGCCGTGCAGGTCTACGAGGACATGGACATGCTCACCTCCGGCCGTTCGACGAGCGTCGTCGCCATCTACGGCGGCAAGGCCTACGAGGGTCAGATCGATCAGCTGAAGGCCGGCGCGCAGATCGTCGTCGGCACGCCGGGCCGTCTCATCGACCTCAACAACCAGCGTCTGCTGGACCTGTCGCACGCGACGGAGGTCGTCCTCGACGAGGCCGACAAGATGCTCGACCTCGGCTTCCTGCCCGACATCGAGAAGATCTTCCAGAAGGTGGCGCCGGTGCGCCACACGATGCTCTACTCGGCGACGATGCCCGGGCCCATCGTGGCGCTCGCCCGCCGCTTCATGTCGAACCCCATCCACATCCGCGCGAGCGACCCCGACGAGGGCCTCACGCAGGCGAACATCAAGCACCTCGTGTACCGGGCGCACTCGCTCGACAAGGACGAGGTCATCGCGCGCATCCTGCAGGCCGAGGGCCGCGGCAAGACCGTCATCTTCACGCGCACCAAGCGCGCCGCGCAGAGGCTCGTCGACGAGCTGGGCGACCGCGGCTTCAACGCGGGAGCCGTCCACGGCGACATGAGCCAAGAAGCGCGTGAGCGCTCCATGGCGGCGTTCAAGGCCGGCAAGCGCGACGTTCTCATCGCGACCGACGTCGCTGCGCGCGGTATCGACGTGGACGACGTCACGCACGTGATCAACCACACGATCCCCGACGACGAGCAGACCTACCTGCACCGCGCCGGCCGCACCGGTCGCGCCGGCAAGACCGGCATCGCCGTCACGTTCGTGGACTGGGACGACCTGCACAAGTGGGCGCTCATCAACCGCGCCCTCGACTTCGGCCAGCCCGAGCCCGTCGAGACCTACTCGTCGAGCCCGCACCTGTTCGCCGACCTGGACATCCCGGCCGGCACCAAGGGCCGCATCACGACGGCGCCCAAGGCGTCGGCGAAGGCATCGGCTCCCCGCACGGCGCAGCCGGCTTCGGCCGCGGATGCCGCTGCCGAAGGCACGAGCGAGGGCGGCACCCGCCGCCGCCGGCGCCGCCGCGGCGGGTCGGAGGAAGCCCGGGTCGGCGCGACGTTCGCAGAGGACGCTCCCGCCGAGGCAGCGGCTCGCGACGACGCCGCCCCCGCCCCCGCGAAGGGTGACGCGGGAGACGCCGCCGGCGCCGCCGACGGCGCGGGCACCCACGACGGCGCGGGCAAGGAGCACCACGACGGCAAGCCGGCGCCGGCACGTCGCCGCCGTCGTCGCCGCGGCGGCTCGGGCGCCGGAGCGCCCGTCGCCGGAGCCTGATATCTCCTGACGAAAGGCCGGTCGCGCTCGTCGCGACCGGCCTTTCGCTGTTTCCGGGAGGGAGCGTCTGGGCCCGCTGCGGGCGTCGGCTCGCCTGTCGCTGACCGGTCGGCTCGCCTGCGGATAACTCGGCTGATCGGCGGGCTGAATGTCTGAGGCCCTCACCACAATGGGGGTATGACAAGCACCGCGGAGACGCCGGGATCGGACGCGTATCTCGCGTCCCTCGCGGCCGTGGTGCACGACGTCGAGGGCATCGAGAGGCGACTCACCGTTGCCCACATCGATCAGCTGCGCGCGCTCGCGCGCGCAGGTCAGCTCGCCGAGACGCAGGCCGCCGGCAGCGGCTCTCGGGTGCGCGTCCACGACATGGCGCTGCGGTCCATCGCCGCCGAGGTCGGCGGGATCATGCGCACCACCGACCGGACCGTGCAGCGTCGCATCGACGAAGCCCGGACCATCGTCGAGGGGTACCCGGCCGCACTGACGGCGTGGGAGACGGGTCGGATCACGCGCGGGCACGTTCTCGTCATCGTGGATGCCGGCGGCGTCGTGCCCCTCGATCGTCGGGCCGAGTTCGAGGCCGCCGCGATCGTGCGGTGCGAGCAGGACACCCCGAACCGGGTCCGGGCCGAACTCGAGATCCTCGCGCAGCGGATGCACCCGCGGTCGTTCACCGAACGCCACGAGGAAGCCGCCGCGGGACGGTGCGTGCGCCTGGTGCCGGGCCGGGACGGCATGTCCGACCTGATCGCCACGTTGCCGACGGTGCTCGCGGAGGGGATCCACGACCGACTGACGCAACAGGCTCGGGCGATCGTGGACACGCGAGCGGAGCGGGCGGAGGCGGAACGGGCTGCGGCAGAACGGTCGGAGGCGGAACTGGTCGGAGTCGCGTTCGGAGTGACGCGCTCGGCGGACAGCGCTGACGCGACTGCGACCGCGGATGCACACGTCGTCGCGACGGACGCTCGCGGAATCGACCAGGTACGAGCGGACATCTTCGCCGACCTGCTGCTCGCAGGAACACCGGCGCTGGATGACACGATCGACACGAGTGCGGGTCCGCTGGGCGCGATCCGTGCCCGCGTGCAGGTCGTGCTGCCGGCGTCGTGTCTGGACGGCACGGATGACGGGCCTGCGGATCTGATGGGCCGGTCACCGATCGACACGCTCACCGCCCGCACCCTGGCTGGGAGTGTGGGGATCTGGGAGCGGATGTTCACCGACCCCGTCACCGGAACCACCGTCGCCGTCGACTCGTACCGGGTTCCGCTGCCGATGCGCCGGTACCTGCAAGCCCGAGACCAGCACTGCCGGTACCCCGGCTGCCGGGTGCCCGCGATCCGCTGTGAGATCGACCACACCCACGACCACGCCCTCGGCGGCAGAACCGAACTCCGAAACCTCGCCCACCTGTGTCAACGGCACCATTCGATGAAGCAGTTCACCGCCTGGCGAGTCCGACAACTGCAGGGTGGAGTCCTCGAATGGACCTCACCCGCCGGCAGGACCTACCGCGAAGACGCACCCACGCCCGCCGTCGCCTTCACACCTGCCACCGGACCCGACAACACCGACCGCGCCAACACCACCGACCGCACCGACACCCCACCCTTCTGATCGGCACGTCACCACCACCGTGCCGGCTGGGAAGGGCGACACGTGGGCGGTGGACCGAGGACAGCGCCGACGGCCCGCGTGTCCCGTCGATCCTCGACCGTGGACGTCGATCACCTATGAGGGCACCCGTCAGGGCGTGACCGCCGAACTGCCCGAGCCGCGTTCGAGGATCCGCGCCAGCATGTCGTCGCTCGTGGTGAACTCCCCCGGCACGTTCGGCTTGCCGCGACCGTGGTAGTCGCTCGAGCCGGTCGCGATGAGTCCACGCTCGGCGACGATGGCGCCGAGGCGACCCAGCGCCGGCTCCACGTTCTCGCGATGACCGAGCTCGAAGCCCGCGAGCCCCGCATCGATCATCCGCCGCAGGAGCCTGTCGGGCAGCAGCCCACTGCGCCCGGCCGGGTGCGCGATGATCGGAACGCCGCCGGCAGCGACGACGGCGGACACCGCCGTGACCGGATCGGGCGCGAACAGCTCGACGTAGTATCCGCTCGCCGGGTTCAGGATCCCGCCGAACGCCTCGCCACGGTCGCGCACATGCCCGCGTGCGACGAGGGCGTCCGCGATGTGGGGGCGCCCGACGCTCGCCCCGGTCGTCGTCTGCGCGAGGATGTCGTCCCACGTCAGGTCGTAATCGCGCCCGATGCGATCGGCCATCGTCCGCGCACGGCTCAGCCGCGATTCGCGGATGCGGTCGGTGATCACCCGCAGCTCGGCGTCGTCCGGGTCGAAGAGGTAGGCGAGCACGTGCACGCTCCGCCACTCGTGCCGCGCCGAGAGCTCCATCCCGGGCACGAACGTCATCCCGAGGGACGTGGCGGCATCCGCTGCCTCCGCCCACCCCGACGTCGTGTCATGGTCGGTCAGCGCCGCCGTGCGCAGACCCGCGCGGTGCGCGGCCGCCATGACGGCGGCGGGCGGCTCGGTGCCGTCGGAGTGATCGGAATGCAGGTGCAGGTCGCTGGGTCCGACGGGCTGCGCGGTGGAGCGATACCCGGCTGACATGGGATCGAGCGTAGCGCGCAGAAAGTCCTCAGCCTCTCGCAATAGTGTCACTGTGTGCTGCGCCTGCTGGGGATCCTCGGAACGATCGTCGCCGCCATCGGCGCCGCTCTCGTCACCTGGCCCCAGTTCTTCCGTCTGGAGCGGTCGTTCCCGTTCGCCCAGATCGTGTCGCTGCGGCCGATCGTGGTCCTCCTCTTCGTCGCGATCGCCGTCGTCGCCCTGCTGCTCTGCCTGCCGCGCCGCACGCGGAGCTTCGCCGCCGCCATCGCGACGATCGCCATCCTGGCCGCCGTCGCGAACGCCGGGACCCTCGCCCTCCGAGGCCTCGGCAGCACCCACCTCCCCGAACCGACGGCCGACAGCATCCGCGTCATGACCTGGAACACCGCCGGCGCGGCGACCGACATCGACGCCGTCGTGAAGACGGCGATCGCCATGCAGGTCGACATCGTCGCGCTCCCCGAGACGAACTCCGAGACGGGCACGAAGATCGCCGTCGCCATGCGCGATCGCGGCAACCCGATGTGGGTGCACCACGAGAACTTCGAAGGCTGGGACGCCAACTGGACGACCCTGCTCATCTCCCCCGAGCTGGGCGACTACGCCGTCGTCGAGTCGGCGGCGTTCGGCGAGACGAACACGTCCATCGTGCCGAGCGTCGTCGCGATGCCCGTCGACGGAAACGGCCCCGTCGTGGTCGCCGCCCACGCGGTCGCCCCACGCGAGGACGACATGTCGCACTGGCGCAGCGATCTCAGGTGGCTGGCGGACCAGTGCGCGACCGACAACGTCATCATGGCGGGCGATTTCAACGCGACCGTCGACCACATGGGCCGTCTCGGCACCGACGGCGGTCACCTCGGACGGTGCACGGATGCCGCGACCTCCACCGGCAACGGCGCGGTCGGCACATGGGACTCCTCCTGGCCGGCCCTCCTCGGCACGCCCATCGACCACGTCATGGCGACGGATGCCTGGACGCCCACCGGATCGGTCGTGCTGACCTCGCTCGACGGGACCGCCAGCGACCACCGCCCCGTCGTCGTCCAGCTCGAGCCGGCCGGCTGACCGCCCGCCGGGGTGACCGGGCGAGCCGTCGGTGCGAGACTAGAGCGATGAGCACCGATCAGCGCGACACGATCGCCGAGCCGACCACCGAGACCCCGGCGGCGGCGACCACCAACCGCAAGCAGCCGTTCCCGGCAGGCTTCCTCGACACCATCTCCCGCGGCTGGGCGGATCGGCCCGAGTCGACGCCGCCGCAGCGCGAGCAGGCGCCGTACGCCGCTGCCCGCCGGGACGCCGTCTCGGCGGCCTTCCCCGGCAAGCGGCTCGTGATCCCGGCGGGCTCGTTCAAGCAGCGCTCGAACGACACCGACTACCCGTTCCGCGCGCACTCCGCGTTCGCCCACCTGACCGGCTGGGCCGCCGACGCCGTCCCCGACTCGGTGCTCGTGTTCGACCCGACCGATTCGGGCCACGACGTCACCCTCTACCTGCGGGAGCGGGCTGACCGCACGACGGCCGAGTTCTACGCGGACGCGTCGATCGGCGAGTTCTGGATCGGGCCGCGCCCCGCACTGGCGGGCGTCGCCGCCGACCTCGGTGTCGCCACGGCGCACGTCGACCGCTTCGCGGCATCCGACGGCGACGTCGTCGTCGATGAGGACGAGGACCTCACCCGCTTCGTCTCGGAGCTGCGTCTCGTGAAGGACGAGTACGAGATCGCGCAGATGCGCGCAGCCGTCGACACCACGGCGCGCGGCTTCGACGACATCGTCGCCGAGCTCCCGCGCATCATCGACACCCCGCGCGGCGAGCGTGCCATCGAGGGCGTCTTCCATCTGCGCGCCCGCACCGACGGCAACGGCGAGGGCTATGACACCATCGCGGCATCCGGTCCGCACGCGTGCTACCTGCACTGGACCCGCAACGACGGCCCCGTCGTGCCCGGCGACCTCGTCCTGATCGACGCGGGCGTCGAGATGGACAGCCTCTACACTGCGGACGTCACGCGCACGCTGCCGGTGTCGGGCACCTTCAGCCCGATCCAGCGCACGATCTACGAGACGGTCCGTGAGGCCGCCGACGCCGCCTTCGCCGTCGCCCGACCGGGTGTGCGGTTCCGTGCGATCCACGAGGCCGCCATGGCGGTCATCGCCCGCCGCGTCGCGGAGTGGGGCCTCCTGCCGGTGACCGCCGAGGAGGCGCTCGACGGCGACCGCGGCGGCCAGCACCGCCGCTACATGGTGCACGGCACGAGCCACCACCTCGGCATCGACGTGCACGACTGCGCCCAGGCGCGGCGCGAGATGTACTACGACGGCGAGCTCGAGCCGGGCATGGTCTTCACGATCGAGCCGGGACTGTACTTCCAGATCGACGACCTGACCGTGCCCGAGGAGTACCGCGGCATCGGCGTGCGCATCGAGGACGACATCCTCATGACGGCGGACGGCCCGGTCAACCTGTCGGCGGACATCCCGCGGACGGCGGACGAGGTCGAGGCCTGGATCGCCCGTTCCCGGCGCGCGTGAGCCGGCCGAACCGGTGACCTACACACCTCCCCCGTCCTTCACGACGCGGCCCCAGCTGGCCGGGACCTTCGGGATGGCGGCGTCGACGCACGCGACGGCGACCGCGGTCGCACAGGCCGTGCTGGAGCGGGGCGGCAACGCCTTCGACGCCGCCTGCGCGGGCGGGTTCGTGCTGCACATCGTCGAACCGCACCTGAACGGGCCGGGCGGCGACCTCGTCGGCATCTTCCAGACCGCGGATGCCGCCGGTCCGACGGTCCTCATGGGTCAGGGGCCGGCGCCGGCGGCGGCGTCCATCGAGCACTTCCGGTCCGAGGGCCTCGACATCGTCCCGGGCGCCGGCGGACTCGCCGCCGCCGTGCCGGGGGCGGTCGACGCGTGGCTGGTGCTGCTGCGCGACCACGGCACGTGGGAGCTCGCCGACGTGCTCGCGTACGCCATCGGGTACGCCCGGGACGGTCACCCGCTCCTCGCTCAGGCGGCGCTGACCATCGCCCGCGTCGCCGATCTATTCCGGACCGGGTGGACCTCGTCGGGCGACCTGTGGCTGGTGGACGGCCAGGCACCCGCCGCCGGATCGGTGCACGTCAATCCGGCGTACGCGGCGACGCTCGAACGCCTCGTGGACGCGGGCGCCGCCGCGCCCGACCGCACCGGCCGCATCGACGCCGCACGCCGGGAGTGGAAGACCGGCGTGGTGGCGCAGGCGGCCTCGGCGTTCCTCGCCGCGCCCCACCGTCATGCGACCGGAGGAGACCACGCCGGCGTCATCACCCCGGACGACTTCGCCGCTTTCGACGCCGGTTACGAGTCGCCGGTCACCGTCGGCTTCCGCGGCCGCACGGTCGCGAAGGCGGGCGCGTGGACGCAGGGGCCGGCGCTGCTGGAGGCGCTGCGGATCCTCGAGCCGCTGGACGACGACCGCCTCGACCCGGCGACGGTCGACGGCGCTCACACCCTGATCGAGACGCTGAAGCTCGTCCTCGCCGACCGCGACGCCTACTTCGGGCACGGCAGCGACACGTCCGGCCTGCTCTCGGACGACGTCGTCGCCGCCCGCCGAGCGGACATTGGGTCCGGCGCATCCGACCGGTGGCGTCCGGCGGAGGTCCCCGGCCTGACGGCATGGCATCCGCCGCTGCGCAGGGCGGACGGCACCGTGCACGCCCCGGGGACGGGCGAGCCGACCGTGGCGAAGACCGGGGTCACTCGCGGCGACACGTGCCACATCGACGTCGTCGACCGCTGGGGGAACATCATCGCGGTCACCCCGTCCGGCGGCTGGCTGCAGTCCTCGCCGACCATCCCCGACCTCGGCTTCTGCCTCGGCACCCGCCTGCAGATGTGCTGGCTCGACGAGGACTCGCCCGCCGCCCTGGTGCCCGGACGACGCCCGCGGACGACGCTCTCGCCGACCCTCGTGCAGGACGGCGACACGACGATCGCACTCGGCACCCCCGGCGGTGACCAGCAGGACCAGTGGCAGCTGCCCATGCTGCTGCGCATGCTGGTGGGCGGCTACACGGCGCAGCAGGCGATCGACGCGCCGACGCTCCACACGACCGCGATGGTCGACTCGTTCTGGCCCCGCACCTGGACCCCGGCCGGCGTCGTCGCCGAGGACCGGCTCGGCGACGAGGTGATCGGCGGCCTCGCCCTGCGCGGTCACGATGTGGCGCGTGCCGGCGACTGGGCGCTCGGCCGGCTCTCCGCCGTCGGGCTCGACCGCGCGACGGGCCTGGTGTGGGCCGCCGCGAACCCGCGGGGGATGCAGGGCTACGCCGCGGGTCGCTGAGCCGTCCGGCGCAGCCAGGGCACCGCGGATGCCGCGATCCCGGCGCCCACCGCTGCCGGCGGCCGGCGGTCGCCCTTCACCTCGAAGGAGTGCCCGCCGCCCTCCGTCCAGGAGACGGTGGCATCCATGCAGCCCGCGACGGCGTCCGTGAACTGCTCGAGCGGCTGCAGGAACGGATCGGCCGTTCCGGCGAGGAACAGCTGCGGCGCGGAGATCCCGGGCAGGTGCGCGATGCGCGGCTTCTCCGGCTTGCCCGGCGGGTGCAGCGGATAGCCGGCGTACACGAGTCCGGCCGGGTCGATCACCCCCTCAGCGGCCGCCATCGACGCCATCCGGCCGCCGTAGGACTTGCCGGCCGCGAACCAGGGCAGCCCGCCGGAGAGCTCGACGGCGCGGGCCGCCACGGCGCGCCACGTCGACACCGCGTGGGCGGCGGGGCCCGGCATCCGTCGACCGGCTTCGAGGTACGGGAAGGTGAACCGCAGCGTCGTGACGCCGTTCGCGGCGAGCTCGGCCGCGAACCCGGTCAGGAACGGATGCGCCATGCCTGCGCCGGCACCGTGCGCGAGGGCCAGGACCGCCCACGGCTCGGCGGCCGCGTCGACCGCCTCGGACACCTCGACGTCGCCGGCGGGCAGGGCGACCCGGATCATCGCGACGGAGCGGCCTGCGGCGGGTCAGCGGGAGGCTCGGGCGACGGCTCGGGCACCGGGTCGACACGCTCGCCGTACTGCGGCGGCGCGGACGACGGATCCGGAGCCGGGTCGACCTTCTCCCCCGGCGCCTCGGGGACCGGATCGACACGCTCGCCGTACTGCGGCGGCGCGGCGGGGTCGACCCGTTCGCCGTACTGCGGCGGGGCCGTGAGGTCGGGCGGCGCCGTCGGCGGCGTCGCCGCCGTGGCCGCGGCCGGACCCAGCAGGTCCTTCGCCCGCGCCAAGCTGCGCGGCAGCACCGTCACGTCGTAGTGGTCGGCGATCACCTGCGTCACCGAGGTGTAGTCGCGACGGCGGCGGATGATCGAGTAGCTGATGATGCTCATGAGCATGCCGAGGGCGATGCCGACGAGCATGACCCCGACGAACAGCTGCAGGGCCGCCGTCTCACTGCCCAGGACGAAGATCGCCGCGAACAGCAGGCCCAGCAGGACGCCGTTGATGGCGCCGGACCGGGCCGCCGTCGCGTAGCCGAGCCGGCCGGTGACGCGCTCCACCGAGCGCAGCCCCCGTCCCACGATCGCGATGTCCTGCGCCGGGACGTCCGACGCGATCAGCGTCGACACCGACTTCTGCGCGGTCTCGTACGACGAGTACTCGGCCACCGTGGCGCCGTGCTCCTTGGGTGCTCCGCCCATCATGCTCATCGCACCATCTTGACACGCGGGCCTGCGCAAGGGCCCAGGATGACCGGGCTGCGAAGACTACGCTGGTCGGGTGAGCACGCAACGGGTCTTCGTGGCACGCCTGACGGGGTGCGCCGTCTTCGACCCCGCGGGCGACCGGCTCGGCCGCGTCCGCGATGTGGTCGTCATCTACCGCAAGGACGATCCGCCGCGCGTCGTGGGCCTCGTGGTCGAGATCCCGGGACGGCGGAACGTCTTCCTCTCGATCGGACGGGTCACGTCGATCGCGAGCGGCCAGGTCATCACGACCGGCCTCATCAACGTGCGCCGCTTCGAGCAGCGCGGCGGTGAGGTCCGCGTCATGACGGAGCTCATCGGGCGCTCGGTCGACCTCGTCGACGGCACCGGCACGGCGGTCATCGAGGACGTCGCGATCGAGCGCGACCGGCTCGGCGACTGGCAGGTCGGCCAGCTGTTCCTGCGGAAGCCCAAGACGAGCGCGTCGCCGTTCGCCAAGGGACCGACGACGTTCGCGCAGTGGAGCGACGTCCGCGATCAGCAGGTCGCCGGGCAGACGCAGTCGGCGGAGCTCCTGGTCGCCTCCTACTCCGAGCTGAAGCCCGCCGACCTCGCCAACACGCTGCTGGACCTCCCGGAGGAGCGCCTGCTCGAAGTGGCCGAGGAGCTCTCCGACGACCGTCTCGCCGACGCGCTCGAGGAGATGCCCGAGGACGAGCAGGTGCACATCCTCGAGGCCCTCGGCGACGAGCGCGCCGCCGACATCCTCGACGCGATGGAGCCCGACGACGCCGCCGACGTGCTCGGCCAGCTCTCCGACGTCCGCGCCGAGCAGCTCCTCGATCTCATGGAGCCCGAGGAGGCGGAGGACGTCCGCGCCCTGCTCGAGCACAGTCCCGACACCGCCGGCGGGCTCATGACCAGCGAGCCGATCGTGCTCTCGGCGGATGCCACGGTGGCCGAAGCCCTGGCCCTCATCCGCCGCCACGAGCTTCACCCGGCCCTCGCCGCGGCGATCTTCGTGACGCTCCCCCCGTACGAGACCCCCACCGGTCGGCTGCTCGGCGTCGTCCACTTCCAGCGGATGCTGCGCTATCCGCCGCACGAGCGTCTCGGCGCGATCATCGACGACTCGGTCGAGCCGGTGCCCGTGTCGGCATCCGCCGCCGAGGTCGCCCGCATGCTCGCGAGCTACGACCTCGTCTCGCTTCCCGTCGTCGACCGCGCACACCACCTCGTGGGCGCCGTCACCGTCGACGACATGATCGACTACCTCCTGCCCGAGGACTGGCGATCGCACGCCGCCGAGGACGACTCCGCGCAGGTGGCGCCATGATGGCGCGCGCGCCCAAGTCGGGCTTCGAGGCACCGCGCGGCCGACGGTCGACGGTGCTGTCCCGGACGCCGCAGCCCTCGCGCGACCGCTTCGGCCGGTTCACGGAATGGGTGGCCCGTGCAATGGGCACGCCCATGTTCCTGCTCCTGCTGAGCCTGTTCTGCATCATCTGGGTCGGCTGGAACACGCTCGCGCCGCGCCACCTGCGCTTCGACGACGCCACGCTCGGCTTCACCGCGCTCACGCTCATGCTGTCCCTCCAGGCGTCCTATGCGGCGCCCCTCATCCTGCTCGCGCAGAACCGGCAGGACGACCGCGACCGCGTGCAGATCGAACAGGACCGCCAGCGCGCCGAGCGGAACCTCGCCGACACCGAGTACCTCGCCCGTGAGGTCGTGGCGCTCCGCATGGCGATGACCGACATGCAGGACGAGGTGGTGAGCCGGGACGTGCTGCGTCAGGAGCTGCGGACGCTGCTCGAGCGGCTCGAGGAGCGCGACCGGGCCGCAGAGAGCGATTCGGCACCGTGACGGATGCCGCCGACGTGCGGCGCGCGGTGGCCGCCGTCACCGACCCCGAGCTCCGCCGGCCCCTGGGCGAGCTCGACATGGTGCGCGACATCGTCGTCGAGGGCGATGCCGCCCGCGTCGGCATCGCCCTGACGATCGTGGGCTGTCCCGCCGCCGACCGGATCGAACGCGACGTGCGGGACGCCGCGGCATCCGTCCCGGGCATCGCCTCGGTCGCCGTCGACGTGGGCGTCATGAGCCCGGCCGAGCGCGCGGCGCTCGTCGAGCGCATCCGCGGCCCGCGGCAGATGCCGTTCGGCGCCGACTCGCTGACCCGCGTGATCGCCGTCACGAGCGGCAAGGGCGGGGTCGGCAAGTCGACGCTGACCGCGAACCTCGCAGTCGCGCTCGCCCGGAGGGGACTCGCCGTCGGGCTCATCGACGCCGACGTGCACGGCTTCTCGATCCCCGGCCTGCTCGGCCTCGTCGACGAGACCGGTCGCCCCCCGCAGCCGACCCGGATCGACGAGCTGATGCTGCCGCCGGTGGCCTACGACGTGAAGGCCATCTCGATCGGGATGTTCCTGCCTCCCGACGCACCGGCCGCCGTCGCGTGGCGCGGCCCCATGCTGCACCGGACGGTGCAGCAGTTCCTCACGGACGTGCACTTCGGCGACCTCGACGTGCTGCTCATCGACATGCCGCCCGGCACCGGCGACGTCGCGATCTCGGTGGGTCAGCTGCTGCCGACCGCCGACGTCCTCGTCGTCACGACGCCGCAGGGCGCGGCATCCGACGTCGCCGTCCGCAGCGGCCTCGTCGCCCGCCAGACCGGCCAGCGGGTGGTCGGGGTCGTGGAGAACATGGCCGCGATGGCGATGCCCGACGGCACCCTGCTGGACCTGTTCGGCTCCGGCGGCGGAGCGGCCGTGGCGGCGGCGCTGTCGCTGGCCGGTGAGGACGTGCCGCTGCTCGGCTCCGTCCCGCTGAGCCCCGCCCTCCGGACCGGCGGTGACTCCGGGGTCCCGGTCGTCGTCGGCTCGCCCGAGGATGCGGCGGCGCAGGCGATCGATTCGGTCGCGGCGGAGCTCGTCGCGCAGCGGCGCTCGCTCGCCGGGCGTTCACTGCCGTTCCGGCCCCGCTGACCCCGCTCTCGGCCGATCGCGCGTCAGGTGGCTTCGGAGTCGAACGGCGGCGGCGCAGCGGGATCCCGCTGCTCGCCGGCGGCCGCGACGGTCGTCCCGCCCGCGGCCGTCGCCGCCGCAGCTGCCGCGGACGCCGGCACCGGCGGGACCGGCGCATCGTCGATGAGCGCCTCGCGGATGATGCGGCGGGGGTCGTACTGGCGCGGGTCGAGCCGCTGCCAGTCGATGTCGTCGAACTCGGGGCCCATCTCCTCTTTCACCCGGGTCCTGGCACCGTCCAGCCAGTCCTTCACGCGACGGGTGAACCGGCCGAGACTGGCGGCATAGCCGGGCAGCCGCTCCGGCCCCAGCAGCACCGCCGCGATGAGCGCGATGAGGAGGATCTTCTCCAGATCGAGCCCGTTCGACATGCTCTCCAGATTACCCGTGTGGCGGACGGGTCAGCGGCGCGACGTCGACCTAGGCTGGGGGCGGAGGTCCACCCATGGGCGATTACGACGCCACCCGCAGATTCGCCGAAGAGGCGACGGTCGAACCCGACGCGATCGGCCGCGCTCGCGCGCACGCGCTCGAGATCGGCGCCGCCCCCATCAGCGCCGTCGTCGGAGCTCAGTGCGCCGTCATCGCCGCCGCGAGCCGTGCGCTCAACATCGTCGAGATCGGGACCGGCGGCGGCGTCTCGGGACTCTGGCTGCTGCACGGCTCGCCCCGCGCGACGCTGACGACCATCGACAAGGAGCCCGAGCACCTCGCCGTGGCGCGCTCGGCCTTCACCGCAGCCCGGGTCCCGATGGCCCGTGCCCGCTTCATCTCCGGCCGGGCGTCGGACGTCCTCCCCCGCATGAACGAGGCCTCGTACGACATCGTCCTCGTCGACGCCGATCCCGAGGGCGTCATCGAGTACGTCGAGCACGGGCTGCGTCTCGTGCGCGCCGGCGGCACCGTGCTGGTGCCCCGGGTGCTCGCCGGCGGTGCTGTCGCGGACCCCGTCCGCCGCGGCCCCCTCGAGAGCGCGTACCGCTCCCTCATCCAGGAGACCCAGGGTTCGCCCGCCGTCCTCGGCGCTCTCTCCATCGTCGGAGAGGGTCTCCTCCAGCTGTCGACCGTCGCCACCGACGCCTGACCGCGTCCGGAAACGGCGAACGGCCGGTCCCCCGACCGGCCGTTCGCATTTCTTCGGGGAGTCAGGCGGCGCCGACGACTCCACTCAGAACGCTGTGCAGTTCTTTCGCCTCGTCGTCGTTCACAGATACGACAAGGCGTCCCCCGCCCTCGAGCGGAACACGCACGATGATGAGGCGGCCCTCCTTGACGGCCTCCATAGGTCCGTCTCCGGTGCGCGGCTTCATGGCTGCCATTGTGAGGCTCCTTTTCGTCTTCGGACTACATTCCCAGTCTACCCATGGGCAGAAACCGGTGCGGGCCACGATGTTCCGTTCGCGCCGCCGGGTCAGGGGATGCGGAAGTACGTGTCGCCGAGGGCGAGCATCTCGTGGATCCACCACCACTGGCCGAGAAGGCATACCGCGAGCACCCCGATCCGCCAGGAGCGGGACGGCGGCGCCGCCACCGCGCCGACCACCGGGGTCAGCGGCAGGAGCAAACGGAACAGGCTCGACTGCGGGAAGAACACCGCCAGCAGGTAGACGAGGTAGCTCGCCGACCACAGCCGGATCTCGGGGCCGAGCCCGCGAACGCTCGGCGCCCACACCAGCGCGCCGGCGACGGCGGCGACGAGAAGCCCGAGCACGACAGGGCCGAGCGCCCGCGGCATCCCCCACAGCTCGAACCACATGCCTGACGCCTCGATGAAGCCGCTGAACGGGACGAATCCGGTCTCGGCGCCGACCCACGCGCGCCGCCAGGCCAGCTCGGTCTCGAGGTACGACGCGGGGTCACCGGTCGCGATCCCGGCGATGACCTGCCACGAGAACCCGACGACCGTCGTGAGGACGCCGAGCGCGATGATGTGCACGATCTGCCGCGTCGGCAGCGGATCCTGCCGGCGGCGGAGCCAGCGCATGATGCCGTACAGCCCGAGCAGCAGGGCGAAGGCCAGCACGCCCGGCCGCGTGAACCCCATGATCGGGATCAGCAGGTACAGCCAGCCGAACGAGCGCCGCGTCAGCAGCACGAGCGCCGCGAGCAGGAGCGCCAGGAAGAGCGGCTCGGCGTACCCCATCTGGAACAGCGCCGCGAGCGGGCCGTTCGAGAAGAACACGACCGCCCACAGCGCCGCCCCGGCGCCGATGCGAGGGCGCAGCAGCACGAAGAGCAGGACGGATGCCGCATACCCGGCGGCCAGCGACACGATGATCGCCCCGGCCGGGTAGCCGCCGAGGACCGTCCCGAACGACTGGGCCAGGAAGGGGTACACCGGCATGAACGCCCAGGCGTTCTCCGCCACCTGCCCCGATTCGCTCACCGGCAGCTCGGCGGGATAGCCCGCGGCGGCGATGTACCAGTACCACTGGCCGTCCCAGCCCATCGCCAGCGACCCGATCGTCGCGTCGGCGCCGAACCTCGACGTCGGGCCCGACAGGTGGGCGGCGAGGGCGAAGAAGCCCGTGGTGACGAGCCGGCCCGTCAGATAGACGAGCGCGATGATCCCTGCGACGGATGCCAGCGACCTCAGGCGCCGGTCAGCCATGCGCGCAGGCCCCGCTCGACGTCCTCGATCTGGGCGAGCGGCACGCGCTCCTCGTCGTGGTGCGCGAGCGACGGGTCACCGGGCCCGTAGTTCACGGCGGGAACGCCCAGGGCGGAGAAGCGGGCCACGTCGGTCCAGCCGTACTTCGGCCGCGGCTCGGCGCCGACCGCGGCGACGAACTCCTGCGCCAGCGGAGCGTCGAGACCGGGGCGGGCGCCCTCGGACAGGTCGATCACCTCGACGTCGAAGCCCGCGAGCACGTCCCGGACGTGCGCTTCGGCCGCCGCGCCGTCCTTGCTGGGCGCGAAGCGGTAGTTGACCTCGACCTCGCACGCGTCGGGGATCACATTGCCGGCGATGCCGCCGCCGATGCGCACGGCGTTCAGCCCCTCGCGGTAGACGAGCCCTTCCACCGAGATCTCGCGCGGCCGGTACTCCGCCAGCCGGGCGAGGATCGGCGCCGCCTTGTGGATGGCGTTCTCGCCGATCCAGGCACGGGCGCTGTGGGCGCGGACGCCGTCGGTGCGCACGATGGCGCGGAGGTTGCCGTTGCAGCCGCCCTCCACCTGACCGTTCGAGGGTTCGCCGAGGATCGCGAAGTCGGCCTCGAAGAGGTCGGGCCGCGACGCCGCGAGCCGGGTGAGGCCGTTCAGCTCCGCCGCGACCTCCTCGTGGTCGTACCACATCCAGGTGATGTCGACGCGGGGCGCGACGAGTTCGGCGGCGAGCTTCAGCTGGACCGCGACGCCCGCCTTCATGTCGACGGTGCCGCGCCCCCAGAGGTAGGGCGACCCGTCGACGTCCACGTCGCGCGTCGGGACGTTGCCGTTGATCGGGACGGTGTCGATGTGGCCGGCGATCGCGACACGCTGGTCGCGGCCCTGCTGCGTGCGGGCGACGATCGTGTCGCCGTCGCGGTACACGTCCAGGTGGTCGAGCGTGCTGACGGCGTCCCAGATCGCGTCGGCGAGCGGCGTCTCATCGTCGGAGACGCTCGGGATGTCGCAGAGCGTTCGGGTGAGATCGACGGAGGACGCGCGCAGGTCGAGCGGAGGCATGCCGTCGAGTCTATCGACGCCCGGTAGCCTGGAACGGTGAGTGAACAGCGCTGGGTATGGGGTGTCGGTCTTGCTACGCGGAGCGCGGACGGGACGGTGCTCGACACCTGGTACCCGTCGCCGGCCGTCGGCCGCGCACCCGCATCCGCCGATCTGTCCGCCGGGCAGCCGCACGCCGGCCGCGATGAGCGCCGCGCCGTCACCGTGGAAGCCGTCGTGGTCGAGATCGACCTGGATGCCGCCCCCGCCGGGACCTCGGACGCGTACCTCCGCCTCCACGCCCTGTCGCACCGCCTCGTGCGTCCCAACGACCTCGATCTCAGCGGCATCTTCGGTCACCTGCCCAACGTCGCCTGGACGAACGGCGGCCCGGTGCACCCGGCCGATCTCGAGCGGCTCCGGCCCGCGCTGGTGCGCGCCGGCCTGCAGGTTCAGGGCGTGGACAAGTTCCCCCGCCTCACGGACTACGTGACGCCCGCGGGTGTCCGCATTGCCGACGCGTCGCGGGTCCGGCTCGGCGCGTACCTCTCCCCCGGGACGACGGTCATGCACGAGGGGTTCGTCAACTTCAACGCCGGCACCCTCGGCGCCTCGATGATCGAAGGACGCATCTCGCAGGGCGTCGTCATCGGCGACGGCAGCGACATCGGCGGCGGCGCCTCGATCATGGGCACGCTCTCCGGCGGCGGGACGCACCGCGTCTCGATCGGTGCACGCACTCTCCTTGGCGCGAACGCCGGGATCGGCATCTCCCTCGGTGACGACTGCATCGTCGAGGCCGGCCTGTACGTCACGGCCGGCACGAAGATCGTCCTCTCCGCCGAGGCGCCCCGCCACGACGGTTCGCGGCCGGTCGTGAAGGGCGCCGACCTCTCGGGCCAGAACGGCATCCTGTTCCGCCGCAACTCGCTCTCGGGCGCGGTCGAGGCCGTCCGGCGGGAGGGCGTCGGCGTGACGCTCAACGCCGATCTGCACGCCTGACGGACGACGCCGGGCGGCGTCAGCCGCGCAGCGCCGCCGCGCGGGCGTCGCGGTGCCCGGCGGCGTCAGCCGCGCAGCGCCGCCGCGCGGGCGTCGCGGTGCTCGTCCGCCGTGATGACGCCGCGCGCATGGAGATCGTCGAGCTCGGCGAGCCGCTGCTCGAGGGACCGTCGGTCCGGTGACGCGGCATCCCGCGGCGCCGACAGGTCGCTCGTGAGCAGCTTGGCGGCGATCGCGGCGTCCACCGTCGTCGGGTCGACGCCGGCGTCCTTCAGCACCCGGTACTTCCGGACGCTCACCACGATCGCGACGATGAGCGCTCCGACGAAGAGGATGCCGAACACGACGAACGCGATGCCCATGCCGCCGGCGAACAGCCCCAAGCCGGTGTCGCCGAAGCCCGGCGCATCGAAGCCCGGGGAGCCGTAGCCCGGGCCTCCGAAACCGGAGTCTCCGAAACCAGGGTCGCCGAAGCCAGAGTCTCCGAAACCAGGGTCGCCGAAGCCAGAGTCTTCGAAACCAGGGTCGCCGAAGCCGACGGGGACGGACTCAGCGCTGCGCATGACGACACCCTAGCGGGGCCACACCACCCCGCGCGCTCCGCCGAGCGCGCCGGTTGCCGCCGAGCGCGCCGGTTGGTGCCGAGCGCGCCGCCTACGGAAGCGCCGCGACCGGCTCGCTCGGCAAGAGGCGGCGCACTCGGCACGCAGCTCCGCGCACGCAGCCTGCCGTCCGGGGGCAGTGGACCTCAGCGGTCCGCGGGGTAGTCCCGCTCGCCGGCGCCGATGTACAGCTGCTGCGGGCGGCCGATCTTCGTCTGCGGGTCCTGCTGCATCTCGCGCCAGTGCGCGAGCCAGCCGGGGAGCCGGCCGATCGCGAACAGCGGGGTGAACATGCGCGTCGGGAAGCCCATCGCCTTGTAGATCACGCCGGTGTAGAAGTCGACGTTCGGGTACAGGCGACGCTCCTTGAAGTAGTCGTCGTTGAGGGCGATGTCCTCGAGCTCGTTGGCGAGGGCGAGGAGCGGGTCGGTGACACCCAGCTCGCGCAGCACCTCGTCCGCCGACTCCTTGACGAGCTTCGCACGCGGGTCGTAGTTCTTGTAGACGCGGTGACCGAAGCCCATGAGCTTCACCCCGTCTTCCTTGTTCTTGACGCGTTCGACGAAGCGCTGGACGCTCTCCCCGGAATCGCGGATGCGGGCGAGCATGTCGAGCACCGCCTCGTTGGCGCCGCCGTGCAGCGGGCCGTACAGGGCGTTGATGCCCGCCGAGATCGACGAGAACTGGTTCGCGCCGGTCGAGCCGACCAGACGCACCGTCGAGGTGGACGCGTTCTGCTCGTGGTCCTCGTGCAGGATCAGCAGACGCTCCAGCGCACGCGACATGACCGGGTTGATCTCGTACTTCTCGGCGTGGTTGCCGAAGTTCAGCTTCAGGAAGTTGTCGACGAAGCTCAGCGAGTTGTCGGGGTACAGGAACGCCTGGCCGATGCTCTTCTTGTGCGCGTAGGCCGCGATCACGGGGAGCTTGGCGAGCATGCGGATCGTGTTGAGCTCGACGTGCTCGGGGTTGTGCGGATCGCTCTGACCCTCGTAGTACGTCGAGAGGGCTGCCGTCGCCGCCGACAGGACCGACATGGGGTGCGCGGTGTGCGGCAGCGCCGAGAAGAAGTGCTTGAGGTCCTCGTGCAGCAGCGTGTGACGACGGATCTTCTCGTCCCAGCCGGCGAGCTCATCTGCCGTGGGCAGCTCGCCGTAGATCAGCAGCCAGGCCACTTCGAGGTAGGTGCTGTGCTTCGCGAGCTGCTCGATCGGGTAGCCGCGGTAGCGCAGGATGCCCTGATCGCCGTCTATGTAGGTGACCGCCGACTTGGTCGACGCGGTGTTCACGAAGCCGTAGTCGAGCGCCGTGTGACCGGTCTGCTTCGTGAACGTCGAGAAGTCGACGCTCGGCACGCCCTCGCTTCCCGGAACCAGAGGGAGGTTCGCGGTCTGGTCACCAACGGTGACGGTGGCCATCTGAGGGGTGTCCGCGTTAGTCACGAAGCCTCCTTGCGGTCGTCGGGAGCGGTGTTCTACAGCCTATCGGTGCGGGACCGCTTCTCCTGACCCGCCCAACAGAACGCCGATTCGCTAGGAGGAACCCTACGAATCCGGCGACAGGGCGCCGCGCAGCCTCTCGGCCGCGGCGGCGATGCGCTCGTCGGGGGCCGTCAGCGAGAACCGCACATGGTGCGGGAAGTGCTGTCCGTAGAAGTGCCCGGGTCCGGCGAGGATTCCGAGGTCGGCGAGACGATCGAGCGACGCCCAGGCGTCCTCCCCCGCCGTCGCCCAGAGATACAGGCCGCCCTCGCTGCGGTCGATGCGGAACCCGGCGTGCTCGAGCGCCGGCCGCAGCAGGTCCCGCCGGCGACGATACAGTTCCCGCTGCGCATCGACGTGCGCGTCGTCGCCGAGAGCCGCGACCATGGCGGCCTGCACCGGTGCGGGGACCATGAGCCCCAGGTGCTTCCGTGCCGTGAGCAGTGACGCCACCAGCGCGGGGTCCCCCGCGAGGAACGCGGCGCGGTAGCCGGCGAGGTTCGACTGCTTGCTGAGCGAGTAGACCGACAGCAGCCCCGTCGGATCGGCGTCGATCACGCGGGGGTCGAGGATGCTGGGGACACCGGCATCCGCCCAGGGCTCGTCCCAGCCGAGCTCGGCGTAGCACTCGTCCGATGCCACGACGGCCCCGATCTCGCGGGCCCGCGCGACCGCGGCGCGGAGCTCGGGCACATCCATGATCCGGCCGTCGGGGTTGCCCGGCGAGTTCAGCCAGACCAGCCTCGTCGAGGCGGGCCAGTCCGCGGGGTCGTCGGACGCGAGCGGGGTCGCCCCGACGAGACGGGCGCCGACCTCGTAGGACGGGTAGGCCGCGCGCGGGTGGACGACGGTGTCGCCGGGACCGATGGCGAGGAGGAGCGGAAGGAGCGCGACGAGCTCCTTCGATCCGACCGTGGGCAGCACGTTCGCCGGTGTCAGGCCGGGCACGCCGCGGCGCCGCGCGTACCAGTCGACGATCGCCTCGCGCAGCGCGGGAGTGCCGACCGTCTGCGGATAGGCGTGCGCGTCGGTCGCGGCGGTCAGCGCATCGGCGACGACGCGCGGCGTGGGATCGACGGGCGAGCCGACCGACAGGTCGACGATGCCGTCCGGGTGCAGCCGGGCGCGCGCCGCGTACGGGGCGACGGCATCCCAGGGGTAGTCGGCGAGGTCGCGGACGCTCATCGAGGGGCGCTCGGACTCAGTGGCTCTGCGGCGGCAGCGCGGCGATGATCGGGTGGTCCTTGGCGATCACGCCGACCTTGGCCGCCCCGCCCGGGGATCCGATGTCCTCGAAGAACTCGACGTTCGCGTTGTAGTAGTCCTGCCACTCGGCGGGCAGGTCATCCTCGTAGTAGATGGCCTCGACGGGGCAGACCGGCTCACAGGCGCCGCAGTCGACGCACTCGTCCGGGTGGATGTAGAGGGAGCGCTCGCCTTCGTAGATGCAGTCGACGGGGCATTCGTCGATGCAGGCACGGTCCTTCACATCTACGCACGGCAGGGCGATCACATACGTCACACCTGAAGTCTAGTTCTTCATGCGGAGGGCGGACGCCGACGGCCACGCGACGACGAGAGCGGCGACCAGCGGAACCGCGATCGTCCAGATGATCCCCGTGGTGATCTCGCCCTCGGCAGCGGCCGGGACGACGATGGATCCGCCGGGACCACGACCCGAGAAGACGACGGTCGCGATGAGCGCGCCGAGGCCGGCAGCCAGCGCGGAGGCCCGCTCGCCCGTCAGGGTGCGGACCGCGACGAGGAGGGCGATGAGACCGACGGATGCCACGATGAGCCCGACCGGGAGGACCCCCCAGGAGGCCGCCTGGCCGATGACGCAGGCGACGCCGTAGACGAAGCCGATGAGAGCGGCGACGAGCCACGTGGCGGCGCGCGCGAGGACGGGATTCACCCGGCCAGTCTAGGCGGCGGGTGCATGCGGCGGGCTCAGGCGGCGAGGCCCCACAGGCGCAGCAGACCGGCGGTGACGGCCGCGGCGAGGACGACGACGAGGAAGGGCGCCCGGGCGACCAGGAGGCCCGCGGCGACGACCAGGGCGGGCACGCGGGCATCCACGACGATCGCCTGTCCGGCGCCGAGGGTCTGCACGACGACGAGCGCCGCCAGCAGGGCGACCGTCAGGAGGTCGATGATCCGCGCCGGCCGGGGAGCGTCGAACCAGCGGGCCGGGACGAGGTAGCCGACGGTCTTCAGCGCGACGCAGATGATGGACGCGAGGAGCACCGCGTTCCAGAGCGTCACGTCGCCCCTCCCTGCTCCGCCGGGATCCGCGAGGCTCCGACCGGGGCGCCGAGCCAATTCGTCCACCCCACGGCGATCGCGACGAGAGCGGCGACCAGGACCGGGATGCCGGGCATGAGAGCGGGCGTCAGGACCACGGCGACGATCGCGGCGGCCGCGCCCACCGCGACGGCCTGCCGCCGTCGCAGCCGGGGCCACAGCAGCGCCAGGAAGGCGGCCGCCGCCGCGGCATCCAGCCCGTACGCCCGCACGTCCCCGAGGACGTCGCCGAGGAGCGCGCCGGCGAGCGTCGTGAGGTTCCAGCCCAGGTAGATCCCGATGCCGGTGACCCAGAACCCGATGCGGCGACCGACGGCATCCGTCTGCGCCAGCGACACCGCGGTCGACTCGTCGATCGTGAAGTGGGAGGCCGCGGCACGCCGCCAGAAGCCTCTGCCGACGACCGGGGACATCCGCAGCCCGTAGGCCACGTTGCGGATGCCGAGCAGCCCCGCCGAGGCGATCGCGGCGCCCGGGACTCCCCCGCCCCCAATGACGCCGACGAACGCGAACTGCGAACCGCCGGTGAACATCAGCAGGCTCAGGACGCAGGTCTGCCAGACGTCGAGTCCGGAGGCGACGGCGAGGGCGCCGAAGGACACGCCGTAGGCGCTCGTCGCGACCGCGACACCGACCGCGTCGCGCCAGGCGACGCGGGTCGGCGAATGGTTCCCCGCCATCGGGGCCTCCCGGCGGGGCTCAGGCGTTGGCGTCCTGGCGCTTCAGCCGCGCCGTGGCACGTGCGCGCTCGGTGGCGTCCAGGTTCACCTTGCGGATGCGCACGATCTCCGGCGTCACCTCCACGCATTCGTCGTCACGGGCGAACTCGAGGCTCTCCTCCAGCGACAGCTGGCGAGGCGGCGTCATCGACTCGAACGAATCCGAGGTGGAGGAGCGCATGTTGGTGAGCTTCTTCTCCTTGGTGATGTTGACGTCCATGTCGTCGGCGCGGGAGTTCTCGCCGATGACCATGCCCTCGTAGACCTCCTGCGTCGGCTGCACGAAGAACGACATGCGCTCCTGCAGCGCGATCATCGCGAACGGGGTGACCACACCCGAGCGGTCGGCGACGATCGATCCGTTCTGGCGCGTCACGATGTGACCGGCCCACGGCTCGTATCCGTGCGAGATGGCGTTGGCGATGCCGGTGCCGCGCGTCGTGGTGAGGAACTCGGTGCGGAAGCCGATGAGACCGCGCGACGGGACGACGAACTCCATGCGCACCCAGCCGGTGCCGTGGTTGATCATGTTGTCCATGCGTCCCTTGCGGGCGGCGAGCAGCTGCGTGATCGCGCCGAGGTACTCCTCGGGGGCGTCGATCGTGAGGTGCTCGAAGGGCTCGTAGGTCTTGCCGTCGATCTTTTTCGTCACGACCTGGGGCTTGCCCACCGTCAGCTCGAAGCCTTCACGGCGCATGTTCTCGACGAGGATCGCGAGGGCGAGCTCGCCGCGGCCCTGCACCTCCCACGCGTCGGGACGGCCGATGTCGACGACCTTGAGCGAGACGTTGCCGATGAGCTCGCGGTACAGGCGGTCCTTCACCATGCGGGCGGTCAGCTTGTGCCCCTTGACCTTGCCGGCCAGCGGCGAGGTGTTGGTGCCGATGGTCATCGAGATGGCCGGGTCGTCGACCGTGATGGCGGGCAGCGGGCGGACGTCCTCGGGGTCGGCGATGGTCTCGCCGATCGTGATGTCCTCGAAGCCGGCGATCGCGACGATGTCACCGGGGCCGGCCGACTCGGCCGGGTAGCGCTCGAGGGCGCGCGTCATCAGCAGCTCGGTGATGCGGGCGTTGCTCGTGGTGCCGTCGGCGCGGACCCACGCGACGGTCTGCCCCTTCTTCAGGGTGCCGTTGAACACGCGCAGCAGCGCCAGCCGACCGAGGAAGGGCGACGAGTCGAGGTTGGTGACCCACGCCTGCAGCGGCGCCTCGTCGTCGTAGGCCGGCGCCGGAACATGCTGGAGGATCGCCTCGAACAGCGGCTCGAGGTCGTCGTTGTCGGGCAGCGAGCCGTTCTCGGGACGGTTGCGCGATGCCGCGCCGGCGCGGCCCGAGGCGTACACCACGGGGACGTCGAGCAGCGCGTCGACGTCGAGGTCGGGGACGTCGTCCTGCAGGTCCGAGGCGAGGCCCAGCAGCAGATCGTGCGCCTCCTCCTCGACCTCGGCGATGCGCGCGTCGGGACGGTCGGTCTTGTTGACCAGGAGGATGACGGGGAGCTTCGACTCGAGCGCCTTGCGCAGCACGAAGCGCGTCTGCGGGAGCGGACCCTCGGAGGAGTCGACGAGGAGCACGACGCCGTCCACCATCGAGAGGCCGCGCTCGACCTCGCCGCCGAAGTCGGCGTGGCCGGGCGTGTCGATGACGTTGATGGTCACCGGCACGTCGGTGTGGACGCCCTTGTAGGTGATCGCCGTGTTCTTGGCGAGGATCGTGATGCCCTTCTCGCGCTCCAGGTCGTTGGAGTCCATGGCGCGCTCTTCGACGTGCGAGTGCTCGCCGAACGAGCCCGTCTGCCGGAGCATCGCGTCCACGAGAGTCGTCTTGCCATGGTCGACGTGGGCGACGATAGCGACGTTGCGGAGGTCCGGACGGAGGGCGAGCGCCATAAAAGGGTTCCTTGCGAGAGGGATGTTGCCGGGATGCCGACGCTCCACTTTACCGCAGGCGCCGACACGCCGACGGGGCGACGCCGTTCGGCCCCGCCCCGTCTGCTGTTCCGGGCGTCCCGCGGCTCAGCTCCCCGGCGCGCGCGGAACGCCGTCGACCTGGTCGAGGAGCGCCCTGCGCGCCAGGCGCCGCTCGCGCTGCTCCTGCGGATCGGGCACCGGCGAGGCTGCGAGCAGCCGCCGGGTGTACTCGTCCTGCGGGGCGTGGAGGACGACATCCGTCCGTCCCTGCTCGACGGCCCGCCCGTTCTGCATGACGAGGACCTGATCGGCCAGCAGGTCGACGACGGCCAGATCGTGGCTGACGAGCATGCAGGCGAAGTCGAGCTCGCGCTGCAGCTCGCGCAGCATCTCGAGCACGGCCGCCTGCACCGACACGTCGAGGGCGGAGGTCGGCTCGTCCGCGATGAGCAGCTCGGGCTTGAGCGCGAGCGCCCGCGCGATGGACACCCGCTGACGCTGCCCGCCGGACAGCTCGTGCGGATAGCGGTTGATCACATCCGTCGGCAGGCGCACGGCATCGAGCAGCTCACGCGCGCGCGCCAGGCGGGAGCTCTTGGTGCCCACCCGGTGCACGACCATCGGCTCGATGATGCAGTCGCCGATCGGGAAGCGCGGGTTCAGCGACGACGCCGGGTCCTGGAAGACCGCCCCGATGTGCAGGCGCGCATCCTTCGCCGCACGACCGCGGAGCTTCGCGAGATCGGCTCCGCGGACCTCGAGCGATCCGGAGGCGACCGGAAGCAGGCCCAGCACCGCCTTCGCGATCGTGGACTTGCCCGAACCGGACTCCCCCACCACTCCGAGGACCTCGCGCTTGGCGAGTGAGAAGGACACCCCTTCGACCGCGCGGAAGGCCTTGCCCCGCATGACGTACTCGAGGGTCAGGTCCTCCGCCACGAGGACGAGCTCGCGCTCGGGACGGGACCCGACGGCCACATCCTCGAGATGCGGCTCGAGCACGGCGGCCGGTGGCACCGACAGGCGCGGCACCGCGTCGAGCAGCTTTCGCGTGTATGGGTGCTGCGGCGCCAGCAGGACATCCGAGACGGGACCCTGCTCGACGATCTCGCCCCGGTACATGACGACGACTCGGTCGGCGAGGTCCGCCACGACGCCCATGTTGTGCGTGATGAGGAGGATGCCGGCGTTCAGGTCGTCCTTCAGCGAGCGGAGCAGATCCAGGATCTCCGCCTGGACGGTGACGTCGAGCGCGGTCGTCGGCTCGTCGGCGATGATCACCTTCGGGTCGAGGGCGATCGCCATCGCGATCACGATGCGCTGCCGCTGGCCGCCGGAGAACTGGTGCGGGTACTGCGAGATCCGCGTCTCGGGGTCGGGGATGCCGACGCGCCGGAGCAGGTCCACGCTTCGATCACGGGCATCCGACCCGTAGGCCACGTCGTGCAGCTCGAACACCTCGGTCAGCTGCCGCTCCACCGTCAGGACGGGGTTCAGGGCCGACATCGGCTCCTGGAAGATCATGGCGACCTCGGTGGCCCGCATGGAGCGCATCCGATCCGGCGCGAGCCCGACGACCTCGACGCCGCCGATCTGAGCCGACCCGGATATCAGGGCGTTGTCCGGGAGGAGTCCCATGGCCGCTGCCGAGCTGACCGACTTGCCCGACCCCGACTCCCCGACGATGGCGACGACCTCACCCGCCCGCAGCTCGAGGGTGACGCCCTTGACCGCCTCGACGAGCCCCGCCTCCACCGCGAAGTCGACCCGCAGGTCGTCGAGGCGGAGCGCCGTCGCGGTTCCGATGCTGTTCGTGTCGCTCACGAGACGCCCTTCTCCGCGCGCAGGCGGTCCAGCCGGCGCGCGCTCCACTTGCGGGTCTGGCGCGGGTCGAACGCGTCACGCAGGCCGTCCCCGAGGAAGTTCACCGCGAGGACGATCACCAGGATGATCATGCCCGGCCACCAGAACAGCCACGGCCGGTTGGTGAACGCGTTCTGGTACTGGCTGATGAGGAGGCCGAGCGACGTCTCCGGCGGCTGCACCCCGAACCCGAGGAAGCTCAGCGAGCTCTCGAGGAGGATCGCTCCACCGATCGCGAACGTCGCGTTGACCACGATGATGCCGATCGTGTTCGGCATCACGTGCTTGAAGATGATCCGGAACGAGCTCGCCCCGGTCGAGCGCGCGGCGGCCACGTACTCGCGCTCGCGGAGCGAGAGGACCTCGCCGCGCACCAGGCGGGCGAGGCCGGTCCACGACACCAGGCCGATCATGAGCGCGAGGGCGAAGATGCCGCCGCCGGCGTTGCCGGCGATCCGCCCGAGCACGGCGGCCAGGACGAGGAGCGGGATGACGATGAAGATGTCGGTGATCCGCATCAGCACGTTGTCGACCCAGCCGCGGTAGTAGCCCGCGACGGCGCCCATCACGGCGCCGATGGAGGTGGACACGATGCCGACGACGAACGCGATGATCAGCGAGCGCTGCATGCCCACCATGACCAGCGAGAAGTAGTCCTTGCCGGTGCTGTCCTGCCCGAAGGGGTGCTCCCCCCAGCGGATCCCCTCGCCGCCCAGCCAGGTCGGGATGAGGCTGAGCGTCGGGCGGCCGCCGTCGACGACGTTGCCCGCCGCGAGGTAGCTCTTGTCCCACCAGCCCGGGACGCCGGCGAACCCGATCGAGGTGAAGGCCACGAGCATCGTGAGGATCAGCACGACGGCCGAGATCATGGCGGCGCGGTGCCTCACGAATCGCCGCAGGACCAGCCGTCCCTGCGAGAGCGGCTTGGCGTCGTTCGCGGCGAGAGCCGCGTCCTCCGCTTCGGCGAGGTCGTAGATCGCGTCGGTGCGCGGGGTGGAGTCGTTGCTCATACTCGGATCCTCGGGTCGAGGTAGGCATAGGAGATGTCGGCGACGAGGTTGAACAGGACCGCCACACCGCCTGTCACCAGGAAGAAGGCCATGACGGGCGCCGGGTCGACCTGGTCGAGACCGACGGCGAACAGGTCGCCCATGCCCTTCCAGCCGAACACGCGCTCGGTGATCACGGCGCCGCCGATGAGGGCGGCGAAGTCGAACGCGGCGATGGTGGCGATCGGGATGAGGGCGTTCCGCAGCGCATGGCGGAAGATGACCGTCCGCTCGGGGGCGCCCTTCGCGCGCGCCGTGCGGATGTAGTCCTGACGGTTCACCTCGAGCATCGACGCACGGGTGTACCGGCTGTAGCTGGCGAGCGAGATGACGGTGAGGAGGAGGGTCGGCAGCAGCATCTGCGTGCCGTAGTCGAGGAAGGTCTCCCAGAAGCCCCCGGCGAAGTTGGGGGTCTGCGACCCGATCGTCGAGATCGGCCGGGGCTTGAGGTCGAGGAACGACGGCCACACCCGGAAGATGTTGTCGAGGACCGTCAGCCCGGCGCCGATGAGCCCGGTCGCCACCGACGCCACGATCGCCTGGGTGCGATACCGGTCGCTGAGGAACCGTCCGATCAGCCACGGCACGACGAAGGCGAGCAGCAGCCCGAGTGCGAGGATGCCCCAGTTCATGTAGTAGACGAACACGTTGACCAGGGCGAACTGCACGACGCTGACGACGCCCGCCGTGATAAGGGCGGGCAGCAGGACCTCGCGGTTGCGGAGGCCCACCGTCATCGCGGTCGCGCTGAGGGCGACCGCGAAGGTGAGGAGGGCGACCCCGACCATGCCGAGCTGCGGGTTCCGGAAGAGGTCGAGGGCGGCGAGGGTCGGCAGCGACACCGCGAAGAACACGGCGGTCACCACGAAGGTGATCAGACGCCGCCGGAGCGAACCGGCGAGGAGCACCTGCATGAGGAGGCCGAGGACGATCGCGATGATCGCGACCTGGATCGGGTCGAAGCCCGGCTCCTGCAGCCAGTTGTTGAAGCCGATCGCCAGGTACTCCTTCAACAGCACTGCGGCCCAGAACACGGGCAGGGAGAAGAAGAGGAAGGTGCCGAAGGTGACGCCGTAGTCGAGGCCGGAGTACTGCCGGATCGCGGTGAGGATGCCGACGGCGATGCCGATGATGAGGGCCAGGATGGTGGCCAGGAGGACGAGGCGCAGGGTGGAGGCCGCGGCCTGGCCGAGAAGGGTGCCGACGTCGACGCCGGTGCGGCTGGTGCCGAAGTCGCACTGGCCGATGAGGCAGCGGCTCACGCCGCCGAGCCAGGAGAGGTAGCGCTGCCACCAGGGCAGGTCGAGCTGCATGTACTCGGTGCGCTGCTGGATCAGCAGATCGCGGTTCTCGGCGTTGCTCTCACGGAGGTCCGCGAGCGGGTCCCCGGCGTTGATGACGAGCACGTACACGAGGACCGAGGCGCCGAGCATGACGCCCACGGCCTGTACGAGGCGCCGCAGGATGAACTTCAGCACAGGTGTGCTTCCCTTCGGGTAGGTCGCAGTCGAACGGAGACGCAGATGTGCGGGCCGGCGTCGGCCGACCCGCACATCGGATCACCGCTGATTACTCAGCACTGCTCCATGCGTACGCGTTCCACGAGATTCCGCTCTGCGTGGTCGTCCGCTCGACGCCCTCGATGTTCGAGCTCGCCGCGTCGACGCCCGGGTGGGCGAAGATCGGGATGCCGAACAGGTCGTTCCACAGCAGCTCCTCGATGACCTTGGTCTGCGCGAGGTGGACCTCCGGGTCGAGGCTGTCCTTCAGCGTTGCCCACGCGGCATCCACGTCCGCGTTCGAGTAGCCGCCGTAGTTCTGCGGCTTGTCCGTGCCGTAGATGTTCTCACCCGAGGCGATCTGGCCGGAGCCGGCCCAGGCGAACAGCGCGACCTCGTAGTCACCGCGCTCCTGCGTGCCGCCGGGGGCGAAGAAGTCCTCGTTGCCCGCGTCGACGATGTTGAATCCGGCCTGGTCGCAGGACGACTTGATCAGTGCGACCTCGTCGGCACGGCGGGGGTTCGGAGCCGAGTACCCGATGCGGACCTCGGCGCCCTCGGCGCCCTCGGCGGAGACGATGCTCGCGGCCTCTTCGATGTTCGGCTCGTCGTACTCGCCGTTGTAGGACGCCTCGATGACCTCCGGGTAGTTCTCCTGGAAGGGGAACACCTCGCGGGCGTTGAGCACCTCGGCCTCGGGGTCGATCGGCTTGATGAGGTTGTCGACGATCTGCTGACGGGGCACGCACATCGCGAACGCCTTGCGGAGCTCGAGGTTGTCGGCGAACAGGGAACCGTCGACGAAGTTGAAGTCGAGGTGCTCCCAGGTCAGGGTCGCGCCCGTGAGGACGTTGGCCGAGTCGCCGAGCTGCTCGAGCTGCGAGAGGGTGTCGACGGTCGGCTGCGGCGCGATGACGTTGAGGTCGCCGTTGTCGAGCGCCTGGACCATCGCGTCCTGCTCGACGAAGCGGAAGACGAGCTCAGCGTTCTGCGCGGCGTTGGCCTCGCCGTAGTACTCCTCGTTCGCGACGAGCGTCACCGACTGGCCGGCCTCCCACGTCGCGAGCTTGTACGGGCCGGACGAGGGCACGAGGGCCTCTTCCGGGAGCTCACCGGGGTTGGTGAGCCAGCCCGTGTTCCAGAACTCGGCTGCCGGAGCGAGCGCATCGCTGTCGCCGGAGCGGATCGCCTCGACGAGCTCGTCGGTCGACATGCCGGCCTGCTCGGCGACGATGTGCGCGGGGTCGACGAGCCACGACTGGATCGCCCAGTCGGGGTTCTTCACGGCGAACTCGACCGTGAACTCCTTCGCGTCGGCCTCGCCCTGCGGACCGTCGGGGACTTCCTGGCCGAGGTCCTGGGAGACGGAGTTGAACAGCGGGCCGTCGTCGCCGGCGAGCTCGGTGTTCTGGATGCCCCACGCCAGGACGGCGTCGGCGACGGTGATCGGGGTGCCGTCGGACCAGACGGCCTCCTCGTTGATCGTGTACTGGATGGTCAGCGGCTCCTCGGAGACGAGCTCGTACGAGCCGAGGTCGGTGTTCGGCACGACGGTGCCATCCGGCCCGAAGTACGTGAACCCGGTCTTGATCTGGTCGACGATCGCCGAGTTGTACGTGCTGTAGGTCTCAGGGGTGAAGCCGTTGTAGCTGATGAAGTCGTTGGGACCGACCGACAGCGCAATCGAGGCGGTTCCCGTGGGCTCGGCCGTCGGCTCGCCACCTCCGCCAGCGGGCGGCGCGCACGCCGTGAGTGCGAGGGCCGCGGCGCCGATGGCCGCACCCGCGAAAAGGGATCGTCGTGAACGCATTTCGTCTCCTACATCATCGTGGTGCAAGGGTGATCCGGGCCCGGACGTCGCCGCCGAAGGGCACGGATATCGAAACCATAGGTTTGGGGCGGTTCCGATCAAAACGGTTTGGGCCAAACGTTATCGACCTTTAACTCGACCCGGACGACCGAAGCAGCCCGACCCGACCGGAGACATCGACAATCGCCCGTCAACCGTTGGAGATACTCAACCTAACTCGCCGATCCACTCTGATTCGGCGGCGTGGAGATCTCTTCGTACGAACGTAACATTGCGTGACGAACCCGCAAAATGTCTGTGATGGGGTCGACGGACCGCCACTACGCTCACGCCACGGCGCGGCTGATGATCACGGCGCCCAATGCCCACACGACGATGCTCGTGAGGGAGACCAGACCCACGGCATCCCACGAGCGGGACGGCTCGCCGTGACCGGCACCGCTCTCCGCGGCCCTCTCCCAGCGCCCTCGAATGAGATCCAGGTCGCGCAGGGCGGCCGACTGTCGATGGTTCCCCTCCGGCTCGCCGCGCAGGGCGGGCCGGGGTGGGCGACCGACCATGGGCCCGCCGAAGGAACTGACGATGCGTCCGCTGCGGAGCGTGAAGCGCACCTGGTACCGGAGGTCGATGTCCGTGACCGTCTGCCACGGCAGCCGGACCACCCGGAGGAAGTTCTGAACGGTCGCCCCCTCGTCGTCCACGGCGATGTGGGAGGCGTAGGACGCCGCGTAGATGAGCCAGAGCACCAGAAACAGCCACGGCGCGATCAGGAGGATGTCGAGCCAGCCCGCGCGCAGGCCGGTGTCGACCAGCAGCAGGACGACCACGATGCCCGCGACGACGAGGGCGGCGACGCCCGACGGTGCGCGGAAGGCCGTCCGGTGCGCGGGACCGGGGCCGCCGGGGCGGCTCCCGGTCCCGCGCTCGCCCGTCACGCCGTCAGGACCCGAACTCGAACCCGGCACCGGGGATGGCGGCGAGCAGTTCGCGCGTGTACTCCTCGCGCGAGTTGTCGAACACCTCATCCGTCGACGCCGACTCGACGAGCTGACCGCGCCGCATGACCGACACGTTGTCGGCGACGAGCCGGACGACCGCGAGATCGTGGGTGATGAACAGATACGTCAGATCCAGCTCGGTCTGCAGTTCGGTGAGCAGATTGAGGATCTGCCCCTGCACCAGGACGTCGAGCGCCGACACGGCCTCGTCGAGGACGAGGACGTCGGGCTTGAGAGCCAGCGCGCGCGCGATCGCGACGCGCTGGCGCTGACCGCCCGAGAGCTCTGCGGGATACCTGTCGCGGACCGCGCTGGGCAGCGACACCTGGTCGAGGAGCTCGGTGACGCGGGCGGAGTGCTCCTTGGCCGTCCCGAACTTGTGCACGCGCATGGGCTCGGCGATGGTGTCGCCGACGCTGTACTGCGGGTCGAGCGTCCCGTACGGGTCCTGGAACACCGGCTGCACGCGACGGCGGAACGCGAGCTCCTCGGCGCGGCTGAGCGAACCGAGCTTCTTGCCGTCGAAGCGGATCTCGCCCGAGGTGAGCGACTCCAGCTGCAGGAAGAGCTTGGCGAGGGTCGACTTGCCGGACCCCGACTCCCCCACGATCGCCGTCGTCGTGCCCTTGGCGACCGTCAGGCTGACGTCGTCGACGGCGACGATCTCGCGCGAGGACAGCCCGCCGGTACGGATCTTGTACACGCGACGCGCATTGCGGATGTCGATGAAGTCGGCGTCCGCCTCGGCCTGCGCCTCCGCCTCCCGCTCCTCGGCTCGGGTCAGGAACGGATCCCGCACTTCGCCGAAGACCTCCGTCGCCTCGTGGTGGCGGACGGCCTGCATCCGACGCGACGCCAGGCTCGGGGCCGCCGAGACCAGCCGGCGCGTGTACGGGTGCTGCGGGTCGGCCAGGATGACCTGGGACGGTCCCGACTCGACGATCCGACCGCGGTACATCACCACGAGATGCTCGGCCCGCTCTGCGGCGAGACCGAGGTCGTGCGTGATGAACAGCACCGACGTGCCGAAATCCGTCGTGAGCGTGCCGAGGTGGTCAAGGATCTGACGCTGGACGGTGACGTCCAGCGCGGACGTCGGTTCGTCGGCGATCAGGAGCTTCGGCCGCGCAGACAGCCCGATGCCGATGAGGGCGCGCTGCCGCATCCCGCCCGAGAACTGATGCGGGTACTGGCGCATGCGATCGGCGGGGTCCGGCAGACCAGCCTCCGACAGCACGTCGACGGCACGCTCGCCGATGGCGGCGCGACCCGTCGCAGTCCTGTTGGCGCGGACCGCCTCGCGCACCTGGAACCCGACCGTCAGGACGGGGTTGAGGTTCGACATCGGGTCCTGCGGCACGTAGCCGATCTGCGAGCCGCGGACGCCCTGCAGCTCCCGGGCGCTGAGGGAAGCCAGGTCCTGACCCTCGAACATGATCGATCCCTGCGTGATCCGACCGGCGCCGGGAAGCAGACGGATGATCGCCTGCGCCGTGGTCGACTTGCCGGAACCGGACTCGCCCACGATCGCCACGGACTGACGCGGATAGATCGTGAGGTCGACACCGCGAACCGCGGGGACGAGACCCGCCTTGGTCTGGAACCCCACGTGCAGGTCGCGGATGTCGAGCAGCGGCGTCGAATCGGAAGTGTGATCCGTCATCGGCGGGCACGCTCCTTCGGGTCGAGGGCGTCTCGCACGACGTCGCCCAGCATCAGGAACGACAGCACGGTGATCGAGAGAGCCAAGGAGGGATAGATGAGGACCATGGGGCTCGTGGTCAGCGACGGACGGGCCTGATCGATGTCGTTGCCCCAGCTCATCACGGACGGCGGCAGACCGACGCCGAGGAAGGAGAGCGTGGCCTCGGCGACGATGAACGTGCCGAGCGAGACCGTGGCCACCGCGATCACCGGCGCGATCGCGTTGGGGAGGACGTGGCGCAGCAGGACGCGGAATCGGGACACACCGAGCGCTCGTGACGCGACGACGTAGTCCGCCTGCTTGGCCGAGAGCACGGCGCCGCGCATGATGCGGGCGATCTGGGGCCAAGCGAACAGGGCGATGACCATCGCGACCACCAGCGGGGTCCGCTCGGGGAGGACCGACATGAAGACGATCGCGCCGAGAACGGTCGGGATCGCGAAGAAGATGTCGGCGACGCGGGAGAGGACCGCGTCGAGGAAGCCGCCGTAGAAGCCCGCGAGCGCGCCGACGGTCGAGCCGAAGACGGTCACGAGCGCGGTCGCGAGGAAGCCCACGAGGATCGACGCCTGCGCGCCGTGGATCACACGGGCGTAGATGTCGCAGCCCTGACGGGTGAATCCGAACGGATGACCGGCCGCAGGGCCGGCGTTCGAGTTCGCCAGCTGGCAGTTCGCGGTCGGCGAGACCTGCGTGAACAGGCCCGGCGCAACGGCGACGATCACGATGAGGAGGATGAGGATCGACGACACCCAGAACAGCGGGCGTTTGCGCATCGACTGCCAGGCGTCGTTCCAGACGGTCCGGGGCTTGTCGGAGACGGAGACCGCATCGATCGCCTGGAGCGGCGCCTCCTCCTCGGGGGCGACGAAGTGCCGCTGAGTGAGACGGGGGTTACTTGGCATAGCGGATCCTCGGGTCGAGCCAGGCGTACAGGAGATCGACGAGCAGGTTCGCGAACATGATGATGATGACCATGATCGCGACGAACGACACGACGGTCGGGCCCTCGCCGATGGTGATGGCGCGGTAGATCGTCCCGCCCACACCGTTGATGTTGAAGATGCTCTCGGTGACGATGGCGCCCACCATGAGACCGCCGAGGTCGACGCCCAGGAAGGTGACGACCGGGACCAGGGAGTTGCGCAGCACGTGCACCGTGACGACGCGGGGGCGGGACAGGCCCTTCGCCGTGGCGGTGCGCACGAAGTCGGCCGAGAGGTTCTCGGAGACGGAGGACCGGGTCAGCCGGACGATGTACGCGAACGAGACGCTCGCGATGACGATCGCGGGGAGGATGAGCTCGCTCCACGGGGCACCTGCGCTGACGGTGACGCGCGCCCAGCCCAGCTGGATGCCGACGACGTACTGCAGCACGAAGCCGATGACGAAGGTGGGGACGGAGATCAGCAGGAGGCTGACGACCAGGGCGCTCGCGTCGAAGAGCTTGCCCTTGCGGAGACCGGCGACGAGACCGACCAGGATGCCGAAGAACGCCTCGATGGCGAGAGCAAGGAGGGCCAGTCGGGCCGTGATGGGGAAGGCGGATGCCATGACGTCGGCCACGGGACGGCCGGAGAACGTGGTCCCCCAGTTCCCCTGGAAGAGGTCGCCGATGTACAGGAGGTACTGCACGATGAACGGCTTGTCGAGGTTGTACTGCGCGCGGACCGCTTCGATGGCTGCGGCCGACGGCTGACGGTCTCCGTAGAGGGCGGCGATGGGATCACCGGGAAGCAGGAAGACCAGGGCGTAAATGAGGAAGGTCGCCCCGAAGAAGACGGGGATCAGCTGGAGCAGCCGTCGACCGATGAACCAGAGCATCGACGAAGAGAGTCCTAAATGAGCGAGACGGGTGGGGAGGTGCCGGTCAGCACGGTGTCCGGGGCGCAGCAGCGCCCCGGACACCATACTTCACGTTGACCGAGAGCCGGATTCAGCCCTTGGTGACGAGGTGGTAGAGCGGCACCGAGTCCCAGCCGAACTCGACGTTGTCGACACCCTCGCCCCAGACGCCCACGGCGTTGGCGTACCAGAGCGGGACGCTCGGGAGGTCCTGCAGCAGCATGACCTGAGCCTCCTCGTACAGCACGGCCGCCTCCTCGGGAGACGCCGCCGCGGCGGCCTCATCGAGCTTCGCGTCGAACTCGGGGTTGGTGTACCCCTCGTAGTTCGAGCTCGCGCCGGTGCGGTACTGCGCCGAGAGGAAGTTGCCCTGCGACGGGTAGTCGGCCTGCCAGCCGGCGCGGGTGGCGCCTTCCAGCGTGCCCGAGGTCCGCAGATCGAGGGCTGCGGCGAAGGTCGGGAACGGCTGACCCTCCGCGTCGATGCCGAGCGTGTTGGTGACGCTGTTGATGACCGCGTCGACCCAGGCCTGGTGGCCGCCGTCCGCGTTGTACGCCAGCCGGAACGTGCCGTCGTAGGGAGCGATCTCCTCCGCCTCGGCCCACTTCGCCTGGGCGCCTTCGGGGTCGTAGGAGAGGACCTCGGAACCCTCGAGCGCGTCGGACCAGCCCTCGACGACCGGCGACGTGAAGTCGGTCGCCGGGGTGCGGGTGCCCTCGAAGATGGTGTCGGTGATCTCCTCGCGGTTGATCGCCATGGAGATCGCCTCGCGGCGGAGCTTACCCTCTTCGTCCTGACCGAAGTGGTCGAGGTAGAAGGGGATGTTGAAGCCCTGGTAGATGGCCGCCGGCTGGTTCACCGAGCGCTCCGGGAAGTCATTCTCGTAGGTCGCGAACGCGGTGTCCGGCACCGTGTCGAGGACGTCGAGGTTGCCACCCTGCGCGTCGGCGTAGGCCGACTCGAGCGACGTGTAGAAGACGATGTCGAGGCCGCCGTTGGCCACCTCGCGGACGCCTTCGTAGTCCGGGTTGACGACGAGCGAGATGCCCTCGTCGTGCCGCCAGGCACCCTCGCCGTCGAGCATGTAGGGACCGTTGCCGATCGGGTTCTCGCCGAAGGCCTCCATGTCCTCGAACGCGACGGACGGCAGCGGCATGTACGCCGTGTAGCCGAGACGCAGCGGGAAGTCGGCGTCGGGTGCCTTCAGGGTGACCGTGAAGGTCATCTCGTCGGTGACCTCGAGGCCGGTGGGCTCGGTGCTGCCGTCGTCGGTCGCACCCTCGATCGTGTAGAACCAGTAGGCGCCGTTGGGGTCCTGCGCGCCGGCGGTCCAGGTGTCGACGAAGGTCTGCGCTGTGATCGCCTCACCGTTGGTGAACGTCCAGCCGTCGGCGACGGTGATCGTCCACGTGGTGTTGTCGTCGCTCTCGATCGACTTGGCGACCTCGTTCTGGATCGCTCCGTCGGCGGCGTAGCTGACGAGACCGGCATAGATGGACGTCAGGATCTTGCCGCCGCCGACCTCGGTGGTGCCGTAGGTGATGAGCGGGTTCTGCGGCTCGTTGCCGTTCGTGGTGATGACGGCGGAGCTGTCGGCCTCGCCGCTCTCTGCCGGTGCCTCACCGGACTGCGATGCGCAGCCGGCCAGGGTGAGCGTGACTGCGGACGCGAGCGCGAGTGCGCCGAGCCCCCAACGTCGTCTCGACATGGTTCCTCCTGATTACGGGTACGTGGCGAACGGCCTTCCGGATCGAACCGCAAGGCGAATGCACACAAGTTGGCCCCCCGACGATAAGCCGACGTCGGGACCGCGCACGCACCGGTGGCCAAAACGTTACAAGTCGGCAACATACCGCCCGCGCGCTTGAGCCGTCTGCGAACTGCGCCGCCGTTCCACTGAGCAGGATCGCGTCGACCCGACGCAGCGCGCACCGTGATAGGCGGCGAATGCCCCTGCGAAAGCGAAGTTCTTCGCGCGGTTGACTTCGTATTCAGGCGCCCCGACCGCCGCGAAGTGAGTCTTTGTAAGGCCGGTGATACGCTGGCGCCGACACCGCCGAAAGGAAAACCATGAGCGACGCCGTCATGATCTTCGCAAGCACCGAGGCCGCCGACATGCGGCACGTCATCCCGCACGAGGTGCACGATCCGTTCCTCTATGTCGAGCTCGACGGACGCGCCTACACGGCCATCAAGTCCCTCGAGGCGGCGCGCATGCGTGAGGTCCCGGGCATGACCGTGTTCCCGCTGGATGAGCTCGGCTTCGACGACCTCCGCGCATCCGGTCAGGATCCCGACACGGCCGAGCTGAACACGCTCGTGGAACTCTGCCGCCGCCTCGGAGTGTCGCGGGGACTCGTGCCGCCGACCTTCCCACTGGAGGTCGCCGACCACCTGCGGGGCGCCGGCGTGGACCTGCAGGTCGACCGCCCGCTCTTCGTCCAGCGCCGCCGCGTCAAGACGCCGCACGAGCTGGCGGGCATCCGGCGTGCACAGGTGGCGGCCGAGGCCGGGGTCTCCCTGGTGGCGGATGCGATGTCGCGCGCGGAGGTCGCGGAGGACGGGGGGCTCGTCCTCGATGGCCGTCCCCTCACCTGCGAGGATCTCAAGGACGGCATCCGTGCCGCGTTCCTGCGCAACGGGTGCGAGGACGCCGGCATGATCGTCGCGCACGGAGCGCAGACGTGCATCGGGCATCACGCCGGCTCCGGTCAGATCTTCGCCGAGGAGCCCGTCACCGTCGACATCTGCCCACGGGACATCACCTCGGGCGGCAACTCCGACATGACCCGGACATTCGTGAAGGGCGAGATCGACGATGAACTCGCCTTCTACTACCGCATCGTCAGGGAGTCGTTCGACAAGACCCTCGCCGCGATCCGCCCGGGGCTCCCCGTGGCCGAGCTGCACCGGATCTCGTGCGAGCCGATCGAAGCGGCCGGCCAGCCGACGCAGCTCACGAAGAAGCCCGGCGAGGTCCTCGACGAAGGCTACTTCCACAGCCTCGGCCACGGTGTCGGCCTCGAAGTGCACGAGCCGCCGAGCCTCAACCAGAACGACGCGGTGCTCGTCGCCGGCGACGTGATCGCGATCGAGCCGGGCTGCTACCGTCAGGGCTTCGGCGGTGTCCGGCTGGAGGACATCGTCCTCGTGACGGAGGACGGGTACGAGCTCATCTCGGACTACCCGTACGAGCTCACTCCCGTCTCCCTCCCCCGCGGGAAGTGACCATGACGCGTGATGCGCGCATCGACCGGGATGCGGACGAGATCGTCGCGCAGTGGCAGGACCTCTGCCGCATCCCCACGGTCGCCGGTGACCTCGCCGCGATAGGCAGGGCCGCCGACTGGATCGAGGAGAAGCTGACTCCCCTGGTGGACTCGGTCGAGCGGTACGAGATCCCGGGCTACGGACCCGTCGTCGTGGGCTTCCGAGCCGGCCGCAGTCCGCGAACGCTCCTTCTCTACAATCACTACGACGTGCAGCCCGAGGGCGATCACGCGCGATGGACCTCCCCTCCCTACGACGCCGAGATCCGGGACGGCGCGATGTTCGCCCGGGGTGCCTGCGACGACAAGGCCGACGTCGCCGGCCGGCTCACCTCGCTCCGCCTGTGGATCGAGGAGCACGACGGCGACATCCCGTTCTCCGTCGTGTACCTCGCCGACCCGTGCGAGGAGATCGGCAGTCCCGGGCTCGCCGAGGTCCTGGCCGAGCACGCCGAACGACTCGCCGCGGACGCGTGCCTCTGGGAGAGCTACCTCCGGGAAGAGGACGGCCGGCCGGCCATCGGGTTCGGATGCCGGGGCTCGCTCGAGGTGGAGCTCTCGCTGACCCTGCTGGGCGCGGCGCAGCATCCGTCGTACTCCTCGATCCTCCGCTCCGCGCCGCTCGAGATGATGACGGCCGTCACGTCGATGCGGACCCCCGACGGCCGCGTGGCGGTTCCGGGCTTCGGTGACCAGGCCATCCGAGCGGACGACGCCGCTCGCGCCCGGACGGCCCAGGTGACGGTGCCCGCGGAATCGATCTCGGTCCCCGGAGTCAGCCCGCACCTGCCGATCCCCGCCGTCGACCTGTCGACGCGGTTCATCTACGAGCCGTCGATGAGTCTGGCCGGCTTCGACCTCGATCCCGGGGTGCGGCAGAGCATCCCGCCGTCGTGCTCCGCACGCGTCCGGTTCGGCCTGGTCCCGGGCATCGAGCCGCTCGCCGCGTTCGACGCCGTCACAGCCCACCTCGCTGCGGTCAATCCCGACATCACGGTCTCGCTCGTCCGCGCGATGGCGCCGGCCTACTCGCCGGTGGAATCGACGTTCGGCGAAGCCGTGGTGCGCGCGGCACGCACCTCGTTCCAGGCGGAGCCGGTCGTCTACGACGTCATGACCGGAGCCGGGCCCGGCGCTCTCTTCCTCGAGCACCTCGGCGCTCCGATCATCTCGCCGACCGGCACCCTGCGGCCGGCGGGGAACATGCACGGGTACGACGAGCACGGATACCTCGAGGACTACCTCGACCACGTCGACTTCTCGCTCAACGTCCTGCGAGAACTCGACTGTGGCGGGTTCGGCGAGAAGGCGGCACAGTCGTGACCGGCGCGACGGAGGACTCCATCCGGGCCCTGCTGGAGCCCGACCGCGAGCCGCTCGACCTCGACGATGTCGATCGCCGCATCCTCCACCGCCTCCACGAGGACGCACGCGCGTCGCTGCGGAGCATCGCCGCCGACGTCGAGATGTCAGCGCCGGCCGTGGCCGAGCGGATCAGCCGCCTCGAACGCGGTCACGTGATCCGGCGACACACGGTCGAGCTCGACTGGGCGGCGCTGGGGTACCCGATGCTCGTGGTCGTGCCGATCCGACTCGCGACGACGACGGATGCCGGCGCCGTCCTGAGCCGCCTCCGCGAGATCCCCGCCCTCACCGAGGTGCTCGTCCTGGCCGCCGGGTACGACCTCATGGCGCGATTCCGCGTCCGCGACCACGCGGACCTGCAGCGGCTGCTCATCGAACGGATCTGGCCGATCCCCGGCATCGAGCACACCGAGACCATGCTTTCGATCGGCCGCCTGGCCGACCCGGCCCCGCTGCGGCACGTGCTGCCGACGGAAACGCCGCTCAAACGGCGTCGCGGCTGAGCGCGGCGTCGCGAGACGGCTCGGTGCGCCCGACACGGCGGCCCGTCTCGGGCGCGAGGTGCCTTCTCGCGAGCCGGCGTCAGCGGCGACGGATCCGCGCGTCGGCGCGGTCCAGCCGGAACCAGTGCCACCCGTAGGGTCCGAGGTCGATGTCCAGGACGCCGTCGGTCCGGATCGTCGTGCGATCGAAGCGGTCGGTCAGGGTGACCGACTCGCCGTCCGCGTCGACCTGCAGCGTGGCCGTCTGCGGCTCGGCGCTGAGGTTGTGCAGGGCGAGCATCGCCCAGTCGCCGTGCCGCGCGAGGTGGGCGAGCACCGCGTGCTGACGCAGGGGCAGGACCTCGAGCGTCGACCAGGCCAGCGAGGGCTCGGCGCGGAACGCCGTGGACAGCCGCCGGATGTGATGCCAGAGCGACGTCTCATCCTCCCGCTGCACCGCGACGTTCACCCGCGCCGGCGCGTAGTCGCCGCTCGGCATCGGCCGCGGGAACCGGCGAGGCGGCGCCGTGGAGAAGCCGCCCCCGGCATCCGCGGTCCACTGCATGGGGGTGCGGACGGCGTACCGCCCCGCGACGTCGAGCTGCTCCCCCATCCCGATCTCCTCGCCGTAGAACAGCACCGGGACCCCGGGCAGCGAGAACATCAGGGCGTAGACCATCCGCACGGCGCGGTCGTCGCCCAGCATGGTCGGCAGGCGCCGACGGATGCCGCGCCCATACAGCCGCATCCCCTCCTCCGGCGCGAACGCGTCGAACACCTCGGCGCGCTCGTCGTCGGACAGCTTGTCGAGGGTGAGCTCGTCGTGGTTGCGGACGAAGCTCGCCCACTGGCTGCCGTCGGGGAGCTCGGGGCGCTCGCGCAGCGCCTGTGCGACCGGGCGGGCGTCGGCACGGGCGAGCGAGAGGTACAGCCGCTGCATCGTGACGAAGTCGAACTGCAGGTGGAGCCCGGACGAGTCGCCCTCGGCTTCGAACCACTCCAGCTGCTCCTGATGCGTGAGGTTCACCTCGCCGAGCAGGACGGCGTCGCCCGCGCGCATCGCGACGAACCGCTGGATGGCTCGCAGGTGCGCGTGCGCGTCGTAGGCCGGTCCCGTGCCGGCGGCGGTCTCGTGGCGGGCCGCGGTGCTGAACAGGAACGGCACGGCGTCGATCCGGAACCCCGAGACGCCGAGCTCGAGCCAGAGGCCCAGGTTGCGCTCGATCTGCTGCTGCAGCTCGGGATGCGCGATGTTCAGATCCGGCTGGTGCGCGCGGAAGTGATGCAGGTAGAACTGGCCCGTCTTGTCGTGGCGGGTCCAGGTCGACTCCTCCTCGCCCGGGAACACGGGCGGGTCGGGGTTCTCCGGCGGCTGGTCCCGCCAGACGTACCAGTCCCGCTTGGGGTCCGTCGTCGACGAGCTCGCGGCCACGAACCAGGGGTGCGCCGACGAGGTGTGATTCATGACGAAGTCGAGGATGACCCGCATGCCGTGCGCGCGCGCCACCCGGATGACCTCCACGAGGTCGCCGAGCGTCCCGAACCGCGGGTCGACCGCGAAGAAGTCGGTGATGTCGTAGCCGTCGTCGCGATCCGCCGTCGGGAACAGCGGCATGAGCCACAGGCACGTCACGCCGAGGTCCGCGAGGTCATGGATGCGCGTCGCGAGCCCCTGCAGGTCGCCCGTGCCGTCGCCGTCCGAGTCCTGGAACACCTGCACGTCGAGGCAGTAGTACACCGCCGTCCGCCACCACCGGTCGGCGGCCTCGATCGGGCGGGGACTCACGATGCACCCTTCAGCTGCGGGAGGACGTGCTCACCGAACGCGTCGATGAACGGATGCTGCTCGGTGCCGACCTGATGCAGGTAGAGCTCGTCGAGGCCCGCTGCCGTCAGCTCGGCGATCCGCTCGGCGTGGCGCCCGAGGTCGCTGGAGATCCAGACCGCCGCCCGCAGCTGCTCCTCCGTCGCGTCGGCGGTGCGGCGCTCGAAATCCTCCGGCTGCTCGATGTCCCACACCTCCGGCGCGGGCACGAGATTGCTCTGCCAGTGGTCGCGGGCGATGGTCAGCGCGTCGTCCTCCCGCGGGGCCCAGACGAGGTGCAGCTGGCCGCAGACGGGGCCGCGGCCGCCGGCATCCCGATATCGCGTCACGATCTCGCGGAGGGCGACCGGGTCGGATGCCACCGTGATCAGGCCGTCCGCCCATGCCGCATGCCGCTCCGCCGATTCGGCGGTCACCGCCGCGGCGAGCAGCGGCGGTCGCTGCGCCGGGCGCGACCAGACGCGGGCGCGGTGCACGCGGACCTCGCCCTCGTGAGTCACCTCCTCCCCGTCGAGGAGACGCCGCATGACGTCGACCGTCTCGATGAGGCGGCGCTCCCGCGTCGGCTTGTCGGGCCAGGGGTCGCCCGTGACGTGCTCGTTCATCGCCTCGCCGGAGCCGAGCGCCGCCCAGAACCGCTCGGGGAACATCTCGCCCAGGGTGGCGATCTTCTGCGCGGCGACGGCGGGATGGTAGCGCTGACCCGGCGCCGTGACGACGCCGTAGCGCAGCGACGTCGTCGCCATCGCCGCCGCGAGCCACGACCACGCGTAGCCGCTGTTGCCCTGCCGGCGGCTCCAGGGCGCGAGGTGGTCGGAGCACATCGCGGCGTCGAAGCCGGCGCGCTCGGCGTGCTGGACCGCCGCGAGCAGGGCGCTCGGCGGCAGGTGCTCGTGCGACGAGTGGAATCCGATGACGGCCATGCCGACCACGCAACCCTGCCCGGGCGGGGCCGTCAAGGGCGGCGCCCGGTCTTGCCCGGGTGTCAGCCCTTTGCTATGCCGACCTGGCATCCTTCTCCCATGCCGTCGCCCACATCCGCCCGGGAATCGTCGAGCCGCGACCCGCGGAGATCGCGACTGTGGTGGGAGATCGGGATCGTCCTCGCCCTGTCGCTGGGACGGTCGGCGGTGTTCTCGGTGCTCGCCCTGCTCGAGGCGCTCACCCGCGCGCCGCTCGGCGACCAGCAGACGTCCCTCAACCCCGGCGCGGGCGCCACCGAGTTCTGGGACGTCACCGAGCAGGTCCTGTCGTACCTCTTCGGGCTCGCGCCCGTCGCGCTGGCCGTCTACCTGCTGTGGGAGCCCGCGCGCACCGGCTTCGCGAAGATCGGTCTCACCGTCGAGCGCTTCGGCCGGAACCTCGGCGGGGGGCTCCTGCTCGTCCTGGTCATCGGTGTGCCCGGGCTCGCGCTGTATGCCGCCGGGCGGGCGGTGGGGATCACGGTCCAGGTGGATGCCTCGCCGCTCGACTCGTCGTGGTGGACGATTCCCCTGCTGCTGCTCGCGGCGCTGCGCGCAGGACTGCTGGAGGAGGTCGTCATGGTGGGGTACCTCTTCGACCGGCTGCGGCTGCTCGGCTGGCGGACCGGGACGATCATCCTGTCCACCGCGGCCCTCCGGGGCGCGTACCACGCGTACCAGGGGTTCGGCCCGCTCGTCGGGAACGTCGCGATGGGCATCGTGTTCGGGTGGGTCTATGCGCGCTGGGGACGGGTGATGCCCCTCGTGATCGCGCACGTCGCGATCGATGTGATCGCCTTCGTCGGCTACCCGCTGGCCGCGGCGTGGTGGCCCGGCGTGTTCGCGCCCCCGGGCTGAGTCCCGGTGCCGCGAGACGGCACGGTGCGCCCGACGCGGCATCCCGTCACGGGCGCGGGATGCCGTCTCACTGACGAGGGCCTCCCCACAGCGCGCCCAGCGCCGGAATCCGTCCCCGGATCGGCTGACCGGACGCCGGGATCCGCCGGCCGCGTCGACCATCGGGCATGCACATCCCCGAGCTGCGCCCCAGTCCGCTCCCGCTCGTCGTCGCGTGCGACCGCAGTCCGGTCCCGCGGCCGCGCCGCGACGTGCGGCTGATCGCCGTCCGGCGCGGCATCCACGCCGACGCCGCCGAATGGGCCCGGCTGCAGCCGTGGGAACGCTATCTCGCCCGGGTGCACGCGCTCGCGCTCGCCCGGCCGCAGAGCGTCTTCGCGCGCGAGTCGGCCGCGGCGCTCCTCGGCCTCCCGGTGTTCGGCGAGCCGCGCCGCATCCACCTCCATGACCCCGAGGGGACCGTGTCGACCACCTTCGGCGACGTGGTCGTGCACACCAGCCGGGACGAGCGGGGCGTCCTCGAGGCGTCGGGCCTGCGCCTGCTCTCCGCCGAGGACACGATCGTCGACCTGGCCCGCTCGCTCCCGCCCGCCTTCGGCCTGGCGGTGACGGATGCCGCGGTGGCACGATCGGCATCCGTCACGGATCTGGTCCACCGCAACGACGGCAGGGTCGACCGGCGCGGACGCCGGCGGGCGGCATGGGTGCTCGCACGCACGGACGGGCGGGCGGAGTCCGTCGGGGAGTCGGTCAGCAGAGCCGTGATCGAGTGGCTCGGGTTCGCCGCCCCGGTGCTCCAGCACGAGTTCGCCGCGGAGGGATTCCGGGACCGGACCGACTTCTGGTGGCCGGAGGTCCGGGTGGTCGGGGAATCGGATGGATGGGGCAAGTACGGGCTCGGCGACGCCGCCGCATCCCGCCTCGCGCTGGCGACCGAGAAACGGCGCGAAGACCGGCTGCGCCGGCAGGTGCGCGGCTTCGCGCGATGGGAGTGGCGGGACGCGATGCGGGCCGAGCCGCTCGGCAGCATCCTCCGCGCGGCGGGCGTCCCGGTGGTCCGCCGCCCCGACCATGCGATGCTCGCGACGCTGCGCCGCGCGTGAGACGGCACGCTGCGCCCGGAACGGGAGACCGTCCGGAGCGCAGCGTGCCGTCTCAGCGGGTCAGGCGAACGCCTCCACCGGAGGGCACGCGCACACCAGGTTCCGGTCGCCGTAGGCGTTGTCGATGCGACGGACCGGCGGCCAGTACTTCGCCCGAACCAGGCTGTGCACGGGATAGACGGCGACCTCCCGCGGGTACGGGTGCGCCCACTCACCGGTGATGACCGACTCCGCGGAGTGCGGCGCGTTCACGAGCGGGTTGTCGGCCGCCGGCCACTCCCCCGCCGCGACCGCGTCCGCTTCGGCGCGGATCGCGATCATCGCCTCGACGAACCGGTCGAGCTCGGCCAGATCCTCGGACTCGGTCGGCTCGACCATGAGCGTGCCCGCCACCGGGAACGACATCGTCGGGGCGTGGAACCCGTAGTCGATCAGGCGCTTCGCCACATCGTCGACGGTGACCCCGGTCGCCTCCTTCAGCGGGCGCAGATCGAGGATGCACTCGTGCGCGACGAGCCCGCCTTCGCCCGCGTACAGCACCGGGTAGTGCTCCTGCAGCCGTCGCGCGACGTAGTTCGCCGCCAGCACCGCCGCACCGGTCGCCTGGCGGAGACCGTCCGCTCCCATCATCCGGACGTAGGCCCACGAGATGGGGAGGATGGATGCCGATCCGTACGGAGCCGCCGACACCGGCCCGCCGTCGAACACGAAGCCGCCGGCGTGCTCGGCACGCTGCGCCATCGGGTGCGAGGGCAGGAACGGCGCGAGGTGCGCCTTCGCCGCGACCGGCCCGACGCCGGGGCCGCCGCCGCCGTGCGGGATCGCGAACGTCTTGTGCAGGTTCAGATGCGAGACGTCGCCGCCCAGGTCGCCGAACCGCGCGAAGCCGAGGAGGGCGTTGAGGTTCGCGCCGTCGACGTACACCTGCCCGCCCGCCTCGTGCACGGCCGCCGTGATGTCGACGACGTCCTGCTCGTAGACGCCGTGCGTCGACGGGTAGGTGATCATGAGCGCCGCCAGTGCGTCGGCGTGCGCGGCGACCTTCGCCCGCAGGTCGTCGAGGTCGACGTTGCCGGCCTCGTCGCAGGCCACGACGACCACCCGCATGCCGGCGAGGACGGCGGATGCCGCGTTGGTCCCGTGCGCGGACGACGGGATCAGGCACACGTCCCGCTGGCGGTCGCCGCGGGAGTGGTGGTACCCCCGGATCGCCAACAGGCCGGCCAGCTCGCCCTGCGACCCGGCGTTCGGCTGGAGCGACACGGCGTCGTAGCCGGTGACGTCGGCCAGCCAGCTCTCGAGCTGGTCGATCATCACGAGGTAGCCGCCCACGTCCTCGAGGGGGGCGAACGGATGCACGCGCGCGAACTCGGGCCACGACACCGCCGCCATCTCGGTCGCCGCGTTCAGCTTCATGGTGCACGAGCCGAGCGGGATCATGCCGCGGTCGAGCGCATAGTCGCGGTCCGAGAGCTGCTTGAGGTAGCGCATCATCGCCGTCTCGGAGCGGTGCGTGTTGAACACCGGGTGGGTCAGGTACTCGTCCGTGCGACGGAGCGCCTCGGGCAGGTGGGCGTTCCGGTCGCGGAGCGACACGAAGACGCGCGCCGCCTCGACGCCGAAGGCGGCGGCCACGGCGTGGAGGCCGGCCACGGTCGTGGTCTCGTCGACCGAGACGCCCACGGAGTCGCTGTCGCGGAACCAGAGCTGGTAGCCCCGTTCGCGCGCCGCTGCCACGACCTGCTCGGCACGCCCGGGGGTCGCGACGACGAGCGTGTCGAAGAACGCGTCGTGCAGCACGGCGGATCCGGTCTCGACGAGCCAGTCCCGCAGCAGCGCCGTCTTCGCGGTGACCTCCGCGGCGATCGAGCGCAGTCCCTCGGGGCCGTGGTACACGGCGTACATCGACGCCATGACGGCGAGGAGGACCTGCGCCGTGCAGATGTTGCTGGTCGCCTTCTCCCGGCGGATGTGCTGTTCGCGCGTCTGCAGCGAGAGCCGGTAGGCGGGGTGGCCCGCGGTATCCATGGACACGCCCACGAGGCGTCCCGGCAGCTGCCGCTCGAGGCCGGACCGCACCGCCATGTAGCCCGCGTGCGGGCCGCCGAATCCCATCGGCACGCCGAATCGCTGCGTCGTGCCGACGGCGACATCAGCGCCCATCGAGCCCGGCGAGCGCAGCAGGGTGAGGGCGAGCAGGTCGGCCGCCACGACCACGAGGCCGCCGGCGTCGTGAACCGACGCGATCACCTCACTCGGGTCCCACACCCGTCCCGTGGCGCCCGGGTACTGCACGAAGGCCCCGAAGACGTCGGAGGTCTCCCCCCCGTCGAAAGCCGTCTCGCGCACCTCGATGCCGAGCGCGGCGGCGCGATGGTGCAGCAGCGCCCTGGTCTGCGGCAGCGCGTCGGCGTCCACGAGGAAGACGTTCGACCGGCTCTTGGAGGCACGGCGGGCGACGAGCATGCCTTCGACGACGGCGGTGGACTCGTCGAGCATCGACGCGTTCGCCGTCGCCAGTCCGGTGAGGTCGGTGACCATCGTCTGGAAGTTGATGAGCGCCTCGAGCCGGCCCTGCGAGATCTCGGGCTGGTACGGCGTGTACGCGGTGTACCAGGAGGGGTTCTCGAACACGTTCCGCTGGATGACCGACGGCGTGAGGGTGTCGTAGTACCCGAGCCCGATCATCGGCCGCGCCGTGCGGTTCTGGGCGGCGAGGTCGCGGAGCTCGGCGAGCGCCTCGGCCTCGGATGCCGCGGGCGGGATCACCCCGTCACGCGGGCCGGCGTGGATGGCGTCGGGGACGGCCCGCTCGACGAGCGCGTCGAGGCTGTCGTGTCCCAGCAGGCGGAGCATCCGCTCCTGCGCCGCGGAGTCGGTCCCGATGTGACGGTCGCGGAAGGTCGAGCTCACGCCTCGCCGCCCGTCAGCGCGACGTAGCCGTCACGGTCGAGCAGTCCGTCCGTCGACGCGGCGTCGACACGGATCTTCAGCAGCCACGCGTCGAACGCGCCGCCGTTGACCGAGGAGGGGTCGTCGACCACGGCGTCGTTCACCTCGACGACCTCGCCGCTCAGCGGGGCGAACAGCTCGCCGACGGACTTGGTCGACTCGATCTCGCCGACGACGGCGCCCGCGGTCACGGCCGTTCCGACGCTCGGGAGCTCGACGAAGACGACGTCGCCGAGCTTGTCGGCGGCGTAGTCGGTGATGCCGACCGTCGCGATGTCGCCGTCGAAGGCGATCCACTCGTGCTCGGCGGTGTAGGACAGGGCGGTCAGATCGGTCATTTCTTCCTCCGGTAGAACGGCAGCTCGGTGACGACGGCGGGGATGCGGGTCCCGCGGACGTCGATGGTCAGTTCGGTCCCGTCGGCGGCGGCCGACGGGTGGACGTAGGCCATCGCGATGGGATGGCCGAGAGTGGGGCTGAGGGCGCCCGAGGTGATCCCGCCGACGCGCTCGTCGCCGGAGTACACGTCGTACCCGGCCCGGCCGGCGCGACGTCCCTCCGCCACGAGCCCCACGAGGACGGGAGCTTCGAGCAGCTCTCGGGCGGCGAGGCCCTCCTTGCCGACGAAGCTCTCCTTGTCGGTCGCGACGACGCGGCCGAGGCCCGCCTGCGCCGGCACCGTGTCGATGCCCAGCTCGTGTCCGTACAGGGGCATGCCGGCTTCGAGGCGCAGGGTGTCGCGCGCGGCGAGCCCCGCCGGGACGAGGCCATGGGAGGCGCCGGCATCCGTGAGCGCCTGCCAGAGGGCGGATGCCACGTGGGTGGGCACCAGCACTTCGAAGCCGTCCTCGCCGGTGTACCCGGTGCGGGCGATGAAGGCCCGCTCCCCCGCGAAGTCGCCGGCCGACCAGGCGTAGTAGGGCAGGTCCGCGAGCGCAGGCTCGACGGCGCTGAGCCCCGCCGCCTCCTCGAGGATCGTCCGCGCGGCGGGTCCCTGCACGGCGATGAGGGCCATGCCGTCCGTGACGTCCTCGATGCGCGGTGCGTCCGGCCAGGCCGCGTCGGCCGATGCGAGCGCGGCGGCCACGGCCTCGCGGTTGCCCGCGTTGGAGATGATCAGGAAGTGCTGCTCGCCGGTGCGGTAGACGATGACGTCGTCGATGATGCCGCCGGACTCGTCGAGGACGAGCGAGTACTTCGCCTTTCCGACCTTCATCGTCGAGATCCGGCCGGCGAGCACGTGGTCGAGGAAGCCGGCGGCGTCGCCGGCCGAGATCCAGAACTCCGCCATGTGCGAGATGTCGAAGATGCCCGCCGCTGCGCGGACCGCGTGGTGCTCGGCGAGGTCGGAGGTGTACCGCACCGGCATGAGCCAGCCGCCGAAGTCCGTGAACGAGGCGCCCAGGCCCTCGTGCACCTCGTGCAGCGGCGAGCGCCGCAGCCCGTCGGTCGGGGTGTCCGTCATGTCGTCTCCGCTCAACATTCCACGACGCTGACGGCCAGTCCGCCCAGCGACGTCTCCTTGTACTTGCTGCTCATGTCCCGGCCGGTCTCCCACATCGTGAGGATCACCTCGTCGAGCGACACCTTGTGGCTGCCGTCGCCCCACAGCGCCATCTTGGCGGCGTTGATGGCTTTGGCGGCGGCGATCGCGTTGCGTTCGATGCACGGGATCTGCACGAGACCGCCGATCGGGTCGCAGGTCAGCCCGAGGTTGTGCTCCATCGCGATCTCCGCGGCGTTCTCCACCTGCCGCGGCGTCCCGCCGAGCACCTCGGCGAGTCCGGCGGCGGCCATCGACGACGCGGACCCGACCTCGCCCTGGCAGCCGACCTCGGCGCCCGAGATCGAGGCGCGCGCCTTGTAGAGCACGCCGATCGCCGCGGCGGTGAGGAAGTAGGGCACCGCGATCTCCGCGCGGGAGCGCCCGGCCGGAGCGAAGTGGGTCGCGTAGTGCAGGACCGCCGGGACGATCCCGGCCGCGCCGTTGGTCGGGGCCGTGACGATGCGGCCGCCCGACGCGTTCTCCTCGTTGACGGCGAGAGCCACGAAGTTGACCCATTCCTGCCACAGCGACGGGTCGGTGCCGGCCGGGTCCTGCGCGACGAGCCGGGCGTGCCACTGCGGGGCGCGGCGCGGCACGTTCAGCCCGCCGGGCAGCATCCCCTCGCGAGCGGCTCCGGAGCGGACGCTGGCCTCCATGACGTCGACGATGTCGAGGATGCCGGCGCGCACCGTCGCCTCGTCGCGCGAGGCCACCTCGTTGTGCAGCATGACGTCGGCGATGCCGAGCTGCTCGCGCGCGCAGTGCGCGAGCAGTTCGGCGGCGGTCTCGAAGGGAAAGGGCACGGCGACGTCTTCGGCATCCGTCGCCGCCTCCCCGTCCCGCAGGATGAACCCGCCGCCGACGGAGTAGTAGATCGCCTCGTCCAGGAGCGCGCCCGAGGCGTCCTCGGCCCGGAACCGCATGCCGTTGCTGTGCCCCGGAAGCAGGGTGAGGGGATGGAGGACGATGTCGTCCTCGCCGAAGACGACCTCGGTCGCGCCGCCGAGGCGCAGCCGTCCGCTGCGGTGCAGAGCGGCCGCTCGCGCCTCGACCTCGTCGGGGAGGATGCGGTCGGGCCGGCAGCCCTCGAGCCCCAGCAGGACGGCGAGGAACGTGCCGTGGCCGCGGCCCGTCGCCGCCAGCGAGCCGTAGAGGTCGACGCCCACCCGCGCGATCGCGCTCGCATCGAGACGCGACACGAAGTCGGATGCCGCACGCATGGGGCCGACCGTGTGGGAGCTCGACGGCCCGAGACCGACGCGGAAGAGGTCGAACACCCCGATCGTCATGAGCGGGGCGGTCGCACGAGGAGCGGGTCGACCGGGTGGGCGACGGGGACGGCGGGACGGGGAGGTGCTGTCATGAGGAACTCCGAACGACGCGAGAAGCGGTGGGTTCCTCCCCCTCTGTCATCGGCCTGAGAGATTTCGCAGATCCAGTCTGCTTGCCCCGTCGGCGGGCACGCAAGGGTGCCGCTTTTCAGAGTGACCTGTCGTCTCGGTACGTGGGCCTGAGAGATTCCGGGGAGGGATTGCTCCTTCGGCAGCCGCGAGCGGCTTCTCCCGAGACGACGTGATGGTCGGTATTCGATTGTCGGCCGAGCCTATCACCGGGCGGCGCGACGCGCCGATCAGCCGGTGCAGGCCCCGGAGGCGACGGGCTCGTCGTCTGCCCGGGCCTCGAGCGCCGGCGCGAGCTCGGCGCTCGTCATGGCGTAGCCGCGCTCTTCGTCGTCCTCGCCGCGGGCGAAGACGACGCCGGTCACCTCGCCGTCCTCGGTCAGCAGCGGACCGCCGGAGTTGCCGGGCCGGACGTTCGCCTCGAGGGCGTAGATCTCGCGCGACGCCGTGCCGTCGTCGTAGATGTCGGCGACCAGCGCGTCGCCGACCGACAGGACGTAGGCGACGCCGCTCGTGAACGGCCCGCCCAGCGGGTAGCCCTGAACGGCGACAGAGGTGCCGGCGTCGACGGCGTCGACGATGGGCAGCGGAGCCGCGCCGAGGCCCGGGACGGCGATCACGGCGAGGTCGTCGGTCGGGTCGAAGTAGACGATCCGACCCTCTTCCGCCTCGCGCCCGGGGAGTTCCACGAGCGGCGCGTCGACGCCCGCGACCACGTGCGCGTTGGTGACGACGAGGTCCTCGGCGGCGACGAAGCCGGACCCGGTCAGCGAGGCGCCGCAGGCGTACGCGTTGCCGCTGATCCGGGCGACGGATGCCGCGGCCCGCTGCAGCTCGGGGTCGTCCAGGGCGACCGGGGGCGCCGTCGGCTCGACCTCGGGCGCGAGCAGCTCGCCGACCCGCGGGATCCCCTCGTCGACGACGAAGCCGCGGAACTCGGCGAGCGCGGCGTCCATGGCCGGCGGGGTGAGGTCGTCGAGGAGGCCGAGCACACGCGACGACGCCACGGCCGGTGCGATGACGGGGGTGCCGGAGCTCACGACCGTGCCGGCGACGAGGAGCAGGATGACGGCGAAGGATGCCGCGTTGACGAGGGCGCCGAGGACCCGGTCCAGCGGCGCGAGCTTGGCGCGGTCGATCCCCTTCCGCAGCCGAGCGCCGACGGCGGTGCCGACCGCGGCGAGGGCCGCGACGATGGCGAGCGCGATCGTCAGCAGCACGAGCGTGCGGTACTCCCAGTCCGCGAACGTTGGGGCGACGACGGGCGTCAGCCACACCGCGACGGTGACGCCGAGCAGCACGCCGACGAGGGTCCCGGCGGTGGCGACGAGCCCGCGCAGGAGGCCGCCCAGGAGGGCTGCGACCAGGACGAGCACCACGATGATGTCGACGACCAGCACGACGAGCCTCCTCTTGCGAGGCCGCGCACGACGGGCTGACGTGGTCCTCGCAGTCAGCGTAGGGGGCGAGTCCGGGAATTCCCCTTGCTTGCAGTTCAGGTCGCTCGGACCATAAGATGGGAGTGGAGGTTAGAGTCCCCATGACCAGAAGCCGCCCGGACCACGGGATCCGCGTCGCCGTCTCGACCGTCATCTTCAGTCTCCGGCGCGAGTCGGACGACGACGAGGCGCGCGTCGTGCTGCCCGTGGTGCGCCGCACCCGGGACCCGCAGAAGGGCCTGTGGGCCCTCCCGGGCGGATGGGTCGACAGAGCCGAGAACCTCGAGTCCACGGCATCCCGCACCCTCGCCGAGACGACCGGCCTCGCGCCCAGCTACCTCGAGCAGCTGTACGCGTTCGGGGACGTCGGCCGCTCCCCCACCCGCGTCGTCTCCATCGTGTACTGGGCCCTCGTGCGGGAGGACGTCTCGCGCGCCGCCGAGCAGCACAACGTCGCCTGGTTCAACGCCACCGAGCTGCCCGGGCTCGCCTTCGACCACACCGCGATCGTCGACTACGCGCTGTGGCGGCTGCGCAACAAGGTCGGCTACAGCCGGATCGCGCACGGTCTCCTCCCCGACCGGTTCACGCTCGCCGACCTCCGTGAGGTGTACGAGGCGATCCTCGGCCGGCGCCTGGACCCCGCGAACTTCCGCCGCCAGGTGGAGAACTCCGGCACCCTCATCCCGACCGACGACTTCCGCACCGGCAGCCACCGGCCCGCCCGCCTCTACCGCTACAACCAGGATGTCGAGCTGGCCGACCGCGGCCCGCTCCCGCAGTGAAGGACCACTCATGACCTCTCCGCTCACGCTTCAGCCCCGCCCGCTCGACCCCAGCGTCGATCACGGCATCCAGGCCATCGTCGCGGGCGCCGCGACGACCGAGACCTGCAACACCGACCTCGCCGCCGGGCCCTGGACGTTCGACTCGCGTCCCGGCTACGGCCCCGGATCGTCCATGGGCGACGTCATCCCCACCGGCGCGCCCCGGCAGGGCCAGCTGCCCGAGGAGTATCGCGAGGCCAGCGAGATCGAGCTGGCGGCCCGCATCACCGCCGCCAAGACCACGCTCGGCGACCGCGTGGTGGTGCTCGGACACTTCTACCAGCGCGAAGAGGTCATCGCCCACGCCGACTACGTGGGCGACTCGTTCCAGCTGGCGGGCGCCGCCCTCGAGCACCCGGACGCCGAGGCGATCGTCTTCTGCGGCGTCCACTTCATGGCCGAGACGGCCGATCTGCTGTCGCGGCCCGAGCAGGCCGTCATCCTGCCGAACCTCGCCGCGGGATGCTCGATGGCCGACATGGCCGACATCGACCAGGTCGAGGACTGCTGGGAGCAGCTGGCCGAGGTGTACGACGACCCGGCGATGCTGACGGGGGCCGGCACCCCCGACGCCGACGGCCTCGTCCCGGTCGTCCCGGTCACCTACATGAACTCGTCCGCAGCGATCAAGGGGTTCGTCGGCCGCCACGGCGGCATCGTCTGCACCTCCTCCAATGCCCGCACCGTGCTCGCCTGGGCGTTCGCCCGGGGTCGTCGCGTGCTCTTCTTCCCCGATCAGCATCTCGGACGCAACACCGCGAAGGCGATGGGCGTCCCGCTCGAGCAGATGCCGATGTGGAACCCCCGCCGCCCGCTCGGCGGATCGACCGAGGACCAGCTCGCCGCATCCCGCGTCATCCTGTGGCACGGCTTCTGCTCGGTGCACCGGCGCTTCACCGTCGACCAGATCGACCGGGCGCGCGCAGAGCACCCGGGGGTCCGCGTGATCGTGCACCCGGAATGCCCGATGGACGTCGTCGACGCGGCGGACGAGGCGGGATCGACCGACTACATCCGGAAGGCGATCGCCGCGGCATCCGAGCCGACCACCTTCGCCATCGGCACCGAGATCAACCTCGTCCAGCGGCTGGCCGCGCAGTTCCCGCAGCACACCGTCTTCTGCCTCGACCCGGTCGTGTGCCCCTGCTCGACGATGTACCGCATCCACCCCGGCTACCTCGCCTGGGTGCTCGAGGGGCTCGTCGCCGGCGAGGTGCGCAACCGCATCACGGTTCCGGCGGACGTCGCCGACCCGGCGCGCGTCGCGCTCGAACGGATGCTGGCGGCGAAGCCGTGACACCCGCCGTCGTCGTCGTGGGATCGGGCATCGCCGGCCTGACCGCGGCGCTGCACGCGATCGCCGGCGGCTGCCGCGTGACCCTCGTCACGAAGGACGTCCTCGACCACGCGAACACACGGTACGCACAGGGCGGGATCGCAGGCGTCATGTTCCCCGACGATCGCGTCGAGGACCACGTCCGCGACACCCTCACGGCGGGAGCGGGTCGGTGCGACGAGCGGGCCGTGCGCGTGCTCGCCGCGGAGGGACCGGCGCGGATCCGCGAGCTCATCGACCTGGGCGTCGCCTTCGACCGCGCCGCCGACGGCGCGTTCCTCAAGGGGCTCGAGGCCGCCCACTCCTACCCTCGGGTGCTGCATGCGGGCGGGGACGCGACCGGCACGGCCATCGAGCGCGCCCTCGTGGCCGCCCTCCGCGGGGCCGACGCGGCCGTCCGCGAGCACGCCTTCCTCGTGGACCTCGTCACCGACGGCGGACGGGTGGCGGGGGTCGATCTGCTCCTCGACGACGCACCGGGCCGCCCCGGCCGGCGCGAGCGGATCGCCGCGGATGCCGTGATCCTCGCGACCGGCGGCGCCGGGCAGCTGTACGCCCACTCGACCAATCCGACGGTCGCGACGGCGGACGGCATCGCCGCGGCCGTCCGCGCCGGCGCGGCGGTGGCCGACCTGGAGTTCGTCCAGTTCCACCCGACGGTGCTCGCCGCCGGTGAGGCGTTCCTCGTCTCCGAAGCGGTCCGCGGCGAGGGCGCCGTGCTGCGCGACGAGCGCGGGCGCCGATTCGCCCTCGACGCACACCCCGACGGCGAGCTCGCGCCGCGCGACGTCGTGGCTCGCGCGATCGCCGCCGCGATGGAGCGGCAGGACGGGCGGCCCGTGCTGTTGGACGCGACACGCGTCGGCGACCCCGGGTTCCTCGCCCGGCGCTTCCCGACGATCGACGCCGCCGTCCGCGCCCGCGGTCTCGACTGGACCCGCGAGCCGATCCCGGTGACCCCCGCCGCCCACTACCTCATGGGCGGCGTCGTCACCGACCTCGACGGGCGCACCGGCGTCCCCGGCCTGTACGCCGTCGGCGAGGTCGCCTGCACCGGGGTGCACGGCGCGAACCGCCTCGCGTCGAACTCCCTCCTCGAGGGCGCCGTCTTCGGTGCGCGCGCCGGCGACGCGGTGGCCGCGGATGCCGCCGCACCGGTGTGGCCGGTCCCCGCCGCATCGCCGCCGGGACCGGCATCCGTCCAGCCCGTCGTCGACGCGCCGCCGTTCAGCCGGGCCGCCCTGCAGGATCTGCTCTGGACCGAGGCAGGCCTCGTCCGGGACGGCGCGGGCCTGGCGCGCGCCGCCGCCCTCCTCGCGGCCTGGGCGGACGGTGCGGTCGCCCGCGCGGCCGTCACCGAGTCCGCCCTCGAGGACGAGAACCTGCTCGTCGTCGGTGCGCTGCTCGTCGCCGCCGCCCGGGCGCGCACGCGCTCCGTCGGCGCCCACCACCGCCGCGACGACACCCCCGTCGCGGCCGCCCTGGAAGGAGCCGCGTGATGCTCACGCCGCCCGTCATCGACCGTGTCGTCCGCGCCGCCCTCGACGAGGACGCGCCCTGGGGCGACCTCACGAGCGAATATCTGATCCCGGCGGACTCCGTCGCGACCGCCGACCTCGTCGCGCGTGAGGCCGGGGTCTTCAGCGGCGGGCAGGTGTTCGCGGCCGCGTTCGCGCTCACCGACCCGCGCGTGGACGTCGAGCTGCGCGTCGCCGACGGCACCCCGTTCTCGCCGGGGGACGTGCTCGCGTCGGTCACGGGGCCCGCACGCGCCATCCTCACGGCGGAGCGCATCGGGCTGAACTTCGCGCAGCGGATGTCGGGGGTCGCGACCGTCACGGCGCGCTACGTCGCCGAGGTCGCCGGGACCCGGGCGCGCATCGTCGACACGCGCAAGACGACCCCCGGGCTCCGCGCGCTCGAGCGGCACGCCGTACGCAGCGGCGGCGGTCACAACCACCGCCACTCGCTGTCGGACGCCGTCATGGCCAAGGACAATCACCTGGCACTGCTGACCCGCGGCGGCGCATCGGTGACCGAGGCCCTGATCGCCGCCAAGGCCCGTCTCCCGCACACCGCCCACCTCGAGGTCGAGGTCGACCGGCTCGACCAGATCGAGCCGGTGCTCGCCGCGGGCGTCGGCACGATCATGCTCGACAACTTCTCGCTCGCCGACCTCCAAGCCGGCGTGGCACAGGTCGCCGGACGCGCCACCGTCGAGGCTTCGGGCGGTGTCTCGCTCGACACGGTGGGCGCGATCGCCCGGACGGGCGTCGACGTCATCTCGGTCGGCGCCCTCACGCACTCGGCGCGTGCGCTCGATCTCGGGCTCGACATCCGCATCGACGGCTCCTGATGCTCTACCTCGACGCGGCCGCCACCACCCCGGTGCGCTCCGAGGTGCGCGAGGCGATGCTGCCCTTCCTCGACGAGCGCTTCGGCAACCCCTCCAGCGTCCACACGCTGGGTGGAGATGCGGCGACCGCCCTCGACGACGCACGCCGTCGGGTCGCCGCGATCGTGGGCATGCGTCCGGGCGACATCGTGTTCACCTCGGGCGGGACGGAGGCGAACAACCTCGCCGTCAAGGGCATCGCGATCGCCGCGTCGCTGCGGCGCGGCGCGCCGGTCCACGTCGTCACCAGCCCGATCGAGCACGAGTCGATCCTCGCCTCGTGCGCGTACCTCGAGCGCGTGCACGGCTTCACCGTCACCCGGGTCGCCGTCGATGCGCGCGGGCGCATCGATCCGGATGCCGTGGCCGCGGCGGTCCGGGGCGACACCGCCCTCGTCTCGATCGGGTTCGCGAACAACGAGGTCGGCACGGTGCAGGATGCGGCGGGCCTCGCCGCCGTCGCGTCGGCCGCGAGGGTCCCGCTGCACCTGGACGCCGTGCAGGCCGCCGGGTGGCTGCCGCTGTCCGGCACCGGCGCCGACGCCCTCTCGATCGCCGGCCACAAGGTCGGGGCGCCCAAGGGCATCGGCGTCCTCGCGGTCCGCGGCCGCATCCCTCTCGAGCCCGTGCTCCACGGCGGGGGCCAGGAGCGGGACCGGCGCAGCGGCACCGAGAACGTCGCAGGCGCCGTCGCCCTCGCCGTCGCGCTCGAGCTCGCCGAATGCGAGCGCGACGAGAGCGCCGTGCGCACCGCCGCCGTGCGCGACGCGTTCACCGCTCGCGTCCTCGAGCTCGTCCCCGAGGCGCGGCTGACCGGCGACCCGATCCGTCGCCTGCCCGGCACCGCGAGCTTCACGTTCGCCGGTGTCAGCGGGGAGGCCGTCCTCCTCGAGCTGGAGCGGCGCGGCGTGGTCTCCTCCAGCGGGTCGGCGTGCGCGGCCGGGAGCGACGAGCCCTCGCACGTCCTCGTCGCGATGGGGATCGCGCCGGAGGTGGCGCAGACGTCGGTTCGCTTCACGTTGGGGCACCGGGCCGCGGGCGACCCGGCCGCCGTGGCCGCGGCGGTCGCGGCATCCGTCACGGCGGTACGATCGCGGTGATGAGCAGCCCGACCGTCACCGTCATCGTGCCCGGCCGGAACGTCGGCGCCTTCGCGGCGGAAGCCCTCGACTCGCTGCGCGCACAGACCTCCGACGGGTGGCGGGCGATCCTCGTCGACGACGCGTCGACCGACGAGACGGGGGAGATCTTCGCGCGGGCCGCGGCGGACCCCCGGTTCAGCCTGATCCGGCACGATGTGGCACGGGGTCTCGGCGCGTCGCGCAACGAGGCGCTCGACGCCGTCGACACCCCGCTCGTCGGCTTCCTGGATGCCGATGACATCATGCGGCCTCGCGCGCTGGAGACTCTCGTCGGCTCACTGGCCGGCACCGGCAGCGACATCGCCGTCGGCGCCTACGTGCGGCTGAAGCCGGATGCCACCGGCGCCTACTCGCCGGGCGAGGTGCAGCCGTGGGTCACGGCCGCCACCGCCCCGGCCCGACGTGCGACGACCCTCGCCGAGCACCCCGACGTCTCGGGCAACATCGTCGCCTGGTCCAAGGTGAGCCGCATCGACCTGTGGCGGCGGAACGACCTGCGCTTCACCGAGGACCGTGCCTACGAGGATCAGGTCGTCGCCCAGCGGATCTACGCCTCGGCGCGCGCGATCGATGTCATCCCGGATGTCGTGGTGCAGTGGCGCGAGCGCGCCGACGGCACGTCGATCACGCAACTCCGCCATACCGTGCCGGTGCTGCAGGACTACCTCGAGGGGATGCGGGGCGGGCTCGCGGTCCTCGACGGGAGCGGCCACGCCGCCGCGGCGCGCTCCCGGATCAGCCTCATGCTCGGCATGGATGTGCCCGCGCTCGTCCGCATCGCCGAGCATCACCCCGACGACGCCTATCGTCGTCCGCTCGGCGCCTTCGTCCGCGACCTCGGCGAGCGGGCCGCCCGCGAGGGAATCGCGCTCGATCCGGCATCCGTTCCGCTCCTCGACGCCGCAAGGGCGTGGTGAGCGGCCGGGATCAGTCGAGGCCCGAGATCAGGCCCGCGGCCAGCTGCTGCGCGGCGAGCTCGGCGTAGAGCCCGCCCTGCGCCAGCAGCTGCGCGTGCGTGCCCGATTCGACGATGCGACCCGCGTCGACGACGTGGATGACGTCCGCGCCCACGACGGTGGAGAGCCGGTGCGCGATCGACAGCGTCGTCCGACCGCGCGCGGCCTCGTCGATGGCGTCCTGCACGACACGCTCCGAGACGGTGTCGAGGGCGGACGTCGCCTCGTCGAGCAGCAGGACGGGCGGGTCTTTCAGCAGCACCCGCGCGATCGCGATGCGCTGCTTCTCGCCGCCTGACAGGCGGTACCCGCGCTCCCCCACGACCGTGTCGTACCCGTCCTCGAAGCCGGCGATCACGTGGTGGATGTTCGCCGCGGTGCACGCCGCGACGATCTCGTCGTCGGCGGCGTCCGGCCGGGCGTAGCGGAGGTTGTCGCGGATCGACGCGTGGAACAGATAGGTCTCCTGCGACACGATGCCGATCCGGTCGATGATCGACGAGTGCCGCAGCGATCGGACGTCGGCACCGGCGAAAAGCACGGCGCCGGACACCGCCTCGTACAGCCGTGGCGCGAGATAGAGGATCGTCGTCTTGCCTGCTCCCGACGGCCCGACGAAGGCCACATGCTGGCCGGGCTCGGCGACGAACGACACGCGATCGAGCGTCGCCCGGGACTCCGCCGTGGCATCCGGGTACCGGAACGACACGTCCCGGAACTCGATCCGGCCGAGGGGGCCAGGCGCCGCCGCCACGTCGATCGCATCGGCCCGGTCCTCGATGGCGGGGACGAGGTCGAGGTACTCGAAGATGCGGGCGAACAGGGCCTGCGAGGTCTGCAGATCGAGCGCGACGCGCATGAGGCCCATGAGCGGCATCAGGAGACGGGCCTGCACGGTGGTGAACGCGACGACCGCGCCCGCCGTGATCGGGTCGGCGTCGCCGGCGATGAGGTACCCCGAGACGAGGTAGATGACGGCAGGGACCGACGCCATGATCACCTGCACCACGGCGAAGAACCCCTGCCCGCTCATCGCCTGCCGCACCTGCAGCGTGATCTGGTTGGCGTTCTCGCCGGAGTACCGCGCCGACTCGGCGCGCTGCCGGTTGAAGGACTTCGACAGCAGGATGCCCGACACGCTCAGCGTCTCCTGCGTGATGGCGGACAGCTCGGACAGCGACTCCTGCGTCTGGCCCGCGATGCGGGCGCGCACCTGGCCGACGCGCCGCTGCACGAAGACGAGGAACGGCATCATGACCACCGCGATGAGCGTCAGCCGCCAGTCGATGAGGATCATGGCGACGAGAGCGGATGCCACGGTGACCGTGTTGCCGAGGACGCTCGTGACCGTGTTGGTGAGGACTCCGGACACGCCGCCGACGTCATTCTGCAGCCGGGACTGGATGGCACCGGTCCTGGTCCGCGTGAAGAAGCCGAGATCCATCGCCTGCAGATGGTCGAACATGCGGACGCGGAGGTCGCCGGTGACCCGGTTGCCGACCGTGGAGGTGAACCAGGTCTGCGCGATCCCCAGCAGGGCGCTGAGGACGAACAGCGCGACCATCACCAGGACGAGCCACCCCAGCAGGCCCAGCACGGGACCGGAGCCGTCGAGCGGGAAGAGGGCCTCGTCGAAGATCCGCTGCACGATGAGCGGCGGGATGACGCCGACCGCGGCCCCCACGACCACCAGCACCGCCGTGACGGCGAGCTTGCCGCGGTACGGGCGGAACAGCTCGCCGACGCGTCGTCCCAGGTTCGGCACGCGCGGAGCGGCGGCGTTGAGCTTCCGCTGCGCCGCTTCGTCCACTCCGCGGAACCCTCCGCGCCCGCCGCCGGGCCCACGCATGCTCATCCCGTCACCCTAATCGCGGCCGCCTGCACCGGATCCGCAGCCCGGAACGGGAATGGCGGGCGGCGGTGGTTCGTTACGCTGGAGCGACGCGGTCATCGCCACGTCGCCTCACGATCACGCAGCCGCTCGGCTTCGATCCCCTGGTGGCACCTCTCACCGCTCTCGCACTTGCGTGACCGATTCCCGAAGGATCCTCTTGACTCTGCAGGACAGCTCCCCCGACACCGCGTCCACCCCGGTCGCCCAGATCGCCAAGCCGGGCCGCGTGATCGCGCTCCTCGTCGTCGCCGCGTTCGTCGTCATCCTGAACGAGACGACGATGGGCGTCGCGCTCACGAACGTCATGGCGGACCTCGGCATCACCGCCGCGACCGGCCAGTGGCTGACCACCGGCTTCCTCCTGACGATGGCGATCGTCATCCCGCTGACCGGCTTCCTGCTCGAGCGGTTCCCGCTGCGGACGGTGTTCTTCACCGCGATGACGCTCTTCTCCATCGGAACGCTGATCGCGGCGCTCGCGCCCGGGTTCGAGGTGCTGCTCGCCGGCCGCATCGTCCAGGCCAGCGGAACCGCCATCATGATGCCGCTCCTGTTCACGACCGTCCTCAACGTCGTGCCCGCCTCGCACCGCGGCCGGATGATGGGCGTCATCAGCGTCGTCATCGCCGTCGCGCCCGCCATCGGGCCGACCGTGTCCGGCGTGATCCTCTCGACGCTGTCGTGGCACGCGATCTTCTGGATCATCCTCCCCATCGCGCTGCTCGCCCTCGGCCTCGGCGCCGTGTGGGTGCGCAACGTCACGACGACCCGTCCCGACACCCGTCTCGACCTGCTCTCGGTGCTCCTGTCGGCCCTCGGATTCGGCGGGCTCATCTACGGTCTCAGCAGCATCGGCGAGTCCGCGTCCGGTCACGCCGCGATCCCGGTCTGGATCCCGCTCGTGGTCGGTGCGCTCGCGCTCGCCCTGTTCGTCGCGCGGCAGATCGGACTCCAGAAGTCGGACGGCGCGCTCCTCGACCTCCGGACGTTCCAGAGCCGGTCGTTCACCCTCGCCATCGTGCTCGTGGTCGTCGTGATGGCAGCCCTGTTCGGCTCGCTCATCCTGCTCCCGATCTACCTGCAGCAGGTGCTCGGACTCGACGTCCTGGCCGTCGGCCTGATGCTGCTGCCCGGCGGTGTGCTGATGGGCGCCATGGCTCCCGTGATCGGCAACATCTTCGACCGCGTCGGACCGACGCCGCTCGTCATCCCCGGCATGATCATCGCCGCCGCGTCGCTCTGGGGCATGGCGACCTTCGACGAGAACACGGGGGTCGCCTGGATCATCACGGTGCACCTCGCCCTGAACCTCGGGCTCGGCGCGGTGTTCACGCCGCTGCTGACCTCGGCGCTCGGATCGCTCCCCCCGCGGCTGTACCCTCACGGCAGCGCCATCGTCGGAACGGTGCAGCAGGTGGCCGGGGCCGCCGGCACCGCCGCGTTCGTCACCATCTTCTCCGTCACCACGGCCTCGGCGATCGCGACCGGTGCGGACGAGGTCCTGGCGAAGGCCGGTGGCGTGCACGCCGCTTTCCTCGTCGGTGCCGTGGTGGCGTCGCTGGCCGTCGTGCTCGCGTTCTTCGTGCGGAAGCCGGCCGAGCCGGCGCTCGGCGCCGCGCACCCCGCAGCCCACTGACGCGCGATGCCACCGGACGCCCGCGGGCGCCGGTGGCATCGTCTGTCGGTCAGTTCGAGCCGCAGCACCCGCCGCCGCAGCACGAGGAGCCCTCGTCGGCGACGATCTGGATCGGGTTCTTCTCGTCCGGCAGCGGCTGAAGCGTCGGAACGGGCAGCGAGGAGGTAGCCATGCGTCCATCGTATGCCCGCTACCGAGAGGCGGCTTCGCTGTCAACGCCCTCCGGCGCGCCGACGGCGGTGCGTAGCGTCGGGGCCATGAGCACACTCAGCGGAAAGCGCGTCGCGTTCCTCGCGACGGATGGATTCGAAGACAGTGAACTCACCTCGCCGTGGCAGGCCGTGACGGATGCCGGCGCGACGGCGGTGATGGTGGCTCCCGAGGAGGGATCGATCACCGGCAAGAACGGCCATGCGCAGCCGGTGGAGTTGACGACGCAGGCCGCGGATGCCGGCGACTTCGACGCCCTGGTCCTGCCGGGCGGCGTCGTGAACGCCGACCACCTGCGCCTCGACGAGGCCGCCGTCCGGTTCACTCGGGACTTCTTCGCCCAGCACAAGCCGGTCGGCGCGATCTGCCACGCGGCGTGGATCCTCGCCGAGGCCGACGTGCTCGGCGGCCGCAAGCTGACGAGCTACCCCAGCCTCAAGACCGACCTGGTCAACGCCGGCGCGGTGTGGGAGGACAAGGAGGTCATCGTCGACGCAGGACTGGTCTCGAGCCGCACCCCCGATGACCTCCCCGCGTTCAACGCGAAGGTCGTCGAGGAGATCGAGGAAGGGCCGCACTCCGGCCAGACCGCCTGACGCGGCCACCGACGGCAGAGCCCCCGGATGTCACGACTGCAGGGCCTGCGCGCGCAGCATCTGCGTGCGCGGGATGCCCGGCAGTCGGCATCCGGGGGCTCCGTCGTCGCGGCGGACACCGCCCGGCAGACGTACCGCGCCGTCCGGCTGGCGATCGTCGGCACCGTGGTGGCCCTCCTGATCGCCGTCGCGATCACCCGGCCCCGATACGACGAGCCGCTGCCGACGCTCAGTCACTACTTCTACACGCCCGCCGGCGCGATCTTCGTGGGGACGCTGGTGGCGGCATCCGTCGCGATGATCGCCCTGCAGGGCGGCGGCGTGCAGCAGGTGCTGCTGGACGCCGCGGCGCTCCTGCTGCCGCTCGTGGCGCTCGTCCCGGCCAACGCGGACAGCGCGCTCCTCGCCCGCCTCGGTCAGACGGCCTGCGCGGATGCCGATCCCTGCGTGCCGGCTCCCTTCGACGAGTACGCCACGACGGGGGCGGCCGTCTGGCTCGTGACGGTGCCCGTGGCACTCGCCGCCACCGCGGTCCTCGGCGTGATCGCCCGCCGCCGCGGCGAGGCCGCGACCGGGACGCTGACGCCGACGCTCGGGATCTGCGGTGCGCTGTGGGCGGCGGTGGGGGTGTGGTTCGGCGCGTTCCCCGCATCCTTCCTGGCACACGCGCACTACATCGCGGCCACGGCCTTCTTTCTCCTCATCGCCCTCGTCGCCCTGTGGCAGGCCTTCCTCGGGCCGCTCCGCGGCGCCCGACAGCTGACCGCCGGCGACCCGCCGACGCGGTTCCAGCGCGCCGCGCCTCTCGCCTACGCCGTCGTCGCCGCCTCGATGTCGATCGTCATCCTCGTCGGTGCCGGCATCCTGATCGGGGCGCCGAGCGGCGGGAGCGGGATGTTCTGGGTGGAGACGAGCGCGCTGATCCTGTTCGCCGTGTTCTGGATCGTGCAGACCGTCCAGAAGTGGGATCTCCTCGATCCGTGAGCGGGCATGCAGCGGCGCCCCGGCCGGATCCCGGTCGGGGCGCCGCCGTCGAGCTCAGAAGCCCTTGCCGCCGGTGACCGGCAGGACCGCGCCCGAGGTGTACGAGGCCGCCTCCGATGCCAGGTAGACGTATGCGCCCGCCAGCTCGACGGGCTGCCCGGCGCGTCCGAGCGGGGTGTCTTCGCCGAAGCCGTCCAGCTTCCCCTCGCCCCAGCCGGTCGCCGGGATCAGCGGCGTCCAGATCGGCCCGGGAGCGACGGCGTTGACGCGGATGCCGCGTGGTCCGAGGTCCTGGGCGAGAGCCTTCACGAACGCCACCTGCGCCGCCTTCGTCATGGCGTAGTCGATCAGGTTCGGCGACGGATTCGCCGCCTGGATGGACGACGTCACGATGATGGACGCGCCCGGCTTCAGGTGCGGGATCGCGGCACGGGCGGTCCAGATCATGGCGTACAGATTCGTCTTGAAGACGCGATCGAACTCCTCGGTCTCGAGGTTCTCGACCCCCTCGCGGTCCTTCTGGTACGCCGCGTTCAGCACCAGCAGGTCGAGGCCGCCGAACTCCGCGACGGTGTCCTCGACGATCTGCGTCGCGAACGCCTCGTCGCGCAGGTCGCCCGTCAGTGCGAGCCCGCTGCGACCGGCCTCCGTCACCAGTCGGATCGTGTCGTCGGCATCCGTCTGCTCCTCGGGCATGGCGACCACCGCCACATCCGCGCCCTCGCGGGCGTACGCGATCGCGACGGCGCGGCCGATGCCGGAGTCGCCTCCCGTGATCAGGGCGCGCCGACCGTCCAGGAGGCCGGAGCCCCGGTAGCGGTCCTCGCCGTGGTCGGGAGCGGGAGTCGTCTCCTCGGTCAGTCCCGGCTGCTCCTGGTGCTGCGCGGGGAACCCGTCGCTCGTGTGCTTCTCGCGCGGATCGTCGGCCTGCGTGCTCATGGCTCTGCTCTCCTTCTGTCCGATGGGAGCACCCACGCTAGAACGGCCCCCGCACCGTGCTGAGGGGGCTTGACGGATGCCCCGACGATCCCCGAGGCTCCGCGGCGGGGCCCGGCGTCGTCCCTAGCGAGGGGTCCGCGAGCCCGCAACCCCTGGTCGACCGGCGCCGGCAGGGCATAGCGTGCGGGTGTCCGGAGAAACGACGAAGGAGAAGCTGATGAGCGACGCAGACGCCAAGCCGAGCCAGGCCGAAGGCGAAGACCCCTCCCGCCCCGGCTCCGGCGACGGGGCCGAGGAGACCGGCCACCCCTCGCAGGCCGAGGGCGAGGACACGGACGACGACGACCATACCGGCGGTCAGGACGTCGAGGACCCCGAGGATCGGGGTGCGCCGGTCGCCGAATCCCACGTGGTGGTGTCCGACCATGACGGCCGCACGCGGGTCGACATCGCGGACGACGCGCAGATGAGGCCCGGCCCCGGTCCGGGTCAGCCCGACGCCGACCTCGGCTGAGTCAGCGTTCGAGGACGGCGTCCGGCGTCGTCCCGTACGTGCCGGCGTGCCGACGCACCAGATCCTGCTCGGAGAACCCCCACCGCTCGGCGATCCCGCTGACCGTCGTGCCGGCGGCGCCGTCCACCAGATCCCGGTGGGCGGCGTCCAGCCGCACCGACTCGAGGTGCTCCATGGGCGACCGGCCCGGCGTCGAATAGGTGCGGAAGGCTCGCTCGAGAGCCGCGGTCCCGACGCCGGCCGCCGCCGCGGCATCCTCAACGGACACCGGCAGCGACGCATGGTCGTCGAAGAACGCGACCGCCTTCCGGTAGGCCGCCTGCTGTGACCGTGCCGACTCGGCGCGCTCCCGACGCTCGCCCGACAGCGCGAAGGCCTCGAGGGTCGACACCGCGAGGGATCGGAACACGGAGGCGCGGACGAGATCGTTGTGCAGGCGCGGAGCCGCCTCGAACGCGAGCGCGGCCGCGGACCGCCAGGCTCGCAGCAGCGAAGGGGTCACGGCCCGATGCCCGTCGAACCGGACCTCGAGGCGGTCGTCGTTGTACACCGCCCGGGCGACGTCGGTGAGCGTGTCCCGCGAGAGGGTCACGACCCTCGCCGTCGTGTCGCTCAGCCGGCAGGTCAGGGGACCGGGCTGGAAGAGCACGGGGGCCGTCGCAGTGCCGTGCCGGCCGTCCACCTCCCAGTGATATCCGTGCGCGCTCTGGACGACGATGACGGCGGCGAGATCGACCTCCGCACGGTAGGCGCCCTCGACCTGCAGGCTGCGAAGCGTGAACCGCTCGTCTCCGACGCTGCGCTCAGCGAACGTGAGGTCGTCGGCGTAGAGCCCCACGGAGCCGTAGTTCCGCTGGATGTGGACTTCGGCCTCGCCGAGATCCGCTGACCGGAACTTCTCACGCCGCAGCGTCATGGGGACATCACCTCCGGAGCGCGACGCCGCGACGACCACGACGATCCGCCCCACCGAAAAGTCTACGTCCCGGTTCCCGGCCGCGACTCGCGCGATTCGGGTCGCGCACCGGATACATGTGCGCATAATGGATATCTGACACGAGGAGGATCCATGGGCAAGTTCGTCTACAACGAGCGCATCCGCGTCGATTTCGAGGACCGGCTGCTCGCCCACCTCCAGTTGGTCATCACCACCAAGCTCCGCCGCGGCGAGGGCTTCACCTTCATGTGGCGCAACGACCAGAGCGTCGGCGACGGCCGCCAGGTCGTGTGGCTGCACCCCGGCGCGGACCTGAGCTGGCAGTATTACGGCAGCCGCCAGCCGAGCCTGAACCCCGCCTGGCTCGATGCGCTGAGCCATGTCGCCAACTCCCCCTCCGGCCTGTACGTGGTGCCCGAGCCGACCGACGCCGCGGCCGCCGTCGGCGGCATGAGTGCCAGCGCGCCTCTCGGCTGATCCCGCCCCGACACGACAGGATGGCGGGATGGCGACTGCGGCGGGCGTGACCGTCTTCGACGAGTCGCACACCATCGACGACGTCGCCGGGGCGGAGCGGCTCCTCGCCGCCCTCTCGGCCGATGCCGTCCTGCTCGAGTCGGCCGAGCCCTTCCTGCTGCGTCATCGCACGGTCGGCGACGACCGGCTCCGCCTGTCCACCATCCAGGTGGCCTCCGCCGTCCACGTCCGCGTGGCCGTGGACGGCGCCGTCGGCGTCGCTCACCGTCGTCGGGGTGAGCTTCGAGCCCGGTCCAACGGGCGTGATCTCGACACGGGCGCACCGTTCCTGGTGCAGCCGGGTCTCGCCGAGACGTGGTCGACGGGCCTCGAGGCTCGCCTGATCGGTCTGGACCTCCCGGTCCTCGGCGAGTTCGTCGGTCGCCGGCTGGCACCGCGCGGGCGCGTTCTGGGTCAGGATGCCGCGCTCTCCCCCGCCCTCCAACGGCACTGGGAGCTGACGGTCGAGCACGTCGAGGCGGTGCTCGGCGACGCGGAGCTGCTGCACAACGACCTCATCCGACAGGCCGCCGTGGACACGGTGTTCGCCGCCGCCGTCAGCGTCTTCGGGATCGGCTCGGATGCCGCCGGGCACGACGCCGCCGCGCCGGCGGCCGTGCGACGCGCGGTCCAGTACATCGACGACCACCTGGGTGATCCGATCGGCGTGGTCGACATCGCGGCCGCGGCGCGGCTGAGCGTCCGCGGGCTGCAGAGCGCGTTCCGCCGATCTCTGGGTGTCACGCCCGCCGGGTATGTCCGCACCGCGCGTCTCGCCGCCGTCCGGGCCGATCTGACGAACGCGAGCGCGGACACGAGCACCGTCGCCGCGGTCGCGAGGCGGTGGGGATTCACCCATCTGCCGCGCTTCGCGCAGCACTACCGGGAGACGTACGGTGAGCAGCCCAGCGAGACGCTGCGCGCCTGAGGCGGACGATCAGTCCCAGCCGAGGTAGTCCTCGATCTGGAACGCCGTCTCGCCGGGGTGGGTCATCGGGAAGAGGTGCCCCGCGTCGGGCAGACGCACGACACTCGCGCGGTCCGCGGCGGTCGCCTGCAGGTCGTCGCCGTTGGAGGGGACGGTGATGCGGTCTTCGGCGCCCTGGATGATGAGCACGGGAAGGCCCTGGGCGAGCGTCGCCCACTCCGCCACCGGGGTCGAGGCGAGGGCGACGTACTGGAGCTCCTCGACGTCGGCGTCGCGCGACCGCGCGAAGACGTGCCAGGCGTGATCGAGATCGATGCCGTCGCCGGCGAGCACGCGGATCGCCCCCTGGTCGTCCGTGTCCACCGGCGCCGCGAACGCGCGCTTCACGGCGAGCGCGGCGTCGTCGCTGAGGGCTCGGGTCCCCTCGACGCCCAGCAGCAGCACACCGCCGGCGCGGCCGGGGTGATCGAGTGCGACGGTCCGCGCCACCGCGCCGCCGAAGGCGTGCCCCCCGATCCAGGCGGAGTCGATGCCGACGGCATCCATCACGTCGACGACGTCCCGCGCGAGATCGTGCATGGTGGCCTTCTGACCCGGGCGGCGCGAACCGACCCGCAGGATCCGGAAGCCCTCCTCCTCGAGGATGCTGGCGAGAGCACCGAGGTAGGCGATGTCGAGACCCTGAGCGGGGAGGAGGACGAGGGCAGGGCCGTCGCCTTCGTCGATGAACGGGATGCCGCGGCCGTCAGGCTCGAAGGTCTGGCGCTGGATCTCTGACATGAATACCTTCCCCGGTCGGGTTCATACGGGGGCGCAGCCGAGCCTGAAAGCGGGAGCGCTCTCGGGCTCTCGCAGCCCAGCACCACAGTCTAGACGGCTGGAGCCGGCGGGTCCGTGTCCACGGGGTGCGATGCCACCCGGTCCCTGTGAGCGGCCGGGTCTGCGCGTCTTCTCTCATATGGACGCCCCGAGGACAAGGGGGGTGCCCGAGGTGGACGGCGGCGCGTTGAGTGGGCGCATCCTCAGCCCTCGACCGGAGAGACCGCCATGAAAGCAGTCGTGTTCCACGCCATCGGAGACATCCGCCTCGACGAGGTGCCGGAGCCCACGATCCAGGACGAGCACGACGCCATCGTGCGCATCACCCGCAGCGCGATCTGCGGCACGGACCTGCATTTCGTGCGCGGCACCATGGCCGGGATGAGACCGGGCACGATCCTCGGCCACGAGGCCGTCGGTGTCGTCACCGACGTCGGCAGCGCCGTTCGCGGCTTCGCTCCCGGCGACCGCGTCGTGGTCAACTCGACGATGTCGTGCGGCGCGTGCGCCCCGTGCCGCGACGGGCACACCGCCCAGTGCGACGTCGCGAACCCGAATGGGCCGCAGGCGGGCACGTCGTTCTTCGGCGGGCCGGAGACGACCGGGCCGATCGACGGGCTGCAGGCCGAGTTCGCCCGGATCCCGTGGGCGCAGAACTCGATGCATCATCTGCCCGACACCGTCAGCGACGACCAGGCGATCCTCCTCAGCGACGTCTTCCCCACCGGATGGTTCGGCGCCGAGCTGGCGGGAGTGACGCGCGGCGACATCGTCGTCGTGCTGGGTGCCGGGATCGTCGGCCAGTTCGCCGTCGCATCCGCCTTCGCGCAGGGGGCGGGGCGGGTCATCGTGGTCGACGGCATCCCGGATCGTCTGGCGCAGGCGCGGAAGCTCGGCGCGGAGACGGTCGACTTCAACGCCGAGGACCCCGTGCAGACGGTCATGATGCTGACGAACGAGATCGGCGCCGACGCCGTGATCGACGCCGTCGGCGTGGACGCCGAGCGTCCCAAGCGGGGTCCGGCGGCCGTATCGGGCGACGAGGGCGAGAGCTTCGACGGCGAGGTCGCGTCGACCGCGCCGGATGCCGACCCGAAGGGCGACCTGTGGCGTCCCGGCGACGGCCCCACTCAGGCGGCGCGGTGGGCGGTCGAGATGGTCCGCAAGCACGGCCGCATCGGCATCATCGGCGTGTACCCGCCCACGGTGGAGGTCTATCCCATCGGCGTGGCGATGAACAAGAACCTCAGCATCCGGATGGGCAACTGCAACCACCACTCGGTGACCCCTCCGCTCATCGACCTCGTCGCGTCGGGACAGTTCGATCCGATCGCGCTCATCACCGAGCAGGAACCGGTCGGGTCCGCGATCGAGTCCTACGAGGCCTTCGATCGTCGCGAGTTCGGCTGGATCAAGGTCGAGCTCACCGTCTGAGCCCCGGTGCGCGCGGCGGACCGACGCGGGCGCGCCGTGGGCCGGCAACCCGTCTCGACCGCGTCGCCGTCGCGGAACGACATCAGCGCGGCGAACTCCATCCTCGCGCGTGCAGTCTCGCGAATCCGTCGATCAGGAGGTCCAGCGCGAAGGCGAACTCGGCGTCGTCGTCGCACGCCGCGCCCGCATGCGGGGCGGTCGTCGCCATACGGACGATCGCCGGGTACGCACCGGCGAACTCCGACATGGCCCGCGCGCGAAGGCGCGGATCCTCCGGGACGGCGGGGGTGGGCAGCACATCGCGCGTGATCCCCCACATCCGTGTGCTCAGCGCGTGCATGGCGTGATGGACGAGGTCTGCCGACAGCCCCCCATCGAACATGATCGCCATGAGCGAGTCCATGTAGGCGAGCACGGCGGGACTCGCGGCCGTCCGCGTCTCGATGGCGGCCTGCGCCCAGGGGTGCGCGTCCATGACCGCGCGAGCCGAGCGGATGCGGGTGCGCAGCGCCTCCTCCCAGGGCAGGCCGTCGGCAGGCACGTCGATGCTCACCACGAGCCGGTCGAGCATGGCATCGATGAGCTCTTCGCGGTTCGCAACGTGCTTGTAGAGCGCCATCGCCGTCACCCCGAGCGCATCCGCCACGCGCCGCATGCTGGTGGCCTCGAGGCCGACCTCGTCCGCCAGCGCGGCGGCCGCCGTCAGCACCCGCTCACGATCGAGCGGGCGACGAGGCGCGGAACTTGACACGTCTACAGCGTAGACCTACGATCGGAGCGCGTCGGTGTACGGCGTATACCACCGTCGCAAGGACCGCCATGACACGCCCTCCGCACACGTATGCCCGCACCGTCGGCATCCTGTATCTGCTCACGCACGTCACGTCCATCACGGCGGTTGCGGCGTACGCGGCGGGCGAGCTCGCCGCGGGCGTCGCCCTCGAACTGGTCCTCGCCGGGGGGTGCCTCGGCACCGGCATCCTGGTCTGGCTGCTGCTGCGCCCCGTCGGCCCTGCGCGCGCCGCAGCCTTCGCGGGGCTGCGCGCGTTGGAAGCCGCCGTCATCGCCGCGGGCGCCCTGCCGATGCTCGCGCTGCTCTGGGCGACCACGCCCGCACCGATGGCGGAGACCCTCACCGCCCTCCACACCGCCGCATTCCTCGTCGGGCAGGGCCTGGTGATCAGCGTGAACACGGTCATCCTGGGGTGGTTGCTGCTCGGCAGCCACGTCGTCCCGCGCGCACTGGCCGTGCTCGGGATCGTCGGCGGCGCGCTGGTCCTGGCGAGCAACTCGGCACAGCTGTTCGACGTGATCCCGCAGGGCGGCACGATCGCGGGCCTCTGCGCCGTGCCCGTTTTCGCATTCGAGATCTGGTTCGCGGTCCACCTCATCGCGGTGGGCCTGCAGCCCCGCGGCGCGCGGTCGTCCGTCGCGGCGCAGGCGACGGCGCGCTGACACCGCTCGCGGCCGGGCGACGAGCGCCTGATCCGGGTTCCGCGCCGTCGCCGCGATCAGTTGTTGAAGCGGAACTCCACCACGTCGCCGTCCTGCATGACGTAGTCCTTGCCCTCGAGGCGGGCCTTGCCCTTCGCGCGGGCCTCGACGACCGACCCGGTCGCGACGAGGTCGTCGAACGAGATCACCTCGGCCTTGATGAAGCCCTTTTCGAAGTCGGTGTGGATCACACCGGCCGCCTGCGGCGCCTTCCAGCCCTTGCCGATCGTCCACGCGCGCGCTTCCTTCGGGCCCGCGGTCAGGTAGGTCTGCAGGCCGAGCGTGTCGAAGCCGATCCGGGCGAGCTGGTCGAGCCCCGACTCGTCCTGACCGGTGGATGCCAGGAGCTCGGCGGCGTCCTCGGGGTCGAGATCGACGAGCTCCGACTCGATCTTCGCGTCGAGGAAGACCGCCTGCGCCGGCGCGACGAGCGCCGCCAGCTCCGCCTTGCGGTCGGCATCCGTCAGGACCGCCTCGTCGACGTTGAAGACGAAGATGAACGGCTTCGCGCTCAGCAGCCCGAGCTCCCTGATCGGCGTCAGATCGATGCCCGACCCCGACAGCAGCTCGCCGCGCTGCAGCGCGTCCTGCGCCGCCTTCGCCGCGTCGAGGACCGCGGGGTCCAGCTTCTTGCCGCGGACCTCCTTCTCGTACCGCGTGATCGCCTTCTCGAGCGTCTCGAGGTCGGCGAGCTGCAGCTCGGCGTTGATGGTCTCCATGTCGTTCTGCGGGTTCACCGCACCCTCGACGTGGACGACGTCATCGTCCGAGAAGCCACGGACGACCTGCGCGATGGCGTCCGCCTCGCGGATGTTGGCGAGGAACTTGTTGCCGAGGCCCTCGCCCTCGCTCGCGCCGCGCACGATGCCCGCGATGTCGACGAACGACACCGTCGCCGGGAGGATGCGCTCACTCGAGAAGATCTCCGCGAGCTTGCCGAGCCGCGGGTCGGGCAGGCTCACGACACCGACGTTCGGCTCGATCGTCGCGAACGGATAGTTCGCCGCGAGCACGTCGTTCTTGGTCAGCGCGTTGAAGAGGGTCGACTTTCCGACGTTGGGAAGGCCGACGATTCCGATGGTAAGAGCCACGGGCAACGAGTCTACGTTGCGCCGGATGAGCGCCCGACCCCGTCACTCCCCCGCGCGCACCGCCCGGAACGCGTGCGTCGCATACGGCACGTCGACCGTAGCCGCGCCGATCGCGCCCATCCCGTCGAGCACGTCCGCCATGCCGCGGTCGACACGCTGCCGCTCGGTCGCGCCGGCCGTGATGTAGGCACTCCGCGAATGGACCATGTCGAGGAGCATCGCCCGCGTCGCTCGCCGCGACCACGTCCACGACCGGTGCTCCAGCTCCCCGAACGGCTCGGCGACGACGGGGCCGTCCGATGACAGCAGCGCCTCGGCATTGCTCGCATGGATGACGGCGGTCATCGCCGCAACGTGCGCCTCCGATTCGTCGCGGATGTTCCAGATCAGGCCGAGGACGCCGCCGGGCCGGACCACGCGTCCGATCTCGGCCGAGCCCGTCGCCGGATCCACCCAGTGCCAGGCCTGACCGAGGACGACCGCGTCCATGGCGGCATCGGGCAGCGGCAATCGCTCCGCCGTGCCGACGTGCGTGGGGACATCCGGCAGCACGTCGTGCAGCGCCGCCAGCATCCCGGGATCCGGGTCGACCGCGACGACGTCGGCGCCCGCCCGGCGGAGGGCCGCCGTCAGCTTGCCGGTTCCGGCGCCGACGTCCGCGACGCGCGGTGCGCCGACGGCGGGCCGGATCGGTGCCAGCAGCCACGCGACGGCATCCGCCGGATAGTCGGGGCGGCCGCGCTGGTACGCGCCCGCCGCTCGGCCGAAGGAGACGGACATGTCGGAGCGATCGCTCATCCCCCGACCCTACGGCGCGCCTCCCCTGCCTGTCGCGTCACCGGAGCGACCCTGGGGTCGTGCCTCTGGATTTCACCGCGATCGACTTCGAGACGGCGAACTCCTCCAGCGCATCCGCGTGCTCGGTGGGACTCGCCCGGGTCCGCGACGGGCGCGTCGTCGCGTCGGAGGGCTGGCTGATCCGCCCGCCCGCCGGACACGACCGGTTCTTCGAGGTCAACGTCGGGATCCACGGCATCCGTCCCGAGCAGGTCGTCGCCGCCGACTCCTGGGCCGACCAGTTCCCCCGTCTCACCGCGTTCGCAGGCGACGACGTCCTGGTCGCCCACAACGCCGGCTTCGACATGCGCGTCCTGCGCAGCGCCTGCGAGGCGACGGCACTGACCGCCCCGCCGGCTCGCTACCTGTGCAGCGTGCAGGTGGCCCGCAAGAGCTACGACCTGCCGTCCTACCGGCTGCCGATGGCCGCCGCCGCCGCCGGGCACCTCGACTTCGCCCACCACGACGCGACGGCCGACGCGCTCGCATGCGCCCAGATCATCATCGACTCAGCACGGCGGGCGGGCGCCTCGGACGTGGTCAAGCTGGCCATGCTCCTCGGTGTGCGCATCTCGCAGATCCCGGTGGCCGAGCAGGTCGCGGAGCTCGCCGCGTTCTGAGTGGCGCGCCTCGCGCCGGCATGCCGTCCCGCGCGCCGCGAGGGGATGTCGGTGGCGCACGGCACGATGATCCCCATGGATGCCGCCACTCTGACCGCGCTCGTTCTCGCCTGCCTCCTCGCCGGCGCGCTCGCGGGCTGGTTCGCCGCGACCGCGCGCAGCGCGTCCCGCCGGGAGCAGCTGGCCGCCCGCCTCGCGGCGGCCGAGGCGAGCCGCGACGCCCTCACCACGCAGCTCGAACAGCAGCGCACCCTGCAGAGGGAGCTGTCGGTGCAGGCGCGCGCCGAGCAGGCGGCCCGCGAGGAACGCGAGCGACGTGAGCAGCTGCTCCTGCGCGCGCTGGCGCCCGTGCAGGAATCACTCACCTCGATGCAGCAGAAGGTGGAGCACCTCGAACGCGACCGGCAGGAGCAGTACGGGTCGCTCGCCGAGCAGCTGCGGCACGCGCACGAGGCGGACGAGGCGCTGCGCGCCACGACGGAGTCCCTCGCCGGCGCGCTCCGTTCCAGCAGCGCGCGCGGCGTCTGGGGCGAGACGCAGCTGCGCCGCATCATCGAGTCCGCCGGACTCACCCGCTACGTCGACTTCGACACGCAGGCGTCCCTGGTGTCGGATGCCGGAGCGGGCCGCCCCGACATGGTCGTCCGCCTGCCGGGCGACAAGGCTCTCGCGGTCGACGCGAAGGTGCCGCTCGACGCCTATCTCGAAGCAGCGCAGATCCCCGTCACCGCGCAGGGCGAAGAGGGCGCCCGGCGCAAGCGGCTGCTGGCCAAGCACGTCAAGGCGGTGCGGGCGCACATCGACGCGCTCGCGAAGAAGCGGTACTGGACGGGCCTCGCCGCGAGCCCCGAGTTCGTCGTGTGCTTCATCCCGAGCGAGTCGCTGCTGGCGGCCGCGCTCGAGGAGGACCCGTCGCTGCTCGAGTACGCGTTCGGGCGACGTGTCGCCCTCGCCTCGCCCGTGAACCTCTGGGCGGTCCTGAAGACCGTCGCCTACACATGGACGCAGCAGGACGTCTCGGACGAGGCCCGCAAGCTGTTCGACCTCGGGAACGAGCTCTACCACCGCCTCGGCTCGCTCGCCGGTCACGCCGACGACCTGCGTCGCGCGATCGAGCGCACCGTCGACAGCTACAACCGGTTCGCCGGGTCGCTCGAGACCCGCGTGCTCGTCAGCGCACGCCGCTTCCCGGGTATCGACGAGACGAAGCTCGAGACGGTCGCCGCGCCCCCGGCCATCGAGACGAGCCCCCGGCGACTCACCGCGCCCGAGCTGATCGGCGTCGAGACGGATGGCTCGCTGGCGGCGGATCTCGGCGAGGTCCGCGACCGCCTGGCGCGAGAGGAGGAAGTCAGGCCGGGAAGAAGTTCATGAGCGCGATCGTGGCCGCCGAGACTCCGACGAAGGCGCCGATCATCCACCACGCGCTGATCTGGTGCCCCGGAGGCATCCGGCGACGCAGCAGCACGTCGGGCCGACGAGCCGGGTCGTTCGCGATCGCGATCTGCGCGGTGGTGGGGCGAGGCGGCACGACGGCGATCTGACCGGTCACGGGGATCTGCCCGGTGCGGGTCACCGGGATCTGGCCGGTGAGCGAGAGCTGACCCGTGCGGGGATCGCTGGATGCTGCGGACATGAACACTCCTGATGCGCGTCGACGAGTGCCGGAGTAACGCTGACACCACGAACATTGTGCCAGAGCACTTCACGCGAACGCTGAGACGACGCGCAGGCGCGGTTTCCTTGTCAGAGCCACTTCGATGTGAGATGCTCCGACGAAATCCGGCGCAGCGTGCCCGACGCACCGCGCAGGACCACGCTCTCGGTGTAGACGTAGTCGCCCTCGCGTCGCACGCCGCTCACGAGCTCGCCGTTGGTGACCCCCGTGCCCACGAAGATCGTGTTGTTCCCGCGCACCATGTCGTCGGCCTCGTAGACGTGGTCGTCGTCGAGCGTGAGCCCGGCGTCGATGCCGCGCTGCTTCTCGTCGTCGTCGCGGGGCCACAGGCGTCCCTGGATGTGGCCGCCGAGCGCCTTGATCGCGCACGCGGTGACGATGCCCTCGGGGCTGCCGCCGATGCCCACGCACATGTCGGTCCGCGCGTTGTGGCGGGCCGCGTTGATCCCGCCCGCGACGTCGCCGTCGCTCATCAGGCGCGTGCCGGCACCGGCCTCCCGGATCTCGTCGATGAGCCGCGCGTGCCGGGGTCGGTTGAGCACCGACACGACGAGCTCGTCGACCGGCTTGTCGAGCGCCTTCGCGAGGCGGCGGATGTTCTCCGCGATGGGCAGGCGGATGTCGACGACACCGACGCCGGCGGGCCCGGTGACGATCTTGTCCATGTAGAACACGGACGACGCGTCGAGCATGGCGCCGCGGTCGGCGACGGCGATCACGGAGAGGGCGTTGTTCCGCCCCTCCGCGGTCAGCGTGGTGCCGTCGATCGGGTCGACGGCGATGTCGCACTGAGGGCCGCGGCCCGTCCCGACCCTCTCGCCGTTGAACAGCATGGGGGCGTTGTCCTTCTCCCCCTCGCCGATGACGATCACGCCGTCGAAGTTCACGGTGGTGAGGAAGGCGCGCATCGCGTCGACGGCCGCCCCGTCGGCCAGCTCCTTCTTGCCGCGACCGATGAAGGGCACCGAACGGATCGCGGCCGCCTCGGTGGCCCGCACCAGTTCGAGGGCGAGGTTGCGATCGGGATGCAGAGGGCTCATGTCGGCAGTAAGGCTCACCATGGGGCACAGCCTAGGTCTCCGCGGATCGCCGTATCGGTGATCCGCGGACGATCCGGACGAAGGAATCGGGATTCTTGCCAGGAGCGAAGACAGCGGACCCCGGCGGAGACGGCTCGGCGCCGGACGTGACGACGCCGCTTCGATAGAGTTGCACCGAATCACCGGACTTCCCCGAGGAGCTGACATGCCCGTCGCCACCCCTGACCAGTACGCCGACATGCTGGACCGCGCGAAGGCAGGCGGCTTCGCCTACCCCGCCATCAACGTCTCGAGCTCGCAGACGATCAACGCCGTCCTGCAGGGCCTCACGGAGGCCGGATCCGACGGCATCCTGCAGGTCACCACCGGCGGTGCCGACTACTTCGCCGGCCACACCGTCAAGGGGCGCGCCACCGGCGCCCTCGCCTTCGCGAAGTACGTCACCGAGGTCGCGAAGAACTACCCCATCACGGTGGCGCTGCACACCGACCACTGCCCGAAGGACGCCCTGCCGGGCTTCGTGCTGCCCCTCATCGAGGCATCCGAGGAAGAGGTCAAGGCCGGCCGGAACCCGATCTTCCAGTCCCACATGTGGGACGGCTCCGCGGTCCCCCTCGACGAGAACATTGAGATCGCGAAGGACCTGCTCCCCCGCATGAAGAACATCAACGCGATCCTGGAGATCGAGGTCGGTGTCGTCGGCGGCGAGGAGGACGGCGTCCAGCACGAAGGCTCGAACGATGCCCTCTACACGACGGTCGCCGACGTGACGAAGGCCGTCAAGGCGCTCGGGCTCGGCGAGAACGGCCGCTACATCTCGGCCCTCACGTTCGGAAACGTCCACGGCGTGTACAAGCCGGGCGGTGTGAAGCTCCGCCCCGAACTGCTCGGCGAGATCCAGGAGGGCATCGCCGCTCACTTCGGCACCGGCCCGAAGCCGCTCGACCTCGTCTTCCACGGCGGCAGCGGCTCGACCGGCGACGAGATCGCCACGGCCGTCGCCAACGGCGTCGTCAAGATGAACATCGACACCGACACGCAGTACGCGTTCACCCGCTCGGTCGCGGGGTTCATGTTCGCCAACTACGAAGGCGTCCTGAAGCTCGACGGCGAGGTCGGCAACAAGAAGCAGTACGACCCGCGTGCCTGGGGCAAGGTCGCCGAATCGGCGATGGCCCAGCGGGTCGTCGCGGCGACGCAGCAGCTCGGATCGGCCGGGAAGTCGCTCGGCGTCTGACCGCACCCGTCATGCGAAGAACCCCCGGCCGCGTGGCCGGGGGTTCTTCGTGTGCGGGAGCGTCTCAGTAGGAGCTCACGCCGAGCACGTCGCGCGGGTACAGGGCGTACCGGACGCCGTCGACGGTGAAGGCGGTGTGGAGGTGGGGTCCGGTCGAGCATCCGGTGGAGCCGACCTCGCCGATCTTCTGCCCGGCCTTCACCGTCTGTCCCGACTTCACGGAGAAGGTGCTTAGGTGGGCGTACACCTGGACGATGGTCGACCCGTCGATCTTCGACGTGATGACGACCTCCTTCTGGCGCGTCCGGTTGGGCGCCCACGACGGGCAGCCCGAGGTGATCCACGGCTCGCGCACGGTCACCGAACCGCCCCGCATCGCGTAGATCGGGGTGCCCGACTTCGCCGCGATGTCATCGCCGCTGTGCCCGGTGTACGTCGTGAACTTCGCAGACGGACGGATCGGGTACGCCCAGCCGTACCGGCCCGGCGTTGATCCTGTTGCGGCCGTGGTGTCGGTGAAGGCACGCAGGCTCGCACTGGTCCACAGCGAGGTGCCCTCCTCGTTCAGCAGCCGGAGCGCGCCGTCGTCGCCGAGCGTCAGCGCGACGACGCCACGGCCTGCCGTCCGACTGCTCCAGACGAGCTCGTCGTCCCCGTCCCGGAGCTGGAGCTCGCCCTCGCCGGTGAAGTGCAGCATGCCGTCGAGTGTTCCCGTCGTGCGCGCCGTGCGCAGCGGCGTCGTGCCGTCGCTGAGCGCCACGTTGCCGTCGCCGAGCAGCCCGAACCGGTACTCGCCGCTCGGCGAGTCGACCGCGACACCGGCCCGCATGGACGTCCCCGGCTCGATCGTCGCACCGAGCAGCCGCGACACGGTCTTGGCCGAACTGGTCTTGACGACCGTCTGGAAATCGGCCCGCGTGGCGGTCACCGACACCGTGACCGCGCGCCCCGCCGCCCAGGCCGGGACGGTCCAGGTGGTTCCCGTCGCGCCCGCGACGGCTGCGCCGTCGACCCGCCACCGGACCTTCACGGCCGCGGGTGCCGGCTTCCACGTGCCGACGGTCGCCGTGAGGGTGGAGCCCGCGCGCGCCGAACCCGAGATCTTCGGTGTCGGCGCGGACGTGAACGCCCACTTCACCTCGGCGGGGACGCTCGTGCGGTGCTGTGTCGTGTATCCCGTCTTGCGAGCGGTCACGCGCACCGACACGGACGTCGCGCCGTCGGCATCCGTGAGGGTGTACTTCTTGCCCGTGGCGTTCGGGATCGACCGGCCGTCGCGCAGCCAGCGGTACTCGAGTGTGACCGGCGACGGTCCCCAGGCCCCCGGTTCCGCCGTCAGCACCGATCCCACGGTGCGGGTGCCCTTTGCCGTCACGGTGGCGGGCGCCGTCAGGACCCGCGGCACCGAGACCGTGGCGCTCGCGCGGGTGACCGGCGTGTACCCCGACCGGGATGCCCTGATGCGGACGGATATCGCCTTGCCGCCATCGGCGGCGACCAGCTTGTACGTGGACCGAGTCGCGCCCGAGATCGGGGCGCTCCCCCGGTACCACCGGTAGGTGAGGGCGGAGGCGGCGGGCTTCCACGCCGTCGACGTCGCCGTGAGCGTCTTGCCGACGGCGACCGTGCCCGTGATCGTCGGCACTGGCCTCGTCGTGAAGGCGCGCGCGATGCGGACCTCGGCGGAGGTCTTCCTGGCGGTGGTGAAGCCCGACTTCTTCGCCCACATCCGCACCGACAGCATCCGCTTGTCATCGGCGGCGACCGGCACGTAGGTCCGCGCGGTCGCGCCGGGGATCGCTGCGCCGTCACGCAGCCACTGGTAGGTGATCTTCAGCGGCTGCGGTCCCCACGACCCGGGCACCGCCGTCAGGGTCTTCCCGACCGACCGCTCTCCCTTCAGGGTCAGGGTCGACCGGGTGAACGTGGCGGCGGACACCGCGGCCGTGGCGGCAGACGTCACCGTCTTGGTCTTGTACCCGGTCCGCTTGCCCGTGACCGACACCGTGACCTTCTTGCCGACGGCGCTCGCGGGCAGCCGCCAGCTGGTCCCGGTGGCGCCGGACACCGCGGCGCCGTTGACCCGCCACTGGTAGCGGACGGTCGCGGTGGGCTTCCATGTCCCCGCCTTGACGCGCAGGGTCTGCCCCATCGTCGGCGTTCCGGTGAGCGCGGGCTTCGGGGCTGTCGTGAAGCTCTTCAGGGGCGGCGGCGTCGGCGTCGGGCTGACCGTCGGCGTCGCGGTCGGCGACGGACTCGCCGACGGCGTGGCGGCCGGTGAGGTCGACGCCCGCGGCGTGGGGGTCGAGGACGATGCGGCGACCGCCGGGGTCACGGCGGCGAGGGCGACGACCAGCGCCAGACCCGCGATACCGGTGGACCAGCTGACACGACGAAGCGGGCTGCGCGACACGGAGGTGCCTCCTGAAGGACTCAACGCGCGAGAGGGCATCGCGCAGGCGTCACCGTACCAGGATCGGGGAGCGCCGCGCAGATCGGCGTCGGGGGGCTCAGCCGCCGGTGGCGAAGTGGCGCGCCACCGCGGGATCGCCCACGATCGGGACGACCAGGCACAGACTCACGATGACGAACGTCACGATGGCGCCGACGAGCGGGATCCACCACGTCACGCGCCGTCGCGCCAGCGACCACCACGACAGCCCGGCGGTCAGCAGCCAGCCGACGATGAAGATCGCCGCGCTGATCCCGCCCCAGAGGGCGCCCTGAGCGGTGTTGGTGAACCTGCCGTCGACGCCGGCGACGTCCATCCACGTCTCGGCGAAGGCGGTGAAGTCGACGAGCTGAGGGATCGCGCTCACGACGGTCACCAGTCCGTAGGCGAGCAGGACCGCGGTGAGCACCCGGTCCGCGAGCCGCGTCGGCTGGGGACCGACCGTGGTGGCCGGTGCGGTCGGAGGCTTCGGATGGTCGACCGCCGGCGCCGCGACCGGCTCGGCGACAGGCAGGCCCATCGCCGCCCGCTGCTGCTCCGGGGTCGCGTACTCGCCGTACTGCGGCTGGGGCCGCGGATCGCTCACGAGCGGTTCCGGCCTCCGAGCGCACGCTCATCGCGGCGGCCGGCGATGTCCTGGCGCAGCTCCTTCGGAAGGGAGAACATGAGGTCCTCCTCGGCCGTCTTGACCTCGGCGACATCCGCGTAGCCCGCGCCGGCGAGGTCGGCGAGGACCTCTTGGACGAGAACCTCCGGCACCGAGGCTCCCGACGTGACGCCCACGGTCTCGACACCGTCGAGCCATTCCTGCTGGATCTCGGAGGCGTAGTCCACCCGATAGGCGGCCTTGGCCCCGTACTCCAGCGCGACCTCGACGAGCCGGACGCTGTTCGAGGAGTTCGCCGAACCGACCACGATGACGAGGTCGGCATCCGTCGCGACCTTCTTGATCGCGACCTGGCGGTTCTGGGTGGCGTAGCAGATGTCATCCGAGGGCGGGTCCTGCAGGTTCGGGAACCGCTCGCGCAGGCGACGGACCGTGTCCATCGTCTCGTCGACCGACAGCGTCGTCTGCGACAGCCACACGACCTTGTCGGGATCCTTGACCACCACCGTGTCGGCCTCGTCCGGCGAGTTGACGACGGTGACGTGCTCGGGGGCCTCGCCCGCGGTGCCCTCGACCTCCTCGTGACCGTCGTGGCCGATCAGCAGGATCTCGAAGTCGTCCCGCGCGAACCGGACCGCCTCACGGTGGACCTTGGTGACGAGCGGGCAGGTGGCGTCGATGGCCTGGAGCCCGCGCTCAGCGGCCGCACCCACGACCGCCGGCGAGACGCCGTGCGCGCTGAAGACGACGTGCGAGCCCGGGGGCACCTCGTCGACCTCCTCGACGAAGATGGCGCCCTGCGCCTCGAGCTCGGTGACGACGTGGATGTTGTGGACGATCTGCTTGCGGACGTACACGGGCGCGCCGTACCGCTCGAGCGCCTTCTCGACGGCGATCACGGCGCGGTCCACGCCCGCGCAATAGCCGCGGGGAGCGGCCAGGATGACGCGCTTGGATCCCGCGACCGGACGGTCGACGAGCCGCCCGCGGGCTCCCGGGATCCGGGGCATCGGCAGGGAGACGGCAGTAGAGGTCACCCCCCGATTCTACGAACACCTGCCTGGGTAAGGGGCGTGTGCGCAAGGATGGGTGTCCGTGACGACGTTCCAGACCGCCGCCGGCGCGACACCGCCGCCGGATGCCGTGCATCCGCGCGACTCCTCCCCCGACACGCCGACGTCGGTGTCCCGGCTCAACGAGACGATCCGCGACTTCGTGCAGAAGTGGGGTGCGGTGTGGGTCGAAGCCGAGATCACCGCATGGAACGTCCGCGGCGGCCATGTGTTCGGCCGGCTGAAGGATGCCGGCGGAGAAGGCATGCTGTCGTTCCGGATGTGGTCCTCCACGCTGCAGCGGACGCCCGACGATCTGAAGGTCGGCGACCGCGTCGTGGCCTGCGTCAAAGCGGACTACTTCGTCAAGACCGGCGACTTCAGCTTCACGGTGTCGTCGATGCGGCACACCGGCCTCGGCGACCAGCTGGAGCGGCTGGAGCGGCTGCGGTCCCAGCTCCGCGCCGAGGGCCTCTTCGACCCGTCCCGCAAGAAGCCGATCCCCTTCCTCCCCCACGTCATCGGCCTCATCACCGGCGAACGGAGCGACGCCGAGAAGGACGTGCACCGGAACGCCGAACTCCGCTGGCCGCACGTGCGGTTCCGGACGATCCACGCGGCGGTGCAGGGCGACCGCTGCGTTCCCGAGACGATCGCCGCGCTGAGAGTCCTCGACGCCGACCCCGACGTGGACGTCATCGTCATCGCTCGGGGCGGCGGCGACCCGCAGACGCTCCTCGGCTTCAGCGACGAGCGCCTCGTGCGGGCGGTCGCCGCGGCATCCACGCCGGTCGTCTCCGCGATCGGCCACGAGAACGATCATCCGCTGCTCGACGACGTCGCCGACCTGCGCGCGTCGACGCCGACGGATGCCGCGAAGCGGGTCGTACCGGACGTCTCCGAGCAGCGAGCCCTCGTGCAGCAGCTGCGCAGCCGCGCCCGGACCCGGCTCACCCAGCGGATCTCGCACGACATCGCGAACCTCCAGCAGCTGCGCTCGCGCCCGGTGCTGCGCGAGCCGCAGTCGATGCTCCTCGGCCGCACGGTCGAGCTCGACTCGCTCACGAGCCGCGGCCGCGACATCGTTCGGCGGAGGTGGGATGCCGCCGCACGCACGACCGCCGAGCTCCGGGCATCCCTGCGGGCCCTGTCGCCCGGCGCCACGCTCGACCGCGGCTACGCGATCGCGCACCTCGGCGACGGCGTCATCGTCCGCGACGCGGACCAGGCTCCTGCCGGTGCGGCCGTCGTGGTGACCGTCGCACGCGGATCGTTCGCCGCCCGGTCGGAGGGCGAGCTGGCGGAGTCCGAGGGGGCTTCGGACGCCCTGCCGCCGACTTAGGATGGAGGACATGACCAGCGACGCCGGCGATGTGTCGAGCCTGACCTTCGAGCAGGCCCGCGACGAGCTCGTCCAGGTGGTCGCGCAGCTCGAGCAGGGGGCACCGACCCTCGAGCAGTCGCTGACCCTGTGGACCCGCGGCGAAGCCCTCGCGGCGCGCTGCGAGGAATGGCTGCTGGGGGCGAAGCGGCGCCTCGAGGAAGCCCGGCCCGCAGAGGGGGCCGGATCCTGATGGCGGGTCAGCGCGTCGTCGCCGAGCTGGGTCGCCCGGAGACCCCGGAGGAGACCGCCGCACGAAAGGCGGCGTCCTCGCAGCGGTACCGCTCGAGCCAGACCTTCCGGAACCTCATCGCCGCGCTCCTGGTCTGCGTGGCCATCGTCGCCGTCGTCATCCTGGGCGTGCCGCGCGGAACGCCGGCCGAACCGGCCCCGGTCGATGTGCAGGCCGCCGCCGACCGCGCCGCCGAGGCGGTCGGTCACGACGTCATCGTCCCGGATGCGCCGTCGGACTGGCGCACCAACTCCGCCCGCATCGAGGGCGGCGAGTGGCGCGTGGTCTACGGGCCCCCGTCCGGATTCGTCCGCGTCTCGCAGGCGTTCGACGCGCCCGACAACTGGGTGTCGACGCTCCTCGGCGGCTACGCGCCGACCGGCACCGTCACCGTCGACGGCATCCAGTGGGACGTGTACGACCTGGCATCCCCCGTCGACAACGTCTCGTACGCGCTCGCGACGGATGCCGGCACCGACACCATCACGATCTACGGATCGGCCACGGCCGAGATCGCCGAACGGGCGGCCACGGGCCTCGGCGATCAGATCCGCGACCTGCGAGAGGACCTGGGTTGAGCACCGAGACACGCGCCGTCGAGAACGCATCCCCCGCCGACGTCTGGGCGGAGATGCTCGACGGCAACCGACGCTTCGTCGCGGGCGAACCGCGCCACCCGCGCCAGGACGCCGACCGCCGCTCGGAGCTCGCTCACGTCCAGCGGCCGGTCGCCGCGCTCTTCGGCTGCTCGGACTCGCGTCTGGCGGCCGAGATCATCTTCGACGAGGGCCTCGGCGACCTGTTCGTCGTCCGCAACGCCGGACAGGTCATCTCCGACTCCGTCGTCGGCAGCCTCGAATACGCCGTCGCGGTGCTGAATGTGCCGCTGATCGTCGTGCTCGGCCACGACGAATGCGGTGCCGTCCGCGCGGCCATCGACTCGACCGCGGTCGACGCCCCCGCGCTCCCCCCGCGCATCTGGCGCCAGGTCGCCCCGATCGTGCCGGCGGTCCGACGCGTCCTCCACGCCCACGAGGGAACGACGGCCGACACGGTGGACGCCGAGGAGGTCGGGCGCGAGCACCTGCGCGACACCGTCGCCGAGCTGCTCCACTCCTCCGAGCTCATCACCGAGGCCATCGCCGAGGGCCGGCTGGCGATCGTGGGTGCGAACTACCGCCTCGCCGACGGCACCGCCGTCCCCGACGTCGTCGTCGGCGACGCGGACCGCGCGAACTGACCTTCCCCGCGCGCCGCCCCGCCCCGGAGCCCGCCGCACCACCCCCACAGGAAACGAGGACGTGACCCGACATGGCTGAACCGATCGAGTACCGGATCGAGCACGACACGATGGGCGAGGTGCGCGTCCCCAAGGATGCGCTGTACGCCGCTCAGACGCAGCGCGCCGTCGAGAACTTCCCGATCTCCGGGACCGGACTGGAGTCGTCCCAGATCGCCGCCCTCGCGCGCATCAAGAAGGCGGCCGCACTGGCGAACAAGGAGCTCGGCACGCTCGACGCCGGCATCGCCGACGCGATCGCCTGGGCCGCCGACGAGGTCGCCTCCGGCGCGCACGACGCGCACTTCCCGGTCGACACGTACCAGACCGGGTCGGGCACCTCGTCCAACATGAACATGAACGAGGTCCTCGCGACCCTCGCGTCGGGCCGGCTGGGCTCGACCGTGCACCCCAACGACCACGTCAACGCGTCGCAGTCCTCGAACGATGTCTTCCCGACCTCGGTCCACATCGCGGTGACCCAGGGACTCATCGACGACCTGATCCCCGCACTCGACCATCTCGCGGTCGCCCTCGAGGCGAAGGCCGAGGCGTGGCGGAGCGTCGTCAAGAGCGGCCGCACCCACCTGATGGATGCCACGCCGGTCACCCTCGGCCAGGAGTTCGGCGGCTACGCGCGTCAGATGCGGCTCGGCATCGAGCGCGTGCAGTCCGTCCTCCCTCGCGTCGGCGAAGTCCCCCTCGGCGGCACCGCCGTCGGCACCGGCATCAACACGCCGCTCGGCTTCCCGCAGAAGGTCATCGAGCTGCTCGCCGCCGAGACCGAGCTGCCCATCACCGAGGCGAAGGACCACTTCGAGGCTCAGGCCAACCGCGACGGCCTCGTCGAGGCATCCGGCGCGCTCCGCACGATCGCGGTGTCGCTCACGAAGATCAACAACGACATCCGCTGGATGGGCTCCGGCCCGAACACGGGCCTCGGCGAGATCCACATCCCCGACCTGCAGCCGGGCTCGTCGATCATGCCCGGCAAGGTCAACCCGGTCGTCCCCGAAGCGACGCTCATGGTCGCGGCGCGCGTGATCGGCAACGATGCGACTGTCGCCTGGGCCGGTGCGTCCGGCTCCTTCGAGCTCAACGTCGCGATCCCCGTGATGGGGACGGCTCTGCTCGAGTCCATCCGGCTGCTGTCGAACACGATGCGCGTCCTGGCCGACAAGACCATCGACGGCCTCGAGGCGAACGTCGAGCGCGCCGCTTCGTACGCCGGCATGTCGCCGTCCATCGTCACGCCGCTCAACAAGCTCATCGGGTACGAGGCCGCCGCGAAGATCGCGAAGCATGCGGTGGCGGCGGGGATCACCGTCCGCGACGCCGTCATCGACCTCGGCTACGTCGAGCGCGGCGAGCTGACCGAGGCGCAGCTGGACGAGAAGCTCGACCTGCTGTCGATGACCCACCCGGGTTGATAATCAGACGGTGAACACCACCGCGGGCCGCCCACGTCGGAGCACGCCGGGCCTCGGCATCCTGCTCGTCGTCTCGGCCGCCGGCTTCGTCGCCGTGGGCGCCGCGATGATCGTCGTCGTCCTGCTGGCGGCCCCGGCGGCCGCCGGCTGGACAGCCCTCGCCTGGCTCGTCGGCTCGGTCGCGGCCGTCGTGAGCATCGGGGTCATGGGCTGGGCGCTGCTGGAACGGCGCACGGAGCCGGCCGCGGGCGACGCCCGCGACGCCGCCGACACGGCTTTCGGGGTGCAGCGTCGGCTGCTCGACGACGTCCGGCACGAGCTGCGGACGCCGATCGCGATCGTGCGGGGCCACCTCGAGGTCATGGATGCCCGGGATCCCGATGACGTCGCCGCGATCCGCGACCTCGGGATCGCGGAGCTCGATCGGATGACGCGGCTCATCGGCGACATCGACGTGCTGGCCGCCGTCGAGGCCGGGCAGCTCTCCTACGGCGACGTGGATGTGGCGGCGCTGACCCTGCGGGTGGGAGAGATGGTCGGCGTCATCGGCGACCATGACTGGCAGGTGGAGCAGGTGGCCGAGGCCGTCATCCGCGCCGACGGCGACCGGCTGCTGCAGGCATGGCTGCAGCTCGCCGACAACGCCGCCAAGTACTCCCCCGCCGGCACGTCCATCCAGGTGGGCAGCGCGCTCAACGCCGCGGGCGCGCAGCTGTGGGTGCGCGACCACGGCCCCGGCATCCCCCATTCGATGCGACACCGCATCTTCCGCCGCTTCGACCGCGGCGCCGGAAAGCGCTCCGTCGGCGGCTCCGGACTGGGCCTTGCGATCGTCGACGCGATCGCGAAGGCGCACGGCGGTCACTGCTCCGTCGCGGACACCCCCGGCGGCGGTGCTACGTTCACCCTTGAGATCCCGGTCGGCACGCGAGGCGCACTGCCGTCGCCCGTGCGTGCCGGCGATGTCCTCCTTCAGCGAGAGGCCACCGAATGACCCGCATCCTGATCGTCGACGACGAGCCACACATCGTGTCGCTCGTGTCCCGCGCCCTCCGAGCGGAGGGCTTCGACGCCGTCGGCGCCGATGATGGGCCGGACGCCCTCGAGATCGCGCTGGCGGGTGACATCGACCTCATCATCCTCGACGTCGGGCTCCCCACCATGGACGGCTTCGACGTGCTCCGCCATCTGCGCGCCGAGGGCGTCACCACGCCCGTCATCATGCTGACCGCGCGCAGCGGCACGAGCGACACCATCGAAGGCCTGGACGCCGGGGCGAGCGACTACGTGCCGAAGCCCTTCGCGGTCGCCGAGCTCATGGCCCGCATCCGCTCGCGCCTGCGCGACAGCCTCGCCGGCGCGCCCGTCGTCCTCACCCGCGGACCGGTCACGCTCGACATCCTGGCCCGCCGCGCGAGCGTCAACGGCCGGGACGTGGACCTGTCGGCCCGCGAGTTCGCACTCGCCGAGCAGTTCCTGCGCCACCCGGGCGAGGTCCTCACCCGCGAGGTCCTGCTGAGCCGCATCTGGGGGCTGGAGTTCGATCCCGGCTCGAACGTCGTCGACGTCTACGTGCGGTACCTGCGTTCCAAGCTCGGCTCGGACCACATCGCCACCGTCCGCGGCGAAGGCTACCGCTGGGACTGAGGTCCTCCCGACCGGCACGAAGCCCCCGGCGGACCGTGCCGAGGGCTTCGCGCGCGCCGGGGCTCAGCTGAGCTCGCCGGCTTCCAGCAGATCCGTGACGAGCGCGGCGATCGCGGAGCGCTCCGACCGCATCAGGGTGACGTGCCCGAAGAGGTCGTGGCCCTTCAGCGTCTCGATGACGGAGGCGATGCCGTCGTAGCGGCCGACCCGGAGGTTGTCGCGCTGCCCGACATCATGGGTGAGGACGACGCGCGAGTTCTGTCCGACGCGGCTGAGGACCGTCAGGAGCACGTTCCGCTCCAGGGACTGGGCCTCGTCCACGATCACGAACGCGTCGTGCAGCGACCGACCGCGGATGTGCGTGAGCGGCAGCACCTCGAGCAGCCCGCGGGAGACGACCTCTTCGAGGACGTTCCCCGAGACGACCGAGCCGAGCGTGTCGAAGACCGCCTGACCCCACGGGCCCATCTTCTCGCCCTGGTCGCCGGGGAGGTAGCCGAGCTCCTGGCCGCCGACGGCGTACAGCGGCCGGAAGACGATGATCTTCCGCTGCTGCTGCTGTTCGAGCACCGCCTGCAGGCCCGCGCACAGCGCCAGCGCGGACTTGCCGGTGCCTGCCCGGCCGCCGAGCGAGACGATGCCCACCTCGGGGTCGAGGAGCAGGTCGATCGCGATCCGCTGCTCGGCCGAGCGGCCGTGCAGCCCGAAGACGTCCCGGTCGCCGCGGACGAGCTTGTAGGTGCCGTCACCGACCACGCGACCGAGCGCCGACCCGCGCTCGGAGTGGATGACGAGCCCGGTGTTCACCGGCAGACCGTGCACATCCTCGCTGACCCCGATCTCACTGTCGTAGAGGTCGCTGACCTCGTCGCCGGAGATGTCGATCGACGCGATGCCCGTCCACCCGGACTCCACCGCCTGCTCGGCGAGGTACTCCTCCGCGTGCAGACCGAGGGAGGCCGCTTTGACCCGCATCGGCAGGTCCTTCGAGACGACGGTGACCGACTGGCCCTCGTGACTGAGGTGCATCGCCACGGCGAGGATGCGCGTGTCGTTGTCGCCGAGGCGCATGCCGGCCGGCAGCACCGTCGGATCGGTGTTGGTGAGCTCCACCCGCAGCGATCCGCCGTCGCCGACGGGGACCGGGAAGTCCAGCCGGCCGTGCTCGATGCGCAGTTCATCGAGGTGCCGCAGCGCCTGCCGCGCGAAGTAGCCGAGCTCGGGGTCGTGGCGCTTGCCCTCGAGCTCCGTGACGACGACGACGGGCAGCACGAGCGAATGCTCTGCGAACCGGAAGAGCGCTCGCGGATCGCTCAGCAGGACGGAGGTATCCAGCACGTAGGTGCGCAGATCCTGGTCGAGGGCCGCTTCCGCGGTCCGGGTGAGGTGACGCTGCTGCTCAGGTGCTCGTGTGACCACGACCGACTCCCGCCCCGGGTGTCCACACCCGGCAGTCACGAGTCGACCAGGGGTCACGAGTCGTGAGAGGCCGACTCGAACAGGCTCCTTGCCCGTTGGGATGAACGTATTCGGCCGCCGCGTCGCGCCCCGAAACCGACACGCCGCGGGATGGCGACGCGGAGGTTAACTCTCGGCGCGAGCCGGCGGGTCGAGGTCGATCGGCATCGCCATCGCGTCGAGCGGAGCAAGATCGACGACGGCGGGCGGCGGCGTGATCGCCGCGGCCTCGGCGAAGGCGTCGCTCAGCCGCCGGACGGTGTCGGTGGGCGTCCCCGCGTGCGCGGCGATGCGGATGAGGTCGCCTCGGACGGTGACGGTGAGCCCGTTGTTGATGAGCGCGGCGGCGATCGCGCCGGTGTGCCGGGCCTCCGGCGCGAGGGCGACGATCCCGGCATGCCGCGTGCGATCGGTGAGGACGGGGATGCCGGCGGCGTCGGCCGCCGCCATGACCCGAGCGGCCTGGTCCGCCACTCTGGCGGCGACCTGCGCCGCGCCGGCATCCCGCACCTCGCGGAGGGCCACGGCGAGGCGTCCCGCGTTGACGGGGTCGACGGGTGAGATCGCGTAGGCATCGGCGCCGGGGCGCGGCGGACCGACCTCGAGGTCGCCCAGCTCGCCGACCATGCCGGCGTAGCCGGAGAGGACCGGTTCGATGCGCTCCCGTGCCCGCGGCGAGAACCAGGCGAACCCGGTCCCCCGGCCGGCCCGGAGCCACTTGTACCCGTTGCCGCAGACGACGTCGGCCGCGGCCCAGTCCACGTCGACGACGCCGACGGCCTGGACCGCATCGACGATCAGCAGGCGGTCGCCGATCGCCTCGCGGATGGCGGGAAGGTCGGCAAGATAGCCGGTGCGATAGTCGACGAGGCTCACGGCGACAGCGGTGACATCGTCCGTGAGCGCCTCGCGCACCGCGTCGGCGGTGACCGTGTCGACGGCCGCGGCCAGCTCGCGGACCTCGAGACGACCGAGCGCATCCGCGGCGCGGCGGGCCGCCACGGGGATCGAGGGGAACTCGTGCGGTGAGAGCAGGACAGCGCCGGACAGCCCGAACAGCGCGTGCATGAGTCCCTGCGTCGTCGACGGCTGCAGCGTGACATCGTCGGCGGACGCCCCGAGCATCTCGGCCACCAGCGCGCGTGCTTCGCCGAGACGACCCCACACCAGGTCGATCCCCGACGTCCGCCCGGCCCCCAGCAGCTCGGCGTCGGCCTGTGCGTCACTGCGCACCGCCGGAGACAGCGGGCCGAACGACGCCCAGTTCAGATACCCGGGATCCGCGTCGAAGCTCTCCAGGTACGGCTCCAGGTGACTCACCGGACCATTCTCTCACGCGGGATGCCGCTCATCGAGGGCCGCCGCGGGGGGGGAGGAGGACGCGGCGTCAGCTGCCGAAGCGACGGTCGCGATCGCCGAAGTCGCGGATCGCGCGGAGGAAGTCCACCTCGCGCAGATCGGGACCGAGCGCCTCGACGAAGTAGAACTCGCTGTGCGCCGACTGCCACAGCAGGAAGTCGCTCAGCCGCTGCTCGCCGGACGTGCGGATCACGAGGTCGGGGTCGGGCTGGCCGCCGGTGTAGAGGTGCTCGCCGATCTGCTCGGGCGTGAGGCTCTCGGCGAGCTCCTCGAGCGAGCCGCCCTTCGCGTGGTGCCGGGCGATGATGCTGCGCACCGCGTCCACGATCTCGCCGCGGCCGCCGTAGCCGACCGCGAGGTTCACGTGCAGGCCCGTGTTGCGGCGGGTGCGCTCCTCGGCGGTGCGGAGCGTCCGCGCGAGGTCGGCGGGGAGGATCTCGGCGCGGCCCACGTGCTGGACGCGCCATCCCGGCTCGCTGGCCAGGGTGTCGGCGAGCTCCGCGATGATCTCGATGAGATCGGTGATCTCCTGCGAGTCGCGCTTGGTCAGGTTGTCCGTCGACAGCAGGTAGAGCGAGACGACCTTGATCCCGAGCTCGTCGCACCATCGGAGGAACTCGTGCATCTTCGCCGCGCCCGCGCGGTGCCCGTGGGACACCGTGCTGTAGCCCAGCTGCCGCGCCCACCGCCTATTGCCGTCGATCATCATGGCGACGTGGTGCGGCACGGTGCCCTCGTCCAGCCCGCGGCGGAGGCGAGCGGTGTACAGCCGGTAGAGCAGGCCCCGTCCCTGGGGCACACGGGCTGAAGTCACGTCCCTACGCTACCCCGGTCGCCTTGCCCGGCGCGGCTGCGCGATGTATGTTCCCCCCGGCATGGCACGGGTCGTAGGCTCGATCCCGTGAGCTCGAACACGTCCGCCGACGGCGCAGAGATGCCGCAGCTTCCGCTCGTCGATGCCGCTGCCGCGGGCGCCCAGACCGAACTGCGGCCGTCGTGGCGGGGGTGGATCCACGCGGGGACGTTCCCCGTGGCGGTCGTGGCGGGCATCGTCCTCATCGCCGTGGCCGAGGGAGCCCCGGCCAAGTGGGCGGCCGCCGTCTTCATGGCGACCTCGATGATGCTCTTCGGCAATTCCGCGCTGTATCACCGGTTCGACTGGCAGCCGCGGACGAAGGCGATCCTGAAGCGCATCGATCACGCGAACATCGTGCTGCTGATCGCGGGCACGTACACGCCCATCGCCACCCTCGCGCTGGAGCCGGCGCAGGGGACCCTCCTGCTCGTGCTGGTGTGGTCGGGCGCGCTCGTCGGCATCCTGTTCCGCGTCTTCTGGATCGACGCGCCCCGCTGGCTGTACGTGGCGCTGTACCTGCTGCTCGGCTGGGCGGCCGTGATGTACCTGCCGGACCTGTTCCGGGCGAGCGCGACCATGATGGTGCTCGTCATCGTCGGCGGACTGCTCTACACCGGCGGAGCCGTCGTCTATGCGATGAAGCGGCCGAATCCCGTGCCCGGGCACTTCGGCTTCCACGAGATCTTCCACGTGTGCACGGTCCTGGCCTTCCTCTGCCACTGGGTGGCGTGCCTGCTGATCTCGCTGGACCCGCTCAGCCCTTCGCTGGGCCTTCCGGGCTGACCTCGTCGGGACCCGCATCGCCGGCGCCCTCGCGCGTCGCCGCCTCTTCGGCGTCGAGCTCCGCGCGCACGTCGCTGCGGTACTGCGCCCGGCGGATGCGTCGCAGCATGTCCATCCCCAGCAGCACGATCACGATCGCGACGAGGGCGATCGCGATGAAGCCCTCGACGCCCGGGGTGACGGCCTCGTCGGGGATCCGCGAGGTCGGCGTCGGTGTCGCCGTGGCAGCGAGCCAGAGCAGGTCGGGCATGTGTCCTCATCTCTCAGCCAGAGCGAATAGCCTGGAACTCCAGCCTAGAACGGATGCCGCATGACCCTCGCCGACGTCGACCGGAAGCTCGCCGAGCGCTACGGCCGCACCGGCGCGGCCGTCCGCCGGCGGTGGTGGTGGGCGGTCGGCGTCATCGCAGCCGTCGTCGTCGGGCTCCTCGCCTGGTCGACGGTCGCCGGCGCGCTCGGCAGCGTCGCCGCCGACACGACCGGCTACAAGGTCATCGACGAGCGCACCGTCACGGTGTCGCTGCAGGTGTCCATCGCGCCCGGGACCGACGTCGCCTGTGCGATCGAGGCGCAGGACGCGGAGCACGGCATCGTGGGCTGGAAGGTGGTCGAGTACGCGGCATCCGACGCCCACACGCGCCGTTTCACCGAGACGGTCCCGACGGTCGCCGCCGCGACGAACGGTTTGGTCCGCTCCTGCTGGATCCTCTAAGCTGTCTGTTCCGCGCCCCGGCCCGTCTGCCGGGGCGTTTGGCTTACCCATCGACCGACCACGGGAGATCACGTGTCCACTGAGACCTTCCTCACTCAGGAGGCGTACGACCGCCTCGCCGCCGAGCTCGACGAGCTCTCGACGACGGGTCGCGAGGAGATCGCCAAGCGCATCGAGGCCGCCCGCGAAGAGGGCGACTTGAAGGAGAACGGCGGCTACCACGCCGCCAAGGACGAGCAGGGCAAGCAGGAGGCGCGCATCCGCACCCTCCAGCAGCTGCTGAAGGACGCCAAGGTCGGCACGGCGCCGGAATCCGACGGCACCGTCCTCTCGGGCACCGTCGTCACCGCGCTGGTCGCCGGTGGCGAGGAGGTCTTCCTGCTCGGCAACCGCGAGATCGCGGCGAACAGCGAGCTCGACGTCTACAGCGAGGCATCGCCGCTCGGCGCGGCGATCCTGGGCCTGCGCGAAGGCGACAAGACGTCGTACACCGCGCCGAACGGTCGCGAGATCGGCGTCGAGATCGTGAAGGTCGAGACCTACGCCGGCCAGTGAGCCGCGTCAGTCCGGCAGGACGGTCGGCGCGTAGCCGGCCTCCTGCAGGATCGACAGCACCTGGGCGCGGTGCTCCTCGCCGCGCGTCTCCACGCTCAACTGCAGGATCACGTCGCTGATCTGCAGCCCCTGCCCGTGCCGGGTGTGCAGCACCTCGATGACGTTGGCGCCCACGACCGACAGCAGCTCCGACACCCGCGCCAGCTGACCGGGACGATCGGGCAGCGGCACCTGCAGCGTCATGTAACGACCGGATGCCGCGAGGCCGTGCGCGACGACGCGCTGCAGCAGCAGCGGGTCGATGTTGCCCCCCGACAGGATCACCGCGGTCGGTCCGGTGGCGGCGACCTTGCCGGTCAGGATCGCGGCGACGCCGACGGCGCCCGCGGGCTCGACGACCTGCTTGGCCCGCTCGATGAGCACCAGGAGAGCGCGCGCGATGTCGTCGTCGCTGACCGTCACCACCTCGTCGACGAGGTCGCGGATGATCGCGAACGGGATGTCGCCGGGGCGCCGCACCGCGATGCCGTCCGCGATGGTGGGCGTGGTCTCGGCATCGAGCGGATGCCCCGCGACGAGCGATGCCGGGTATCCGGCCGAGTTCGCGGCCTGCACGCCGACAACGCGGACCCGTCGGCCCCGCTGAGCGGCCCGGGCCTTGACGGCCGCGGCGATGCCCGCGGCCAGCCCGCCTCCGCCGATGCCCACGATGACGGTCTCGAGATCGGGGATCTCGTCGATGAGCTCGAGGCCGAGCGTCCCCTGGCCCACGATGATGTCGCGGTGGTCGTAGGGCGGGATGAAGATCGCGCCGGTGCGCTCGGCGAACTCCTTGGCCAGCCGCAGCGGCGTCTCCACGGTCGCGCCCTCGAGGACGACGTCGGCGCCGTAGCCCCGCGTCGCCAGCAGCTTCGGGACGGGAACCCCGAGCGGCATGAAGATCGTGGCGGGGATGCCGAGCTTCTGCGCCGCGAGGGCCACCCCCTGGGCGTGGTTGCCGGCGGAGGCGGCCACGACGCCGCGGGCGCGCTCCTCCTCGGTCAGCCGGGAGAGGCGGTAGGTGGCGCCGCGGATCTTGAACGAGCCGGTCCGCTGCAGGTTCTCCAGCTTCATGTGGACGGGAGCGCCGAGGACGCCGGAGAGGTAGATCGAGGTCTCCACCGGGGTGTGCGAGATGACGTCGCTGAGCAGCGCGGCCGCATCCTCGAACTCGGCCAGGGTGGGATGACTGATCTTCGTTTCCTCCGTCACGCGGGGATCCTCCTGCGGTTGCGCGGCACGGTGCTCCAGATCAGGTCGGTCGGCCCGGGCTGGAGCGGGCTCTCCCATCCCCGACGGGACAGGTAGAGCCAGACCACGTTGGCGAACGCGGCGAGCGGCACCGCGAAGACCGCACCGGCGATCCCGGCGACCATGGCGCCGCCGGCGACGACCAGCACCACGCCGAGCGGGTGGACCTTGACGGCGGCGCCCATGAGGAGCGGCTGCAGGACGTGGCCCTCCACCTGCTGCACGGCCAGGACGATGACCAGCATCCACAGGGCGATCCACGGGCCGTTGTAGACGAGGGCCAGGAAGACGGCGAACGCGCCGGTGGCGACCGCGCCCACGAAGGGCACGAAGGCGCCGAGGAAGACCAGGACACCGATGGGGGCTGCGAGCGGCACGCCGAGCGCCGCGGCGCCGAACCCGATGCCGACGGCGTCGATCGTGGCGACGAGCAGCTGGGTGCGGGCGTAGTTGACGACGGTGCGCCAGCCGGCCCGGCCGGCGCCGTCGACGGCGGGGCGCGCACGGCGCGGGAAGAGCCGGACCGTCCAGCGCCAGATCCCGCCGCCGTCGGCGAGGGTGCAGATCAGGATGAACAGCGTCAGCAGGGCGCCGGTGGCGACGTGGCCCAGTGTCGACCCGATCGCGAGCGCACCCGACCAGAGCAGCTGCGCCTGCTCCTCGACCATCCCGAAGACCTGGTCGATCGTCGAGTCGATCTGGAAGGCCGTGAGGTCGAGCGGCCCGTCGATGAGGTAGTCGCGGAAGTCGCCGACCGCCGCCATCGTGCGGTCGCGGACGCCGGCGGCACCGGTCGAGATCTGCCAGATGGCGAGCCACAGCAGGCCCCCGGCGACGGCCAGGGTGGCCGCGAGCGAGAGGACGACCGCCAGCCACCGGGGCACGCGGAGCCGCAGCAGGCTCGAGAACAGCGGCCACACGAGGGCGGTGATGAGGATCGCGGCGAGCAGCGGGATGATCAGCAGCTTGAGCTGGATGACGATCCAGACGAGGACGGCGATCGCCCCGACGACCACGAGGAACCGCCATGCGTAGGCGGTGGCGATCCGGAAGCCGCGCGGGATCGTCTCGGACATCTCGGTGGACACCGAACGCTGCCGCAGCGCGTCGAAGAACCCGCTTCGAGGCTTGCCGTCAGAACCGCTCACTGGGCCATCTTAGGCGGCCGCACCGGCACTCCCCGGTCAGAACTGGATGCGCGGCGGTTCCGCGATCGCGGCGCCGTCGACGACCTCGAAGAACTCGCGCTCGCTGAATCCCAGCCGCCGGGCGAAGAGGTTGTTGGGGAACACCCTGATCTTCGTGTTCAGTTCCCGCACCCCGCCGTTGTAGAACCGGCGGGACGCCTGGATCTTGTCCTCGGTGTCGACGACGGACTGCTGGAGCTGGAGGAAGTTCTGACTGGCCTGCAGCTGCGGATAGGCCTCGGCGACGGCGAACAGGGATTTCAGGGCCTGCTGCATGTGACCTTCGGCGACACCCGCGTCGGCCGGGGTGGACGCGGTGAGCGTCTCGGCCCGCGCCCGGGTGACGTTCTCGAAGACGGCCTTCTCGTGCGCCGCGTACCCCTTCACCGCCTCGATGAGGTTCGGGAGGAGGTCAGCACGTCGCTTGAGCTGAACGGTGATGTCGCTCCAGGCCTCGTCGACGCGGACGTTCAGCGAGACGAGCGAGTTGTACGTGGCCCAGAGGTAGATCCCGACGATCACCAGAAGCCCGACGATCACCAGTACCGGGATCAGAAAATCCATAGCGCCCCCTTGATTAGCGTCCTCATCCTATCCACGGGCTGCCGGGCGTCCACGTGCGGGGACGCCACTCCCAGGCACTCCCCACGTGGGAACTCCTACCGCGCAGGCGCCGCGTGGGCAAGCCCATTCGGGGCGGAGCCCCGAGCGGGCACACTACGGGAATGCGCAGAACCCCGCGAGACCCGGCCCCGACGGTCGTCGTCACGGGTGCCTCCAGCGGCCTCGGTCGCGGCACGGCGGAGGCGTTCGGACGCCGCGGCGCCGACGTCGTCCTCGTCGCGCGGGATGGAGCGGCACTCGCGGAGGTGGCGGCCGGCATCGAGCAAAGCGGCGGGCGCGCGCTCGTCGCCGTCGCCGACGTCGCAGTCCCCGGCGCCCTCGAGCGCGTGGCCGACGATGCGGTGTCCGCCTTCGGACGCATCGACGTCTGGATCAACAACGCGTCGGTGCTCGCCGTCGGACCGTTCTGGGACGTCCCCCTCGCCGATCACGAGCGCGTGCTGGCGGTGAACGCCGGCGGCATGCTGGCCGGGGCACACGCAGCGATCACGCGGTTCCGGCGTCAGGGCGACGGAGTCCTGCTCAACGTCGGATCGCTCGAAGGCGATGTCCCGATCGCCTACCACTCGTCGTATGCGGCGTCGAAGGCGGCCGTCGACACGTTCACACGGGTGCTCGCCCAGGAACTGCGTCTCGCGGGACTCCACGACCGGATCCGCGTGGGATCGATCCTGCCGTGGGCACTCGACACCCCGCTGTGGCAGCGCGTCTCGAATCATCTCGGACGCGCCCCGCGGATGGCGCGGATGGAGAGCCCCGACCGCGTCGTGCGGGCGATCGTCGCCGCGGCGGAGCGCCCCCGCCTCTCCCAGCCCGTCGGCGTCAAGGCATCCGCCTCCGGGATCGGGCGCCGCCTCGCCCCGCACACGATGGACCGGATCGCCGCCGTGATCAGCGAACAGCAGCGCCGCCGGGCGTCGCACACCGACACGACCGACGGCGCACTGCACCGCCCGATGCACCTCCCCTCCGCCGTCCACGGCACCACCCGCGCCCGGATGCGGCGCGAGGACGCCGCCGCCGATCTTCCGCCCGCTCCGTGACTCCTGCACCGAAAGGACGCATCATGACCACCCCCACCCCTGCCCCGGCCCCGGACGCGGTCCGCCGCGCCAAGCACCCGATCGCGCCGATCGCCGGCCCCTACGGGCATCCGTTCCACCCCATCGCTGTGACGATCCCGATCGGCGCGTGGGGAGCGAGCCTCGTCTTCGACATCATCGGCTTCATCGCCGACGATCCCGAGCCGTTCGTCGTCGGCGCCCGGGTGCTGCTGATCATCGGCATCGTCGGCGCCGTCCTCGCCGCGGTGCTCGGGATCCTCGACCTCCTCACGCTCACCAAGGGGACCGCGGCAAAGCGGACCGCCCTCATGCACATGGCGTTCAACACGGTCGCGCTCGTCCTGTTCGTGGTGAGCGTGGTCCTGCGCTTCGGGACGCCCGACGACGAGGCGAACGTCCCGGCTTTCGTCATCAGCCTCGTGGCGTATCTCGGCGTCGGCGTCTCGGGCTGGCTCGGCGGGAAGCTCGCCTACACCTTCGGCGTGCGCGTGGCCGACGAGACCAAGCAGGCGGAGGGCTTCCGCTGATCCGGTCGCGTCCGCCGCGGCGATGGACCCGGTGCGCGGCGTGGCGACCGCGGCGGCGGGCGCGCTCATCGCGGTTGCCGGAGGCGCCGATCGTGCGATGCGCCGGAGCGACGTGCGGGCGTATCCCGCCCGACACGGCGGGCCGATGTCCCGCCTCGGCCGCATCGGCCAGCTGGCGGTCGTGCTGGCCGCCGTCATCACCGGGATAGTAGCGTTCGCCGTGCGCGCCTGAGCGGCGGAGACGGCGGCGGCCCCCGCCGACCGGAGTCGGTGAGGGCCGCGATGCTCGATATCCTGCGGGCGTGCCGTGCCCCCACTGGGACTCGAACCCAGACTGAAGCGATTTTAAGTCGCCTGCCTCTGCCATTGGGCTATGGGGGCGCCGCCGTCAGGCGGTGCCCTCCCCACGCTAGCGGGTCAGCTCTTGACGTCTTCCTTGTTCGGCAGCTTCGGCGCGGGTGCCGTGTCCGGAGCGGCCGGGCGGGGCCGCGCGGCGAACTCCTCGAAGACGTAACGCGGGTTCTGGACCGCCTCGAGCGAGACGTTGTCGCGGCCGAACCAGAAGTTCTGCCACCAGTCCCCCACGACGCGGAACTTGCGCTCGAACGAGGGCATCGCCATGCCGTGGTAGCCACGGTGCGCGATCCAGGCGAAGAAGCCCTTGATCGCGACCCTGCCGGACTGGAACACGCCGTTGTAGAGGCCGAGACCTGCGACGGCACCCAGATTGTGGTGGATGTAGTCGGTGGGCACCTCGCCGCGGAGCACCGCGGTGAGGTTCTTCGCGAGCAGCTTGGCCTGGCGGACCGCGTGCTGGGCGTTCGGGACGCAGTAGCCGCCGACACCCTTTCCGGTGAGGTCCGGGACGGCGGAGACGTCGCCGGCCGCCCAGGCGCCCTCGACGATCTCCTCGTCGGTGCCGACACGGAGGTCCGGCCGGGTGCGGATCCGGCCGCGCTCCTCGATGGGGAGGTCGCTCCCGCGGACGACGGTCGGGTTGGCCATGACGCCGGCGGTCCAGATGATCAGGTCGGTCGGGATGATCTGGCCGGTCGAGAGCTCGACGTCGCCGTCGACGGCACCGGTGACCTGCGTGTCCAGGTGCACGTTCGCGCCGCGCTTGGCGAGGTCCTTCAGCACCCACTCGCTCGTCTTCAGGGAGACCTCGGGCATGATGCGGCCCATCGCCTCGATGAGGTGGAAATGGGTCTCTTCGAACGTGAGGTTCGGGTACGAGCGCAGCAGCTCGCTCGCGAACGCGCGGGTCTCGGCGAACACCTCGATGCCCGCGAAGCCACCGCCGACGACGACGACGGTCAGCAGGCGCTCGCGCTCGGGCCCGGGCGGCAGGTTCGCGGCGCGGTCGAAGTTGGTGAGGATGCGGTCACGGATCGCGACGGCCTCCTCGATCGTCTTGAGTCCGATCGCGTTGTCCGCGATGCCGGGGATCGGGAAGGTGCGCGACACGGCGCCGGCGGTGACGACGATCTGGTCGTACGTCTCCTGCCACGGCTCGCCGACGGCGGGGGTGATCGTGGCGGTGCGGTTCGCGTGGTCGATCCCGGTGACCTTCGCCATGACGACGCGGGTGCGCTTCAGGTGACGACGCAGGCCCACGACGACGTGGCGGGCCTCGATCTCACCGGCGGCGACCTCCGGAAGGAACGGCTGGTAGGTCATGTACGGGAGCGGGTCGACGATCGTGACCTCCGCTTCACCACGACGCAGGTGCTTCTCAAGCTTCCACGCGGTGTAGAAGCCTGCGTAGCCCCCTCCGACGACCAGGATCTTGGGCACAGTAGTCACAGTCGGAAGAACTCCTTGATTCAACGGCTCGGCGGTCGCGAGGTGCGCGCCGATCGGATGCGCCGGGCAGCAGCGGTGACCCCGAGCACGATCAGTATAGTCCCCAGGCTCAGCACCATGAGCGGGACCGTGCCGTAGCGCAGGGTCTCGGCGCTCGGAAGGAGCGGGGATCCGGTGCCGGTGGGAGGCTCGGCGGCCGGCAACGGCGCCACCGTGATCGGGGTCGACGTGGGGTTGGGGCGGGGGGTGGGAGCCGCCCGGCGGTAGAGGCGCACCCACTCGCTGAGATCGCCCATCGGGTTCTCGGAGACCTTCGGGACCGCGCGTGTCACCGCGGCCGCCGCGTTGACGGTGCCGTACCCGTACAGCTCGTCGGGGACCGAGCGTGCCCCCGCCGCGGGATCGGCCGTGCGGATGATGCGGTTGATCACGTTCGCGGCATCCAGGTCCGGATGCGCGGAGCGCACCAGCGCGGCGACCCCGGCGACGAGCGGCGCGGCGCCACTGGTCCCCTCCCAGATCACGAGGTCGCCGTTCGCCGACAGACCGAGGAGCTCCTCGCTGGGCGCGGAGATGCCGATCGTGATGCCCTGCGTCGACGCCGTGTTGCTGGCGCGGCCCTTGCGGTCGACGCCCCCGACGGTCAGGACGCCCGGGATGGTGGCGGGCGCGCCCACCTCGTCGGTGCCGCTCTCGCGGTTTCCGGCCGCGACGACCACGACCACGTCGTTCTCGAACGCGTAGAGGAACGCGTCGTCCCATGTGCGGTCCCAGTCCAGCGTGTTGGTCGTGAAGGACAGGTTGATGACGTCGGCGCCGTGGTCGACGGCCCAGCGCATCGCCTCGGCCACCTGGTCGACGAACGGGAGGTCCGACGATCGGCCGAATCCGATCGACAGCGACAGCAGCTCGGCCTTGGGCGCCACGCCGACCATCCCCGTGTCACGGCCGGTCCCCCGGGCCGCGGCGAGCGAGCCGACCCAGCTGCCGTGGTCGGAGTCACCGGACCCGATCGGGGTGCGGCCGTCCGGTGTGCCCACACCGGAGAAGTCCGCTCCTCCGGTCACGGCCGCGTTCAGCTCCTTCGCGCCCTTGCCGATGCCGGTGTCGATGACGGCGATCGTGGCACCCTCGCCCTGCGTCGTCTTCCACGCCTCGGTGATGCCGTACTCGTCGAGCCAGTACTCCATGCCGCGGACGGGGTCCACCTCGGGCTCGTCATCGACGGCGGGTGTCGCGGCGGCCGCCCCGCTCAGCGCGACGGTCGCCGCGACCAGAGCCGCGGCCAGACCGACGCGGAGCGCCCTCATCCCGCGTTCCTCGGCTCGGCGCAGGTGCAGCGCTCCGGCGACCACTCGGCCCGCGCGAGGGCGCGGTCCCCGATCGGATTGACCCCCGGCCCGGCCGCGAGCGAGTGCGCCGCGAGCGCGTGGAGGCACTTCACCCGGGTCGGCATCCCGCCCGCCGAGATCCCCTCGATCTCGGCGACCTCGCCGTGCGCGGCGCGATCCGACAGGTAGGCGAGGTGCGCGGCGGCATACTGCGCGGCGAGTTCCTCGTCCTCGGCCAGCTCGTCGGTCAGCTCCCGCATGACCTGGGTCGCCTCGAGCGCCGACATCGCCGCGGTCGCACCGGGATGGGTCAGGTAGTAGAACGTCGGGAACGGCGTGCCGTCGGGCAGGCGCGGCTCGGTCGCCACGACGGTCGGGTTGCCGCACGCACAGCGCGCCGCGATGCCGACGACACCGCGCATCGGGCGCCCCAGCTGGGCCCGCATGGTGTCGTGATCAGCGGCGGTGGCGGGCGTGAGCGTCGGGGAGGGCACCGATCAAGGGTACCGGGGACGGCACGGGCAGGCTGGATGTCACCCGGGGGCGACGGTCTGGGCGAGCCCGGACTCGGTGACCGATCGCAGCAGCTGCGTCATCCATTCCGTCCGCGTCTCTTCGACGTCCTCGCTCACCGCGTTCTGCTCCGGGACGAGGATGTCGCCGGGCAGGTCGTCCGCGACGAGGTAGACGACCTCGCCCGGGCGCATGTAGTACAGCCGCTCGCGGGCCTGCGCCGTGATGTAGGCCTCGTCGCGCCAGCGCTCGCGCTGCGCCTCCAGCTCGGCGACCTCGTCCGCGGTGGCCTGCACCGAGTGCTCGAGTGCGGCGATCTGCTGCCGCTGCTCGAGGTAGGTCCCGATCGTCGGGACGAGGACGAAGGCGGCGAGGACGACCAGTCCGAGCATGATGCCCATGAACCCGGAGAACCGGTTGCCGCCGACCCAGTCGCGCACATCGACCCGGGCGGCGCGGTTCCGCGCGGGACGTCCGGGCGAACGAGGAGGAGGAGCCGTCGGTCGATCCACGGCTCCTCCTCTCGTTGCGTCGTGCGTGCGCGTTACGCGCGGAAGCGCGGGAAGGCGGCGGCCCCGATGAATTCGGCGGCGTCGCCCAGCTCCTCTTCGATGCGCAGAAGCTGATTGTACTTCGCGACCCGCTCGCTGCGAGCGGGCGCGCCCGACTTGATCTGACCCGAGTTGACCGCGACCGCGAGGTCGGCGATCGTCGTGTCCTCGGTCTCGCCGGAACGGTGCGAGAGCATCGTCGTGTAGCCCGAGCGGTGTGCCAGGTCGATCGCGTCGAGCGTCTCGCTGAGCGTGCCGATCTGGTTCACCTTGACCAGCAGCGAGTTGGCCGCACCGCGCGCGATGCCGTCGGCGAGGCGGGCCGGGTTGGTGACGAACAGGTCGTCGCCGACGAGCTGCACCTTCGTGCCGAGACGCTCGGTCAGGGCGGTCCAGTTCTCCCAGTCGTCCTCGGCCAGGGCGTCCTCGATCGTGACGATCGGGAACGAGTCCACCAGGTCGACGTAGTAGTCGGTGAGCTGCTCGGCGGTCCAGTCCTTGTTCTCGAGGCGGTAGACGCCGTCGTTGAAGAACTCGGTCGCCGCGACGTCGAGGCCCAGGGCGATGTCGGAACCGGGCGTGAAGCCCGCCTTCTCGATCGCCTGGACGAGGAAGTCGAGACCCTCGCGGTTGCTCGGCAGGTCGGGGGCGAAGCCGCCCTCGTCGCCGAGACCCGTCGCGTAGCCGGCTCCCTGCAGCTCCTTCTTGAGGACCTGGTACACCTCGGCGCCCCAGCGGAGCGACTCGGCGAAGGTCGTGGCGCCGATCGGGGCCAGGAAGAACTCCTGCATGTCGATGCCGTTGTCGGCGTGCTCGCCGCCGTTGATGACGTTGAACAGCGGCACCGGGAGGACGCGTGCGTTGGGTCCGCCGAGGTAGCGGAACAGGGGAAGGTCGACGCTGTCGGCGGCGGCCTTCGCGACGGCGAGCGACACGCCGAGGATGGCGTTGGCGCCCGTGCGCGACTTGTTCTCGGTGCCGTCGGTCTCGATGAGGATCTCGTCGATGATGCGCTGCTCGCTCGCATCGACGCCCTCGATGGCGGGCCCGAGCTCGTCGATGACGGCGTCGACGGCCTTCAGGACGCCCTTGCCGCCGAAGCGGGTCTTGTCTCCGTCGCGCAGCTCGTACGCTTCGAAGGCGCCGGTCGACGCGCCGGAGGGGACGGCCGCGCGCTGGACGATGCCGTCGTCGAGCAGCACCTCCACCTCAACGGTCGGGTTGCCGCGCGAATCCAGGATTTCGCGTGCGCCTACTGCCTCGATCAATGCCACGGGGGTGTCTCCTTGCTCGTGGAGGATGGAACGGGAGCGTCATTGGTCCGCTCCCCGAGTCTAGTGAGATGACGGATGCGGCACAGGACCGTCACACGACGAGCGCGAGCGCCACACCGTCCCAGCCCTTGCGGTCGAGCGTCTGCAGGGCCGTCGCGTCGAACCGGGGGTCGTCCGCGAGCATGCGGAGTCCGGCGCGCACGCCGTCCGCCTGCGCTCCGGCATCCGTCTTCACCACGCGTCCCGAGCGGACGACGTTGTCGACCACGACGACGGTGCCGGGACGACCGAGCCGCGCCGCCCAGTCCAGGTAGAGCGTGTTGGACTCCTTGTCGGCGTCGATGAACACGAGATCGAACGGCTCCTCCTGCGTCAGGGTCGGCAGGACGTCCTCGCCGCGGCCGAGCCGGACCTCCACACGGTCCGCGACCCCCGCGCGCTCGAGGTTGCGCCGCGCGACCTCGGCGTTGTGCGGCTCCGCCTCGACGGTCACGACGCGACCGCCCTCCGGCAGCGCCCGGGCGAGCCAGATCGTGGAGTACGCGCCGAGCGTGCCGATCTCGAGCACGCGGCGGGCTCCGGCGATGCGCGCCAGCAGATGCAGCAGCTTGCCGTTCAGCGGGGCGACCTCGATCTCGGGCAGCCCCTCTGCGGCGAGCGAGGCGACCGCTGCGCGGAGCGCGTCGTCCTCGCCCACGAGGGTGTCGGTGAGGAAGGTGTCGACGGCCAGCCAGGATGCGGGTGCGGGTGCGGGATCGGTCATCCCCTCACTCAACAGCCGCTCCGGGCGTCGGGTCAACCGCCATTGCCGGCGACGCCATCACGCCACGGCACGGCCACCGCACTGCGTTACCCTTCGCCGGTGAGCTCCCCCGCCCTGCAGCGCCGATTGGGACTGCGCGATGCCGTCTTCCTCGGACTCGGCTCGATGATCGGCGCGGGCGTGTTCTCGGCATTCGGCCCCGCCGCGGCCGCCGCCGGCGGCGGTGTCCTGCTCGCGCTGGCGATCGCTGCGATCGTCGGATTCTGCAATGCCACGTCCACGGCGCAGCTCGCGGCCGTTCATCCGACGTCGGGAGGCGTTTACGCCTACGGCAGGGTGGAACTCGGACCGTGGTGGGGTTTCGTCGCCGGCTGGGGATTCCTCATCGGCAAGACCGCGAGCTGCGCAGCGATGGCCCTGACGGCAGCGGCCTATGCGGCACCGCCGGGATGGGAGCGCCCCGTCGCCGTGGCCGTCGTCGGGCTGCTCACGACCGTCAACCTTCTCGGCATCAGCCGCACCGCGCTGGCCACCCGCATCCTCGTGGTCGTCGTCCTCATCGTTCTGGGCGTGGCCGCCGTGACGGTGGCCTCGGGGATCGACAGCACGGGCGCGGCGGCCGGCGCGGCGACTGCCGGAACGGGCGACGTCTACGGAACGCTGCAGGCGTCCGGGATCCTGTTCTTCGCGTTCGCCGGCTACGCGCGCATCGCGACCCCCGGTGAGGAGGTGCGCGACCCGGCGCGGACGATTCCCCGCGCGATCGTCCTCGCCTTCGCCGGCGCCCTGTCCGTCTACCTGATCGTCGGTGTCGTCGTGCTGGCCGCGCTCGGCCCCGCCGGGACGGCCGCCTCGTCGGCGCCGCTCCTCGATGCCGTCCGCGGGGCGGATGCGCCATGGGCGGTGCCGTTGGTCCAGCTCGGCGCCGCCGCGGCGTCTCTCGGTGCTCTCCTCGCGCTGATCGCCGGAATCGGCCGCACCGCCTACGCCATGGCCCGCGAACGCGACCTCCCCACCGTCCTGGACGCGGTGCACCCCACGCGATTCGTCCCGCATCGGGCGGAGCTCACGGTCGCCGCGGTCGTGGTGACCCTCGTCCTCACCGTCGATCTCCGCGGCGCGATCGGGTTCTCCTCGTTCGGGGTGCTGCTGTACTACGCCATCGCGAATCTCGCGGCACTCCGCCAGCGCGGTGCGGCCCGTCGCTATCCTCGCTCGCTGCAGGCGGTGGGGCTGGCAGGCTGCGCCGTCCTGATGGCGACGCTCCCCCTGGCGTCCGTCGTCGTCGGCGTCGCTGCGGTCGCGGTAGGTGTGGTGGTCCGGGCCATCGGCGTCGTTCGGCGAGGCTGACGTCGTGCGGTGCTAGGACACCGGTCCCGGGCGCAGGCCGTCGATGATCGTCGCCACCCGTCGCTCGCGGGTCTCGGGCTTCTTCGCCTCGGCCACCTGACGCGCCAGCTCCTTCCGGCGCGACGGCGGCAGCGCATCGAAGGCCGCCCGCACCTGCGGCTCGGCGTCGAGCGCGCCGACCAGGTCTGCGGGGACGTCGACGGCGCGTTCGGCGGTATCGAGGTCGATGATCGCGTCGACCTCGTCGCCGATGTCGACGCCCAGCTCCGCGCGCGCGGCCTTCGACATGCCGATGAGATTCCTGCCGCCCATGACGCTCAGTCGCAGGCGGGCGCTGCGGTCGCCGATGGTCACCACGACCGCGGCACGACGCCCGCCGGCGAGCGCGTCGACCTGCGCGTCGGTCAGTTCGATGGCGGTCCCCGGACCGTTCGCGGGCAGGGCGGTGTGCACGGTGATGCTCATGATGGCGGCACGCTATCAGTGCCGGGGATGCGCTGTCACCGGCTCAGCCGAGGGGGCGCAGCTCCCCCGGCTGCTCACCGGCCGACACCGTCGCGAAGGCGGCGTAGCCGTCGGCGGCGGAGCGCTCCAGGAGTCCCTTGAGGTTCTTGGTCCGCTGCTCGAGCCGGACCCGCTTCCCGTCGGCGACGTAGGCCGCCTTGTGCGCCGCGAGCTCCGCCACCGGGACGTCGCGATCGTGGATGAGGACGACGGCGGATGCCGCGGCATCCTCGCCCGCCGCCACGAGGTCGACGATCCGCTCGAAGCCGATGGAGAAGCCGACCGCGGGAACGTCCTGGCCGAGGAAGCGGCCGATCATGCCGTCGTAGCGCCCGCCGCCGCCGAGCGAGTACGACACCGACGCGTGCGCGAGCTCGTAGATCGTCCCGGTGTAGTACCCCATCCCGCGGACGAGGAACGGGTCGAACAGCACGGGGATGTCGGTCGTCCCCCGCGCCGCGGCGACGGCCTCGCCGATGCCGACGAGATGCGCGACGACCTCGTCGGCCACCCCCTCGGGCAGGGCGCGCCGGATCTGACGCTCGCCGAACGGCAGCGCGTCGAGCGTCTGCGGCCGGTTCAGGAACCGCTCGAAGGCCTCGACCGCGCGGGGAGCGACGCCACGCTCGGTCAGCTCCGCGATGACACCGACGGGACCGACCTTGTCGAGCTTGTCGATCGTGATGAGGACGCCGGGGCGCTCGTCCTCGGCGAAGCCGAAGGAGGCGAGCATCGCGTCGAGCGCGCGGCGGTCGTTGATGCGGAACGTGCCGCCCTCGAGTCCCAGCGCATCGAGGGCGTCGAGGCTCGCGACGAGGAGCTCCACCTCCGCCCGCGGCGACGCGTCGCCGATGATGTCGATGTCGCACTGCACGAACTGGCGATAGCGACCCTTCTGCGGTCGCTCCGCCCGCCACACCGGGGCGATCTGCACCGCCCGGAACACGGTGGGCAGCTGGGCACGATGGGTGGCGTAGAAGCGCGCGAGCGGCACGGTGAGGTCGTAGCGGAGGCCGAGGTCCGAGAGCTGCGCCGGGTCGTCGGCGGCCTCGCGGATGCCGTCGGCGTCGAGTCCGCGGCGCAGGACGTTGAAGGCGAGCTTCTCGTTGTCGCCGCCGATCCCGGCGTGCAGGCGCTCGTAGTCCTCGACGACGGGTGTCTCGATCTCGTCGAAGCCGTGCGCGCGGTAGCGGTCGCGGATGACGGCGAGCACGCGCTCGCGGCGGGCCTTGTCGGCGGGCAGGAAGTCGCGCATGCCGCGCGGCGGGTTCACGGAGGGCACCGCCCTATCCTCTCAGACCGGCCTCGGCGGCCCGGACGTCGTCGGTCAGTGCGCGCAGCCGCTCGCGGAGCGCCCGCTCGGCATCCCAGCCCCTCTCGCGCGCCGTCGCGACGAGCCCCAGCAGGGCGTCGCCGAGCTCCGCCTCCGTCGCCGGTGGAGTCGGTGCGGCGGTCTGCGCCGGGCGGGCGGGCACGCCGGCCTGCGCCGCCTTGCCGAGGAGCTTCTGGGCCAGCGCCAGGGACGGCATGTGTCCGGAGACGCCGTCGAGAACGCTCGTCCGGGCGCGCTTCTCCGCCGCCTTCGCCGCGTTCCAGTGCACGAGCACCTCCTCGGGCGTGGTCGCCACGGCGTCGCCGAAGACGTGCGGATGCCGGCGGGTCATCTTCTCCGTCAGGGTGCGCGCCACGTCGTCGATGTCGAACGGGTCATCCTCCGCACGGGCGGCGATCTCGGCGTGGAACAGGACCTGCCACAGCAGGTCCCCGAGCTCCTCCCGGAGATCCGCGCGAGAGCCGGTCTCGACGGCGTCGACGAGCTCGGCCGCCTCCTCCTGCAGGTACGGCACCAGCGCACGATGATCGACCTGCTGCGTCCAGACGCAGCGGTCGCGGACCGCCCTCATCGTGTCGGCGGCCGCGCGGAGCGGGTCGGTGCCCGGCGGCCCGGTCAGACCGTCGTCGCGGCCGGAAGACGTCGATAGTGCCATGCCCGCAACGATACGAGCATCCCGGCGACGACGAGGGCGACCGCAGAGCCGGCGAGGACGCCGAGGATCGCCTGGTCGCGGGTCGCGGCATCCGTCTCGAACGCCAGCTCGCTCATCAGCAGCGACACGGTGAACCCGATGCCGCCGAGCGCGCCGGCGGCGAGCAGGTCGCCGAAGGCGAGTCTCACCCCGCCGAAGCGCATCGAGATCCAGCCCGCCGCCGTGATGCCGACGATCTTGCCGACCGGCAGCGCGATCGCGACGCCCCAGAAGGCGGGTGACAGGTCGGTGGCCGGCACCTGCGGGATGACGACGAGGGCCGCGACGAAGGCGAACAGCGGGAGCGCGACGGCGTTCACCCACGGCTCCAGGGCGTGTCGGGCGCGGAGCGCGGGCTGCTGCAGCATCACGAGGCCGAGCGCCACCCCGGCGATCGTCGCGTGCACGCCGGACTCGTGGACGACGTACCAGGTGGCGACGGCGAGCGCGACGAGGGCGACGGCGATGGGCATCTGGCCGCGCCCGCCGAGCTGACCGCTCAGCAGGCGGAACGCGACCAGGAAGACCACGGCGAGGCCGAGCATGAGGACGTTCACGTCGGTGGCGAAGAGCACCGCGATGAAGACGATGCCGACGATGTCGTCGAGGATCGCGAGGGCCAGCAGGAAGACGCGCACCGCTGCCGGGAGCCCGCGTCCGAACACGGCGAGGACGCCCAGCGCGAACGCGATGTCGGTGGCGGTGGGGATCGGCCACCCGTCCGCGGTGCGCTCGCCGCCGGCGATGACGAGATAGACGCCGATGGGCACGAGCACGCCGCCCGCGGCGGCGATGATCGGCTGCAGCGCCTTGCGCGGCGAGTTCAGCTGACCGCTCGTGAGCTCGTACTGCAGTTCGACCGCGGCGGTGAAGAAGAAGACGGCGAGGAGCCCGTCCGCGATCCAGTGGCCGACCGAGAGGGTGAGGACCCCGGGGATGCCGAGGTGCGCGTCCTTCGCGGCGAGCGCTCCGTCGCCGAGCGGCGAGTTCGCCACCACGAGACCGAGGATCGCGGCCGCCAGCAGGAGCATGGCGGGGAACCGCGCGGAGCGAAGCAGGCTCATGGATGCCTTTCTGGGTCGCGAGGATCGAGGCCGACCAGAGGTCCCGGCACACCAAGCATCCACTTTACCCGCGCGGAAAGGCGCTCAGTCGAGTCGGCGGTCCTCCGCGTGACGCGCCAGCGACGAGCCGTAGCGCTCGGTCAGCTGGACCATGAGGTCGGGGGTGTCGCGGTCGAGGCCGAACACGTACCCCGGGAAATCCAGCTCGTGCTGCAGCTCCCAGATGCGCTCATGCTGATCCGGCGGCAGCAGCTCGGCCGGGTCCCCGACGGCGACCCAGCCGATCGGCACGACCGACCGGGGCGGCAGCACGGTGCGAAGGTGCACGACGGCGTTCACGCGGACCTCGCTCCCCTGACCCACCCGGGCGCCGTTGAACACGCGGGTCCCGCTGGCGAGGAAGACCTGCTCGGAGATCGAGGCGCCGGCGACGGATGCCATCGGCCCGACGAGACTGTGCGACCCGATCCGCACGGCGTGCACGGAGCTGGCGCGGATGAGCGCGTTCTCCATGACGATGACGTTCTCGCCCAGGGCGATGGGACTCCCCTCCGCCGTGATCACGGCGCCGTGGAGGACCTGGCATCCGGCGCCGATCGTGACGTCGCCCGAGATCACGGCCGAGGGGGCCACGACCGCGTCGGGAGAGATGCGGGGCCGTGCCCCGAGGTGCTCGAACTCCATGGTGAGGCTCCTTCGCGTCGTCCTGCCCGCCACAGTACGGCGTCGTCACACGGCACGCGGGCGATGTCGGCCGTGGTTAGGCTGAATCGTTCGCGCCGTCCCGCCGGCCCGCCTGAGAAAGAGCTCCTCCGTGTCCGAGAACCTTCCCCCGCTGCCCGCGTCCGTCGCCCCCGTCTTCGAGACCGTCCGTGCACGCAACCCGCACGAGCCCGAGTTCCAGCAGGCCGTCCACGAGGTCCTCGACTCGATCGCGCCCGTCATCGAGGCGAACCCGGCCTTCGCCGACGCCGGCATCCTCGAGCGTCTCGTCGAGCCGGAGCGCCAGATCATGTTCCGCGTCCCGTGGGTCGACGACGCCGGCCGGCTGCAGGTCAACCGCGGCTACCGCGTCCAGTTCTCGTCGGTGCTCGGCCCCTACAAGGGCGGGCTGCGCTTCCACCCCTCGGTGAACCTGTCCATCATCAAGTTCCTCGGTTTCGAGCAGATCTTCAAGAACGCGCTCACCGGTCAGGGCATCGGCGGCGCGAAGGGCGGCAGCGACTTCGACCCGCACGGGAAGTCGGACGCGGAGGTCATGCGCTTCTGCCAGTCGTTCATGGCCGAGCTGTGGCGTCACCTGGGCGAGCACACCGACGTGCCCGCCGGCGACATCGGCGTGGGCGCCCGCGAGATCGGCTTCCTCTTCGGCCAGTACCGCAAGATCACGAACCGCCACGAGTCGGGCATGTTCACCGGGAAGGGCGTGCAGTGGGGCGGTGCGGAGGTGCGCACCGAGGCCACCGGCTACGGCGCCGTGTTCTTCGCGCAGGAGATGCTGGCCGTCTCCGGGAAGGACATGTCCGGACTCCGGGTCGGCGTCTCCGGCTCGGGCAACGTCGCGATCTACGCGATCGAGAAGGCGTACCAGCTCGGCGCGCTGCCCGTCACGGCGTCCGACTCGTCCGGGTACGTCGTGGACGACGCGGGCATCGACCTCGCGCTGCTGCGTGACATCAAGGAGGTGCAGCGCGGCCGGATCGCCGAGTACGCCGCCGCCCGCTCCTCCGCCCGCTTCGTCGAGGGCGAGCGGCCCTGGTCGGTGCCGGTGGACCTCGCGGTCCCGTCCGCGACGCAGAACGAGATCGACGCCGACGACGCCGCCGCCCTCATCGCCGGCGGCGTGAAGCTCGTCGTCGAGGGCGCCAACATGCCGACCCTTCCCGGCGCCGTCGCCGCGTTCCAGGACGCGGGCGTGCTGTTCGCACCCGGCAAGGCCGCCAACGCCGGCGGCGTCGCGACCTCCGCGCTGGAGATGAGCCAGAACGCGGCACGCCAGCGCTGGTCGTTCACCGACAGCGAGGACAAGCTCCGCGGCATCATGCGCGACGTCCACGACGCCGCCTTCGACGCCGCCGAGCGGTACGGCCGCCCGGGCGACTACGTCGTCGGGGCCAACGCCGCCGGCTTCGAGCGGGTCGCGCACGCGATGGTGGCACAGGGCGTCATCTGACCCGCCCGGCGGGACCGCCCCGAGGGAACTCCGAGGCAGCGCGCGTAAAGTGTGACGGTCCTCCTCCCGCCCATCCGGAGCCGTCTCCCGTGACCGCCACTGCGCCCGTCCCCGCTCCCGCGCCGTCGACGGCGCGGGTGTCGATGTTCACCCTGTCGAGCTTCGTCGTCGGCTCGATGGTCGGAGCGGGCGTCTTCTCGCTGCCGGCGAACTTCGCCGGGGCGACCGGCGTGGCTGGCGCGCTCATCGCGTGGGCGATCGCGGGCACCGGCATGCTCACCCTCGCCCTGGTCTTCCACCGCCTCGCGATCCGCCGGCCGGATCTCGACGCCGGGATCCACGCGTACGCGAAGGCCGGCTTCGGCGACTACATGGGCTTCTTCTCGGCCTTCGGCTACTGGGCGAGCGCCTGCGTCGGGAACGTCTTCTACTGGGTCTTCATCATGTCGACCCTGGGGGCGGTGTTCCCGGGTCTCGGCGACGGCGACACCGTCCTCGCCGTCGCCCTGTCGTCCGTCGGGATCTGGCTCTTCTTCCTGCTCGTGCGGCGCGGAACCCGCGAGGCCGCCGGGCTCAACCGGATCGTGAGCGTCGCGAAGCTCCTGCCGATCGTGGTCTTCGTCATCCTGTGCGCGACGGTGTTCGACCCGGCCGTCTTCGCCGCGAACTGGGCGGGCGGCACCGACGTCGCCCTGTTCGAGCAGGTCCGCGCGACGATGCTCGTGACGGTGTTCGTCTTCATCGGTGTGGAGGGCGCGAGCGTCAACTCGCGGCACGCGCGGCGCCGCTCCGACGTCGGTCGGGCGACGGTGCTCGGGCTTCTCAGCGTCCTGGCCGTCTTCGCCTCGGTGACGATCGTGTCCTACGGCATCCTGCCGCGCAGCGAGATCGCCGCGCTGCGACAGCCGTCGATGGCCGGCGTCCTCGAATCCGCCGTCGGCGGGTGGGGCGCGCTGTTCGTGGGCGCCGCGCTCGTCGTGGCGGTCCTCGGCGCCTACCTCGCCTGGACCCTCATGGCCGCGGAGGTGCTGCTGGCCGCCGCGCGGTCGGGCGACCTCCCCCGGTTCCTCCGGCGCACCAATGCGAAGGACTCCCCGGTCGGCGCCCTGACGCTCTCGTCGCTCCTCGCGCAGGTCCTCCTCGTCGTCGTGCTCGTGGCCGACGACGCGTTCGACGTCGCCCTGGAGCTCACCAGCGCACTCGCCCTCATCCCGTTCTTCCTGTCCGCCGCGTACGGCCTGAAGCTCGCGGTGCGCGGCGACGGCTACGGGCCTGGCGAGGGACGCGGCCGGGATGGCGTCGTCGCCGGGCTGGCGACGGCGTACACGCTGTTCCTGCTGTGGGCGGCGGGCCCGACCTATCTGCTGCTGTGCCTGCTCATCATCGTTCCGGGCACCGTGCTGTTCGTGATCGCCCGGCGCGAGCAGGGCGCGCGCGTCTTCCGGCCGTTCGAGGCGGTGCTGGTCGTCCTCGCCGCCGCCGGCGCGGTGACCGCGGCGGTCCTGCTCGCCAACGGCACGATCGTCCTCTGACCTCGCGCCCCTCCGAGGGGCACACTGGGACGAGGTCGCGTCACCGTGGTCGCGCCGGCGAGGAGATGACCCATGTGCAGATGGCTGGCGTACCTCGGTGAGCCCCTGCGGGCGTCGACGATCGTCCTGGACGCCGAGCACTCCATCGTCGCGCAGTCGCTGAACTCTCCGCTCGGGGCGGAGACGGTCAACGGCGACGGTTTCGGCCTCGGCTGGTACTCGGGCGACCCGGATGCCGAGCCCACGCTCTTCCACAGCATCGAACCGGCCTGGCACGACGAGAACCTGCGCGAGCTGACCCGCTCCGTGGAGAGCCCGCTGTTCTTCGCGCACGTCCGCGCCGCGGGCGGCCCGCCCATCCAGCGCACCAACTGCCACCCGTTCCGCTTCGGCCGCTGGATGTTCATGCACAACGGCCTGATCGGCGGCTGGCCGTCGACGCGTCGCGACCTCATGCTCGAGATCGACCCCGAGCTGTTCCCGCGGGTCCTCGGCACGACCGACTCCGAGGCCCTGTTCCACCTCGCCCTCAGCTACGGCCTCGAGGACGACCCGATCGCAGCGGTCGGCCGGGCGATCCGCTTCGTCGAGGCGGCCGGCCGCGGCCGCGGTGTCGGCGCCGCGTGGCAGGGCACCATCGCGGTCGCCGACGGCGAGCGGATCTGGGCCTTCCGCTACTCCACCTCCGGACGATCGCGGACGCTCTTCCACGCGGCCGACGTCCCCACGCTTCGCGAGATGTATCCGGATGCCGCCCGTCTCAGCCTCTACGGCGACGACGCGCGCCTCATGGTGTCGGAGCCGATCTCGGATCTGCCGGGCGCATTCCACGAGGTTCCCGAGGCGACCGTCGTGATCATCGATCACGACGGCTACCAGCAGCATCCGTTCCTTGCCGACTGAACGCCGGCACGAGTTCTGTCGCGGGCGCCGATCAGGACGCGGGCTCGGCCCCCGGCGCCGGCGGCAGCGGGAAGATCTGGTCGAGCAGCTGCGCCGTCCACGCGATCAGGTCGGCGTCGGCGAGGGCCTCTCCCCCGGCTGTCGGCAGCGGGACGACCATCGCCTCGCCGCCCGAGACGACCTTGGCCTTGGGATGCAGGCGCTGCAGGCGCACCCGGATCGAGTCCGGGATGTGGGCGGGCGCGATGCGCAGGTTCGGGCCCATCGCCACGACGTCCGACAGGGCGGACTGCGCGGCGCGACGACGCAGGCGGGCGATCGCGACGAGGCCCTCGACCTCGGCCGGAGGCTCCCCGTAGCGGTCGCGGAGCTCGTCGATGACGAGCTCCAGCGCATCCTCGGACGCCGTGACGGATGCCGCGGCGGACAGCTTCTGGTACGCCTCCAGGCGGAGCCGCTCGCTGTCGATGTACGACTCCGGGATGCGCGCCTGGACGGGCAGCTCGAGCCGCAGCTCGGTCGGGCCCTCGGTCTCCTCGCCGCGGAACGTCGCGACGGCCTCGCCGATCATCCGGAGGTACAGGTCGAAGCCGACGCCCGCGATGTGACCGGCCTGCTCGGCCCCGAGCAGATTGCCGGCGCCGCGCAGCTCGAGGTCCTTCAGGGCGACCTGCATGCCCGAGCCGAGGTCGTTGTTGACGGCGATCGTCTCCAGCCGGTCCGCGGCGGTCTCGCTGAGGGGCTTGTTCTCGTCGTACAGGAAGTAGGCGTAGGCCCGCTCCCGACCGCGGCCGACGCGGCCGCGCAGCTGATGCAGCTGCGACAGGCCGTACTTGTCGGCCCGGTCGATGATCATCGTGTTCGCGTTGGCGATGTCGAGGCCGGTCTCGATGATGGTCGTCGAGATGAGCACGTCGGCGCGACGCTCCCAGAAGTCGTCCACGACCTGCTCGAGGGCGTGCTCGCCCATCTGCCCGTGCGCGACGGCGATGCGCGCCTCGGGGACGAGCTCCGCCAGCTGCGCCGCGACGCGCTGGATCGACGACACCCGGTTGTGGACGTAGAACACCTGGCCTTCGCGCAGCAGTTCACGGCGGATCGCCGCCGCGACCTGCTTGTCGCTGCGGGGGCCGACGTAGGTGAGGATCGGATGCCGGTCCTCCGGCGGCGTCGCCAGCGTCGACATCTCGCGGATCCCGGTGACCGCCATCTCGAGCGTACGCGGGATCGGCGTGGCGCTCATGGCGAGGATGTCGACGTTGGTCTTGAGCTTCTTGAGCGAGTCCTTGTGCTCGACGCCGAACCGCTGCTCCTCGTCGATGATCATCAGGCCGAGGTCTTTGAAGAGGACCTTCTCGGTGAGGATGCGGTGCGTCCCGATGACCATGTCGACGGTGCCGTCGGCGAGGCCGGCGAGGGTGTCCTTCGCCTCCTTGGCGGTCTGGAACCGCGACAGCGGCCGCACCTTCACGGGGAACCCGGCGAAGCGCTCGGTGAACGTCTCGAGGTGCTGCTTGGCGAGGAGCGTGGTCGGGACGAGCATGGCGACCTGCTTGCCCTCCTGGATCGCCTTGAACGCCGCGCGCACCGCGACCTCGGTCTTGCCGAAGCCGACATCGCCCGACAGGAGGCGATCCATCGGGATCGGCTTCTCCATGTCCGCCTTGATCTCGTCGATCGTCTGCAGCTGGTCGGGCGTCTCCGCGAACGGGAACGCCTCTTCCAGCTCCCGCTGCCAGGGGGTGTCGGGACCGAAGGCATACCCCTTCGACGCCATGCGCGCCGAGTAGAGCTTGACGAGCTCCACCGCGATGTCGCGCACCGCCTTGCGGGCCTTGCCCTTCGCCGCGGCCCAGTCCGACCCGCCCATCTTCGACAGCTGCGGTGCCTCGCCGCCGACGTAGCGCGACAGGAGGTCGAGCTGATCGGTGGGAACGTACAGCTTGTCGCCGGGGTGACCGCGCTTGGACGGCGCGTACTCCAGGACGAGGTACTCCCGCTTGCTCTTGACGGCGTGGCGCCCGCCGGAGGAGACCTCGCGCTGCACGAGCTCGACGAACTTCCCGATGCCGTGCGTCGTGTGCACGACGTAGTCCCCCGGCTTCAGCTGCAGCGGGTCGACGACGTTGCGCCGGCGCGATGCCAGCTTCTTCACGACGCGGTTGTCGCCGCCGATCGTCCGGCCGTAGAAGTCACTCTCGGTGAAGACGGCGAGCTTCGCGTCCTCGAACTGGAAGCCGGCCTCGAGCGTCGCGATCGTCGCGATGGCGACGCCCGGCTCGGGCACCCCGTCGATCGCGTCGGCGGCACGGGCGGCGAGCCCGCGCTCCGACAGGACGTCGCGGGAGCGGTCGACGAGGCCCGACCCGGACGCCGCGATGACGACGCGCCACCCGGACTGCAGGAGACCCGCGATGTGCTCGGTGGCGCCCTCGACGTTGCCGGCGAAGGACGGGACGGGAACGGCCGGCACGCGGACCGCGCCGTCGGCCTGATCGACGAGGCCCTCGGCCGCGGCGTCGGCCGCACCGGAGTCGAACGCGCTGAGCGTCCACCACACGCCGCGACGCGACGCGGCGGCGTCGCGGAGGTCCGGCAGCGTCAGGAAGTCTCCCGCGCCGAGGTCGACGGGGCTGTCCGCTCCCGCCGTGGCCGCGCTCCACGCGGCCTCGAGGAACTCCCGATTCGTCTCGCTCAGCGTCATCGCGCGGGTCACGGCCCGCTCCGGGTCGACGACCGCGACGGCGGCGCCCTCGGGGAGGTAGTGGACGAGCGGCACGACCGCGTCCGCCACGACGGGCAGGAGCGACTCCATCCCCTCGACGGGGATGCCCTCCGCCATCTTCTCGAGCATCGTGCCGAGCCCCGGCATCCGGTCGCGAAGACCACGTGCCCGGTCCCGGACGGCATCCGTCAGCAGCAGCTCGCGACTGGGCAGCAGCGTGACCGTCCGGACCTCGCCCGGGAGTGAGCGCTGATCGGCCACCGAGAACGCCCGGATCTGGTCGATCTCGTCGCCGAAGAAGTCGACGCGGTACGGGTGGTCCGCCACCGGCGGGAACACGTCGAGGATGCCGCCGCGGACGGCGAACTCCCCCCGGCGCGACACCATGTCGACGCGGTGATACGCCAGCTCGACGAGGCGCCGGACGACGTCGTCGAGCTCGTGGCCGCGTGATCCGACGTCGAGCTGGATCACACCGGCATCCGTCAGCCCGGATGCGATGGGCTGCAGCGCACCCCGCACCGAGGACGTGATGACCAGTGGGCTCGTGCCGTCCCACTCCGCGGCGCGGCGCAGGACGTCCAGTCGGCGGCCGACCGTCTCGGCGCTGGGACTCAGCCGCTCGTGCGGGAGCGTCTCCCAGGCGGGCAGGTGCAGGACGGATGCCTCGGGCAGCAGGCACTGCAGGGCGGCGCCGACGCTCTCGGCACGGCGACCGGTCGGCGCGATGAGCAGCAGCGCGGCGGGTCGGCCGGCGGCGCGGCGGGACTCGAGGAGCCCGGCCAGCAGCGGCGCGTCGACCCCCGTCACGACCGAGAAGTCGGCGTCGGAGGTCCCGCCCGTCAGCGCCTCCCGAAAACTGTCAGCCTGCTCGAGGGCGCGCACGATCCCGGGAATTGTCACCGGATGAGTCTACGCGGGCCCGGCGACACGGGATCGCCGGCGTCAGGGCCGGGGCGCGTGATGGCGCTGTTGGGCGGCGAGGAGCCCTTCGTCCACGAGGAGCTCGACGGCGTCCGCGGCATCCGACAGCAGCGACGGCAGGGTCTGCCGTTCGCCGGGGCCGAAGGCGTCGAGAACCCAGTCCGCGGGGTCCTGGCGACCGGGCGGGCGCCCGACGCCGACGCGGACCCGCGGGAAGTCCGGCGTCCCCAGCGCCTTCGCGACGTCGCGGACGCCGTTGTGGCCGCCGTGACCGCCGCCGGTCTTCAGCTTGAGCGTGTCGAACGGGATGTCGAGCTCGTCGTGGATGACGACGACGCGCTCGGGCGGCACGGAGTAGAAGCTCGCCAGGGCGGCGACCGGACCGCCCGAGACGTTCATGAAGGAGTTCGGCTTGGCGAGGACCAGCTTCGCCGCCCCGGGACGCAGCCAGGTCTCGGCGGCGCGCGCGTTCGCCTTGTGCGAGCGCAGCGTCTCGGAGCGCCGGGCGGCCAGCTCGTCGATCACCATCTGACCGACGTTGTGGCGGGTCGCCTCGTACCGGGGGCCGGGGTTCCCGAGCCCCACGATGAGCCACGTGTCGGCCATGACGGGTCCTTTCGACGACGAAGCCCGTCGCAGCGGTGCGGCGACGGGCTTCGTACGGGGAGCAGATTACTCGGCGGGTGCGGCCTCGGAGTCGGCACCGGCCTCTTCGCCCGCGGCGGCGGAGGCGGCGTCAGCGGCCTCGTCGTCGGCGGTGGGCGCGGCGGGAACCGTGATCGCGACGATCAGCGTCTCCGCGTCGACGACCAGCGACGCGCCCTGGGGCAGCGTCAGGTCGCCGGCGGTGATGTGGGCGCCCTCTTCCAGGCCCTCCACGTCGACCTCGACGTGCTGCGGGATGTGGGTCGCCTCGACCTCGAGCAGCACGGTGGTGTTCTCCTGGTTGACGATCGTGCCGGCGAACGACTCGCCCACGACGGTCACGGGCACGTCGACCTGAACCTTCTCGCCCTTGCGGACGACGAGGAGGTCGATGTGCTCGATCACCTGGCGCACGGGGTCGCGCTGGACGTCCTTGACGAGGGTCAGGTGCTGCGTGCCGTCGACATCGAGCTCGAGCAGCGCGTTGGCGCGACGGATGAGCAGCGCGGTCTGGTGACCGGGCAGCGCGACGTGGACGGGGTCCGCGCCGTGGCCGTAGATGACGGCGGGGATCTTGCCGGCGGCGCGCAGGCGGCGGGCGAAGCCCTTGCCGAACTGCTCGCGCAGCTCGGCGGTGACCTTGGTGTCGGTCTCAGTCGACATGGCTGTTCTCCTTGCGGGCTCGAGGGCCCAGATCTGGTGGTGGGCCTCACGGCCCAGATGTGTGGTCTGTGGTTCGACTCGAACGCATGCGCGTGAGGAAAGCCGTGAAGCCTGCATCACCGCGTCGATCACGGGCGCGCAAGCACGTCCCTCGCCGAAGTTCCCCCCGAGTCTACCAGGGCGGCCGGCGCCTCACGTACGGCTGCGACGAGCGCGACGTGGCCTCGGGATCGACCCGGTCAGCCGGCGCGGAGGGCGGCGACGGCCTGCGCCACGACGTCCTCCAGGTGGTCGTGGCCGTCCACCTGGACCCCGTGCTCGTCGTCGTCGAGGTGCTCGAGGGTGCTCAGCTGCGACGCGAGCAGCGCCGGCGGCATGAAGTGCGCGCGAGTCGTCATCCGCCGGTGGAGTTCCTCCTCATCGACGACCAGCTCGACGAACCGCACGTCGGGGGCCGCCGCGCGGATCCGGTCCCGGTAGCTGCGGCGCAGCGCCGAGCAGGCGACGACGATCCCGTCCGCGGCGGCCAGCTCCGCCCCGACGACGTCGAGCCACGGTTCCCGGTCGGCATCGGTGAGCGGGATGCCCGCCGCCATCTTCTCGATGTTCGCCGCCGGATGCAGGTCGTCCGCATCCACGAACGTCGCCTGCAGGCGGGTGGCGACACCTGCCCCCGCCACGGACTTGCCGGACCCGCTCGGCCCCATCACGACGACCCTCACGCGGCGCCTCCCCTGTTCATCCCGCGCCACGATACCGTTCGGGCCGACGCCGGACCGGCCCGCACCGGCCGATACGATGGCAGTCCACCCTTATCGACGGAGGAACGATGGACAACGGATGGATGTCGCACGCACTGCTGTGGTTCGTGGGCGCACTCACGGCGGCGACGACACTGCTGACCGTGGGCGCGTTCTACAGCATGGGCCGCTCGAACCAGTACAACGACTGAGCAGAGCCACCCGGCGGGTACGGAGCCCTCGACGCGCACGCGGTCGGGGGCTCCGTCATGTCCGGCACCGCCGCGATGGCCGCCCACTACGATGGGGCTCGTGGACGGATCCTCGATCGTCCCCGACCTTCTCACCCACGCTCACACCTCACGCAGACCTGGAGCTACGCATGGCGTCGACCCCCTCACCCACCGGCCCCTCGACCGATCAGGACCAGGCGCCGGACGAGGCCACTCAGCAGCACGAGGGTGCGCCGCAGCCGGAGGAGGTCGACCGTCCGACCACGCCGGCCGCTGAGTCCGAGGGCGTGGGCTCCGGCAGCGGTCCCGCGAACATCGGCGTCGTCGGCCTCGCGGTGATGGGCTCGAACCTGGCGCGCAACCTCGCCTCCCGTGAGGGCAACACGGTGGCCGTCTTCAACCGCTCGCGCTCCAAGACCGACGAGCTCGTCGAGACCCACCCCGAGGCGGAGTTCGTGCCCGCCTTCTCCTACGAGGAGTTCGCCGCCTCGCTGCAGCAGCCGCGCACCGCGATCATCATGGTCAAGGCCGGCCGCGCCACCGACGCGGTGATCGACGAGCTGATGCGCGTCTTCGAGCCCGGCGACATCATCATCGACGGCGGGAACAGCCTGTTCACCGACACCATCCGCCGCGAGAAGTCGGTCCGCGAAGCCGGTTTCAATTTCGTCGGCATGGGCGTGTCCGGCGGCGAGGAGGGCGCCCTCAACGGGCCGTCGCTCATGCCCGGCGGCCCCGACGAGGCGTGGGTCACGCTCGGCCCGATCCTCCGCTCGATCGCGGCGGTCGCCGAGGGCGAGCCGTGCGTCACGCACGTCGGCCACGACGGCGCGGGCCACTTCGTCAAGATGGTGCACAACGGCATCGAGTACGCCGACATGCAGCTCATCGCCGAGGCGTACGACCTCATCCGCCGCGGCACCGGCAAGACGCCCGCCGAGATCGCCGACATCTTCGCCGAGTGGAACTCCGGCGAGCTCGAGTCCTACCTGATCGAGATCACCGCCGAGGTCCTCCGCCAGACGGATGCCACCACGGGCCGGCCGCTCATCGACGTCATCGTCGACGAGGCGGGCGCCAAGGGCACCGGAGCCTGGACCGTGCAGACCGCCCTCGACCTGGGCGTCCCCGTCTCGGGCATCGCCGAGGCCACCTTCGCCCGGTCGCTGTCGTCCCACCGTGAGCAGCGTGACGTGTCGGGTGCGCTGCCCGGCCCGTCCTCCGAGGACTTCACGGTCGAGGACACCGACGCGTTCATCGAGCAGGTCCGCCTCGCGCTCTACGCGTCGAAGATCGTCGCGTACTCGCAGGGCTTCGACGAGATCCGCGCGGGCGCCGCGCAGTACGACTGGAACATCGACCTCGGCGCGGTGAGCAAGATCTGGCGCGGCGGCTGCATCATCCGCGCCCAGTTCCTCAACCGGATCGCCGACGCGTACGACGCCGAGTCCGACCTCCCGGTCCTGCTCACCGCGCCGTACTTCGTCGAGGCGCTCGGCCGCACGCAGGACGCCTGGCGCTCGATCGTCCAGGTCGCGGCGGCCGCCGGCATCCCCGCACCCGCCTTCAGCTCGTCGCTCGCGTACTACGACGGCCTCCGCGCGGACCGTCTCCCCGCGGCCCTCATCCAGGGTCAGCGCGACTTCTTCGGCGCCCACACCTACAAGCGCATCGACAAGGACGGCACCTTCCACACGGTGTGGTCCGGAGATCGCAGCGAGGTCTCGGCAGAGGACACGCACTGACCCGCACCGACGCGGCGCTGCGGGTCCACCGCGCGGCGGCGCGGGTCGTGCTCGCGGGGCTGTCGGGGCTGTACCTGTGGGCGGTGGCGTGGATCACGCTCCGCGCGCAGCCCTACGGGTCCGACATCGCCGGGGTGCTCGACCGGGTGCTCGCGTGGTTCGCAGAGCGCGAGTCGACGCGGTGGATCACCTTCACCGTGGTCGAGTTCTCGGCGAACGTCGCGATGTTCGTCCCGCTCGGCCTGTTCGCGGTGCTGTGGTTCGGCGTCCGTGGCTGGTGGACGGCTCCCCTGCTCGGACTCGCGCTGAGCCTCGCGATCGAGGCGCTGCAGGCGACGCTCCTCGACACCCGCATCTCGGATGTGCGCGACATCGTCGCCAACACGGGCGGCGCGGTCGTCGGCATGCTGCTCATGCTGCTCCTCGCCTTCCTGCTCTCGCCGGCGCCGCCGCGGCGCTGACGGAGCCCCGCACGCCCGTCAGCGGGGTGCGAGATTGTGGTTCCGCGCGAACACGTTGCCCGGGTCCCATTCCCCCTTGAGCGCCGTCAGCCGCGCGAGGGTGGCGGGCGGGAACATGCGAGGCACCCAGGAGGGTTCCATCGACGTGGTGAAGTTGCCGTAGACACCGGCTCCGAGCCCCTCGATGACCGCCCAGTCGCGGACCGCCGCGCCGCGTCCGGCGTCGTCGAGCAGCCCGGGGATGTCGAAGGCCCCGGCCATCGCGAACCACGTCGCATCGCGGGCGGCGAACGCCGTGGCATCCGCCGGCACCTCGCCGAACGCGCCGCCCAGTGACCGCAGGAAGAGCACCGAGGCGGGATTCCCGGCGCGGAATGCGACGAGCGCCGCGATCGCCTCGTCGGTCAGCTCGCGGAGCATCGTGTTGCCGCCGACGAAGCCGGGCATCGGCTGATCGGGGTCCGCGGCCGGCATCTCGAGCAGGATCTCCGGATACGAGCGGATGCCGATCTCGACGTCGCCGACCGCCCCAGAGGCGAGGACCGGGCCGAGCGCGGCGCGCGCGGCCGTCACATCGTCACCGATCCAGCAGGCCGTGATCGTCGCGCCGGCCGGAGCGCTGGGGTCCATCGCCGGCACATCCATGTAGGTCGCCGTCAGCTCGCGGGGCGCGCGGTCCATCGTGTCGCGCAGCACGCGGAGCGCCTCGGCCGGATCCCCCGTGACGGTGAGCGTCGCGAAGACGACCGCGGGCAGCGGGGAGGCGCGGAAGTCGAAGCGCGTCACCACGCCGAAGTTGCCGCCGCCGCCGCGGAGCGCCCAGAGGAGCCCCGGGTCCGTGGCATCCGTCGCCTCGACGACGTCGCCCGCCGCCGTCACCAGCTGCACGCCGACGAGCTGATCGGCGGCGAGGCCCCACGCGCGGACCATCCATCCGATCCCGCCGCCGAGCGTGAGCCCGCCCACGCCGACGGAGGCGGTGTCCCCCGAGCTGAGACCGAGTCCGTGCCCGGCGAGCGTGCGAGCGACGTCGCCCCACCGGGCACCGCCGCCCACCCGGACGGTCGTCCCGTCGACGACGATCCCGGCGAGGCCGGCGAGGTCGATCGTCAGGCCGCCGTCGAGGGCTCCCCAGGGTCCGTGTCCCCCGCTGCGCACCAGCACCGGCAGCGAGAGGGCGGCGGCATGGCGCACAGCGGCACGGACGTCGTCGACCGTGCGCGCCCGGACGACGACCGCCGGCGTCCCGATGCCGGAGTGGAAGCGCCGTGCGGCATCCCACTCCTCGTCGGCCGGGGTGACCACGACGCCCGGCGCAGCCGAGGCGAGTTCCTCCAACGTCATGACGCACACCGTACCGAGCGCCCACGACATGCGACAGAGGGCCGGCGCGCGCGCCCGGGCCACCTCATAGGAAACACAAAGGCCGACGAGCACAATGGAAGGATGACCGCTCCCGCCCCCGCCCTCGCCCGCCCCGACGGTTCCCCCCTGCGCGTCCTCGTGGTGGACGACGAGCAGATGCTCACCGACCTGCTGTCGATGGCTCTGCGCATGGAGGGCTGGGAGGTGCGGACCGCGTCCTCGGGCTTCGACGCCCTGGCCGCGGCACGCGAGTTCAGCCCGGACGCCATGGTCCTCGACATCATGATGCCCGACCTCGACGGCATGGCGGTGCTGCAGCGGCTCCGCCAGAGCGGCGACGACGTGCCGGTCCTGTTCCTCACCGCCAAGGACTCCGTCGCCGACCGTGTCGCCGGGCTCACGGCGGGTGGGGACGACTACGTCACGAAGCCGTTCAGCCTCGAGGAGGTCGTGGCCCGTCTCCGGGGCCTGATGCGCCGCTCCGGCGCCTCGGCCGGCGCCGCCGACCCGATCCTCCGGGTGGGCGACCTCACCCTCAACGAGGACTCCCACGAGGTGGTCCGGGGCGCCGACGAGATCGAGCTCACCGCGACCGAGTTCGAACTGCTGCGCTACCTCATGCGCAATCAGCGGCGCGTGCTGTCGAAGGCCCAGATTTTGGACCGCGTCTGGAACTACGACTTCGGCGGTCGCTCGAGCGTCGTCGAGCTGTACATCTCCTACCTCCGCAAGAAGATCGACGCCGGCAAGGAGCCGCTCATCCACACCGTCCGCGGCGTCGGCTACATGATCAAAGCGCCGCAGTGAACCGCCTGTCCGCCCTGTTCGCACGCCGGTGGAGCCTGCAGGCCCGGCTCATCGTCGCGGTCATCTCCTTCGTGTCGGTCATCCTCATCGCGGTGGGGCTCGCGACCGGGGCGATCCTCGGCACCATCGTGCGCGACAACCTCGACACGCAGGTGCGGACGGCTCAGCAGAACGTCCACTGGTCGGCGGGGCAGAGCGCCGAGCAGATCCTGCAGGGCGGCCGGCAGGAGCCGGGCACGCTGCTCATCGTCAACAACCTGGCGGGACTCTCCGGCGCGTACGTGACCTCCGACGGCGCCGTCTCGGCGATGCGGGACGATCAGGTGGACCTCTCCGACCGGCTGCCCGCGCAGGGCTGGTGGACCGCCACCTTCCGCGGGCTCGGGGAGTATCGCGTCCTCGTCGCCAGCGACCCGAGCGGGGTGTTCTCGATCGTCGGGATGCCGACCTCCGAGATGACCGACATCACGGCGCGCGTCGTCACGACCGTCGCCCTGCTGACCTCCGGCGGCATGCTGGTGCTGGCGGCCGTCATCTCGCTCATCATCCGCAGCAGTCTCGCTCCGCTGCGCTCGGTCGCCGACACGGCCGCCCGGGTGGCGTCCGTCCCGATGTCCGAGGGCGCCGTGACCATCTCCGAGCGGGTCCCCGCCGAGGACACCGACGATCACACCGAGATCGGCCGGGTCGGCAGCGCCCTGAACACGCTGCTCGACCACGTCGACTCGTCGCTGTCCGCGCGCCAGCGCAACGAGGAGCGGATGCGGGCGTTCGTGGCGGATGCCAGCCACGAGCTGCGGACGCCGCTCGCGTCGATCCGCGGCTACTCGGAGCTCTCGCTGCGCGGCATCCGTCAGCAGGAGGCGGCGGGCGGGGACGTGTCCCCGATCGTGGCGGAGACGACCCGCGAGTCGCTCGAGCGGATCCAGGCGCAGTCGCTGCGGATGACGGCCCTCGTCGAGGACCTGCTGCTGCTCGCCCGGCTCGATGAGGGCACCGAGCTGGTGTACGGCGCCGTGGATCTCACCCGGCTCGCCGTCGAAGCGGTGTCGGATGCGCGTGCCGCGGGTCCCGACCACGACTGGGTGCTGGAGGTCGCGCACGAGCCGGTCGTGGTAGCCGGCGACGCGTCGCGCCTGCACCAGGTCGCGGCGAACCTCCTCGCGAACGCGCGGGTGCACACACCGACGGGGACGACCGTGACCACGTCGGTCGTCGTCGACGACAGCGCCGCCGTCCTCCGCGTCACCGACGACGGTCCCGGGATCGATCCCGCCGTCGCCGGCGGGCTGTTCGAGCGGTTCGCCCGTGCGGACTCGTCCCGGGCACGGCAGACCGGCGGCACCGGACTGGGTCTGTCGATCGCGAAGGCCATCGTCGACGCGCACGGCGGCACGATCACCGTGACATCCGTCCCGGGATCGACGACGTTCGAGGTCCGCCTGCCCGCGCGGCCGGACTCGCCCGCCGCCTGATCGCCGCGCAGCGCCGCTCAGTACCCGCTGAAGGCGTCCGTCGTGATCGCGCGCGCCCGCTCCAGTGCGGGCGCGAGGCTCGCGATGAGCGCCGGCGGACCCGACACGTAGGCGTGCCGTGCCGCGATGTCGGGGACGAGTCGCAGCAGCCCCTCGGCGTCGAGCCGGCTGCCTCCCGCCCAGCGCCACCCCTCCGGAAGGTCGGCGGGCTCATCGCGGGTGACGACGACGACGGGGATGCCCGCCGCGGTGAGATCCTCACGGAAGGCGAGCTCGTCCGAGCCCGAGGCGACATAGACGAACACGACGTCGCGACCCTCGTCGGCGAGCCGCATGTGCCGCAGCTGCGAGACGAACGGCGTCACCCCGATGCCCGCCGCGACCATCAGCACGGGCGTGGACGTCTTCCGGGGCAGCACGAAGTCCCCCCAGATGCCGGTGATCGCGAGCTCGTCGCCCGGCGCCGCCTGCGCGAGCGCCTTCTTGTAGCTGGACTGCGAGCCCTCCCGCATCGCGATCTTCACGATGGGCAGCTCGGCGGGGGACGACAGGATGCTGAACTCCCGCCGGGTGCCGCGGGCATCGGGGTGCGGGTGCGGCACCTCGAGCTCGAGGTACTGCCCCGGCGCGAAACGCACCGGCCGCTCGGCGCGGAAGCTGAGCTCCCGGACCGACGGGGTGAGGGACGTGCGGTCCACGATCGTGAGCCGCACCGCCGTGCGCATCGCGAAGAGGAAGGCGACCAGGTTGCCGATCAGCAGCGCGCGCTCCTGGCCGAGGGTCATCTCCCCCAGCGGGATCGGCCAGCCGACCAGCACGCCGACGACCACCGCCACGATCGCCTGCTGCCGGCGCCGGGGCGGCAGCGTGAGCGGCTCGGACAGCATGAAGGCACCGAGGAACAGGATCGGCGAGGAGAACGCGACCTGCGACAGCGTGAGCCCCAGGTCGATGCCGAGCCCCGCCTGCTGCGCCTGGAGGACGCTGCGCACGGTCCCGACGACGACGGCGACCACGACGAACAGGCCGACGACGCGGATCTTCTCGGTCCGCAGCAGCACGATCGCGCCGAGGACCAGGACCGGGCCGGCGAGCAGCGGGGAGCCGACCCACCACCACGACGACCCGAGCGCCGGGAAGGCGATGCTCAAGGCGGTGAGCGCGGCCGCTCCGACGGCGGCCGGGTTGAAGATGTGCCGGCCCTGCCACGCGAGCAGGTACTTCGATGCGGATGCCAGCACTCCCGCCACCGCGATGCCGAGGAGCGCGACCGGGTCGGTGGTCGGCCGCAGGACGAACAGCAGGATCGCGGCCGTGATCAGCGCCGACTCGATCCGCCAGGCCCGGTGCAGCAGGAGCCGGTGCGCGAGGACGTCGACGGCGGCGATGGCGACGACCAGCACGGCCGAGGTCGCGAGGATCTCTAGCGGACCGGCCGCGAGCTGACCGGTGAAGGAGAGGAGGAACGCGATGATCGTGAGGGTCCCGAGCGCGAGCAGCACCATGCGGTACATGGAGACCCGGCCGAGGAGCGCGAACATCCGGTTCCAGGCCGCGGTGAACATCGAGATCACGTGAAGAGCTCCGCTTCGCTAGTCGGGGACCATTCGACGGCGCCGTCCGTGCGCATGCGCACCCAGGCGACGTGCCATTGCGCCGCGAGGCGGGGGCCGCCTTCGAAGAACAGCGCCGTGGCGACGGCATCTGCCATCATCGCATCCGGTGCGACCGCCCAGGTCGCCGCGTAGCGACGCACCGGCTCGCCGGTGCGGGCGTCGAGCACATGATGCAGGCCGTCGCCCCAGGCCCGCCGGTTCGTCGCCGACGCGCAGAGCGCCGCATCCGTCACCGCCCACACCCCGATCGCACGAGCCGAGTCGTACGGATGCTCGAGGGCGATGCGCTGCGTCGTGCCGGACACGGCCACGTCGCCGCCGGCGTCGACGACCGCTCCGCCCCCGCCGCCGGCCCTCACTTCGGCGAGCACCAGGTCGACGAGGCGGCCCTTGCCGAGTGCGCCGACGTCGATCGTGTGCGGATGCCGCACCGCGAGCAGCCCGTCGTCCCAGCGGACCTCGTCGCGCCACGCGGCGGGCGCCGGCGCGGCGCCGCCGTCGACGAACGAGTAGCCGGCGTCGTAGCCGCGGCGGGCGAGCGCGTCGCCGACGAGCGGGTTGACCGCACCGCCGGTCGCGTCGGACACCGCGGCGTAGGCGTCGAGCAGGACGGCGGCGTCGGGCGGCGCCGGGACGACCCCGCCGTCCTGCGCGAGCGCGGAGACGAGCGAGTCGGAGCGGAACCGCGACCAGTCGCGGTCGAACCGGTCGATGACGGCGCCCACCCCGGCCCGGGTGCGGGCGTCGAGCGGCTGCGCGGTGTCGATGCGCCAGGTGGTCCCGATGGCCTCGAACCGCCAGAGCCCGGACCCCGGCGACGCGCTCACTCGGCGGCGTCGGCGCGGATCTTGTCGAGGGCCTGGGTGAACCCGCCGCTGGTCAGCGACGACCCGGCGACGCGGTCGACCGAGATCTCGTCCAGCTTCTTGCCCACGACCTCGTCGGAGATGCCGCCGATGAACTGCCCCTGGTACTGCTCGCTCTCGGCGCGGGTCGGGTCGCCGGTCACCTCGACGGCGGTGACCACGTCGTCGGCGAGCGTCAGCGTCACGCTGATCGTCTCCACGGATTCGGGCGTCTGGTAGGACCCCTCCGCGGTGTACTCCCCGTCGGCGTACGGTCCAGTCGCGTCGCCCGCCGGAGCGTCGCCGGCGGACGGGGCGTCGCCGGTGCCGCCCTGGCTCGCACAGCCGGCGAGGAGCGCGAGGCCGGCGACGGATGCCGCTGCGGCGCTGACGCGGAGGGGACGTGCTGCGGTGGTCCGGATCATGGGCGTCTCCCTGAGGTCGTACGGCGCGGAGCGAAGCGGTCCTCCCACGCTAACGTCGCGGGTCCGCCGGGACCCTGCTCTTCCCTATGCGTTCGCATTGAGTGTCACGCGCCGCAGGCCGAGCTTGAGCGCCTCCACGGCCGCGAAGATGAGAACTCCGGCGGCGAGGGCCAGGCCCCAATGCTCCGCGGCGAGGGGACGCGAGTCGGACAGGGCGTTCAGCAGGGGGACGTACGTGTACAGCAGCTGCAGCGCGAGGAGCGCCGCCGCCGACCACCACACCACCCGGTTCCCCCGGAGCACCGCGGGAGTGAGGCTTGAGCGGGTGAGGAAGCGGCAGTTCAGCAGGAACCCGAGCTGGCCGAACGCGAGCACCGTCACCGCGACGGTGCGGGCGACGTCCAGGTCGGCACCTGTCTGCCGCACCCACCCGAACGCCGCGAGCGTCACCCCGCCGATGAGGAGCGAGACGGCGAGGACGAATCCGAGCTCGCGCCGCGAGATGATCGACCCGCCGGCGGCTCGGGGCGGCCGCGTCATGATCCCGGGCTCCGCGGGCTCGTAGGCGAGCGCGAGCGACAGGGTGATCGCGGTCACCATGTTCACCCAGAGCACCTGCACCGGTGACAGCGGCAGGGTGAACCCGAAGACGACGGCCGCGAGGACGACGAGCGACTGCGCGCCGTTGGTGGGCAGCAGGAAGACCACCGACTTGCGCAGGTTGTCGTAGATGCGGCGGCCCTCCCGCACCGCGCTGCGGATGGTGGCGAAGTTGTCGTCGGCCAGGACGATCTCGGCGGCCTCCTTCGTCGCCTCGGTGCCCTTGATCCCCATCGCGATGCCCACGTCGGCGCGCGTCAGGGCGGGTGCGTCGTTGACGCCGTCGCCCGTCATCGCGACGACCTCGCGATGGGACTGCAGCGCCCGGACGATGCGGATCTTGTGCTCCGGGCTGGTGCGCGCGTAGACGTCGACGTCGCGCACGACGCGGGCGAGCGCGTCCTGGCTCAGGTCCTCGAGCTCGGGGCCGGTGATGACCCGGCTGCGCTCGGGGGTGACGAGTCCCATCTCGCGGCCGATCGCGACCGCGGTGCCGGCGTGATCGCCGGTGATCATCTTCACCCGGATGCCGGCGGCGTGGCAGTCGGCGATCGCCTCGACGGCCTCGGGCCGGGGCGGGTCGACGATCCCCCAGAGGCCGAGGAACTCCAGGTCGACGAGGTCGTCGGCGCTCACGTCCTCCGCCCGTGTGGGCTTGCGGGCCGCGGCGAGGACCCGGAGGCCTTCCGCGCTCAGCTCGTCGACGGCGCGCTCCCACGAGGCGCGGTCCAGGGGTTCGGCGCCGGCCGCCCCGCGCTGCGTCAGCGAACGCTGCAGGATGCGGTCGGGGGCACCCTTGACCAGGATCGCGCGCGCACCGTCGGGCGCCTCGTGGAGCGTCGCCATGAACTTGTGGGCCGAGTCGAAGGGGACGACGCCGCGGCGCACCATGCCCTCCGACGAGGCGCCGCCCTTGCGCGCGACGACTTTCAGCGCTCCTTCGGTCGGCTCGCCGACGAGACCCCATCCGCCGTCCGTCTCGACGAGGTGCGCGTCGTTGCACAGCGTCGAGACGGCCAGCAGGGCGGAGAGGTCGGGTCCCGAGGCGGCACGGCCGCCCGCATCGACGATCCGGCCGTCGGGGTCGTACCCGAGACCGATGACGTCGTACCGGCCGACGGGAGTGACGAGGCGCCGTACCGTCATCTCGTTCTTGGTGAGGGTGCCGGTCTTGTCGGAGCAGATGGTCGTGACCGACCCGAGCGTCTCCACGGCGGGCAGCTTGCGCGTGATGGCGTGCCGCCGCGCCATCTGCTGCACGCCGATCGCGAGGGTGATGGTGACCAGCGCCGGCAGCCCCTCGGGGATCGCGGCCACGGCGAACCCGATCGCGGCCGAGATGAGCTCGTCGAACGGCAGCCCGTGCAGGTAGCGCCCGATGAGGAGCATGACCGCTGCGAGCCCCAGGATGACGACCGTCAGCACCTTGCCGAACGAGTCCAGCTGCGCGGCGAGCGGTGTGCGGAGCGTCCCGGCGTCCTGCACGAGCTCCTGGATGCGGCCGATCTCCGTGCCCGCGCCCGTCGCGGTCACGATGCCCCGCCCCTGACCGGCGGCCACGATGGTCCCCGAGAACGCCATCGAGCGCCGGTCGCCGACCCCGGCATCGGGGTCGACGGCATCCGTCTGCTTGGATGCCGGCACCGACTCCCCCGTCAGTGCGGCCTCGTCGATCCGCAGCTGCACGGCCTGGGACAGCCGCAGATCGGCCGGCACCCGGTCGCCGGGGGCGATCCGCACGACGTCGCCCGGGACGAGGTCGGCGGCGGGGATCGTCGCCCAGCGGCCGTCCCGGCGGACGCTCGCCTCGCGGGAGAGCATGCCGCGGATGCCGGCGAGGGCCTTCTCGGCACGCCCCTCCTGCACGAAGCCGATCACCGCGTTGATGATCGCAACGGCGACGATGACCCAGAACTCGAGCCAGTCGCCCATGACCGCCTTGATGGCGGCCGAGCCGAGGAGGATGTAGATCAGGATGTCGTTGAAGTGCGACAGGAACCGTCGCCACGCCGGGGTGCGCGGCGCGGTCGGCAGCTCGTTGGCGCCGACCTCCGCGAGCCGGCGCGCGGCGTCCGCCCCGGCGAGGCCCGCCTCGCTCGACTGCAGCAGCTCGGCCACCTCGGCGACGGACCGCCCGTGCGGGCGGTCGACGCTCGATCCGGTGTCAGGCTGCGGCGACGCCATGAGGGGTGCCGATCAGGCGGCGCCGTCGAACATGCTCGTGACGGAACCGTCCTCGAAGACCTCCTGGATCGCCCGTGCCAGCAGCGGCGCGATCGGGAGGATGGTGAGAGCCGGGAACCGCTGGTCCTCCGCGAGCGGGATCGTGTCGGTGACGACGACCTCGTCGATCGCGGCGTCCTGCAGCCGCTCGGCGGCCGGGTGGCTGAAGACGGCATGGGTGGCGGCGACGATGACGCGCTCGGCGCCGTTCGCCTTGAGCGCCTGCGCCGCCTTCACGATCGTCCCGCCGGTGTCGATCATGTCGTCGACGAGGAGGCAAACGCGGCCCTCGACCTGGCCCACGATCTCGTTGACGGTGACCTGGTTCGCGACCTTCGGGTCGCGGCGCTTGTGGATGATCGCGAGTGGTGCGCCGAGGCTGTCGGACCAGCTGTCGGCGACGCGGACCCGGCCCATGTCGGGCGAGACGATCGTCAGCTTCTCCCGGTCGGCCTGGGAGAGGGTGCTCTCGAAGTGCTCGAGCAGCACCGGCTTCGCGAACAGGTGGTCGACCGGGCCGTCGAAGAAGCCCTGGATCTGCGCCGCGTGCAGGTCGACGCTCATGATGCGGTCGGCGCCGGCCGTGCCGAGGAGGTCCGCGATGAGTCGGGCGCTGATCGGCTCGCGGCCCCGGCCCTTCTTGTCCTGCCGCGAGTACGGGAAGTACGGCAGCACGACCGTGATGCGCTTCGCCGACGCGCGCTTGAGCGCGTCGAGCGTCAGCAGCAGCTCCATGATCGACTTGTTGACCATGTCGGCGAAGGACTGGATGACGAAGACGTCGCAGCCGCGGACCGACACCTCCGGGCGGACGTAGATCTCGCCGGACGCGAAGACCCGATGCTCGGTGGGGGCCAGCTGCGTGCCGATCGAGGCGCACACCGCCTTCGCCAGGTCGGGGTGCGTCGTCCCGGACACGACGACCAGCCGCTTGCGCGTCTTCAGCTCGAGGCTCGGGGCGATGGCCTGGTCACGGTCGAGATCGACCGTCTTCTTCTTACGCGCCATGTTCGGTGTTCTCCGCGGAGCGGGCACGGGTGGCAGCCTCGGCTGCCGCCGTCCCCTGTCGGTTCGTGTCGACCCACCCATCGATGTTCCGCTGGGGGGCGACGCTCAGAGCCAGCGCGCCGGGGGGCACATCCTTGCGGATGACGGCGCCGGCACCGGTCTTGGCGCCAGCCCCAATCCTAACCGGCGCGACGAAGACGTTGTGCGAGCCGGAGTGCACCTCGTCGCCGATCTCGGTGCGGTGCTTGGCCAGGTCGTCGTAGTTGGCCGTGATCGCGCCGGCGCCGAGGTTCACGCCGCGACCGATGGTCGTGTCGCCGATGTACGACAGGTGCGGCACCTTGCTCGCCTCGCCGATCGTGGCGTTCTTCGTCTCGACGAACGTGCCGATCTTGCCGCGGACGCCGAGGTTCGTGCCGGGACGGAGGTAGGCGAACGGGCCGACCGTCGCCCCCTCGCCGATGACGGCGAGGGTCGCGTCGGTGCGGGTGACCGTCGCACCGGCGCCGACCTCGCAGTCCACGAGGCTCGTGTCGGGCCCGACGGTGGCGCCCTCGGCGACGAAGGTGGCGCGCAGGATGTGCGTGTTCGGGAGGACCGTGACATCCGGCGACAGCGTCGCGGTCACGTCGATCCAGGTCGTCGCCGGGTCCTGCACACTCACCCCGGCGAGCTGCCAGCGACGCACCGTCCGGGCGTTGAGGATGCGGGCCGCCTCGGCGAGCTGCACCCGGTCGTTGACGCCCAGGACGAGCTCGACCCGGGCGACGACGGATGCCGCGACCGGCAGCGCCTCCTCGCGCAGCAGCGCCACGACGTCGGTGAGGTACTTCTCCCCCTGCGCATTCGCCGTGCCGACGCGCTCGAGCTGCCGACGCAGCTCGGCCGCGCGAAAGACGTAGACCCCCGCGTTGATCTCGCGCACGGACGCCTCCTCGGCGGTGGCGTCCTTCTGCTCGACGATGCGGGCGACGGTGCCGTCGGCGGCGCGGATGACGCGGCCGTAGCCGGTGGGGTCGTCGACCTGGGCGCTCAGCAGGGTCGCGGCGGACCGGGCGGCGCGGTGCTCTCGGACGAGGGCGGTCAGCGCGTCGGCGTCGAGCAGCGGGACATCGCCGCTCAGCACGAGGACGTCGCCGGTGAAGCCCGGCAGCGAGGCGAGGGCCACCTCGACGGCGCGACCGGTGCCCGGGATCTCGTCCTGGTCGACGACGACCACCTCGGGCGCGACGCCCAGGACCGCATCGGCGACCTGGTCCCGCTCGTGCCGCACCACCACGACGACGCGGGCGGGCCCCAGGTCGCGGGCGGTGTCGAGGACGTGCCCGACGAGGGGGCGACCGCCGATGCGGTGCAGCACCTTCGGAAGCGACGACTTCATGCGCGTCCCCTGGCCCGCGGCGAGGATGACGACGGCGAGCTCGGTGTCGAGCGTGTTCTCGGTCATGCTCCGCCGCCAGGACTCGAACCTGAACCTCACAGCTCCAAAGGCTGTCGTGCTGCCATTACACCACGGCGGAACGCGGTCCCCCGGGGGTCCCGGAGCCGCCCGACAAGTCTGCCACGCCTGCGCCCGGCGTCCCGGCCCGCGATAATGGTCGGATGGCGCCCGAACACGACGAGGTCGACCGGATCGTGAGCGCGTGGATCGCGCAGCGGCCCGACCTCGACTTCTCCCCCCTCGAGGTGCTCTCGCGCGTCGACCGGCTGTCGCGGCACCTCGACCGCGCCCGCCGCGAGGCGTTCCGCCGCAGTGAGCTCGAGCCGTGGGAGTGGGATGTGCTCTCGGCGCTGCGCCGCGCGGGTGAGCCCTACACGCTGAGCCCGAAGCAGCTGCTGCAGCAGACCCTCGTCTCGAGCGGCACCATGACCAACCGGATCGACCGTCTCGTGGAGCGTCGGCTGGTCGGCCGGGCCGCCGACCCCGGCGACGGTCGGGGCGTGCTCGTCACGCTGACCGAGGAGGGCCGCAACCGCGTGGATGCCGCCATCACGCGCCTGGTCGACGCCGAGGCGGAGCTGCTCGGGCTGCTCTCGCGCTCGGACCGGGAGCGACTCGCGGGCCTCCTGCGCAAGCTCAGTCTCGGCTTCGACGTCTGAGCGGCGGCCCCGACCGATGGCGATGCGTTCCCCTCTGCCCGTCCGTGACGGCGTCGGCCCGACACGGCTGCGCGTACCCCGGACCGGCCCGTGGGAGACCGTCGCGGACTATGTCGTCGGCCGCTTCGCGCACATCGACCCGGCGATCCTCCGCGCCCGCTTCGAGCGGGGCGAGGTCGTCGACATCGACGGCACCGGCCTGACCCTGGCGACTCCGCTCGGCGCCGCGGACTTCATCTGGTACTACCGGGAGCCGCCCGTCGAGGCCGACATCCCCGGGACGGAGCGGATCCTGCACCAGGACGCCGATCTCGTCGTCATCGACAAGCCGCACTTCCTCCCGACGACGCCCGGCGGCGGCTTCCTCGTCAACTCGGCTCTCGTGCGACTGCGGCGCCGCCTCGACAACCCCGACCTCACCCCGATCCACCGGCTCGACCGCGCGACGGCGGGGGTGCTCATGTTCTCCGCCCGCCCCGCGACGCGCGGCGCGTACCAGAGCCTGTTCGCCGCCCGCACCGTCGAGAAGGTCTACGAGGCGGTGTCCGCCGCGCCCGCGGGGCGGATGCCGGAGCTCCCCGCCGTCGTGCGGAGCCACCTCACCTCCACCCGGGGCAGCCTGCGGGCCGTCGAGGACCGGGAGCGGGAGCCGAACTCCGAAACGGTGGTCGAGCTGCTCGGGACCGGTCCGAGCGCCGGCGCCCACGCGGGCCTGCCGGTCGTGCACACGCTCCTGCGGCCGCGGACCGGTCGGATGCACCAGCTGCGGGCGCACCTCGCCTCGATCGGTCTCGGCATCCTGAACGACCGCTTCTACCCCGTGCTCGAGGACGAGTCGCCCGACGATCCGGCGCGGCCCCTCCAGCTGCTGGCCCGGGAGCTCCGGTTCACGGATCCGGTGTCGGGCGCGCCGCGCTGCTTCCGGACGACGCTCACGCTGCAGGAACGGCCGGGCTGAGGAAGACGCCGGGCGGAGGGGACGCGCCGGGCGGCCGCGTCAGGCGAGCCGCTCCCCCAGCTCGAACCACTGCTCCTCGGCGTCCGCCACCTCCGTCTGCATGGCACCGATCTTCTGCATCCGCTCGCCGAGGCCGACGTAGTCGGACTGGTCGTGGTCGGCGAGCGCGGCGCGGGCGGCGTCGATCTGCTTCGTGAGCTTCTCGATCCGCCGCTCGAGGGCGGTCAGCTCCTTCTCCGCCGCCCGACGCTCGGCGCCCGACAGCTCCGACGACGCGGCGGCGGGCGCGGCAGCCGACCCCGCCGCACCGGCGGCGCCGGTCGCCTCCGGCTGGGCCGCCCGCAGCCGCAGGTACTCGTCGACGCCGCCGGGGAGGTGACGGAGGGACCCGCCCATCACGGCGTACTGCTGATCGGTGACGCGCTCCATGAAGTAGCGGTCGTGCGACACGACGATGAGGGTGCCCGCCCAGGCGTCGAGGAGATCCTCGATCGCGGCGAGCATGTCGGTGTCGAGGTCGTTGGTGGGCTCGTCGAGGATCAGGACGTTCGGCTGGTCCAGCAGGATCAGCAGGAGCTGCAGCCGGCGCTTCTGGCCGCCGGAGAGGTGCTTCACGGGCGTCGAGAGCTGCGCGGACGAGAACCCCATGCGCTCGAGCAGCTGCCCGGGCGTGAGCTCCTGCGCCTTCGAGCCGGCGCCGAACGTGTACGTCGTGCGCAGCTGCGACACCACGACGCGCACCGGATCCTCGAGGTGCGGGTCGAGCTCGTCCATGCGCTGGCTGAGGGTGGCGACCTTCACGGTCTTGCCCTGCTTGACGCGTCCGCTCGTGGGCTGGACGGCGCCGGAGACGAGCCCGAGGAGCGTCGACTTGCCGGCGCCGTTGACGCCGAGGATGCCGGTGCGCTCGCCGGGCGCGATCCGCCACTCCACGCCGCGCAGGATCTCGCGGCCGTCGTAGGCCACCCCGGCGTCGAGCAGGTCGACGACGTCCTTGCCGAGGCGAGCGACCGCGAGCGACTGGAGCGACACCCGGTCGCGGATCTCGGGGACGTCGGCGATCAGGTCGTTGGCGGCGTCGATGCGGAACTTCGGCTTGCTCGTGCGCGCGGGAGCGCCGCGGCGGAGCCAGGCGAGCTCCTTGCGGGCCAGGTTCTGCCGGCGCGCCTCGATGGAGGCCGCCTGCCGGTCGCGCTCGACGCGCTGCAGGATGTACGCCGCGTAGCCGCCCTCGAACGGGTCGACGATGCGGTCGTGGACCTCCCACGTGGCGGTGCACACCTCGTCGAGGAACCACCGGTCGTGCGTGACCACCATCAGCGCGCCCGAGGTGGCCGACCAGCGGCGCTTCAGGTGCGCGGCGAGCCACGCGATGCCCTCCACGTCGAGGTGGTTGGTGGGCTCGTCGAGCGCGAGCACGTCCCAGTCCCCGACGAGCAGCTTCGCCAGCGCGACGCGGCGGCGCTGGCCGCCCGAGAGCGATCCGATCGCGGCATCCCAGTCGAGATCGCCGAGGAGCCCCGCCAGGACGTCGCGGACGCGCGCGTCTCCGGCCCACTCGTGCTCGGGGCCGTCGCCGACGACCGCGCGGCCGACCGTGAGGTCGTCGTCGAGCACGTCGCTCTGCTCGAGGACGCCGATCGTGACGCCGCCGCGGACGGTGACCCGGCCGGAGTCCGGCTCGCGCCGGCCGGCGAGCATCGCCATGAGGCTCGACTTGCCGTCGCCGTTGCGGCCGACGATGCCGATGCGGTCGCCTTCGTCGACGCCGAGCGAGACGCCCTCGAAGACGACCTTGGTCGGGTATTCCAGGTGCAGGGCCTCAGCCCCGAGAAGATGTGCCATCGCTCCCAGGCTACGCGGCGGCGCCCGTGCGTTCGCCCGGCGTCAGTACCAGAAGCTCAGCCGCGGGGTCGCCGTCGAGGCGAACAGCCGGGTGAGGCGGGCCGGGTCGTCGGTCTCGAGCCGGCCGGCGCGCGCGAGCGTCGCCGGGGACACCCCGCCCACGAGGATCGCCGACAGCTCGGCGATGCCGAGGCGGACGACCGGCAGCCCGACCGGCGGTTCGTCCACGGCGTCCACGCCGGGCTCGCCGCCCGCCGAGAGCACGAACACGCCGTCCGCGATGCCGAGCGCGTCGGCGACCTCGAAGACGATCGTGTCGTCGACGTCGTACCGCCGCGACGACAGCGCGGCGGGGACGTCGAGCACACGGACGTACTGGTGGTCCCGGACCGTGATCGTGGCGGCACGCTGATCGGCGATCATCCACCACAGCGGCTCGTCCACCGACAGCTCGCTCGCCGTCAGGGTGCCGATGAGATCCATCGACAGGAGGAACCGCCACAGCCCCGCGTAGGCGGCATCCGTCGCGGCGAGCAGATAGACGACGGTCGCCGACGAGGCGGCGTAGTCGTCGTCGTTCTCGGCGACGCGGTAGAGGGCGAGGCCGTCGACCTCCCCGTCCGGCGAGCGATACTGCACGACGCGCAGCTCCTCCGCCTTCTCGGCATCGGCGCGGGTCCGGAACATGCGCTCCCAGTGCCCGCCCGGCATGTCGATCTCGCCGGGGACCTCGCGGCGGACGCGCTCGTGCAGGGCCGGGGCGGCCGCGCACCCCGCCTCGCGGGTGAGGAAGTCGATGCGGCCCGGCGCCTCGGGCCCGATCCAGCGCGCGCGGCGGACGTCGATCTCCCAGGTCGCGGCGGCCGCGGCGGGCGCGAAGCCGAACCGGCCGTAGATGCCGGCCTCGCTCGCCGTCAGGACCGCCACCGGGAAGCCCAGCGATGCCGCCGTCCGCAGCTCGCCCGTCATGAGCCGGCGGAGCACTCCGCGACGCCGGTGGGTCGGCGCGACGGTGACGGAGCTGATCGCGCACGCGGGGACGACTCCGCCGGGGAGGGTGAGCTCGGCGCCCCACGACGCGAACGTCGCCACCGGCACGTCGGGGACCGGCGCACCCGGATCCGTGACGGCGATCTTCCGGCGGTAGGCGGTGTGATCGAAGAACGCCTGCCGCTGCGTGTCGTTGCGCTCCCCGTCCAGGAAGCCCCGGGAGACCGCGTCCAGCCAGCGGTCGGTGCTCTCACGGTCGCCGTCCTCGACGCGGGTGACGGCGAGGCCCTGCGCCTCGACCGCCTGGCGGAGTGCATCGTCCAGAGGCGCCGTGCGGAAGGTTTCGGTCAGATCGCTCATCCCCCCAGGCTAGAGCGGACCCCCGACGGCGCGTCAACCGCGCTCAGACGAGGTGCGCCCCCGCCACGGGACCCGAGACGGAGCGCGCGTCGTGGCCGGCGGCCAGGAGGCGGCCCGCCAGCTCCCGGCCGTGTGCCGCACCGGCCGTCAGGAACGCCACGGTGGGTCCCGAGCCCGAGACGAGGCCGCCGAGCGCGCCCTCCCGCCTGCCGAGGTCGAGCAGATCGGCGAGTCCCGGTCGCAGCGTCTGCGCCGCCAGCTGCAGGTCGTTGCGGATCGCGGCCCCCAGCTCGTCGGGGTCGCCCGAGCGCAGGGCCCGGAGCACCGCAGGCTCGACGGCCGGAACCGCGCGGACCGGTGAGATGTCCGCCTGCGCGCGCAGCCGGTCGAGCTCGCCGTAGACGGCCGGCGTCGAGAGGCCGTCGCCGCTGCCGACGATTACCCAGTCGAACCGCCCGCGGGTGAGCGCCGGTGCGAGCTCATCGCCGCGCCCGGTTCCCACGGCGGTCCCGCCGTGGAGCGCGAACGGCACGTCCGCGCCGAGTCCGGCGGCCAGCTCGTGCAGCCGGGTCGCGCCGAGGTTCGCCCGGATGAGCTCGTCGACGGCGACGAGCGCGGCCGCGGCATCCGCCGAGCCTCCGCCCATCCCGCCCGCGACGGGAACGCCCTTGTGGATCTCGAGACGGATGCCGCCCGTCCAGCCCGCCTCGTCCGCCACGAGCCGCGCCGCGCGCATGGCGAGGTTCCGCTCGTCGAGCGGCACTCCCGACACGTCGACATCGCCGCTGACGCTGATCGAGAACTCGTCGGCGTGGGCGGCCCAGACGTCCTCGAACAGCGACACGGCCTGATAGACCGAGGCGACGTCGTGGTAGCCGTCGTCACCGGCGGCGCCGACCTCGAAGTAGAGGTTCAGCTTGCCGGGGGCGCGCACGTGGACGCGCCGGCTGTGCGGGTCGACGCTCACGCGCTCGCCGACTCCGCCCAGAGGTCGACGTCGATCCCGCCGGCGAGCGCGTCGATCCGGGCCAGCTCGTCGGCATCGAGGGGCGCACTGCCGAGGGCCGCGAGGTTCTGGTCCAGCTGCGCCGTGCTCGACGCGCCGATGAGGGCGGAGCTCACGACCTCGTCGCGCAGCACCCACTGGATCGCGAGCTGCGCCAGCGACTGCCCGCGCGCGGCGGCGATGTCGTTCAGTCCGCGGAGCGTCTGCAGCGCCGTGTCGCTGAGACGGCCGCCCGGCAGCGACGAGCGCTGCTGCGACCGGTCGGCCGTGCCGTCGCCCAGGTACTTGTCGGTGAGCAGGCCCTGCGCGAGCGGCGTGAACGCGATCGCGCCCATCCCGGCGGAGCGCAGGGTGTCGGTGAGGCCGTCCTCGACCCAGCGGTTGAGGATCGAGTACGCCGGCTGATGGATGATCAGCGGGGTGCCCAGCTCCCGGGCGACGGCGACGGCCTGCTCGGTGCGCTCCGCGCTGTAGGAGGACACGCCGACGTACAGGGCCTTGCCCTGGCGCACCAGCGTGTCGAGCGCGCCGACCGTCTCCTCGATGGGGGTGAGCGTGTCCGCGCGGTGGGAGTAGAAGATGTCGACGTAGTCGAGCCCCATCCGCTGCAGCGACTGCTCGGCGCTCGCGATCAGGTACTTGCGCGATCCCTGGTTGCCGTACGGCCCCGGCCACATGTCGTAGCCCGCCTTCGACGAGACGATGATCTCGTCGCGGTAGGGGCGGAAGTCCTCCCGCATCATGCGGCCGAAGTTCGTCTCCGCCGACCCGAACGGCGGGCCGTAGTTGTTCGCGAGGTCGAAGTGCGTGATCCCCCGGTCGAAAGCGTGTCGCAGCACGGTACGCTGAGAGTCGAACGGGATGTTGTCGCCGAAGTTCCACCACAGCCCCAGCGAGATCGCGGGGAGGAACAGGCCGCTCGCACCGACCTGGCGGAACGAGCCGCCGTCGTAACGATCGGATGCCGCCTGGTACGGACGGTGGGTGTCGCCGTTGCGGGACACAGGGAAACGCTCGGCGTAGTGGGTGGTCATCCCCCCAGGCTAGCGAGCGCGGCGACCGAAACGTCTCCGAAACGAACCCGGCCTATGCTGGCCCACCCGAACGACCCACCCATAAGGAGAGATATGGCGCGACTGACCGCACTGCCGTCCGACGGCGGATCGTGGACGAGACTCCTCGAACGCGACGACATCGCCTTGCACGGCGGCGTGCTGCATCTGCGCCATGACGACATCACGCCCGAGCAGGCGCGCATCGACGACCTGCTCCTGATCGCCGATGTGCTCGACGCCGCCGGCATCCGGCACCTCCTCATCCGCTCCGCGGGCGCCCCCGGCCTCGTCGTGGATCTCGCCGACCGTGACGCCGCGCTCGCGGCGCTCGCCGCGCGGTGCGCGCGCGAGCCGCTGTACGCCAAGCCGAAGGGCGGCACGACCGTGCCCCTCGCGGAGTACCGCACGAGCTCGGACCGCCCGTCGACGCTGCGGGTGTTCCGGCCGCGGCTGGCCGGTGCGCTGCGCTACGGCGCGGGCACGGCCGTCCGGGTGGAGTTCTGGCGCTTCGGCGAGGAGCTCGTCGAGGCGCCGAACGCCAACGATCTGACGCGTCGACTCATCCCCACCGAGGACGTCGACCGTGTCACCGTGGACCGGCACGGCCGCACCTGGCAGACGCTGCGCGGCATGTTCGACCCGCACCCGGGCGAGATCACGTTCGACATCGACATGGTGTTCTCGTGGGTCGACGGCTCGTCGAGCGACTTCCAGCGTCAGCGCGCGGCTCAGCTCTCTGAGTACGTCGTCGGCGAAGGCGACGACGGCCCGGCCCGCTACCGGCACGTCGACGAGCTGCGCTATGCGCTCCGGAGCGTCAACATGTACGCCCCGTGGGTGCGGCGCATCTTCATCGCCACCGACTCCCCCGCCCCGGCGTGGCTCCTCGACCACCCCAAGGTGACCATCGTCCGGAGCGAGGAGTTCTTCGCCGACACGTCGGTGCTGCCGACCCACAACTCCCACGCGGTCGAGGCGCAGCTGCACCGCATCGACGGCCTGGCCGAGCACTTCCTGTACTCGAACGACGACATGTTCTTCGGCCGTCCCGTCTCGCCCGAGCTGTTCTTCTCCCCCGCCGGGATCTCGTCGTTCGTCGAATGCGACGTCCGCATCGGCACCGGACCGAACCGCGTGGCGCGCAGCGGCCACGACAACGCGCTGCGCCGCAACCGCGACCTCCTCGAGGAGCGCTTCGGCCGGGTGATCGTGCGCGATCTGGAGCATTCCGCCGCGCCGCTGCGCCGCAGCGTCATGTTCGAGCTCGAGGAGCAGTTCCCCGACGAGATCGCCCGGACGGCGGCATCCCGCTTCCGCTCGGCGACCGACGTCTCGGTCACGAACTGCCTGTACCACTACTACGCGATGTTCACCGGGCGCGCGATTGCGTCGACGGCGCCCGAGGTGCGGTACTTCCAGACGACGCAGGCGGCCTCGCTGCGGCGGATGGACCGGCTGTCGGAGCGTCGCGACGTCGACATGTTCTGCCTCAACGACGGCGGCGATGCCGAGGTGCCCGAGCCGGTGCGGGTGCAGGCCGTCACCGCGCTCCTCGAGCGGCTGTTCCCGGTGCGGGCCCCCTGGGAGGATCCCGCGGTCAGCGCAGTGCCGACACGGGCCGTCGAACGGCACGCGTGACGGCGACCCCCGCCCGCTCCAGCCGGCGCTGAGCCTCGTCGGGGTCGATGTACTCGAGCGTCTTCGCCGGCGTGATCGGGACGACCGAGTGGACGACCGTGTCGTCGTAGACGTGCACGAGGTTGTAGGCCTGCGCGGCATCCTGCGGCCGCGTGCCGCCGACGGGCACCGTCAGATCCTGCGCGTAGCAGGTCGATGACGCGACCGACACCGGGATGCCGGCGAACGTCGCGAACGTCGAGTAGTGCAGGTGCCCGGCGATGATGGCGCGGACATCGGTGCCGCGGAGGACGTCGGCGAGGCGGCGCTGGTCGCGCAGCTCGACGCTCGCCGCGAGCGGCAGGACACTCGGAACCGGCGGGTGGTGCATCGCCAGGATCGTTCCGAGCGGCGCGGGCGTGGCGAGGACGTCGCGCAGCCAGGCGAGCTGGGCATCGCCGATCTCGCCGTGGTGGCGACCCGGCACGCTCGAATCGAGCGTCACGACGCGCAGACCGTCGAGCTCGTCGACGCGGTCGTATGGGGCGCTCGGGTCGGCGGGCGCCTCATCGAGGAGCCGCGCGCGGAACGCGGGCCGATCGTCGTGATTGCCCATCACCCACAGCAGCCTCGCGCCGAGGCGGTCGGCGAACGGCTCGACGAGCTCCCGGAGCATGTCGTAGGCGGCCGCTTCGCCGAGGTCGACGAGGTCGCCGGTGAAGACGACGGCGTCGGGGGCGATCCCGCTCGCCTCGATCCCCGCGAGAGCCGTGGCGAGCAGGGCCGCGCCGTCGACACGGTTGAACAGCTGCGGGCCGGGGGCGCGCAGGTGCGTATCGCTGAGGTGGAGCAGGACCCGTTCGGCGGCGGGGTGTTCCGCGCGGCGCATGAGGACTTCTTCCGTCGTTCCGAGCACATCAGGTCGCGCCCGTCTGACCAGAATGTTACCGGCATGTTTCGGGACGGGGCGGTGAACGACGCGCGAACATCCGCCGAACCGTTCGGAGACGGATGCCGCATGCCCTCCTCCGCATGCGGTCGGCGCGCAGCGGCTCAGGCCGACGCGATGCGGACGAAATCCTCGATCGTCAGGTCTTCGCCACGGGCCGTGGGCGCGACGCCGGCCCGTTCGAGGACGGCGCTCGCCTCGGCCGACGACCCGCCGAGGACGCTCGAGAGCGCCTGACGCAGCATCTTGCGGCGCTGCTGGAACGCGGCGTCAACGATGGCGAACGTGCGGCGGCGTTCGTCCTCGGACCCGCGGGGCTCGGCATCCCGCTCGAACCCGACCAGCACGCTGTCGACGTTCGGAACGGGCCAGAACACCTGTCGCGAGACCGTCCCGGCGAGCCGCCACCGGCCGTACCAGGCGGCTTTCACGCTCGGAGCGCCGTAGGTCTTCGATCCGGGCGGTGCGGCGAGCCGCTCTCCCACCTCGGCCTGGACCATGACCACGCCGCGCTCGAGGCTCGGGAAGGTCTCCATGAAGTGCAGCAGCACCGGGACGCTGACGTTGTAGGGCAGGTTCGCGACGAGGACGTTCGGGTCGCCGGGGAGTTCGGTGACGCGGAGCGCGTCGTTGTCGACGACCGTGAGCGCGCCCTCGGGGACGCCGTGCGCGGCCGCGGTCGCCGGAAGGCGCTCCGCGAGCCGGTGGTCGATCTCGACGGCCGTGACCGGCGCCCCCGTCTCGAGGATCGCGAGGGTGAGCGAGCCGAGGCCGGGCCCCACCTCGACGACGCGGTCGGATGCCGTGACCTTCGCGGCCGTCACGATCTTGCGCACGGTGTTCGCGTCGACGACGAAGTTCTGGCCCAGCTTCTTGGTCGGGGTGACGTCGAGGTCGGCGGCGAGCGCGCGGATCTCGGCGGCGCCGAGCAGGGAGACAAGCATGAGGACCAGCCTAGTTGGGCGGGGTCGGGGCCACCGTCGGCGATGGCGGGCTCGCGCACCGGACGCGGCCGACCGGACGCGGCCGCGCGCCGCCCGCGGCGCCGCTGCGGCCGTAGGGTTGGCGAGTGAGCGAGATCCACCTGACCGGGCACCTGGTGTGCCGCACCTCGGACGAGGTCGCGACCGTCGCGGCGCACCTGCCCGAACACACGCGCCGCACGCGCGCCGAGGCCGGATGCCTGCACTTCGAGGTCGGTTCGACGGCCGACCCGCTGGTGTGGTCCGTCCAGGAGCGGTTCGCGGACGAGGAGTCGTTCCGGGCGCATCAGGAACGGGTCGCGGACAGCGAGTGGGGCCGGCGCACCGCGGGCATCGAGCGCCGCTACTCGGTGGCCGGCCTCACGCGCTGACGCGCTGCCGCCGGAGGAGCGGGCCTCACCCGGCCGCGGCCCGCGCCGCCGCCGGCAGGGCTGCGGCGATCCGGTCCAGGGCCGCGTCGTCGTGGGCCGCGGTCAGGAACCACGCCTCGAACGCGGACGGCGGAAGGTTGACGCCCGCCGCCAGCATCGCGTGGAAGAACCGCCCGTAGGCGGCGGCATCCTGCGTCGTCGCCGTCGCGTAGTCCGGGACTCCCCCGGCGACGCTCTCGCCGAAGAAGATGCTGAACAGGGTTCCCGCCCACTGCACGACGTGCGGGACGCCGGCCTCGGTGAGCGCAGCGGATGCCGCATCGGCGACGGCGTGCGCCGCCGCATCCAGCCGGGCGTACACCGCGTCGTCGGCGTGCGTCAGGGTCGCGAGGCCCGCCGCGACGGCCACCGGGTTCCCGGACAGCGTCCCCGCCTGGTAGACCGGACCGGTCGGGGCCAGCAGGTCCATGATCGATGCGCGACCGGCGACCGCGGCCACCGGCAGCCCGCCGCCGATGACCTTGCCGAACGTCACGAGGTCCGGGACCACGTCCTCCCCCGCGGCCGCCAGCACGCCGGCGTAGCCGGACCACGACGACCGGAACCCGGTCAGCACCTCGTCGCTGATGAGCAGCGCGCCCTCGCGGTGCGCCACCTCGGCGAGGAACGCGGTGAACCCGGGTGCCGGCGGCACGACGCCCATGTTGGCGCCGGCGGCCTCGGTGATGATCGCGGCGATCCGGCCCGGGTGCGCGGCGAACACCTCCTCGACGGCGGCGGTGTCGTTGTAGCCGATGACGAGCGTCTGCGCCGCCACGGGCGCGGGGACGCCGGCCGAACCGGGCAGCGCCAGGGTCGCGAGCCCCGACCCCGCCTGCGCGAGCAGTCCGTCGGAGTGGCCGTGGTAGTGCCCGGCGAACTTGATGAGCAGATCACGCCCGGTCGCGGCCCGCGCGAGGCGGATCGCCGTCATCGTCGCCTCGGTTCCCGTCGACACCAGCCGGATCTTCTCCGCCGCGGGGACGCGCCGGCGGATCTCCTCCGCGAGCTCGGTCTCGGCGGACGTCGGCGCACCGAACGACAGGCCGCGACGCGCAGCCGCCACGACGGCGTCGACGACGGCCGGGTGGGAGTGCCCGAGCAGCGCCGGACCCCAGCTCGCGACGAGGTCCACGTAGTCGCGGCCGTCGGCATCCGTCACGTACGCGCCCTGTGCCGACACCATGAACCGCGGCGTGCCCCCGACCGAGCCGTAGGCGCGGACGGGCGAGTCCACCCCGCCGGGGATGACCTCCTGGGCGCGGGCGAACAGGTCTGCGTTGCGGCTCATGCGAGCTCCTTCCCGTCGCGCAGCCACTGCGCGACCTCGACGGCCCAGTAGGTGAGGATGACGTCGGCGCCGGCGCGACGGATGCCGAGCAGGCTCTCGCCGATCGCGCGGTCCCGGTCGATCAGGCCGGCCGCCGCGGCGTGCTCGATCATCGCGTACTCGCCCGACACCTGGTAGGCCCAGACGGGGACGGCGGACCGGTCGGCGACGCGGTTGAGGACGTCGAGGTACGGCATGGCGGGCTTCACCATGACGACGTCGGCGCCTTCGTCGACGTCGAGGAGCGCCTCCTCGATGCCCTCGCGACTGTTGGCGGGATCCATCTGGTAGGAACGGCGATCCCCCTGCAGCGTCGACTCGACGGCGTCGCGGAACGGGCCGTAGAACGCGGACGCGTACTTCGCCGAGTAGGCGAGGATCGCGACGTGCGCGAAGCCCTCGGCGTCGAGCGCCGTCCGCACCGCCTCGACCTGGCCGTCCATCATCCCCGACAGGCCCAGCAGGTCCGCGCCGGCACGCGCCTGCGCGAGGCCCATCGCGGCGTAGCGCGGCAGCGTCGCGTCGTTGTCGACGGAGCCGTCCGCGGCCAGCACGCCGCAGTGGCCGTGATCGGTGAACTCGTCGAGGCACAGGTCGGCCTGGATCGTGAGACGCCCGGCCGCGGCGGACGCCGCCACCGCGATCGCGCGGTTCAGGATGCCGTCCGGATCGGTCGCGCCACTGCCGACGGCATCGCGCACGGCCGGGATGCCGAAGAGCATGATGCCGCCGATGCCGGCCCGCGCCGCCTCGTCGACGACGTCCGCCAGCGTCTCGATCGGGTGCTGCGACACTCCGGGCATGCTCGCGATCGGCTGCGACTCGGTGATGCCCTCCTTCACGAACACGGGGAGGACGAGCTGGGAGGGCGCGAGGTGGTGCTCGGCGGACAGGCGGCGCAGCGCCAGCGTGCCGCGCAGCCGGCGGAGGCGACGAGTGGGGAACGCGGTCATGAGGATCCTTCCGGGGAACGGGCGTCGATCTCGGCGATCAGCGCATCGATGCTCTGGGTGCGTGCCGTGTGGCCGACGGTGAAGCCCAGGCCTTCGCCGTCGCGCGTGGTGCCCGGGCCGATGGAGGCCACGAGCGTCCGTGCCGGCAGCGGCCCGACCTGGCGGCGCAGCTCGCGCCCGACGCTCAGCGACGTCAGCAGAACGACGTCGATGGCCCCCGAGCGCAGGTCGGCGACGATCTGCGGGTCGAGGTCGACGCCCACCGTGCGGTAGCCGATGCAGACGTCGACGGCGAAGCCGCGCACCTCGAGCTCGTCGCTCACAACGGCCTGGGCGAGGTCGCTGCGGACGACCAGCGAGCGCCCGGTGGTGCGCGGGTCGCGTCCCGTGCACCACTGCGTGATCATCGCGGTCGCCGAGGCCGCGCCGGACGGGACGAACTCGACCTCCCAGCCGGCGTCGGCGACCGCGCGAGCGGTGGCGCGTCCGACGGCGGCGATCCGCGTCGTGGCGGGCACGTCGACGCCGTGGGTGCGCAGCTGCTCGATGCTCGCCGCGCTGGTGACGAACAGCCACGCGTACTCCCCGGCCGCGAGCGCGGCGAACGAGCGGTCGCGCGCGACGATGTCACGGGGCGGCGCCGAGCCGATGAGGGGCGCGACCACGGGTTCCGCTCCGCGCGCCCGCAGGTCGGCGCGGACGCGCTCGCCCCACGCGCCGCTCCGCGGCACGAGCACGCGCGCGCCGCGGAGGGCGCCGGCGGCCACCGTCATCGGGAGTATCCGGCGAGGTCGGAGAGATCGGCCGCTCCGCCGGCGAGCAGCTCCGCGACGACGTCGGACGACGCGGCCGCGATGTCGATGTCGCCGGTGAGCCGGCGTTCGGCGGTGACCGAGCGGCGCCCGTCCTCGGAGTACACGGCGGCCACGAGGTCGACGGCGTCCCCGCTCGGGACGGCGTCGATCGCGACGGGCGCCGCGCAGCCCGCCTCGAGCCGGTGCAGGATCGCGCGCTCGAGGGTCGCCGCGAGCGCCGTCTCGGCGTCCTCGATGAGCGCGACCACCTCGGCGACGGCGGCGTCGCCCTCGCGGATCTCGACGGCCAGCGCACCCTGCGCGGCAGAGGTCGGCCACGGCAGCACGTCCGTGATGGCGGACTCCCGGCCGATGCGGCGCAGTCCCGCCTCGGCGAGCACGATCGCGTCGAACTCGCCCGAGGCGACCCGCCCGAGCCGACTGTCGACGTTGCCGCGGATCCCGCCGACGATCAGGTCGGGACGCCGCTGCAGCAGCTGCGCCACCCGACGCGGCGATCCGGTGCCGACCCGCGCGCCCTCGGGGAGAGTCTCGAGGGTGAGGCCGTCCCGCGCGCAGAGGACGTCGTGCTGCGATGCGCGCACGGGCACGGCGCCCACGACGATGCCGGGGAACCGCGCCGTCGGCAGGTCCTTCATCGAGTGCACGAGCAGATCGCACTCGTCGCGGAGGAGCGCGTCGCGGAGCGCGGTGGCGAAGACGCCCGTGCCGCCCATCTGGGCGAGCGGACCGCTCGTGACGTCGCCCTCGCTCGTGATGCGGACGAGTTCGACCTCGCGGCCGGATGCCGCCGCGAGCGCGTCCGCGACGTGCTGCGACTGGGTCGTGGCGAGCAGGCTCGCACGCGTGCCGAGCCGGAGCGCGGCGCTCACGGTGCCACCCCCGCGAGGGCCGGCTGGAAGCCGAGCCGCTTGTTCTCGCAGCATCCCGGACGGCAGACGTCGTACCAGGGACCGAGGTCGGTGACGGCGGGGCGCTCGGCGACGGGCGTCCCGTTCAGTCGCTCCTCGACGAGGTCGACCAGGCCGCCGACGTAGGCCGGGTGCGTCCCGGGCGTGGCGGTGCGGATGCCGACGAGTCCGAGCTCCGCCGCTGTCTCGAGCGCCTCGGTGTCGAGGTCCCACATGACCTCCATGTGGTCGCTGACGAAGCCGAGCGGCACGATGAGGACGGCCTTCCGGCCGCGGACGGGGAGGTCCTGCATGGCGTCGTTGATGTCGGGCTCGAGCCACGGCACGGACGGCGGACCGGACCGGCTCTGGAACACGAGCTGCCACGAGCTCGGGATACCGAGCTGCGTCATGATCTCCGCGGCGACGGCGGTGTGCTGGGCGACGTAGGCGCCGCCGGCACCCAGCCCGCGCTCGGGCGGGCCCGAGCGGTCGGCGTCGGAGTTCGGGATCGAGTGCGTCGAGAACAGGATCTCGACGTCGTTCTCGAGGTCGGTGATGCCTCTGCCGGCGAGCTCGGCGACCGCCCCGCGGAGGCTCTCCACGAACGGGGCGACGAAGCCCGGGTGGTCGAAGAACTGGCGCACCTTGTCGATCTGCACCGCCCGCTGCAGCCCGGTCGCCTCGACGGCGTCCGCGAGGTCCTCGCGGTACTGCCGGCACGACGAGTACGAGCTGTACGCACTCGTCGCGATCGCGAGCAGCCGCGTGCGGCCGTCCGCGTGCGCGGCCTCGACGGCATCCGTCACGTACGGCATCCAGTTGCGGTTGCCCCAGTAGACGGGCAGGTCGAGGCCCCGCGCCGAGAGCTCGGCGTCGAGCGCCGCCTTCAGCTCTCGGTTGTGCTCGTTGATGGGCGAGACCCCGCCGAAGTGCCGGTAGTGGTGCGCGACCTCCTCGAGGCGCTCGTCGGGGATGCCGCGACCCGCGGTCACGTTCCGCAGGAACGGGATGACGTCGTCCTGGCCCTCGGGCCCGCCGAAGCCGAGCAGGAGGATGCCGTCGTAGGGCGTCGGCGTCGAGACGTGCGGCTCGCCGGCGCAGGTGGCATCCGTCGCGTTGGGGACGGCGCAGCCGGCCGCGGTCACGGTTCCGGACGCGCGCGGCGGCTTCGGCCGGAAGCCGTCGGCGCCGATGTTCTGCGCGCTCACGAGAGCACCTCCGCGAGCTCGGCGAGCTCGATGCGGCGCCCAGTGTAGAACGGGACCTCTTCGCGCACGTGACGGCGCGCGTCGGTCGCTCGCAGGTCGCGCATCATGTCGACGAGACTCGTCAGCTCGTCGCTCTCGAGCGGCAGCAGCCACTCGTAGTCGCTCAGCCCGAACGTCGACACGGTGTTCGCGATGACGTCGCGGAACGCGGCGCCCTTCCGGCCGTGCTCGGCGAGCATGCGCGAGCGCTCCTCCTCGGGGAGCAGGTACCACTCGTAGCTGCGCACGAACGGGTACAGGCACAGCCAGTCGCGGGCGTGCTCGCCGCGCAGGTAGCCCGGGACGTGCCGCTTGTTGAACTCCGCGTCGCGGTGCACGCCCATGGCGCTCCACACGCTCGTGAAGGCGGCCAGCGCGCTCGTGCGCCGCAGCGCGCGGAGCGCCTTCTGCAGCGCCGCCGCGTCCTCGCCGTGGAGCCACACCATGAGGTCCGCCTCGGCGCGCATGCCGGTCACGTCGTAGAGCCCGCGCAGCGTGACGCCCGCATCGGCGAGCGAGTCGACGACCGACCCGAGCTCGGTGAGGTCGCCGGCGGTCGGTCCGGCCGTGCGGGGCCGGGGCCCGGCGAGGATCGCGAACAGGGTGTAGCCGAGGCCGGGGGCTGACGTGTCGTCAGCGGACATGGCGTGCTCCTTCGTGGGGGGTGGGGTGTGCGATGAGATCTGCGGCGAGCGCCCGCGCGTGCGGGATCACCGAGGCGAGCCCGGTTCCGGCGGCGACGGCGCCGGCGAGACGGATGCCGCGATCGGCGGCCGCCCGGGTGAGCGCGATGCGGGTGGCGGGCGGGCAGACCGCATCCGGCCACGTCACGGCGGTGAGCGACCGGACGGCCCCCGGGGACACGGCGACGCCGGTGAGGGTGCGGACGGCGCGGGCGACCGCCGCGGGCGTGTCGAGCCCGCCGGCGACGCCGTCCCGCGCGGACAGCCGGACGACCGACGTGCCGGCGGGCAGCGCCGCCGCGGCCCACTCCCACTTCGCATCGACGTGGGTGAGCGCCTTCGCGGGGGTGTCGACGTCGGGCGCGACGATGACGCCCGAGCCGACCGGTGCCGCGGCGAGGCGGGGCGCGGTGATCTCGGCGACGGTGAGTCGCACCGGGGCGGCGGGCGCGACGTCGACGCCGAGGAGGCGGGCGGCGGCGGCCGGCCCCGTCGCGACGACGACGTTCCGCGTGGGCAGCGTCTCGCCGTCGACCACGACGAGCGTGCCGCCGGCGGTGGAGCGGATCTCGCGCACGGCCGTGCCGGTGCGGATCACCGCGCCGGCACGGAGCGCCACGGCCTGCAGCTCCGCGGCGAGGCGCCAGAGGCCCCCCTCGATGCCGCGCACGGCTGAGCCGGCGCGGGTGGCCGGGGCGAGGGCGTCGACCGCCGCGGTCAGCGAGCCGCGCTCCGCGAACTCGGCCCACAGCGCCGGGTGCAGCGCGGACAGCCGCACGGACGCCGCATCCTGCGAGTACACGCTGCGGCACAGCGGCTCGACCAGCCGGGTGGTCACGGCGGCGCCATAGCGCAGGGTCGCGAGGTCGGCGAGGGACGGCTCCGCGCCGGCGACCGCGGCCAGGGACCGCTCCTGCGCGGCCCGGCGGGTACCGGCACGCCCGAGGATGCGGGCGACGTCGGGAGCGGCCGGGTCGGCGGGCAGCCCGATGAGCGCGCGGCGCGGCAGCGGCGCGCGCCGCGTGCGACCCAGCGCGCCGCGGTACGCGAGATGCGCTCCCGCGGGCTTCGGCGGGGCGAACTGCACCGGCAGGCGGGCGTCGGCGACGAGGTCGACGACCCCCGAGGTGCGGGTCGCGAACGACTCGGCCCCGAGGTCGACGTCCACGCCCGCGACGGTGCCGCGCCGCAGCATCCCGCCCGTCTCGTCGCCCGTTTCGCAGACGACGACGTCGAGGCCCGCGCGAGCCGCCTCCCACGCGATGGTGAGCCCGGCGACGCCGCCGCCGATCACCACGAGGTCGTGCGTGGTCACCGCGCCCGCCAGTCGTGGACGGTCCGCACGACCGCGGAGATCGCGTCGGGGTCGGCGTCCATCGGCACGCCGTGGCCCAGGTTGAAGACGTGCGCGCGTGCGGCGCGGCCGGCCGTGAGGATCTCGTGCACGGCGGCGGTCCGCACCGGCTCGGGCGCGTAGAGCATCGCGGGGTCCAGGTTGCCCTGGAGCGTCAGGTCGCGACCGATGCGGGCACGGGCGACGTCGAGGGGCACGCGATAGTCGACGCCCAGCGCGTCGATGTCGGCGCTCGCCATGTCCGCGAGGATCTCGCCGGTGCCGACGCCGAAGTGCACGAGCGGCAGGCGGTCGACGCCCTCGGGCAGCGGCAGCGAGCGGGCGTGCGCGAGGGCGGCGACGGATGCCGGCAGCACCGACGACCGGTAGTCGGCCGGGCTCAGCCCCCCGGCCCACGAGTCGAACAGCTGCCCGGCGCTCGCGCCCGCCTCGATCTGCAGGGCGAGGAAGCGCCCCGTCACCTCGGCGAGCCACGAGGTGAGGTCGCGCCACGCGGGCGCGTCCTCGTGGATGAGCCGGCGTGCCGCCATGTGGTCCTTGGACGGCCCGCCTTCGACGAGGTACGCGGCCAGCGTGAAGGGGGCGCCGGCGAATCCGATAAGCGGGATCGGCTCGCCGCGCTCGTCGGAGAGGTCGGCGAGCATCGCCGTCGTGCGGCCGACGGCGTCGGCCACGGCGCCGCCGCGCTCGACGACGAGCGCCGGGTCGATGGCGACGGTCGCGGCGATGTCCGCCGCCGTCCGGAGCGGCTTCGAGAACACCGGACCGCGGCCCGGCGCGATCTCGACATCGATGCCGACGAGCGCGAGCGGCACGATGATGTCGCTGAAGAAGATGGCCGCGTCGACGCCGTGGCGGCGGACCGGCTGCATCGTGATCTCGCTCGCCAGCGCGGGGTCGAGGCAGGCTTCGAGCATCGTTCCCCGCGAGCGCAGCGCGCGGTATTCCGGCAGCGACCGACCGGCCTGACGCATGAACCAGACCGGCGTGATCTCGGGGCGATCCCCGAGCAGTGCACGGACCAGACGCGACTGCGCGGTGCCGGAGGCGATGAGGGGGTGGCTGGGGCCGGGAATGATGAACTCCTCGAATCGGTTAATCGATATACTAGACCGGATCCGAGGGGGTTCTCCGCACTGTGCTCGTCTGCCTGACCGCTCATCAGCGCTCCACGCCGTTCGACTCGCTCGAGCGTCTCTCGACCGTCGGCGACGACCTCGCGACCCAGCTCTCCGACGTCCACGACTCCGTCCGAGGCGCCGTCGTCCTCGCGACCTGCAATCGCTTCGAGGCGTACTTCGACATCGCCGAGGACGCCGAGCTGGCATCGCCCATCCCGGCGATGGATGCGGCGATGGAGGCCATCGCCGATGCCGCGCAGATGCCGTACCGGTCGCTTCGCGACAACGTCGACTTCGCGCACGGCAACCAGGTCGCCCACCACCTCTTCTCGGTCGCCTCCGGTCTCGATTCGGTCGCCGTCGGCGAGGACGAGATCGCCGGCCAGGTGCGCCGCGCGCTCGAGTCCGCCCGTGAGCACGGCGTGACCACCGCGCCGCTCGAGCACCTGTTCCAGCGGGCCACCGAGACCAGCCGCACCGTGAAGAACACGACGCGGCTCGGCGAATCCGGCCGGTCGCTCGTCCGGCTCGCCGTCGACCTCGTGTCGCCGCGCATCGACGACTGGGCCCGCGCCCACGTGCTGCTGGTCGGCACCGGCCGCTACGCCGCCGCCGCACTCGCCGCCCTGCGCGCCGTCGGCGCGGAGGACATCCGCGTCCACTCCCGGTCGGGCCGGCAGCGCTTCGCGAACCGCGAGGGCCTCGTGCACGTCACGACGGAGGACTACGCCGCCGAGGCGGCGCGGGCGGACATCGTGGTGACCTGCACCGCGACCGCCGACACCTTCGCCCTCCGTGCCGCCGAGCACGCCGCCGCACGCGGGGACGGCACCCGCCCGCAGGTCATCATCGACCTGGGTCTGCCCCGCAACGTCGATCCCGACGTCGCCCTCCTGCCGGGCGTCGACCTGCTCGACCTCGAGACCATCCGCCTGCACGCGCCCGTGGACGAGGCGGTCACGGTCGGCCAGGCCCGCGAGATCGTCGCGACGGCCGCCCAGCGGCACGCCGCCGCCCGTCGCGTCCACGAGGTGGCCCCGTCGGTCGTCGACCTGCGGTCGTTCATCACCGGCGTCCTGGACGACGAGCTCACCCGCGCCCGGCGTCGAGGCGATTCCCCCGAGGTCGAGACCGCCCTCCGCCACTTCTCCGGCGTCGTCATGCACCACCTGATCGCGCGCGGCCACACGCTCGCCTCCTCGGGCTCGGGCACCGCGTGGGCCGACGCGATCCGCCTCGTCGTGCCCGAGCCGACCGGCACCGCCGCGGACGACGAGGGCGAACGGGCATGAGCCCGAGCGTCACGCTGAAGGACATCGCGCGCGCCACCGGCGTGTCGACGGCGGCCATCAGCCAGGCGCTCAACGACCGCGGCAGCCTGCGTCCCGAGACCCGCGCCCGCATCAAGGCGGTCGCCGCCGAGCTCGGGTACGTTCCCAACCGGCACGCCGCCGCGCTGCGCAGCGGCCGGACGATGACGGTCGGCTTCGTGATGGCCGACGACGAGCTGCCCCGCCGGGAGGAGCTCGAGCGCGCCCGGAAGCTGTCCTCGCTCGTCCACGCGTCCGCCGAGCACGGGTTCACCGTCACCGTGCTCACGGCGTCGAACCCCGACCTCCTCGCGGGGACCCACCTCGATGCGCTGTACGTGCCCGACGCCCGCAAGAGCCAGCCGATCCTCCGCGCGGCCATGGCCCGCGGCATCCCGATCGTCGCCGACGATCAGTTCGTCGACGGGACGCAGGGCCTCAGCATCCGCACCGGGTACGACGTCGCCGTGCGGGCGGGGCTCGACGCCCTCGTGGCGGCGGGCGCGCGGCGCATCCTGTTCCTCACCGAGGACGGGTCCCACCCGCGCGACGAGATCGGCCGCACCGCGTTCGAGGTGTGGCGCGCCGTGCACGGCCGGGGCGCCCTGATCCGGAGCGTCGATCCGACGCGTCGCAATCTCCCCCGCGTGCTCAGTGACGCCCTCGCGCAGGGCGCGGACGCCGTCTTCGCGGGAGCCGAGGACGGGCCCGACGTGTACCTGCAGCTCGAGGAGATGAAGCTCGTCATCCCGCGCGACGTCCAGCTCGTCGCGCTGTGCTCGAGTGACTGCGCGATGAACCGCCGTCTCGGGGTGACGCACGTGTGCGTGCGGCCGGACCTCGCGGCGGCCGCGATGTTCGCGACGCTGCCCGCCGCGCTCCTCGACGACGGCCCGCGCGTCGTCGACCTGCCGTGGGAGCTGGTCCCCGGAGCGACGACCCGTCCGGTGCTCGCCCCGGCGGCGCCCGCGAAGAACGCCATTCAGCCTGCGACGGCCGCCGCGGGGTCGGCCGAGTCCGGCCCCTCCTCGAACGCGCCGTAGACCTCGAGCGTGTTCTGCGCCAGCTGCGCGCACAGCTCGTCGACCTCCACGCCCAGCTCGGCGGCCATGAACCGCACCGTCACCGGGACGAGATAGGGCGCATTCGGCCGGCCGCGGTGCGGCGTCGGCGTGAGGAACGGCGCATCCGTCTCGACGAGGATGCGGTCGCGCGGCGTCACGGCCAGCGCCTCGCGCAGGTTCTGCGCGTTCTTGAACGTCACATTGCCCGCGAAGCTCAGCCAGTAGCCGCGCTCGGCGCTGTAGCGGGCCATGTCGGCGTCGCCCGAGAAGCAGTGGAAGACGGTCCGCTCCGGCGCGCCGACGCGCTCGAGCGTCTCGAGGACCGCGGTGTGCGCCTCGCGGTCGTGGATCTGCATTGCGATGCCGTGCCTCTTCGCGATCGCGATGTGCGCCTCGAAGCTCTCGAACTGCGCGGCCAGGCCGTCCTCGCCGGTCCGGAAGAAGTCGAGACCGGTCTCGCCAACCGCCCGCACCCGCGGCTGCGCCGCCAGCTCGTCGATGACGGCGATCGCCTCGCCGAGACGGCCGGCCGCGGCGTACGCGGGCGCCTCGTTCGGGTGGATGGCGACGGCGGCGAGAACCCGGGGCGAGGACGCCGCCGCCCACGCGGACCAGCGCGAGGACTCGATGTCACCGCCGGCCTGCACGACGCCGAGGACGCCGACGGATGCCGCGAGCTCCAGCTGCTCCTCGAGCGAGCGCGGCTCGTCGCCGTCCTCGATCTCGAGGTGCGCGTGGTTGTCGTAGACCGGAATGGTGAGCGCGTCGGGCGGTGCGGGCCATCGGACGTCGCGGGCGGACTGCTCGCGCTGGCGGGTGTAGGCGCTGGGGTCGGTCGTCATGCGGACTGCTCGACGCGGGGGAACAGCGGAGCGAGAGAGCTCACCTGCGTCCCGGCGGGGAGCTGACCCCACGTGCCCGCCTCGCGGAGGGGCTGCTGGTCGAGCGCACCGGGCGCGCCGAGCGCCGTCCAGAGCTTCTGCGTCGAGGTCGGCATGACCGGCGAGAGCAGCACCGCGAGGGCGCGCAGACCCTCGGCGGCCGTGTAGAGGACGGTCGAGAGCCGATCGCGGGTGGCCTCGTCCTTCGCGAGCACCCAGGGCTCGTTCTCCGTGATGTAGCCGTTGAGCTCGTCGACGATGGTCCAGATCGCGTCGATCGCCTCGTCGGGCCGGAAGGCCGTCATCGCCGCGTCGGCGGCGGCCGCGGCATCCGCCACCGTCCGCTGCACGTGCAGGTCGATCTCGGCGGCCTCCCCCGCCGGCGGCACGACCCCCTGGAAGTAGCGCTCGATCATCGCGATCGTGCGCGAGGCGAGGTTGCCGAAGCCGTTGGCGAGCTCCGCCTGGTACCGGGCGGAGAGGTCCTCCCACGAGAACGAGCCGTCCTGGCCGAACGAGATCGCCGACAGGAAGTAGAACCGGTAGGCATCCGCGCCGAAGACGTCGGTGATCTCGGTCGGCGCGATGCCGGTGAGCTTCGACTTCGACATCTTCTCGCCGCCGACCAGCAGCCAGCCGTGCGCGAAGATGCCGCGGGGCACCTCGAGCCCGGCGGCCATCAGCATCGCCGGCCAGATGACGGCGTGGAAGCGCAGGATGTCCTTGCCGACCACGTGGTACGCCGGCCAGCGGCGGTCGAACTGCTCCGGGTCGGTGCCGTAGCCGACCGCCGTCGCGTAGTTGAGCAGGGCGTCGACCCAGACGTAGATGACGTGGGTGTCGTCCCACGGCACCCGGATGCCCCAGTCGAACGCCGACCGGGAGATCGACAGGTCCTTCAGACCGCTCTTCACGAACGAGACGACCTCGTTGCGCGCCGAATCCGGCCGGACGAAGTCGGGCTGGGTCTTGTAGAGCTCGAGCAGCCGGTCCTGGAACTCGCTGAGCTTGAAGAAGTAGTTCTTCTCCTGCAGCAGCTCCAGCGGCTTCGAGTGGATGGCGCAGACCTTGAGGCCTTCGAACGGGCCGGCGCCGTCGACGATCTCCGCCTCGGGCTTGAACTCCTCGCACCCGACGCAGTACAGCGCCTCGTACTCGCCGGCGTAGATGTAGCCGCTGTCGTAGAGCGCCTGCACGAACTTCTGCACGCGCTCCTCGTGACGCGGCTGCGTGGTCCGGATGAAGTCGTCGTTGGCGACCTCGAGGGTCTCCAGCAGCGGGAACCAGGACTCCTCCACGAGCTTGTCGACCCATTCCTGCGGCGTCACGCCGTTGGCGCTCGCGGCGCGGAGCATCTTCTGGCCGTGCTCGTCGGTGCCGGTCAGCATCCAGGTGTCGTCACCGGCCTGCCGGTGCCAGCGCGCGAGGGTGTCCACCGCCACCGTCGTGTACCCGTGCCCGATGTGGGGCAGATCGCTCGGGTAGTAGATGGGGGTGGTGATGTAGAAGGAGCCGCCGGAAGTCACCCTGGAATCCTACGTGGGACGGCGGCTCCCCCGCGGCCTGTGACGGTCAGGCGCTCGCGCGCGGGACGAGCGTCGTCGGCAGCACGACGGATTCGCCCGGCCCGCCCGCGATGACGTCGAGGAGCACCTCCACCATGCGGTGGGAGATCTCGGACCAGGGCTGGCGCATGGTCGTGAGAGGCGGGTCGGTCGTGGCGGCGAGGCCGGAGTCGTCGAAGCCGGCGACCGCGACGTCCTCGGGGACCCGCCTGCCGGCCCGGCGGAGCGTCGCGATGGCGCCGACCGCCATGACATCGGATGCGGCGAACACGGCATCGATGTCGGGAGCGCGGTCGAGCAGTCGCGCCATCGCCGCGGCCCCCGCGTCGCTCGAGTACACGTCCTGCTCGACGAGGTCCGCGTCGAAGAGGTCGCCCATCTCCTCGCGGAAGCCGACGAGCCGGTACCGGCCGCCGGGGGTGTCGTCGGGTCCGGTGATGACGGCGATCCGCCGATAGCCGCCGGCGAGGAGATGACGCGTCATGGCGCGGGCGGACTCCTCCTCATCGACGGAGACGGTGGGCACGTGGGCGCGGTCGCCCAACGGCACACCGGTGCAGACGGTGGGCACCCCGGCCGAGGTGAGCGACGCGAGCAGCGGGTTGGACTCGTGGGACGAGATCAGCAGGACACCGTCGACGTGCCCGGCACGGACGTAGCGCTCGATGTTGGCGTACTGCGACGGATGCTCGGCGATCAGCAGCACGAGCGTCATGTCGCGGGCCGCCAGGGCCTCGGTCGCGCCGCGCAGCAGCAGCGCGAACGTCGGGTCCGCGAACAGCAGGTGCTGCGGCTCGGTGAGCAGGAAGGCGACGGAGTTCGCGCGCCCGGTCGCGAGTGCGCGCGCCGCGTGGCTGACGGTGTAGCCCGTCGTGCGGATGGCGTCCTCGACGGCGGCGCGGGCGTCGCCGGAGACCCATTTGCCGCCGTTGATGACGCGGGAGACGGTGCCATGCGAAACACCGGCCACCTCCGCGACGTCGCGGATGGTGGGCCGCCTGCGCTCGGGAGGGAGAACCACTCGCCGACTCTATACCGCTGCTCCCCACCCTGGGACCGGTCACAGTTCGATAACGACCTGCGGATTCCCGGATCCGCTCGTCGTAGACTTCCGGGCACCGACTGTTACCGGTCCCAGCCACCCGATCCCGCTGGCGATCCGCGCAGTGAGATCAATGAGGATGGCACGCCGACATGACGACCGCTGAGTGGCCGCGACTGGAGGGCATCGCCTACGGCGGTGACTACAACCCGGAGCAGTGGCCGCGCGAGGTCTGGGACGAGGACGTGCGCCTCATGCGCGAGGCCGGGGTCAACCTCGTGAGCATCGGCATCTTCTCGTGGGGCCTCCTCGAGGTCCGCGAGGGCGTCTTCGACTTCGGCTGGCTCGACGACGTCATCGACCTCCTGCACCGCAACGGCATCGCCGTCGACCTCGGCACGCCGACCGCGTCGCCGCCCGCCTGGTTCTTCGCGCAGTACCCGGATGCCCGCGCCGTCACGAGAGACGGTGTGGCCCTCGGCTTCGGCGCGCGGGGCATGGTGTCGCACTCCGCACCCGAGTACCGTGCCGCGATCGCGCGGATCGCCGGCGCCCTGGCGGAGCGCTACGGCGACCACCCCGCCGTCGTGCTGTGGCACATCCACAACGAGTACGGCGTCCCCGTCGGCGAGGACTACTCCTCCCATTCCGTCCGCGCATGGCGCGGCTGGCTGCAGGAGCGCTACGGCACGGTCGCCGCGCTCAACGTCGCATGGGGCACCGCGTTCTGGGGCCAGCACTACGAGGAGTGGGAGCACGTCGGCGCCCCCGCCGCCGCGCCGTCGACGATCAACCCCGCGCAGAAGCTCGACTTCGCGCGGTTCACCGACGCGCAGCTGCGCGCGTGCTTCCGCATCGAGAAGGACGCCATCCGCGCACACGCCGCGCAGCCGATCACCACGAACTTCATGGCGAACCAGCACCACGGCGTGGATCTGTGGGCCTGGGCGGACGAGGTCGACATCGTCTCGGACGACCACTACCTGTGGGCCGCCGACGCGGAGGGCGAGATCGGCCTCGCCATCGCCGCCGACCTGTCGCGGTCCGTCGGCGCCGGCAAGCCGTGGATCCTCATGGAGCACTCGACCTCGGCCGTGAACTGGCAGCCCCGCAACGTCGCGAAGCGGCCCGGCGAGATGGCCCGCAACTCGCTGTCGCATCTCGGCCGCGGCGCGGACGGCATCCTCTTCTTCCAGTGGCGGGCCGGGCGCTCGGGCGCCGAGAAGTTCCACTCCGCGATGCTCCCCCACGCCGGCCCCGACTCCCGGGTCTTCCGCGAGGTCGTCGACCTGGGCGCCAAGCTCGGCCGTCTCGGCGAGGTCCGCGGCTCCCGGGTGACGGCCGACGTGGCCGTGCTGTGGGACTTCGAGTCGTTCTGGGCGCAGGACCTCGAATGGCGCCCGTCCGAGGACGTGTCGCACGACGAGCGGATCCGTGCGTTCTACGAGCGGCTCTGGCGCGATGACATCACCGTCGACTTCGCCCTCCCCAGCCACGACCTGATCGGGTACCGCCTGGTCGTCGCCCCGGCGCAGTACCTCCTGACGGCGCGGGATGCCGCCCTGCTCACCGACTACGTCCGCGGCGGCGGCACGCTCGTGGTGTCGTTCTTCTCCGCCGTCGTCGATGAGAACGACGCCGTCCACCCGGGGGGCTTCGCCGCTCCCCTGGCCGAGGCTCTCGGTCTGCGGGTCGAGGAGCATCTGCCGCTGCGCCAGGGCGACGCCGCGGCGATCGCCCTGGGCGGGGAGCGGTACGGCGCCGACGTCTGGCAGGAGGACCTCGTCCTCACGACGGCCGAGGCCCGTGCCCGCTACGTCGGCGGTCCCGCGGACGGGCAGCCCGCCGTCACCCGCAACGCGCTGGGCGACGGCACTGCCTGGTACGTGAGCACGCGGCCGGATGCCGAGGGGCTCCGCGCCATCATGACGGAGGTGTACGCGGATGCCGGCATCACGCCCGCCGGCACGCCCGCCGGGGTCGAGACGATCCTCCGCTCCGGGGACGACGCCGATTACCTCGTCGCCATCAACCACGGAGCCGCCGAGGCTTCGCTCGAAACGTCCGGGGTCGATCTGCTGACGCAGCGCGACATCCGGGGCAAGCTGGTGCTGGCAGGGGGCGACGTCGCCGTCGTCCGTAGGCCGCATGCAGCGAAAGAAGCCGGTCGATGACCGGCCGTTCCTCGACGGGTGACCGTCGACAGCACTGAGAGAAACCGCCGAGACCGCCCGGTCTCGGCTCACACCCCGGTCGTAAGGGCGCGACCTCCTTCGAGGCCCCGCAGGATCGACCACTTCCGGAAGGAACATCCATGCGCAAGATGGGCATCGGCGTCGCTGCACTGGCGGCCGGATCCCTGCTGCTGGCGGGTTGCAGCAGCAGCACCTCCCCCACAGCTCCCGCAGAGTCCGAGGAGCCGATCGACGCCAGCGGAGTCACGCTGACGATCTGGACCGACGCGAACCGTGAACCCGCCATCGAGGCGGCGGCGGCGACGTTCGAGGAGGAGACCGGCGCGACGGTCGAGCTCGTCCAGAAGAACTTCGAGGACATCCGCAACGACTTCATCAACCAGGTCCCGACCGGCGAAGGCCCCGACATCACGGTCGGCGCGCACGACTTCCTCGGCGCGTTCGTCGCCGCGGGTGTCGTCGACACCGTCGACCTCGGCGAGTCGGCGGAGCAGCTCGAGCAGGTCGCGGTCGACGCCTTCAGCTACGACGGCCAGGTCTACGGCTTCCCGTACGCCCTCGAGTCGATCGCGCTGGTCCAGAACACCGACCTCGTCGGCGAGGACGTGCCGGCGACGTGGGACGACATGGTCGCCCAGGCCGAGGAGGGCGGCGCCGAGCGCGCGCTCGTGATCAACACCGCCGGCCAGACCGGTGACGCCTACACGATGTACGGCTTCCAGACCTCCTTCGGCGCCCCGGTGTTCGTGCAGGACGAGTCCGGCTCGTACACGACCGAGGTCGGCATGGGCGGCGAGGCGGGCACCGCGTTCGCGACGTGGCTCGGCGAGAAGGGCGAGGAGGGCACGGGCGACGTCTCGACCACGATCGACTACGACACCAACAACGAGCTGTTCGCCGCCGGAGAGGCCGCGTTCACGATCCAGGGGCCGTGGGCGGTCGAGGCGCTGACCGCGCAGGGCGCGAACATCAAGGTCAGCCCGATCCCCTCCGCGGGTGGCGAGACCGCCGCCCCGTTCGTCGGCGTGCAGGGCTTCTACGTGAGCTCGCAGAGCGAGAACGCGCTCATCGCGCAGGAGTTCCTCGTGAACTACCTCGCCACCGACGAGGCGCAGAAGGCGCTCTACGAGGCCGACCCGCGTCTGCCCGCGTGGAAGACGCTCGCCGAGGACCCCGCCATCGCCGAGGACCCGATCGTCGCCGGCTTCCTGGCCTCGGCCGCCAACGGCGTGCCGCAGCCGTCCATCCCCGAGATGGGAGCCGTCTGGGACCTCTGGAACGCCGCTCAGGTGCAGGTCATCAAGGGCGCCGACCCCGAGGAGACCTGGACCAAGATGGTCGCCGACATCGAGGCTGCGATCGGCTGATCCCCTTCCGGGCGCGGGGCGCTCCGCCCCGCGCCCGGAAACCACTTTCCTCGAGAGGGAGATGACATGACGGCTCCGCAGAGCACACTCGACGCGGACACCACCGCACCACCGCCCGAGGCGCACGGCCGCCGCTGGTCGGGACGGGGCTGGGGCTTCCTCGTGAAGCTCGCCCTGATGGCCGTGATCAACGCGGTGGGCCTCATGGGCATCATCGCGGCGTTCCAGGCCGAGTCCTGGATCGTGTTCGGCGTCGCCGTCGCGCTCCTGGTCGCCGCCGACGTCGTCTACTTCACCAAGCGGGCGCTGCCGCTCAAGTACCTGCTGCCGGGGCTGTCGTTCCTGCTCATCTTCCAGATCTTCATCTTCCTGTACACCGGCTACATCGCCTTCACGAACTACGGCTCCGGCCACGTCGGGTCGCAGGAGCAGGCCGTCGAAGCCGCCCTCGCGCAGGGTGAGCGCCGCGTCGAGGGCGCCCCGACGCTGCCGCTGGCCGTCGTCGAGCGCGGCGGCGAGCTGGGCTTCGCGGTCGTTCTCGACGGCGAGATCCGAGCCGGAACCGCCGACGAGCCGCTGGCCCCGGTCGGCGCCGCACCGGCATCCGGCGCTCCCACCGAGGTGCCGGGGTGGACCATCGTCCCGCGCAACACGATCATCGGCGACGCCGACACGCAGGCCGCCGTCGTGGATCTGCGCGTCCCCGTCTCGGACGACCCGAACGACGGCTCCATCCGCACGCGAGACGGCTCGAGCGGCGCGGTGTACCTCTCCACGATGACGTGGGATGCCGACGCGCAGACCATCTCCGACAGTGCGACAGGCCTCGTCTACACCGCCACCGAGCGCGGCGAGTTCGTCGCCGAGGACGGGACGACCCTCCCGGCCGGCTGGACCGTGCACGTCGGCTTCGACAACTTCGTCAAGCTGTTCACCAACCCCTCGCTCGTCGAGCCGCTCGCCCTCGTCACCGGATGGACGTTCGTCTGGGCGATCCTGTCCGTGGCGATCCCCTTCGCCCTGGGCCTGCTGATCGCGCTCGTCTACAACGACCCGCGCGTGCGGGGACGCAAGGTGCTGCGGACGCTGTTCATCCTCCCGTACGCGTTCCCCGCCTTCATGTCCGCGCTGCTGTTCCGCGGCATGTTCAACGCCGAGTTCGGCGTCATCAACGAGTTCTTCTTCGGCGGCACGAACATCGACTGGCTCGGTGATCCGTGGCTCGCACGCGGCGCGGTGCTGTTCGTGAACGTCTGGCTCACCTATCCGTACTACTTCCTCGTCTGCACCGGCGCCCTTCAGGCGCTGCCGCAGGACGCGCTGGAAGCGGCATCCATCGACGGCGCGGGGCGGTTCCGTCAGCTCCGCGCGATCATCCTGCCGCTCGTGCTCGTCTCGACGGCCCCGCTGCTGATCTCGTCGTTCGCGTTCAGCTTCAACAACTTCACCGTCATCTACATGTTCAACAACGGCGGACCGTCGATCCCCGGCGCCCCGTACGCGCTCGGCAACACCGACATCCTCATCTCCGCCATCTACGACATCTCCGGTGTCTCGGGCGGAGCCGCCGACTACGGCCTCGCCAGTGCGCTGTCGATCCTCGTCTTCATCGTGGTCGGAGTCATCTCCGCCCTCGCGTTCCGCCAGACCAAGAAGCTGGAGGAGTACCAGTGATGTCCGCTCCCGCCCCCACCACCGCCGCCGTCACGACCGCCGGCGCCCGCTCCGGCACGCGCGCCGCGTCGACGCCCCGCCGACCCGGGCAGCGCCGTCGCTGGCTGACCGAGGTCGGCTGGAAGTACCTGCTCGCCGTCGTCATCCTCTTCTACGCCATGTTCCCGCTGGTCTACGTCGTGTCCGCGGCCCTGAACCCGAACGGCAACCTCGCCGCGGCGAACTCGCTGTTCTCGGTGTTCAGCCTCGACAACGTCGCCGCCCTCGCGGGGACCAGCTACTGGGCCTGGTACGCCAACACCCTCATCGTCGGCGGCGCGTCGGCCATCGGCGCCGTCCTCATGGGCGCTGCGGCCGCGTACGCCTTCTCGCGCTTCCGCTTCGCGGGCCGCCGCCCGGGACTGACGGCGCTGCTCATCGTGCAGATGTTCCCGCAAGCCCTCGCCTTCGTCGCGATCTTCCTCATGCTGCTGACCCTCGGCGAGGTGTTCCCCGTCCTCGGGCTCAACTCGAAGATCGCGCTCATCTGCGTGTACCTCGGCGGCGCGCTCGGCGTGAACACGTTCCTCATGTACGGGTTCTTCAACACGATCCCCATGGAGATCGACGAGTCGGCGAAGATCGACGGCGCGACGCACGCCCAGATCTTCTGGCGGCTGATCATGCCGCTCGTGACCCCGATCCTCGCGGTCGTTGCGCTGCTCGCGTTCATCGCCGCCTTCGGCGACTACATCATCGCGAAGATCGTGCTCGTCTCGGAGGACAACTGGACGCTCGCGGTCGGGATGTTCCAGTGGGTCTCGAACCAGCTCTCCAGCAACTGGGGCCTGTTCGCGGCCGGCGCGATCCTCGCCTCAGTGCCGGTGCTCGTCCTCTTCCTGTCGCTGCAGCGCTACATCGTGGGCGGCCTGACCGCGGGCTCCGTCAAGGGCTGACCGGGGCAACCGAACTCGCCGTGGCCGTCCGCTCCGCTCAGGAACGGGCGGCCACGGCGCTTCGGTAGAGATCGCGCGAGGGCAGTCCCGTCTCGCGGGACACCTCCGCCGCGGCATCCTTCAGACGGATGCCGGAGGCCACCATGCTCAGGATCTGGGCCACCGCGTCGGCCTCCGAGACGGTGCGGACGGGTGCGCCCGCGACGACCACGACGATCTCGCCGCGGACCCCGTCCTGCGCCCACGCCGCGAGCTCGCCGAGCGGCGCGCGGACGACCTCCTCGTGCAGCTTCGTGAGCTCCCGGCAGACGGCGGCGCGGCGGTCCGCGCCGAACGCCTCCGCCATGGCGGCGAGCGTCTCGGCCAGGCGCGACGGCGCCTCGAAGAAGACCATGGTGCGCGGCTCCGACGCGAGCGCGCCGAAGACGGTGCGCCGCTCCCCCGCCTTCCGCGGCGCGAAGCCCTCGAACGTGAACCGGTCGGTCGGCAGGCCCGCGAGGGCGAGCGCCGTGATCACCGCGCTCGGGCCGGGCAGGACCGTGACGTCGACCCCCCGGGCGACGGCCTCGGCGACCACCGCGTAGCCGGGGTCGCTGACGGTCGGCATGCCGGCATCGCTGAGCAGCAGGACGTCCTCGTCCGCGGCCAGGGCGACGAGCTCGGCCGCACGCTGCTTCTCGTTGTGGTCGTGCAGCGCGATCAGCCGCGGCCGATTCGCGATGCGGAGCGCCTGCAGCAGACGCTGCGTCGTGCGGGTGTCCTCGGCCGCGACGATGGTCGCGGTGCCGAGGGCGGACGTCAGCCGGGAGGTCGCGTCGCCCAGGTTGCCGATGGGGGTCGCGGCGAGGATGAGCACCGCCTCAGCTTAGGCGGCGCCCGTCATAGGCTGGTCGCCGTGACCTCGACCGCCGACCCCCTGCTGCCGTCGCGGCCGGAGTCCCGCGCCTCCCGGTACGACGGCTGGCGTGGTCGCGTCTCGGCCGATCCGGCGCTTCGCCGCCGCCTGGCCTGGCTCGCGCCGCTGGCCGTGACGCTGCTGGGCGCGATCCTGCGGTTCTGGAACCTCGGGCATCCGCATTCGCTCGTCTTCGACGAGACGTACTACGTGAAGGATGCCTGGAGCCAGTGGTCCCTCGGCTACGCCGCCGCCTGGCCCGAGGACGCCGACGCGCGGTTCGCGGGCGGCGAGACGGACATCTTCACGACCGATCCGAGCTTCGCGGTGCACCCCCCGCTCGGCAAGTATCTGATCGGCGCCGGGATGGCGCTGTTCGGCGCGGACTCCTCCTTCGGCTGGCGGGTCGCCGTGGCCGTCGCCGGGACGCTGTCGGTGCTCCTCGTGTACGCCATCGCCCGGGAGATCTCCCGCTCGATCCCGTTCGCGACCGTCGCGGGGTTCCTGATGGCGATCGACGGACTCGCGATCGTCATGAGCCGCGTCGCGATCCTCGACATGATGCTGACCGCCCTCGTGCTGCTCGCGTTCTGGTTCGTCCTGCGCGACCGACGGACCCACCTGGACCGGCTGAGCGCCGCGATGGCGGCGCGGCGGCGGCCCGACGAGTGGGTCGCATGGGGCCCGGTGCTCTGGAACCGGCCATGGCTGCTCGCGGCCGGAGCCGCCGCCGGCGCCGCGTGCGCCGTCAAGTGGTCGGGCGCATGGATGCTCGCGGCCCTCGGCCTGTACGCCGTCGTGACCGACGCCCTCGCCCGGCGCCGGCTGGGGGTCTACTACTGGCCGCTCGACGGGGTGCGCCAGGGCGCGGTGGCGTTCCTGCTGATGATCCCGGTGAGCCTCGCCGTCTATCTGGCCTCGTGGGCAGGGTGGCTCGCCACCGACGGCGGCTACGGGCGCCACGCGGCGGACGCGTCCCCGGCATCCGGGATCCTCTCGGGGGTCCCGACGGGCCTGCAGAACCTCTGGACGTACCACGGGACGATCTACGCCGCGACCGCCGAGATCACCACGGCGCACACCTACTCCAGTCCGGCATGGCAGTGGCCGCTGCTGCTGCGCCCGACCTCGATGTACGCCGGGAACACCCCGGACGGCGTCGACGGCTGCGCGAGCGCGCGGGGGTGCCTCGAGATCCTGTACAGCATGCCCAACCCGCTGATCTGGTGGGGCGGGATCATCGCGGCGGTCTGGCTGCTGGTGCGGTTCGTCCTCGTCCGCGACGGGCGCCTCGCGATCGTGCTGGTCGGGATCGGCGCGGCCTATGCGCCGTGGCTGCTGTACCCGGAGCGCACGATCTTCCAGTTCTACACGGTCCTCATGCTGCCGTTCCTGATCCTCGCGCTGACGCTCGCCCTGCAGCAGATCGCCGGCGCCGCCCATGCCGAGCAGCTGCGCCGGAATGCGGGACAGCGCACCGTCCTCGTAATCCTCGCGGTCGTGACGCTCGTGTCCACCTTCTGGTACCCGCTGTGGTCGGCCACCCGTGTGCCGTACGAGTTCTACTGGATGCACGTCTGGCTCCCCGGCTGGGTGTGACCGCAGCGCGATGACGGCGGACATCCGCGCAGCGGAGGGCCGATCCGGGCGGAGCGCCCTCCGATCGGCGGATCTCGTCCGCTGCGCGGTCTCCGGGACGATCGCGGCGGCTGTCGCGGCGGCGCGGGAGCGTCGTCCCGGCGCCACCGCGGGAGCGACCTAGGCTGTCAGGGTGTTCCGATATCCGGCCTCCAGCGACCTGACGCGAGCGGGATACGTGATCGCGGGTGATCGCTTCGCCATCCTCGTGGCCGCCGACGTCCACGACGGTCTCATCGCCCGGCTGTGGGATGCCGCCGCCGCCGAGACGTCCGTCCTCGAGGACGTGCTGAGCGTCGTCGTCGCCGTCGGCGTCGACGCGCTCCCGGACTTCGCCGTCGCCGAGTTCGCGGGGACCTCACCCGAGACGCTGCGCGTGGCCGCGCGCGGAGCCGCGACCATCACGACGTCCGCCGGCCGGACGATCGAGGGCCGGGATGTCCGCACCTGGACCGAGACGACGATCTCCGACGCCGACGGCATCCGGCTGTCGTTCGACGGCGAGCAGGCCGCCGCGCAGTTCCTTCCGCTGGGCCTCGGCGTGATCCGTGCCGACGAGGTGTCGTGGGGGCGGCCGCCCCGCACCCCGCGTGCGGATGCCGGCGACTCCGAGAGCGCCGCCCGCACCGGCGGCGCCAAGCCGCGGCTCCGCGCGGCCGCACGGCGCGCGGCCGCGACGAGCGACGATGCTCCCGTGACCGGAGCCGGCCGCGACAACGCACCCGCGGCATCCGCCCGCCCCGCCGCACCCCGCGCGGCCGCCCCCTCGCTCGACGACATGGACGTCCTCCAGACGCTGTCCATCGACCGGAGCCTGTTCGCGAGGCCCCTGGACGAGGAGTTCGAGCTGCCCGCGTTCCTCACCGACGACGACGCGCCGGCCGCGGACCGATCCGCCGACGACGACGCCCCGGAGGACCGCACCCTGCTCGGCGGCCGGCGGGCCGCGCCCGCTCCCGCCGCCGCGATCGGTTACGTGCTGCGCGTCGATCCCGGGCGCGACCTCCCCCTCGACCGCCCGGTCGTGCTCGGTCGCGGTCCGCGACCGGCCCGGCATCCCGGGGCGCGCATCGAGACGGTGCCGTCGCCCGCGAAGGAGATCTCGGGGTCGCACCTGGAGGTCGCGCTCGACGGAGACCACCTCCTCGCCCGGGATCTCGACTCCACCAACGGAACGATCGTCCGGCCGCAGGGCAGCGAGCCGAGGCTGCTCCGCAGCGGTGCGACGCTCCGCGTCCCCCTCGGCACCGTCTTCGATCTCGGCGATGGTGTCACTGCCGTCTTCCAGGTCGGCGAGTGAGGATCAGGGATCGGATTTCCGGCGCCGCAGCGCATATGTTAGAAAACCTTCACGGAAACTCGGTGCGGTCGCGCGGGGCGACCGCAACCGTGACGGCGGGGTGAGGAGAGGCGTGTCCCACAGGCTGCCGTCGACCCCACCCGGGCTGTCCGGGTTCACCTACGTCCGTCCCCTCGGCGCGGGCGGCTTCGCCGACGTCTTCCTCTTCGAGCAGAACCTCCCCCGCCGCCCCGTCGCGGTGAAGGTCCTCCTCGAGGACATCGTCGACGACAACCTGCTCCGCATGTTCAACGCGGAGGCCGACGTCATGGCGCGGCTGAGCGCGCACCCCTCCATCCTCACGATCTACGAGGCGTCGATCTCTGCCGACGGCCGCCCCTACCTGGTCATGGAGTACTGCCCGACCTCCCTCACGAGCCGCTACCGCCGCGAGGTCATCCCGGTCGCCGAGGTCCTGCAGCTCGGCGTGAAGATCGGATCGGCACTCGAGACCGCACACCGCGCCGGCCTCCTCCATCGCGACATCAAGCCGTCCAACATCCTCATCACGACGTTCGGCTCCCCCGTGCTCTCGGACTTCGGCATCGCCGCCGCCGTCGAGGGACGTCCCGGCACGGAGGAGGTCTTCGCGATGTCCGTGCCGTGGAGCGCACCCGAGATCGTCGACGAGCGGATCTCCGGCTCCGTCGCCGCGGAGGTCTGGAGCCTCGGCGCCACCATCTACTCCCTGCTCGCGGGGCGGAGTCCCTTCGAGAAGCAGGGCAAGGGGCAGAACAGCCGCGATCAGCTCAAGAGCCGCATCCGTCGGGCCGTGTACACGCCGGTCGGTCGCGACGACGTGCCGCCCGAGCTCGACGCGGTGCTCGCCCGCTCGCTGAGCCGCGACCCGGCCGCCCGGCACGAGTCCGCCGCCGCCCTCGCGCACGAGCTGCAGCTCGTCCAGCACCAGCTCGGCATCCCCCACACCCCCCTCGAGGTCGCGGTGGACGAGTGGGCGACGGCCGGCGCTGCGGTCGACTTCACCGACGACGGCCCGCGCGGTCCGGTGCGACCCGCCGTCCCCTACGAGTCGCGCCGACCGGCACGGGCACGCGCGGCATCCGTCCGCCGCCCCGACGAGGGGACGATCCTCGCCGGCTCGGAGCCGCGCTCGGGATTGAGCCTCGGCGCGAGGATCGGGCTCGCGGTCGGCGGCGGCGTGCTGCTCGGGGGCGCCGCGGTGAGCGCCTTCCTCCTGCTGGGCGGGGCCGGCTGAGATGGCCCAGTCCCGCGACGAGCGCCGCCGCGTCCGCCCCTCGACCTGGATCGGGGCCGGCGCCGTCACGGCCGTGGTCGGCGTGGTCGCCACGCTGGCGGTCGTCTGGCCCGGGTACGACGCGCAGCAGACGCCCGTCGACGACGCGACCGTATGGGCGCTGCAGAACGGCACCGGGAGCGGGTACGCACGGGTCAACCTCGAGCTCGGCGAGGTCGACACCGTCAAGCAGGTCGAGAACGGGACGCAGCTCGCGCAGACCGCCGACCGTCTCTTCGTCTACAGCGACGGCGGCGCGCAGTTCTCCGACGTCGATCTCGCGACGCCCGCCGACCTGACCGCGGATGCCGAGGACGTCTTCTCCTCCACTCCGCCCGGCACGGTCGACATCGTCCCCGCCGGGGACCACGTCGTGTATCGGACCGAAAGCGGCGGCGTCTTCGGCGCGACCCTCTCAAGCGGCGGGGCCGCCGTGCCCATCGACCCGTACGCCGGGGTCGAGGTCGACGAGGGCGAGGAAGCGCCCCGGTTCGTCGCGTCCGCGGTCACGGTCGACGCGGACGGCACCGCCTACGCCTACTCGTCCGCCGAAGGCATCGTTCTCCGCGCCGACGCGGCGACCGGCCGGATTCTGGACCAGGACCCGGCCCGCATCTCGCCCACCGATGCGCAGCTGACCGCGGTCGACGGCCGCTGGGTGCTCTACGACGTCGACACCGGCGACATCGCCGTCACGGGCCGCGAGGAGATCGCCGCGACGACGCCGGCGGCCACCGCGCTCGTGCAGCGCGCGGCGACCGCGGGCGACGACGTCATCATCGCCGACCCCACCGGCATCACCCGCGTGCCGCTCGACGGCGGCGAGCCGGAGCGCGTGCTCGACCGCGCCGGCCTCGGCATCCCCGCCGCCCCTACCCCGCTCGGCGACGCCGTCCACGCGGCCTGGCTCGGCGACGGCACCGGTGGCGGGGCCCTGTGGTCCAGTGATGCGGCGGGAACCCTGGTCGACCTCGACTACGCCGGCGCCGACATCGGCGACGCCGTCGACCCGGCGTTCGTCGGCAACGGATCGCGGCTCGCGGTGAACGACCGGAGTTCGGGCTGGGTCTGGACCGTCCCGGACGGCGAGCTCGTCCCGTCGTCGCAGCAGTGGCAGCTCGAGCAGACCACCGAGGTGGAGCAGGAGAACGACCTCACCTCCGACCGGGTCCTCGACCCGAAGCCGCCTGTCGCCGTCGATGACGCCTTCGGGGTGCGTGCCGGCTCGGTGGCGCTCCTCCCGGTCCTGCTCAACGACCACGACCCCAACGAGGACGTCCTGAGCATCGACGTCACCTCCTTCGACGGCGTCGACCCCGACGTCGGTTCGGCGTCGCTCACCGGAGCGGAGCAGCAGGTGGCCGTCGCCGTCTCCCCCGACGCGACCGGAACGACCCGCTTCACCTATCGGGTCACCGACGGCACCGCGCGCGCGGGCCTGCTGTCGGACGAGGCGACCGTGACCCTTCGCGTCGTCCCCGCTGAGGAGAACTCCGCCCCCGAGTGGTGCGGCGTCGACGACTGCCTCGCCTCGTGGCCCACGCTGAGCGTCGTGCCCGGCGGGACGGTGTCGGCGGAGCTGCTGGAGGGGTGGGTCGATCCGGACGGCGACCCGATCTACCTCGCCGGCACGAGCGACGCACCCGCCGTCGGCACGGTGACCACGTCGCCCGAGGGCGAGCTGACCTACCAGCATCCGGACCCGAACGCGACCGAGGCGACCAGCGTCACCGTGGGCGTGGTCGTGTCGGATGCCGCCGGCGCGACGACGACCCAGCCGCTCACGATCGAGGTCACGCCCGCCCCCGAGCTGGCGGCGGAGTCGTTCGCGGTCACCGGGGTCGTCGGCGAGCCGCTGGACGTGTCGGTCGCGCCGTACGTCACCGGCGCGTCGGGGACGGTGAGCCTCAGCTCGCTCGTGACGCTCGACACCGCGCGGTCCACCGCGACGCCGAACCCCTCAGCGCTGAGCATGAAGTTCGAGGCGACCGAGCCCGGCTCCTACGTCGTGCAGTACGGCGTCCGCGACGACGTCGGCGAGGTCACCGCGACGGTCCGGGTGACCATGCGGGCGGCCGATGAGTCGGTCATCTCGACGCCGCCGCTGACCGCGTTCGTCCGCCCGAACGAGGACGCGACGATCGACGTGGCCGCGGCCGCAGCGAATCCCGCCGGTCTCGTCCTGCTGCTCGACGACATCCGGCCCGAGGGCGACCCGCGGGCCGCACTCAGCGTCGACCTCGTCGGCCAGAGCCTCCTCCGTGTCAGCGGCTCGACGGACGACGGCAAGCCGGGGCGCCTCGGCGTCGTCCGCTACCGGCTCAGCGACGGCAGCGGCGCCGGCGGCTCGGCGGCCGAGGGCGAGGTGACCGTCATCCTGCTGCCCGCCGGCAGCGCCGAGCCGCCCATCGCGGTCGATGATCTCGTCACCGTGAGGGCGGGCGCCCAGATCGACATCCCCGTCCTGGACAACGACCACGCCCCGGCGGGGGCGCTCATCACCATCGATCCGTCGTCGATCGTCGACGAGACCGGCGGCGGGCTCGCGTTCTCCTCCGGCCGGGTCCTGCGCTACCTGGCCCCGGAGCGGGCGGGCACCTACGCCCTGACGTACACGATCTACCGCCTGGGATTCCCCGAGGTCGTCGACACGGCCCGCGTCACGATCACCGTCACCGGCGACGAGGAGAACCGCGCGCCGCTTCCCCGACCGCTCGTCGGACGCGTCGTCGCCGGCCAGTCGGTGACCATCCCCCTCGACCGCTACGCCGCCGACCCCGACGGCGACGACGTGGCCCTCGACCTGCTCCCGCGCCAGCCCGAAGCCGGTTCGGCCGCCATCTCCGCCGACGGGCAGTCGATCGTGTACACGAGCCCCGAGGGGTTCAGCGGCCAGGTGCGCTTCTCGTACCAGGTCCGCGACGATCGCGGCGAGACCGGCATCGCCGACGTCCGCGTCGGCGTCATCGGCGCGCAGAGCGACCCGAGTCCGGTGACGTTCAGCGACTACGTCCAGGTGCAGGCCGGTCCCGAGAGCACCGTCGTGGTCAGACCGGCCGACAACGACATCGATCCGTTCGGCAGCGATCTCGAGCTCACCGACGTCGTCCCGAACGCCCCGGCCGGGAGCGCGGAGTACGACGCGCTCGAGGAGCGCGTCGGCTCGGTGGACGCCGGTGTCGTCACCCTGCAGGCGGGCACTGCGCTCGGAACCTTCTCGTACAGCTACACCGTGACCAACGCCACCGGCGACAGCGCGATCGGCCTCCTGGTGGTGAAGGTGGTGCGGGACCCGATCCCGGACTACCCCACGATCCGCGACACCGTCCTGACCCTCGAGACGCGCGAGGACTTCCCCACCGGGATCGATGTGCTGAGCGGCATGGTGTCGTGGAACGCAGGCGATCCGTCCCGGCTCGAGCTCCGGCTGTGGGGCGATCCCGAGGGGGTCCGCTCCGACGGCTGGAGCATCGCGGGCGCGCTGCCCGAGTCGTCGCTGCTCATCCCGTTCGAGGTGACGGGCGAGGCGTTCGACGGCACCGAGGTGAGCTCCTACGGCTTCCTGCGGGTGCCCGGCACCGCCGACGTGCGACTGACGCTGCGCGCCGGCCTCGACCCGCTGCAGGTGCGCGAGGACGAATCCGTCGATTTCGACGTGGCGGATGCCGTCGTCCTCCCCGACGGACAGACGCTCGTCCTCAACGCCGACGACGTCACGACCGGCAAGGCGCGCGAGAACGCGACCTGCCGGGTCGTGTCGGGCACGACGATCCGCTACTCCGCCGGGCGCGGCGCGCCGTGGACCGACTCGTGCGTCGTCCCCGCCCGGCTCGCGGCGCAGGACGAGGACACCTACCTGACGCTCGCCGTCGCCGTCGAGGCCGAGACGCCGCAGCCGTCGCTGCGGAGCGCCTCGCTCGGCGTCCGACCCGGCGAGACGGCGACCTACGACCTCGCGCAGACCGTCCAGTGGGCGGGAACCGCGGACTGGGACGCGCTCGAGTACGCCGTCTCGTATCGCGGCGACCAGTTCGAGGTCACGGCATCCGGCGGCACCGTCACGGTCGCCGCTGCCGACGACGCACGTCCGGGCCGGGAGGAGTCGGCCGCGATCACGCTGCCCAGTCACCCGGACGCAGCGGCGTCCAGCCTCGTCCTCACCGTCGGCCCGGCGCCGTCCACGCTGCCGCGCGGCGGGTCGGCGGTGTCGTCGTGCTCGCAGGCCGACGGCAACTCGTCCTGCACGATCGAGGTCATCGGCTCCGCCGGCGAAGTCAACCCGCTGCCGGGCACGCCGCTCCGGGTCGTCGGCGCCTCGGGCGCGGGCAACTGCCGGGGTGTCACGTTCGCTCCGGCGGGCGCCACGGCCGTGCGGGCGAGCTGGTCATCGGATGCCGAGGGCGCCGCCAAGTGCACGGGCTCCTTCACGGTGGAGGACGCTCAGGGCCGGCAGTCCAGTGGCGACCGCAACGGCTCGGTCATCCTCGACCTGCGCGGGCTTCCGGCCGATCCCACGCGGGTCGAGTGGACCGCCTTCGGCGATGATTCGGTGACCCTCCGCGTGACGTCCGCGGCCGGCTCGTACCCGGCGGTCGAGGGCTACCGCATCTCGTCGGGCGGTCGCGAGGTCGCGACCTGCCCCGCGTCGGGAGCGTGCTCGCCCATCTCGGCACCGGTCGGCGAGAAGCGCGTCTACGAGGCGCGGGCCGTCAGCTCCGTCGGAGCGTCCCGCGGCACGGTCCGCACCGAGGCATGGGCGTACCGCGCTCCGGCACGTCCGGGCGGCTCGACGTTCGATCCGGTCCCCGCGGGCAACGGCGGCGGGGTTGCGACCATCGTCGTCACGGGGCTCGACGCGACGACCGGCAGCGTCCGCCTCGAGGGCGGCGCGGGCGGCAGCGCGACGCAGTCGGTCAGCGGCGGCACGGCCACCTTCACCGGCTACCAGGTCGGGTCGAACAGCCCCACCTCGCTCACGGCGACCCCGCTCACGCAGTTCGATCTCCCTCCCATCGCCGGCGGCTCGACGGAGGGCGGCTCGCTCGAGCTGCGTGCCCACGGCATCGGTGCCCCGTCGGTCGATCTCGCGCTGACGCAGAACGAAGACGGGACCACGATCACCGCCCGCGCGACCGTCTCGCCGAACGGGCAGGGCGACGCGATCCTGGTCGGTTTCTCCGTGGGCGGTGCGGTGTGCACTCCCGGTGATCAGCGCACCTCGGCGTCCGGCGGCACCGTGGAGCGGCGGTTCGGGAACGATGTCCTGCCGCTGTGGCAGGAGGCCACGATCCGCGCTTGCGCCGTCACGGTCGACGACGAGGAGGAGTTCGGGGACGGTGCGCCGGTCTCGAAGCAGATCACGCCGGTGCGCCGCATCGGCGGTCCGGACGGAAACGCCACGTACGCCGTCGGCACCACACCCGATCGGGCCGAGCGGGGCGGCCGGGTGACTCTCACCTGGGATTCCCTCGCACCGCCCGACCTGTCGAGCTCAGAGCGCGGCTTCGATGTGCGGTACGCCAACGGCGGTGACTACGGCCGCAGCTTCGACCGGTTCTTCTCGCTCGGCGACCACCCCGGGACGATCACGGCGGCGTCCTGCAGCGTCATCTTCGGATGCGGCACCGACACCGCGATCGTGGTCGAGCCGGCGGATGCCGGAGCCCAGTATCTCGCTCGGGTGTCCTTCCCGAACCAGTGTCGCGAGGACGGCAGCGCGGACGGCAGCGTCGAGGTCTTCGCCGAACCGGGCGACTTCGGTTCCCAGGCGACATTCGCCGATTCGGCCGACACCCGAACGCACACCTTCACGGTGACGTTCACGAACCGACTCGCGTCCCTGAGTGGTGGCTCCCTCACCCACTCGCTCACGTGCGAACTCCCGCCACCGCCCGAGCCCGAGCCCGAGCCGGAGCCGGTCGACCCGACCACCGCCACCGACGCTCCCGCCGGCTGACGCCCGCCGACGACCCCACGACCGGCGCACCCGCCGGCCCTCCGAGAGGAACACGATGACCATCACCCAGGAGCAGAGCACCTGGTTCCACGAGACCTTCACCAAGCTCGTCGACAACGTCGAGCAGGTGGTCCTCGGCAAGCGGCACGTCATCGAGCTCGCGTTCACCGCGATGGTGTCCGAAGGCCACCTGCTGCTCGAGGACTTCCCCGGAACCGGCAAGACCTCGCTCGCGCGGGCGATGGGCGAGACGGTGCAGGGCACCAGCTCCCGCATCCAGTTCACGCCCGACCTGCTCCCGGGCGACGTGACCGGCATCACCGTGTACGACCAGCGCCGCGGCGAGTTCGAGTTCCACCAGGGACCCATCTTCGCGAACGTCGTGCTCGCGGACGAGATCAACCGCGCATCCCCCAAGACGCAGTCCGCGCTCCTCGAGGTGATGGAGGAAGGGCATGTCACCGTCGACGGCGTCACCCGCCCCGTCGGCATCCCGTTCCTCGTGGTCGCGACGCAGAACCCCGTCGAGCAGGCGGGAACCTACCGGCTGCCCGAAGCACAGCTCGACCGCTTCCTGATGAAGACGAGCCTCGGCTATCCCGACCACGCCGCCACCCTGCGGATCCTCGAGGGCTCCGCCACCAGCCGTCACACCGTCGACCCCGTCATCACGCCCCAGGGCGTCGTGAGCCTGGCCGACATCGCCCGCGCCGCCTACCTGAACCCGCTCGTGCTGGACTACATCGCGCGCATCGTCGAGGCGACGCGCCTCGCGCGGGAGGTGCGCCTGGGCGTCAGCGTCCGCGGTGCGCTCGCCCTCACCAAGGCGTCCCGCACCTGGGCACTCGCGCACGGACGCACCTACGTCACTCCCGACGACGTGAAAGCGCTCGCGGGCCCCGTCCTCGCGCACCGTCTGATCCTCGACCCCGAGGCGGAATTCGACGGCGTCACCGCCGAGGCCGTGGTCGGCCAGGTGCTGCTCGACGTCGTCCCGCCGAGCCAGAAGGACAGCCTCCGCAAGGATCAGCCCCGCAGAGAGCAGCCCGAGAGAGAACCTGCGTGACCTTCTCCACCGAATCGCGCCTCACGCGGACGGCAGCGTCCAGCGGGATGGCGCGCACCCGCTACGGCGGCACCGCGCGGTCGACGACCGTCCTCGCGGTGCGCGGCGTGCAATCGTGGCGGCGCGTGCGCGACGCCACGGCGAGCGCGCTGCGGTGGACGGGAGAGACCGTCACCCCCGCGGGCTGGATCGCCCTCGCCGTCGCCGTGCTGGGCCTGGGGATCGGGCTCCCACTCGGCTGGCTGGAGTTCGCCGTCGCGGGCGGCGCCGCCGTGGTGCTCCTGCTCCTCTCGGTGCCGTTCCTGTTCAGCGCCCGGGCCTACGAGGTACGGCTCCAGCTCGAGCACGACCGCGTCGTGGCGGGGACGCCGGTGGAGGGTGAGCTCGTCGTCACGAACATCGGCCATGCGGCGGCCCTGCCCGGCCGCGTCGACGTCCCGGTCGGCGACGGTCTCGTCGACGTCCACGTCCCGCTCCTCCGGCCTCAGCACGACTTCACGGAGCGGGTCGTCATCCCCACACAGCGCCGCGGAGTCGTCACCGTGGGACCGGCGAGCACCGTCCGCGGCGATCCGCTCGGCATCCTCACCCGCGAAGCGACCTGGGAGGACACCCACACCCTCTTCGTCCACCCGGTGACGACGGCGCTTCGCAGCACGGCGACGGGGTTCATCCGCGACCTCGAGGGCAGCGCGTCGCGCACGATCGTCGACGCCGACTTCTCGTTCCACGCTCTGCGCCCCTACGTGCCCGGCGACTCGCCGCGGCAGATCCACTGGAAGTCGACCGCCAAGACCGGTGACCTGATGGTGCGGCAGTACGAGGAGACCCGCCGTTCCCGCATGGTCGTCGCCCTCGCTCTGGCCGAGGGCGAGTACCGGGACGACGACGAGTTCGAGCTCGCCGTCAGCGCCGCCGCATCCGTCGGCGTGCGGGGCATCCGCGACGGTCGCGACGTCGACGTGATCGTCGGCGGCGAAGTGCCCGAGTTCGCGCGCCGGGTGGTCCGCACCGTCCGCGAGCTCACCACCGTCTCGACGCGCACCCTCCTCGACGACCTGTCCGGCGTCGAGGTCACCGAGCGGGTCAGTCCGCTCCGCGATGTCGCCTCCGTCGCGTCCGAGACGCACCCGGACGTCTCCATCGCCTTCCTCGTGTGCGGCTCGACGCTGACGCCCGCCCAGCTGCAGTCCGCCGCGCTCGCCTTCGGCTCGGGCGTCGCGGTCGCCGCGCTGGTCTGCGCACCGGATGCCGAGCCCGGGATCAGGCGGCTCGGGTCCATGACCGTCATCTCGATCGGCCTCCTCGACGACCTCCGCCAGCTCCTCGCGAAGGGGGCGCAGTCGTGAGCGACGTCAACCGGCGCGGCCTCCGCGCCGCCCGGAACGCACGGGAGCGGAATGCCCGCGTGCGGTTCCTCGGCACGCAGGCGCTGCTGCTCGACGCGCTCTTCCTGGTCGGGGCGGTCGCGACGTGGCCCGTCTATCGCAGCCCCCTGTTCGCCGTCGCCGTGCTCGCGGGCCTCGTCGCCGCGCACGTCGTCGCGGCGCTCGGCCTGCGCGGGCGCTGGTCGGGCTGGTGGGTCGCCCTCGCCGCCCTCGGCGCGTACGTCGTGCTGGGCCTGCCGGTGGCCGCCCCCGGAAGTCTCGGCTCGCCGACGACCGCCGTCCGCGCCCTCCTCGGGATCCTCACCGCCCCCGTGACCGGCTGGAAGGACATCCTGACCCTCGAGCTGCCGCTCGGCAGCTACCAGACGACGCTCGCCCCCGTCCTGTTCCTGTTCATCGCGATCCCCACCGTCGCGCTGTCCTGCGCCTGGCGGTCGGCGAGATGGTGGATGCTGTCGGTCCCGGCCGGCATGCTCCTCACCGTGTTCGGGGTCGTCTTCGGTGCCCGCTCCCTCGCCGCGCCGTTGCCGCTCGGCCCCGTCACCGTGCAGCCCGAAGCCCTCGTGGGCGCGGCCGCCCTCGTGACCGGGCTCGGCGCGATCGTCTGGCGCACCCGCCACGAGCGGCATCGCGCCCTCGAGACCGCTGTCGCCGCGAGCGGCGTGCGGACCACGGGCCGCGCCAATCGGGGGCTCGCCGGCCGCACCGCGATGGCTCTCGGCATGCTCGTCATCGCGGTCGTCGCCGCCGCCGGATGGGCGCCGTGGGCGCTCGCCGGCCAGCCCCGCGATGTCGCCCGCAGCGCCATCGACCCCGTGCTCGAGGTCGCGACGACGCTCAGCCCCCTGTCGCAGTACCGCGCGGCCTTCACCGACGACGACGCCTACTCCGACGTCCTGTTCCGCGTCGACGCTCCCGCCGGCGTCGAGCGGATCCGCCTGGCCACGCTGCCGTTCTACGACGGCCGCACGGCGCGCGCCGTCGATCCGGACACGGGCCTCGGCGACCCGGCGACGGCGTTCACGCGCGTGCCGTCGCAGATCGACACCGGGACGGACGGCACCGCGCGCGTCACGGTGACGATCGAGGACCTGCGCGGCATCTGGGTCCCCACCACCGGGCGCCTCTCCTCGCTGGCCTTCAGCGGCGCGCGGGCTGCCGACCTCGCGGACGGCTTCTTCCACAATGCGGCGACCGGGAGCGCCGTCCAGCTCGCCGAGCCGGGCTTCGCATCCGGCGACGCGTACACCCTGAGCGCCGTCGTCGATCCGGCGGCACCGGATGCGGCATCCCTCACCCCCGCGCGCAGCGGCCCCGCTCTACCGGAGGCCGTCGTCCCCGACAGCCTCCGCCAATGGGTCGAGGCGCAGGAGGCACCGGACGGCGGCGCGGGCCTCGCGCTCCTGATCGATCGGCTGCGTGCCCGCGGCTTCCTCAGTCACGCCCTCACGATCGATGAGGGTGCGCCGCCGGCGTGGCTCTCGGACCTCGGCGGCGACGACTTCCAGCCCAGCCGTGCCGGGCACTCGACGGACCGCATCGACGAGCTGTTCGGTGATCTGCTGGACCGCCAGCGCGAGTTCGGCGGCACCGACGACGCGGCCCTCGTCGCCGGCGTCGGGGATGAGGAGCAGTTCGCGGTCGCGGGCATGCTGGTCGCGGACCAGCTGGGCTTCGATGCCCGCGTGGTCGTCGGCACCCGGCTGGCGTCCGCGGAGGAGCTCCCCGCGTGCGAGGACGGTGTCTGTCGGAACGCGGAGCTCGCGGCGTGGATCGAGGTGCAGGGCGCCCGTGGCACCTGGGTGCCCCTGGACGTGACACCGCAGCACGAGGCGTTCCCCTCCCCCGACCTCGAGCAGCGGCAGGACCCGCAGAACCCGACGGAGGTCCGGAACGAGAACGCCGAACAGGTGCTGCCCGCCGACGCCGACCCGTCCGACGGCACCAAACGCGGCGACGACGTCACCGACGAGGGCGCGGACCTCGGCGCGCTGTGGGCAGCCCTGCGGATCGCCGGGATCTCGCTGCTCGGCCTGGCGATCGTGCTCGGTCCGCTGCTGCTGATCATCGCCGCGAAGGCGTTCCGGCGGAGATCGCGGCGCCGGAACGACGATCCGATCGAACGGTTCACCGGCGGGTGGCAGGAGTACGTCGACGCGGCCGTCGACCACGGCTACCCGGTCCCCCGGTCGCACACGCGTCAGGAGCTCGCCTCGCTCTACGCCGGCGAGGATGCCGGCAACGGCGCGCGACTGGCGACGTGGGCGGACCGCTCGGTCTTCGACGTCTCGCCGCCGACGGCCGGTGAGGACGCCGAGTTCTGGCGCATCGTCGATGCCGAGCGGACCCGGTTCGCGAGCGAGAAGGGCTTCTGGGCACGGATCCGCGCACGGGTCTCGTTGCGCTCGCTGGTGCGCGGCGAGCGCAGCCGCGGAAGGCGGCGCGGGTAGGGTGTCCGGGATGAAACCGTCCGAGCTCGGACAAGGCAGCACGCAGGTCGAGGAGGAATGGTGGTCGCATTGACAGGGTCGATCGGAGCTCTGGGGATGCTGAGCATCCTCCGGCCGGACGACGGTGCGCTGACGGGCGCCGCGACGATCGTCCAGCTGCTCGTCTTCGCCGCGGTCTACGTCTGGTTCGCGGTGGCGCTCACCGCCGTCTTCCGGAAGGTCGGGCAGCCGACGTGGAAGGCGTGGGTACCCGTCATCAACATGTGGACGCTCTTCGAGCTCGCCGGGATGAAGGGCTGGTGGGCCGTCGTCCAGGCCGCCGTCGGCGTCGCGGTCGCGATCATCGCGGCGATCATCGTCGCGGTGTCGGTGGCCGCCGCCTTCGAGGCCGCCTTCAGCGGCAGCGCCGGAGCCGGCGGCGCGATCATCGGCGCGACGATCGTCCCGCTCCTCCTGTGGCTCGCCTACGGTGTCTTCATCGTCATCCTGCAGGTGCGGATGCTGCGGCGGCTCAACCAGGGCTTCGGCCTCGGCGTCGGCTACACGGTCCTGGGAGTGCTCCTCCTTCCGCTGTGGGCCAGCCTCGTGGGCTGGGGCGCCGCGCAGTGGCGAGGACTCCCGCCGTCGGGCCTGCCGCCGACGCCCTTCGCCGCAGCGCCGCCGACCGCCGCGTCCGCGGCCGCGCCCGCGCCGGCTCCCGCTCCGGCCGGCCCGTCCGCGCCGATGACCGCCTTCGCCCCACCCGCTCCCGCCGGGGCACCTGCCGCGTCCGCGGCCGCCTCGCCCGCCGGGGCGCCGACCGCAGCGCCGGTGAACGGGAACCCGTGGATGCCGCCCGCGCCGGCCCCGGCTCCGGCTCGGGTCCCGGCACCCGTTCCCGTTCCCACGCCAGCCCCCTACACCGACACCGACACCGACGACGAGCTCGATGAGCACACGGTGCTGGCGGCGCACCGCCGCACCGGCGCCTCGGTCCGGCTTCCCGGCGGCGTCTCGGTCAACCTGCTCGGCGATGTCGCCGTCCTCGGCCGGAACCCGGTGGCGCCGCCCGAGGCCCCGGCGGCCCAGCGCATCCCCATCGACGACGCGACCCGCACGGTGTCGAAGACCCATGCGCTGCTGCGGCGCAAAGGCGCCCAGTGGACGATCGCCGACCTCTCGTCGACCAACGGCGTGTTCGTCGGTGCCGCGGACGCCGAGGTGGAGGTGACGGCGCCGGCCGCGGTGTCGGGCCGGTTCCTGCTCGGCGATGCAGAGCTCCACCTCGTCTCGGAGCGCTGATGGACGCTCGATCGGAGGCCATGCCCGCACGCCTCGACGTGATGAGCGGCGCTCGCACCGACCCCGGTCTGCGGCGCAAAGTCAACGAGGACTCCTTCCTCGCGAGCTACCCGGTGTTCCTCGTCGCCGACGGCATGGGCGGTCACGAAGCGGGCGACCGCGCGTCGGCCGCCGTCATCGACGTCTTCCGCGGGTTCGTGGGCCGGAGCGATGTGACGCCGGAGGAGATCGCCCAGGCCGTCTACCGCGCCCACAGCGCGGTCGCGGCGATCGCGGCCGGGACGACGCGCGGAGCCGGCTCGACCCTCACCGGCCTCGTGGCGGTCCGGCAGGACGGCGAGCAGCGCTGGCTCGTGCTGAACGTCGGAGACTCGCGGGTGTACCGGCTGCTGGCGGAGCGCCTCGAACAGCTCACGATCGATCATTCGGTGGCGCAGGAGATGGTGGATGCCGGCCGCCTGTCCCGCGACCAGATGTCGCAGTTCGAGGGGCGCAACGTCATCACCCGCGCCATGGGCGGCGAGCGCAGCCCCGCCGACTACTGGCTGCTGCCGGTCGTGACCGGCGAGCGGCTGCTCGTCTGCTCGGACGGACTCAACGGAGAGATCACCGACGAGGCGATCCGCGCCGGCCTGCTGGTCGGCGGCTCCCCCACCCACACGGCCGGATCGCTCGTGACGCAGGCGATCGCCCACGGCGGTCGCGACAACGTGACGGTCATCGTCGTGGACGTGGTCGCCGGCGGCATCCATCCCCGCCTCGAGGACACCACGGGCGGTCTCATGACCAGCGGGACGGCGACCGGCACCGTCGAAGTGGCGACGGTGCCCTCCACCCGGCGGCGTCGACATGGCTGAGCGCCCGGCGGAGCTCCCCGACGACGACGACGAGCGCACCGTCCTCGCCGCGACCCGCCGCGCGCAGCGCGCGGCGCTGATCGACAGCGTCCCCGGGTTCGGCGATGCGGCGCCGGACGGGGATGCCGACGAGCGCACGGTGCTCGCTGCGCGACGCGTCGACGGCAGACCCGAGCCGGAGCCCGATCCCGAACCCGACGCCGACCCCGACGACCGCACGGCGCTCTCGGCCCGCGGCATCCCGCCGGCCGATCTGCCCGAGGCGGACGCCGAGGCCACGCTCATCGCCGACCGCGACGTACCCGAGCACGTCGTCGCGCGGCCTCGGGCCGCCGGCGCGGGGATCGCGCACGGCCGTGCCGACACGCCGCGCAGCGCCGCCGTCCCGGGTGCGCGCCCCGAGCGGGCGGTCTACCGTCCTCGCGCGGATGCCGCGCCGCCGGTCACCCGGACGGCGATCGTCCCGCCGGTCGCCGCGGAGGCGGCCGACGCGCCCCGCCGACGTCGTGGCCGGACCGGTCTCCTCGTGGCGGTGCTGGCGGGGACAGGGGCGATCGCGGGTGGCGCGATCGCCGGGATCGTGATCCTGACCGGAGGGGGATGACCGTGACAGAGGACATCGAACAGACAGCGGAGCCGGTGCCCGCGGAACTCGCGATCGAGTTCTGCGGCGAGTGGTTCCACCCGCGGCCCGGCGAGGCGTTCTCGATCGGCCGCGACGCCGACCTCGTCATCGACACCAACCCGTACCTGCACCGGCGTCTGCTGGAGATCGAGTCCGCGCACGACATGTGGTGGCTCGCGAACACCGGCCGCTCCATCTCGGTGGCCCTCGCCACCGCCGACGGCGCCTACCAGGCGATGCTGGGTCCCGGGGCCCGGGTTCCGCTGGTCTTCCCCGAGCTCCTCGTCATGTTCACCGCCGGGTCGTACACGTACGAGTTCACCGTCCGGAACACCGCGCCGCGCTTCACCGGACGTCCCGCCGACCCGGGCGACGACGAGGCGAGCGCCGGGACGACGATCGGAGCCGTCCCCCTGACCGCCAGCCAGCGGCAGCTGCTCATCGCGCTGTGCGAGCCGATCCTGCGCGGCGGGATGATGGGCTCCAGCCAGATCCCCACCTCCGCGGCGGCGGCCGCGCGATTGGGATGGCCGCTCACGACGTTCAACCGCAAGCTCGACAACGTGTGCGACAAGTTCGACCGCGAGGGCGTGCAGGGCCTGCGCGGGGGCGCCGGGAAGCTCGCGACGAACCGCCGGGCCCGTCTCGTCGAGCACGCGATCCTCTCGCGCCTGGTCACCGCCGCGGACCTGCCGCTCCTCGACGCGCCCGCCAACGCCGAGCGCTGACGCCAGGGGGCGTGTCGCCGGGATAGCATCGAAGGCTGTGTCCTCTCCTGCCCCCGTGATCTCCTATCCGCCGGAGCTGCCCGTCAGCGCCGCGCGCGACGAGATCGCGCGCGCGCTCGCGGAGAACCAGGTGCTGATCGTCGCCGGCGCGACGGGGTCGGGCAAGACGACCCAGCTCCCCAAGATCTGCCTCGAGCTCGGCCGCACCCGGATCGCGCACACGCAGCCCCGACGCATCGCGGCGCGGTCCATCGCCGAGCGCCTCGCGCACGAGGTGCAGGTCCCCCTCGGCGGCGCCATCGGGTACAAGGTTCGCTTCACCGACGAGGTCACCGCGGACACGCAGGTGACCCTCATGACCGACGGCATCCTGCTCAACGAGATCCACCGCGACCGGCTGCTGCGCCGCTACGACACGATCATCGTCGACGAGGCGCACGAGCGGTCGCTCAACGTCGACTTCCTGCTCGGGTACCTCGCGCGCATCCTGCCGGAGCGGCCCGATCTCAAGGTCGTCATCACGTCCGCCACGATCGACCCCGAGAGCTTCGCCGCGCACTTCGCCGCGACCGCGCCCGACGGGACGCGTGTCCCGGCACCGATCATCGAGGTGTCGGGCCGCACGTACCCGGTCGAGATCCGCTACCGTCCGCACGACGAGGCTGCCGAGGACGATGTCGACGGGCTCCTCGCCGCTCTGACCGAGCTCGACCGCGAGCCCGACGGCGACGTCCTCGTCTTCCTGCCGGGCGAGGCGGAGATCCGCGACGCGACGGATGCCGTCCGCGGGAAGTACGCGAGGGATGCCCGCCCGACGGAGGTCCTCCCCCTCTACGGGCGGCTGTCCGCCGCCGAGCAGCACCGCGTCTTCGAGCGGTCCGGTGTCGCGGGCGTGCGGCGTCGCGTCATCCTCGCGACGAACGTCGCCGAGACGAGCCTCACGGTTCCCGGCATCCGCTACGTCGTCGACACCGGCACCGCCCGGATCTCGCGGTACAGCGTGCGGTCGAAGATCCAGCGGCTCCCCATCGAGGCGATCTCGCAGGCCTCCGCGCAGCAGCGCAGCGGTCGCGCGGGCCGCACCTCCCCCGGCATCGCGATCCGCCTGTACGGCGAGGACGACTTCACCGCAAGGCCCGAGTTCACCGAGCCGGAGATCCTGCGGACCTCGCTCGCGTCGGTCATCCTGCAGATGCTGTCGCTCGGGTTCGGCGACGTCACCGAGTTCCCCTTCCTCACGAAGCCCGATTCCCGCGGCGTCAAGGCGGCGGTCGAGCTCCTCACGGAGCTGCGGGCGGTCGCCGGGACGACCGGCGCGCTCACGCTCACTCCCCTCGGCCGCAAGATCTCACGCCTGCCCATCGATCCGCGGTTCGCGCGGATGCTGCTCGAAGCCGATCGGCTCGGCGTCGGTCGCGATGTCCTCGCGATCGTGTCGGGCCTGTCGATCCAGGACGTGCGCGAGCGTCCCGAGGAGCGGCGCGAGGAGGCCGACCGGCTGCACGCGCGGTTCACGGATCCGACCAGCGACTTCCTCAGCCTGCTGAACCTGTGGAATCACCTGCGCGAACAGCAGCGGGAGCTCGGGTCGAGCGCGTTCCGGCGGCTCTGCCGCGCCGAGCATCTCAACTACGTCCGCGTGCGCGAGTGGTTCGACGTCCATCGGCAGCTCAGCACCCTGTCCGGCGTGAAGAAGCAGGCGCCCGGCGCGGCCGATCCCGACGCCGTCCACCGCGCGATCCTGTCCGGTCTGCTGTCGCACATCGGCATCCTCGACACGCGCTCGGTGCAGAAGGGGGACCCGCAGAAGAAGAACGCCCGCAAGCCGCTGCCGCAGTACCGCGGCGCACGCGGCGCGACGTTCGCGATCTTCCCGGGGTCGGGTCTGCGGAAGGCCTCCCCGGATGCGGTCATGGCCGCCGAGCTCGTCGAGACGTCCCGGCTGTTCGGCCGCACGATCGCCGCGATCGACCCGGCCTGGGCCGAGGAGCTCGCCGGCGACCTCGCGTCCCGGAGCGTCAGCGACCCGCACTGGTCCAAGGACGCCGGGGCCGCCGTCGCCGCTGAGAAGGTGACGCTGTTCGGCGTCGAGATCATCCCGCGCCGCCGCGTGCAGCTCGCCCGCATCGACCGTGAGCTCGCCCGCGAGCTGTTCCTGCGCCACGCGCTCGTCGAGGCCGAATGGAACGTCGCCCACCTCGACAAGCGCCTGACCGCCTTCGAGCGGCGCAACGCCGAGCTGCGACGTCAGCTGGAGCGGATCGAGGAGCGGGAGCGCCGCCGCGACATCCTCGTCGGCGACGAAGCCGTCTACGCCTTCTACGACGCGCGGCTGCCCCGCGACGTGTTCGACGTCCGCTCGTTCGAGACGTGGTGGCGCACGGCGCAGGCGCGCACCCCCAAGCTGCTCGACATGACCGAGGCCGACCTCCTGGGCGAGTCGGCGCGCACCGACGAGCGCGACTTCCCGACGCGGTGGCGCCAGGGCGACCAGGTGCTGAGCGTCGCGTACCGGTTCGAGCCCGGCGCACCGGACGACGGCGTCAGCGTCGTCATCCCGCTGGCACTCCTGGCGCAGCTTCGCCCCGACGGGTTCGACTGGCAGGTGCCGGGCATGCGCGACGACCTCATCGCGGCGCTGCTGAAGGCGCTGCCGAAGACCATCCGGCGCCACGTGGTGCCCGCGGCCGACTGGGCCGCGAAGCTGCGGGACGAGCTGGCGGGGGCCGGCCCCGAGGATCACGACGGCCTGCCGTCGTCGTCCCTCCGCAGCGCGCTCGCGACCCGCATCCAGCGCATCGCGCATCAGCCGGTGACGGAGGCGGACTTCGACATGACGCGTGTGCCCGCCCACCTCACGGTGTCGTTCCGCGCCGTCGACACGCGCGGTCGCGCCATCGGCTCGTCGCGGGAGCTGACCCAGCTGCAGCGGCAGCTGGCAGGCAAGGCCCGCGAATCGGTCGCCCGCTCCCTCGCCCCGAGGAAGCAGCCGCAGCAGCCGGTGCCCGGAGCACCGGCACCGGGAGCACCGGCACCGGGAACCGGACCCGGCGCGCCCACCGAGCGAGCGGGGATCACCGCCTGGGACTTCGGCGACCTGCCGGAGGTCGTCGACTCCCGGGTCGCCGGCGGCGTGGTGCGGGGATACCCCGCCGTCGTCGACACGAAGGACGCCGTCGCGGTCCGGATCGAGGCGACCGCCGAGCGCGCCGCCGAGCTGACGCGCGCCGGTGTCCGCCGACTGCTGCTGCTCGCCGTCCCGTCGCCGGCGCCGTACGTCCTGGAGCATCTGACGGCCGCCGAGAAGCTCGCCCTCGCGGCATCCCCCTACCCGTCCGCGAAGGCGCTGATCGAAGACGCCCGTCTCGCCGTCGCCGATGCGGTCCTCGGGGGCGCACCGGTGCGGACCGAAGCCGCCTTCGCCGCCGCACGCGACGCCTTCTCGGCCCGCGTCGTGGACGAGCTCTTCGCGGCGGTCTCCCTCGCCGCCCGCATCCTCACGCTGCAGCGCGAGGTGGAGCGTGCCGTCCGGGGACAGAACTCCATGACCCTGCTGGCCGCGCTCGGAGACGTGAAGGGCCAGGTCGCGGCGCTCATCCACCCGGGCTTCATCTCGCGCACCGGCATCCCGCGGCTGCAGCATCTGCCCCGCTACCTGCAGGGGGCGCGCGAGCGCGTCGACGGCCTCGCGGACAATCCCGGGCGAGACCGGCAGCGGATGACCGAGTACGAGCGCGCCGCCGCCCAGTATGCGGATGCCGGCGGCGTCCTGCCGCTGCCGGAGAACGCACCGCCGCGCCTCGCGCACGTGCGGTGGCTGCTCGAGGAGTTCCGCGTGAGCCTGTTCGCGCAGCGGCTCGGCACCGCCGAGCCGGTGTCGCTGCAGCGGATCGCGAAAGCACTCGCGGGCGCGGACTGAGAGTCCGCGCCCGCGAGTGCGGTCATCGAGTGCGGCTCAGGCGAGCGCCCCGATGAGGCCGCTGGCGACCATGTAGACGCCGACGGCGCCGCCGACGATCCACATCGTGATGCGAGCCGTGGTGGGCCGGGGCTTGTCGAGCTCGTTGCTCTGCTTCTGCGCGGCCATGTCAGTGTCCGGCGCGCCGCTTGTTGTACACGTCGAAGGCGACGGCGAGCAGCAGCACGAGGCCCTTCACCGCCTGCTGCCATTCGATGCCGATGCCCATGATCGACATGCCGTTGTTCAGCACACCGATGATCAGACCACCGATGATGGCGCCGCCGATCGTGCCGACACCGCCCTGCACGGCTGCGCCGCCGATGAACGCGGCCGAGATGGCCTCGAGCTCGAACCCGTCACCGGCCTTGGGGCCGGCGAGGTTCAGGCGCGCGGTGAAGATGAGGCCCGCGAGCGCGGCCAGGAAGCCCATGTTGACGAACAGCCAGAAGTCGACGCGGCGGGTCTTGATTCCCGACAGCTCGGCGGCGTGACGGTTGCCGCCGATGGCGTAGATGTGACGGCCGAACACGGTGCGGTTCATGACGACGCCGTAGACCAGCACCAGCACGGCCAGCACGACCAGGGTGACCGGGATGCCCTTGTACGACGCGAGCGCGAACGAGAACCAGCCGATGACGAGGGCGATGAGGACGAGCTTCGCGACGAACCAGATGAGCGGGTCGACCTGCTGGTCGTACTTCGCGCGACCGCGGCGGGTGCGCACCTGCTGGACGGTCAGCGCGATGATCGCCACGGCGCCGATCGCGAGGGTGAAGATGTCGGGATCGGATTCGCCGAAGATCCCCGCCAGGAAGCCGTTGCCGAGGCCGCGGTACTCGGTCGGGAACGAGCCGATGTTCGCGTTGCCGAGCACGACGAGCGCGAGCCCGCGGAAGATCAGCATGCCCGCGAGCGTCACGATGAACGCCGGGATGCCGACATAGGCGACCCAGAAGCCCTGCCAGGCGCCCACGAGCGCGCCGATCAGCAGCGAGAGGATGATCGCGAGCCACCACGGCAGCCCCATCTTCACCGCCAGCACACCGGACACCGCGCCGATGAAGGCGGCGACGGAGCCCACCGACAGGTCGATGTGGCCGGCGATGATGACCATCACCATGCCGATCGCCAGGACGAGGATGTACCCGTTCTGGACGACGAGGTTCGACAGGTTCTGCGGACGCAGCAGGATGCCGTCGGTCAGGATCGCGAACAGCACCACCACGGCGATGAGGGCGATGAAGATGCCGTTCTTGCCGAGGTCGGACAGGACCGTGGCCAGCCAGCGCGTGAACCGGTTGTTGGCCGGGTTGATCCCCCCGCCGGAGGCGGTCTCGGGGGTGAGAGTGTCGTTGGACATGTGTGTCTCCTGCCCCGTCAGCGGGGCTTCTCCATGGTCATGAGCTTGAGGACGTGTTCAGGGGTGGCGTCGGCGATCGGCACCTCGCCGGTGATCCGCCCCTCCGAGAGGGCGTACACGCGGTCGGAGATGCCGAGCAGCTCGGGCAGCTCGGAGGAGATCACGATGATTCCCTTCCCCGCCGCCGCCAGTCGGTTGATGATCGTGTAGATCTCGTACTTCGCCCCGACGTCGATGCCGCGGGTCGGCTCGTCGAGGATCAGCACCTCCGGGTCGGAGTAGATCCACTTCGACAGGACGACCTTCTGCTGGTTGCCGCCGGAGAGCTTGCCCGTCCGGGCGAGAACGCTCGGCGCCTTGATGTTCATGCTCGTGCGGAACTCGTTGGCGACCTTGAACTCTTCGTTGTCGTCGACGAGCCCGGCCTTCTCGAGCTTCTTCAGCGCGGCCATCGAGACGTTGCGCTTGATGTCCTCGATGAGGTTCAGGCCGTACGTCTTGCGGTCCTCCGTCGCGTACGCGAGCCCGTGTCCGATGGCCTCGGAGACGGTGCGGGTGCGGATCTCCTCGCCGCGGAGGTACACCTTGCCCGAGATCCGGGAGCCGTAGCTGTGCCCGAACAGGCTCATGGCGAACTCGGTGCGCCCGGCTCCCATGAGCCCGGCGATCCCGACGATCTCGCCGGCGCGGACGGTGATGGACACGTTGTCGACGACGACGCGGGACGGATCCTGCGGGTGGTGGGCGGTCCAGTCCTCCACGCGGAGCAGCTCCTCGCCGATGTTCGGCTCGTGGTCCGGATAGCGGTGCTCGAGGTCGCGGCCCACCATGTCCTTGATGATGCGGTCCTCGGTGACGTCGGTCTTCGCGATCGTCTCGATCGTCTTGCCGTCGCGGATGACCGTGACGGTGTCGGCGACCTTCTTGATCTCGTTCAGCTTGTGGCTGATGATGATCGACGTGATCCCCTCCTCGCGGAGGCTCAGGATCAGCTCGAGCAGGTGGTCGGAGTCCTCGTCGTTGAGCGCGGCGGTCGGCTCGTCGAGGATCAGCAGCTTGACCTCCTTCGAGAGCGCCTTCGCGATCTCGACGAGCTGCTGCTTGCCGACGCCGATCTGGCTCACCTTCGCGGTCGGGTTCTCGCGCAGGCCGACGCGCTTGAGCAGCGCCGCCGCTTCGAAGTTCGTCCGGTTCCAGTCGATGAGGCCGCCGGCGCTCTTGCGCTCGTTGTTGAGGAAGATGTTCTCGGCGATGGAGAGGTAGGGGCTGAGCGCGAGCTCCTGGTGGATGATCACGATGCCCCGCGCCTCGCTGTCGCGCAGGTTCTTGAATTCGACGACGTCGCCGGCGTAGTGGATCTCCCCGTCGTAGGTGCCATGCGGGTAGACACCCGACAGCACCTTCATGAGGGTCGACTTGCCGGCGCCGTTCTCGCCGCAGATGGCGTGGATCTCGCCACGCTGCACGGCGAAGTTGACGTTCGAGAGGGCTTTCACGCCCGGGAACGTCTTGGTGATGCCGCGCATCTCGAGGATGGTCTCGGTCACGATCTCCGACTTCCTTGGGGACTTGTGGGGAGCTGGCGGGTGCGCCGGCGGCGAGGCGAGGAGCCCCGCCGCCGGCGCGGTCGGTCGGTGCGGGCCGGACTCAGAGTCCGAGCTCGTCGGCCGTCCAGTAGCCGGTGTCCACGAGCGCGGGCTCGACGTTGTCCTTGACGACCGGCACGGGCGCCAGCAGGTACGACGGAACGATCTTCACGTCGTTGTCGTACGTCTCCTCGTCGTTGACCTCGGGCTGCTCGTCCTGGAGCACCGAGACGGCCATGCCGGCCGCGACCTTCGCGAGCTCACGCGTGTCCTTGAAGATCGTCGCGTACTGCTCGCCGCTGAGGATCGCCTTGACCGAGTCGACCTCGGCGTCCTGACCGGAGATGATCGGCCAGTCCTCACCCTGGGTGTAGCCGGCGTCGGCGAGGGCGGAGATGATGCCGCGCGAGATGCCGTCGTAGGGCGAGAGCACCGCGTCGACCTGCGAGCCGTCGGAGTAGTTCGCCGTGAGGATGTCCTCCATGCGGCTCTGGGCGGTCTCGCCGTCCCAGCGCAGCGTGGCGGCCTGCTCGATCGAGGTCTGACCCGACTTCACGACGAGCGTGCCGTCGTCGACGAAGGGCTTGAGCACGTCCATCGCGCCGTTGAAGAAGAAGAACGCGTTGTTGTCGTCCAGCGACCCCGCGAACAGCTCGATGTTGAACGGGCCCTCCGGCGCGTCCGCAGCCGGGTTGCCCTCGAGGTCGGTCAGGCCGAGGCCGTTGAGGACGGACCAGGCCTGCTGGTTGCCGACCAGTTCGTTGTCGAACGTCGCGTAGTAGTCGACGTTCTCGGTGCCCTTGATGAGGCGGTCGTAGGCGATGACCGGGATCTCGGCGTCCGCGGCGTTCTGCAGCGCCTCGGTGAGGGTCGTGCCGTCGATGGATGCCACGATGAGCGCCTCGGCGCCCTTCGTGATCATGTTCTCGATCTGCGAGACCTGGGTGGGGATGTCGTCCTCGGCGTACTGCAGGTCGACCTGGTAGCCCTCCGCCTCGAGGGCCTTCTTGACGGCGTCGCCGTCCTGGATCCAGCGCTCGGAGCTCTTGGTGGGCATCGCGACGCCGATGAGGCCGCCGTCACCCTCGCCGCCGGAGCCGGCGGTGTTCCCGCTCGCGCCGCATCCGCTCAGCGCCAGCGCGCCGGCGGCGACGCCGGCGATCAGGATCTTCTTGAACTTCACTGTGTGTTCCTTTCCTCGGACATCACTGTCTTGGTGTTCGTATTCGGTTGTACGGAGGTGACCGCGCCCGTCGTCGGGCTACCGGCGGTCGTCGGTGGTCGGTGAGGTGGCGCGTCGGAATGCGTCGTGGCGCCGGTCGATGAGCTGCTGCGGCAGGCTCGGCACGCTGCCGGCCTGCTGGGCGAGGTGGGTCGTCCGCGCGACGTCCTCGAGGAGCGTGGCGGTCGCCTGTGCGGCGGGACCGCTGGTCCCCACCGTGAACGCGCCGTGGCCGGCGATGAGCACGGCGGGTGAGCGGGATTCCCCGAGGACGGCCAGGACGCTGCGCACGAGGTCGTCGTCGCCGCCGCCGATCGGCGCGACCGGAACCGGACCGCCGAACATCTCGGCGGCGGACACCGTCACGCAGGGGATCTCCTCGCCGCGCGCGGCCCAGGCGGCAGCGTAGCCGGACTGCGCGTGCACGATCGCGTTCACGTCGGGCAGCGCACGGTAGGCGGCGGCGTGGAGTGCGGCATCCGTCGACGCGGCGCGATTGCCGCCGGGCGTCGCGGAGACGACGGTGCCGTCCAGCTCGCAGAGGACCATGTTCTCGGGCGCGAGGTCGTCGCCCGGGATGCCGGCCGGTCGGATGACGAACAGATCGGCGTGCGGGACGCGCTCGGAGACCGCCCCGGCCGTCGAGACGAGGAGGCCGCGGGACACGAGGTCGGCGTGCCGGGCGGCGACCTGCGAGCGCACGCGTGCGACGGCGACCTCGGTCTTCACCCCGATCACGTACCGATCCGCGTCGTCCATCGACACCATCCGCCTGACTCCCTTGTCGTCCTGCCGTCTCGCTCCGGCTCGCGGCCGGCTCGATGTGACCGTTCACATCCGGATCGATGATGGCCCGGAGCGGGGGTGATGTCAACTCGGTCGACGACCGGCGTGTCGACCGCCCGGTCAGAACCGCGCGGCGGGTCCCGCGGACGAGCGCACGATGAGCTCGGGGACGATCGCGGCGGTGGCGTCCGTCGATCGGTCGAGCAGCAGATCGACGCACCGGCGGCCGAGTTCCGCGAAGTCCTGCCGCACCGTGGTGAGCGGCGGCCAGAAGTGCCCCGACTCGGGGATGTCGTCGAAGCCGACGATGCTCACGTCGCGGGGGCAGTCGAGACCCTCGTCGCGGACGGCGTGCAGGAGACCGAGCGCCATCTGGTCGTTCGACGAGAAGATCGCCGTGAAATCGCGGTAGCGCAGCAGCTCGCGTCCCGCGTAGTAGCCGAAGTCCGCCGTCCAGTCCCCCAGGATCGGCGCTGTCGTCGAGACGTCCCAGGCGCCCATCTCCTCGAGGAAGCCGCGCATGCGCGCCTCGGCCTCGATCCAGTCCTGCGGACCGGCCAGGTGGTAGATCGACCGGTGGCCGAGCTCGAGCAGGTGCCGTGTCGCGAGTCTCGCTCCCGCGATCTGGTCGACCGACAGGGTGTGGTCGGGGTCGACGTCCGTCGACTGCAGCGTGACGTACGGCACTCCGACGCGCTGCGCCGTCAGAGCTCGGACCACCCGTACCTGCGGCGCGATCACGACCAGCCCCTCGATCGACTGCGCGAGCAGATGTGACAGGCCGTCCGGAATCGACTGCGGGTCGGCTGCGTCGATGTTCGCCGTCGAGACCCAGTAGCCGCGCTCGCGGGCGGCGGCCTCGATCGCCGCGATCGACGACGCCGGACCGTACTGCGTCGCCGACGCCGCGAGGATCCCGATCGTGCGGGACCGACTCGTCACCAGGGCGCGAGCCGCGCGATTCGGGCTGTAGGACAGGTCGGACATGACCGCCAGCACGCGCTCCCGCGTCTCCGGCCGGATGCTGGGATGGTCGTTGAGCACCCGGGAGACGGTCTGGTGCGAGACGCCTGCCAGGCGCGCGACGTCGCGGATGCTGGGCCTTCGGCCGGTGACGTCGTCGCTCATCGCATCTCCGTATCGATGTGTACGGTCACATCGGTCGGAGCCATTATGCCCGAGAGTTCCGGAGCGCCGATGTGACACTCCCGCTCCGTCACATGGCTCACGGCCTATGCTGACGCCATGTCCGACCTGTCCCGCCACCTTCCGCTGAGTGCGCGCCCGCGCGTGGACGAGTCCGGGGTGTCCGGCGACTGGCGGACGGCGGTCGCCGACGTCGTCGCCTCGGCGGCGGCCCTCGAACCGACGAGCGCGGCGGCCGCGGCGCGGTTCCTCGCCGTCGCCGGGCTCGACCGGGAGTTCGCAGGGCTGCCCCTGGCCGAGGTGGCGACCGCCGTGCGAACCGGCTCGCGGCGCCGCATCCGCGTCCTCGCCGACGCGCTCCGTGCGCTGCTCGAGCTCGCGGGCGACCGCGCCGTGGCGATCCCGCCGGTGATCGGCGGCGCCGTCGCCCTCTACGCGTCGACGCGGATGCCGTTCGAGCGGCGCGCCGCGCTCTCCGGCACCGCGGTCCACGCGACCGACGCCGAGTGGACCTTCGGCCGCGGACCGGTGCGCGAGGCGCCGGCGCGCGAGATCCTGGACTTCGTCCTCGGCCTGAGCGACACGCCTCCGCCCGCCCCGACCCGCTGACATCCCCGAAGGACCGACCATGGCCTCCGCGATCACCTACTCCTCCCTCGGCGGCCCCGAGGTCCTCACCCTGACCGAGGTGGACGTCCTGCCGCCCGGGCCCGGCGAGGTCGCCGTGCGCATCGAGGCCGCCGGCGTGAATCCACTCGACGCGAAGCTCCGGAGCGGCATCCGGCCCTCACCGCCGATCACGTCGCCGCGGCGGATCGGTGCGGATGGCGCCGGGGTGGTCACCGCCCTCGGCGCCGACGTGGAGGGCCTCCGCGTCGGTGACGCCGTCGTCATCGCGGGCGCCTCGGGCCTGTACGCGACCGACGTCGTCGTCCCGGCCGAGACCGTCACGCCCCGACCGCCGCAGGTGTCCGCCGCCGAGGCGGCGGCACTCGGCGTGCCGGCCGGCACCGCCTACCAGGTGCTCCGCTCCCTCGGCGCCGGCGCAGCCGACACCGTGCTCGTCCATGCCGGCTCCGGGGCCGTCGGGCAGCTCGTCGTCCAGTTCGCCGTGCTGTGGGGCGCGACCGTCGTCGCCACGACCAGCGAGCGACGGGCGGGGCGGGTCGTCGCCCTCGGCGCGATCCCGGTCCGCTACGGCGCCGGCCTGGCCGACCGGGTGCGCGAGGCCGCCCCGCAGGGGGTGACCGTGGCCATCGACGCCGCCGGCACCGATGAGGCCATCGCGGCATCGCTCGAGCTGGTCGCCGACCGGGGCCGCATCGCGACGCTCGTCCGCGGGGCGGACGCGGGTGCGCTCGGCATCCGCTCCTATCTCGGCGGGAGCCCGCATCCGCTCACCCCGGCGCAGCGGGCGCTCCGCGCCGAGGCCGTGCCGATCAGCCTTCATCTCCTCGCGGCGGGCGCGCTCGACATCGAGCTCGGCCCGTCCTTCCCGCTCGCCGACGCGGCCGCGGCGCACCGAGCCATCGAGGCCGGCGCGGACGGGAAGATCGTCCTGGTCGCCGGCGAGCCGGCGGGGGCCTGACGCCGTGCACCGCCGACACGTCCTCCCCGCCCTGTGGTGGCTCTTCGGCGCCGGGGCCGCCGCGGGCGCGATCATGATCGTGATCGGCTCGTCGCGGCCGGTGTCGTTGGGGTGGTTCGCGTACCAGCCCCTCGCCGAGGAGGTCTTCGCCCCGCCGGGGATCGCGCTGATCGATCCGCTCGTACCGGTCGGTGCGGGCGTGCTGGCAGCAGGGCTGATCGGGCTGGCCTTCCTCGCCGGGCGCCGGGTGGGGATGCGCGCGCGGCGCGATGCGACCGACTGAGCCGGATCAGCCGGCGCGGACCAGCTCACGGTAGAAGTCGATCCCTCGCAGCCATACCGCCACCCTGATGCGCTCGTTGTGCGAGTGCAGCGCCTCGCGCTCCGGACGGGTGAGGGAGAACGGCGTGAACCGGTAGACATGCCGACTGATCCCGGTGAACCAGCGACTGTCGCTCGCGCCGAGCTGGATGTACGGCGTCGGGATGACGTCGTCACCCAGGGTGGCGGCCGTCGCCGCCGCGATCCGGTCCCAGGCGGCTCCCGTCCACGGCGACACCGGCGACGCCTCGGACGCCGACACGGTCTCGAGGTCGATCGCCGGGTCGGCGATGACACGGCGGATGCGGCGCAGCGCCGAGTCGACGGTGTCGCCCGGCAGCAGGCGCACGTTGACACTCGCCCGCGCAGTCGTCGCCAGGACGTTCGCGCCGGTGGCGCCGGACATCTCGGTGACGACGGCCGTCGTCCGCACGAGCGCGTTCATCTCCGGACCGAGCCGGGCGAACACGCGGGCGAGGAGGGCCCCGGTGACGCCGATGCTGCGGAGGACCGGCTTCAGCGGACCGCGGGTGTGCGGCGCGACGGTGTCGAGCATGGCGCGGACCGGGGCGACCAGGCGCGTCGGGAACGGATGCCGGTGGAGTCGCAGCACCGCCCGGGCCAGCCGTGCCGTCGCGGGGCGTGCGGGCGGAGTGGAGGCGTGACCGCCCAGCTCCCGTGCCGTGAGCCGAACGGTCATCACCCCGCGTTCCGCGACGCCGATCATCGCGGTCGGCCGCTCGACGCCGGGCAGCACGCCCTGGACCACGGCTCCGCCCTCGTCGAGGACGAGGCTCGGACGGACGCCCTCCGCGTCGAGCGCCGCGACGATGGTGCGGGCGCCGTCGCCCGCGGTCTCCTCGTTGTGGCCGAAGGCCAGGTAGACGTCGTGAGCGGGGACGAAGCCCTCCGCCAGCAGGGACTCCACGGCTTCGAGGATCGCGACGAGCGAACCCTTGTCGTCGATCGCGCCGCGGGCCGAGATCGCGGCATCCGTCCCCGTCCCGACGAGGGCGGCGCCGAAGGGGTCGTGCTCCCATTCCGCGGGGACGACGGGGACGACGTCGATGTGGGCCATCAGCACCAGGGGGTCGCCCGGGTCCTCCCCCCGCCAGCGGTACAGCAGCGAGTGGCCCGCGAGGACCTGGCGCTCCAGCGTCCGGGCGATGCCGGGATACAGCCGCTCGACGGCCTCGCGGAAGGCGACGAACCGCGTCCCGTCCACCTCCGACTCGTCGATCGAGGAGATCGTCGGGATGCGCAGCAGCTCCCGGAACCGCTCCACGGCCGGGTTCTGCGCGCGCTCGTCGTCCACGCTCCCGAGCCTAGAGTCCCGGCCGCTAGGCTCGAGACATGACGGCATTGCGATGGGGAATCCTGGCCACCGGCGGCATCGCCCACTCGTTCACGAAGGACCTCCGCATAGCGGGCAGGACGCTCAGCGCGGTCGGGTCGCGCCGAGCGGATGCCGCGGCGGAGTTCGCCCGCGAGTTCGAGATCCCGAACGTGCACGGCTCGTACGAGGACCTCGTCGCCGACCCGACGGTCGACATTATCTACATCGCGACGCCGCACACGTTCCACAGCGCCAACGCGATCCTCGCGCTCGAAGCCGGCAAGCACGTCCTCATCGAGAAGCCGCTGACCCTGGACCGCGATCAGGCCGTCGCCATCCGCAACGTCGCCGCCTCGCGCGGCCTGCTCGCGATGGAAGCCATGTGGACTCGCTACCTGCCGCACATGGTGCGCATCCGCGAGCTCCTCGACGCGGGCGCGATCGGCGAGATCCGGGCCCTGTCGGCCGACCACACCCAGAAGATCACCGCCGATCCGGCCCACCGGCTGAATGCGCTGGAGCTCGGCGGCGGCGCGCTGCTGGACCTCGGCATCTACCCGGTCTCGTTCGCGTGGGACATCCTGGGCGCCCCGAGCGAGGTCCGCGCCGTCGGCCGCCTGGGCGACACCGGCGCCGACACCGAGGCGGCGATCTCGTTCACCCATGCCTCCGGCGCCGTTTCCTCGCTGCTGACGTCCTCGCGCGCGGCGGGGCCCAATGTCGCGCAGATCATCGGCACCGAGGGCCGGATCGAGATCGACTCGGTCTGGTACACGCCCACATCCTTCCGCCTGTGCGCACCGGACGGCACCGTTCGCGAGGAGTACCGGTCCGAGATCGGCGGCCGGGGCATGCAGTTCCAGGCGCTCTACGCCGAGAAGCTCATCGCCGAGGGCCGCAGCGACAGCGACCTGCTGTCGCTCGAGGAGAGCGTCGCGATCATGGGCACACTCGACGACATCCGCGCCCAGCTCGGCGTGCACTACCCGAAGGGCCACTGACATGGCCGACCAGCCCACCGCCCGCGTCGCCGTCTACCTGGACTTCGACAACATCGTCATGAGCTGGTACGACCGCGTCCACGGGCGCAACAGCTACTCGCGCGACCGTCAGCGGATCGCCGCCGACCCCGACGAGCCCGAGATCGCGGCGCGCCTGGCCGCCGCCACGATCGACGTCGGCGCGATCATGGACTACGCCGCATCGTTCGGCACGCTCGTGCTCACCCGCGCCTACGCGGACTGGTCCTCCCCCGTGAACGCGCTGTACCGCCAGCAGCTGGTGGGACGCGCGGTCGACCTCGTGCAGCTGTTCCCCGCCGCCGCGTACGCGAAGAACGGCGCCGACATCCGCCTCGCCGTCGACACCGTCGAGGACCTGTTCCGTCTCCAGGACCTCACGCACGTCGTCATCGTCGCCGGCGACAGCGACTACGTCCCGCTCGCGCAGCGCTGCAAGCGGCTCGGCCGCTTCGTCGTCGGCGTGGGCGTCGCCGGCTCCACCGCGAAGTCGCTGGCGGCGGCGTGCGACCAGTTCGACGCGTACGACGCGCTCCCCGGCGTCGCCCTGCCCGACCCGGACCCCGAGCCGGAGACGCCGCCCGCCAGCGGCCGACGGCGCCGCAAGGCCGCCGCCGATCCGACCGCGCTGCTGCTCTCGCGAGCCCTGCGACTGGAGCGCGAGCGTGCCGACGAGGAGTGGGTGCACCTGTCGGCGCTGAAGAACCTCCTCAAGCGCATGGATTCGTCGTTCAGCGAGAAGGCCCTCGGTCACCGGTCGTTCTCGGACTTCGTGAAGGCCTACCCCGGCGTCGCCGAGCTCGACGAGTCCACCAACATCGTGCGGGTGCGGGCCGTGGAGGGCTCGGACTGATCCGCGGCCGAATGCCGCACCGCCGCGCTACAGTGTCACCGTGGCACGCCGGTCAACACCGCCCGGATCGCAGTCCTCTCTGCGCGAAGCGAATCGAGCTCGACTGCTCGATACGCTCAAGCGGCATGGGCGGCTGACGCAGATCGAGCTCGCCGGCGCCACCGGCCTCTCGCCCGCCACGGTGTCGAACATCGTCAAGGAACTGACCGCGACGGGTGTGCTGCACACGTCGTTCACCTCGCGCAGCGGTCGACGGGCGACGCTCGTCTCGCTCGCCCGCCGGGTGGGCCTCGTCGCGGGGGCGCACTTCTCGACCCGCAAGCTGCATGTCGCGATCGCGGATGCCACCCGCTCGGTCGTCGCCGAGACGTCCCTGCCGCTGGCCCCCGATCACCGCCACGACGCCGAGCTCGACCGGCTGAGCCTGCTGCTCGGCGACCTGCTCGAAGGCCTCGGCGGCTCGCTCGCCGACCTCCTCGCCGTCGGCCTCGCGATCCCGGCTCCCGTCGACCCGCGAACCTCGATCGTCTCCTCCCCCGGCCTGCTGCCCGGGTGGGAGGGCATCGACATCGCCGGCAGCCTCTCGGCCCGCATCGGCCGGCCGGTCCACGTCGACAGCGAGGCCAACCTCGGCGGCTTCGCGGAAGCGCGGGAGGGGGCCGCCCGGGGCGCCTCGTCGTCGGTGTACATCCGCGTCGGGCATTCGATCAGCGCGGGCCTGCTCGTCGACGGCGAGCTGTTCCGCGGGGTCAGCGGCCGCACCGGCCAGATCGGGCACGTCACGATCGACGAGCACGGCGAGCCGTGCCGCTGCGGCAACCGCGGCTGCCTCGAGACGGTCGCCGCCGGCCCCGCGCTGCTCGCCGGCTTCTCGGCGGACGACGGCATCCACCGCCTCCGCGACCTCGTCGCCGCGGCCGGAGACGGCGTCGCGCCCGCGCAGCGCGTCATCGCGGATGCCGGCCGGCACGTCGGGATCGCCGCCGCGAGCCTATGCAACCTCATCGATCCCGAGCGGATCGTCGTCGGCGGCGAGCTCGCGATGGCCGGAGAGATCCTCCTCGCCCCGCTCCGGCATTCGCTGGAGCGGTCCATCCTGGGCGGCGGCGTGCCGGAGGTGGTCGCGGCGTCCTTCGGCGAATGGGCCGAGACACGGGGCGCGATCGCGCTGGCCCTCGACCACGTCGCCGTCGACGCCGACCTGGTGGCGTTCACGGCATGAAGCGACTGATCGCCGCGCTCCTCGTCCTCGCGGGAGCGGGCGCCGCACTGTCGGGATGCGCGCTCCCCGACCAGGGCGCCGAGGGCATGATCGCGCTGCTGCTGCCGGACAAGAAGACCGCGCGCTACGAGACCTTCGACCGCCCCGTGTTCGAGGAGCGCATCGCCGAGCTCGGCGACTGGAGCGTGCTGTACACGAATGCGGATCAGGATGCGGCGCGGCAGCAGCAGCAGGCCGAGTCCGCCCTCGCGGCGGGCGCCGAGGTCCTGGTCCTCGACCCGGTGGACGGGCGGGCCGCGGCATCCATCCTCGCCGCCGCCACCGCCGAAGGCGTCCCCGTCATCGCCTACGACCGGATGATCGTCGGCGGCGGGACGCCGGCGTACTACGTCTCCTTCGACAACGAGCGCGTCGGCGAGCTGCAGGCCGAGGCGCTCGTCCGCGAGCTCGAGGAGCGTGGCGACGCGGACGGCGGCATCCTCATGGTCCACGGCGCCCCGACGGACAACAACGCGAGCCAGTTCCGGGACGGCGCGCGCCGGGTCGTTTCGGACGCGGGCCTGCGCATCCTCGCCCAGTACGACACTCCGGACTGGAGCCCCGACAAGGCGCAGGCCTGGGTCGCGGGTCAGATCGCGCAGTACGGCGACGAGATCGTCGGGGTGTACGCCGCCAACGACGGCACGGCCAGCGGCGCCGTCGCGGCGCTCCGCGCTGCCGCCGTGTCGCCCTTCCCCGTCGTCACCGGCCAGGACGCCGAGCTGGCGGCGCTGCAGCGCATCGTCTCCGGCGATCAGCACATGACCGTCTACAAGGCGCTGCGGCAGCAGGCGACGATCGCCGCCGACGTCGCCGTCGCGCTCACCCGCGGCGAGACGCCGGCGGGCGACACGACCGTCGACGGCGTGGCGGCCACCCTCCTCGAGCCGGTTGCTGTCACGATCGACGACATCGCCTCGACCGTCGTCGCCGACGGATTCTGGCGCATCGAGGACATCTGCACCGCCGCGTACGCGGCCGCCTGCGCCGACGCGGGACTGGACTGAGAGGACCGCGTGAGCGTCTCGCCCCGCCGATCCGGCGACCACGTCCTGTCGATGCGCGGCATCGACAAGCGGTTCGGCGCCGTGCGAGCGCTGAGCGGGGTCGACTTCTCGGTCCGCGAGGGCGAGGTCGTCGCCCTCGTCGGCGACAACGGCGCCGGCAAGTCGACCCTCGTCAAGGTGCTCGCGGGCGTCCACGGGCCGGACGGCGGCACGATCGAGCTCGACGGAGAGCTCGTCCAGATCGCCAGTCCCGCCGACGCGCAGGAGCTGGGCATCGCGACGATCTTCCAGGATCTCGCCCTGTGCGAGAACCTCGACGTCGTCGCGAACCTGTGGCTCGGGCGGGAGCTCACCGAGTCGGGTCGCCTCGACGAGGTCGAGATGGAGGAGCGCACGTGGGTGCTCCTGCGCGAGCTCGCCGCGAAGCTCCCGTCGGTCCGCGTGCCGGTCTCGACGCTCTCGGGCGGTCAGCGGCAGACGGTGGCGATCGCGCGCTCCCTCATCGGCGAGCCCCGCATCGTGATCCTGGACGAGCCGACCGCCGCGCTCGGGGTCGCCCAGACCGCCGAGGTGCTGAACCTCATCGAGCGACTCCGCGACCGCGGCCACGGGGTCGTGCTCATCAGCCACAACCTGACCGACGTCCTCGCGGTCGCCGACCGCATCGTCGTGCTGCGGCTCGGCCGGAACAACGGCGAGTTCGACGCCGAGGAGGCCACCAGCGAGGTCCTCATCGCCGCGATCACGGGTGCGCGCGACGTGAGCCGCGTCGAGGCTCCCGTCGATCCGCCGCCGCCGCCCGTCATCCCGCTCTCCGGAGCCCGCCGCCGACGGGACGGCGAGACATGACCGACGACGAGGGTCTGCTCCACCGCGCCTGGGCGCGGCTGCGCGCGGGCGACGTGGGACGACTGCCGGTCATCGCCGCCCTGCTCGTGATCGCCGGCGTCTTCCACACCCTCAATCCGGTGTTCCTGTCGAGCCGGAACCTCGCCGACCTGCTCGTGCAGTGCGCCCCGATCGGGATGATCGCGCTCGGGATCGTGCTGGTCCTCCTGATCGGCGAGATCGACCTGTCGGTGGGATCGATGTCGGGGCTGGCCGCGGCGATCCTGGCCGTCGGCGCGGTGCAGCTGAGCCTTCCGGTCCCCGTCGCCATCGCCGCGGCCCTCGCGGCCGGCTGCCTGGTCGGCGCAATCTACGGGCTGCTCCGCACCCGACTCGGCCTGCCGAGCTTCGTCGTCACACTCGCCGGGCTGCTGGGACTGCTCGGCGTGCAGCTGTGGGTGCTCGGCGACGCCGGCTCGATCAACCTCCCGTTCGATTCGGCGCTCGTCCAGTTCGCCCAGCATCTGTACCTGCCGCCCGCGGCGTCGTACGTCCTCGCCGTGGTCGGCGCCGCCGCGTACACGACGACCCTCCTGCGCCGCGCACGGCGCCGCGCCGCCGCCGATCTCGACAGCGCCGGCACGGCGTCCGTCCTCGTCCGCGGCGCGCTCCTCGGCGCCGGACTGGTCGCCGCCGCCTGGTACCTCAACCTGTCGCGCGGCGTGGGGGTCATCTTCGTCCTGTTCGTGCTGATCGTCGTCCTCATGCACTTCCTCCTCACGCGCACCCGCTGGGGTCGCTCCGTGTACGCGGTCGGGGGGTCGGTGGAGGCGGCCCGCCGCGCCGGCATCCGCGTCGACCGCGTCATGGTGTCGGTCTTCGTGCTCTGCTCGACGTTCGCAGCGGCCGGCGGCATCCTCGCCGCGGCCCGGCTGGCGGCCGCGAACCAGAGCTCGGGCGCGGCCGACACGAATCTCAACGCGATCGCCGCCGCCATCATCGGCGGCGCCTCGCTGTTCGGCGGCCGGGGGTCCGCCTTCGCCGCCCTGCTGGGGGTCATCGTCATCCAGGCCATCTCGTCGGGATTGACCCTCGTCAACCTGAGTTCGGCCGTGCAGTTCATGGTGACCGGCGTCGTCCTGGTCTTCGCGGTCGCGCTGGACGCCGTGACGCGCCGTGCGCGCGAGGTGAGAGGTCTCGGCTAGCGGCGTCCGGAGTAACGAAAGCGTTATGTTCACGTCTTGACTTCAATTTGTGAACGCATCATGCTCGTCGCAAGCGCGATGACGCGCCCGCTCGATTTTCACTGTCGAAAGGCGAACGATGAAGACCTCTCTGTCCGCAGCAGCCGCGCTCACCGGCGCAGCCGCACTCCTGCTCGTCGGCTGTTCCAGCCCCAGTCCGACACCCGGAGCATCCGAAGGCGGCGAAGCCCCCGCCGAAGCCGGACGCGCGTGCGTCATCCTCCCCGATGCCGCATCCTCTCCCCGCTGGGAGAACTTCGACCGCAAGTACCTGCAGGAGGGTCTCGAGGCCGCCGGCTTCGAGGTCGACATCCAGAACGCCCAGGGCGACACCGCCAAGTACACGACGATCGCCGACCAGCAGCTCACGCAGGGCTGCGGCGTGATGCTGCTCGTGGACTACAACGGCGCCGCCGCCGGCGTCGCCACGAAGGCGAAGAGCCAGGAGATCCCCGTGATCGCCTACGACCGACCGTTCGCGGGCGCCGACTACTACGTGTCCTTCGACAACGTGGAAGTCGGCCGTCTCGAGGGCCAGGCGGTCCTCGACGGGCTGGCGGCGGCCGACAAGGACCCGGCCTCCGCAGCCGTGTTCTACATGGGCGGCGACCCGACCGACGGCAACGCGGCGATGTTCCGCGAAGGCGCGGTCGAGGTGCTCGAGGGCGCCGGCGTGAAGCCGGTCGCCGAGCCTCCGGGGGTGTGGGACGGCGCCAAGAGCCAGACCAACTTCGAGCAGGCGCTGACCGCCAACGGCGGCGAGGTCGACGGCGTCTGGGCCGCCAACGACACCAACGCCGACGGCGTGATCAAGGTCCTCCAGGACCGTGGCATCACGGGTGTCGCGGTGTCGGGCCAGGACGCGAACCTCGAGGGCCTGCGCAACATCCTCGCCGGATGGCAGACCGCGACGGTCTACAAGCCGGTGAAGGACGAGGCCGACGCCGCCGTCGAGGTGGCGACCGCGCTCCTACAGGGCGAGAGCCCCTCGGCCGACCAGGAGCTCGAGGACGGCACGCCGTACATCGCCGTCGCTCCGCAGCTCGTCGGCCCCGACGGGGTCAAGGACGTCGTCGCCGCCGGTGACGCGTCCGCCGACGACATCTGCTCGGGTGACATCGACGGTGTCAGCCTGGCTGACAAGTGCACCGAGTTCGGCGTCGAGTGATCTGACGGGGGCGGGGATGCCGCGCATCGCGGCATCCCCGTTCCCGCTGTCCCCGCACCGAAACCGTTCTCGTCCCGGATCAGGAGAACCGCATGAGCGAACCCATCATCCAGCTGCGCCGCGTCACGAAGTCGTTCGGCCCCGTCAGCGTCCTCAAGGGCGTCGACCTCGAGGTCCACCTCGGCCAGGTCACCGCCCTCGTCGGCGACAACGGCGCCGGCAAGTCCACCCTCATCAAGGGCCTCGCGGGCGTCCAGCCGTACGACAGCGGCGAGATCCTCGTCGACGGCGACGCGCACGCGCTCCGCACCCCCCGCGAGGCGGCGTCGCTCGGCATCGAGGTCGTCTACCAGGACCTCGCCCTGTGCGACAACCTCGACATCGTCCAGAACATGTTCCTCGGCCGCGAGGAGCTCTCCGTCGGCACGTTCGACGAGGGACTCATGGAGCGCGAGGCATCCGACACGCTCCGCTCGCTGTCCGTCCGCACGGTCAAGAGCGTGCGGCAGAAGGTCTCGAGCCTGTCCGGCGGTCAGCGTCAGACCGTCGCCATCGCGCGCGCGGTGCTGAAGAAGGCGCGCGTCGTCATCCTCGACGAGCCGACCGCGGCTCTCGGCGTCGCCCAGACCGAGCAGGTCCTGAGCCTCGTCCGGCGCCTCGCCGACCAGGGCGTCGCGGTCGTGCTCATCAGCCACAACCTCGCCGACGTCTTCGAGGTCGCCGATGACATCGCGGTGCTGTACCTCGGCCAGATGGTCGCGCAGGTCAAGACCGCCGAGACCACCCGCGACGACGTCGTCGGCTACATCACCGGCACGAAGGTCCCTCCCGGCGTCGAGCTCGTCGGCACATCCACCATTCCCGTCGGAGGAGACGCATGAGCACCACCACCCGTACCGCGGCCGCACCCGATCCGGTCGTGAGCGACCTCATCGGCAGCGGCGTCGAAGGCGGCGTCGGCGACCAGATCCGCGCCTGGCTGCAGCGCGTCCGCGGCGGCGACATGGGAGCGCTGCCCGCCGTCGGCGGCCTCGTCGTCCTCGCCATCCTGTTCGGCTCGCTGAGCCCGTTCTTCCTCACGCCCATCAACTTCGCGAACCTCATGAACCAGGCGGCATCCCTCGTCGTCCTCGGCATGGCGCTCGTGTTCGTCCTGCTCCTGGGCGAGATCGACCTGTCCGCGGGAGTCACCGGCGGCGTCTCGGTCGCCGCGTTCGTCGTGCTGAACGTGCGCTACGACGTGCCCTGGCCGCTGGCACTGGCCGCCGGGTTCGCGGTCGGGCTCGCCACCGGCGCCCTCATCGGCTTCCTCGTCGCCCGGGTCGGCATCCCGTCGTTCGTCGTGACGCTGGGCCTGTTCCTCGGCTATCAGGGACTCGCGCTCCTCATCATCGGCGCGGGCGGCCTGTACCCGATCCAGGCGCCCGAGCTGATCGCGCTGCAGAACGGCCGCCTGCCGGTCTGGGGCGGGTGGGTGATGCTGCTGGTGATCCTCGGCATCTCGGCCGGGATGTCGGCGTGGGACCGTGCCCGGCGGCGGCGGGCCGGAGTCCCCAACCGGCCGCTCGCCCTCGTGCTCATCAAGCTCGGCGCCATCGCGGTGCTCGGCGGCACGGCCGTGCTCATCCTGAACCTCGACCGCTCGCAGTCGGTCAACCCGGTGCAGGGCGTTCCGATCATCGTGCCCGTCGTGCTCACGATCCTGTGGATCGGGACATTCGTGCTCGACCGCACCCGGTTCGGCCGGTACGTCTACGCGATCGGCGGCAACGCCGAGGCGGCGCGGCGGTCGGGGATCAAGGTCCGGCTGATCAAGTGGTGGTGCTTCGTCATCGCGTCGGGTCTGTCGGTCGTGTCGCTGCTGTTCGCGCAGACCCGCATCGGCTCCGTCGACGGCGCGGTGGGACGCGACATCGTCCTGTCGGGCGTGGCCGCCGCGGTCGTCGGCGGTGTGAGCCTGTTCGGCGGACGCGGGCGGCTCGTGCACGCGGCCATCGGAGCGCTCGTGATCGCCGTCATCATCAACGGCCTGGGCCTGCTGCGGATGGATGCCGGGGTGAACCTGCTGGTCACCGGTGGCGTTCTGATCCTCGCCGCCACCGTCGACGCGGTCTCGCGGCTCCGCGGCGGCAACATCCGCACCTGACGCGGCTCCGGGCGGCGGCATCCGTCGGCCGGGGTGAGCCATCCGGCACGCCGAGCGTCCACCGCGCGGCGTGCCGGATCGGCGGCGCTCAGCAGCGGTTCAGCGGCGGGTGGACCAGAGTGCCCAGGCGACGAGGACCGGCTGGAACAGCAGCCGATCCCAGCGGGCACGGTCGTCGTCCAGGCGGAATCCCTTCCGCTTGCCGAGCGCCTGCGCGATGTTGCCGGGGAAGATCGCGACGAAGAACGCGGCGAGGATCGCGCCGACCCGGCGCCGCTCCCCCGGCAGGGCGACGAGCGCGGCGCCGAGCATCATCTCGACGGCACCGGATGCCACGACCACCCCGTCCTTGTCGATCGGCAGCACCTCGGTGACGAGGTCCGGCACCTGCGCCTGGAACTCCTTCCGGGCCCAGAACAGGTGACTGAGGCCGGCGAAGACCATGGCGCCCGCAAGGACCCATCGAGCGATTGTTCTCATCATCCGAGTATGGCCCGGGGCGCGGTCGTCGCGGCCGGATAGCCTGGGAGGATGACCAGTCCCGAGCCGTTCCCGTTCGAGCGGCTCTCGCGCCGGCCCGATGTCGAGGGGGTCGGGCTGGTGGCATCCGATGCCGCGGACCGCCTCATCCTCGACGAGTCCGCCGACGCGCGGAGGGATGCCGCTCCCGGCACGGTCGTGGTGATCGGCGACGAGTACGGCGCCCTCGCCCTCGCGGCCGCGCACGACGGCGGCACGGGGATCCGCGTGCATCAGGACGGACTTGTCGGCGAGCAGGCCCTGACGGCGAATGCCGTCGAGCTCGGTCTCGCGGACCGCGTCCGCTCGGTCGGCCTGGACCGGGGCGGGCTCGCCGGGGCTCGCGTCGTGCTGCTGCGCCTCCCCCGCTCGCTCGACGCCCTCCGCGACATCGCGGGCGTCGTCGCGGCGGCCGCCGACCCCGACGTCGTCGTCTTCGCCGGCGGCCGCGTCAAGCACATGAGCGTCACGATGAACGACGTCCTCCGCACGCACTTCGCGCGCCTGGACATCTCCCACGCGCGCCAGAAGTCGCGGGTCCTCATCGCCCGGCAACCGCAGGACGGCCGCGAGCCGGTGCCCGCCGCCGGCCGGGACGGCGACCTCGAGCTGCGCGCATTCGGGGGCGCGTTCGCCGGCGCCCGCCTGGACATCGGCACGCGGATGCTGCTCGCCCAGCTGCCGGACGACCCGGCCGGCGGGACCCCCGACGACCCGCTCATCGACATGGCGTGCGGGACGGGCGCCGTCGCCGCGCATCTCGCGCTGCGGCATCCGTCCGCCGTCGTGTACGCGTCGGACCAGTCCGCCGCCGCCGTGGCGTCGGCTCGGGAGACGGCCGCGGCGAACGGGGTCGCCGACCGCGTCGTGGTCGAGCGGGACGACGCCCTCACACGCCGCCCGGACGGCAGCGCGTCGTTCATCGCGCTCAATCCGCCGTTCCACAGCGGCGCCGCCGTGTCGGATCAGCTCGCGCCGCGGCTGTTCGCCGATGCCGCCCGGGTCCTGCGCACGGGTGGCGAGCTCTGGTGCGTCTGGAACTCGGCGCTGCAGTACCGCGGGGCCCTCGAGCGACTGGTCGGCCCGACGCGTCAGGTCGCGCGCGACCGGAAGTTCACCGTCACGGTGTCCACGCGGCGCTGAGCGCTCCGCCCGGCGGCGCGTCGCGGCCTCGGCGATGCATCTGCACGACCGCCGGTGTGGGTGATGCCTGCCGGGACCGGTGAGGCGCCGCGCCGGGCACCGGTCGTGCATCCGTGCCGGCGCGCCGGACGCCTGACCCGACCGAGCGTCGCCCCGGCGGAGCGGTCAGCGTCCGGGCGGGCCGACGATCAGCAGGACGACGTACAGCGCGACGACGGCGACCACGAGCAGGGCGACGAGGAGGGCGGCGTGGCGCAGGAACCAGCGCAGCAGGCGATCGACCGGACGTCGGTCGCGCGGGTCGTCCGTCGCCTCGAGCCGCCACGCGCCGGCGAGCCGCCCGGTGCGGCGCAGCCACATCTCGGTGGGGATCGTCGCATACGGGATGACGGCGGATGCCACCGCCAGGGCGGTCGCGCCGACGCCCCATCGGTTGTTGAGTGCGACGAGGATCGCCGTCGCGCCGTAGGACAGGAAGACGAACCCGTGGATGCCACCGCCGATCGTGACCGCGACGGCCGGGCCGCCGACGGCGCGGATGACGAGGGCGGCGATGAGCAGGGTCCAGGAGCAGGCTTCGGCGAGAGCGAGGACGCGGTAGAGCGGGGCGGGAGCGCGGAACACTCCTTCAAGGTAGCTGAAGGATCTGTGCGTGCGGTCAGGGCCGCGTCGACCAGACCGCCCAGGCGATCATGACCGGCTGCAGGAACAGCCGCGCGAAGCGCCGGGCATCCGTGTCGAGGAGCGGCGCATCCCGGCCGGTCCGCCACTGGTGCACGTTGCCGGGGAGCACCGCCACGAAGAACGCGGCAACGGCCAAGCCCACGCGGCGGCGGTCGCCCGGCAGCAGCAGGAGTGCGGCGCCGAGCATGATCTCGACGACACCGGACACGACCACGATGGTGTCCTTGTCGGTGCGGAGGAGGCGCGTCGCCCAGTCCGGCACCGCGATCCGGAAGCCGCGCCGCAGCGTCGTGAGGTGGCCGATGCCGGCCGCGACGAGCACCGCGGCGAGCGCCCACCGCGTTGCGTCGCGCACCGCCTTCGCGGGTGCGCTCATTCGACGACACCCGCGCGGATGCCGTCCAGCGACTCCGCGACGCGCGGGAGCGCCCGCGCGAGGGCGCCGTCGAGCTGGGCGAGCCGGTCCTGTGCGTCGCGGAGGACGCGGGCGCCCTTCGGGGTGACGCTCAGGTCGCTCGCGGCGCCGGCCTGGGCTGTGGCATCCGCGACGAGCCCATCGTCGACGAGGGCGTGCACGGCGGCGTGCGCGGACTGCACGGTGATGTGCGAGCGGCGCGCGAGTTCGGAGAACGAGATGCCGGGTTCCGCGCCGATGTGGCCGAGCAGCGCGAACTTGCGGGTGGAGATGCCCAGGCTGCGGAGCTCGGCGGCGAGCTGCGCCTCCCACGACGCGGACACCGCGAGGAGCGCGATGACGGGACTGAAGCGCGGCGCCTCGTCGATTCCATTGTCAGCCACGGGTGAAGTCTATGAGTCCGGATGCCGCGCGGTCAGCAGCGACGCCGGGTCACGTGAACGCCGCGCGTCGCTCGTAGGCTGGAGGCGTGTACATCGGCCTCATCCGTCCCGTCGAAGAGCGCACCGCCGACGTCTCGGGCACGTCCCTCGACGAGGTCCATGCCGCGGCGACCGCTCAGGTGCCCGATGGCTTCGACCTCGTCTCCACGCCCGTCCGGATGATCAAGGGCAGCATCGCCCTCACGGCGACCGCGACCTATCAGCGGCGCGACGGGATCCGCGAGATCCGTGCCGAGGACCGCGAGGGTCTGCACGCGAAGGTGCCCGAGGGCTGGCAGCTGCTCAGCATCCGCACCGCCTGACGTCGACACCGCTTCGGAGACTGCCATGCGCGCTGTGATGATGACCGAGACACGCGGGCCGCTCGAGGTGCGGGACGTCCCCGCGCCGACGCCGCCCGACGACGGCGTGGTGGTCGAGGTCCGAGCGACCGGTCTCTGTCGCAGCGACTGGCATGCCTGGGCCGGGCACGACATCATCGCCCTCCCCCATGTCCCCGGTCACGAGTTCTCGGGGGTCGTCGCGGCTGTCGGCGCCGAGGTCGCCACCTGGGCCGTCGGCGACAGCGTCACGGTGCCGTTCGTCTACGGCTGCGGGATGTGCGCGTGGTGCGAGAGCGGCAACGCGCAGGTATGCCCCGACCAGCGGCAGCCGGGATTCACGCAGTGGGGATCGTTCGCCGAGCAGGTCGTCGTGCACGCGGCGGACACCAACCTGGTCGGCATACCCGAGGGCGTGACGTTCGACGCCGCCGCGTCGCTCGGCTGCCGCTTCGCGACCGCCTACCGCGCCCTCACCGCCCGCGCGGGCGTCGTCGCGGGAGAGTGGGTCGTCATCGTCGGGGCCGGCGGCGTGGGACTCAGCGCGGCGATGATCGCGAAGGCGCTCGGAGCCCACGTCGTCGCCGTCGACCGCACCATGGACGCGCTCGATGCGGCGCGCGCCCTGGGCGCGGATCACGTCGTCGTCGCCGATGGGCGCGGCATCCCCCCGCTCGTCCACTCCGTGACGGGCGGCGGCGCGCACGTCTCCGTCGATGCCGTCGGAAGCGAGCAGACGTGTGCGGACGCCATCCTCAGCCTGCGGCGCCGCGGCCGACACCTGCAGATCGGGCTGCTCCCGACCGACTCCGGCCTGTCACCGGTGCCGATGGCACGGGCGATCGCCTGGGAGCTGGATCTGCTCGGCAGCCACGGCATGGCGGCGGCAGACTACCCCGGGATGCTGGAGCTGATCCGTACCGGAGCGCTCCGACCGCAGGAGCTCATCGAACGCACCGTCGGGTTGCGCGACGCGGCGGAGCTCCTGCCGACCCTCGACACCGCCTCCCCCGCCGGGATCACCATCATCGACCCGCGCCGCTGACCTCCGCGACAGCGGTCACGCTGACGTCGCACGCGACGGAGAGTATGGTGCGACCCAGCACGCCGATGCGGACGAGAGGGGACGTCATGGACTGGAAGATCGAGCTCATCCACGTGCCGGTCACGGATGTGGAGCGGGCGAAGGAGTTCTACACCCGGATCGGCTTCTCCGCCGACATGGATGCCACGCCGTACGAGGGTGTCCGCTTCGTGCAGCTGACCCCGCCCGGGTCGGCCTGTTCCATCGCGATCGGCACCGGGCTCGGCAGTCGCATCGAGCCCGGGGGCCTCGACAACATCCAGGTGGTGGTCGCCGACGCCGACGCCGCGCTGGCGCAGCTGCGGGATGCGGGGGTGGCCGCAGAGGGTGTCGGTGAGCAGGAGTGGGGTCGCTTCGTCGGGTTTGCCGACCCCGACGGCAATCGCTGGACACTGCAGCAGCTGCCCGACCGTGGATGACCGCCGACGCGGGCCGGTCGACCACCACCGGCCGGAGCTCTCCCGACCGCATGATGAGCGCGGAGTGGAGACCGGTGCCATGACCCCGCATTCCTTCGAGCGTCGAGCGGTCATCGTCCAGCGCGTCGAGAACGGCGCGATCGGGGTCGCCGTGGTCGTGCTGGTCATCGCGATCGGCCAGCCGTGGTGGTGGCTCGTCGCCGCGTTCCTCCTGTTCGACATCTCCGCCGCCGGGTATGCGGGCGGCCCCCGGCTCGGCGCCCTGCTCTACAACGCCGTGCACAGCTACGTCGGGCCGGCGATCCTGGTGATCGGCTCCGCAGCACTGTCCCTGAGCGGTCACGATGTTCCCTGGCTCGCGCTCGTCGCAGCCTGCTGGACCTTCCACGTGGCGGTCGACCGGGCGCTCGGCTACGGCCTGAAGCTGCAGGACTTCGCGCACACCCACCTCGGCCGGATCGGTCGCCGCACCGCGTGAATCAGCGCGCGAACGCGAGGTCGCGCGCGTGAGCGCGTACGGCAGGGACACGGTCACACGGAGATGCGGCCGGTGCCATAGTCGAATCGACACACGCACGAGAGGGAGGAAGCCATGGCATCCGCATTGGTCACGGGAGCGTCGCGCGGCATCGGACGTGCGATCGCCCGCGCTCTCGCCGAGCGCGGCGACCGCGTGGCGGTTCACTACGGCGGCGACAGGGCCGCGGCAGAGGAGACGATCCGTTCGATGGCGGGCACCGGGCACATCGCCGTCGGCGGCGACATCAGCAACCCCGGGAGCGCGGCGGCGATCGTCCGCACCGCCGACGAGGCGCTGGACGGGGTGGACATCCTGATCAACAACGCCGCCGTCGCGCCCACCAACGGACTCCGCCACCGCGTCGACGAGACGAGCTTCGACGACTGGCAGACGGCGTGGCGGACGTTCGTCGACGTCGATCTCCTCGGCGCCGCGCAGATGACGTACCTCGTCGCTCGTCGCCTGATCGAGCGGCGCGCGCCGGGATACGTCGTCAACGTCGGATCCCGGGGCGCATACCGAGGCGAACCCGACTTTCCCGCCTACGGCGCCGCGAAGGCCGGACTCCACGCGTTCGGGCAGTCGATGGCGGTGGCCCTCGCACCCCACGGCATCGTCGTCACCTCGATCGCGCCGGGGTTCGTCAGCTCCGAGCGACAGCGTGCGACGCTCGAGGGCGCCGCCGGCACGGATCTGCGAGCTCAGAGCCCCTTCGGACGCGTCGGAACGCCGGAGGAGGTCGCCGAGGCCGTCCTCTTCCTGAGCTCTCCCGCGGCCACCTGGTCGTCTGGCGGCGTCCTCGACTTCAACGGCGCATCCTATCTGCGCTCCTGAGCCGCGAACTCTCTCAGAAGTCCCAGTCGTCGTCCTCGGTCGCGACGGCCTTGCCGATCACGTACGAGGAACCCGATCCCGAGAAGAAGTCGTGGTTCTCGTCCGCGTTGGGCGAGAGCGCCGACAGGATCGCCGGGTTCACGTTGGTGACCGTCGCGGGGAACATGGCCTCGAAGCCGAGGTTCATGAGCGCCTTGTTGGCGTTGTAGTGCAGGAACTTCTTGACGTCCTCGGTGAGTCCGATGCCGTCGTAGAGGTCCTGCGTGTACTGCACCTCGTTGTCGTAGAGCTCGTAGAGCAGCGAGAACGTGTAGTCCTTGAGCTCGTCGCGCTCGGCCTGGCCGAGCCGCTCGAGTCCGCGCTGGAACTTGTAGCCGATGTAATAACCGTGCACGGCCTCGTCACGGATGATGAGGCGGATGATGTCGGCGGTGTTCGTCAGCTTCGCCTTGCTCGACCAGTGCAGCGGCAGGTAGAAGCCCGAGTAGAACAGGAACGACTCCAGCAGGGTCGAGGCGACCTTGCGCTTCAGGGGCTCGTCGCCGCGGTAGTAGTCCATGACGATGTGAGCCTTCTTCTGAAGGTTCTCGTTCTCGGTGGACCAGCGGAAGGCGTCGTCGATCTCGGGCGTCGAGGCGAGCGTCGAGAAGATCGACGAGTAGCTCTTCGCGTGCACCGACTCCATGAAGGCGATGTTGGTGTACACCGCCTCCTCGTGCGGGGTGATGGCATCCGGGATCAGCGAGACGGCGCCGACCGTCCCCTGGATCGTGTCCAGGAGGGTCAGCCCGGTGAACACGCGCATCGTGGCGGTCCGTTCCTCGGGGGTGAGCGTCGCCCACGACTGCACGTCGTTGGACAGCGGCACCTTCTCGGGCAGCCAGAAGTTGTTCACGAGGCGGTTCCACACCTCGAGGTCCTTGTCGTCCTGAATGCGGTTCCAGTTGATCGCCTGGACCGAGCTCAGCAGCTTCAGGGGTTCGGGAGTCATGTCGTCGTTTCCTTCGTCGGTTCCTGGTCGCTCAGAGCATGCAGGAGACGCACTCCGCCATGTCGGTGCCCTCGAGGGCCATCTGACGCAGACGGATGTAGTAGATGGTCTTGATGCCCTTGCGCCACGCGTAGATCTGGGCCTTGTTGATGTCGCGGGTGGTCGCGGTGTCCTTGAAGAACAGCGTCAGCGACAGGCCCTGGTCGACGTGCTGGGTGGCAGCCGCGTAGGTGTCGATGACCTTCTCGTAGCCGATCTCGTACGCGTCTTCGTAGTACTCGAGGTTCTCGTTCGTCATGAACGGCGCCGGGTAGTAGACGCGGCCGATCTTGCCTTCCTTGCGGATCTCGATCTTCGACGCGATCGGGTGGATCGAGCTCGTCGAGTTGTTGATGTACGAGATCGAGCCGGTCGGCGGGACGGCCTGGAGGTTCTGGTTGTAGATGCCGTGCTTCTGGATCGATGCCTTCAGCTCGGCCCAGTCCTCCCGCGTCGGGATGGCGATGCCGTCGAACAGCTCCGCGACGCGCGGCGTCGCCGGCTTCCACTCCTGCTCGATGTACTTGTCGAAGAACTCTCCGGTGGCGTACGTGGAGTCCCAGAACCCGTCGAACACCTGGCTGCGCTCGATGGCGATGGTGTTGGACGCCCGCAGGGCGTGGAACAGCACCGTGTAGAAGTAGATGTTCGTGAAGTCGATGCCCTCTTCGGACCCGTAGTGGATGTGCTCGCGGGCGAGGAAACCGTGCAGGTTCATCTGGCCCAGGCCGATCGCGTGCGAGCGGTCGTTGCCGTCCTCGATGGAGCGGACCGAGCGGATGTGGCTCTGGTCGCTGACAGCGGTGAGGGCACGGATGCTCGTTTCCACGGTGCCGGCGAGGTTCCGCCCGTCCATGGCGAGGGCGATGTTCATCGACCCGAGGTTGCAGGAGATGTCCTTGCCGATCGAGTCGTACGAGAGGTCCTCGCTGAACGTCGTCGGCGTGTTGACCTGGAGGATCTCGGAGCACAGGTTCGACATGTTGATCCGGCCCTTGATCGGGTTCGCCCGGTTCACCGTGTCCTCGAACATGATGTACGGGTAGCCCGACTCGAACTGGATCTCGGCGAGGGTCTGGAAGAACTCGCGCGCGTTGATCTTCGTCTTCTTGATGCGCGCGTCGTCGACCATCTCGCGATACTTCTCGGTCACCGAGATGTCGCCGAACGGAACGCCGTAGACCTTCTCGACGTCGTACGGCGAGAACAGGTACATGTCCTCGTCGTTGCGGGCGAGCTCGAAGGTGATGTCGGGGACGACGACACCGAGGGACAGCGTCTTGATGCGGATCTTCTCGTCCGCGTTCTCGCGCTTGGTGTCGAGGAACTTCATGATGTCGGGGTGGTGCGCCGAGAGGTAGACGGCACCGGCGCCCTGACGCGCACCGAGCTGGTTGGCGTAGCTGAAGCTGTCTTCGAGCAGCTTCATGACGGGGATGATGCCGCTGGACTGGTTCTCGATCTGCTTGATCGGCGCACCCGCCTCGCGGATGTTCGACAGCAGCAGCGCCACGCCGCCGCCGCGCTTGGACAGCTGGAGGGCGGAGTTGATGCCGCGGGCGATCGACTCCATGTTGTCCTCGATGCGCAGCAGGAAGCACGAGACGAGCTCGCCGCGCTGCGCCTTGCCGGCGTTGAGGAAGGTCGGCGTGGCGGGCTGGAAGCGACCCGACAGGATCTCGTCGACGAGCTTGGTCGCGAGGCCCTGGTCCCCGTCGGCGAGCGCGAGCGCCGTCATCACGACGCGGTCCTCGAAGCGCTCGAGGTAGCGCTTGCCGTCGAACGTCTTGAGCGTGTAGCTCGTGTAGTACTTGAACGCGCCGAGGAAGGTGTCGAAGCGGAACTTCGCCGCGTATGCGCGGTCGTTGAGCGCCTGGATGAACTCGAAGGGGTACTGGTCGATGACCGCGCCCTCGTAGTACTCCTTCTCGACGAGGTAGTCGAGCTTCTCCTTGAGGGAGTGGAAGAACACCGTGTTCTGGTTCACGTGCTGCAGGAAGTACTCCCGCGCCGCACGACGGTCGGCGTCGAACTGGATCTTCCCGTCCGCGCCGTACAGGTTCAGCATCGCGTTGAGGGCGTGGTAATCCATGCCCTCGAAGCGCGCCTCCGTCTTGAAGGCCATATCCGTCACTGCAGCTTCCACCAGTCTTCCAATCCGCCGCTCACGCGGTCGACGTCCTCGGGCGTGCCGAATACTTCAATCCGATACAAGTGCGGCACAGAACACTTGCGGCTGATGATCTCTCCGGCGAGCCCGAAGGACTCGCCGAAATTGCTGTTCCCTGCGGAGATGACCCCGCGGAGCAGTCTCCGATTGCCCTCGTCGTTGAGGAACCGGATGACCTGCCTGGGTACCGCGCCCTTCTCCTCGCCGCGGCCCTGGCCTCCCCCGTACGTGGGGGTGACCAGCACGTACGGCTCGTCGACGTGGAGGAGAGGTGCGGTGGAGTGGAGCGGGATGCGGCGGGCCGGCATCCCGAGCTTCTCGATGAATCGCGCCGTGTTGCCCGACACGCTCGAGAAGTAGACGAGCAGCGGCACGTGCGTTCCGACGGCCGCGCTCATCGCTCAGACCAGGCGCGAGGCCAGCTCGTCGATCTTGTCGGGACGGAAGCCCGACCAGTGGTCCTCGTCGGTGACGACGACCGGAGCCTGCAGGTAGCCGAGCGACTTGACCCGCTCGAGCGCCGCCGGGTCCTCGGAGAGGTCCAGGACCTCGTATTCGATGCCCTTCGAATCCAGCGCGCGGTAGGTCGCGTTGCACTGCACGCACGACGGCTTCGTGTAGACGGTGATCGCCATGTCTCGATCCTTCTTCGCTCGGGAGATCTGGGTTCTTCCGGCTGGGGTGCCGCCGGGAGCTCAATACTACATATGGGTACGGACACTGGCTAGCACCACAAGGGCTAGTAGTTACATCCGTGTAGTTTTCGTACGTTCCTCCACAGGTACAACACAACTTGTCCACCATTTCATCCACAGGAACGGGGTTGATTCCGGAGTCCGAAAAGGCCGGGATGACGGGCGAGTCGACGCGCTGCGGGTGGATCTCTCCACAGATCGGACGCTACGCCGCGGTTCCGACATCCGATTCCCCGCCGCGGGGCCGACCGGGCGTGTCGCGGCGTGTCGGACCCGTCCCCGCCGCCGTCCCCGCCGCCGTGTCGCTCCGGCCGGTCGCGGCGATTACGGTGGGAGGGTGGCGGGATATCAGGAGCTTCTGCGCGTACCCGGGGTGGCGCGCATCATCGCCGCACAGCTGACCGCCCGCTTCCCGAGCGGCATGACGAGCCTCGCGATCCTGCTCCATGTCGAGCAGAGCACCGGCTCCTACGGCGCCGCGGGCCTCGTGCTGGCGGCGGCATCCGTCGGCCAGGCCATCGCCGGTCCCGTGACGAGCCGCTGGATGGGGGTCTGGGGCATGCGCCGCGTGCTCGCGCTCACGACGATCGTCTGCGCGGCGGCCGTGCTGGTGCTGGCACTCGCGCCGCTGTCGCTCGTGGGCTTCATGGTCTTCGCGTTCCTCTCCGGCATCTCCAACCCGCCGGTGCAGCCGGCCGTCCGCACGATCTATCCGAAGATCGTGAATTCCCGCCAGCTCACGCCGCTGTTCTCGCTGGACGCGAGCCTGCAGGAGATCATCTGGATCATCGCGCCGGTGGTCATCACCTTCGTGGCGACGCAGGTGGGGACCACACCCGCACTGCTCCTCATCGTCGTCATCCTGATCGGCGGCGGAGCGTGGTTCCTGTTCTCCCCCGAGGTCGGCCGCGTCCGCATCCCGCGCAGCCGCCGCGGCCTCGGCCGTGTGCTCGGCAAGCCGGTCGTGCTCCTCGGCACCGTCACCGGCTTCCTCCTCGTGGGCGCGTGTGCGGCGATCGAGGCCGGCGTCGTCGGCGCGTTCGGCCACGACGGGCTCGAAGCGGGGATCATCCTCGCGGTGTTCTCGGTCGGCAGCCTCGCCGGCGGCCTGTCGTTCGGTCACATCCCGATCGGCCGCTGGGCGATGGCACGCCGCTTCGCGATCGTCGCGGTCGGCGTCACCGCCCTCGTCGTCTCCCTCGACATCTGGTGGATGGGCGCGACGCTGTTCGTCGCCGGCATCGGCATCGCCCCCGCCCTCGCCGTCATGTTCGCCATGACCAGCGCGAGCGTGAAGTTCAGCGAGACGGCCGAGGCCTACGGCTGGATCGGCACCGGTCAGCTCATCGGCTCCGCCGCCGGATCCGCCGTGGCCGGGTTCCTCATCGACGGCGTCGGCGCGGTCGGCGCGTTCTGGGCGGCGGCGCTGTTCGCCATCGCGGGCATGCTCGTCGCGATCGTGTTCGTCCGCCACTTCCCCGATCTGCGCGGACGCGACGCGAGCCCCATCCCCGACACGGAACCCGTGCCGGTCATCACCTGACGGTCAGACGACCCGCACCAGCAGGAAGAGCACCGCCTGCCCGTAGGCGTCCGCGGGCTCGGGATGGCGGAAGCGGTGCTCCGCGCCGCCGACCTCGATCGCCACCTCGTACGTGTCGGGCAGACGCGTCAGCGCACGGAAGGCGCCGCGCAGCATCTCGCGCAGCTGCGCCTCGGACGGGAGCCACAGGGCGTCCTCCAGCGCGATCGAATCGAGGGCCCACTCCGTCGTCCCGTTGAAGGCGAGGAGATCGCCCGTCGGATAGCTGCGCGCCTCGACGGTCATGTCGCTCACCGTGTAGACGTCCGCCTCGAACTCGGGCTCGTCCAGCTGGAAGCGGTCCCCCGCTCGCGGATGCCAGATCAGGCCGGTCGCCCGCAGCTCGCGGGCCAGGTCGGTGGAGATCATCCGACCATCATCGCGCCCGCGCGGGGGCCCGGGGGCGGCATCCGTCCGACAATAGGCTGTGATCATGCCAGCCCCCGTCGCCCTTCCCCGTCTCAGCTGGGGTCTGCCGTCCGCCGAGCGGCGCGCCCTCCTCGTCCACGGACTCGGCTCCTCGGGCGCGCTCATGTGGCGGTACGCGGTGGCGCTCGCGGATGCCGGCTGGCGCGCGGACGCCGTCGACCTGCGCGGCCACGGGGCGGCGCCTCGGACGCTCGACTACACGATCGCGGCCTATGCGGCGGACCTCCTCCACAGCGGCGCGCCGGACGACGAGCCCTGGGACCTCGTGGTGGGCCATTCGCTGGGCGGCGCCGCCGCGACCGTCGCGAGCGCCGCGGCACCGGGATGGACTCGCCGTCTCGTGCTCGTCGACCCGGCGATCCACCTCGCCGACCGCGATCGCGAGACCGTCCGGGCGAGTCAGGAACGGGCGTTCGCCGACACGTCGACCGCCGGGGTCCGGGCGGAGCACCCGAACTGGCACGAGCTCGACATCGAGCTGAAGGCCGCCGCCGCCGCGCAGGCGAGCCGGTGGGGCGTCGAGCAGACCAGCATCCAGAACACCCCCTGGGACGTGCGAGGCGCCGCCGCCCGGCTCGCCGTGCCGACCCACGTCATCGCGGGCGATCCCGAGGTGTACTCCATCTTCGCCGGCGCCCTGGCGGACGAGGTGCGGGCGAACCCGCTCATCACGATGTCGGTCGTCGCCGGCACCGGCCACTCCCCGCACCGCGACGACCCCGACGCCGCGGCCGCGGCGCTCCTCGCGGCGCTCGACTAAGAGGATCGCGCCATGGCCTTCGACCCGAGCGTCCACCTGCCCGACGACCTCCTGGAGCGGATCCGGTCCCGCGCACCCCAGGTGGACGCCGACAACGTCTTCCCCGAGGCGGACCTCGCCGACCTGACCGCGGCGGGGTACCTGTCGATCCTCGTGCCCGCGGCGCTCGGCGGCGCCGGGCTGGGCCTCGCCGAGGCATCCGTCCTGCAGCAGCGCCTCGCGACGGCGGCGCCCGCCACCGCCCTCGCCGTCAACATGCACCTCGTCTGGACGGGCGTGGCGAAGGTGATGGCGGACCGGGGCGACGACGCCCTGCGCTTCGTGCAGGAGGGCGCGGTCTCGGGCGAGGTCTTCGCCTTCGGGATCAGCGAGGCGGGGAACGATCTCGTCCTCTTCGGCAGCGACACGGATGCCGCGCCTCGGGCCGACGGCTCGTACGCCTTCACCGGGACGAAGATCTTCACCTCCCTCGCCCCCGTCTGGACGCAGCTGGGCCTGCACGGACTCGACACGTCGGACCCGGCGCAGCCGCGGCTCGTGTACGCCTTCGTTCCGCGGACGGGCGCGATCGTCACCCGCGACGACTGGGACACGGTGGGGATGCGCGGAACGCAGTCGCGGACGACCGAGCTGCACGGCGCCGTTGCCCCCGCCGATCGCGTCGTGCGGCGGCTGGCCCCGGGACCGAACCCCGATCCGCTCGTGTTCGGCATCTTCAGTGTGTTCGAGCTGCTGCTCGCGTCGGTGTACACCGGCGTCGCACGCCGCGCCCTGGATCTCGCGGTGCAGACGGCGAGGACGCGGACCTCGAAGAAGACCGGTCGGGCGTACAGCCAGGACCCCGACATCCGCTGGCGGGTCGCCGACATGGCCCTCGCCTACGACGCCCTGCCCGTCCAGGTCGAGCAGCTCGCGCGGGACGTCGACGAGCGGGCCGACCACGGCGCGATGTGGTTCCCTCGGCTGAGCGCCGTCAAGCACCGCGCCGTGACGACGGCCAAGCAGGTGGTCGACGAGGCGATGCTCGTCGCGGGCGGCTCGTCGTACTTCACCCGCAACGAGCTGAGCCGGCTCTACCGGGACGTGCTCGCGGGCATGTTCCATCCCTCCGACCCCGAGTCGGTGCACAGCGCCGTCGCCACCGCCTGGCTGGGCCCGCTCGACGGCTGAGGTCCGCCGTCGACCAGCGGGCGCGGCCGTCCGGCGGCGGGCGGCGGCGCGCATGGCAGGATGGCCGAATGGCCCGACTCCCCTACGGCACGCTGAGCGCCGCCGACCAGCAGCGGCACCGCGGCCTCCGCACCATGAAGGCCGTCGCGCTCGGCGCGCTCGGGTTCATGGCGGTGGTCTTCGTCGTCGCGTTCGTCCTGCAGGATCAGGTGCCGGCCCTCGGCTACGTCCGCGCCGCGGCCGAAGGCGGCATGGTGGGTGCCCTCGCCGACTGGTTCGCCGTGACGGCGCTCTTCCGGCATCCGCTCGGGATCCCCATCCCGCACACCGCGATCATCCCGCGTCGCAAGGACGAGATCGGTCGCACGCTGGGAGAGTTCGTGGAGACGAACTTCCTCGAGGCGTCCGTCGTCCGCCAGAAGCTCGACTCGGCGTCCATCGCCCGCACCGCCGGAGTGTGGCTGCAGCAGCCCGAGCATGCGACCCGGGTCGCCGGTGAGGCGTCGGCGATGGCGACCGGCGTGCTCACCGCGCTCAGCGACGACGAGGTGCAGGACCTCATCAGCGACCTCGCCCACGAACACCTGCTCAGTCCCTCGTGGGGGCCGTCGGTGGGCGGATGGCTCGACCGCGTCGTCCAGGCGGACGCGCACCGCGGCGCCGTCGATCTGGGCGTCGACAGCATCGGGCGGTGGCTGGCCGCCAACCGCGAGGCGTTCGACGGCCTCGTCTCGCGTCGCCTGCCCTCGTGGGTGCCGTCGGTGGCCATGCGGCTCGTCGACGACACCGTCTACCACGAGGCCACGAAGTTCGTCGAGGCCGTGCAGCGCGACCCCGACCATCCCGCACGTCGCGCGCTCGACCAGTACCTCAGCCGTCTCGCCGAGAACCTGCAGCACGACGACGAGACCATCGCCCGCCTCGAAGGCGCCAAGAGCGCCGTGTTCGACAGTCCCCGGGTGCGGGCGCTCGCCGCCGACGCGTGGAACACCGCCAAGTCGGGCCTGCTGCGCGCCCTCGCCGACGAGGACAGCGGCCTGCGGCGACGCGTGGCGGCCGCGCTCAGCGACCTCGGCGAGCGCCTCGCGACCGACACGGCCCTGCAGGGTCGCGTCGACGGTCGGATCGCGGATGCCGCCGTGTTCCTCGTCGACCGGTACCGCCACGACATCGCCTCGATCATCACCGACACGGTCGAGCGCTGGGATGCCGACGAGACAAGTCAGAAGATCGAGCTCATGGTCGGTCGCGACCTGCAGTACATCCGACTCAACGGCACGATCGTCGGCGCGCTGGCCGGTCTCGCCATCTTCACCGTCGCGCACGCCCTGCTCCCCTGACTAGCCTGTGGAGCATGACGGCTCCTCGGCTCGAGCGCCTGTTCGTGTACGGCGCCCTCCGTCAGCGCGACCTGCAGCTCGACACGTTCGGGCGGATCGTCGAGAGCGAGCCCGGCATCCTGCCCGGCTACACCGCGAGCGTCCAGGGCATCGCGGACGGCCGGTTCACGGATGCCGGCGGCCCCGTCGTCCAGCCGGTGCTGCGGCGCACCGGCGACCCGCTCGACAAGGTCCCCGGCGAGGTCCTGCGGCTCGAGCTGATCGAGCTCGAGGCCGCCGACGAGGTGCAGATGGCGACGTTCCGCCGCACGCGCGTGCGGCTCTCGGATGGAAAGGACGCGTGGGTGTACCTGTGACTCCTCCCCTTCATGACGATCCCCGCTGGCCCCGCGCCGGCGACTGGCCGGCTCCCGAGGGCGCCGTCGACGCGGTGCTGCTCGGCCTGCCCGCGTTCCGCACCTCGCTGTCCCCGACGGGCGCACACGCGACCCCCGCCGCCATCCGCGAGGCCCTGCGCCGGTTCAGCTCGACGGTGCTGCTGCCCGAGCCGACCGATCTCGCCGAGGTTCTCCGGATCGCGGATGCCGGCGACGTCGACGATCCCGACGGACCCGACGGCGAGGCCCGCGTCCAGCACCGGGTCGCGGAGCTGCGCCGTGACGCGGGGCTCGTCGTCGCGCTCGGCGGCGACAACTCGATCACGTACGGGGCGGCACGCGGCGCCGCGGCGACGGGGCTCGTCACCGTCGATGCGCACCTCGACCTGCGCGACGGCGTGTCCAACGGTTCGCCGGTGCGGCGGCTCGTCGAGGGCGGACTCGACCCGCGGTGCATCGTCCAGATCGGCATCGCCGACTTCGCGAACTCCGCCGTCTACGCGCGCCGCGCGGCCGCGCTCGGCATCACGGTCATCCCGCTCGACGAGGTGCGGCGGCGGGGCGCCGACGACGTCATGATCCAGGCGATGACGATCGCCGGCGCCGCCGGCGAGGTGCACCTCGACATCGACGTGGACGTCTGCGACCGCGCCGTCGCGCCGGGATGCCCGGCATCCCTCCCCGGCGGCCTGCAGGCGTGGGAGCTGCGCGCCCTGGTGCGGGCTGCGACGACGGACCGGCGCGTCGTCAGTGCCGACATCGTCGAGGTGGATGCCACGGCGGACACCCCGGACGGACGCACCGTCCGGCTCGCGGCCCTCTGCGTCCTCGAGCTGCTCGCGGGACGGGCGCTCGCGTGATCACGCTGGCGATCGCGCGGCATGCGAAGAGCGAGGCGCCCCGTGCCGGGCTCGACGACCACGACCGCCCGCTGACCGAGCGCGGCCGCCGCGACGCGGCCGCCATGGCGGCGCGACTCGCCGATCGCGGCTTCCGTCCCGCGCGGGTCGTCTCCTCCACGGCGCTGCGGGCGCGTACGACGGCGGAGCACTTCGCGGCCGCCCTCGATACGCCCCTCGAGCTGGACGGCGACCTCTACGGCGCCCCGGCGACGCGGCTGCTGGCAGCCGCCGCGGCGAGCGGGCTCCGGGCTGTCCTGGTCGTCGCGCACGATCCCGGGATGACGGTGCTCGCGGACCGGCTCTCGGGCGGCGGGATCGGCCACATGCCGACCTGCGCCGTCGCGACGTTCGTCTGGGACACCGACGACTGGGACGTCGGGACGGCCATCGACCCGGTCGACTGGGCGGTCGAGACGCCCGGCGACCTCAGCTGAGCCGTCGACCCCCGGCGTACACCGCATGCACGAGCGGGACGCCGGGACGGTACGCGAGGTGGCGGCGCGACGGCGCCGTCAGGACCACGAGGTCGGCGCGCATGCCGGGGGCCAGGGCGCCGACGTCGTCCCGTCGCAGGGCGCGCGCACCGCCGGCGGTCGCGGCCCAGACCGCCTCGCCGACGGTCATCCCCATCTCGCGGACGGCCAGGGCGATCATGAGCGGCATCGAGCTCGTGAAGCTCGATCCCGGATTGCAGTCGCTCGCGAGGGCGACGGTGGCCCCCGCATCGAGCAGCCGTCGTGCGTCGGGATACGGCTGCCGGGTCGAGAACTCGACGCCCGGCAGCAGCGTCGCGACCGTGTCGGATGCCGCCAGTGCGGCGACGTCGTCGTCGGTCAGGTGCGTGCAGTGGTCGACGGATGCCGCCCCCAGCCGGACCGCCAGCCGGACGCCGGGACCGGCGCCGAGCTGATTGCCGTGGACGCGGATGCCCAGGCCGGCATCCGTCCCCGCCCGGAGGATGCGCTCGCCCTCCGCCGCCGTGAACGCGCCCTCCTCGCAGAAGACGTCCACCCAGCGCGCGTGCGGGGCGACGGCGGTGAGCATGGCCCCGCAGACGAGGTCGACGTACGCGTCCCGATCGCCCGCGAACTCGGCGGGGACGACGTGCGCGCCGAGGAACGTCACCTCGTCCGTCACCTCGCGGGCGAGCCGGGCGAGGCGCTCCTCCCCGGCGACGGTCAGGTCGTATCCCGTCTTCACCTCGAAGGTCGTGGTCCCCGAGGCGTGCAGCTCGGCCACCAGCTGCGCCAGGCGGCTCCGCAGCCCGCCGTCGGACGCCGCCCGCGTGGCGGCGACGGTCCGGCGGATGCCGCCTGCGGCATACGCCGCGCCGGTCATCCGGGCCTCGAACTCGTCGGCCCGGTCGCCGGCGAAGACGAGGTGCGTGTGACTGTCGACGAAACCCGGGACCACAGCCCGCCCGCCGAGGTCGAGCGACGCGTCGGCCGCCGGGGCGTCTGCCGCGGCTCCGGTCCAGGCGATCCGTCCGTCCTCGACGACGAGCGCCGCATCGGCGATCGTCGCGGTCGGATCCGCGGCATCCGCGTTCGTCGTCAGCTCGCCGATACCGGTGAGGAGCGTGGCGGTCATGCGTCGCCCAGCATGGGAACGGCCAGGCCGCGTTCCCGCGCGACCTCCTTCGCCCGGTCGTACCCGGCGTCGACGTGCCGCATGACGCCGCTGCCGGGGTCGTTGACGAGGACGCGGGCGAGTTTCTCCGCCGCCAGCGGCGAGCCGTCGGCGACGGTGACCTGTCCGGCGTGGATGGAGCGTCCGATGCCGACGCCGCCGCCGTGATGGAGTGACACCCAGGAGGCGCCGGACGCCGTGTTGAGCAGGGCGTTGAGCAGCGGCCAGTCCGCGATCGCGTCCGATCCGTCCGCCATCGCCTCCGTCTCGCGGTAGGGGCTGGCGACCGAACCGGCGTCGAGGTGATCGCGGCCGATGACGATGGGACCGGCGAGCTCGCCCGAGGCGACCATCTCGTTGAACCGGAGACCCGCCCGGTGGCGCTCCTGATAGCCGAGCCAGCAGATGCGGGCCGGCAGCCCCTCGACCGGGACTCTGTCGGCGGCCTTCTCGAGCCATCGGTGGAGTGCGGTGTCGTGCGGGAAGAGCTCGGCGACGGCGCGGTCGGTCTTCGCGATGTCCTCGGGGTCCCCCGAGAGAGCGACCCAGCGGAAGGGCCCCTTCCCCTCGGCGAACAGCGGGCGGATGTAGGCCGGCACGAATCCCGGGATGTCGAAGGCGCGCTCGCACCCGCCGAGCTGGGCCTCGCGACGGATCGAGTTGCCGTAGTCGAAGACGGCGGCGCCGGCGTCGTGGAAGCCGACCATCGCGTCGACGTGCCGGGCCATCGACGCCCGTGCACGCTCGGTGAAGCCGGCCGGATCGGCCGCGGCCTCCTCCTTCCACCGCTCGAACGGGACCTCCTCGGGGAGGTAGGCCAGCGGATCGTGCGCACTGGTCTGGTCGGTCACGATGTCGATCGCGGTGCCGCGGGCGAGGAGCGCGGGGAACACGGTCGCGGCGTTGCCGACGACGCCGACGGACAGCGCCTCGCCGGCGTCCTTCGCCGCGAGAGCGCGAGCCACCGCCTCGTCGAGATCGGCGGTGTACGCGTCGAGGTAGCCGTGCTCGACGCGCCGCCGCAGCCGCGACTCGTCGACGTCGACGACGAGGACGGCGCCGCCGTTCATCGTGACGGCCAGCGGCTGCGCACCTCCCATGCCGCCCGCGCCGCCGGTGAGGGTGAGGGTGCCGGCGAGGCTCTCGCCGCCGCGCGAGCGCGCGACCGCGGCGAAGGTCTCGTACGTGCCCTGCAGGATGCCCTGCGTGCCGATGTAGATCCACGAGCCCGCGGTCATCTGGCCGTACATCGTGAGGCCGAGGTGCTCCAGGCGCCGGAACTCGGGCCACGTCGCCCAGTCGCCGACGAGGTTCGAGTTCGCGATCAGCACGCGAGGGGCCCACTCGTGCGTGCGGAAGACGCCGACGGGCTTTCCGGACTGGACGAGCAGGGTCTCGTCGGGTTCGAGCTCGTCGAGCGTCCGGACGATGGCGTCGTAGGCGTCCCAGCTGCGGGCGGCGCGGCCGGTGCCGCCGTAGACGACGAGATCCTCGGGATGCTCGGCGACATCCGGGTCGAGGTTGTTCATCAGCATGCGCTTGGCGGCCTCGGCCCCCCAGCTCTTGGCGGTGCGCTCGGGGCCGCGCGGTGCGCGGACGGTGCGGGGTGTCGACATGGCGTCCTCCTCGACGACGGGGTCTCTGGCTACGGGGTCGCGGCCGCGATCGCGGCCACCTCGCCGGCGATCACGAGCCCGGTCACGGCCTCCAGATCGGGCGAGAGGTACCGGTCCGGGCCCGGCCCGGCGACGACCGTCCGGACGAGGGCGCGGACGGCACCGGTCACGGCGGCGGGTTCGAGCGGGGCGCGCAGGTCGAGGGCGCGGCATCCGGTCACGATCTCGATGGCGAGCACCCGCGCGAGACCGTCGATCGCCCGGCGCAGCTTGCGGCCGGCCGCCCAGCCCATCGAGACGTGGTCCTCCTGCATGGCGGACGACGGGATGGAGTCGACGGATGCCGGCACGGCGAGCCGCTTGAGCTCCGAGACGATGCCGGCGGCGGCGTACTGCGCGATCATGAGTCCGCTGTCGACGCCGACCTCGTCGGCCAGGAACGGCGGCAGCCCGTTGCTGCGGCTCGGGTCGAGCGCACGGTCGGTGCGGCGCTCCGAGACGGATGCCACGTCCGCGGTCGCGATCGCGAGGAAGTCCAGCACGGCGGCGACCGGCGCCCCGTGGAAGTTCCCGTTGGACTCGACCCGACCGTCCGGGGTGACGACCGGGTTGTCGACCGTCGCCGCGAGCTCCCGCTCCGCGATGGTGCGCGCGTGGTCGAGGGTGTCGCGGGCCGCCCCGTGCACCTGCGGCGAGCAGCGCAGCGAGTAGGCGTCCTGCACCCGCGTGCAGACGGCCGGGTCGCGGTGGCTCGCGACGAGCGGCGATCCGGCCAGGGCTCGCCGCAGGTTCGCGGCCGACACGGCCTGCCCGGCCTGCGGGCGGAGCGCCATGAGGTCCGCGGCGAACACGGCATCCGTCCCGAGCTGGCTCTCGACCGAGATGGCGGCGGCGAGATCGGCGGTCGTCAGCAGCATCTCGAGGTCGGCGAGCGCGAGGGCCAGCATCCCGAGCATGCCGTCGGTGCCGTTGATGAGGGCGAGTCCCTCCTTCTCCTCGAGGACGAGCGGCGGGATGCCGGCGGCTGCCAGCGCCTGGGCCGCGGGCGCCGATGAGCCGTCGGCCGTCCGCACCTCGCCTTCGCCGAGGGCGGCGAGCGCGATGTGCGACAGCGGCGCGAGGTCGCCCGAGCAGCCGAGGGAGCCGTACTCCCGGACCACGGGGACGATGCCGGCATTGAGCATCGCGGCGTACGTCTGGACCACGACGGGGCGGACGCCCGTCCGTCCCGACGCGAGCGTCTGCAGCCGCAGCACCTGCAGCGCGCGGACGACCTCGCGCTCGACCTCGGCGCCGGTGCCGGCGGCGTGCGACCGGATGAGACTCGCCTGCAGCTGCCGCCGGCGCTCCGGCGCGATGAACGTGGTGGCGAGGGCGCCGAAGCCGGTCGAGATGCCGTAGTGCGGCGCGGGGTCGTCGGCGAGCCGCTCGATGAGCGCCCGCGTCTCAGCCACCCGGGCGAGGGCGGCGGCGCTGATCTCGACGGGCGCGTCGTCCCGGGCGACGGCGACGACCTGCTCGGGGCGCAGCGGCGCGTCGCCGATCGGGACGGGAGTGGGGACGGATGCCAGCATGCCCCCATCACACCGCGGGAGGTGTCGCCGGGCCATGCACCCCTGGCATCCTGTGTCTGTGATCCCAGACAGTTCGCCCGCACGTCCCCAGGTCCCGGCAGCGGACCAGACGCTCCGGATCCTGGCGTTCCTCGCCCGGCAGCGCGGCCCCGTCGGTGCGCAGACGATCGCGACGCAGCTCGGCATCCCGCGCTCGAGCGTCTACCACCTGCTGGCCGCGATGGCCGCGCACGGCTTCGTCGTGCACCTCGAGGGCGAGCGCCGCTGGGGCCTCGGCACGGCCGCCTTCGAACTGGCCGGCGGCTATGCCCGCCAGGAGCCGCTCGCCCGGATCGGTCGCCCGCTCGTGGCGCAGCTCGCGGACCGCGCATCGGAGAGCGCGCACCTCGCGGTGATGACGGGCCGCGACGTCCTGTACATCGTCGAGGAGCGGGCGCGTCGCCGCCCGGCGCTCGTCACGGATGTCGGCGTGCGGCTGCCGGCCCACCTCACCGCGACCGGCCGGGCGATGCTCGCCGCCCTCCCCCGCGAGCAGGTCCGGGCGCTGTTCCCGGACGCCACCGCCCTGGCCGCCGATCGCACGGGCCGTGGACCCACCCGGCCGGCCGAGCTGCGCGAGCTCCTGCGCGAAGTCCGCGCCCGGGGTTTCGCGACGGAGGACGGCGAGGTCACGCTCGGCCTGCGCTCGGTCGGCGTCGCGGTGCGCGACCACGCCGGCTGGCCCGCCGCCGCCATCGCCGTCACCTGGCCGGCGGACGCCGCCGTCGACGTCAACGGGCTGACCGCGCTCGCGACCGATGCCGCCGCCACCCTCGCGGCCCGCATCGGCGGACGCTGACGGTCCGCTCAGCGCACGACGAGGCGGGGCTCCACGAGCACGTGCGCCTCGCCCGGCGTCGGCGTGCGCCGTTCGATGCGGGGGCCGCCGGCCATCAGCAGGTCGAGGGTCCCCGCGGCGACGAGCTCGGGCAGCTGCTCGACGCTCGAGATCCCGAGCGCCTCGGCTGCGGGCGTGTTGTCGAACCCGACGATCGCGAGGTCCGGGCGGTGCCCGGCGACGGCCGCGACGTGCGCGCCGACGGCGAGGGTGTCGCTTGCACAGACGACGGCGTCCACGGCGCGCGCCGACAGCAGCTCCGCGACCCGGTCGCGGGCCTCGGACACCGTCTCCTCGGCGACCAGGCGCAGCTCGGCCGGCGCGCCCGCCGCCGCCATCGCCTCGCGCCAGCCCCGCTCGCGGTCGTCTCCCGTGGCCGAACCGGCGGGCCAGCCGAGGAAGGCGACCCGCGGTCCCCGGTTCAGCGCGTGCGCGGTCGCCGCGCGGGTTCCCGTCGCGCCGTCGACGTCCACCCACAGGTAGGTCGGGTCGTCGACGTCGTCCGCACCCCACGGTCGTCCGAACGAGACGAACGGCACGGCGCGCTGCGTCAGCCAGTCGATGCGCCGGTCGCCGTATGCGGTGCCGGTGATCACGACGGCGTCCACGTCGCCGCCGTCGACGAGGTCTGCCATGCGGCGGATCTCCTCGTCGTGGTCGGATGCCGCGTAGACGAGGACGCGCAGGCCGCGTTCGCCGGCGTGCTCCGTGAGCGCGTGGACGAACCGGTCGAGGACGACGCCCGAGATGCCGCCCGCGTACGGGTCGAGGTGGATGCCGATGGTCGCGCTGCGGCGGGTGCGGAGCCGCCGCGCCGACGCGTGCGGGGCGTAGCCCATCCGGTCGATGGCCTGCTGCACCCGATCGCGCGTCTCGGCGCGCACGATCGCGGGCGTGTTGAGCACGTTGCTGACGGTCTGGCGTGAGACGCCGGCGGCCCGCGCGACGTCCTGGATCGTGACCGACGTGTCACGCATGGCCCACCTCCTCCCCCTTGACAGCGGCGCGACCACCCTCTTACGTTGGGCATCATTCCACAATTTGATCGTTCAAATCCGCCGGAGCACCACGGCGGCGGAGCGATCCGGCTCGGTATCGAAGGAGATACGGATATGGCGCACAGCACCCGACGACTCGTGGCGATCGGAGCCCTCGGGCTCGCCGCCAGCCTGACCCTCGCCGGCTGCGGCGGCGGACAGGGCTTCGACGACGAACCCGCGGAGCCCGGCGCGACGGGCGACCTCACGTCGTCCGACGACCCGCTCACGATCATGATCGGCTCGTCCGGCGACGCCGAGACGACGGCGGTGACCGAGGCGGTCGCCGCGTGGTCGGCCGACTCCGGTGTCGAGGCGGAGGTGATCCCCGCCACCGATCTCACCCAGCAGCTCTCGCAGGGCTTCGCCGGCGGCTCGCCGCCCGACCTGTTCTACCTCGCGACGGAGCAGCTGGCCGGCTACGCCGGCAACGGCTCCCTCGTCGCGTACGGCGACATGCTCGAGAACAGGGACGACTTCTACCCGTCCCTCGTCGAGAACTTCACCTTCGAGGACGAGTTCTACTGCGCCCCGAAGGACTTCTCGACGCTGCAGCTCATCATCAACCGCGGCCTGTGGGAGGACGCGGGCCTGACGGATGCCGACATCCCGACCGACTGGGAATCCCTCGCGGCCGCCGCGGAGAAGCTCACCACGGGCGACACGACCGGTCTCGTCTTCAGTGGCGAGTACCAGCGGATCGGCGTCTTCATGGCACAGGCGGGCGGGCGGCTGGTGTCAGAGGACGGGACCGAGGCCGTCGCCGACAGTCCGGAGAACGCCGAGGCGCTGAGCTACGTCCAGGAGCAGCTGGCGGGCGGCACCTTCGCCACGGCGGCCGACGTCGGCGCCGGGTGGGGTGGCGAGGCGTTCGGCAAGCAGCTGGGCGCCATGACCATCGAGGGGAACTGGATCACGGGCGCCCTGGGCGACTTCCCCGACGTCGAGCCGCTCGTCGTCGAGCTGCCCGAGGGCCCCGCCGGCCAGGGCACCCTGCAGTTCACGAACTGCTGGGGCATGGCTGCGGACAGCCCGAACCAGGAGGCGGCGCTCGACCTCGTTGAGTACCTCACCACCGCCGAGCAGCAGCTCGCCTTCTCGGACGCGTTCGGCCCGATGCCGTCCGTCCAGTCCGCCGCCGACCAGTGGACGAGCGACAACCCCGACCTCGAGGCCTTCCTCGCCGGAGCCGACTACGCCCAGGGCGTCCCGACCAACGACGGCGTGTCGGACGTGTTCGCCGATTTCAACGCACAGATCCCGTCGCTGAAGGACGGCGACCCGGCGGCCATCCTGCAGACGGTGCAGTCGAACCTCGAGGCGATCGTCGGCTGACATGACCGCGCCCGTCTCCACCGACCGGGCATCCCGAACGCGCCCTCGCCGCGACGACCGCACCGGTGGCCTCCGTCGCGGCGAGGGGGCCGCCGGGTGGCTGTTCGTCGCCCCCGTCGTCGTCATCCTCGGCGTGTTCCTGTTCCTGCCCGTGCTCATGGCGCTGTGGGTCAGCTTCTCGGACTGGAGCGGCCGCGGCAGTCCGCTGTCGTCGGACGTCGCCTTCATCGGCTTCGACAACTACGCCGAGCTCACGAGCGGCCAGGGGCTCCGCAGTCGCGACTTCGGCACGGCGCTGCGCAACAACGCGTGGTACGTCGTGCTCGTGGTCCCGCTGCAGACCGCGCTGTCGCTAGCGCTCGCCGTGTTCGTCAGCCGGCGGATGCTGCGTGCCCGCGGCTTCTTCCGCACGGCGTTCTACTTCCCGTCGGTCACGAGCTCCGTCGCGATCACGGTGCTGTGGATCTTCCTCTTCTCGGCGTCCGGCCCCGTCAACGCCCTCATCGCCGCGATCACCGGCGGAGAGGGCCCGAACTGGTTCGCCGATCCGCGCGGCATCGTGCACCTCGGGCTCGGCGCCGTCGGCGTCGACGCCGCCCCCGCCGGCCTCGCGGAGCCGGGGTTCCTCGGCATCTCGGGCTGGGAGTGGCTCGCCGGCCCGTCCGTCGCCATGACCGCCCTGATCCTGATGGCCGTCTTCACGACGAGCGGAACCTTCATGCTGCTGTTCATCGCGGCGCTGCAGAACGTCGGCTACGAGCTCACCGAGGCCGGGATGATGGACGGCGCGAGCGGCTGGCAGCGCTTCTGGCGCATCACCCTCCCGCAGCTGCGGCCGACACTGTTCACCGTGATCACCCTGGGCCTCATCGGCTGCTGGCAGGTGTTCGACCAGATCTACACGGGCACCGACGGCGGACCGGCGAAGACGACGGTCACGCCCGCGTACCTGTCGTACACGTCGGCGTTCGGCAACCAGGACTGGGGCACCGGAGCCGCGATCGCCTTCATCCTCTTCGTCATCATCATCGCCTTCACGCTCCTCCAGCGCTGGCTGCTGCGCGAGCGGCCCGTCTCGCGCCGCCGCATCCGCCGGTACCAGACGCGCGCCCAGAAGAACGGGGACACCGCATGAGCGATCGCACGCTCGCCCGCGCCGCCACGCTCACCGAGCGGCCCCTCGACGCGCCGCCCGGCCGACGGCGGGTGACGCGCTCCCCCGTCGTCGGCCAGGTCCTGCTCTACGCGATGCTCGCCCTGCTCACGATCGTGTACGTCTATCCCTTCCTCGTGCAGGTGGCGACGTCGTTCAAGAGCGAGCAGGAGGCGGCATCCGACCCCATCTCGCTGCTGCCCCAGACGGTCACGTTCGCCGCCTACGAGCGCCTCTTCCTCAACAGCGACTTCCCGCTGTGGTTCGCGAACTCGGCGATCGTGACGATCCTCGTGACCTTCGGCCGGGTGTTCTTCGTCTCCCTCGCGGGCTACGCCCTCGCCCGGCTGCACTTCCGCGGCCGGGGCGTGATCTTCGCCCTCGTCATCGCGGTCATGGCGGTGCCCTCGGTCGTGCTCCTGATCCCCCGCTTCCTCGTGCTCAACCAGCTCGGCATGTACGACTCCTACGCGGGGATGGTGCTGCCGCTGCTCGTCGACGCGGCGGGCGTGTTCATCATGAAGAACTTCTTCGAGTCGATCCCCCCATCGGTCGAGGAGCAGGCGCGCATCGACGGGGCGGGGACCTTCCGCGTCTTCTGGTCCGTCGTCCTGCCGATGGCGCGACCGGCGCTCGTCACGATCGTGATCCTGTCGTTCCAGGGATCATGGAACGAGCTGACGCACTTCATCGTGTCGGTGCAGTCACCCGAGCTGACGACCCTCACGAAGGGCGTGGCGAGTCTCTCGTCGGGTCAGCTCAGTCAGGGGACGCAGTACCCGCTCAAGCTCGCCGCCGCAGCGCTCATGACGATCCCCGTCGCCGCCGTCTTCTTCATCTTCCAGAAGCGGATCATGAACACCTCCGAAGGAGCAGTCAAGGGATGACCCACGGCCTCCAGCCCTTCCTGTCCGACGCGGTCGTCGCACTCCGCGCCCCCACCCAGGTGTGGTCGGGGCGGGGCGGCGACCTGGGCGGCCAGCCCATCCACGGCGTCTTCCACGGCGACACCCGCTTCATCCGCGCGACGCGGCTCCGGTACGGCGCGGATGCCGCGGACGCGGCGCCCGAGACGATCGCGGTGTCGGTGGTGTCGGCATCCGAGGTCCGGTTCGAGGCCCTGCTGCGGGCGGTGGACGACCGCTCGCCCGACCCGAAGGTCCGGCTGACCCGGGTCCGGCGGGTCGCGGACGGCCGGCTGGGCGAGGACCTCGTCGTCCGGTCGCACCTCGACGAGCCGGTGTCCCTCCTGCTGAGCCTCGCGATCGAAGCGGACGCGACGCCGCTGCAGGAGGTCAAGGCCGGCGTCCCGGTGGCCGCGCCGACGGAGCGCAGGATCTCGGATGGGACGGCGGTGGTCTCGGCGGGGGGCGCGACCATGCGCGTCCACGCGGCGGGCGCCGAGATCGCCGACACGAGCGGCGTCGTCACCGTCACGTGGAGGCTGGAATGCCCGCCGCGGGGCACCGCGACGGCGAGCTGGACCGCCGAGTTCGACGACCCGTCGCTCGTCGTCCGCGGCACGGACCGCCGGGTCGGCTGGAGCGCGGGGGTGATCGAGGTCGCGGACCGCCGGCTGCAGCGCTGGCTCGCGCATGCGCTCGACGACCTCGAGGCGCTGCGACTCACCCTGCCCGACTCGCCCGACGAGTTCTTCGCCGCCGGCGCGCCCTGGTTCTTCACCCTCTTCGGCCGCGACTCGCTGTGGACGGCGCGGATGCTGCTCCCCGTCGATCCGGGCATGGCGGCATCCACACTTCGGGTCCTCGCCCGCCTGCAGGGCACGACGACCGATCCCACGACGGCGGAGCAGCCCGGCAAGATCGCGCACGAGCTGCGCGCCGGCACGCTGGCGATGCCGGGCGAGGCCATCACCCTCCCCCCGCTGTACTACGGCACCGTCGACGCGACGCCGCTGTGGGTCACGCTGCTCACCGAGGCGCATGCCCACGGGATGCCCGAGGACGAGACGCGGGCGCTGCTGCCCGCCCTCCGAGCCGCGCTGGAGTGGATCGTGACGAGCGCCGGTGCGGACGGCTTCCTCGACTACGTGGACGAGACCGGGCACGGGCTCTCGAACCAGGGCTGGAAGGACTCCGGCGACTCGATCCAGTGGCGCGACGGCACGCTCGCGGCAGGGCCGATCGCACTGTCGGAGGTGCAGGGCTACGCGTTCGAGGCCGTCCGGAGCGCCGCCGACCTGCTCGACACGCTGGGCGAGGCGGGCGGCGACGCCCTCCGCGCCTGGGCCGACGGCCTGCGCCGGCGCTTCCGGGAGCGGTTCTGGGTCGAGACGCCGGAAGGCCGCTACCCCGCGATCGCGCTCGACCGCGACGGCCGTGCCGTCGACACCCTGACCTCCAACGCGGGCCACCTGATCGGCACCGGCATCCTCGATCCGGAGGAGGAGGCGGGCGTCGCCGACCTGCTCACCGGTGCGTCGATGTCCTCGGGCTTCGGCCTGCGCACGATGTCGACGGCTGCCGGCGGATACTGGCCGCTCAGCTACCACGGCGGCAGCGTGTGGGCGCACGACACCGCTATCGTCGCCCACGGCATGGCGCGGGCGGGGCTGCACCGCCAGGCATCCGTCCTGGTCGAGGGGATGCTCGCCGCCGCGGAGGCGTTCGCGTACCGCATGCCGGAGCTGCACGCCGGCGACGCCGCGGGCGACGTCGTCGCGCCGGCGCCGTATCCCGCCGCCTGCCGGCCGCAGGCCTGGTCGGCGGCGGCAGCGGTCGTCTGCGCCCACATCGCGAGATCTCCCGGCTGACGCCTCTGGACGGTTCTCCCGCGGGGGTGGAGACTGACACCCGGCATGAGTGCTCGGAGGACGGATGACACGACGGCGACTCGCATCGATCGCGGATCACATCAGCACTATGGGCCGGACCCGCATCGGAGCGCTGCTGCTCCTGCTCTCCACCGCCGCGGCGATCGTGTGGGCGAACGTCTCCGCCGGCACGTACTCCGGATTCTGGGAGACGCACCTCACCGTCGGCGTCGGTGACCTGCAGCTCGACTTCACCCTGCACGCGCTCGTCAACGACGCGCTCATGGCGATCTTCTTCTTCACGGTCGGGCTCGAGGTGCGCCGCGAGTTCGCGATCGGCGAGCTGACCAGCTGGTCCCGCGCCGTGGTCCCGGTGGTCGCGGCCGTCGCGGGACTCGCCCTGCCCGCCCTCCTCTTCGTCCTCGTCGCCGCGCCGTCCGGGCACGCGGCGGCATGGGGCGTGGTCATCTCGACGGACACCGCGTTCCTCGTCGGCGCACTGGCCCTCATCGGTCCGCGTGGATCCGGCCGCCTCCGGGTCTTCCTGCTGGCCCTCGCCGTCGTCGACGACATCGGCGCGCTCAGCATCATCGCGCTCGTGTACACCGAGGACTTCACCCCGATGCCGCTGCTCATCGCGGCGGTGGGGCTCGTCGCCATCTACCTCGTGCGGTACCTGCGGGGCGGCCGCGGGCCCATCTACGCGACCCTGGCCGTCGTGGTGTGGCTCGCGTTCCTCGCCTCGGGGGTGCACCCGACGCTCGCGGGCGTCGCGATCGCGCTGCTGGTCCCGGTGTACCGCCCCGACCGGCGCGACGTCGAACACGCCCTGGAACTCGCCCGCACGTTCCGGCAGTCCCCCAGCACCGAGTACGCCCGCGCCGCCGCGAACAGCCTGCGCGAATCGATCTCCATCAACGAGCGGCTGCAGAGCGCCTACGCGCCGTACGTCGCCTACGTCATCCTGCCGCTGTTCGCCCTGGCGAACGCCGGCGTCGCCCTCAGCCCCGAGATCCTCGCCGCGGCCGCGCAGTCGCCGCTCACCTGGGGGATCGTCGTCGGCCTCGTGGCCGGCAAGATGCTCGGCATCTGGGGGTCCACCGGCATCCTCCGCGCCCTCCGCATCGGCGAGTTCGGCCCCGGGCTCGGCCTCGACCGCATCGCCGGCGGCTCCGCCCTCGCGGGGATCGGGTTCACGATCTCGCTCTTCATCATCGACCTCGCCATCGACGACCCGGGCGCGCAGAACGAGGCGCGGGTGGGGGTGCTGGGAGCCTCCGTGCTCGCCTTCGCGCTCGGAGCGGTCCTGTTCCGCATCTCGGATGCCCGGAGCACCGACGACGAGGTGGGCCAGACGCTCGTTCGTCCCGTCGACCCCGACCGCGACCACATCTACGGCCCCGAGGACGCGCGCTACACCATCGTCGAGTACGGCGACTTCCAGTGCGGGTTCTGCCTGAAGGCGTCCGGGTCGATCCAGGAGGTCATGGCGGAGGTGGGGCCCGACCTCCGGTACGTCTGGCGGCACGCGCCGCTCACGCAGCAGCATCCCAACGCCCTCGCCGGAGCGGAAGCCTCCGAGGCCGCCGCGCGACAGGGCCGGTTCTTCGAGTTCGAGCGGGGACTGTTCGCCGATCAGGACAACCAGCTCCCCTCCGACATCGTGCGTCTCGCCGAGAGGCTCGGGCTCGATGTGCCGCGGTTCGAGCGCGACCTCGTCTCGCCGGGCGTGGCGACCCGCGTGCGCGACGACATGTTCGACGCGGAGGCGATGGACATCACCTCGGTGCCCACGTTCTTCATCAACGGCCGCCGGCACACCGGGCCGTACGACGCGCGATCGCTGATCCGCGCCCTGCAGACCGACACGGAAGGCGCCCCCACATGGACGCGGTGATGACCCCCACCTTCACGGACGGGCACTGGGCGCGGCTCGTCGCCGCGGGCACACCCGAGGACGTCGAACCCGGCGACTACGTGTTCCGCAGCGGCCAGGGCGGGTACGACCTGATCGCGGTCGAGTCCGGCGAGATCGAGATCGTCCGCGACGCGCTGCGCTGGATCGGCGAAGCCGTCATCACCACGGTCGGGGCCGGCGAGTTCGCCGGCGAGCTCGGCATCCTCAACGGGCAGAGCGCGTTCCTCTCGGCTCGCGTGACGAAGGCCGGCCGCGTGCACCGCGTCACCCGTGACGGCCTCCGCGAGCTGATGAGCGAGGACGACGAGCTCTGCGACATCATCCTGCACGCGCTGTGGGCGCGCCGGGAGTCGCTGCGCACCGGTCCCGCCGCCATGACGCTGAAGTTCGTGGGGACGACCGAGTCGAGCGACTTCCTCGCGCTCCGCCGCTTCGCGGAGCGGATCGACCTCGTCCACGCGGCGATCGCGCTGCCGCCCGGCGACATCGAGGTGCTGAACACGCACGGCCTCACCCGCGACGACCTGCCGGTCGCGTTCATCCAGGGCGAGCCGATCCCCCGGGCGACACCCGGCGTCATCGCCGAGCACCTCGGCCTGAGCTACCAGTCGCAGGCCGACGAGGTCGTCGACCTGGTCGTCGTCGGAGGCGGCCCGGCGGGTCTCGCCGCCGCGATCTACGGTGCGTCGGAGGGACTCAGCACGGTCCTGCTGGATGCCGTCGCCCCGGGCGGCCAGGCGGCGTCGACGTCGCGCATCGAGAACTTCCTGGGCTTTCCGTTCGGGGTGAGCGGCGGGGACCTCATCGGGCAGGCCGTGCTGCAGGCGCTGAAGTTCGGCGTCCGCGTGTACGCGCCGTGCGAAGCGGTGGGGCTGACCCAGGTGGGACCCGATCTGCTGGACGTCGCCCTGTCGGACGGGCGCATCATCCGCGCACGCAGCGCCATCGTGACCTCCGGCGCCGCCTATCGGCGCCTCGACCTGGAGCGGTGGGAGGACTTCGAGCGCTCCGGCGTCTACTACGCCGCGACGCCGCTCGAGCTCCGCCAGGTGCAGGGGAAGCCCGTCGTCGTGGTCGGCGGGGCGAACTCGGCGGGCCAGGCGGCGCTCTACCTCGCCGCGCACGGGTCGCCGGTGCACCTGGTCGTCCGCGGCGACGACCTGCGCGCGCGGATGTCGAGCTATCTCGCCGACCGGCTCGCCGAGGACCCGCGCGTGCGCGTGCACACCGGGTCCCACATCGTCGGTCTGGACGGCGACTCGACACTCGAGTCGGTCCGGATCGACAGCGCGGGCGACGTCGACGCCCGCGGGCTCTTCTGCTTCATCGGCGCCGACCCCGCCACGTCGTGGCTGCCTGCGATCGACCGCGACCCCGAGGGCTTCGTCCGCACCGGCACCGACGTCGCCGTGCAGTCCGTCGCGTCCTGGCAGACGCTCGGCCGCGAGCCGCTCCCGTTCGAGACCTCCGCGCCGCGCGTGTTCGCCGCGGGCGATGTGCGACGCGGCTCGATGAAGCGCGTCGCCGCGGCGGTCGGCGAGGGATCGAGCGCCGTGGCATCCGTCCATCGCGCCCTGGCGTTCTGAGGAGGACAGCATGACCCCTGACATCGATCCCGCGGTGGCGCCGTCGGGCACGGGATGCGCCGAGTGCGACGCGGCCGGCGGCTTCTGGGTGCACCTGCGCCGCTGCGCCGCGTGCGGGCACATCGGGTGCTGCGACACGTCGCCCGGGCAGCACGCGACGGCCCATTACCGGCAGACGGGTCACCGGTTCATCCGGTCGTTCGAGCCGGGTGAGGACTGGTACTGGGACTACGTCGACGGCGCGGTCGTCGACGGCCCGCCGCTCGCGCCGCCCGCGAGCAGGCCCGAGGACCAGCCGTCTCCCGGTCCGGTCGGCCGGGTGCCCGAGAACTGGCGCCGGCTCATCCACCGGTGAGGGCGATCACCCGCCCGCTCAGTCGACCGCGACGACCGTTCCGCCGGTGAGCCGGACGAGCTCGTCGAACGTCATCGGGAAGACGGTGTGCGGCGTCCCGCCGGCCGCCCAGATCTCGGGGTACGTCGCGAGGTGCTCGTCGACGAGGGTCTGCAGCGGCGCCGGGTGGCCGGTGGGCGCGACCCCGCCGATGGCCTGGCCGGTGGCATCCCGAACCTGCTCGGCGCTCGCACGCGAGATCGTGCCGCGGCCGATCCGGGCGGCGAGCGCCGCGGTGTCGACGCGGTGAGCACCGCTCGTCATCACGAGCAGCGGCGTGCCGTCGCACTGGAAGACGAGGCTGTTGGCGATGGCGCCCACCTCGACGCCGAGCGCCTGCGCGGCGAGGACCGCGGTCGAGGCGGCGTCGGGCAGCACGACGATCTCGCCCCGGATGCCGGCGGCGCGGAGGGCGTCCGCCACCACGCGGCTGCGGGGAGGGAGCGAGTCCGCCATCAGCCCCGTGCCAGGATCTCGCCGTGCGGCATGAGGAACCAGCCGTCGGGTGCCTCGGCCCACTCGCGCCAGCCCGCGGAGATGCGCTCCAGCGTCGCGCGGTCGGCGACACCCTGCTCGAGGGCGTGATCGGCGTAGGAGGAGTGCAGCGCGCGGTCCGCCCACGAGCCGCCCCACCAGGCGCGCTGCTCGTCGGTCTCGAAGAGCCACGTCGACGCACTCACCGTGATGTCGGTGAAACCCGCCTCGCGGGCCCACTGCTTGAGGCGCCGACCGGCCGCCGGCTCGCCGGCATTGTTACGCCCCACCCGCAGCAGGACGTCGAGCCACTCGTCGAGGGCCGGGATGTGCGGATGGATGATCGCGCCGGCGTAGTCGACCTCCCGCGCCGCGACGAGCCCGTCCGGGCCGGCGACGCGGCGGAACTCCCGCAGCGCGTCGACGGGACGCCCCAGGTGCTGCAGCAGCTGGTGCGTGTGGACGATGTCGAACTCGCCGTCGGCGGCGTCCAGGGCGTACGCGTCGGCGGTCCGGAAGCTGACGTTGTGCACGCCTTCTCCGAGCGCGTGGGCCTGCGCCTGCGCGATGACCTGGTCGGACGAATCGACGCCGACGACGTGCCCGGGATCGAGTCGCCGGGCCAGATCGGTCGTGATGGTGCCCGGCCCGCAGCCGATGTCGAGCAGCGACAGCCCCGGCGCGAGGTGCGGCAGCAGGTAGCCGACCGAGTTCTCCGCCGTCCGCCAGGTGTGCGCCCGCAGGACGCTCTCGTGGTGGCCGTGGGAGTAGCGCTCGGTTCTCATGGCGTCAGCCTAGGCGGACGGCGCAGACCGAGGCACAATGATGACGGATGCCACAACGAGGCGGCATCCGTACCGCAGCGCCCACAAGGCCCGTCGACGAAGGAACGCGATGACGCACTCCCTGCCCCTCCCTGATTTCACCCACGAGCGCGTGGAGGTGATGAGGGGACGCCGCAGCGGTCTCGTCATCACCGTCGCGCTCCACTCGTCGGCGCTCGGCCCCGCCTTGGGCGGCGCGCGACTGTGGCGCTATCCGCACTGGTCCGACGGGACCGGCGACGCCCTGCGCCTGTCGGCGGCGATGACGCTGAAGAACGCGACGGCGGGATTGGATGCCGGTGGCGGCAAGGCCGTCCTCGCGCTCGGCAAGGACGAGACGCTCGACGCCGACCGTCGCCGAGCCGCGTTCCTCGACCTCGGCGACGCGGTCGACCGCTTCGACGGCCGGTACCGGACGGCGGAGGACGTCGGATCCACGACCGAGGACATGCTCGTCGTCAGCGAGCGCACGCCGCACGTGGTCGGCCTGCCCGACTCGGTCGGCGGTTCCGGGGAGCCCGCAGGGCCCACGAGCCGCGGAGTCTATGCGGCTCTGCGGGCAACCCTCGAGCGCATCACCGGCTCGCCCGAGATGACCGGGCGTCGCGTCACGATCTCGGGGCTCGGCCAGGTGGGCAGTCGCCTCGCCGTGCGCCTGTCGACGGAGGGCGCCGTCCTGACGGTCACCGATGTGAACCCGGCGAAGCAGGGCCTCGCGATCGACCTCGGAGCGACGTGGGTCGAGCCGGGGACGGAGCACCTGGTCCCGGCGGACGTCTTCGTCCCGGCGGGCATCGGCGGCATCCTCACCGACGAGGTCATCGACGCCCTCGCGGCGAGAGCCGTCTGCGGTCCGGCGAACAATCCTCTGGCCGACCGGTCCGGCGCAGACCGCCTCGCGGGGCGCGGCATCCTCTACGCGCCCGATTTCGTCGCGAACGCGGGAGGCGTCATCTACCTCGACGCCGAGGCGCGACACCCGGGTCACCGGGACGAGATCGCCGCGCGCCTGGACGGCATCGGCGACACGGTGCGCCGGCTGTTCGACGCCGCCGCCGCGCGCGGTGTCACGCCCCTCGACGCCGCGGAGGCCTTCGCGGCGGAGCGGCTGGCCGGCGGCGCACGCGAGCCGATGCCGGTCTAGGCGGGGGCGTCGAACGAGGCGCGCAGCATCCGCTGCAACTCGGCGAGCATCATCGGACGCTCCGGTTCGGGCGCGGCGAACGCCTCGTGGAGGACGGCGTCGGATGCCGTGAACGCGACCCGCGCGACGCTCGCCGCCTGCGCGGCGGCCATCCCGTCGAGAAGGCCCACGATCTCGAGGAGCACCTGGATCTTCTCGGCCATGCGCTGCTTGTGCGCGCGCCGGGCGGCCGTCGCCTCGGCGGAGGCCGGCGCCGCGGCGCCGAGGCGACGGGCGAGCTCTTCGTCCCGGTAGATCTCCGCGACGGCGGATATGACGCGTCCGACGGGATCCGGGCCGTCGGGCGCCGCGCGCATCTCGTCGATCACGACGTCGAGGAGGTCCTCGAGGCGGCCGTGGTAGCGCGCGACGATGGCGCGGGTGATCGCGTCGCGGTCGGGCAGGTACTGGTACAGCGCACCGACGCTGACGCCGGCCTCCGCGGCGACGCGGGGCAGGCTGATCGCCTCGACGCCTTCGCGTCGGACGAGGTCCTCTGCGGCGCGGATGGCGCGCGAGACCTTGTCGCGCGACCGACTCTGGGTCGGCGTGCGGCGCAGCGACAGCCGGGACCAGTCGGTCGCCTCGGGTTCGGAATGCTCGTCCATAGAATCAAACTTGACTTTGGTTAGCTCGGACCGCAACGCTAGCACCATGACGCCGCCCTCCGCCGCTGCTCCCCTGCGGGAGGCCGTCGCCGCCGCATCCCGATCGCTCGCCGCCCATGGCCTGGTCATCGGGACGGCCGGCAACGTCAGTGCCCGGTCCGGGGACGTCGTCGCCGTGACCGCGACCGGGATCGTCCTCGCCGAGGCGACCGCCGCCGACGTGACCGTCGTCGATCTCGACGGCACCGTGGTCGAGGGGGACTACGCTCCGACGTCCGAGCTCGCCTTGCACCTCGGCATCCTGCGCGACGCGTCGCCCGAGCGGGTGGGCGCCGTCGTCCATACGCACGCGCCGGCAGCGACCGCCCTGTCGCTCGTGCTCGACGAGCTCCCGGTGATCCACTACCAGCAGCTGCTGCTGGGCGGGTCGCTGCGGGTGGCCCCGTTCGCCGCCTTCGGCACCGCCGCCCTCGCCGACGCGGTCGGGCTGGCTCTGGAGGGCCGGCTCGCCGCCCTCATGGCCAATCACGGGGCGGTCGCGCTCGGCGCGACCCTGCAGGACGCGGTCGACAACGCGCTGCTGGTCGAATGGCTGGCCGATCTGTACTGCCGCGCGAGCACGGCGGGTGAGCCGCGCTCCCTCGACGCCGCGCAGCAGCGGGAGGTCGTCGCGCACGCGGCGCGTCTCGACTACGGCAGCCCGAAGCGGGTGTCGGCGTGACCGCGCGGCTCGGCGACCTGGTCGCCCACGGGCGGTCGGCCGACGTGTTCGAACTGACGCGCGGCCGGGTGGGCAAGAAGTACCACGACTCCTGGTCGGATGCCGCGATCGACCGCGAGGTCGCCGACGCGCAGACGGCGTACGACCTCGCGCTGACGCCGATCCGCTGCCACGGCCGTGTCCGCATCGACGACGCGAGGGTCGTCGCCTTCGACCGCCTCGACGGCGTGGCCCTGACGACCGTCGCCGAGCGCAACGTCTTCCGGATGCCGCGGGTCGCGCGGGCGCTCGCCGCGGAGCACGCGCGCATCCACCGCGCGCGCACCGACGCGTTCCCCGACGTGCGCGTGATCGCGGCCGATCAGGTGCACACGGCGGCACTCGCGGGCCTCTCGCCGGTGGAGAAGACGCTCCTGCTCGACCACCTGGCATCCCTGCCCGCCGGTGACCGTCCGCTGCACCTGGACTACCACCCCCTCAACGTGTTCCAGCACGGCGGCGGCTACGCCACCATCGACTGGCAGTCCACCGCGATCGGCGATCCCGCCGCCGACGTGGCGATGACGCGGCTGCTGTTCACCGAGGCGGAGCTCTTCCCGGGAGCCTCGGCCGTCCAGCGCGCGGTGTACGGCGCAGCCCGGTCCACGATGGGCCGGCTGTACCTGCGCGAGTATCAGTCGATCACCGGCATGGCCGATGACGCCGTCGACCGGTGGATGACCGCCGCGCGGGTGCTGCGACTCGGAATGCTGGACATCCCGAGCGAGCGCGAGGGGCTGCTCGCGGGCATCCGAGACGGCCTTCGGCGGATGGTCGACGAGGGCACCGGATGACCACCACGATCCGACGCGATCCGCTGACGGATGCCGGCGTGGTCGACGTCCTCATCGTGGGCGGCGGCATCACGGGCGCCGCCATCGCGTATGAGGCGGCGAGCCGGGGCCTGTCGGTGCTCCTGGTGGAGAAGTCGGACTTCGGCGCGGCGACCTCCGCTGCGACCGGGAAGCTCATCCACGGCGGACTGCGCTACCTGAAGAATCTCGAGGTCGGCCTGGTCCGGGAGTCGCTGGCCGAGCGCCGGACGCTGTCGCGGATCGCGCCGGGGCTGGTCGCGCCGATCGCGATGGTGCTGCCCGATCCGGGGCTCGTGGAGCGCGCCGGGCTGCTGGCGTACGACGCGCTCTCGTTCGATCGGAACCGGGTCCGCGCCTCACACCGGATCCCACGCCACCGGTCGCTGTCGCGATCCGAGCTGGCCGAGCGGGGACTCGGACATCTGGACAGCGGCATCCTGTTCTCGGACGCGATGATGCTGTCCCCGGAGCGGCTGACGCTGGCCTTCCTGCGGTCGGCGGTGGCGCACGGTGCCCGCGTGGCGAATTATGTGCGGGCGGATGAGGTCCTTGTGCGACGCGGCCAGGTCGTCGGCGCGCGGGTGACCGATCTCGTGTCGGGCGCGGAGACGGATGTCCGCGCGCAGGTGACGGTGAATGCGAGCGGCCCGTGGGCGCACGAGGTCCTGGCGGCGCAGGCGGGGACAGCGGCTGCGGCCGCCGCGGCGCCTCGCGTGAGGTCGGAGGGCATCTATCTGGTGACGAAGCCGCTGACGGAGACGATGGTGCTGACGGTGACGTCGGGCGGGCACTTCAGTTTCGCGCCGTGGCGCGGTCGGACGCTGATCGGCCCCACCGAGACGCCGTACTTTGGTGGCGTGGACGAGTGGCGGCTGACCGGAGCGGCGATCGACCGGTTCCTGGCCGACGTCAACGCGACGGGGAGCCTGCCGGTCGAGGTGACCCGCTCGGATGTCGTGGCCGCCTACGGCGGGCTGCGTCCGCTCGCGGCGGGGGCGGGGCCTGACACGTATCGCGCGTCGCGCGCGTCGGAGCTGACCGATCACGCGGGGCACGGTCTGCACGGGCTCGTTTCGGCCACCGGCGGCAAGTACACGACGGCGCGGTCGTTCGCCGAGAAGGTCGTCGCGGTCCTGGGCGCGAAGATCGGACGCATCGTCGCGTCGAGCCGCACCGCGCACGTTCCGCTGGATGCGGCCGACATCGCCGACACGTCGCGTGCGACGCTGATCGAGAAGATGTACGGGACGGATGCCGGGGTGCTCCGCGGGTTGACGCTGGCCGATCCGCGCCTCGCGGAATCCGCGACGGACGATGGCGAGATCCTGGCGCAGGTCGCGTTCGCCGCACGCCACGAGGCGGTCGTGCATCTGACGGACATCCTCATGAACCGGACCGGCATCGGCCGCCGCGGTCATCCGGGCGACGATGTGCTCACCGCGGCCGCGGATGTCGCGGCGACAGAGCTCGGCTGGACGCCGGAGCGATGCGCCGAGGAGATCGAGGCCGCGCGTTCAGCGGTCAGCCTGCCGGCCTGACGAGCCGGTGTCATTGCCGGCCCCGGAGTTCATCCGCCCCGGTGATCACGTCGTCCACACCGATGAGCAGCTCACCGCGCGGCCGGTGACGGATCGCACGGGGACCCCGCGGCCTCAGAACTCTTGCCGCGCCACGGCGGGTCAAGACGGCGGATCAGAACGGTGGGGTGTCGGTGCGGTCGGTGGTGTCGGGCCCGGTGGCAGGTGTGAAGGCGACGGCGGGGGTGGGTGCGTCTTCGCGGTAGGTCCTGCCGGCGGGTGAGGTCCATTCCAGGACGCCACCCTGGAGTTGTCGGACCCGCCAGGCGGTGAACTGCTTCATGGAATGGTGCCGTTGACACAGGTGGGCGAGGTTTCGGAGTTCGGTTCTGCCGCCGAGGGCGTGGTCGTGGGTGTGGTCGATCTCGCAGCGGATCGCGGGCACCCGGCAGCCGGGGAACCGGCAGTGCTGGTCCCTCGCCTGCAGGTACCGGCGCATCGGCAGCGGAACCCGGTACGAGTCGACGGCGACGGTGGTGCCGGTGACCGGGTCGGTGAACATCCGCTCCCAGATCCCGACCGATCCGGCGAGGGTCCGGGCGGTTGCCGCGTCGATGGGTGATCGTCCCATCAGGTCCACGGGTGCCTGACCGGTGCCGTCGAGGCAGGAGGCGGGCAGCACGATCTGGACGCGGGCGCGGATCGCGCCGAGCGGACCCGCGCTGGTGTCGATCGTGTCGTCGAGGGCGGGTGTCCCGGCGAGCAGCAGGTCGGCGAACACGTCGGCCCGGACCTGGTCGATCGGGCGCTTGTCAGTTGCCACCACGTCCACGGCGTCCGCGGCGTTCGTCGTGCCGTCGCCGAGTGCACTGCCTGTCGCACCGTCACCGTTCCCGAAAGCGCCGGTTCCTCCCCGCTCGGCCGCGCGGCGGTCGGCAGCTGTCGCTGCCCGTTCGGTGCGGGTGTCGACGATCGCGCGAGCCTGCTGCGTCAACCGGTCGTGGATGCCCTCCGCGATCACCGTGGGGAGCGTCGCGATCAGGTCCGACATCCCGTCACGCCCGGGCATCAACCTCACACACCGCTTGGCGGCCGCTTCCTCGTGCCGTTCCGTGAAGGAGCGCGGATGCAGCCGTTGCGCGAGGATCTCGAGCTCCGCGCGCACCCGGTTCGGGGTGTCCTGTTCGCAGCGGCTGATCGCGGCGGCCTCGAACTCGGGTCGCAGCTCGACGGGCACGACGCCGCCGGTGTCCACGATGACCAGCACGTGACCGCGGGTGATCCGCCCCGCCTCCCACGCGCCCAGCGCAGCGGGGTAGCCTTCCACGATGGTGCGGGCCTCGTCGATCCGGCGCTGCACGGTCCGGTCGGTGGTGCGCATGACCCCACCGACCTCCGCCGCGATCGACCGCAGCGCCATGTCGTGCACTCGCACCCGAGACCCACTGCCGACCGCCTGCTCCTCGGCGAGCTGACCGGCCCGAGCGAGGACCCGCAGCTCGCGGATCTGAGCCGCCGCCACCTCGCGGCTCACGGCCTCGACGTCCGCGACGATCCCCGCCAACGACGCGACATACGCGCCGGGCGAAGCGGGTCCGGACGGGGTGCTCATACCCCCATTCTGGTGAGGGCCTCCGACATCCCACCGGCCGATCCGACAGTTATCCACACCCCGAGACGGACGTCGCCGAGGCCGCCACATGTGGAGACAGACTGTGGCTCAGAACGCCGCAGGCGCCTGCGACCGGCGCCCGCGACTGGTGCAGTCCCACGACCCCCGACGCACGTCGCCGAGACCGCCACCTGCGGGGACAAACCGCGGTTCAGGCCGCCGCACGTGCACACGAAGCAGACAGACCGACACCCCTGCAGACACCCGCCGCCGAGCCCGTCACCGGTGCAGACCGACCGAAACCGAACACCTCCGGAAACGCGAGAATGCCCCCGACCGGCGGGGGCATTCTCGTCGTGGACCTGAGGGGATTCGAACCCCTGACCTCTTCATTGCGAACGAAGCGCGCTACCAACTGCGCCACAGGCCCAAGAGCCTCAACATTACCATGACCGGAAGGTCGGGCATGCACAGGGGCGGGCGTCACTCCCCCACGGCGCGACGCTCCAGCAGCCGGCGGACGTGCGCTTCGATGTGCGCATCGTCGACGGGGCCGGCGAACGCGACCTCGGCGGCGCGCGTGCGGCGAGCGGTGTCGATCGACGGCGGTGCGACCTGTGCGGCACGCTCGCGGATGGCCTCGTCGACGCCCGCACGGCGGAGCGCCTCCTGCGCCGCGGCGCCGTCCAGGACGGCGGCGGCGCGGGAGCCGGCGGATGCCGTGAGCGGCCGCGGCAGCCGGCGGGGCGTCCACTCGGCCCGGTCCGACGCGAGCTCGACGTCCTGCAGGTCGCCTGCGACGCGGACGACGGGTTCGACGACCGCGCGGGATGCCGCGCGTCGCGCGACGGCGTCCATGCGGCCCAGCATCCCGAGGCTCGCGACGAACAGCACGGCTGCGGCGACGACGATCGTCCAGCTGCCGGTCGTGACCGCCAGCACACCGCCGTATCCGGCGGCGAGGACGGATGCCGCACCGAGCATGGTCGCCGCCAGCCGGACCCGGCGGCGTGCGCGCGCACGACGCAGGGCGGGCGCGGCCTTGGCGGCGGCGGCCTCGGCGAGCGCACGCTCGCGGGCCGGTGGCGTATACACAACTGACCCAGCCGACGCGGGCGGGGCCCGGGAGATATGGG